>NZ_QPLK01000027.1 GCF_003340565.1 Rhodovulum sp. 12E13 | reverse complement strand
TGAAACGCTCGCCCGCGTCACCGACAATCCCAACGTCAGGCTGCCCGCCGTGGCGACCTGATCAAGCCCTGACCTCTCCGAGGGTCGGCGCTCCTACACCACGCCGTGGGACACTATCCGAACCGACCGGGCAGGTCCTGCGCCTGCCACCGCTCGGCTTGGCCGTGCCCGACCGGACGCAAGCGGCCGGAAAGGGCAAGGCAGGCGAGAGCGGGCCCGGGGCGGAGACACTACGCGGACGCGTGAAGGCCGGCTGACGGGCGGCCCAAAGAAGGGGCGTCGCGGCGGAACACTCCCCCGCTGTTCCCGTTGCCGCTGTAACGGTGGCACGCCGGCACGCAGGCGCCACCCCCGAACAGGACAAGGAGACTGACGATGGCGAAGGACACGCTTCGGGATCTCTACATCGAGCAGGTGCAGGACATGCACAGCGCCTGCATCCAGTCCCACGGCATGACGCGCCGTCTGGCCGACGCGGCCACCGCGCAGGATCTGAAGGCGGCGCTGATCGACGGTGTGAAGGGCATCGAGCGCGGCCGCGACACGATGGACCAACTGGCCCGCGCCCAGGGCGCCGACGCGACCGGCGAGCACTGCAAGGGCATGGAGGGCCTCGTGGCCGAGGCGCAGGACGACGTGTTCAACACCGAGTTCCACGACGATGACGTGCGCGACGCCGCGATCATCGCCCAGTACCAGCGCATGGCCCACTACGCGATCTCGGGCTATGGCACGATCCGTGCCTTCGCCGAGCGGCTGGGTCTCGAGGCCGAGCGCGACGCGGCGCAGGAATGTCTCGACAAGTCGTACGACGGCGACAAGCGCTTCACCGAGATCGCCCAGCGCCACGTCAACCGCGACGCGGCCTGACCGTCACCACATCGTTTTCCCACCGGCGAACTTCCTCCCTGTGTTCCGTCGGTCGACTGCCCGTGCGATGCGCTTGCGCGGGCTTTTTTCGTTCCGCGGCCCCACGAAAAGGGGCCGGAGCGTGGCCCCGACCCCTTGTCCACTCTGTGCCGTGTCGCTCAGCGGCCGCGCACGAGGCGCACGACCACGGTGACGGCGAACAGCACGAGGAACAGGACGAACAGGATCTGCGCGATCCCGGCCGAGGCGCTGGCGATGCCGCCGAAGCCGAACAGCGCGGCAACGAGGGAGAGCAGAAGAAAGGCGAGGGCCCATCCTAGCATGACATGGCTCCTTTCGAGAAAAGCGGGTTCCGCCCGGACCGGGCCGGCCGGCAAGGCATGAGAGACCGCCACGACCGGCTGCGATTTCCCTCGCCCATCGTTCCCGCGTCTCGTGCGCATTGGCAGAGCACGGGAACCTGCCCCGGGTGGCGAAGGTAAGCCGCGTGCCGTGATGCCCGGCGCACGCTGCGGGGTGGGCGGCCACGATGGGGACAGGGGTCAAGGGATCGTGGCCGCCCGAGTGCTACGCCCTGTCGGGCGCGAGGTCGTAACCACACCACCGCACCGATGTTCCCTTAGAGCCTCGATGTTTCGGGGCGGGCCCTGCACGGCCGTCGCGCCGCCGCGGTTGCCCGGGCGGGGCCGGCCGAGGCCCGGCGTCGTCGCGGGCTCATGCAACAGTTCTTTACCTACAAGGCGATCGCCGTGGCCGCCCGGGCGGTCGAGCGGCCCTGCCCGCCGCTCATCCGCGGCAGCTTGCGGCAGCGTGCGACCGCAGTCGGATCGACGGCCTCGCCTGGCGCGCCGGACCGGCCCGCGCGGATGCGCCAAGCGCCATTATCGCAGGCGACAATTCCCGCGAAAGCGCGACACCATCCGCGATCTTGCCACAATGGTGCCGGTATGGCGCCGCCGCTCAGCAAAAGTAACCGAGGAGCAACGGGCAAGGCCCGCTTCACGCCGAGGACACGACACCATGTGCCAGATCTGCGCCCAGGCTGCCCTGACCGGCCCGCACCCCTCTGCCCCCGCCGTGGCCCCGCTGCCCTGGCTCACGCCCGAAGAGGTGGCCGACTACCTGACCGTCGGCTTCTGGGCCGACTTCATCGGACGGCCCGGCCCCTTCGCGTTCGAGCCCGGGACGGACCGCGCGCTGAGTGTCGATCTTTCGGGCCTGACCGGGCCGGGGCGCGATCTCGCCCGCGCCGCCCTCGACGCGTGGGGCGCCGTGACCGGCATCAGCTTCTCCGAGGCGACGCCCGACGCCGACATCACCTTCGACGACGAGGAGCCCGGCGGCTTCGGTGGCCCGAGCCGCCTGAGGGGCCAGACGATCGAGCGGGCCGAGGTGAACGTCGACAAGGCCCTGATCGACCGCTTCGGCGCCGAGATCGGCGGCCGCGCCTACTTCTATTTCCTCCACGAGATCGGGCACGCGCTCGGCCTCGGCCACCCCGGCCCCTACAACGCCGACGCCACCTTCTCGGCTGACGCAACGTTCGCCAACGACAGCTGGCAGATGTCGGCCATGTCCTACTTCCCGCAGGACGCGCCCCCCGGCCTCGACGCCAGTCACGCCATACCGCTGACACCCCAGGTGGCCGACACGGTGGCGATGGCCCGCCTCTACGGGCCGGTCGAGACGGAGCGGGCCGACACGCGCTACGGCGAGGACAGCACCGCCAAAGGCCCGCTCGGGATGTTCCTTTCGGCGCCGTCGCCCACGGCACAGACGATCGTCGACACGGGTGGCATCGACTGGATCGACCTGTCGGGAGACCCCTCCGGCGTGCGGCTGGACCTCGCGCCCGGTGCGACCTCAGATATCCTCGGGCTCAGGGGCAACCTCACCATCGCGCCCGGCTCGGTCATCGAGAACGCACGCACCGGATCGGGGGCCGACCGTGTCACCGGCAACGGCGCGTCCAACATCATCGAGGGCGGGGCGGGCAGCGACACGCTGTCGGGCGGCGCCGGCAACGACACGCTGAACGGCGGCGCCGGCGACGACGTGCTCGAGGGCGGCCCGGGTACCGACATCCTGATCGGCGGGCCGGGCGCGGACGTGGCGCGCTTCGACGGCTCGCTGCACGCCCATGAGCTGCGCGTGCAGCCGGACGGAGGGTGGCTCGTCGGGCCGTCCGGCGCCGACAAGCTGGTAGACGTCGAATTCGCGCAGTTCGACAGCGGGCAGGCGTGGTTCGCCGACGGCAGCCAGGTCAGGCTGGGCGAGTTGACGCAGGCCGGCCGGCTCGCGCCCGAGGAATTGCTGACGTTCTCCGAGATGTACGTGGCCTATTTCGACCGGGCGCCCGACGCGCCGGGCTTTCACTTCTGGGCTTCGGTGCTGGCACGGGGGACGCCCCTCGAAGAGATTGCCGAGATATTCTTCGAGCAGGACGAGACCCAGGCGCTCTATCCGCCCGGCGGAAGCAACGCCGCCCTGATCGACGCGGCGTATCTCAACCTGTTCGAACGCGCGCCCGACCCCGGCGGACGGGCCTGGTGGCTCGACCAGCTCGACCGGGGCGAGGTCAGCCGCGGCGAGTTCATGCTCGAACTGATACGGGGGGCAAAGGCCAACAGCACCGCCGAGGCCGACCAGCGAACGGTCGAGGACAAGGGAGCCATCGGCCTGTCCTACGCCGCCATACACGGTCTCACCGACGTCGAAGGCGCGCATGACGTGATGGACCTCTATGTCCGCAGCGCTCCGGATGCGAGCCTTGCCGCGGCGCGCGACCGGATCGACACGCTGGCCGACGCCGCGCAGGACGCGTTCGCCATCAGGCTCGTGGGCGTCATGGACGACCCGCTCGCGTGAGGGCAGCCCGTGGCGGCGCCGGCCGGTAGCGACGCCGGGCGGGCTAGCGTGTCAGCACGACCGCGTCGCGCACGTTCAGCCCTTCGGCGGCGGCGCGCACGAGGTAATGGGCCACGTCGCCGCGCGGGATGAGGCCGTTGCGCCATGTCGCGGGGTCGGAGAGCACCTGGTAGTGCCCCGTGCCGGGCCAATCGGTCAGGATCGTGGGGCGCACGATCGTCCAGTCGAGGCCGGATGCCTTGATCATGTCCTCCTGCCGGTCCTTGTCGGCATAGGCGCGGCCGAGGATGGCGCGGTGGCCCGCGCGCTCGATCAGGCTCATGGCCTGCGCGCTGTCGCCCGCGCCGAATCCGGTGACCGCGAGCAGCCGCTTCGGGCCGGTCTCTTCCATGATCGGCAGCAGCGCCTGGGTGGCCGACGAAAACAGCCGCGTCGGCTGCCAGAACCGCGCGGTGGCCCGTCCGAGCCCGATGGCGAAGATCACCGCGTCGACGCCCACGAGGGCAGGGCGCAAGTCGTCCTGATTCGTGGCGTCGCCGGTCATGGCCTCCAGCCCCTCCCGCTCCGGCAGGTCGCCGGGAGTGCGGGCGACGGCGCGCACGGTGTGGCCCTCGTCGAGCGCGCGGTCGACCGTCTGCCGGCCGATCCCGCGGGTGGCGCCGAGCACGAGCAGATGCATGTGTCGTCTCCCTCTTGCCTGCGTCCGGCGCGTGGCCGAACCTTCCGCGCCGCCGCGGGTTGCCTTTCGGGCGCGCGCGGGTCTTTACCTGCGCTCGACCGCGCCCCGTGTAAAGGAGGGACCATGCCAATCGCCCGACCGCAGACCGAGAGGGAGCGCGCATGAACGTGCCCATGATCCCCTTCGACGCCGGAGAGCGGCTCGACTGGATCGCGGTGAGCGATGCCATCGCGGCCGGGCACGCCCTGCCGCGGGCCGAGCTCGGCGACACCTTTCTCACCCGTGGCTCCGACACGCTGCTCTCGCGGGCAGCCTGGATCGACGGCATGGGGGCGCTGGTCAAGACGGCCACCGTCTTTCCCGGCAATGCAGCCCGCGGGCGGCCCACGATCAACGGCGGCGTCGCGCTCTACGGTGACGTCGACGGGGCGCTCGAGGCGATGGTCGACTTTCATCTTCTGACCAGGTGGAAAACCGCGGCCGACAGCCTGCTCGCCGCGCGCCGCCTTGCGCCGCCGCGCGTGCGGGGCATCCTGATCGTCGGGGCCGGCACGGTGGCGGGCGCGATGGCAGCGGCCTACCGCGCCGCCTTTCCCGACGCGCGCGTCGCGCTGTGGAACCGTACCCGCCACCGGGCCGAGAAGCTGGCCGCCGAGACGGGCGCGGCGGTCGCGCCCGATCTCGAGCAGGCGGCGCGGACGGCCGACATCATCTGCTGCGCCACGATGTCGGTGCACCCGGTGCTGCAGGGAGCGTGGCTGCGGCCGGGCCAGCATGTCGACCTGATCGGCGCGTTCCGGGCCGACATGCGCGAGGCCGACGATGCAGCGCTGACGCGGTCGCGTGTCTTCGTCGACAGCCGCGAGACGGTGCTCGATCACATCGGCGAGCTGAAGGATCCGATCGCCCGCGGCGTGATCACGGCAGGCGACGTGGTGGCCGACTTCTACGAACTCGACCGATTCACCCGCGACCCCGACGACATCACGCTGTGCAAGAACGGCGGGGGCGCGCATCTCGACCTGATGGTGGCGCGCCACATCCTCGAGCGCTGGCAATCGGACGGGGATTGACCCGGCAGCCGCGCGCCACTCGGGGCACGATCGCCTCTAGCCGGCGACGGCCTTGGCGTCTCCGGCGGGGGGCAGGCACCCCGCGGGGCAGTGATCGAGCACCTCGGCCACGATGAGCGCCCGCTTGAGCGGCTTGGTCATGTAGCGGTCGATCCCCGAAGCGAGAATCTCTTCGCGGTCGCCTGCGAGGGCATGGGCGGTCATCGCCACGATCGGCACGCGGGGGGCGCCGGCCTCCGCCTCGGCGGCGCGGATGGCGCGGGCAGCCTCCTTTCCATCCATCCGGGGCATCGAGATGTCCATCAGCACGAGGTCGGGCGCGCGTTCGGCGACCTTCTCGACCGCCCTGCGCCCGTCTTCGGCGAAGTCGAGCTCGATCTCGAGGTCGCGCAGCATCTTGGCCAGCACGAAGCGGTTGGTCTTGTTGTCCTCCGCGGCCAGCACGCGCATCGGGCGGGCAGGGGCACTGGCCGCCGCGGGGAAGGGAATGGGCGCCGCAGGGTCGGCCTCGACCTCGCCAGACGCCGCCAGGCCGGGCTCCTGCGCAGGCAGGCCGGTCTCCGTCGGCTCGCATTCCGTAGCGGCGGGCGCGTCGGTCCTGTGGACGCCGGACTCCTGCTTGCCAGCCCCTGGCCCATTCACCCTCTGTCCATTCACGTCGGGCCCATGCACCTCGGGCCCATGCGCCTCGGGCCTTTGCGCCTCGGGCCCGTGTACCTCGGGCGCGTGTACCTCGGTCCCGTGCACCTCGGGCCCGTGCGCCTCGGGTCCGTGCGCCTCGGGTCCGTGCGCCTCGGGCGTTTCCGGATCGGGGTCGTCTGTCTTCGGCCGGCCCGCCTCGTCGAGGTGGGGGGCGGCCCCGCTGGAGGCCTGCGGCCCGGGGTCACCGACGCCCACGTCGCGTTGGACGGCGGCTGCCGTGTCGCGACCATCCCCGGCCCACGTGGCGGCCGGCAACGTCTCCGCGCCCGGTTCGCCGGCAGTCGGGGTGGCCCAGGCGGTGTCCCGCGCGGGCGGCGGGGCCCCGGCATCGAGCGGTCCGGCGACAGGCGCGCCGGCCTCTTCGGGCACGGGCAGGGCAGGCGCGCCTGGCTGCGGCGGCGGGTCCGGGGCAAAGACCGAGGCGTCGGGCAGGTGCGCCAGCGCCTCGAAGAGCTGACCGCGCAGCACGGGCCGGGTGAGCACGCCATGGATCGGCCGCGCCGCGGCATCCATCAGCGCGAGGTCGGCCTCGGCGCGCTGGGCGTCATGCAGGCTGGCGCAGACCAGCAGGCGCGCGGCCGCCGCGCCGGACTCGGCCAGCACCTCGGCCAACGCCTGCCCGGTCGTGTCGGGCAGGGTCTCGTCGAGCACGACGATTTGCGGGCGCGGCACGGCGAGGGCGATCTCGAGCGCCTCGCTGCCGGTCGTGGCGCGCGTGACGTCGAGGCCGAGCTGGGCGAACTGTCGGGTCATGATGTCGGCGTCGAGGCTGGGCGGCGCAACGAGCAGAGCCCGGCCCAGATGCGGCTCGACCCGCGGCATTGGCCGGCGCGACGGCTCGGCGGCCGGCAGCGTCAGGGAGAAGCCGAAGCAGGCACCGCTCCCCTCTTCCGACTCGACCCAGATCTCGCCCCCCATGAGCTCGACCAGCTGCCGCGAGATGGAAAGGCCCAGCCCCGTGCCCTCGAACGAACGGTTCTTCTCGCTCTCGACCTGGGCGAAGGAGCCGAAGATGTGCTCCTGCATGTCGGCGGGGATGCCGATGCCGGTATCCTCGACCGTGAGGTGCAGCCGCCACAGGCGCGGCCCGTCAGCCTCGCCCTCGTCGCCGTCGCCCTCGCCCCCGTCGGCATCGGCCTCGAAGCCCACGACGCGGATCAGCACGTGACCCTCGGAGGTGAACTTTACCGCGTTGCCGACGAGGTTGATCAGGATCTGCCGGATGCGCATGGCATCGCCCGTCAGCGACGTCGGCAGGAACACGTCGTAGTCGACATGCAGGCCGAGCGACCGGTCGCGGGTCGACGGCGTCAGCAGCGTGACGACCTCGTGCAGCAGGCGCTCGAGGTCGAAGGGCTCGGGGCGCAGGACCAGCCGCTCCGCCTCCATCTTGGAGAAGTCGAGGACGTGGTTGATGATCTCGAGCAGGGCCTCGCCCGACGACTTTATCGTCGAGACATACATGGTCGCCTCCTCGTCGAGATCGCTCTCGAGCAGCATGTCGGCCATGCCCACGACACCGTTCATCGGCGTGCGCAGCTCGTGACTCATGTTGGCGAGGAAGGCGGACTTGGCGCGATTGGCGGCCTCGGCGCGGTGGCGTGCCTCGTCGAGTTCGCCCTCGCGCTGCTTGAGCGCGGTCACGTCCTGGGCGAGGCACACCATGTCGCCGTCGCGCGAGCGGCGATCGACGAGGCGATACCATGCGCCAGATACGGTGCGGATGGTCACCGGCTCCAGCGGCGGCGGCGCATCCCACCGTTCGAGCATGCGCGCGATCCAGTCGCCGCGATCGGCGTCGTCGAGCACGACGTGGCCCTCCTCGACGGCGCAGCGCAGCACCTCGAGATAGAGCGAGCCCGGCCCGATCCGTTGCGAGAAGCGAAAGATCGACAACCACGCGGTATTGGCGGCGATCAGCCTGTCCTCGGCATCGAAGACGGCGAAGCCGTCGGTAATCGTCTCGACCGAATCCCACAGGCGGCGCTCGACCGTCTCGACATGCTGCTCGGCGCGCTGCAGGTCGGCGCGAACCTGCTCCGACTGCTCCTTGAGCTTCTCGGCCTCGTCGCGCTTCTCGATCACCTGGCCCGACAGCGAGAGCGCGTGCTGAGACAGCTTGCGGTTGGCCTCGAACAGCTCGCGGCACTTGAGCTCGAGCTTGCGCTCGGCGGCGAGGCGGGCGCGGCGCTCGGCGGCGAGCATGTCGGTCAGGTTCATCGAATCGGGCCTCCCCTGCGCAGCTCTCTTCCCTGCGACCATGGCTCGCTCAGGCTGAACGGACGATTAAGGCCCGCGCCCCGGCGCCCCGCTCGTGACCGGAGCGTCAGGCGTGAACAAAGCCGCCGCGCCGTTCGTTGACGGGCGATGTTCTCCGATCTCTCGACGCCCATCCTGCTCGCTATCTTCACCGCGGCCGCCCTTGCCGTGTTCGTCGGCGGCACCCGGATGACCGGCATGGCCGACAGGCTGGCCGACCGCACCGGCCTCGGCGAGGCGCTTGTGGGCGGTGTGCTTCTCGGTGCCGCCACCTCGCTCTCGGGCACGCTCGTCTCTCTGACGGCGGCGATGGAGGGGCGCGCCTCGCTCGCCTTCTCCAACGGCATCGGCGGGATCGCCGCGCAGACCGCCTTTCTCGCGGCGGCCGACCTGCTGCACCGAAAGGCCAATCTGGAGCACGCGGCGGCCGACCTCGCCAACGTCTTCCAGGCGACGGTGCTGATGCTGCTGCTGGCCATCCCGCTGCTCGCGTGGACGACGCCCGAGGTCGCCTTTTTCGCCGTGCATCCCGCCTCGCTCGCCATCGTGGCGATCTACGCGCTCGGCGTCTTCGCTACCCGCAAGGTGCGGCAGGAGCCGATGTGGGAGCCGGTCGACACCTCGGACACCGAACCCGACGAACCCGACGAGCCCGAGGCGAGGGACAGCTCGACCGTCGCGCTGGCGGGCCGCTTCTTCCTGCTGATGCTGGCCATGGGCACGGCAGGCTGGGCGATCGCTCGCACCGCCGGTGTCCTGACCGACCGCTTCGAGCTGTCCGCTTCGGTCGTCGGAGCGGTCGGCACGGCGGTCGTGACCTCGCTGCCGGAGCTTGTCACCACGCTCGCGGCCGTGCGGCGCGGCGCGTTGCAGCTCGCCATCGGCGGGATCATCGGCGGCAACACCTTCGACACGCTGTTCCTGACGCTCTCGGATCTCGGCTATCGCGAGGGGTCGCTCTACCATGCCGTCGGCCCGTCCGACATCTTCTGGCTGGTCGCCGGCCTCATCATGACGGCGATCATGACAATCGGCCAGCTCTACCGCCAGCGGCACGGGCCGGCGGGCATCGGGGTCGAGAGCTTCGCCATCCTCGGCGTCTACGCCCTCGCCATCCTGACCCAGACCGTGCTGGCGCGATGAGCGATCCTCACGTCTGCGCCTGCGCGGCCATCTCGCGCGGATCGTGCATGCCCTCCTTCACTCCCAGCGCGACCAGCGCCACGTTGACCGGCCAGGCCGCGAGCAGACCGAGGCTCAGCGAGACGACGAGCGACGACCAGAACAGCACGTCGCCCAGGCCCGCCCCGCCCGCGAGCCAGAGATCGACGCCGATCGCCACCACCTCCATGACGACGATCGAGGCCGTCTCGCTGGTGATCCCGTCGCGCAGGGCGGTGCCGAACGGCACCCCGTCCTGCATCAGCGGGCCGACGGTGAGCGCAAGGCCGAAGGTGAAGGCGAAGGCGAACGTCAGCAGCGCCGTGGCCCAGGTCGCCAGCGCGAGCAGGCCGACGGCGATCAAAAGACCCACGATCTCGCCCATGCCGCAGCCCGAGTAGCAATGCGCCGTCGAGCGCCAGCCGCGCCGCCAGATCGAGTCGGTCGCGATCTGCTTGCGCCCCGTCGTCCAGTAGATGGCGAGGCCGATGGGCCCCGAATAGAAGACGGTCAGGCCCCACACGACCTTCATCAGTCGGCCGATCTCGGGGTTGGCCTGGGCGAGATCGCGCACCAGAAGGCCGATGCAGAGGAGCGACAGCACGAGCCAGCCCGCGAGGAACGCCGGCTGCGAGATGACGGCGACGACAGCGTCACGCATGGCAAGACCCTTTCGCGGTTGCGGCTCGCGGCGTCATCGCGTCCACGGCCGCGGTTGTTCCCGCAGCCCCGTCGCAAACCCCGTAGCGAAGCCCGTCGCGCAGCCCCGCGAGAGGATGCCCTTGCGCGACCGGTTGCGCCCCTGTCGTGGTGCAAGCCTTTGCGGCGAGCCGGCGTCGCCTCGATCTGCGCCCAGGCGGAACCATGTGAACGGCACCGTGCCGCCCGGCACGGTGCCGATGAAGGCCGGCAGGACAGAGCCGTTGGTCGCGTCCAGACCCGTGAGGTCGTCGACCATGACGCGCTCCCACGCCTGGATTGGCTACTCTCCATGGTCAGCCCGGCCAGGAGGAGCGGTGAACCGCAGGACGACCTGCGGCCTCGGGGAGATCAAAAGAAGCCGACGGTGCGCCGCAGGCACCCTTCTGCAGGATCTCCGCCCGGCGCTCGGCGCGTCGTGCGCGCCCGCCGATGGCGCGACCGGCGCCTGATCGGTATCGTGGGCGGTATTGCAGGATGTCTGCGGGACCCCCGGTGCAAGACACGCCTTCCAGACCTGTGGCCGCGGTGCTGGCCGACCTCGAGCGGGCAGGCGGCTGGCGTCGCTTCATGCGTGACGCCTCGGACGCGCCGGATATCGCTGCGCTCGACCCTTCCCCGGAAGAGATCGGCGCCTTCCCGCAGGCCGTTCTCGGCGCGGCGTTCTACAAGGCCAAGATGGGCGACCCTGGCGGCGCGCGGCGCCTGCTCCAGAGCGTCGACGCCACCTTTGGGCCGGAGGCGGAGTGCGGCGCCGATCTGCTGAGCGACAGGCTGCTCGTCGAGGCCCATGTGGCCGTCTACGAGGACAAGGCGTTCCGCGCGGCCGATGCGTTCAACCTGCGACGTGTGCTGCGCTGGTGGGCGTGATCCGCGGCATCGACCCGAGCCTGGAAGAAGCGGCGCGCTCGCTCGGGGCCTCGCGGCGGCGGGCCTTCTTCCGCGTCACGCTGCCGATGTCGCTGCCGGGCATCCTGTCGGGCTCGCTTCTCGTCTTCGCGCTGTCGATCTCGTCCTACATCGTGCCGGCGCTGATGGGCGGCTTCCGCGTGGGCGTGCTGCCGATCCACATCTTCCAGCAGGTGGCCGAGGGCGCTCGCTTCCAGTTCGGGGCGACCATCGCGGTGATCCTGTTCCTGCTCTCCGCGGGCGCGGTGGCGATCTACCTGCGCGTCGGCGCCCGCGCCTCGGGAGGCCGGGCGTGACCGAGCGCGCGATCCCCTGGCCGATGATGGCGCTGGCGGTCGTCGGCTTCGCCTACATGCTGCTGCCGATCTTCGTGGTGGTGCTGGCGGGGCTGACGGCGGGCGAGTTCCTCACCTTCCCGCCCGAGGGCCTCTCCCTGCGCTGGGTCGCCGCCTTCCTGCAATCGGAGAAGTACCTTTCGGCTTTCTTCTTCTCGTTCCGGCTGGCGCTGATGACGATGGTGGTGGCCACCATCCTCGGCACGGCGGCCGCACTGTTCCTCGCCCGGTCCGACGTGGTGGGCAAGGCGGCGCTGCGCGCCTTCTTCCTGTCGCCCGTCGTGCTGCCGGGTGTCGTGGTCGGCTTCGCGCTCTTCGCCTTCTTCATCTACTCGGGGATGGGGCTGTCGCGCACCATCTGGGGCCTGTGGATCGGCCACATCCTCTACTCGACGCCCTACGTGATCGGCACCGTGGGCGCGGCGCTCGCGGCCTACGACGACTCGCTGGAGGAAGCCGCGCGCTCGCTCGGCGCCTCGCCGTGGCGGGCCTTCCGCAAGGTGACGCTGCCCAACATCAGCCAGGGCATCCAGGCCGGCTCGATCTTCGCCTTCATCGTCAGCTTCGGGCAGTTCGAGGTGTCGCTGTTCCTCTCGGCGCCCAATGCCGAGCCGCTGCCGATCGCGATGTACAATTCGCTGCGCTACCAGTTCGACCCCTCGGCCGCCGCCGCCGGCATCTTCGCCATCACGCTGGTGATCGCCTCGGTCCTGCTGACCAACCGCCTCGTCAACATCCGCCGCCTGCTGGAGCGCCAGCAGGGCCAATAACCCACCGACAGGGAGACCGACCCATGACACGCAAGCTCATCACCCCCACGCGGCGCACGCTGCTCAAGGGCGGCGCGGCCGCCGCGCTCTCGGCGCCGTTCATCAACCACGCCTGGGCGCAGGACGTCACCTATGACGGCGAGGTGTTCGACGCCGGCGGCGCGACACTCAACATCGGCGAATGGGGCGGCGGCTGGGAAGAGTTCGTGCGCGCCGCGCTGGTCGACCAGTTCGAGGAAGACTTCAACTGCACCGTCAACTGGGACAGCTCGTTCCCCTGGTTCCCCAAGTTCGTCACGCAGGGGCCGCAGGACCCCGTCTTCGACATCTGCAACTGGAACCTGCCGAACCTGACCCAGACCAAGCAGGCGGGCGACTACTTCCTGACTACCGACGAGGTGCGCGAGAACGTGCCCAACGCCGCCAATTGCTGGGAGTTCGCCTTCGCCTCGGGCACCGGCATCACCTGGGCCTACATGCCCTATGTCTACGCCTACCGCACCGATATCGAGGGCGGCCCCGTCGACAGCTTCCGCGCCTTCTGGGAGGAGCGGTTCGCCGGCAAGCGCGGCACCTACGGCACCGAGAACGGGCTGATGCACGCCTTCTTCATGGCCACGGCCCGCGAGTTCGGCGAAGATCAGTACGACATGCAGGCCGCCTTCGCCGCGCTGGAAGAGGCGATGCCGATGAAGGTGTCGGAGTTCACCTTCAACATGCTCTCGCTGATCGAGCGGGGCGAGGTGGACATCGCCGTGCATATCGAGGGCGAGGCGCTGTCGCTGCAGCGCAAGGGCGTGCCGATGGATGTCTGGCTGTGGGACAGCCGGCCGATCCTGACCCAGACCAAGACGATCAGCCGCTATGCCGACCCGATGCAGAAGCGCCTCGCCTTCGCGCTGATGAACCGGACGCTGAGCCCCGAATTCCTCAACGCCTTCGGCGACGAGTTCCTGTGGCGGCCGACCAACTCCGAGGCGCGCATCACGCAGGTGCTCGCCGAGGCGGGGGTGGAGAACACGCCCGAGGCGGTCGAGGCGTTCTGGGTGCCCGACTGGGATTTCTTCGTCGAGAACAAGCTCGAGATCACCGACCGGCTCAACCGGATCTTCGGCCTTTGACGCCTGAGGCGGGCCGGTGTGCCGGCCCGCCGCCCCCAAGGGAGGGTGCCCCATGTCCTTCGTCGAATTCCGCGGCGTGACCAAGAGCTTCGGGCGTACACCGGCCGTCGAGCAGCTCGACGTCGGCATCGCGCAAGGCGAGTTCTTCTCGCTGCTGGGCCCGTCGGGCTGCGGCAAGTCCACCACGCTGCGGATGCTCGCGGGCTTCCTCGCGCCCACCACCGGCTCGATCCACGTGCACGGGCGCGACATCACCCACTTGCCGCCCGAGAAGCGCGACATCGGCATCGTCTTCCAGAACTACGCGATCTTTCCGCACATGAACGTGTTCGACAACATCGCCTTCGGGCTGGTCGAGCGGGGCGAGGATGCCGCCACGATCCGCCGCAAGGTGGGCGCCGCGCTCGAGCAGGTGGGCCTTGCGGGCTACGACGAGCGCTTCGAGCGTGAGCTCTCCGGCGGGCAGAAGCAGCGCGTGGCGCTCGCGCGCGTGCTGGTGATCGAGCCCGAGATCCTGCTGCTCGACGAGCCGCTCTCGGCGCTCGACAAGAAGATGCGCGAAGAGATGAAGTTCTGGATCAAGAACATCCAGCACGCCATCGGCATTACCACGATCTACGTCACCCACGACCAGTCCGAGGCGCTGACCATGTCGGACAGGATCGCGGTGATGGAGAAGGGCCGCGTGTTGCAGATCGGCTCGCCGGTGGAAATCTACGAACAGCCCGCCTCGCGCTTCATCGCCGAGTTCATCGGCGAGTCGAACCTGCTGCCCGCGCGGCTGGCCCGGGCGGACGGCACGAGCGGCGCGGTGGAGGTGGCCGGCGCGCAGGTGCCCGCCCGCCTCGCGCAGCCCGGCCTGGCTGCGGGCGCCGAGGTCGCCTTCCTGATCCGGCCCGAGCAGATCCGGCTGGAGCCGTGGAGCGCCGAGGAGGCGCCGATGCTCACGGGCAAGGTGGCCGACGAGACCTATCAGGGCGCGCTGCGCCGCTACCGGATCGACGCGGCGGGGCAGCACCTGACGGTCGAGGTGCCCAACCGGCCCGAGCTCGCGCAGCTGCCGCCCGGAGCGGACGTGCAGCTATACTGGCGGCCCGAGAGCGGGCTCGCGCTCGCCTGAGCGAGCGCAGGACGGGGAAACGACATGAAGATCGGCGTGGATGTGGGCGGCACCAACACCGACGCGGTGATCGTCGGGCCGCAGGGCGTGGCGGGCTGGAACAAGACGCCCACGACGCGCGACGTGACCGCGGGCATCGTCGCCGCCATCCGCGCGGCAATGGCGGAGGCCGGCATCGGGCCGGCGGCCGTCGACGGCGTGATGATCGGCACCACGCAGTTCACCAACGCGGTGATCGAGCGCCGGTCGCTGCTGCCCGTGGGCGTCCTGCGGCTCGCCCTGCCGGCCACTTCCGCCGTGCCGCCGCTGACCGACTGGCCGGAGGATCTGGTCGCCGCGGTCGGGCGCAACGTGGCGCTCGTCGGCGGCGGCTACGAGTTCGACGGACGGCCCATCGCGCCGCTGGACGAGAGTGCGGTGGCCGAGGCCGCCCGCGGCTGGGCGCGGGCTGGGCTCAAGGCGGCCGCCGTCACCTCGGTCTTCTCGCCGATGAACGGCGCGATGGAGGCGCGGGCGGCCGAGATCGTCCGTCAGGAGGTGCCCGACATGGCAATCTCGCTCTCCTCCGAGCTGGGCCAGTTCGGCCTGCTCCCGCGCGAGAACTCCACCATCATCAACGCGGCGCTGTCGGACCTCGCCGTGCGCGTTGTCGCCGCCTTCCGCGCCGCGCTGCATGATCTCGGCCTCGATGTGCCGCTGTTCATCTCGCAGAACGACGGCACGTTGATGCGGGTGGAGGATGTCGAGCGCTATCCCGTCCTCACCTTCGCCTCCGGCCCCACCAACTCGATGCGCGGCGCCGTGCACCTCGCCGGGATCGAGGACGCGATGGTCGTCGATATCGGCGGCACGACCTCCGACATCGGGATGCTGCGCAAGGGCTTCCCCCGCCAGTCGACGCATTTCGTCGACGTCGGCGGGGTCAAGACCAACTTCCGCATGCCCGACGTGCTGGCCGTCGGCCTCGGCGGCGGCTCGATCGTGCGTGACGAGGGCCGCCGGATCGGGCCGGATTCGGTGGGCTACGAACTGACCGAGAGGGCGCTCTGCTTCGGCGGCGACACGCTGACGGCCACCGACATCGCCGTGGCAGGCGGCTGGGCCGAGGTAGGCGACCGGGCGCTGGTGACGGATGTGCCGGCCGCCACCGTCGCCGCCGCCCGCGCCGAGATGCGCCGGATCGTGGAGCACAACGTCGAACGGATGAAGACCGAGGCGCGCGACCTGCCGCTCCTGGTCGTCGGCGGCGGCGCGATCCTCGTCGACTGGGAGGTGGCGACCGCCTCCGAGGTCGTCCGCCCGCCCCATTCGGGCGTGGCCAACGCGGTGGGCGCCGCCATCGCGCAGGTCGCCGGCGAGGTGGAGCGCGTCGTCGCCATCACCGAGGCCAACCGCACGGCCGTGCTCGACGACGCCAAGCAGGAGGCCTGTGGCAACGCGATCCGCGCCGGGGCCACCGAGGGCTCGGTCGAGGTGATCGAGGTCGAGCAGGTGCCGATCAGCTACCTGCCCGGCAACCCCTCGCGCCTGCGCGTCAAGGCCGTCGGCAACCTGCCCATCTGAGGAGCACCCATGGATCTGCAGCTTTCCGACGTCGACGACCTCTGCACCGGCGCGGCCTTTCTCGGCGCGGGCGGGGGCGGCGACCCGCATATCGGCGGGTTGATGGTCAAGGGCCAGCTCCGCGCGGGCCGCCGGATCGAGATCGTCGACCCCGACGAGTTGCCCGACGACGCGCTGGTGATGCCCACCGCGATGATGGGCGCCCCGACCGTGCTGCTGGAGAAGATCCCCTCGGGTGATGAGCCGATCCGGGCGCTGCGCTGCGTCGAGGAGGCGCTGGGGCGCAGAGCGACCGCCACGATGCCCACCGAGGTG
This sequence comes from Rhodovulum sp. 12E13, assembly GCF_003340565.1. GTDB lineage: Bacteria > Pseudomonadota > Alphaproteobacteria > Rhodobacterales > Rhodobacteraceae > HLUCCA09. The sequence continues at coordinate 14,849 of NZ_QPLK01000027.1, read as the reverse complement.
GGCGGCATCAACTCGACCATCCCGCTCTATGTCGGCGCTCGGCTCGGCCTGCCGGTGGTCGACGCCGACGGGCAGGGCCGCGCCTTTCCCGAGTTGCAGATGGAGACCTTCGCCATCGAGGGGGTGGCCTGCACGCCCATGGGCATCGCCGACAAGAAGGGCGACCATGCCACGATCCGCACCGACGACCCCCACCGGATGGAGTGGATCGCCCGTGGCATCACGATCCGCTGCGGGGGCGTCGCCTACTTCTCGAACTATCCGATGTCGGGTGCCGAGGTGCGCCGCGCCTCGGTCAAGCACACGCTGACGCTTGCCCGGCGGATCGGACAGATCATCCGCACCGCGCGCAGCCGCCGGCAGGACCCGTTCGAGGAGCTGGAAGCGTTCATCGCCACGACGAGCTACGGCGCGGCCCGGCGGATCTTCTCGGGCAAGGTGGTGGATCTCGACCGGCAGACGCTGGAGGGCTTCACCCGCGGCGCCGTCACCATCGCGCCGGACCGCGGCCAGGACAGGCCCTGCGTCATCACCTTCCAGAACGAGAACCTCGTGGCGCGTGCCGGCGACGACCTGCTGGCGCTGGTGCCCGACATCATCACCGTGCTCGACGCCGAGACGGCCGTGCCGATCACCAACGAGACGCTGCGCTACGGTCAGCGGGTGATGGTGATGGCGGTGCGGGTGCCCGAGATCATGCGCAGCCCCGCCGCGCTCCGCCAGTTCGGCCCGACCGCCTTCGGGCTGGACGAGATCTATCGCCCTCTGTCGATCTGACCCTCGGCGCCCGCGCCATGGGCCTGTCCGCCGTCGACGCCTGCAGGGTGGGCATCGGCCCGTCCTCGGCGCACACGAGGGCGCCGACAGTCGCGGCGGGGCGCATTCCGGACGTCGTGCGCGCGGGGCCGCTTCCGGCCGCGGGGCCTGCGGGCGCGACTCGACGGGGCGCTCGGCCTGGCTGCGGATCCCGGCGAGCGGGAGAGGTCGAACAGACGATGCCCTGCGCGCCGCGGGGGAGCCGTCGCCTGCAGCCCTCGACCAGGGCGATCGGAGAGCCCGCCTGGCATCACCGGTGCCGAGGGCTGGCCCGGGGTTCTCCCGATGAGCGATCTGTCGGCGCGAGAGAAGGGAGCTTTCCCGAGAAGCCTTGGCGCCCACGGCGACATCTCCGCGGGCGCTCGGCCCTCACATGCACCCATCGGACGCCATGGCACCAATCCTGTTGGTGCTGTGCCCGCCGGTTTTCGTCCACCTCATGACAGAGACTGTCGGTCGGAACGGCGCTGGTGTGCGGCCGGAGCCGTGGGCGATCAGCCGGTCAGGTAGCTCTTCAATGTGTTCCTGATGATCGCCGCTTCATCCGGGTCACCCTTCATCAGCGCCTTGAAGTAACTCTTGCGCTGCGAGGCGGTGATGGTCGGCGGCAGCGCCGGCATCGCCGGGTCCGTCAGGCAGTCGATCACAACCGGCCTGTCGGCGGCGAAGGCCGCATCCCAGGCTGGGGCCACCTCCTCGGGCGTCTCGACCCGAATGCCCTTCAGGCCCAACGACTCCGCATAGGCCGCGTAGTCGAATGCGGGCACGGTTTGCGTCTCCTCCAGCTTCGGCGCGCCGCCCATGGCGCGCATCTCCCAGGTGACCTGGTTCAGATCCTCGTTGTTCAGCACCGCGATGACGCAGCGCGGGTCTTCCCAGCCTCGCCAGTACTGCGCGACGGTGATGAGCGCCGCATTGCCCAGCATCTGCATTGCCCCGTCCCCCACGAAGGCGACCGCCACGCGGTCGGGATGCGTGACCTTCGCCGCGGTGACATAGGGCACCCCGGGACACATCGTGGCCAGCGTGCCCGAGAGCGAGCCCATCATCCCCTCGCGCATCCGGATGGCGCGGGCATACCAGTTTGCCGCCGTCCCGCTGTCTGCCGCCACGATCGCGCGGTCGGGCAGCCGGGAAGAGCATTCCCAGAACAGCAACTGCGGGTTGACGGGATCGGCCGACAGGTGCGCGCGCTTCTCCATGCCTTGCCACCATTCGGCGACGTTCTTCTCGATCCTCTCGCGCCAGTCGCTCCTGTCCTTGTCGTCGAGGAAGGGCAGAAGGGCCGCGAGGGTGTCCGCGGCATCGCCGGTGAGGTTGACCTCCATCGGGTAACGGATCGAGAGCATGCCCGGGTCGATGTCGATCTGGATGCCCCGGGCGCTGCCCTCCTCCGGCAGGAACTCGGCATAGGGAAAGCCCGACCCGACCATCAGGAAGGCATCGCACTCCATCATCAGGTCGTAGGACGGGCTGGTGCCGAGCAGGCCCATCTGCCCGGTGACGTAGGGCAGGTCGTCGGGCAGCGCCGCCTTTCCCAGCAGCGCCTTGCACACCCCCGCCCCAAGCCTTTCGGCCACGGCGCGGACCTCGGCGCCCGCGCCGAGCGCCCCGGCGCCGATCATGACGGCCGGCCGCTCGGCGGCATTCAATATCTCCGCTGCCTCGCGCAGATCGTCGTCTGCCGGCACGACACGGGGTTCTCCGGCATGGCCGACCCCCGAATGGACGGTACCGTGTTCGTGGGGCGGCGCCTCCACCGCCGGTTCGCTGCCGACGTCGTCGGGCAAGATGATCGCCGTCACGCACCGCCTTGCCTTGGCGATGCGCAGGGCTCGATCCACGAGATGCCGCATCTGTTCGGGGGCGTGGCAGTACTGGACATAATTGTGCGCGACATCCTTGAACAGCGAAAGCAGATCGACCTCCTGCTGGTAGGACCCGCCCATCGCTGCACGATCCTGCTGGCCGACGATGGCCACGACCGGCTGGTGATCCGACTTGGCGTCGTAGAGGCCGTTCAGCAGGTGGATCGCGCCGGGTCCGGACGTCGCCAGGCAGACGCCCGGCTCACCTGTCCATTTGGCATGGGCGCAGGCCATGAACGCCGATTCCTCCTCGTGGCGCGACTGGACGAAGGTGAAGCGGTCGATCGCCTTGCCAAGCGCCTTGAGCGTCGAATTGATCCCGTCGCCCGGGAACCCGTAAATGTTCCGAACGCCCCACTCGGCGAGGCGCTCCAGCATGAAGTCTGACGTGGTCTTCGCCATCTCCTCCCCCGCCTGGATTCCGCGCGCGTCAGATCGAAAAACCACTCGAAGACGCAATCGTTCCTCGCGGGAGTCCGCAGCCCGTGCCGGGGTCGGCCGCGTAGCGTTTCACGACGGCCTCCCCGGTCATCGTTGCGACGCAGTTGACTCCGAACAACGTCCAGGCTGCCGAGTTTGCAGGCCGAAAGGGCGGATCAGGTAGTCTGGAACGGCAGGGTTTGCCTCGTTTCCGCGATGATCTCCTCGGCGCGACACTTGACGCCACCCGCAGGGATGGAACGGCCCCGGCGACGTCGTCGCGCCGCCGGGGGTGTCGCCGGCATCGCCCTGCTGCGGACGCGCCGTCCCGCCCTCACGCGGTCAGAGCGTGGGCAGCTCGGGCAGTTCCTGGCCGAAATATTCCAGCGACAGCTCGTTGAGCTGGCCGCCGAGCTTCTTGTGCAGGATGAAGACGTTGACCCACTGGAGCAGGTCGGTGTTGCCCTTCTTCACGCCGATGAAGCACGGCGAGTCGTTGAGGATGAACTTGGTCTGGAGCCCGAGATCGGGATTGTCCTCGGACAGCTGCGCGGCGACCGTGTTGCCCGTCACCAGCACGTCGACCTGCCCCGAAAGGTAGGCCGAGAGCGTGGCAGCGTTGTCGCCGAAGCGGATGATCTCGGTGCCCTCGGGCGCGATCTCGGTCAGTTCCAGGTCCTCCAGCGTGCCGCCGGTGAGGCCGACCGTCATGCCCGAGAGGTCCTCCACGGCCGCGATCTCGATGTCCGGGGCGGCGAAGGCGCCGGAATAGAACGGTGCGTAGGCCGAGGAGAACATGATCGACTTGGCGCGCTCGGGGTTGGCGCCCATCGACGAGATCACGAGGTCGACCCGGTCGGTCTCGAGGTAGGGGATGCGCTGGCTGGAGGTCACGGGCACCAGTTCCAGCTCCACGCCCAGGTCTTCGGCGATCATCTCGGCCACGGCCACGTCGTAGCCCACGTATTCGCCCTCGGGCCCGAGCGAGCCGAAGGGCGGGAAGTTCTCTGGTACGGCGATCTGGATGACGCCCTCCTCGAGGATGTCGGACAGTTCCGCCTGTGCCGGGGCCCCGAAGGCGACGACGGCGGCCGTGATCAGGCTAGCGAGTTTCTTCATGGGGATTCTCCTTCTGCTGGGTGAGAGGGTGTTCTGCCGGGCAGGGGTCAGGCGACCGCGGCCTTGGGCGCGCCGCCCACGCTGCCGAGGCGCGCCTCGAGGCGCAGCGCCAGCCGCGACAGGGGAAAGCACAGCGCGAAGTAGATCAGCGCCATGATCGGGTAGACGACGAAGGGTTCCGTCCCCTCGACTGGGGCATTGGCCCAGCGCTTGCCGATCGCCATGATGTCGTGAAAGCCGATGATGTAGGCCAGCGACGTGCCCTTGATGATCTGAACCATGAAGCCCACCGTCGGCGCCAGCGCCACGCGCACCACCTGCGGCAGTACCACCAGCCGCAGGGTGGGCCCGAAGCGCAGTCCGAGGGCGCGCGCGCCTTCCCACTGGCCCGGCGGGATCGTCTCGACCGCGCCGCGCCAGACATCGGCCAGGTAAGCCGAGGTGTAGAGCATCAGCGCGACCGAGGCGGCGACCCACGGGTCGACATCGGCGCCGAGAAGCCGCGGCACGCCGAGGCCGAAGATGAACAGCAGCATCAGCAGCGGCGCGGACTGGAACGCCCAGATGTAACCGGTGGCGACGCGAGGCGCCCATCGGTTCGGCAGGATGCGCAGCAGCGTGATGCAGGCCGCCACGCTGCCGCCGAGGGCGAAGGCGATGAGCGACAGGTAGATGGTGAACTGCGCCGCCTCGACCAGCTGGAAGAGCATGATGCCCTCGGGCCGGCCGAACGCGGCTATGAACGCCTCTCTCATCGCGCGGCCACCGCCGGAAACAGGCGGCGATGCACCAGCGCCAGCGCCGTCTTGAAGGCAAGCGACATGGCCACGTAGATCGCCGTGAGCGTCAGGAAGACCTCGAACGAGCGGAAGGTGCGGCTGTCGATGAACATGCCCGCCTGTGTCAGGTCGCGCACGCCGATCTCGGCGATGATGCCCGTGGTCAGGAAAAGGAAGATGAACTGGCTCGACAGCGATGGGAACATGCGCTGCACTGCCTGCGGCAGCACGATCTTGCGGAAGATCACGAAGGGACGGATACCCAGCGCCCGCGCCGCCTCGTATTGCCCCTGTGCGACGGTGGTGAAGCCGGCCCGCAGGATCTCCGAGAAGTAGGCCGAGAAGTTGAGGGTGAGCGCCAGAAGGGCGTGCCCCCAGAACGGCCAGGAATAACCCAGCAGTTGCGGCAGCCCGAAGGCGACGAAGAAAAGCTGCACGATCAGCGGCGTGTTGCGGATGAACTCGACATAGGCTGCGGCGAGGTGGCCGAGTACGGGGACGGCGTGGAACCGCGCCGTCGCCAGCAGCGTGGCGAGCGCGAGCCCCATCAGCCCGGCCGCGACGGTCAGTGCCGCGCTCATCGCCGCGCCCTCGGCCAGCAGGGCGAGGTAGTCGGGATTGCGGTAGATCTCGAAAAAGCGCAGCTCCATGGCGCTGGAAGGCGCGCTGAACCTGCGAGATGTTCAAGCAGCGGCGGGCCCTGTTGCACGGCTCTTCGTCCCGCTGCCTGCTTTTCGGCTCCATGCTCGGGCGCCTGCCCAATCATTGGGCGCCCGGCTGTCGGCGCGACTGGCCTTGCCCGGGACGGTGGCGCCTGCCGGACCGGCGGATAGGGTCGCGCCAACCCGAGTCGACAGAAGGAAGACAGCATGAGCGATGCCGAGCTCCAGACCATCCCCGCGGGCCATGGCCGCGCCGTCCGCCTGCCGGCGGGCGCGGCGATCGAGATCGTCAACGTCACCGGCACGCAGGTGATCGACACCTGGGCCTTCCTGGAGGGCACGGGCGACGGCTACATGTCGCTACCCCATACGCGCGTCGAGACGGGGCGGATGGTACCCCGCCCCGGCGAGGCCTTCCTCACCAACCGGCGGGAGGAGATCCTGCGGATGGAGGAGGACACCTCGCCCGGCATCCACGACACGATCATGGCCGCCTGCGACGCCGCCCGCTACGAACGGCTCGGATGCGCCGGCTACCACCGCAATTGCGCCGACAACATGAACGAGGCGCTGGCGGATCTCGGGCTGCCTGCCCGCGAATGCCCCCAGCCGCTCAATCTGTTCATGAACATCCCCGTCCATCCGGACCGGTCGCTGGAGCAGGGCGCGCCGGTCGGCCATCCAGGCGAGTTCGTGCGGCTGCGGGCTCTGCGCGACTGTGTCGTGGTCATGTCGGCCTGCCCGCAGGACATCACGCCGATCAACGGCGCCGACCGCGCGCCGCAGGACGGACACTACCGCGTCGTGCCCGCCGACTAAGCGGAGGCCCGGCACCGCGCGCCGAAAGCCCACGCGCCGAAAGCCCGGGCGCCACGCCGGTGGCGCTCGCCCGCGCTGGCATCGGCCCGGAGCGGAGGCTGTCTTGCGTGACGAACCATGGTCTGCCTCCTCAGGCGTGCGCCGGCGGGATGCCGGCGCTTCAAGGGAGGCGCGTCAGGGCGGCATCGCGTCGACAGGCGCGACTGAATGGCCGGAGTCCCCGTCGGGCAGGCGCCGGGCACCTGCCCGCCAGAGAGGGGCCGGAACGGACTCGGCACAGCCGGCGATCTCGAAGGTCGGCTCGGTGCGGTGCAGGTCGGTGGCATGGATCTCATCCGGGTTCGGCGGCCGGCTCTCGGTTGCCGGAGTCAAGCTGTCCACGCCGGCGTTCGCACCGGCTCGGACCCGACATTGGCCGGGCGGCAGAAAGACGAAGCCCCGGATCGAAGAAAATTTCCCGAGCTGCGCGCCCGAACGAGGCACATCGCAGCGAGAAGACGATTGCTCGCTCCATTCCCTTGCAGCCCGCACGGCTCTGCCCATCGTGCGTTGAGGCACGGACGGCGAGGCCCCGGCCGGATACTACGAGCCGGCCACCGCCTTTGGCGTCGACCTTGCGCGCGACTTCGCCGGCGCCCGTCGCTCGGTTTTCAGACATCGCGCGCCAAGGATCGCCGCCGCGCTCTGGGTCGCGCTGACCGCCGCGTCTTCGCCCAGGCGCTCACGGGGCATCCGCTGATCCGGCCCTGAGCTGTGCCCGGCGCGTGTTCCCGTTGAGCGGGCGGGGACCGGCACCGCCCAGGCAGGCTGCCCCGCCACGACCAGACGTGCCGGTGCCACGCTGTCGCACACCCGCTTGCGCCCTATGGCGAGCGCCGAGACGACTCTGTAACACGATCATGACGAAACGGCGCTGCGAGTGGGGGCCATGGCGAAGAACGTGCTGATCGCGGAAACGGACGAGACGGGCGGCGTGGCCTGGGTCTGGCGCTACGCCGCACACGACCGCCAGCCACGGCCCGTCGCACCGGGGCGGCCTTGCGGCATCGACCCGCATGCCGCCGACATCCACGGCGCCGAGCGTGGCGCGGTGGTGGCATGGCTTCGTGCGCGTGACTGCTTGCCGCTGTCTGTGTCCGACGCCCTCGAGACCGTGCAGAGCAGGTCGGGGCTGGGCGTTGGCGGCGGCACTATTTGTTGAGGCCGCCCCCGGTCGGGGACTGCCTTCGGGGGGCAACGGCCGCGATCCCCCTGACGGACTGCGGGCCCCGCCGCTTTGCTCTAACCGCTCCGCTTCCGGCGGCGTCACACCCCTGTCGCCGACCTCCGCTCTCCGGATTGTCCCGGTGACGGAAGGAGAGCGGGTTTCGGCATTCGGGGTGTGATGTGGATCGGCCTTGAAGGGTGACACCTTTCAGTCTCGGTCCAAGCCTTGGAAAACGCGCAATGCGCTCCGTTCAAGGGATCACGATCGGCGCCGATACCGATTGTGCGATTGCGACGAAAATGCCGCGTCTTCAACTTCTTGGGGCCAGGTGAGGTGGGGCGCCAGTTCATATCCGATGCAAAGTCTGGTGTCAATGTCGGCCGAAAATCCCGCCACGAGGGCGGCCGAGGCGCGGGGCGGCGCGCGCGGGGGCGCTCAATGCGGCTTGATGGCCACCTTCAGCACGCCGTCGCGCTGGTTCGCGAACAGGTCGTAGGCTTCGACGATGTCGTCGAGCTTGCGCTCGTGGGTGACCATCGCGTTCAGGTCCACCCGGCCGCTGGCGATCACCGACATCAGCCGACGCATCCGCTCCTTCCCGCCGGGACAGAGGGAGGTGACGATGGTGTTGTCGCCCAGCCCTGCGTGGAATCCCGACAGGGGAATGGTGATGTCGCCCGAATAGACCCCGAGGCTGGACAGGGTGCCCCCTGGCCGCAGGACGTGGAGGCAGTTCTCGAACGTCTGTTGCAGCCCGAGCGCCTCGATCGCGACGTCGACGCCGCGCCCGTCGGTCAGCTCCATGATCCGGTCGACCGGGTTGCCGTCGTTGATGTCGACGACGTCGTCGGCCCCCATCTTTCTTGCGAAGTCGAGGCGCTGCCTGTTGCCGTCCACGGCGATGATCCGCGTCGCGCCCATGAGCTTCGCGCCGGCGGTCGCGCACAGCCCGATCGGGCCCTGGGCGAAGATGGCCACCGTGTCGCCGATCCGGATCCTGCCGGATTCCGCCCCGGCGAAGCCGGTCGACATGATGTCGGGGCACATCAGAACCTGCTCGTCGGTCAGGTCGTCCGGCACCGGGGCGAGGTTCGCCTCGGCGTCGGGGACGAGCAGATACTCGGCCTGGCAGCCGTCGATCGTGTTGCCGAAGCGCCAGCCGCCCATCGGCTTGAACCCGTGCGCCGTGCCCGCGCCGTCCTGACTGTGCTGGCCGCACAGGCAGGCGTTGGACACCCCCGAGGGCGTGATCGCGCCGGCGATGACGCGCTGGCCCTCGGCATAGCCCTCGACCGCCGAACCCAGCTTCTCGATGATGCCCACCGGCTCGTGCCCGACCGTCAGGCCGGCCGCCACCGGGTATTCCGCCTTGAGGATATGGACGTCTGTGCCGCAGATCGTCGTGGTCGTCACCCGGATCAGCGCATCCTTCGGGCCCACGTCCGGGATCTTCTTCTCGTCGAGCTCGATACGGTCCTTCTCGACGAACACGGCAGCCTTCATCATCGCCATGGCACGGCCCTCCCGGTCTGTGCACCGGCCCCTCCCGGCCTGGTGTCCTTGCCGAAGAGCGTGCCGCCGGGCCCGCGATCTAGCAAGCATTTTCGGCGGGCGTGGACAAGGTGACCAGAAAGACCGCCATTCCGGTCATGACCCTTCTGCTGACGCGCTCCGGGTTGATCGGGTTCGAGGCGACGAGGCGGGCGACGACACGTCATCGCCACGTCGGCCCGCCGGGGATTTCGCCTCGTCGCCGCGGACAGCGTGTCGGAGGAGGGCGTCGGGCAACCTGCGCTCGCGGTGATGCCTTTCGAGCTGCTCGGCGACGATCCCTTGCGGCGCCGCCTCGCCCGCGGCCTCGCAGATCGGCTGGCGGCCACGCTCGGCCAAGCGAACATTGGAAAGCCGTCGTACCTACCTGGTCCGCCGCGCTGCAGCACCGAGGCATCGAGCCTTCACCGAAGACATGGTCGTTCGCGTTTTCTTTGGTCATCCCTGTAGGGCGGTGCCTGACGAGGCTCAGTGCATGTGGCCGGCGTGGCTGTGACGCGTCGCGTTCGACGCCTCGATCTGTGCGGTGGCGCGAATTTCCAGCCCGTCGTTGAAGGCGAACGTGACAGGCAGACCGTCGCCTTCTTCCAGCGCCGCGTCGAGGCCGGTCAGGCGCAGAGCGAGGCCTTCCGGAGCGAGGCTCATCTCGGTTCCCGGCGCGATTGGCACCTCGGGGAGCGGCTCGTAGGTGGGCGTTCCGTCGACGAGGCGAAAGCCCACGACCTCGGCCGCGGCGGCATGGGGAGAGCCGCCGCCGATCAGGCTGCGGGTGTTGTCGCCGCTGTTCTCGATCTCGACGAAGATCAGAGTCTCGTCTCCGTCGGTCGCACGGCTCCAGGCGTGGACGAGGCGAAGCCCGCCCGCCTCGGCGAGATGGGCGTCGTCACCGTGGGCGTGATCGTCTTCGGCGTGCTCCTCGTCATGGGCGTGCGCCTCGTCGTGCGCATGCTCTTCGGCGTGGGCCTCGTCCTCGTGCGTGTGGTCCTCGTGCGCCAGAACGGGTGCGGCGGTCGCAAGAAGGATCATTGTAACAAGGCTCGTGGGGCGGGGACTCGGCATAGATGTTCTCCTGTCTGTTATCCACGCAGGTCGCGGATCACCGGTCGGTTCATGGTGAGAAAGGCTGGCAGGAGCGCGAGAACGGCCGTCAGGCTCACGAAGCCGGCGACAAGGTGCAACTCGGGCCAGGCCAGCCTGGCCGAGACGAGCACGTCGGTGCGCGCGGTGATGATCGACGAGATCGCCCGCGTGGCGGCGACCCCGAGCAGCAATCCCAGCGCCGCGCCCGTCGAGATCAGCGTCACCGCAAAGCTCCACGTCAGGGCGAAGATGAAGCGGCGCGGCGCGCCGAGCGCGCGCAGGAGCGCGAGCCGCTTGGCCAGCAGGCGCGTCAGCATCATCAGGCCCGCCAGCACGCCGGCCGTGACGAGCACCTGCGTGATCACGGCGAGGACCGACATGGCCTGCCGGATGTCACCCATCAGCGCGTGCAGGCGGGCGAGCACGGTGCCGGGGAAGAAGGCCATCGTCGTCTCGGTGCTGAACTCGGCCTGCAGGCCGTAATTGGCGGCGAGCGAGTCGGCCCGGACGAGAGCGGCGGGCGTGCCGGGGAAGTAGGCGGGCGCGAAGGGCGGGCCGATCTCGCCGTCCCATCCCGGGCCGTGGCCGTTGGCCAGGCCGTGGACCGACCAGACCGACTCGATCGGCACCATCAGCGCCCGGTCCCAGGGCGAGCCGGTCAGCGGCATGCGGCCGACCACCTCGTATTCGAGATCACCGTGGGCGCCGTGCTCCGCCGCATCGCCGATGCCGTGGGCCGGCGAGAAGGCGTCGCCGACCCCGAGAGGCACGCGGGCGCCGGCCACGGCTTCGTATTCGGCGGCGAAATGGCGGCCCTCGGCCAGCCCCTCGGAGAGGTACGCCACGAACTCCGCCGTGGTGCCGACCACGGGAGCGTCCCGCCAGCTGTCGCCGAAGCCGAGGGGGGCGACAATCTCCACGCGCTCGTGGCTGGCGATGCGGTCGTAGGTCTCGCCGTCGAGCAGCGGCAGATCGGAGGGCTGGAGGTAGACGGCGGCGAGCATCGCCGTGATCTCCGAGCCCGGCGCGGCGACCACCAGCTCGAACTTGTCGGCCGCCGGCGCGGTGCCCTGCCTCAACCCCCGCTCCTGCGCGATCAGGCCGGCGCCGAGGCCCACCGAGATGGCGATAAGCGCCACGAACACGACCGAGACCCAGACCTGACGGCGCAACAGCGCGCTCAGCAGCGGGCCGATGGCGAAGCCCCGCAAGACCAGCGCGCCGAGGAGGAATGCGGGCGCCAGCAGCGCGAGGAACAGCAGCAGGTCGGCCAGCCAGACCGGAAGAGCCGCCCAGCCATCGAGAAACGCGTCAGGCATGGGCGGCCCCTGGTGCTCCCTGTGCCGTGTCGGCGGCCAGCCGCCCGTCGGCGATGTCGAGCACGCGGTCGGCGCGTGCGTGCACGGCGGGGTCGTGGCTGACGGTGATCAGCGTGCGCCCCTCGTGCCGGGCGAGCGCCACGAGGTCGTCGGCCAGCCGGTCGGCATTGGCGCGGTCGAGGCTGGCGGTGGGCTCGTCGGCGAGGATCACGTCGGGGTCGGCGGCCAGCGCGCGCGCCACGGCGATGCGCTGCCGCTCGCCGCCGGAGTAGCTGTCGGAGCGGCGCGCCGCGCTTCGGTCGAGGCCCAGCCGCGACAGCTGTTCGGCGGCGCGCGCGCGGATCGCGGCGCGCTCGGTCGCGGCGGTGTAGAGCGCGGCGAGCGCGGCGTTGCCGGGCGCGGAGAGCTCCTCGAACAGCAGGTGCTCCTGGAACACGAAGCCCACCGTCCGACGGCGAAAGGCGGCGCGCGCCGGCTCGCCGAGGGGCGCGATGTCTTCGTCGTCCCAGAGGATGCGGCCGGCCGCGGGCGATACGAGCCCGGCCAGGGCGTAGAGCAGCGTGGTCTTGCCGGCGCCGGAGGGGCCGCGCACCGCGACCGCGCTGCCCGCGGCAATCTGGAGCCGTGGAACGTAAAGAATGCGCCGCCCTCCCTCTCCGGTCACTTCGAGGTCGCGCAAGGTCAGGCTGCGACCGCGGGGTGTGGTCATGCGTAGTCGAACTGGGCGTTGGCCAACCGCACGAGGCTGACGAAGCCCGTCTCGGGGTCACGGTAGCCGCCCAGCTCGAGTTCACCGCGCACGACGATCTTTCGGTTGAACGGCACGACGCGATACTTGCGGCGCGTATAGATGGCGAGGATGTCCTCGGGCCATTCGGCCTCGGTCTCGCAGAACGGGCAGACCGACATCGGCATCTTGGTGAGCACAAAGAAGGTCGAATCCGCCTGCAGCGGCGGGGCCATGAAGCCCTCGACCGTGATCCTCTCGCCCTCGCTGTCGCGGGCGAACTCGGAGAACTCGTTGTCGCCCGCGTAGAGCTCGCGCAGCTTGATCGCCTCGTCGCCCTGCGCGCGCAGGAGGGCGGGGGCCGCGATGAAGCCGGCTGCGAGGGCGAGCGCCCGGCGTCTTGTGGTCTGCATCGTCATGGGTCCCTTCGTAGCGGTCGGATGTGACAGGGGTGATACGCCGTCCGGCGCAGCCGCCCTTGATCTGGGACAGGCGAGGGGGCCGCGGAACGGCCCCCTCGCAGGATCATGATGTCGCGTCGATCACTCGGCCGTCATGGCGTGGTGCATCACGTGGAAGATCACGTTCTGCTCGATCGTGCCGTCGTAGAGGTGCGAGAACGGCCCCTTGGCGTAGACGGCCACATCCTCGCCCGAATGGGTTTCCGACGACAGCGGCACGAGCGCCTGCTGGACGTAGTCGATGTCCTGCGCCTCTTCGTTGGTCACGTCGGGACGGGCGCCGAAATACTCGCCGCCGGGCTGCTCGATGAGGACCGAGGAGGCGCCATTGAGGTAGCCGATCACGGTGTACGGCTTGCCGTCATTCGCGAGGATCGGCTCGCCGGTATGCTCGATGCCGGCATTGTCCGCCTGCATGCACAAGCCGAGAACCGGGGAGCCGCGGGCGCAATAGCCGTTCATCGCGATGGCGTGCTCGTGGTCGGCGGTGACGACGATGAGCGTCTCCTCGTCGTCGGTCATCTCATCGGCCATCGCCACCGCTTCGGCGAAGGCGGCGCCGTCGCGCACCATGCGCGCGGCGTTGGTGGCGTGGTTGGCGTGGTCGACGCGGCCCGCCTCCACCATCAGCACGAACCCGTTCTCGTTCTGCGACAGGTGCTCGATCGCCGCCGCCGTCATCTCGGCGAGCGACGGCTCGTCTTCGCGGTCGGCCTCGTACTGCATGTGGCTCGACTCGAACAAGCCGAGGATCGGCGTCTCGCCGTCGAGCGGCGCGGCCGCGAATGTCTCCATGTTCCAGGCGTAGTAGGCGCCGGCCTCCTGTGCCTCCTCGATGAGATTGCGGCCATCGGCGCGGCGGCCGCCGGTGCCTTCCTCCACCTCGACGCCCTCGGGCACGAAATGACGGCGTCCGCCACCCATGGCGATGTCGATCAGCCCGCCTGTCATCGCCTCGAGCAGCTGGCTGGCGATGTCGGTCTGCTCGGTGCAGCCTTCGGGCACGCTGTCCTCGAAGTTGCGGTCAACGGTCTTGGCATACATCGACGCAGGCGTGGCGTGGGTGATCCGCGCCGTCGAGATCGCGCCGACAGACTTGCCCATCCCGTCGGCGATTTCGGAGATCGCCGTCACGGTGTTGCCGGGCAGCGTCGAGCAGTCGCCGCGCACGACGTTGGAGTTCACGCCGACGACGCCGATGTTGGTCTTCACGCCGGCCATCATCGCCGTGCCGGTGCCGGCGGAGTCCGGCGTCTGCGAGTTGACGTTGTAGGTCTTGACCAGCGCGAGGTTCGGATAATTCTCGAAGTGGATGACGTGGTCGTCGCCGAGGCCGCCTGCCTGCTGCCCCATGAACAGACGCGTGACGTAGTTCGAGCCGACGCCGTTGCCGTCCGAGATCATCAGGATCACGTTCCTGGCGGTGTTGGTGTTCTGCGTCTTGGCGAGTTCGGCCTGAACCCGCTCCTGACCGGCCGTGAACCATTCGTTATCGGCCTGAGCCACGTCCTGTGCCATGGCGGTGGTGCCGGCGAGGAGTGCGGCGATCCCGAGCGACAGCGTGCGCATAGAAGGTCTCCCGTGTGGTTGCATTATGGCAATCGCCGAGCGCCCGCCCGGGCGGCGCTACGCCTTTGGGGTGACAGCTGCATGACACTCGGGAGAATAATGAAAATTCAAAATGTTATCACATATTATGTTTGTCCTGCTCATTGGCGGTGAATTGAACTACCTGTCACATCCCGCGTGGCGGTGTCAGCAAACCGTGTTGGTTCGCCCTTTGTTCTTGTCCGTCAGTAGAGTAGGATCGGCGGCTTCTGAGCCTGCCGGAGACCTGCCATGCCCCGCTTCAATCCGACCGAGTTCGGCCGCTTGCTGGCCCGTCTGACACCGCAGGAGCTGCGGCAGGTCGAGGGGATGGTGGCAGAGGCGCGGGAGCGGGCCGAAGCGGTGCTCGAGATCGACGCCCGCGCCGAGGTGGGGGGAGCGGCGGCCGCTTGCCCGCGCTGCGGTGGCGGCGA
>NZ_QPLK01000026.1 GCF_003340565.1 Rhodovulum sp. 12E13 | reverse complement strand
CGAAGAACCTCGCCGCCTACGGTCGATGGCACGCCGCCCGAGAAAACGGAGCCACGAGTTACCTCAACGTCCTCACGACGCTGCTCGCCTCAGCTCCACGCGCCAACACGGTTTGCTGACACCGCCCGAGCCGAGTCTATGCGGCGCACCTCCGGTGCGACGGGGCGGCCCGGCGATGGCGCGGCGGCCTGCGGCCTTGCTTCCGCGCCGGGAACCTCACCGAAACGCCAGCTCCCGATACCCCGTCTCGGGGTCGACCGGCCGGGTGAAGACGGGGCCCTCGGCCAGTGCCAGCACCACCTCCGCCGTCGTGCGCACCTCGCATCCCGGCAGCAGGTGGCCGCCGGTCATGCCGCCCACCCTGTCCGCCACGGCGAGGTGCAGGTGCGGGCCGTCGTGCGAGAAGGTGCCAGAGAGGGCGACGATCTCCAGCGGGCCGGCCACCTCCAGCGCGTCGTCGCGGCCGGCGGGACGAAGGCGGGCCCGGGTCAGCGAGCCCACGGCGGCGGCGAGAAAGCCGGCCTGCTCGGGCTGATCCGCAAAGGTCTGCTCCAGCACGCCGCGCAGATCCTCGCCCGGCTGCAGCCGAAGGGCGAGGAACCGGCTGGCGTCGGCGGGCCAGCCGCGGGAGAGCGGGGAGCGCGTCATGTGCCCACTCTCCCGGCCGCGGCGCGCCGGTCAAGCCATGTCGGGCCCGGGGGCGCGGCGCAGAGGCGGCCCGCCGATGGCCGCGGGGCGGTTTCGCGCCGCTTCAGCCCACGAAGTCCCGCCGCAGCCCGCCCGTGAAGACCCTGATCCGGCCGAGGTTCGCCAGATTTCGGCGGGGGTTGCGTAAAAGGCCCCGGTTCACCACCTGCCATCGCAGCAGCGGCGGCTTCTGACGGGGCCGGCTGTGCGAATTGGGGTGGCGGCGGCGATAGGGGCCGCGCGAAAGGTGAAGGGCGCGAGCGGCGCGTCCGATTTCGCCCGAAGATCCCGGACGAAATGGTGCTGCACGAACTCGGTCCGGATCCTTTCGAGCTGCGTCGCCTCGTTCGCTCCATCGAGCCCGAGCAGGTCGCGCCGATGCACGAGGCTGCTGCCGGACTTCAGGTGGAAGTCGTCCAGCGGCGCGATGATCTCGACAGGGCCGGCCTGTTCGAACTGCCAGCCGGACTGGACATACCAGCCATTCTCGCCCTGCCGTTCGACGACGAAGCGCACGAGATCCCGGTGGAGAAGATCGTCGTCGTCGACCGCCATGACATAGGGGCTGTCGGGCGCCTGCTCGAGCGCGGCAAGCAGGCGGCGACTCTTGTCCGGCTCGAAAGCCTCGATGGCGGTCTGGTAGCCGTGCTCGGCCATGTCATGCACGCGATTGGCAGGCATGTCGAGCCAGGCGACCTCGGTCCGGTCGGGCAGGTCGGGGAGCGGTGTGCCGCGGTTTGCCGCGATCACCGCACGCCAGTCTTGCGAGCTCTGATTGGCGAAGGAGCGCAGCGTCGTGGAGAGATAGCGCATCGCCATCGGGACGGAGGCCATGTTGTCCGGGTGCCGGATGGGCACGAGGAAGGTGAGGCAAGGGGCCATGGCGGGGCACGCTCCTGTGCGAGACGCGGCGCTGCCGCGCGCCGGCTGGTAGCAGGAGCCAGAACGGCCGGCAAGCGGGGACGGGGTGCAGCGACGGGGTGCAGCGACGGGGCGGCGACCCGGACAAGCGATCAGGGGACGACGGCGAGCTCGCGCTATCCGGTCTGGGGTTCCAAAAGCCGGGCGAAGGGCGGCCCCTCCGCCAGCGCCAGCGCTCCCTTGTTGCGCAAGGCGCAGCCCGGCAGCAGGTGACAGCCGGTCGTCACACACAGATCGCCCGACACGGCGGGCCGGAAAGCGCCACGATCTCGAGCGGTCCCGTCACCTCGAGCGCGGCGTCGCGGCCCGCCGGCCGAAGCCGGGCGCAAGCGAGCGAGCCGAGGGCCGCCGCAAGGATGCCCGCACGCTCGGAAGCGGCGTCGAAGGCGCGCTCGATGGCAGCACGCAGGTCGTCTCTCGGGCGCAGGCGCAGCGCGAGCGGGCGGGTGGCCGCCGCGGGCTCGGCAGCGGGCAAGAAATCCGTGCCTGCGTTGTCGGGGCCGGGGGCCGCAGGTCAAGCCTTGCGAGCGGGCGCCGCCGCTGTCAGGAGAGACGGGATGGAGATCCTGCACACATGAGCCGGGCGGACAGGCGGCGACGGGCGGCCACGGGGGGGCGTGGGCCGGTGACGGACGCCGACGCTCTCGCCCGCCGGATCCGGGCGGCGAAGCTGCCGGGCACGCCGCCGGAGCTGGCCGAGAGGGCGAAGAAGGCGCTCGAGGCGTTCGTCGAGAGTGCTGCGGCACAGGGCGTGCCGCTGGCCGAGATCGCGCGGCACATGGCCGACGGGCGCGCGGCCGCCACCATCGCCCATGTCGAGCGCGAGCAGGCCACCGCGCAGGGTCAGGACCCGGCGAAGGGCGCAGCCTGCGCCGCCGGCTGCGCCTTCTGCTGCATCCTGTCGGGCGAGGACGGCGGCACGATCACCGCGCACGAGGCCGAGCGGCTGCACGCCGCGCTCGCCCCCCGCGCAGGCGAGCCCGACGGGCGCGACTGGCACCCGAACGCCTGCCCCGCGCTCGACCCGGCAACCCGCATGTGCCGCGCCTACGAGGCCCGCCCGCTCATCTGCCGCTCCTACCACTCGGCCGATGCCGCCGCCTGCGAGGCGAACGCCGCCGGAGAGCCCGCCCCCGGCGCCCGCCTCGCCGGCGCGCACCTGACCTATCTTGCCGCCCATGGCCTCGCCCGCGCGGCGCTGGGGCCGCGCGCCCGGGTCGAGACCTTCGCGCTCAGAGAGGTCGCGCGCGCCGCCGTCGAGGGACAGGACGCAGAGACAGCGCTCGCGGCCGCCCGCCATGGCCCGCCCGCGCTCGACGCCGAGCGGCGCCGCACCGGCCGGGCATGGACGGCCGCGCGCGGGCGGGGATAGGCGCGCGCCGTCCGGCGACCCCGCCCCGCGCCGGGCCCATCGCGCCGCCAGGGCGCGCCGGCCCCACGCCCCGCTTCCGGCCGCTGTTGCACTCTGATCCAGCTCGCCTAGGCTTGGGGGATGGATACGCGCACCAAGGACCCGCTCGCCCTGATCCCCGAAACCGACCGCGCCCGCCTCGCCGAGGGCCGCCACGACGACCCGTTCTCGGTGCTGGGGCCGCACCGACGCGCGGGCGCCCGGCATGTCACGGTCATGATGCCCGCCGCGCGGTCGCTCGTGGCCGAGACCGGCGGGCAGGCGCACGAGCTCGCCCGCTCCACCGCCCATCCGGGCCTGTTCTCGGGGCCGGTGCCGGGCGAGGCGCCCTATACCCTGACGGCGACCTTCGAGGACGGCTCCGGCTTCACCTTCGAGGATGCCTACGGCTTCGGCCCCGTCATCGGCGAGATGGACGAATACCTGCTCGGCGAGGGCACGCATCGCCGCCTGTGGATGGCGCTCGGCGCGCATGTGCGCGAGCACGAGGGCGCGCGCGGCACCCATTTCGCGGTCTGGGCGCCGAACGCGCGGCGCGTCTCGGTGGTCGGCGCCTTTTCCGCGTGGGACGGGCGGCGCCTGCCGATGCGGCGGCGGGGCGCGACCGGCGTGTGGGAGATCTTCGTGCCCGGCGTGGGCGAGGGCGAGGCCTACAAGTACGAGATCCTGGGCCGCGACGGCACGCTCCAGCCGCTCAAGGCCGACCCGGTGGGCTTCGGCGCCGAGCATCCGCCCGCCACCGCCTCGGTCGTGCGCGACATCACCGGCTACGGCTGGCACGACGGGGAGTGGATGGCGAGCCGCGAGGGCCGCAACGCCCGAACCGCCCCCATCTCGATCTACGAGGTGCATCTGGGCTCGTGGGTGCGCAAGGCCGAGAACCGGCGCATAAGCTACAGGGAGGCGGCGGAGGAGCTGGTCGCCTACGTCAGCGACATGGGCTTCACCCATATCGAGCTGTTGCCGATCAGCGAGTATCCGTTCGACGGCTCGTGGGGCTATCAGCCGGTGGGCCTGTTCGCGCCCACGATCCGCCACGGCCCGCCGCACGAGTTCCGCGACCTGATCGACGCCGCCCACCGGGCGGGCGTGGGCGTGCTGCTCGACTGGGTGCCGGGGCACTTCCCGACCGACCCGCACGGGCTGGGGCAGTTCGACGGCACCGCGCTCTACGAGCACGCCGACCCGCGCGAGGGCTTCCACCACGACTGGAACACGCTGATCTACAACTTCGGCCGGACGGAAGTGGCCAACTTCCTGATGTCGAACGCGCTCTACTGGCTGGAGGAATACCACGTCGACGGGCTGCGCGTGGATGCCGTCGCCTCGATGCTCTACCGCGACTATTCGCGCAAGGAGGGCGAGTGGGTGCCCAACATCCATGGCGGGCGCGAGAACCTCGAGGCGATTTCGCTCCTGCAGGAGACCAACACCACCGTCTACGGCGAGGTGCCCGGCATCATGACGGTGGCCGAGGAGAGCACCAGCTTTCCCGGCGTCTCGGCCCCGGTCGACGGCGGGGGCCTGGGCTTCGGCTACAAGTGGAACATGGGGTGGATGAACGACACCCTCGAATACATGAAGAAGGACCCGGCCTGGCGGAAGCATCACCACAACCAGATGACCTTCGGGCTGACCTACGCCTTCTCGGAAAACTTCATCCTGCCGATCAGCCATGACGAGGTCGTGCACGGCAAGGGCTCGCTCTACACCCGGATGCCGGGCTCGCACGAGGACAAGCTCGCCAACATGCGGGCCTATTACGGCTTCATGTGGGGGCACCCGGGCAAGAAACTGCTCTTCATGGGCCAGGAATTCGGCCAGCAGGCCGAATGGAACCACGACGAGGCGCTGCACTGGTGGCATCTCGACGATCCCCTCCATGCGGGGCTGAAGCGGCTGGTGCGCGACCTCAACACGCTCTACCGCGGCGAGCCCGCGCTGCACGTGCGCGACGCCGAGCCCTACGGCTTCCAGTGGATCGAGGCCGACGATGCCGACCACTCGGTCTATGCGTGGCTGCGGCGCGGCGGCGAAGGCGACCGCGAGATGGTCGTCGTCGTCAACTTCACCCCGGTCGAGCGGTCGAACTACCGCCTCAGCCTGCCGCTGAAGGGCACGTGGCGAGAGGCGCTGAATACCGATGCGCGCGTCTATGGCGGCGCCGACCGCGGCAACATGGGCGGCATCGCCGCCGACCGGCCGGGGCTGCACGGCTTCGCCGCCTCGGCGCAGGTCTATCTGCCGCCGCTCTCCGCCCTGTTCCTCGTGCACGACGGCTGAGGAGGCCGCGATGAAGGACACCGACACGACCCCGCTCGCGGAGCGGATCAAGGAAGACATGGACGCCGCCCAGGCGCTGGCCGACGAAGCGCACCGGCTGTGGAACACCTCCGCCACCGCCTTCGCCGGCGAGCAGGCCATCGCGCGCAAGCTCGGGGGGCAGGTCGAGGGCGACGTGGCGTGCTTCGGCTTCTGGACACCTGAATTGCTCGACGCCCGCGTGCCGCGCGGCGACGTCTTTCTCGAGGTGCTCTCGCCGCGCGAGCCGCTCGACCTCACCACCACCCGGCAGAAGCTGCGGTTCGAGCGGGTCTACGTGCCGACGGTCCGCTACGAGGCGCACACCTTCGCGGCCGTCAGGGGGATGCAGGCGGGCACGCGCGACGTGGTGGGCGACTTCTATGCGCTGGTGTGGCGCGATGCCGAGGGCCAGTGGCACCGCATCCTCGACCCGCTCGCCGCCTCGCTGCCCTTCGGCGCCTTCGCGCCGGCCGAACTGTACGACGTGGCGGCAATGCAGTCGGCACGGCGCGACAAGGCGCATTTCGAGGCGTTCGAGCGCGAGGGGGACGCTCCCGCCAAGCTGGGGCCGCCCGTCAACATCCTGCAGATCCACGTGCCCACGGCGACAGCGGGCGGCACGCTCGCCTCGCTGACGCGCCACTACGAGCGCCTGGCCGAACGGCTGGAGGCGGGCCTGACCTTCGAGCCGGCCGATCAGCTCTTTCTCGGCTACGACGCGGTGCAGCTCCTGCCCGTCGAGCCCACCACGGTCTACGAGACCGGACCCGCCTTCTGGGAGGAGGACGTGGGCGACGATACCGGCGTGACCGTCACGCTGCACCGCCCCGACACCACGAACTGGGGCTACGACGTGGTGATCGCGGGCATGGGCACGGTGAACCCCGTGCTGCTCGAGACGGGCCGGCCCGACGAGCTGGCCGATTTCGCCGCCGTCCTGCATACCTTTCCCAAGCGGCCGAAGAAGCTGATCCTCGATGTCGTCTTCGGCCATTCCGACAACCAGGGCCTCGCCGCGCTGAACAGCCATTTCTTCGCGGGGCCCAACATGTACGGGCAGAACCTAGACTACCAGAACCCCGCGGTGCGGGCGATCCTGCTCGAGATGCAGCGCCGCAAGGTCGATTTCGGCGCCGACGGGGTGCGCGTCGACGGCGCGCAGGACTTCAAGTTCTGGGACAGCTCGGCGCAGGAGCTCAGGCACGACGACGACTACCTGCAGTCGATGGCCGACATGGTGCAGGAGGTCGCGGGCGTGCCCTACCGCCCGTGGTTCATCTTCGAGGACGGCCGCCCCTGGCCGCAGGAGGACTGGGAGCTCTCGTCGACCTATCGTGCGGTCATCGAGACGCAGCGCGACGACGACGTGTTCCAGTGGGGGCCGTTGACCTTCGCGCACAACACGCCGTTCCTCTACACCTTCTGGCTGTCGAAGTTCTGGCGCATCCAGGAGATGCTGAAGGTGGGCTCCAACTGGATCAGCGGCACATCGAACCACGACACGCTGCGGCGGGGCACGCAGGTCAACCCCAAGCTCAACATCAACACCCGCCTCGGCGAGACGCAGATGGAGATCCTCGACAAGGCCTACGACAACCCGGTCGTCGCGATCTTCACCAACGCGGCCATGCCGGGCGTGCCGATGGATTTCCTCAACGCCACGGCGCGCGCCTCGTGGGGCTTCATCCGCAACCAGGACGACCGCTACGGCGTCAAGGTGGTGGCCGAGGAGGCGATCAGCCTGAAATGGCAGGTCGACGCCTATGCCTATTCGATCCCCGCCAATTTCCGCCGGCTCAAGGCGCTTGGCTACGAGACACGGGAGGATCTCGCCCGCTTCCTCGAGTTCCTGCAGGGGCTGGTGGAGGTGACCGACTACGACCTCGACGAGATCGTGCGGCTGCTGAACCGGCCCGAGCCCGCGCTCGCGGGGCCCGAGATGTTCACCGTGCAGAACCTCAAGGAAATCGCGCGGGCGTGGATGGACGACATGCACGACTACTGCAACGTCTCGCACTCGCTGTCCTCGCTCGAGCCCGCCCAGGCCGACTTCATGATGCGGCTGCGCAACTTCCGCCGCGCCCGGCCATGGCTGCGCGACAATTACGGGCCTGCCGACCGGTTCGACTACCTGCGGCCCATCGCGGGGCGCTGCGTGTTCACCTCGCTCCGTCACGGGCCAGACGGCGAACAGGTCTATTCGGTGATGCACATGGAGGGACAGGCGACCGACGAGATCGACCCGCTCGCCCTGCCCGTCGAGGGGCTCGCGGGCGCGGGGTGGGAGCTGGCGCTGCGCACCCCCGACATCGGGCCCGACTATACCGGCGGGCCGATCACCCTGCGCGACTCGATGGGCCTCGTCTTCACCCGCCGCACGACCTGAAAGGGGCGGGGGCGCAACCGGGCGCGGAAGCGGAGCCCGGGGCGGAAGGCGGAGCCGGGGTCGGGGGCGCTGCCCCCGTCGCCCGATCCGGGCGACTCCCCCGGGATATTTGGAGCAAGAAGAAGACAGGCGCCGCGGGTGCGCCACGCGCAGGGCATGGCGCAATGGCCGGCGCAGAGCACGGTGCAATGCACGGGCGGCTTGACACGCCCGAGCATTTCACTCAGGAATTGGAGGCGCCGCCACCCGCGCGGCCGGCCCCGCGCCGGCACGGCCGGGCAGCCAGAGGCGCACGCGATACGGTTTCCCACGGAGGCGCGCGCATGGCTGCCCGACCCCAACCCTTCCCCCATGCCCGAGAGACGTCGCTCGGCGGGAGAGACCTCACCGACCGCTGCCTGGCCCGCGACGATCTCGCCGAGATCCTGCGAGAGGCGGGATTGCCGCAGGGCTTCGCCATCGACTGGCTCATCGACAGGGTGGAGCCTGCCGCCCGTGCCCCGCGCTGAGCCGATGGACGACGACCGCCCCGATCGCTTCCATCGTCCGGCCCCGCGCCCCGAACCGCCGCTGCGCTACCGCGTGGAGGACCTTCTGGCGGGCGCCGACCGCGCCGAAATCGCGCTGGGCGAGCAGATCTATACCCTGCGCATGACCCGGTCGGGCAAGCTGATCCTGACGAAGTAGGCGCTCACTCGGCCGCCGCGGCGAGGGCCGGGCGGCGCTCTGCCATCCAGGTGTCGAGGCGGGCAATCTCCCCGGCGGTCATCCGCAGGCCGAGCTTCGAGCGGCGCCAGACGACGTCGGCGGCGGTGCGGGCGAATTCGCGCGTCATCAGCCAGTCGACCTCGGCCGCCGTCAGGGTCGCGCCGAACGCCTCGCCGAGATCGCCCTCCGCGCGGGCCGCGCCGAGGATCGCCCGCGCCTCGGTGCCGTAGGCGCGCACGAGGCGGAGCGCCCAACGGTCGGTCAGGAACGGGTAGTCGGCACGCAGGCCCTCGACCAAAGCGCCCACCCCCGTCACGGGAAAGTCGCCCCCGGGCAGCGGCACGCCCGCCGTCCACGGCCCGGACGCCTGCGGGAACACCTCGGCGATCCTGCCGAGCGCCCCCTCGGCGAGCTTTCGGTAGGTCGTGATCTTGCCACCGAAGACGTTGAGCACCGGCGCGCCCTGCGCGCGCTCGAGCTTGAGCACGTAGTCGCGGGTGGCGGCGGTGGCCGACTTCGCCCCGTCGTCGTAAAGCGGGCGGACGCCGGAATACGTCCAGACCACGTCGTCCTCGGTCACCGGCCGCTCGAAGTAGGACGAGGCGAAATCGAGCAGGTAGCGCTTTTCGCCCTCGGTGATCTCGGGGGTCGCGTCGGCGTCGGGGTGCTCCTGGTCGGTCGTGCCGATCAGGGTGAAATCGGTCTCGTAGGGGATGGCGAAGATGATGCGCCCGTCGGTCCCTTGCAGGAAATACGCCTTGTCATGGTCGAAGAGCTTGCGCGTGACGATATGCGAGCCGCGCACCAGGCGGATGTCGTCGGGCGTGTTGAGCCTGAGCGTGCCGTGCAGCACGTCGCCCACCCAGGGGCCGGCGGCGTTGACCAGCATCCGCGCACGGCGCGTCACGGTCTCGCCCGTCTCGGCGTCGCGCAGCGTGGCCTCCCAGCACCCGCCCCGCGGCTCGGCGCCGACGAGCCTCGTGCGCGGCAGGATGCTGGCGCCGCGCTCGGCCGCGTCGCGGGCATTCAGCACGACGAGGCGGGAATCCTCGACCCAGCAATCGGAGTACTCGTAGGCGGTCCGGAAGCGATCCTGCAATGGCGCGCCCTCTGGGCGGCGGCGCAGATCGAGCGTGCGGGTGGGCGGCAGGATCTTTCGGCCGCCGAGATGATCGTAGAGAAACAGGCCGAGGCGGATCAGCCAGGCCGGCCGGCGCCCCTTCATCCACGGCATCACCCTGGTCAGCAGGCGCGAGGTCGGCGTGTCGCCCTCGAACCGCATCTCGGGGTGCCAGGGCAGCACGAAGCGCAGGGGCCACGAGATGTGCGGCATGGCGCGCAGCAGCACCTCTCGCTCGACCAGCGCCTTGCGCACCAGGTCGAACTCGAAATACTCGAGATAGCGCAGCCCGCCGTGGAAGAGCTTGGTCGAGGCCGAGGAGGTCGCCTGCGCGAGATCGTCCATCTCGACCAGCGCGACCGACAGGCCGCGCCCCGCGGCGTCCCGTGCGATTCCCGTCCCGTTGATCCCCCCGCCGATCACGAGGAGGTCGACGATGGCGTCGTCGGCCATGTCCGTCATGCTGCGCTCCCGTCGGGCTCTGCGCGGCGCCTCGCCCGTCTGGCCCTGTCCGGGCAGGGCGGCGCGCCATCCGTCCTGTCGCCGCAACAGCATAGGGGAGCGGGCGCATATCTCCACCCCGCGGGGCGCCGATCGCGGCGCGGTGGCATGCGCGGCGCCTGGAGGCGCCTGCGCCCTGCGTCGCTTTCCCCCTTTCGCGGGGCGCGAATCCGGCTAGGGTGCCCGCGCTCCGGTTCGGGCGGTCCGGGCACCCGGCGTCGCCCGATGAAGAGGGAACGCGGTGCGGGCCGGCCAGGCCCAAATCCGCGGCTGCCCCCGCAACTGTGAGCGGCGAGCAATGCCGGCACATGCCACTGGGACCGCGCCGCAAGGCCGCCCCGGGAAGGCCCGGCAGAGCGACGACCCGCGAGCCAGGAGACCTGCCGGAGCGATCACCCTGACCGGGCGCGGGGCGCGGCCGGCCTGCGGAGCGTCCGCCCGTGGTGATGTCGAGAAGCCGCCCGGGGCTGCGCGCCCCGGGCCCGTCGAACCGCCAAGCGCGCACGAGGCGCGCCCGGGAGAGCGAGATGGGGCCACGCCGCCCGCACTGCACGAGCCTGCGCCATACGAGCTTGAGCCCGACGACCCTTCGGCGCCGCGGAGGCACGGCATGAGCGCGCGCGCGCTCGCCTTCGCCCTCGGCCTCCTCGTGGCGGCGCTCTTCGCGGCCTCGCTGCTGGTGGGCCCGGCGGGGCTGCCGCCGCGCGCCGCGCTTGCCGCGCTGGTCACCGGCGAGGGCGGGCCGCTCGCGCTCGTGATGCAGGAGATCCGGCTGCCGCGGGCCATCCTCGGCGCGGCGGTGGGCGCCTCGCTCGGCCTTGCGGGAGCGGCGATGCAGGGCTACCTGCGCAACCCCCTGGCCGAGCCCGGCATCGTCGGCATCTCGGCCTCGGCCGCCCTCGGGGCGGTGCTCGCCATCCACACCGGTCTCGCCGCCGCCTTCGCCCTCGGCCTGCCGCTCGCGGCGCTGGCGGGCGCGGGCCTGTCGGTGGCGCTGCTCACGCTGCTCGCCGGCCCGCGCGGCTCGACGCTGACGTTGATCCTCGCCGGCATCGCCATCGGGGCGCTGGCGACGGCCGTCACCTCGCTGGTGCTCAACCTCTCGCCGAACCCGTGGGCGGCGAACGAGATCGTGTTCTGGATGATGGGCAGCCTCGCCGACCGCTCGTTCACTCATGTCGCCCTCGCGCTCCCCTTCATGATCGCGGGCTGGGCGATGCTGGCGGCGACCGCCCGCGGCCTCGACGCGCTGACGCTGGGCGAGGACGCGGCCGAGGCGCTAGGCATCCGGTTGACGCGCCTGCGGCTGACGCTGGTCGGCGGCACGGCGGCGGCCGTCGGCGCGGCGACGGCGGTGGCGGGCGCGATCGGCTTCGTCGGCCTCGTGGTGCCCCATCTGCTGCGCGCGCTCGTCGGCGCACAGCCCGGCCGACTGCTCTGGGCCTCGGCGCTGGGCGGCGCGGCCATGGTGCTGGCGGCCGACGTGGCCGTGCGCCTGATCCTGCCCGAGCGCGACCTCAAGCTCGGCGTGCTGATGGCGCTGGTGGGCGCGCCGCTCTTTCTGCACCTGATCTGGCGCACGCGGAGGGAATTCGCATGACGCTGCTCGCCCTTGACGCCCTGACCGTGCATCGCGGCCCCTGCCCGGTGGTCGACGGCGTGTCGCTGACCATCGGCGAGGGCGAGCTCGTCGGCCTGATCGGCCCCAACGGCGCCGGCAAGACGACCCTGATGCGCGCCGCCCTCGGACTGCTGCCGCACCGCGGCGAGAGCAGCCTCGCGCGGCTCGCGCCGCGGGAGCGGGCGCGCAGCGCCGCCTGGATGCCGCAGATGCGCGAGATCGCGTGGCCCGTCAGCGTCGAGCGGCTGGTGACGCTGGGCCGGCTGCCCCATCTCGGCGCCCGCCGCGCGACGGATGCAGACCGCGCCGCCGTCGCCCGCGCGCTGGACTGGATGGATCTCGCCGCCTTCGCCGCCCGGCCCGCCACGGAGCTCTCGGGGGGCGAGCAGGCGCGGGTGCTGATCGCCCGCGCGCTGGCGCAGGAGGCGCCGCTGTTGATGGCCGACGAGCCGGTGGCGGGTCTCGACCCCGCCCACCAGATCGCGACGATGACGCTGTTCCGGCGGCTGGCGGAGGCGGGCAAGGGCGCGCTCGTGTCCCTGCACGACCTCGGGCTTGCCGCGCGCCATTGCACCCGGCTGGTGCTGCTGCATCAGGGGCGGCTCGTCGCCGAGGGGCCGCCCGAGTCGGTGCTGACCGAGGGCAACCTGCGCGATGTCTTCGGTGTGCGGGGCTGGTTCGGCGCGACCGAGCACGGCCCCGTCTTCCAGCCACTGGACCTGGCGGGCTGAACGGGGGAGGCGGCGCATGGAGCAGGTGACGGGGCTGTTGGCGACGCTCGGCGCGGGGCTCGGCTCGGGGCTCGGCTCGGGGCTCGACGCAGGCCGGCTCGGCGCGTTTCTCGGCCTCGGCGGCCCCGCGCTATGGGCCATCGCAGCCCTGTCGGTGGGCACGCTGGCGCTCGTGATGTGGAAGCTCTGGCGCCTCGCGCGGGCGGGCGCCTGGGCGCGGCGGCGGGCCGAGCTGTTCGTCCGGGCGTGCGAGGAGGGCGGCCGCCCCCGCCTGCCCGAGGGCGCCCCGCGCGCCCTGCGCCTGCGCTTCGCGGCCGAGGTGGCCGGCCTGATCCGCGCGGGCCGGCTGACGGGCGAGGCGCTGCGGGAAGAGATCGCCAGGCGGGCCATGCGCGAGCTCTCTGGCCTGCGCGCGGGCCTGCGCCCCCTCGAGCTCGTCGTGACCATCGCGCCGCTCATCGGGCTTCTCGGCACCGTGCTCGGCATGATCGAGGCGTTCCAGGCCCTCCAGGAGACCGGCGCGCGGGCCGACCCGGCCGTGCTCGCCGGCGGCATATGGGAGGCGCTGCTGACGACCGCCGCGGGAATGGGCGTCGCGATTCCGGCGGCGGTGGCGCTGGCGTGGTTCGAGGGCGTGGCCGACGCCGCCCAGCGCGACATGGAGGATATCGCGACCCGCCTCGTGCTGCGCCCGGCGGCGGAGGACGAAGCGGCATGAGCTTCGTCTTCGGCCCCGCTCCCCGCCGGGACGGCCCGCGCCGTCGGCCGAGCCTGACGCCGATGATCGACGTCGTCTTCCTGCTGCTCATCTTCTTCATGCTCGCGGCCCAGATCGGGCGCGATGCGTCGCTGTCCGTTGCCGCGGGCGGCGGGGGCGAGGGCTGGTCCGGCCCGCCGCGGCTGGTCGACATCGCGCCGGCCGGTCTTGCGCTCAACGGACGGCCGGTGTCGCTCGAGGAACTGCCGGCGGCGCTCGGCAGGCTGGTCGAGGCGCCTTCCGACACGGTGGTGCTGCGCCCGGTCGATGGCGCCGACGTGCAGCGGCTGATCGACGTGGCCGAGGCGCTCGGGGCGGCGGGCTTCGGCGCGCTCGCGGTGGTGGAGTAGAGCGGTGCGCGCCCCTCTCCTGCCCGCGCCGCGGCGCTGCGCGCGCGTCGCCGCCCATGATCGGCTGTACGGTCCCAGGCGTGCGCGACAGCGTGCAGGGGCGGACGCCGCCCCGCAGCGCCTCGGCGGGGCGACGCCGCCCGCACCCTGCCGGGTCGGCGTGGCACATCGGGCCGCGGCGTGCGGGGCTGCCGGCGCGCGGCATCGCGCCGTGCGCATCGGGGAGGCCTAGGCCCGTGCGGTTCCGGAGGCCCCCGCGCCGCGCCCGCCCCGAGGGCGTCGTGCCGATGATCAACGTCGTGTTCCTGCTGCTGATCTTCTTCCTGATGACGGCGGAGATCGCGCCCCCGCCCCCCTTCGACCTCGCGCTGCCCGAGGCTGGCGCGACCGCCGCGCCCGAGGCGGAGGCAGGTCTCACGCTGGCCGAGGGGCGCGCGAGCTTCGCCGGGGCGGAGGGCGCGGCGGCCTGGGCGGCGCTCGCGGCGGCGGCGCCGGAGCGGTTGGTCGTGCGGGCCGATGCGGGGATGCCGGCGGCCGAGGTGGCGGCGGCGCTCGAGCGCGCCACCTCGCTCGGGGTCGCGTCGGTCGAGCTGGCGGTGCGGCCGCGATGAACAGGGCGGGCACCACTCCGGCGATGCGCGGCGGGCCGCGCCAACCGGCACGATCGTCGCGCCGGGCGGGGGCGCCGCGCGGGACGGGAGCGGCGCGATGGACGGGGGCCACCGGATGAGACGTCTGGCCGAGGCCCTCGTCTTCGCCGGGCTGGCCGCCGGACTGCACCTTGCGGCCTTCGTCGCGGTGCCCGGCGGCGCGCCCGGCGCGGCCGGGGCAGGCGGCGAGTCGACCGTCACGCTGCAGGGCGCGAGCGGGGCGCTCGACACCCTCGTCGCGCGGTGGGACACGCCGCCTGCCGCGCCCTCGTCGCTGCCGTCGCCGGCCCCGCCACCATCGCCGGCCCCGCGACCATCGCCCGACCCGGCCGCATTGGTGGCCGCGCCGACACCGGCGACTGCGCCTGCGACTGCGACTGCGACTGCGCCCGAAGCCGTGCCCGTCCCCGCGCCGGCCGTGCCCCCTGCCCCGCCGCAGCGTGCATCCGCGCCGGCACCGCAGACCGCACCGCCCCCCCCGCCCGTGACGGCCGCCGCGCCGGCGGCGGTGCCGCGGCCGCCCGCGCGCCCCGAGAGGCAGGCCGAGCCGGCGGCACCGCAGAGCGGCAGGCACGAGGCGCCGACCTCACAGCCTGCACCGGCGCCCCAGCCCGCGCCCCAGCCCCCTGCCCGGGCCGCCGCCCCCGACCAGCGCGCGGCGGGCACCGGCGGCGGCGCGGCCGCCGGGCAACAGGGCCGCTCCGAGGCCCCCCGCGCCGACCCGGCGACGCGGCAACGGGCGATGGCGGAATGGGGCGGCGGCATCCGGGCGGCCGTCCAGCGTCGGCTCAGACCGGCGGGCGCAGCGGGCACGACGACCGTGCGTCTCTCGGTCACGACCGGCGGGCGGCTCGCGGGCGCGGACGTCGCCGCCTCCTCGGGCAGCGCCGCGCTCGACCGTGCGGCGCTCGCCGCGGTGCGCGCGGCGCGCTACCCGCACGCTCCGGCAGGCCTCGCTCCCGGCACCTACGCCTTCACCCTGCCCCTGACCCAGCGATGAGGCGGGCGCCTCGGGCGCACCGCCGACGCGCCAGGGGGCGCTGCCCCCGTCGCCCGTTCCGGGCGACTCCCCCGGAGTATTTGGGCCAGGATGATGGGGCGGAGTGGCACGCCACCACCGACCGCAGACCGCGGGTGACCAACTGTAAGGATAAGAGGCACCCGGGCCCCGGTCGTGGGAAGGCCGGCAGCGGCGCGGTGTCGCGGCAGCCGGTGGGGCGCATCCCGGGCCCGGCCCGGGAGCCGAAGGGGCTCGTCGCCCAGACGAACCAGACCGCCTTGCGGAACGGCACCGCGCGCAGCCGCGCGCCCGTGGCGGCGAAGACCACGGCCGCCAGAGCCGGCGCGGCGGGCGGCACGCCGATCGCCTCGCCCCGCCCATCCGTTATCCGCCAGCACGCCCGCGCCATGGCGATCTGACGGGGCGTCGTACGCCATGTCGGCCTGCCGACGCTGCGTCGCTTTCACCTCACGGCCGGGCAGGGCCATCGCCAGCCCGGCCGCGCGGCGCACGGGACCGTTGTCGAGCCGGCGGCAGAAGTCGTGACGGCCTCACCCGCACGGGTCGCGCCCGTCAGCCTCCTGCGCCCGGGCCCGCCGGTCGCGCGGGCTGGTCCCCGGCGAGGCGCAACAGGCCGCCCTCGAGCACCTCGACAGGCTCGGGGTCGGAAATGGCCCCGACAAAGGGGCCGCCCTCGCGGTCGAACCAGCGGAAGCCGAGCAGGCGCAGCCCTGCCTCCGTCTCGACGACCCGGGCGGCGTAGCGGCGGGGGAAGGGCGCGGCGTCGAGCAGTGGCCCCGGTGCGATCGTCCAGGGGCCGCGCGGGTCGTCGGACAGCAGGTAATGCGTGCCGGTCTGCGCGATACCCAGCGCGTCGCGCGATTCCTGCGACCAGTGCGGCGCACCGGTGCAGAACAGGCAGACCCACCGCCCGCCCGCCTCGAAGACCTGCGGCACCTCGAGTTCGCCGAAGCCCCCGGTGAACACGGGCGGCTCGAGCCGCCACTCGAAGAGGTCGGGCGAGGTGGCGAGCCCGATGGCGCCCGCCGAGCGCGTATCGGCCACGTCGCCCCGGCGCGCGGTGAAGACCATCAGCCACCCTGCGCCGCGCGGGTCGCGCATCACCCAGGGGTCTCGGAAGGCGCGGTCGTGCCAGCGCGCCGGGTCGTGTTCCTCGTAGGGCGGGCCGATATCGAGCGCAGGGCCGTCACCGACCCGCTCCCACGCATGCAGGTCGTCGCTGACGGCGTGGCCGATCCGCTGCTTCAGGCATCGCTCGGCCCGGCTGGTGCCGGTGTAGAACAGGTGCCACCGCCCGTCGTCGCCCCGCACCACCGAGCCCGTCCAGGTGGTGCCGTCGTCCCAGGCCGGCCCCTCGGCGGGGCGAAAACAGGTGCCCAGACTCGTCCACGCGACAAGGTCGGGGCTGGTGGCGTGGTGGATCGAGACGTTCCAGTGCCGCTGCTCGGGGTCGCCGATCGCCTTGGGCGCCTCGAGGAAGTAGCCGTGCCAGACATCGCCGTCGCGGACATACCACGAATCCCACAGCCACCGGTCGGGAAGCGCGAACGTCATCGGCGGCGGCGATGGGGCGGCAGGGCGCCCGGGTCGGGGTCGCGTTCGGCTGAGGGCCGCATGGCATCCTCCATTCGTGAGGCGGTCACCCTGCACGGCCGCCCGGCGCGGTTCAAGCCGCCCCCCCGACCGCTGCGGCGCGGCCTCTCCTGCCCAGCGCCCCTGCTGGCCGCTTCACGCTCCCCTCGCGCCCGGCCGTCATGTCGGGCACGCCCGCCGCCCACTGCCGTGCAGGCGCCGGCGCCGCGGCCGCAAGCGATGACGGCCCGCTCCGGCGGGCGCTTCGCCCTCGGCCCATCGCGCGGCGGGAGGGGGGCCTGCCCGTGCCGAGAGGCCGACGCGCGCCCGTCAGGCGTGCACGACCGTCCCCGTATCGCCGAGCCGGGCGAAGACATGGGTGGCGATCGCGGTGTCCTGTGCGCCTGTCCCCGTCAGGTCGCAGATGGTGATCTGGCCGTCATGGCGCCGCCCCGGGCGCGCGCCGGTGACGATCTCGCCCAGTTCGGCCAGGGTCTCCGGCGCCGCGCCCGCCGCACGGGCCGCGCGCAGCTCGCCCATGGCCTCGGCCTGCGCCAGCCGGTCGGCCACGTAAAGGTCGGCGCGGGAGAGAGCGAGCGGACCGAGCTCGCCCTTCCCCGCCTGGTCGGAGCCCATCGCCGTGACGTGCAGCCCCGGATGCAGCCACTCCGCCCGCAGGACCGGCGCGCGCGCCGGGGTCGCGGTGACGACGAGGTCGGCCGCGCGCACCGCCTCGGCCGCGTCCGCGACCGGCCGCGCCTCGACGCCGAGCGCCGCGCCCAACTCGTCGGCGCAGGCCCGCGCCTTTGTCGCTTCGCGCCCCCAGACCAGCAGCCGCGAGAACGGCCGCACGAGGTGCGCCGCCCGCATCTGCAGACGTGCCTGCACGCCGGTGCCGAGCACCGCCGCCGTCTCCACCCGCGCGGGCGCGAGGTGGCGCGCGGCGACGGCCCCGGCGGCGGCCGTGCGCAGGTCGGTCAGCCAGCCGTTGTCGAGAAACACCGCCTCGACCAGCCCCGTCTTCGCCGACAACAGGATCATCAGCCCGTTCAGCGAGGGCAGCCCCAGCTTCGGGTTGTCGAAGAACCCCGGCGAGACCTTAAGCGCGAAGCTGTCGAGGCCCGGAATCCACGCCGTCTTGACGTCGACCTCGCCGTTCGCGGCGGCGAGCTCCATCGACAAGACCGGCGGCATCACCACGTCGCCACGGGCCAGCGCGGCGAAGGCGCCCTCGATCACGTCGACCGCCCCGAGGTCGAGCGCGATCGCGGCGCGCAGCTCGGCCTCCGTCACGATGCGGATGTCGTGTCCCATGCGCGCCCCCTCACCAAATGCGCTCCCAGCGTCACGTCCTGCCCCGTCACGACGCGGGTGAATACCCCCATGTCGACGTTCCGCCCCGTGACGATCGTGGCGATCGGCGCCGCGAGGCCGGCGAGCCGCCCTGAGAGCAACGCCGCCACCCCCACGGCGCAGGCGCCCTCGGCCACCAGCCTGTCCTCCCAGTAGAGCGCCTGCATGCCGCGATAGATCTCGTCCTCGCCGACGAGAACCACCTCGTCGAGCAACTCGCGGCACAGCGCGAAGGTGTGGCGGTTGGCGAGGCCGATCCCCCCGCCGAGCGAATCGGCGAGGCTCGCCACCTCCTCCACCGGCACGGGGCGGCCGGCCCGGAGGGCGGCGTGCATCGCCGCGCCCCGATCCATCGTCAGCCCGATCACCCGGATGGAGGGGTCGATGGCCTTGACCGCCACTGCGATACCGGCGGCGAGCCCCCCGCCCGACAGCGGGACGAGCAGCGTCCGCAGATCGGGCCGCGCCTCTATCAGTTCCAGCGCGATCGTCCCCTGCCCCGCGATCACCGCCGGGTCGTCGAAGGGCGGGATCTCGACGAGCCCCCCGGCCGCCGAGAGGCGGCTCGCCTCCTCCTGTGCATCGTCCTGGCTGCGGCCGACGATGCGCAGCTCGGCCCCGAGCGCGCGGATGCCGGACACCTTCGCCTCGGGCACGAGGGTCGACAGGCACACCACCGCCCGCAGGCCCTGCGCCCGCGCCGCCCAGGCCACGGCCCGCCCGTGGTTGCCCGTCGAGCAGCAGACGACGCCCGGCGCGCCCCCGGGCAGGGCGCGGATCGCGTTGAGCGCGCCACGCAGCTTGAACGCGCCCATGGGCTGCATGGATTCGAGCTTCAGCAGCACCTCCGCTCCCGCGACGCCGGACAGGAACGGCGAGGGCACGAGCGGCGTGCCGTCGGCCACGCCCATGATCGCGGCACGCGCCCCGCGCACGTCCGAAAGAGTCACCGACCGGCCCCTGCGTCCCTCACGGTCGCCGCCTCGCCCGCCCTGTCCAGATCCTGCGCCCATGCCTCGCCCGCCGCTGTCCCCCTGGCCCCGGCACCTGGTCGCGTCACGCCAAGCCCCGCACGGGCCCGGCACGCGCCGGCACGGCATGCCCCACCACGGCACCGCCCAGTGGACCACGCACGCAGCATGGGGTCCATACCCGGGCAAGGGCACCCGGTCCCCTCCCCTCGTGCCGCCCCGACTTCTTCTTGCTCGAAATATCCCGGGGGAGTCGCCCCCCCAGGGGCGACCGGGGGCAGCGCCCCCGTCCTCCGGTGCCGCCGGAGCCCGGCCTCAGAGGCCTTCGCGCACGACCGCTGCCGGGGGCAGCATGCCGATGTCGCAGTCGACGCTCTCCGGCCCATGGTTGAACCAGAAGCGCTCCGCCCCGGTCTCGCGCACCCGCACCCCCGGCGGCAGATCGCGCACCGGCACGCCGGCGCGCTCGGCCATCCCGCGCACCAGCCGCGCCAGCGCCGCCGCGTCGCCCCAGCCCCCCATGTAGGTCAGCCCCCCCGACCGCCGCGCGACCGGCCCGCCGCCCTCGTCCGAGAGCACGACCTCGGCTGCGCCTGCGAGATCCTCGCGCCAGCCGGTGAGCGCGCCGCCGCCCGACAGCGGCACCGGGGCATCGGGCCGCAGGCTCTCGACCCGCGTGACGGTCGCGTCGAGGCCCGGAAGCGCGGGCGGCAGGGGCAGCGGGATGCCCATGTCGGGGCCCCGGCAAGCCGCCCGCGGGCCGACCAGCACCTCGGCCCCGCACGCGGCCAGCCGGTCTTTCAGCGCTTCGTCCATCAGGATCAGTCCCGGCGCCAGAACCATGCGGTAGCCGTCGAGGAATGCGTCGGGCGGCAGCACGTCGACCGACAGGCCGAGGCGGCGCAGCGCCCGGTAATGGTCGAGCACCAGCCCGAAATACGACAGCCCCGCGCCGTGCGGCTGCACCTCCCACGCCCAGGACGACGCGTAGTCGAAGATCAGCGCGACCGGCGCCTGCACCGGCGCCACCGCGCCCGCCTCGGCCAGCTCGCCTGCAACGGCGCGCGCCTCGGCAAGCGCCGGAGCGTCGGCACTGTCGGGGCGCAGAAGCCCCGCATGCATCTGCTCCTGCGCGAAGGGCGCCTGCCGCCAGCGGAAGTAGAGCACCGCCTCGGCACCATGGGCGAAGGCCTCCCACGTCCAGAGGCGCACCATGCCCGGCAGCGGCGCGGGGTTGTAGGGCGCCCAGTTGACCGGCCCCGGCTGCTGTTCCATCACCCACCAGCGGCCCCGCCCCACGGCGCGGTAGAGGTCGTGGTGGAAGGCCTGGAAGTCGGGATCGCCCTGCCGCATGTAGCGCAGCTGCCGCTCGGCGGAGGCACCCGCGCGATCCTCCAGGAAGCCGAGGGGGTAGGAATCCCACGAGGCGATGTCGAGGTCGGCGCCCAGGGCGAAATGGTCGAACGCCGTCTCTCGGCCCATGTAATTGTGCACGATCGGCGCGTCCGAGCGGGCGCGGATGATCTCGACCTGCGCGCGGTTGAACGCCGCCACCCGGTCGGAGGCGAAGCGGCGGAAGGCGAGCGCATGGGCCGGGTTCGGCTCGGTGACGGTCAGGTTCGGCAGGTCGATCTCGTCGAAATCGCCGTATTCCATCGACCAGAAGACGTTGCCCCATGCGGCGTTGAGGGCAGCGATGTCGCCGTCGTTGCCCCCGCCCGGGTAGCGCGCGCGCAGCCAGTCGCGGAAGGCCTCGCGCGCGGCATCGGAATAGGAGAGCACAGTGTCGTGGCAGCCGTATTCGTTGTCCGTCTGCCAGGCGGCGAGATGCGGGTGGCGTCCGTAGCGGTCGGCGAGCAGGGTCACGATCCGCCGGCACTCCTCGATGTAGCCGGGATGGCTGAAGCAGTAGTGGCGGCGCGAGCCGAAGCGGCGCGGCCGACCCTCGGCGTCGACGGCCAGCATGTCGGGGTGCCTGGTCAGCATCCATCGGGGCGGCGTGGCGGTGGGCGTGCCGAGCACCACGCGGAGGCCCGCGGCACCGAGGATGTCGATCGCACGGTCGAGCCAGCCCCAGTCGAGGCGCCCGGGCTCGGGCTCCAGCCGCGACCAGGCGAATTCGCCGATCCTGACCCAGGTCAGCCCCGCCTCGACCATGCGGCGGGCGTCCTCGGCCCAGACCTCCTCCGGCCAGTGCTCGGGGTAGTAGCAGCAGCCGAGCGTGCGGTTCATGGCTGTCGTCCCTCTTGCCGGCCGGGGATGGCGAAGGCGCCCGGGCAAGGGCGCCGACAACGCGCTTGCAAGCGCGTTGCCAAGGCTCTTGAAAGAGCCTTGCGGCGCGCCGATCCGCCGGCGATCACAGCCGCACCCGTGGCTCGGGGCGACCGGCGATGCCGGTCCTTATGGAAAAGGTGCAGCCGGCGGGCGCAGGCTCGCCCCCCTCCGCGGCGGTGGTCACGAAAAGAGTGGTCATGTCGGGGCCGCCGAAGGCGGGGCAGCTCGCCTGCGGCGTCGGCACCTCCCAGGTCGAGAGCAGCTCTCCGCGGGGCGAATAGCGCGCCACGCGTCCGGCCCCCCATTGCGCGTTCCACAGCGCCCCCTCGGCGTCGGTCACCGCGCCGTCGGGGCCCCATTCGGCGCCGGTCGCGTCGACGAAGACCTCCGGCGCGCCCTCGGGCCAGCCCTCTGCCCCGAGCGGCTGGCGCAGGATGCGGCGGGCGGGCGTGTCGGCCCAGTAGGCGCAAGAGCCGTCGGGGGCGAAGCAGATCGCGTTCGAGATGGTGATGCCCGAGACGAGGCGGCGCAGCTCGCCCCCGTGCCAGCGGTAGATCGCGCCCGCGCCCGCCTCGGCCCCGCGGCCCATCGTGCCGATCCAGAAACCGCCCCAGGGGTCGGCGCGGCCGTCGTTCGAGCGCGTGACCGGATCGTCGGCCTCGAGCGGGCACAGCTCCTCGGCCGTGCCGGTGGACAGGTCGAAGACCATCAGCGCGCGGGCGGAGGCCACGAGCAGGCGGTCGCGGTCGATCCAGCCTGCGGCCGAGACGGGCACATCGAAGGACCACTGGCGCTCTTGCTTGCCCTCGCGGGTCAGCAGCCGCCGACCGAGGATGTCGAACCAGAAGAGCTGCCCCCGCTCGGGGTGCCAGAGCGGCCCCTCGCCCAGCTCGCAGATCGTCTCGCTGAAGATGTCTGCCGTCATGCATCCCCCCTCTCGCTCTCGGCCCGCGCGGCGACCGGCACGGCGCCGGATATCGCGCCGGCCTCGACCGACCGGCTCGCCCCGCGGCGGGCCGGGCCGATGCCGGAACCCGCCCCGACCTTCGCGCCGGAGATGCCTGCCAGATGCCGCGCGGCGGCGCAGGGCGCGCCCACGCTACCCGCCCGGCACACCCGTCCCGCGCAGGGCGCGCGCTCGCGGCCTCCGACGATCACCGCGCTCACGCGCCGCCCACCTCGCTCGCGTCCCAGGCCGCGACGAGCTCGGCGGCGCGGCGGCGCACCTCGTCCGCCGGCCGCCCCGGCGCGTAGAGGGCGGAGCCGATGCCGAAGCCCGCCGCACCCGCCGCCCGCCACGCCGCGAAATCGGCGGCGCCGACGCCTCCCACGGCATAGACCGGCACCTCGGGCGGCAGCACCGCGTTCAGCGCCTTCAGCCCCTCGGCCCCGATCAGCGAGGCGGGGAACAGCTTGAGCCCGTCGGCGCCGGCGCGCAGGGCGGCGAAGCATTCGGTCGCGGTGAAGACGCCGGGATAGGAGAGCATGCCCGCCGCCTTGGTCGCCTCGATCACGGCCGGGTTGCAATCGGGCGAGACGACGAGGCGGGCGCCGATCTCCTCGAGCCGGGCGACCTGGCCGGTGTCGAGCACCGTGCCCGCGCCGACGATCGCCCGGTCGCCCGCGACGGCGACCATGCGGGCGATGGAGGTGACGGGGTCGGGCGAGTTGAGCGGCACCTCGATGCGGGTGATTCCCGCCGCGATCAGGGCGGCGGCCACGGGCTCGGCCTCGTCGGGCGTCAGGCCGCGGAGAATGGCGATGAGATTGCGGGTCATGGTCGTGCCCCTCCGGTTATCCGGCCGCCCGCCCGGATCGGCCTACTCGAGGCGGGGCGGGCGGGACGGGATGTGCGAAAGCCCGCGCGGGCGGAGAGCGGGTCGTGCGTATTTGGAACAGAAAGAAGCCGGGCGCCGGGCGTTGACGGAGCCGGTGCGCGCAGGACGGGCGCGGGCAGGACGGACGCGAACTTGGCTGGCGCGGGCAACGCAGGCGCAGGCAAGACGCGTGCCGGTGGGACGGACGTGGCAGAGACGGGTGCCGGCGGGATGCGGGGTGTCGGCGGGACGCGGGCCGGTGAGACGCGGGCCGGCGGGACGCGGGCCGTTGGGACGCGGGCGGTTGGGACGCGGGCCGGTGGGACGCGGGCCGGTGGGACGGGCGCGGGCGATCTTCGGGCCCGTGGACCGGCGCACGCCCGGGCCGGCCGGCAGGGCGCCGGAGCGAGTCCGGCAGCGGCGCCGGTCCGGACGGGGCGGCACGCGATCACGACACGCCCGTCCGTGCGCCGAGGCGGGCGGCGGCGAGCCCTGCGAGGGTGACCGCCTCGGCATCGAGGGTGCGGGAGGCAGCGCCCTGGAGCTGCAGCGCCTGTGCATAGGCGCGCGCAGCGCCGCCCGTGCCCACGATCGCCACGTCCTGCCCCAGCCAGTAGGGGCGCGCGGCGGCGAGCTCCATTCCCACGAGCAGGCCCGACAGGCGCGCGCGGGCCACGACCGGGTCGAGCCCCTCGAGCAGCGCCGCGGCGCGCAGGCCGAAAAGGTCGGCGCCGAGCCGGGCGGGATGGGCCATGCCCTCGGCCAGCGCTTCGGCGAAGGCCGCGCCGTCCCACCCTTCGGCGGCGACGGTGTGGCGCAGGACGGATTGCCCCGAGAGCAGGGCGAACATCTCGCCGGTCAGGAAGGTGCGGAAGCTGACGACCTCTCCCGCGCTCACCTGCGCCCACTTGGTGTGGGTGCCGGGCAGGCAGATCACCCCGTCGAAGCGCGGCTCGGCGGCGAGCGCGCCGGCGATCTGCGTCTCCTCGCCGCGCATGACGTCTGCCGGGCGGGCCTGCTTCAGCCCCGGCAGGAGGCGCACGTCGAGCCTGGGGTCGCGGGCGGGGCCGCGGGCGGCCTGCGCGGCCGAGGGCGGCGCGCAGGGCACGGCCATGTAGGGCGCCTCGGCCCAGCCCTGCCGCGAGCCGGCCATGCCGCAGCAGAGCACGGGGACGCGACCCGCGGCGGGCAACGCATCTCCGATCAGGTCGAGCAGTGCGCCCTCGAAGCCCTCTGGCGCGAGCGTGCCCATGCCGGCGCCCGAATCGCGCCGGGCGAGCACCCGGCCCTCGCCGTCGATCGCCCAGGCGCGCAGGTGCGAGGTGCCCCAGTCGACGCCGATCCAGTCGAGGCCGGTCCAGTCAACGAGGGCGCGCGGCGTCGCACAGCCCTGCCCCGCAGCGCCGGTGCCGCCGTCACCTGCGGCCCCGCCGCCTCTCGCGCTGCTCTCGCGCCCGTTGCCGCTGGGGCCGTTGCCGCTGGGGCCGTTGCCGCGAGCCATCAGCCGGTCACCACGACGCCGCCGTCGATCACCAGCGCCTGCCCCGTCATCATCCGGCTCGCCGCGGAGGCGAGAAACAGGCAAGGGCCGACCATGTCGGCGGGCTTGAGGTATTCCTTGAGGCACTGCCTGTCCATATGCGCCTTCAGGCTCTCCTCGTCGGCCCACATCTCGAGCTGCTTTTCCGTGAGCACCCAGCCGGGCGCGAGGGCGTTGACGCGGATGCCGTCGGGACCGAATTCGCGCGCGAGGGAGCGCACCATCCCGTTCAGCCCGGAATTCGCGGTGGCATAGACCGGGTAGCCGGCGTTGCCCATCATGTAGCTGATCGAGGTGACCTGCACGATCGAGCCGCCGCCCAGCGCCTGCATGCCGGGGAGCACCGCCCTGGCGGCGAAGAACTGGGCCTTGAGGTTGATCGACTGCGACCAGTCCCAGAAGCTCTCGTCGGTCTCGAGCGTGGCGTGGCGCTGGTCGTTGGCGGCGTTGTTGACGAGGGTGCGAACAGGCCCGTGCGCCTCGGCCGCCTGAGCGATGGCGCGCTCGAGCGCGGGGATGTCGGTGATGTCGCATTGCAGGAAGAGGGGACGGTTGCCGGTGGCCTGCTCCATCTCGCCGACGAAGGCGCTGGCGTCGGAGCGGCCGAGGAAGGCCACCCGCGCGCCCTGTCGCAGGAAGCCCTCTGTCAGCGCGGCGCCGATGCCGGAGCCGCCGCCGGTGATCAGGACGGAGGCGCCGTCGAGGTCGGGATGTGTGGCGGTGGTCTGCATGTCGTCTCCTTTCGGCTGCGTGCGGCGGGCATCCGCCACCTGTCGGCGCCACCGGCAGGGGCGGAAGCGGGGGGCCAGCCCCCCGCGCCCCCCGGAGTATTTCCGCCAGGATGATGGGGGCGAGGGGCCTGGCGGGGGAGGTGTGTGCGCGGTCGGTCGGCGGGTGGCGGGTCGGGTGGCGTGGGCTGGGCCCGTGATGGGCGGTTGGTTCAGGCGGCGCGGCGGGGTCGGGCCCAGGCGGGGATCGTGTCGCCGTGGGCGGCGAGCAACTCGCCCACCAGCGCGCGGATCTGGCGGAGGTCGAGCTCGGCGGCGGTGTGCGGGTCGAACATGGCGGCGTGGTGGATGTGCTCGGGCTCCTCGTCGATCAGCGCCCTCACCACGAGCTCCTGCACGTTGATCTGGGTGCGCATGAGCGCGACGAGCTGGGGCGGGATATCGGTGACCGTCGTCGGCTGTATGCCGGTCGCGTCGGCGAGGCAGGGCGTCTCGACCGCGGCGCCACGGGGTAGCTGAGGCACCTGCCCCCGGTTCGGCAGGTTGCCGTAGGCGCGCAGGGGCGTGTCGGTGAGGATGGCGTGCATGACGTCGGCGGCGACCTCGTGCGATCTCTCATGCGCGATCCGGTCGGCCTCGCGCAGGGCGCGCACCTCGTCGGACCAGCTGGCGAGCTGCTCCTCGCAGCGCGCCGGATATTCGTCGAGCGGGATGGCGAAGCGCTCGATCAGGTCGGGGCGACCCCGCTTGATGAACCAGGGCACGTATTCGGCGAGATGCTCGGAGCTTTCGGTGCAGAACCAGCCGAGCTGGTCCATCACCTCGTAGCGCACCCGGTTCTCGCAGCGGGGCATCAGGAGCGGCGGCTTCGGCAGGCGCCCCGCGCGCCAGCCCTCGCGCAGGCCGGGGTAGAGATCCCGGCCGTCATGCGAGAGTTCGAGGAAGAAGGCCACGTGGTTGACCCCCGCAACCCGGTGACGGATCTCGGCCGCGGGCAGGTCGAGATCGTGGGCGATCTCGGCGACGGTGTTCTGCACCGAGTGGCAGAGGCCGACCTGTTTGAGCCGCGGGAAGCGCTCGGCCAGCGCCCAGGTGTTGATCGCCATCGGGTTGACGTATTGCAGGAGCGTCGCCTCGGGGCAGAGCTCGGCCATATCGGCGGCGACGGCCCAGAGATGGGGCACGGTGCGCAGGGCCCGCATGATGCCGCCGACGCCGAGGGTGTCGCCGATGGTCTGGCGCAGGCCGTGCGCCCTGGGCACCTCGAAGTCGATGACGGTCGAGGGCCGGTAGCCGCCGACCTGGAAGGCGGTAACGACGAAATCGGCGCCGGCGAGCGCGCGGCGACGGTCGGTCGTGGCCTCGACGCGGGCGGCGCCGCCCGATCCCGCGACCAGCTTGCGCGCCACGAGCGCGCTTTCCTCCAGGCGGGCGTCGTCGATATCCATCAGGGCGACGGTGGCGCCCTCGAAGGCGGGCATGGTCAGCACGTCGCCCACGATGTTCTTCATGAAGATCGTGGAGCCTGCGCCGATGAAGGCGATGCGGGGGGCATGTGCGGCTTCGGTCATTTCACGGCTCCGAGGGTGAGGCCGGCGATGAAGTGGCGCTGCATCAGGAAGAACATCGCCACGGGCGGCAGCGCGGCGACGATGCTGCCCGCGCTCATCAGGTGGTAGGCGGCGCGATACTGCGCATTGAACGACGTGATCCCGGCGGTGACGGGCTGGGTGTCGGCGCCCTGGGTCAGAACGATCGCCCAGAAGTAGTCGTTCCAGATGAAGGTGAAGATCAGCACCGACAACGCCGCGATGGCGGGCTTCATCAGGGGCAGCACCACGAACCAGAAGATGCGCCACTCGGCGACCCCCTCGACCCGCGCGGCCTCGATCAGCTCAAAGGGAAGCGCGCGGATGAAGTTGCGCATGAACAGCGTGCAGAAGCCGGTCTGGAACGCGATGTGGAAGAGCACGAGCCCGGTCTTGGTGTTGTAGAGGCCGAGATCGAGCGTCAGGTCGCGCACCGGCACCATCAGGATCTGGAAGGGCACGAAGTTGCCCGCCACGAACATGAAGAAGATCCACAGGTTGCCGCGGAAGCGATAGACCCCGAGCGCGAAGCCCGTCATGCACGACAGCGCCACCGCGCCGATCACGGTGGGCACCGTGATCAGGACCGAGTTGAGCAGGTAGCGCGGCATGTCGCTCTCGAAGAACACCTTGCCGTAGTTCTCGAGCCCGGCGAACGTGCTGGGCAGGCCCCAGTAGTTGCCGGCGGTGAAGTCGACCGCGGGCTTGACCGAGAAGAAGGCGACCGCCAGCAGCGGCAGCAGCCACAGGATCAGCGCGAGCGGCAGCATCGACTGGTAGGTGATCTGCGCCGGGCGCGGGCGGGTCTGGATGGGCGCGGGGAACATCAGGCGGCTCCCTCCGCGTCGCGCGGCGGCAGGGCGGCCTGCGCCTTCTTCGTGAGCCCGGCGCGCACCGTGTCGTAGGAGACGGCGATGCGGTGCGCGAGCTCGTCGTCGCTCGCGTCCTCCGGCACCTGCACCCAGGAGCGGTGAAAGTAGGGGGCACGGGCCGCCGCGCCGGCCTCGATCAGCATCTGCGCGGTCTCGACATCGGGCGTCTTGACGGCGACGCCCGGCGTCACCGCGCCGATGCAGGTGAACATCTTGCCGCCCACCGTCCACGCGTCGTGGCCGCCGTCGAAAGGGTGAGTGAACTCGGCGCCGGGCAGCGCTCCGGCGACGGCGTTGACACGGTCGCGGAAGGCGCTGGCCGCGGTCATCCTTTCCGGGCCTCCCGCTCGTCGCGCCACATCGACCACAGGAAATAGGCGATGAAGACGAGCATGATGAGAAAGAGCACCACCGCGATGGCCGCGCCATAGCCCATGCGGAAGCCGTATTCGCCGAGCGCCTTCTCGAACATGTAGAAGCTGAGCACGCGGGTGGAGCCGAACGGGCCGCCGTTGGTCATGATCGAGATCAGGTCGAACGAGCGCAGCGCGCCGATGATCGTGACGCCGAAGGCGATGAAGGTGGCCGGCCGAAGCTGCGGGATGATGACGAACCACAGCATCCGCCAGCCCTTGGCGCCGTCGAGGCGCGCGGCCTCCACCTGCTCGGGGTCCACCGCGTTGAGGCCGGTGAGGTAGAGGATCATGCAATAGGCCACCTGCGGCCAGAGGCCGGCGAGGATGATGCCGTAGGTCGCCAGCCGCGGATCGCCCAGCACGTTGACGGGCCCCAGGCCGATGGCCTCGAGCATGGTGTTCAACAGGCCGAACGTGGGGTCGTAGAACCAGGTGAAGACGAGGCCGACGACGACCTGGCTGATCACGAAGGGAAAGAAGAACAGCGACTTGTAGATGCGGATGCCCGTCACCGTCTGGTTGAGGAACAGCGCGATGAACAGGCCCCCGGGGATGGCCAGCAGGTAGAGCACCAGCCACTTGAGGTTGTTCCAGAGCGAGGTCTCGAAGGCAGGGTCGCTGCCGAGCTCGCCGTAATTCTCGAGTCCGATGAATTGCGGCTCACCCAGCCCGTCCCACCGGTAGAACGAGATCTGGAAGCTCTCGACGATCGGAAAGATCACGTAGAGCAGGAAGAACAGCACGCCCGGCGCGAGGAACAGGATCGGCGCCAGCATCTGCCGGTTGCGCCGGATCCACGTGCCTCGGCCGCGGTCGGCGTGGGTGTCTGGCAGCGTCGCCGTGGTCATGGAAGCATTCCCGCGCCTCTGGGGTCCGGGGCCCGCCCGTGCGGGCCCCGGCTGTCGTGGCGGTCCTCCCGCGAAGGGGCGGCGCCTCAGTAGATGCGCTGGCGCGCGGTCTCGAGGCGGTCGAGGATCGCGTCGAGATTGTCGGGGAAGACCATGAACTCCTGGAAGCCCTCCATGGCGACCGAGGCCATCTCGGCCGGCGCGTCGCGGTCGAAGAACTGCGCGATGCCGCCGGGGCTGTTCTCGGACAGCATCTCGAAGCCCTGCCGCAGCATCTCGTCGTCGTCGATCGAGGCTGCGGAGTTGACCGGCAGCTGCCCCAGCGCGTCGCCCGCGTTGATGCGCGTCTGGTTGTCGGCCGAGACGACGAAGCGCAGGAATTCGCGCGCCGCCTCCTTGTTGTCGGCGCCGGCGGGAATGTGGAACGTGTCGGTCGGCGCGTCCTCGGCCATCTCGACATCGGGATTGATCGCCGGGAACTGGTAGAAGTCGAGCTGGTCGTCGCCGAGGCCCGCCTCGCGCAGCGGCGCCACCGCGAAGTTGCCCATCAGGTAGGCCGCCGCCTC
Organism: Rhodovulum sp. 12E13; assembly: GCF_003340565.1. GTDB lineage: Bacteria > Pseudomonadota > Alphaproteobacteria > Rhodobacterales > Rhodobacteraceae > HLUCCA09. Next base: position 2,024 of record NZ_QPLK01000026.1, on the reverse strand, counting down.
GCCGTTCACCATGAACGGCAGCGCCTCCTGCCACGAATAGGACTGATGGTTGTCGATGAAGGCGCCCATGTCGATCAGTTCGCGCCAGTTGGCGAAGGTCTCGCGCACGCGCGGGTCTGTCCACTCGACCTCGCCGTTCGTCAGCGCCATGTGGAAGTCGTAGCCGTGGGTGCGCATGTTGATGTAGTCGAACCAGCCCCCGGCCGTCCAAAGGAACTTGGTGCCGATGGCGAAGCACTTGCGCCCCGAATCCAGAAGCGCCTGGCAGTTGGCCTTGAGTTCTTCCCACGTCTCGGGCTCTTCCAGCCCCAGGTCCTCGTGGATGTCCTCGCGGTAATAGACGCCCCACTGGTAGTAGGTATAGGGCACGCCCCACTGCTTGCCGTCGAGGGTCATCGCGCCCTTCGTCGAGGCGAGGTTCTCGGCGATCTCGGGCTCTGCCCAGAGGTCGGAGACGTCCTCGAACAGGCCCGCCGCCACGTAGGGGCGCATCCGGTTGGCGGCATACCAGTTGGCCACGTCGGGCGGGTTCGCCGTCAGGAAGTTGCGGATCTGCGTCTTGTACGCTTCGCGGTCGATGATCGTCAGCTCGACCTCGAGGTCGGGATGCATCTCGTCGAAGCGCGCGGCCATGTCCTCCATCACCGCCCGCGGCGCGGGGTTCGACATGTCGGAGAAGATGGTCAGCGTGCCGGAGAGCGCGCTGTCCTGCGACAGCGCGGGCGCGGCGGCCAGCGCGGTCGACAGCGCGAGCGCCGCCGCGAGCGGCGTGCTGGGGGTGGTCATCGGGGGCTCCTCCCTTTTGGCTCCCTTTATGGCGTCCGGGGCTTTCCCGCCCCGGTTGTTGACGAGAAGTTCCGAATAACGGAAACCCATCTCAACTATTGAAACCATGCGCCCGAGCCGCTAGCGCTGTCAACAGCCGCGTCGGAGTCCTGCTCGAGCGGGCGAGAGGCGGGCCGGACCGTGTCGCGAGGCATGGTCTGGAAGGCCCGCGGGGAGGAACGGATGGAGATGCAGGCGCGCGCCCGCCGCGCGGACGACACGCCCGAAGGCCCGGGCCCTGCCGGAACGGTCGGCAAGGCGCTCGACCTGCTCGACATGGTCGCCGCTGCCGGCCGTCCCCTGCGCTTCACCGACCTGCTCGCGCGCTCGGGCCACCCCAAGGCCACGCTGCACCGCCTGCTGCGCACCCTCGCCAGCCAGGGCATGCTCGCCTACGATCCCGACCGGCAGACCTACGCCCCGGGCATGCGCCTCGTCAGGCTGGCGCATGCCGCCTGGGCGCAGAGCTCGCTCGGGCCCGTCGCGCGCCCCTTCGTCGATGCTCTGTCGGAGGAGACGGGCGAGACGATCCACCTCGCGCAGCTCTCCGAGGGGCAGGTCCTCTACGTCGACAAGCGCAACGCGCGGCGGCCGGTCGAGATGTTCTCCGACGCGGGCAAGGTCGGCCCCGGCTACTGCACCGGCGTCGGCAAGGCGATGCTGGCACACCTGCCCGAGGCCGAGCGCGAGGACGCGATCGCGCGGCAGAGCTTCTACCGGCACACGCCCGCCACGCTCGACACGCCGGAGCGGCTGCGCGACGAGCTCGACCGCATCCGCGCCGAGGGCGTCGCCTTCGACCGCGAGGAGCACGAGCCAGGCATCGTCTGCCTCGCGGTGCCGGTGCTGTCGTCGACGGGCCGCGTGATGGGGGGGCTGTCGATCACCGCCTCGACGCGGTCCGGCTCGCTGGAGGGCCTGGCGCGGCATCGCCCCGCGCTGACCCGCACCGCCGCCGAGATCGCCCGGGCCGTCGAGGCCTGGCAGTTTCCGGGCTGAGGGAGGGGCCGCCCGGGGCCCGCAGGGAGGAGAGACCACCGACATGACCGGCGTGACCCTGGAACGGGCGGTGAAGCGCTTCGGCGAGGCGCAGGTGATCCACGAGGTCGACCTGGCCGTCGAGGACGGCGAGTTCTGCGTCTTCGTCGGGCCCTCGGGCTGCGGCAAGTCCACTCTGCTGCGCATGATCGCCGGGCTCG
>NZ_QPLK01000025.1 GCF_003340565.1 Rhodovulum sp. 12E13 | reverse complement strand
TCAAGGTGTTGCAACCCGAACCTTTTCCGAAGATCGGCGGTGACCGCCAGCGTCACCAACGGCCGCGCGCTACGCTACGCCGGGGGCTCCGCGCGCGGCCTCCCACACCACCACCCGGGACACTGCCTCGGTTCGGCGCCGCAGCCCGGGACGCCCGGCAGCAGACGGGCAGGCGCCTCGGCCAGGTGCCATCGCTCCCGGGTGGGAGAGTTGAGCACCCCGAGCGGCGCGAGACATCGCCGGCCGATCGAGCAGGCCCCTCCCCGGCCCGCACCTGGAGGGCAGGGGCCGTGCCCGGATCAGCGGGCGGCCGCGTTTCGTCTTGGGCGGGATGCCGGCGGCCCGCGCCGATCCAGCGCGGTCATGCCCGTCGCGCACCGCGCACGCCGTCGCGCACCTTGTCTGTGTGGATAGACGACGCCCGACACCTGCCCACCTCGACCCGACCGGTTGCCGTAGGCTTGCCTCCGGTCGGCTGCGAGCAGGCGGGAATCCGCCGAAGCGGGGCCTCCGCACCGGTCACCTTCCCCTCGTTTCGCCTCCTCTTGCGAGAGGTTAATGCGGCCTGCCGCTGCCAACGCATCATCGGGACGAACAGCGGGAGGGCCACCCATGCTCGATGTCCTGATCCTCGAACCCGATCCCATCATCGCGCTCGATCTTTCCGAGGCTGTGCGCGCGGCCGACCGGCGCGCGCGCGTCGAGCTGGTCGAGACCGTCTCCGAGGCGTGCGGCCGCTGCGCAGGCAGGGCAGGGCTGACGCACGGATTCGTTCGAATGCTCTCGGAGAAGGAGCAAGCGGAGGCGCAGGACCTGGTCGCCACGCTCACCTGCAGCGGCGCAACGGTCGTGCTTCTCGGGGCCGAGGCGGTGCCCGAGGGCGTCGCCTTCCGGGGTCGGGTGACGTGCCTGCCGTTCCCCTTTTCGGCGCATCAGGTCGACAGGCTTCTCGGCACGCCGCCGCCGCCGCCGCCGACTGACGTCACTACCGGGCCAGCCTTGACCCGCCGCCGGGCCTGCCTGGCGGCGGGTCACATGGGCTTGGCGTCTCAGCCCTCGGTCGAGGCCTGCAGCCGCACCGGGACGAAGGCATAGGCGCCGTCGCGCCAGATCCGCAGCAGCAGGGGGCGATCCTCCTCCTCGGCCTCGGCGGCGGCGTCCCGCAGCGCGGACACTTCGGCAATCTGCGTGCCGCCCGCGGCGCTGATCACGTCGCCCGCCCGCAGGTCGGCCCGCGCGGCCGGGGTGCCGGGCTGCACCTGCGCCACGAACAGGCCGGTCACCTCGTCGGGCACGCCGGCCTGCTCGCGTGTCTCCGCGTCGAGCGGCGCGACCGACACGCCGAGGCGCGGTTCGTCGGGGCGGGCCTCGCGGTCGGGGGGCGTCGTGTCGAAGAGCGAGTCGGGCTGCTCGCCGATCGTCACCGACAGCGTCTGCCGCTCGCCGTCGCGCAGCACCGCCACGTCGACCGCCTCGCCCATCGGCAACTCGGCCACGGCGAAGGTCAGGTCGCGCGCATCTTCCACAGGTTGGCCGGCGATCTCGACGACTACGTCGCCCGGCTCGAGGCCGGCCTCGGCGGCGGGGCCGAGGTCGGTCACCTCGGACACCAGCGCGCCGCCCGGGGTGCCGGCTGCGCCGGGCGCGATTCCGAGCGCGGCGGCGAGATCCTCGTCGACCGTCTGCACGCGCACGCCAAGATAGCCGCGCTGCACCCGGCCCTCGGTGCGCAGGTCGTCGATCACCGACCGGGCGAGTTGCGAGGGCACGGCGAAACCGATTCCCACGTTGCCGCCCGAGGGCGAGAAGATCGCGGTGTTGACGCCCACCACCTCGCCCTCGGCGTTGAACAGCGGGCCGCCCGAATTGCCGCGGTTGATGGCGGCATCGGTCTGCAGGAAGGTGTCGTAGGGGCCGGCATTGATGTCGCGCGCCCGCGCCGAAAGGATGCCGGCGGTCACCGTGCCGCCCAGCCCGAACGGGTTGCCGATGGCGACCAGCCATTCGCCCACCTCGAGCTCGGTGCTGTCGCCCCACTCGACGGCGGGAAGCGTCTCGTCGGTATCGACCCGCAGCAGGGCGAGGTCGGTCGCGGGATCGGTGCCCACCACCTCGGCGTCGAGGCGGCGCTCGTCTTCCGTGACGATCTCGATCGTCTCGGCGCCGGCGACGACATGGTTGTTGGTCACGACAAGCCCGTCCTCGGAGATGACGAAGCCCGAGCCCTGACCGCGCAGCGGCCCCTGCTCGGCGTCGGGCTCCGGCACCGGCTGGCCGAAGAACTCGTCGAGGCCGGGGGGCAGGCGCGGCCCGCGGCGCGGTGCCTGCACCGAGGCGGGCACGGTCGAGAGGATGCCGACGACCGAGGGCAGCTTGTCGGCCACCATCTGTTCGAAGCCCGGCGGCGTGATGTAGGTGCCGGGGGCCGTGTCGGCGGACTGCGCCGGGAGCGGCTGTGGCGCGGCGAGCGCGAGTGCGGCAATGGCGGCGAGGGCACCGGCAGCCGGGCGGGTCATCGCAGGGCGATGGCGCATGGCATGTCTCCTTGCGTGCAGGTCGGGATGGATCGGCAGAACAATGCATGCACCGCGACCGTGTTCCGTCCGGGCGCCGTGCGGCGGGGCGGGCTCCGGCGGGGCGCGCGTCGCCGAGGCAGGGCATCGACGGGCCGGGAGCGGAACAGCCCCGGGCCAGCGGCGTTTCCGGCGCTGGAACGGGCGCCGGCGCCCCCTCCGCCATCAGCCGCCCGGCAGGATCGAGGAGCGAACGAATGGCACCCCACCGCACCGGACAGGCCGACAGCGCGAAGACCGGATCGGACCGCGACGGCGCCGACGAGCACGTGCGCGAGAGCGTCGTTCGCCCGTTTCGTGCGCGGCGCGAGAACGAGCCGGCGCTGGCGCCCTTCGAGACGGATGCCGAGGCCGGCAATTATGGCGGCACCTATGCCGGGCGGGCCGTCCCCCGCGACGCGCGCGGCAAGCCGGTCGATCCTGTGCCAGAGACGCAGGGCAGCGGCGATCCCGCCGATGTCCGCATCGGACCGGGCGATGCGGGCCGGCAGCGCAAGCCGCGCGTTCTGCCCGAGAGGAGGCAGGGCCGGTCCGACAGCTGGGGCCGCGCGCTCGCCGTCATCGCCGTGACCTTCGTGATCGTCCTGGTGATCGGGCTGCTTGTCTGAGGCGGCCCGCGGGTGACGCGCGCCGCGGCCCGCGCGCCTTACCGCCGCATCGAAGCCATCAACTCGTCTGTCGTCGTCTGGTTCGACAGCAGAAGCGCGACCGGGCGCAGGGCGGGAACGTGAGCGAAGGCCACGAGCAACGACACGGTCACCGGCACCGCCAGAAGCGCGCCCGCCACGCCCCAGATCCATCCCCACAGGAGGATGGCCACCAGCACGACCACCGGAGAGACGGCGATCTGCCGACCCTGCAATCGCGGGTCGAGGAAGTTGCCGATGATCTGCTCGATGGCGAACAGACCCACCGAGACCAGCGCCGCCGTCTGCAGGTCGCGGGTGACGAGCGCGTAGAGCGCCGGCAGCACGCCCGAGACCACCGAGCCGAGATTGGGCACGAATCCGAGCAGGAAGGTGATGACCCCCCAGACGAGCAGCAGGTCGAGCCCGAACAGCGAGAGCCACCCGACGTAGAGCAAGGCCGACAGCAGCCCCATCGCGGCCCGCACCAGCAGGAAGCTGCGCAGCTTGCGCGACATGGTGTCGAGCGCGTGCTGCCACGAGTCGTCGCCTGCGGGCCAGAGGCCCCCCAGCTTGCGCCGCCACGTCGGCCCTTCGCTGAGCGCGAGCAGCACGAGGAACACGACGATGATCGTGGCGCCGACGAAGGTGCCCACTGCCCCGGCGATGCGGCGGGCGAGGCTGGTAGAGGCCTCGACCGCCCATGTCGCCGCCGTCGAGCCCGCCTGGTTGACGAGGTCGCGCAGCGACTGCGGCAGCATCGGGTCGGAGAACGCGGTCGCGCCTCCGCCTGCCCCGTTCTCGGCACGTGCTTCGGCGTCGGAGGCACCCGCCGAGGGGTCCGCTGTCGCACTGCCCGCACCCTCGCCGGCGGGCGCGCCGCCTGCTTCCGGCTGCCCGGTCTCTCGGGGGGGCGATGGTGTGGCGTCGGCGGTCTCGCCCGCCCCGTTCGAGGGGGCGGCCGTCGGGGGTGTCGCCTCGGCGTCGCCGCCCCCGTACACGAAGCGGTCGACGCTCATCTCCTGCAGGCCGGGGGGCAGCAGGTCTTCCAGCGCGCCGGTGATGCGCGGCATCTCCTCGATCACCTGACGGGCAGAGTAGATCAGGCCGGCGAAGAACACGGCGAGCGCGAGCAGCAGCACCCCGACCACGGCGACGCGCCCCACCCACGCGAGCGGGCGCGGCAGGCGGCACCTGATCGCGCGGTCCAGGGGCGCGAGCACGACCGCAATCAGGATGGCCGAGACGATCGGCACGGTCACGACGGCCGAGGCACGCAGGGCCCAGCCGAGCAGCAGCGCAAGAATCGCCACTCCCACCCACAGCGCGGCCGGCTGTCCTGCGGGCCCACGCGGGCGGTCGGAAAGGGCGGTCTCGGGCATCGGCGCTCCGGCTTGGTCGGAAGGTGGCGGCGGGACGCTCCCCCGCGCCGTCCGCCGCGCCCGGGATCGCCCCGTGTCGGTGGTGCGAACAGGTCTGCCGGGGGGATGTTCCTCGGGCCCTGCTTGCCGCGGTCAGGCCGGCTTGGGCGCTTCGTCGCGCCCGAGGTCTGCCGCCGAGAAGGGACGTCGGCGGAAGGCCAGCCACGCCACGAAGGTGTCGCCCTCGCGCCCGGATGCCTGCGTTCCCCCGAGCTGCCGGGCGAAGCCCGCGATCAGCCGCCGCCCGAGCCCTTCCGGCGTCGTCCGCCTCACGCCGGGAGGGGCGCCCGGCGGCGCGTCGTGCCCGGCCGAGTTCTCGACCCGCAGCAGCACGCGCCCCGGCGTGCCGTCGTCGTCGCCCGCCTCCTCCTCGAGTGTGACGCGGATCCAGCGGCGGCCCCGTCTGTCTGGCGTCGCGTATTTCAGCGCGTTCGTTACCGCCTCGACGACGAACATGGTGGCCGGCAGGCTCTGGTCGGGCGTCATCCTGAGGGGCGCGAGCGTGGTGTCGATCTCGGGCAGGGAGCGCGCCCCGGACCCCTCCGGACCGGCGGTCGCGACCAGCGTCGAGACCACGTCGCGCAGCAGGCTGTCGAACTCCACCTGGCCCACGCTCGACGACTGGTAGAGACGGCGATGCACCGTGGCGAGGCTGGCGATGCGTCTGTTGATCCGCTCCAGCGCGCGCTCGGTCTCGGGCTCGTTCGCGGCGCGGACCTGCAGGTTGATCATCGACGAGATGATCTGAAGGTTGTTCTTCACCCGGTGGTGCACCTCCTTGAGCAGCACTTCCTGCTCATGCACGGCGTCGATCAGCCGCTGCTCGTCGCGCTGCAGCCGCTCGGCCATGTCGGCAAACGTCTCTTCGACCAGCGCGAGCTCGCTCGGAAGGCGCCGCGGCATCGGCCAGCGCGGCAGCTCGCGGGTGCGGCCGAAGTGGCGGATGCGGCTGCCGAGCGTGCGCACCGGCCCGATGAGCGACGACTCGATCACGCCGAAGATCAGCACCACGCTCGCCAGCCACATCAGCACCGGGTAGGCGGCGGGCCACAGAGTCAGCCCGCTGGCCGCCTCGGCCGGCGTGGGGCGGGTTCCCACGGCATAGGCGACCCCGTCGATGATCGGCTCCACCGCGTAGTCGCGGCGACGGCCCTCGCCGTCTTCGGCGGTGAAGGCGCCGCGCCCGCGCTGCGCCAGGTCGCGCGGGTCGAAGTCGGCCGGCATGAGCGCGCTCGTCTCCTCGATGGGGCCGATGGCCCCGAGCGGCCGGCCGGTCTCGTCGACGACGGCGAGGGCGATGTCGTTCTCGGTGACGTCACCGGGAAGCTCGATGTCGCGCGCGGTGATCGAGACACTGACGTAGCCGAGCATCTGCCCGCCATCGCCGAAGACCGGGTAATGGACGCTGATGACCGGCGCCTTCGACATCTCTCCACGTTGCGAGGAGGTCGCGAAGACGCGCGGCTCCTGCAGGGCTCGCTCGAACTCTGCGTGGTCGGAGAGGTCGCGCGCCTCGCCCGCCGAGATGCAGCGCATCACGCCCGCTTGCGGCAGGAAGCCCGCGAAGGAAAACAGCCTCTCCGAGCGCTCCACGACGGAGCGCAGGGTCTTGCGGCAGCTCTCCGTATCCCGCGCCAGCGTCGGCATCGTCGCGGCGAGGGCCCGGGCGGCGCCCAGCGTCTGTTCGGCGGCGGCGGCCTCGCGGCGGGCGATCTCGGCAGTGATCGCGTGAAAATTTAGGTCGCGCACCCGCTCCAGCTCGGCTTCGAGCCGGCGGGTCTGCTCGAAGGCGATCACCCCGAGCGGCACGAGCGCGAGCGACAGCAGGATCGCCAGCCGCATGGAGAGGCTGCGGCGCAGCCACAGCCCCCACAGCCCGTGGCGCTCCCGCCCGGCAGGTTCGGCGCGGCCGCCGCTCACCGGTTCGGCATGGGCGTCGGCGCCCCTATCAAAGTGTCGAGTTCCCATTGGACGAAACGACCGCCGCGGTGGCGTTGTCGGTCAGTTCCAGCGCCTCGGACTCGTCGATCTTCATCAGCTCGGCGAGGCGGGCGCGCCCGCGGTTGAGCCGGCTCTTGATCGTGCCCATCCGGACGCCGCACATCTCGGCCGCCTCCTCGTAGGAGTACTGCATCGCGCCGACGAGGATGAGCACCTCGCGCTGCTCGTCGGGCAATTGCTCGAACGCCTTGCGGAAGTCCTGGTATTGCAGGCGGCCATCGTGATCGGGCTTGCGCGCGATCTGCGCGGCCATCTCGCCGTCCTCGTCGGCGACCTCGCGCTTGGCCTTGCGCCGCTCGGAGTAGAAGGTGTTGCGCAGAATGGTGAAGAGCCACGCGCGCATGTTGGTGCCGGGCTTGTAGCTGTGGATGTTGGCCCACGCCTTCATCACCGTTTCCTGCACCAGGTCGTCTGCCCGGCTGCCGTTGCGGGTCAGCGAGATGGCGAAGGCGCGCAGCACCTTCATGTTGTCCACCAGTTCGCGCTTGATCTCGGGCGGCACCCGGCGCGTGTCCTCCGGCGGCGGGGCGCGCCCCCGCTTCGGCGCGGGCGCGGGCGCGCGGCCCTCCGGCCCGTCGGCCGGGCCGTGCCCCGCGGCATGGGTGGTCGCGTCCGTCGGTTCGCGTACGGGCACGGAAAGGCCGGCGGCTCCGATCGCTGCGGGCGCCGCCTGCGCGCTCCCGTGCCGCTCAGGGGTCGGGATCTCTTCGGTCATGTGTATCCTGTCAGGTCGCGTGTGGGGCCGCATCATCGGATGGCGCCGCTCAGGGCAGATGCCGCCATCGCGGCGGCGGCCTGCCCGACCGGAACCGAGCCGGCCGGAACCGAGGCCGCGCCGGCATGGGCAGAGCGATCCGCTCCGGGCGACCCCCCGCCGCCCTCGACCGATCCCCCGGCGTCGCCGCCGCCGCCTTCGCTGTCCTCGTCGTCGCGGTCGAGATCTTCGAGCAGGGCACGGAGCCGTTCCGGCAGGTCCTGCTCGACGTCCTGCTCGAAGATGCGGCGGAGGTTTTCGTCGATCTGACTTTCCGCCGCCCGCTGTGTTTTTCTGTTCGTCACGGTACGTGATCCCCTTCGAATTTTCACTCACGCGCGGGAACAAAACGGCGAAGGGGGCCGTTTGTTCCGTAAACAGGCAGTCAGGAAAGATCGAGATGTCCGATACCGAGACCGCCGCGCCTCTGGCGCGTGTCGTGGGCGATGTCCTTCCCTACCTTCGCAGGCATGCGCGCGCCCTGACCGGCTCGCAAGAAGAGGGAGACCGTTACGCGGCGGCGACCCTGGAAGAGATCCTTCGTGACCGCACTGTCCTGGCGAAGGACGGGCGCACGCCGAAGGTCGGCCTGTTCACGGCCTTCCACCGGATCTGGGACGGGGGCCAAGGCGACGTCGCGCCGCCGCCCGGAGCTGATCGCGGCGCCCGGGCGCAAGCCTTGAGGCATCTCTCCCGGCTGACGCCGCGCTCGCGCGAGGCGTTGCTGCTGCATACCGTCGAGGAGTTCACGCTCGACGAGTGCGCACGGATAATGGACGTCTCGCGCGACACCGTTGCCGACCTTGTCGACACGGCACGAACCGAGATGCACGAAGCCGTGCGCGGACGGGTGCTGGTGATCGAGGACGAGTCGATCATCGCGATGGATATCGAGGCGCTCGTGCGCGACATGGGCCACGAGGTGACCGGCGTCGCCGCCACCCGCGACGAGGCGGTGAGGCTCGGCCGCGACGACCCCCCTGACCTGATCCTCGCCGACATCCAGTTGGCCGACGACAGCTCGGGCATCGACGCGGTCAACGACCTGCTCGAAGGGTTCCCCGACACGCCGGTCATCTTCATCACCGCGTTCCCCGAGCGCCTGCTCACCGGCGACCGGCCCGAGCCGGCGTTCCTGATCGCCAAGCCGTTCATGCCGCCGCAGGTCATATCGGCGGTCAGCCAGGCGATGTTCTTCGCCTCGACCGAGACTCTGCGCGCCTGAGGCCGGGGGCCGAGACTGCCGGCCGGGTTGCCTGGCCGGCGCATCCTCAGCGCGGGCCGAACTCGGCCCAGACCGGCAGGTGGTCCGAGGCGATGCGCGCCGGCCCCTGCCGCTCTACCCCCGCGGACAGCGGCAGCAGGCCCCGGCCATGCGCGATCCGGTCGAGCGCGGCGACGGGGCGCGCCGCGTGAAAGCTGTGCCCGGGCGCGAGCACCGAAAAGCCGCTTTGCAGTGCCTCGAGCCCGCGCATCGCGTGCCACTCGTTGAAGTCGCCGAGTATCAGCCCGCGCGCCACCGCCTCGTCCGGCAGATGCTCCAGGATCGTCGCGAGCTGCAGCCGCCGCCAGCGCCGCAACAGCCCCAGATGCGTGCCCACGACATGCACCGCGCCGCCGAGCGCGGGCACCTCGATCTCGGCCGTGACCGCGCCGCGCGGCTCCAGCCCCGGCAGCGGAATGCGCGCGGCCTTGCGCACGGTCAGGCCGGGCGCGACCAGCAGCGCGTTGCCGTGCGAGCCGAGGCTCACGTCGTTGTCGGCCAGTTCCACCACCTGCATCCCCGTCTCGGCCTCGAGCTGGGTGCGGGGCAGGGCGGCGCGGCGCGCGCCGAGGCGCAGATCGGCCTCCTGCAGGGCAACGATGTCGGCGCCGAGATGTGCGATCACCGACAGCACGCGCGAGGGATCGCGCCGCCGGTCGAGGCCGACCGCCTTGCGGATGTTCCATGTCGCCACGCGCAGCGCCATGCCCGCCCCCTAGAGGATCGGCGCGAGAAGCCGCGCCCCGACCGCGCCCACCCGCCGGGGCATGGGCTGATCCCAGAGCCCCGTCTCGAGCCGCCCGGACCGCGCGAAATCGGCCTCGAGCATCGTCTCGACCCGGCCCGCGAAATCGGGATCGAACACCACCGCCATCGCCTCGAAGTTGAGGCGGAACGAGCGATTGTCGAGGTTGGCGGTGCCCACCGCCGCAACGTGGTCGTCGACCAGCACCGCCTTCTGGTGCATGAAGCCTTCGTGGTAGCGCCACACCTCGACACCGGCCTCGCGCACCTCGTCGAAATAGGCGAACGCGGCGAGCCATGGCAGGTAATGGTCGATCGCGTCGGGCACGAGCAGGCGCACCTCGACCCCCCCCAGGGCCGCGACCTTCAGCGCCGACAGCGTGTCTCCGTCGGGCACGAAATACGGCGAGGCGATCCAGATGCGCCGCTGCGCCGCCCCGATCAGCGACAGGAACATCAGCGCGCCCGATTCCATCCGGTCGGCGGGGCCCGAGGGCACGAGGATCGCCGTCGCGCCGCCCTCGCGGCCCGGCGCGTCCCAGTCGAGCGAGTCGATCAGCCGCTCGCCGGTGGCCCAGTGCCAATCTTCCACGAAGATGAGCTGCAGCTGCGACACGATCGGCCCCTCGACGCGCAGGTGGGTGTCGCGCCACGGCGCGAGCGGCGGCGCGCCCCGGCCCATGTATTCCTCGCCCACGTTCAGCCCGCCCAGAAAGGCCACCCGCCCGTCGGCCACCACCGTCTTGCGATGGTTGCGGTAGTTCAGGCGGAAGCGGTTGCGCGAGCCGCGCAGGGCGCCCGGCTCGAAGATCTGCACGCCGCCCTCGCGGAGCCGCTCGCGGAAGCGCCGGGTGAGGCCGAAGCTGCCGACGGGATCGTAGAGCAGACGCACCTCGACGCCCCGCGCCGCCGCCGCCAGCAGCCGCTCGGACAGCGCCGTGCCCATCGGATCGTCGCGCAGGATGTAGAACTGAACGAGCAGCGTCTCGCGCGCCGCATCGATCGCCTCGAACAGGGCGGGAAACGTCTCTTCCCCGTCGATCAGGAGCCGCAGGTCGTTGCCGGCGACCACGGGCAGGTCGGCCAGCGCCTCCATGCGCCGCATCAGCGCCGTGCGCTCCGGCGGCGCGTGGCGGGTGCCGTGCAGGGCGATGCCGGCCGAGACTTGCTCGCTGTCGCGGCGGGCGATCGTGTAGCCGCGATACCGGTGATGGCCGAAGAAGGCGTAGAGCGGCACCGCGAGATAGGGAGCGGCGAGCAGGAACACCGCCCACGCCACGGCGCCCTGCGCGGTGCGCGCGTAGGCGGCCGAGCGCCAGACGCAGTAGAACGCCGTGATCTGCAGGATGGCGCCCGCGATGACGAGAAGGCTGACGGTCATGCGGCCATGTCCGGCGGGGGGTGCAGGCTTGTCAATGAGCACGCTCAGGGCTTGCGCCCGAGCGTGTCGGCCATGTAGGCGCCCCGCTCGCCCATCGGGCGGACCCTGCCGCGGGTCGTGTCGCGCCGCGTCTGGTGCTCCATCTCGGCGTTGAGCTGTGCGCCCACCAGCACGACGAAGCTCGACAGCCACATCCAGAGCAGCAGGATGACCACGCCCGCGATGGCGCCGAAGGTGGGCTCGTAGCTGCCGAAATTGCGCACGAGGAATGAGAACAGCAGTGACCCGCCGAGCCAGACGACGGTCGCGCCCACCGCGCCGGGGCTCACCCAGCTCCACCGCGGGGGGCGGCGGGCAGGGCCGTAGCGGTAGAGCAGGCCGAGGCCCGCCAGCACGAGCAGCGCGATCAGCGGCCACCGCCCCCACCTGACGATCAGGTCCGTGCGGTCCCCGAGGCCAATGGCCTCTGCCAGCGCGGGCACGACAACCGTCAGGCCAAGCGCGAGCAGGGTCAGCACCATCAGCACCGCCGTCAGCCCCAGCGACACCACGTTGCGCAGCACGATGTTGCGCGTCTCGTGCTCGGCATGGGCCATGTTGATGCCGTCGATCAGGTTGTCGACGCCGCGCGAGCCGAAGAAGAACGAGACCGCGAGCGAGATCAGCGCGGTCAGCCCCAGCGTGCCGGTCTGCCGCTCGGCAAGGCGCGCGGCCTGGTCGCGGATCACCGCGACCGGCTGCGAGGGCGCGACGCCGCCGAGCCCTGCGATTTGCCGCTCGACGATGCCGGGCTCGAACAGGATGCCGGCGAGCGAGGCGAGCGTGGCAAGGGCCGGGAACAGCGACAGCAGCCCGAAGAAGGCGACGCCCGCCGCCATCAGCGAGACGTAGTCGCGCCCGATCCGGGCGCCGACGCGCATCAGGATGTCGCGCCACCCGGCCGGAGGGATGCCCGGCGGCCGCCACGCTGCCCGGCCTCGCCCCGCCATCTCGCTGCCGGCGCGGTCGCCGGCCGGTTCGGTGCCCTGCGTCGGGTCGCCCCCCGGGGCGGGGCCGGCCCTTTCGCCCGGCCGGTCGCTTCGCGCGTGCGGCGGCAGATCGCGCCGGTCGGGCGCGATGCCGGGAGGGCTGTCTTCGGAGCGGGGTGCCATCAGCGGAGGGGCGTCACGGCCTCGCCGAACTCGGCGCGCAGGAGATCTATGTTGCGCAGATTGCCCTTGAAGCCGATGTCGAAGAGGTCGCCCACCAGCGGCACCGAGCCGATCACGTAGTCGATGCCGGTGTTCACTGCCATCCGCCCCAGCGTTCTCTTGCGAGCGCCCAGCTGGTGTCCGCGGACGATCATGTAGGCCGAGGGCAGGGCGGACAGCGTGTCGCCGATGCCGGGGATCAGGCCGATCAGCCCGTCGACGCCCACGCGAAAGCCGGTGAAGGGGATGCGGAACCGCGCGTCGAGCGTGTGCGCCAGCCGCGCGAGGCGGGCAAGCTCGTGCTGGCGCTCGCGGTCGCGGGTGTCAAGGCGCGGCCTGTCCGGTCCGATGCCGCGGCGGGTGTCCTGCGTCGCCTCGGCGCCGCGGTCGAGCCGCGCGTCCTGGCGGGCGAGGGTCTGTTGCATGCGATTACCTTTCGTCGGCAGGCCATGCCCGCGGCGGCGGCGAGCGCGCGTCAGCGCGGCAGGCCTGCGCCGTCCTGATCCGCGTCCTCTGTGGCCTCGATGGCGGGGCCGTCGGGCGCGGGAACGGGTGTCGCCTGCTCGTCCGCGGGAAGACGCGGCAGTATCAGGACGACGACGATGAGGATGGCGGCGACGCCCAGCGCGACGGCGATACCGACGAGCGCGGGCACGTGGCGCCTTGCCTGCTGTTCGGTGTGATGTTCCGGTGGTGACATGCCTCTCCCTTCTCGTGGTGATGCGAACGTGCTCCGCGCGGAGAGGTTCCCCGGCACGGAGCGGGCGTTGCCCTGCCGCATCCGCATGGCCGCCGGAACATTCCCGGCCGTGCCGCGTCGGTTTCGTGCCGGATTGCCGGCGCGAGGGAGGGGTGTTCATTGACGTCCGAACGCACCGGGGCGGCCCGGCGCCAGATCGCCGTGGAAGAGGAAGGCGGCGGCCTTTCGGGCGGATTCGATGCGCGCGGCCACAGCCCGGACGCGCTGCCCGACCTGCGGGTCATGCTCACGGCGCGCGAGGCGTTCCCCTTTCTCGAACACATGTTCCTGACCGCGCAGAGCCGCGTCTCCTGCGGCTTTCGCGTGTTCTCGCCCGAGACGCCGCTCGTCTCCGACGAGGCGCGCTCGGTGGGCGAAAGCTGGGCCGATCTCGTCGCCCACACCCTTGGCCGCGGCGTGCGCGTCTCTCTGGTGCTGAGCGATTTCGACCCTGTCGGCGCCCCGGTCATGCACCGCATGACTCACCGCAGCATCCGGTTGTTCCGGGAAGCGGCCGAGGCGGCGGGCGTGGCACGCGGCCTCGAGATCGACGGGCACCTGCACCCGGCCAGGGCCGGGTTGCCCTTCCGGGTGCTCTTCGCCCCGCTCGCGCACCGCTACCTCGCACGTATCGCCGCGCGGCTCGAGGCGCAGGGGGCGCGCATCCGCGATGCGCGGCTGGCCGACAGCCCGCGCCTTGCCCGTCTGCTCGAGATGCGCGGCGGCAGGCTGAGGCCGCGCCGTCTCGCCCTGCCCGTGCTCGCCCCCTGCACGCACCACCAGAAGGTGGCCGTGGCGGATGGCGAGCGGCTCTATGTCGGCGGGCTCGACCTCGACGAGCGACGGCTCGACACGCTCGAGCACGACCGCGCCGCGGGCCGCACCTGGCACGATGTGGCGCTGGCCTTCACCGGCCCGGTCGCGGCGCATGCCGAGGCCCATCTCGACGCTTTCCGCGACGAGGTGGCAGGCCGCTCGCGCCCGCCGGCGCGCGACGGCTTTCTCCGCACTCTGTCGCGGCGCCGCCGGGGCCTCGGGGCACTGCGCTTCGGGCCACGGCCCGTCGTCGCCGAGCTGCACGACCGCACGCGCGGGGCGGTCGCACGCGCCGAGAGCCTCGTCTATCTCGAGTCGCAATTCCTGCGCGATGTCCATTTCGCCCGGGCGCTCGCCCGGCGCGCACGCGAGGCGCCGCGTCTGGGCCTGATCGTCGTTCTGCCCGCCGCGCCCGAGGACGTGGCGTTCCTCAACGATACGGGGATCGGGCAACGCTTCGGCGAGCACCTGCAGGCCAAGAGCCTCGACATCCTGGCCCGCGCCTTCGGCGACCGCGCCGCCTTCGTCTCGCCGGCGCAGAGGCGCGGTGTGGCGCCCGACGGCACGCGCGCGGTGCTCTGGGGGGCGCCGATCGTCTATGTCCACGCCAAGGTGTCTGTCGTCGACGCGCACACCGCGCTCGTCTCGTCGGCCAATCTCAACGGCCGCTCGCACCACTGGGATACCGAGGCGGGCGTGGCCCTGCGGGACCCCGCGCAGGTGGCGCTGTTGCGCGACCGTCTGATGGCGCACTGGCTGCCGGACGACGCGGGGCCGGAATTCTACGACCCCGCACGCGCGCCCGGCGCCTGGCGCCGGCTGGCGGAGGACAATCGCGAGACGGCGCCGCATGACCGGCAGGGCTTCCTCCTGCCGTATCCGAAGGGTGTGCCGCGGCGCTTCGGCAGGCCGGTGCCGTTCCTGCCGCAGAACCTGATGTGAGGGCCCGGCGCCGCCGCCGCGGGGCGGGATGCGGCGGTCCGCGCTGCGTGGGAGTGGTGCCGGCCGGCCGGCTTGCCGCGGGGCGCCGGCGCACCTGCACGGGGCGGCCGTCGGCGTGGAGCGTGAGGTAGATGCCCGAGAGGGCGGCCGCCCCGAAGGCGAGCAGGACCGGCCCGGTCGGCATCGCGCGTCTCCGTCGCCCGCCGAGCGGCCGCCCCGCCCGACGTGCACCGCGATGTTCCGCGCCGCGCGTGCCTACCGGGCCGCCTCGAGCGCGGGGCGCGCGGCCCGCCCCTCGGCCCGTGCCTGGGCGGCGGTGACGAGCGCGGCGAAGATGCGCCGCTGCGCACGTTGGTAGAACAGATGCTCGGGGTGCCACTGCACGCCGAGCGCGAATGGCGGTTCGGGCCGCTCGATGGCCTGCACCATGCCGCCCTCGTCATGCGCGGCCACCCTCAGGCCGGTGCCCAGCCGGTCGACCGCCTGGCTGTGCAGCGCGTTCACCGTCATCTCGTCGCGCCCCGAGAAGGTGGCGAGCCAGCTGCCCCTCACCGCCCGCACCCGCTTGCGCGGCAGGATCGTGCGGGTGCGGCGCGAGCCGGGGAAGACGGCGTAGGCATCGGCATGGAGCGTGCCGCCGAGCGCCACGTTGAGCATCTGCGCGCCGCGGCAGATGCCCAGCACGGGAATGCCATGGGCCAGCGCCTCCTCTGCCAGCCGCCGCTCGAGCGCGTCGCGCTCGGGGTCGAGCCGCGCGTCGGCCAACAGCTCGCCGCCATAGAGCGTGGGCGAGATATCGTCGCCGCCGCCGATGATCAGCCCGTCGACATGGTCGAGGTCGGCCGGTCGCCCGGTCCCCCAGCGCACGCCGCGTGCGCCTGCCACCCAAAGGTTGAGCGCGACGAGCGGAAAGATGCGCCAGCCCGAGCGGGCGGAGGTGGTCACGGCGATGCGTGGGCGGGTGGCCCTCATGCCCGGCCGGGCGCCTCGGGCGCCAGATCGGCCAGCGGCCCCAGTGCCGAGGTCACCGCATCGACCGTGGCGCGCCCGTCGAGCAGGGCCGGCCACGCCGGTTGGTTCGCCCGCAGGGCGGCGAGCTTCGCCGCCACGGTATCGTCTGCCGCCACCCGCTCCACCAGAACCCAGCGACGCCAGTCGTAGCCGAGCGACCATCCGGCCTCGTCGACCCGGCTCTCGGGCATGCGGAAATGGTAGGCCGGCCGCGCCGAGACCGGGCCGCCCGCGGCCGCATGCCGGGCGAAGCGCCCGGGCGCAAGATGGGCATAGGCCGGCAGCAGGTCGAGCCCGTGGTTGCGGCTGTCGAGATGCGCGTCGATGAGGTCGAACAGCGCCTCGGGCGCGGCGTCGGGCGCAAGGCGCGCCAGCGCGTCGGCGAAGGCGCGCGGGAAGGGCTGGGTGAAGGGCAGCACCCGCCGGCTCATGTCGAGCGGATCGCGCGCCCTGAGCCAGGGCTCGAGCAGGGCGAAGGCGCGGGCGATGCGCGGCATGTCCCGGCCGCGTTCGGGATCGGCCAGCGCGATGTTGAGGTGCAGGCCGAAGCCATGCAGCACGTGGGTGCGCGACCCCTCGGCCCCGGCGGCGGCGAGCCGCGCCACCAGCCCGTCGAGCCGGGCGAGCTCGGACTGCGTCACCGGCTCGGTCACGATCTCGATCGGCACGACCTGCCGGGCGAGCGCCACGCCCACCTCGGCGGCGGCGTCGCTCCCCTCGGGGCGGAGGGCGGTATCGAGATAGATCTTCACCGTGCCGAGCGCGCTGTCGCGGAGCCGCCATTCGCCGGCCGAAAGCCGGGTGAGACCCCCGCCGAGCGCATCCTCGGCGATGCGCGCCGCATCCTCCGGCGGCAGGGCGCCGAATTCCAGCTCGACCCCCACGCGGCGCGGCGCACCCGGCCCCTCGGGCAGGTCGGGCAGCGGTGGCAGGTGCGCGTCTGGCGCCGTGCGGGTGGAGAGCTCGGGATGCATCGGGTCAGTATACGCGCCTCAACGCCCTGCGCAGCGCGATCGTTCCGCGCGGGTTCGCAGCCGCGGGGGCGCTTCGGCTCGGGTCACGCGGCCGCGACAGGCCGGAACATCGCCGCCCGGTGCCCGGTTGCCGCCGGCGATGCGGGACAGGTCGCCCCGCGCCGCGCCGATGCTGCGCACGAGAAAGGAGGGCCGCCCCATGCCAAGGATCGTCACCGTCCTTGCGCTCGCCGGGTTCGCTGCCGGGCTCGCCGGCGCCGCCTCGGTCGCCGCGCTGGCCGAAGATCCCGCGCCGATGCCGCTGTCGCGCTCCGAGATCGCCTCGGCCGCCTGAGAGCGGCCGTCGCGGCGCCCGCGCCGCCAGACAGGGGCAGCCGCCCCCGGAACCCTACCCGCCGCCGGCCGTTCGTATGCCGAGATCGCCGGTGGCGTGCGCCCCGCCTCATCCGCGTCGGGCGCCGCCGCCCCAGGAGAGAGGAGATAACCACATGACCCCGAACCAGCCTTCCCGGCAAGGCGAGCCGCACGGCCGCCGCCAGCACCGCAACGACACGTCCGGCCCTCCCCGTCGCCGCCCGCCCGATCCGGTCGGCCGCGGCAAACCGCCCCCCGCCGTCGACCCCCGTCCGGGCGCGACGACGGGTGCAGGGACAGCCGACGGCCGTCACGCGGCGGGAGGGCCCCGGCAACCCGACGCGGCCGAGCCTTCTCCGCACCCGCACGCGGTGATTGGCCAGACCGCGCCGCCAGAGGCCTACGATCCCGACAGCGTCGCCCGGCAGGAGGTCGAGGCGCGTCATTCCAGCGCCCAGACGCACCCCTCGCCAGATCGGGAGCAGGGCCTCGTGCGGGGCGAGTTGCTCGAGGACCCCGACATGCGCCGCGCGGGGCCGCTCCGGTTCGGCCTCGTCATTCTGGCGGTCGTCGTGGTCGTCGGCCTTGTAATGTTCCTGGTCTGAGTCGGGTCAGCGCGCTGCGGCACGCCCTCTGCGACACGCAGGGAACAGGGCCACAGTGCACAGGTTGACGGGCAGAGCCCCTGCAGGGGCGTTTTCGAAAGGAGTCATGCAATGCTGGAAATCGGAGGGATAGGCGGCTTCATCGTGCTGGTTCTCGACATCTGGGCACTCGTGTCGATTGTCGGCTCCACCGCGTCGACCGGCTCCAAGGTGCTGTGGTGCCTGCTGGTCATCCTGTTGCCACTGATCGGGTTCCTGATCTGGCTGGTCGCCGGGCCCCGCTCTGCCCCAAGCGTGTCGCGCCGCTGACCGCGCGGCGCGCAACAACATCTGCCAATGGAGGTCGGGCGCCACGCGCCGTCTGGAGAGAGGCGCGCGTCCATCGCACACGCGGCGCGACGCCGGATCAACGCTCCGTCGCAGCCGGGGTGAGCCGCGCCGGAGCCCGGTCGGACCTGTCGCCCGCCAGCGGCCGGCTTGCATGGGCCGTGCCGCCCGGCACCGGCCCCCGCGGGCGCTTGCCCGCCGGCTGAGCGGCAGGTGCCCGGGCGTGCGCCCGTGGCCGTTCGGCCGGGTCACGACGGCGGCGGTCCTGCGGACCGGCCGTATCGGGGCCGAAGGCGAGCCACGCCACGCCGGCCGCGATCATCGCCACGGCGACGGGGTTGCGCCGCGCCACCCGTATGGCGGCGTCAAGCATCTCTCCACCCTCATCCTTCAGCGCGTGCCCCACCCCCTCGGCCAGTCCGCGGGGCGAGGCCCTGTCCTGCAGGGCATCCAGCGTCGCGGCCAGATCGTCGCGGCGGGCCTCGATATCGCGCTCGATCTCGTCGGGGCGCTCTCTCCGGCCGTCAGTCATGGTCGCGAGTCCTCTCTCTCACCGTCTGCACGTCCTTTCGGACGTTGCCGGCCACCCGCTCGGGCCCGAACTGCACGCGGCTTAGGGCCGACCGCGCGGCCAAGGCGAGCGCCAGCGCGACAACCGCCAGGGCACCGCCGACGATCGCCGCCGAAAGCCACGCGGGCAGGGCCGTTTCCTGCGTGATCACGGCGACAAGCGCAGCCGACAGAACATCGACGGCGCCGAGCGCCAGCACCAGCGCGCCTCCGATCAGGCCGATCGCGGCCCCCGCGTGGCGGAGCGACCGGTCGGCTTCTGCGCGCGCGAGGTCGAGCTCGCGCCGCATCAGGTCGCGCACCTGGTCGAGCGCGCGCGCGACGAGTCGGGCGGTCGAGAGCGTCTCCGAGGCCCCCCCGGTGCCCGTCTCGCCCCGCCCCTCGCCGTGCCGGGCCTGTGTGGTGGTGCCGCTCATGTCCCCTCCGTGCTGCGCGTGCCGGCGGCAGGGTCGATGTCCTGCGCCTGCACGGGATCAGCCCGCCCGAAGCCCTGCGGGTCGTCCGGGCCAGACTGCCGGGCGCGGCCTGTCTCATCCCGGTCGGGCGCGTCGTCGAAGCGGCCGTCGCCGTGCGGAGCGGCGCGGGCGAGCCGCGCGGCGGCGAAGCCGACCGCCGCCGCGCCGGCGAGGAAGGTCAGCGGGTTGCGTCGGGCGAAGTGGCTCACGTCGTCGGCGACGCTCTCGAGATCGGCCCGGCGCAGGCTGTCAGCCGTGTCTTCCAGAAAGGCCGAGACACTTTCCAGAGCGCGCCCGGGCATCGCCCCGTCGGGGTAATCGCCGGCCGCATCTTCGGCGGCGGCGGCGGCGCGCTCGGCCTCCGCGGCGGCGCTGTCGGCGGCCCGGCCAACGCGGGCATTGGCCTCGTCGCGGGCCATGCGGCCAGCGTCGCGCACCGCATCGCCGGCATGGTCGCGCACGCCCCGCGCGGCCGCGCGGACCTCTTCGCCCGCCCGGCGCGCTTCCTCGCTGGCCTCGCGGCGGGCGCGGTCTGCCGCTTCCGCGGGCTCGGGGCTGGATTCGGCAGGTGTCATGGGCTTGAGACTCCTCCATCGGGCGGTTGCGGTCGGGGCAAGCGGTCATCGCTGCATCAGGGCGGAAAACCGGCATCGCCGTCGCTTGTTCCCGGTGCCGGCGGCTGCGCGCGCCAGGGCACCGCAAGGCGCCATAGCCGAGGTGGGGTTAGCGAGGCGAACCAGGCGCGCACATCGATCGGCGGGAGCGTGGCTGCCCTCTCGCCAGCGACCCGGTCGAGGATCAGACGCGGATCGATCTCGTCATGGCGGCCGACGGCGCCGAGCAGCCTGTCGGGCCGCATACTCATTGCCGTCGCGGTGCCGTGTGCGCCGATGCGCAAGGCGCGGGTCGCCGGGCAGACCGGGATCAGCTTCGATGAATGTGGCCGTCTGCACCCGTATAAGGAATCGAGCCGCCTCCGTTCGGGGGGCTGGCACGCAAGCGCCCCGCCGGCGAGGGCCGGCGGGGCGGTATCCGGTCGGTCGCGCTGAGTGTTCGGCCGGACGGCCGATTACCACCAGTTCTCCTCGACCTCGGGCATCTGTTCGATCTCGTCCTGAGTCAGGCGCGTGACGTAGTTGTAGTCGCCGCCGACATCCTCGGTCGAGCCGACGCGGCGCAACTCGTCCATCGTCAGGAGGACGGTGTCATCGCCGATATCGAGGAAGCCGCCGTGGCTGATCACGAGGCCGGCCCGCGAGCCATCGGGGGTGAGAACGACGTCGGTGATGTTGCCGATATCCTCCCAACCGTCGCCAATATCGTCGAACATGTCGAGTTCGGCCCATTCCTCGTCGGTCCATTCATTGTCGCGAACCGTATAGACGTCGCCGCCGACGATCTCGGACGTGCGGATCATGTTCTGAAGCT
The DNA here is from genome assembly GCF_003340565.1 of Rhodovulum sp. 12E13. Lineage (GTDB taxonomy): Bacteria > Pseudomonadota > Alphaproteobacteria > Rhodobacterales > Rhodobacteraceae > HLUCCA09. Next base: position 21,152 of record NZ_QPLK01000025.1, on the reverse strand, counting down.
GGTTGTCACTGCTCATGGTTCCGCTGGCGTACTGGGCGCCGTCGTCCATCATGGTCTGGCCGCGGCCCTCGGGCTCCGTCCCGGTGCCCTGGGCCATCTGCTCGCTGCCCTGGTTCTCCGTGGTCTGGGCCGAGTCACTTTGCGCCATGTGGTTGTCGGCCAGGGCAGGCGCGGCCAGCAGCGAGGCGGCGGTCGCGAGAAGCGTGAAGCGGGTCATGTGTCCTCCTTTTCGCATCGGGTATCCACTGCGATCCACCCGCCCAACGTGAGCCCCCGTGCCATGTTCCCCCGGGTGGCCCGAATGGCCGCGGGGCCACCGGCGGCTCGCCCGCCCACGGGCGGGGCAGCATCCCGCATCGCGCACTCATGCGCACGCGATGCGCATGCGCACGCGATGCGAAGGATCCTCGATGTCTTCGCCGCGCGTCGCGCTTGCCGATGCACCACCGCAGCATCGGCGCAGCGGAACAAGCCACCCAGGGAGGCGTTTCGACCCTCGACAGACAGACATGCCACATCAGCCCGCGAAAGGACGGACACCGCCATGCCCGCACCCGCGACCGACGAAACCGGCAAGACACCCCGCCCGCCGAAGCGCCCCGGCCGCCGCTGGGGCGGCAGGCTCGGCGACTGGATCGGAGGCTGGCTGCCCGGCCCCGGTGCGCCCGCGCCGCAGCACCGGCCGATCCCGATCCCGGTCGAGCCGCCGCGCCCGCGTCGGGGCCGGTAAGGCCAGGCGACGCCGAGAGATGAAGATGGCGGCCCGCTTCCGCGACCCCCATCGCGCCGCCCGAGCCGGAGGCCCGAAGGAGACGATACATGAGCGACCCTACCACCAACCGCACTCCCGAGCCGTTCCGCCATGCTGGCGAGAGCCTGCAGGCCCCCGTCGGGGCCCAGTCCCCCGCGGCCGCGACCACCCGCTCGGGTCAGCCCCTCGAGCCGAAGGCCGAAGACAGCTTTTGGCGCGGCTACGAGGAGGATCTCCACGCGCTCGAAGCAGACCGTTTCGGGGACCACGATCTCGACGAGGATGACGGCGCATGGGCCGAAGGGCTCGGCCATGGCCTGGTGCGCAGCACCTCCGGCATTGGCCGGGGCCTGATCGAGCACGCCCGCCGCAACCCCGTGGGCACTGCGCTGGCGGCCGCCGGTGTGGCGCTGATGTTCGCCCCCCGCGTCGAGCGCGAGGATGTGCGCCATGCAGCCCGCACCGCGCGGCAGCGTGCAGAGGCGGCCGGCCAGCGCGGCCGGGCCCGCGCCCGCTCTCGTCTCGCGCCGTACGAGCGCCGGTTGCGCGAGACAGCGGACGAGGCGCAGCACAGGATGGAGCAGGCTCGCGGCGAGGTGAGCCGCGGCTACGACAGGCTGCGGGAACATGTCGAGGCCGGCACGGAAGAAATGTCGGCCGAGGCCCGCAACCGGGTCGTGGCCGCCCGCATGAGGGCGATGGAGGCCCGGGATCGCTTGCGCGACGCGTCGGAGCGCGCCCGCCACCGCGCCGACCACGCCCTGCGCGACGGCGGTCGGAGCGCCCGGGAGGCCTACCGCGACCATCCGCTGCTCGTGGGCACGCTCGCCGTCGCTCTCGGCGCGGCGGTCGGCGCCGCCCTCCCCCGCTCGCGCTTCGAGGACGAGCGACTGGGCGACCTGTCGGAGCGGCTGATGGACGAGGCCGAGGAGATCTATCGCCAGGAGCGCGCCCGTATCGCCGACGCCGCCCGCGGCGCCCTTGACGAAGCCCGGGGCATGGCCACGGAGGCGGCCGAGAGCGCGCGGCACAGCATTCCCGACGGCGAAGAGGTCGTTCGGGAGACCGAGCACCGGTTGCGTCAAGGCGCGGCCCGTGTCGCCGAAGGTGCCCGATCGGGTGCCCGGCGCGGGACCGGAGGCTGATGCCTGGGCCTCCGGTTCTTCTGGTTCCCTTCCCGACTGGCCCCGCGCTATGGCGCGGGGCTTTTTTTCGGCGGCCGTCGCACCTCCCGGAGCCTGCGCCTGCCGGTTCGGCCCGGCCCCGCCCCCCGTCGCCCCGCTCCTGCCCCGCGTCGCGCCAGCCCGCCAGCGCGAGCGCCTTGCGTCCGCCCGGCAAGGCGGTAGACCGGCGGTGATGCCCGACGCGCCCGCCCGAACCCTGCCCGAGATCCTCGCCGACCGGATCGGCCGCGGCCTGCTCGCGCCCGATCCGGCGCAGGAACAGGCGGCAGTGCCGCTCGAGCGGATCCGGCGCGAGATCGGCCGCCAGACGCCGCCGCCGAAGAAGGGCTTGCGCGGCCTGTTCGGGAAGGCGCCGCCCCGCGATCCGGTGCGCGGCCTCTACCTCTGGGGCGGGGTGGGGCGCGGCAAGTCGATGCTGATGGACCTGTTCTTCGAGGCCGCACCTATCGAGCGCAAGCGGCGCGTCCACTTCCACGCCTTCATGCAGGAGATCCATGCCGGCCTGCACGAGGCCCGGAAGACGGGGGTCGACGACGCCATCCTGCCCGTGGCCGGCGATGTGATCGCCCATGTCGACCTGCTCTGCTTCGACGAGATGCAGATCTCCGACGTCGCCGACGCGATGATCGTGGGCCGGCTCTTCGAGCGGCTCTTCGCGGCGGGCGTGACGGTGGTCACGACGTCGAACCGCCCGCCCCGCGACCTCTACAAGGACGGGATCAACCGCGAGGTCTTCCTGCCCTTCATCGACCTGATCGAGCGCCACATGGAGGTGCTCGAGCTCGCGGCCGACCGCGACTACCGTCAGGGTCGCCTGTCGGGGGCGCGCACGTACCTCACGCCCAACGACCACGAGGCCCGCGCCGCCGTCAACGCGATCTGGGACGACCTGCTCGACGGCGGCGAGCCGCACCCCCTCGTGCTGCGCGTGCAGGGCCGCGACGTGGATCTCCCGGCCTTCCGCAACGGCGTGGCGCGGGCGGGTTTCTTCGATCTCTGCGGCCACCCGTTGGGGCCGGCCGACTACCTTGCGATCGCGCAGGCGGTGCGGGTTCTGGTGCTGACCGACATCCCCCGGCTGTCGCGCGACAACTTCAACGAGGCGCGCCGCTTCGTGACGCTGGTCGACGCCCTCTACGAGGCGCGCGTGCAACTGATCTGCACGGCAGCCGCACCGCCCGATTTCCTCTACATTGAGGGCGAGGGCAGCTTCGAGTTCGCCCGCACCGCGAGCCGACTGATGGAGATGCAGTCGGAGGGTTGGGGCGCCTGATCGGCCATGACCAGGCGGAGCGCCTGCGGCGCGTTTCCCCTTTTCTGCGCCCGGACCGGGCGCGTGCCTCCGGCGGGAGTATTTGGGCCAGGATGATGGGGCGGGCCGTGGCCAGCGCGCGCGCAGGCGAGGGATGCGTCGGGTGGGCGGGCCGTCGTTCGAAGAACGCGGTCCGCGCGGGCGACGCACGGGCGGCGCGAACGCGGATGATCGGGCTGCGATCCGCGTCGCTTTCGGGCGCGACCGTTACGCAGGGTGAGACTCGACTTGGCCGTCGGGGTGGCGCGCCGACGCCCGGCCGGGTCAGGCAGGGCGGGTCGACGGGGCCGCACGGCCCTACAGCGCGTCCTGCTGCCGCAGGACAGCGCCGGCGAGGTAGAGCGAGCCGAAGATCAGCACGCGCGCCCGCGGCGTCTCGCTCGCGATGGCGGTGAGCGCCGTATCGACGCCATCCGCCTCGTCGGCCGCCATGCCGTGGGCGCGGGCGGCGGCGGCAAGCGCCGCGGTTGGCTGGCTGGCGGCCTCGCCGGGCACGGGCACGGCGGTCAGCCGGTCGGCAAGGTCGGCGAAGGGGGCGAGCACGGCGGCGGCGTCGCGCGCGCCCTGCAGGCCGAAGACGAGGTGCAGGGGCCGCGTGTCGCCGGCGCGGGGGCGCAGGGTGGCCGCCATGGCAGCGGCGGCATGGGGGTTGTGGCCGCCGTCGAGCCACAGCTCGCCGCCAGGCAGGAGGGTGGCGAGGCCGCCGGCGAGACGCTGCATGCGCGCCGGCCAGCGCGCCCCGATCATCGCGGCCTCGCAGACCGCCTCGCCGTGGCCGAGATGGCGCAGCGCGGCGAGCGCGGTGCCGGCATTGGCCACCTGGTGCGGGCCGGGCAGGGCAGGCAGCGGCAGGTCGAGCAGGCCGGTCTCGTCCTGGAACACGAGGCGCCCACGCTCCTGCCAGACATGCCAATGCTGGCCGTCGGCGAGCAGCGGTACGCCGAGGCGTGCGGCGCGCGCCTCGATCACCTCCAGCGCGTCCTCCTCCTGGCGAGCGACGACGCAGGGCACGCCGCGCTTGAGGATGCCGGCCTTCTCTCCGGCGATCTCGGACCGCGTCTCGCCCAGGAACGCCTGGTGGTCGAGATCGACCGGCGTGATGATCGTCAGTTGCGGGCGGGCGATGACGTTGGTCGTGTCGAGTCGCCCGCCCATGCCGACCTCGAGCAGGAGCGTGTCGGCCTCTGCCTCGGCGAAGGCGAGGAAGGCCGCGCAGGTCGTCGCTTCGAAATAGGTGATCGGCTGGCCGGCGTTGGCGGCGAGCGTCCTCTCCAGCACGTCGACCAGCGCGGGTTCCGAGATCTCGGCGCCCGCCAGCGCGATCCGCTCGTGGAAGCGCACGAGATGGGGTGAGGTATAGGCATGCACCCGCTGCCCGGCGGCGGACAGCCCCGCGCGCAGCATGGCGAGGGTCGAGCCCTTGCCGTTCGTCCCGGCGATGTGGATGACGGGCGGCAGCCTGTCCTGCGGATTGCCGAGCGCGTCGAGAAGGCGCCAGGTGCGGTCGAGCGAGAGGTCGATGGTGCTGGGGTGCAGATCGCCCATGCGGGCGAGCAGCGCGTCGGAGCCGCCTGGCGCTTCCGCTCCCCCCCCCGTATCGGCGGGGCTCATTCGGCGGCGTCCGCCTTCGGGCCCGGCCGCTGGTCGCCCGTCTCGGTGGTGCCCTCTGCGCCGTCTTCCGCCGGAGCGTCGGGCTGGGCCTCGGGCGCGGCGAGATCGAGCGGCGGGGGCAGATCGCCCTTCACCGCCGGCGGCAGTCCCATCAGCATTCGCGTCACGGTGATCAGTTCGTCGCGCAGCTCGCGCCGGTGCGTCACCCGGTCGAGCATACCGTGGTCGAGCAGGTACTCGGCCCGCTGGAAGCCCTCGGGCAGCTTCTCGCGGATGGTCTGCTCGATCACGCGGGGGCCGGCGAAGCAGATCAGCGCGTTGGGCTCGGCGATGTGGATGTCGCCCAGCATGGCGTAGCTCGCCGTCACGCCGCCCGTCGTGGGGTGGGTCAGCACGACGATGTAGGGCAGGCCGGCCTCGCGCAGCTCTTCCACGGCGACCGTGGTGCGGGGCATCTGCATCAGCGACAGGATACCCTCCTGCATCCGCGCGCCCCCGGCGGCGGAAAACAGGATCAGCGGGCGCCGCAGCTCGGTCGCACGGGCGCAGGCAGCGACTATGGCGTTGCCGACATACATCCCCATGGAGCCGCCCATGAAGGAAAAGTCCTGCGCGGCGGCGACGATCGGGGTGCGCCCCATCTCGCCCTCGGCGACCAGCATCGCCTCCTTCTCGCCGGTGTCGCGCTGGGCGCTTCGCATCCGGTCGGTGTAGCGCTTGCTGTCGCGGAAGTGCAGCGGGTCGGCCAGCGGCTCGGCCACCGGAACCTCGGTGAACACGCCACCGTCGAAGAGCGTGGCGAAGCGCGCCCGCGGCGTCAGCGCCATGTGGTGGCCGCAGGCGGTGCAGACGTTGAGGTTGGTCGCCAGTTCCCGGTGGAACAGCATCGTCCCGCATTCGGGGCACTTCGTCCACAGGTGCTCCGGCATCTCGCGGCGCGAGAAGAGCGAATTGATCTTGGGGCGGACGTAGTTCGAGATCCAGTTCATGCGGGCCCTCGCGCGACTGGCCGCGATGTAAGGGGCGCGGGGCGCGAATGCAAACGCCGGTTGCGCCCGGTCAGGCGGGCCGAAGCGGGCCAGGGGCGACTTTTCGCTTGCGCCCGCGCGCCTGGGGCGGCTCTCTCGGCCCCATGCCGGATTTCTCGAGAGAGGCCGCCCTGCTGGCGGAAGGGGCCACCCGGATCGCCGGGCTCGACGAGGTGGGCCGCGGGCCGCTCGCCGGCCCGGTCACGGCGGCGGCCGTCGTGCTGCACCCTGCGCGCATCCCACCGGGCATCGACGATTCCAAGGCGCTCGACCGTGCCACGCGCGAGGCGCTCGCCGCCGAGATCATGGCCAACGCCGAGGTCGCGGTGGTGCACGTCAGCGTCGAGGAGATCGACCGGCTCAACATCCTGCATGCGGCCCTGCTGGCGATGCGACAGGCCGTCGGTCTGCTCGGCCTGCCGCCCTGCCACGCGCTGGTCGACGGCAACCGGTGCCCCGACGATCTGCCCTGCCCGGCGACGCCCGTGATAGGCGGCGACGGGCTCTGCCTGTCGATCGCGGCGGCCTCGATCGTGGCCAAGGTGGCGCGCGACCGGGCGATGGTGGAGCTGGCGCAACAGCACCCCGGCTATGGCTGGGAGACGAACGCGGGCTATGCGACCAAAATGCATCTGTCGGCGCTCCAAGATCTCGGGCCGACCCCGCATCATAGGCGTAGCTTCGCCCCCGTCCGCAATATCTTGTGGCAAGAGGAAAGCCCAAGCCCCTGATTCGAAAAAAGAAATTGACGGCGAATCGGGCCTGACTCATCCTGCCCCCCAAGAAGCGCCGCAAAGGCGCGGGGACGAGGCAGACCAACGATGACGACACGTACCGGGCCGGGCGCGGCGGCGCCCGGGCGCGCTGAGGCGCTACCGATCAACACCATCCTCGCGGGCGATTGCATCGAGGCGATGCAGGCCCTGCCCGAAGCCTCGGTCGACCTCGTGTTCGCCGATCCGCCCTACAACCTGCAATTGCGGGGCGAACTCCACCGCCCCGACAACAGCCGCGTCGATGCCGTCGACGATGCGTGGGACCGCTTCACCGGCTTCGAGGCCTACGACGCCTTCACGCGCGGCTGGCTGGCCGAGGCGCGGCGTGTGCTCAAGCCCACCGGTGCGCTCTGGGTGATCGGCAGCTACCACAACATCTTCCGCGTCGGCGCGGCCGTGCAGGATGCCGGCTTCTGGATCCTCAACGACGTGGTCTGGCGCAAGGCCAACCCGATGCCCAACTTCCGGGGCAAGAGGCTGACCAATGCGCACGAGACGCTGATCTGGGCCTCCCGCGCCGAGGGGGCGAAATACACCTTCAACTACGAGGCGCTGAAGGCACTGAACGAGGGGGTGCAGATGCGCTCCGACTGGGTGCTGCCGCTCTGCACCGGGGCCGAGCGCCTGAAGGACGGCAACGGCGACAAGGCCCACCCCACGCAGAAGCCCGAGAGCCTGCTCTACCGCGTGCTTGTCGGCACGACCAATCCCGGCGACGTGGTGCTCGACCCGTTCTTCGGCACCGGCACGACGGGCGCGGTGGCCAAGGCGCTGGGGCGCGACTTCGTCGGCATCGAGCGCGAAGAGTCCTACCGCGCGATTGCCGCCAAGCGCATCGGCAGGGTGCGAAAGCTCGATGCCGGGGCGCTCGCCGTCACCGCCTCGAAGCGCGCCGCGCCCCGCGTGCCCTTCGGGCAGGTGGTCGAGCGGGGTCTGCTGCGGCCCGGCGAGGTGCTGACCTGCGCCAAGGGTCAGCGCGCCGCGCGGGTACGGGCCGACGGCACCCTCGTGGCCGACGGCGTGACCGGCTCGATCCACCAGGTCGGCGCGGCGCTCGAGGGGGCGCCGTCGTGCAACGGGTGGACATACTGGCACGTCCGGCGCGACGGCGTGCCGGTGCCCATCGACGTGCTTCGCCAGCAGATCAGGGCCGAGATGGGCCCGCACCCCTGAGAGTTCCGAGGTACCGCCGGTGCCTGCGGCTTCCGACACCGCGGCACCCCTTGCCCCGCCGTGCGCCCCGCGCCGGCGGGGCCTTTTTTTCGCTCAGGGCTCGAAGACGACCGTGACGGATGTTCCGCCACCCGGCCGGGGGGCAACCATGAGATCGGCGCGCAGCGACCGGGCGAGCGCGGCGACGATGCTGCCCCCCACGCCGGGCTGGCCGCCCTGCGCCGTGGTGTCGAGCCGGCCCTCGCCCTCTTCGGCCTGCCGGTGCTGCGCCGAGATAGACGGCGCGGTGACGGGCCAGTCGCTGCCCTCGGGCATGCCGATGCCGTCATCCTCGACCGTCAGGCGCACGTTTCGCTCCAGACGTTCGAGCCGGACCTGCACCGCGCCGCCCGCGCGCCCCTCGAAGGCGTGTTCGAGCGCGTTGGTCAGGAACTCCGACAGCAGGAGCCCCAGCCGCGCCGCCTGGTCGAGCGTCAGCTCCAGCGAATCGCAGTCGAGGCTCATCTCGACATCGTCGCGTGCTTGCAGGCCCGAGACGACCGCCGCGATGCGGCCGAGATAGCTGCCGGCCGCGATGGTGCGATCGGCGCCGGGCCGACTCTCGGCCTTCATCATCTCCTCGTAGAGGAGCGCGAGCGCCTCGACCCGCCGTCCGATCGCCCTGAGCGAATCGGGCGTGACGTCGCGCGCCGCCTGCACGCGGATCATGCTCACGATCATGGCGAGATGGTTCTTCACCCGGTGCTGAAGTTCGCGCAGCAACTCGACCGTGTCGTCATCCTCTTCGGCCACCTCCATCGGCGGCGCGACCTCGCGCAGGACGGCGAAATGGGCACTGAGCTGCCCCGACTCGTCGTGCACCGGCGTAATCAGGATCTGGTTGCGAAACGGGGTTCCGTCGGCGCGGTGGTTGGTGAGCGTCACCTGGAACTCGTGCCCGGAGCGCAGGCCCTCGCGGATGCGCGCCACGTCGGCCGGGCCGGTCTGCGGCCCCTGAAGGAAGCGGCAGTTGCGGCCGAGCGCAGCCTCGCGCGGATAGTGCGTCATCGTCTCGAAGGCTGCGTTGACATAGGTGATAGGGTCGTCGGCGGCATGGGCATCGGTCATCACCATCGCCAGCTGCGACCGCTGGATGGCGTGCGCCACGTCGCGCTCTTCGCCCTCGTCGTCCAACGTGCCCACGCCTGCCATGCTTCCCTTTCCGGCTGCAGATGGGATGCACCCGGCCAGTGGCCAACATGCTCCGGCCAATCCGACCTAACGAGCCGCCACGGCATCGTCTGTTCGGTACCGTACAGAGCGGTTGGCCTCAGGCCCAACGGCCCCTCTCGGGAAGGAGAGTGTCATAGGCCGCGCGGACGAGATCGTAGCATTCGCAGCTCGCCTCGCGCAACGCGCCGTGATCGAGCACGCGGATGCGCCCGCGGGCATAGTCGATTCGCCCCTCGCGCTGCAGCTCTGCCGCGGCCTGGGTGACGGTGGGGCGCCGCACGCCCAGCATGTCCGACAGAAACTCCTGCGTCAGCGGCATGGTCTCGTCGTCGGTGCGGTCGCTCATGGTCAGGAGCCATCGGGCGAGTCGCTGGCGCGCATTGTGCGCCCCGTTGCAGGCGCCCGAGACGAGCACCTGGTAGAAGATGGCCTGGACCACCGACAACAGCACGCGCTCGAAGTCGCGGTAGTCGCGTCGCAGTGGCTCGAGGGCCTGAGGCAGGAGGGTCAGCGCGGTTCCGCCGATCTGCACCTGGTTGGTGTTGAGCTGGCGGCCCTCGCCGAGGATCAGCCCGATTCCGGTGCAGCACTCGCGCCCCACATTGGCCATCTCGATGGTCGCGCCGTCGCTGTAGCTCGCCAGCGTCGACACGACCGCCGTTTCGGGAAAGTGCAGCGCGGGCGTCTGCTCTCCCGTGTGGGCGAGCACGGTGCCGGCGTCGAGGTCCACGCGCTCGCAGGCGTCGAGGACGGCGCGGCGGGTGTCGGGGGCGAGCGATCTGAGCACGCGGTTCTTCGGGCGGCTTTCCATCCGAAAGGAACGCGCGCGACCGGTGCTTTGTTCGAAGCGCACGATCGCAGGCCCTAGCGCGGGGGCGGCAGAGTCCCGTCGCGGTAGGGTCTCCAGTCGGCGATCTCGGGGTAGAACTGCTTGCGCCACGCCCGCACGCGAGGGTTCATCACGCGCCGCCAGAGCGGCGGGATCATCGCGATCTGGGCCATCAGCGGATATCCGTAGGGCAATTGCGGGGCCTCGTCCTCGGCATAGGTCTGGAGCAGGGGAAAACGACGATCGGGCTTGTAGTGGTGATCGGAATGGCGCTGCAAGTTTATGAGCAGCCAGTTCGACGCCCGGTGCGAGGCATTCCACGAATGGCGCGGCTTGACGTGCTCGTACTTGCCGTCGCCGAGATGCTTTCGCGTCAGCCCGTAGTGCTCGATGTAATTGGTCAGCTCGAGCTGCCAGATTGCCGTGAAGGCGCAGACGCAGAACAGGATCAGACCGCCCACGCCGCCGAGCGCGAGCGCAAGCGCGACCCAGGCGCCCTGCAGCGCGGCGTAGCGCCAGAACGGGTTCTGCAGCGACCACGGGCTCCTGCCGCGCTTTTTCAGCCGCTCCGCCTCGGCCCGGAGCGCCGAGGTGAAGCCGTCGCGCAGCACCCTTGGAAAGAAGCGGTGAAAGCCCTCGTTGTAGCGCGCCGTCACCGCGTCGCGCACGGTGCCGACGTAGCGGTGATGCACCAGGAGGTGCTCGCTGCGGAAATGGCTGTAGAGGACAGAGGCGAGCAGCAGGTCGCCCAGCCACCGCTCCGCCCGGTTCTTCTGGTGCATCAGTTCGTGGGCGTAGACGATGCCCACCGCGCCCGAGACGACGCCGAGGCCGAAGAAGACGGCCCATTTCTCGAGCAGCGTCAGGTGGTCGGAGCCGGGCACCACGGCGAGCGCGAAGACCAGAAGCGAAGCCTGGATGGGAAACCAGATCAGCGTGATCAGGCGATACCAGAACAGCAGTTCGGGCGGCGTGTCGGGGTCTTCGTTCGTCGGGTTCAGCCCTGACAGGGCGTCGAGCAGCGTGAAGAGGCCCCAGGCGAAGAGCGGCAGCGAGATCACCCACCAGCCGCCCTGCGTGATTGTCATGACCGCCAGGGGCACCGTGAGCAGCGACATCCAGAACGGCGCGGCGTGCCCGGCGCGGGCGATCGGCGGGGCGGCTGGCGTGGACGGGTGCGTTGCAGTCATGGCGTTGATCCTCTGACGCGCGCGAGGCTAGGCGGCGATTGTGGCGAAATCAAAGCGGCGGGAAGTCGGGTGCCGCAAGGTTCCACACCTTGCGCATGAGCGTCGGCAGCGCCTGCGGGCGAAAGGCGTGGCGGCCGGTAAAGGCGCCGCGTTCGGGCACTGCCTGCAGCGGCACCTCGGCGAGGCGCAGGGCGAGGCGCAGGTGGAAGTGGGTGAAGGTGTGGCGCACCTCGCCCGACGCGCGCCATTCGGCCGTGAGCGGCGGCGCCTCCGGCGGCCGTGCCTCGGCCCAGTCGGTGCAGGGAAAGCCGAGCATTCCGCCCAAGAGGCCGCCGTCGGGCCGGGTCTCGAGCAGCACCGCGCCGTCGGCCCGCCGCGCGACATAGACGAGGCCGAGGCGGGTGGGCTTGGCCCTCTTCGGGGCCTTGAGGGGCAGCTCGGCGGCGAGCCCCGCGGCGCGGGCTCGGCACCAGCGCATCACCGGGCAGATGCCGCAGGCGGGCGAGCGCGGGGTGCAGATCGTGGCGCCGAGATCCATCACCGCCTGCGCGTGGTCGCCCGGCCGCTCCTGCGGGGTCAGGGCGGCGGCGTGGGCGGCGAGCACGGGCTTGGCGGCGGGCAGCGGCGTCTCTACGGCGTGGAGGCGGGCCATCACCCGCTCGACATTGCCGTCGACCACCGTCTCGGGCCGGTCGAAGGCGATGGCCGCGATCGCGGCGGCCGTGTAGGGGCCGATGCCGGGCAGCGCGCGCAGCCCCTCGGCGGTGTCGGGGAAGGCGCCGCCAAGCTCGGCCGCCACGGTGCGGGCGCATTTCAGCAGGTTGCGGGCGCGGGCGTAATAGCCGAGGCCCGCCCACTCGGCCATCACCGCGGCATCCTCGGCGGCGGCGAGATGCGCCACGGTGGGCCAGAGCGCGGTGAAGCGATGGAAATAGGGGATGACGGCGGCGACGGTCGTCTGCTGCAGCATCACCTCGGACAGCCAGACGCGGTAGGGATCGGCCCGATGCCCCGCGCCGGGCGGCACGCGCCACGGCAGGTCGCGGGCGTGCCCGTCGTACCAGGCCCGCAGCGCGGCGCCGGGGCCTGCCCCGGGCTCTGCCGCATCGTCACGCATTCTTGACGCTCATTTCCATCGTCTCGCTGGCCCTTTGCCGTCGCCCCGATATGATAGGAGGCGAGTGCAGGAAAGGCAGGGCGGGACGGGCGCGCATGGCGAGCGGAACATCCGCAGACGGCAAGACCGCGGGGCAGGCGCGCACGACGCGCCGCGGGCGCGGCTTCCGGCAGGCTGGCGCGCTGGTGGAGACGCGTGTGCGCACCGCCTCGGAATCGCGGGGATTCGCGGTGTCGCGCCTGCTGACCCACTGGGACGAGGTGGCGGGCAGCGACATTGCCGCCATCGCCCGTCCGGTCGAGGTGAGTTACGCTAGGGGGGGCCTCGGCGCGACGCTGACGCTGTTGACGACCGGCGCCCACGCACCCCTGCTGCAGATGCACGAGCCGCGGCTGCGCGAGCGTATCAACGCCTGCTACGGTTACGCCGCGATCAGCCGGATTCGCCTGACCCAGACCGCGCCCACCGGCTTCGCCGAGGGGCAGGCCGCCTTCACCGGCGCGCGCGCCCCGCGCGCGCCCGACCCGGTCGCCGCGCAGGCCGGTCAAAGCTACGCCGAGGGCGTGGCCGACGATGGCCTCCGGGCCGCGCTCGCTCGCCTCGGTGCCAACGTCCTCTCCCGGTGCGGGCATGCCGCGCCCGACACAGACGAAAGGCCATGACACAGACATGACCCGTATCCCCCTTCTCTCCCTCCTCGCCGTGACCCTCGCCGGCGCCGCCGTCTTCTGGTTCGCCCGGCCCGCGCCCGACCGCGCGCTGCCCGCCCTGCCCATGGCCGCCGAGGCGCAGGAGGCTGCCGGGATCGACACCTCGTCGATCGCCGAGATGGCTCTGGGGCCCCGGGACGCGGCCGTCACGGTGATCGAATACGCCTCGTTCACCTGCCCCCACTGCGCCACCTTCCACGAGGAGGTCTTCCCGCGTCTCAAGGAGAATTACGTCGATACCGGGCAGGTCCGCTTCGTCCATCGCGAGGTCTATTTCGATCGACCCGGCCTCTGGGCGGGGATGGTCGCCCGCTGCGGTGGCGAGGAGCGCTATTTCGGCATCGCCGATCTGATCTACGAGCGCCAGCGCGAATGGACGCGGGGCGAGCCCACCGAGGTCGTCGACAAGCTGCGCCGCATCGGCAAGACCGCGGGCCTGACCGACGAGCAGCTCGATACCTGCCTGTCGGACGGGCAGAAGGCGCAGACCCTGGTGGCGTGGTACCAGCAGAACGCCGAAGCCGACGGGATCAACGCGACGCCCTCGTTCATCATCGATGGCGAGAAGTTCTCAAACATGCCCTATGCCGATTTCGCCGAGATCCTCGACGAGAAGCTCGGCGACTGAACGGCGCGGGGAAAGGCGTTTGCAAACGCCTTTCCGCGCTCTGCACCAAGGGGGGCGCGCGCGGCGGGGTCGGGGTCAGCTCCGGGCGGCCGCAGAGCGCTCCAGCGCCGCGTCGAGGGGCGCCCTGTCGTCGATCTCGAGCCGCACCGGCAGGGTGAGCACCTTTGGCCGAAAGTCGGGCGGCAGGCGCGCGGCATCCTTCTCGGTCGTGACCATCTGCGCGCCGACGAGCTTCGCCTCGGTCTCTAGGCGGGTCAGCAGGGCGCGCGTGAAGGGCTGGTGGTCGTCGAGCGCCTCGGCGCGGCGGAGGTCGGCGCCGAGGGCGCGGAGCGTGGCGAAGAACTTCTCGGGGCGGCCTATCCCCGCGAAGGCGAGGGCGGGCAGGCCGGCCCAGTCCATCCCGGTCGGCAGGGGCGCGAGGCGGCCGCGCAGGCGCGGCACCGTCACCGCATCACCCCATGTCGCGTCGAAGCGGGCCTGCGCGGCCTCGTCGCCGATCGTCAGGAGCAGGTCGGCGCGGGCGAGGCCCGCCGCCACGGGCTCGCGCAGCGGGCCGGCGGGGATGCATCGCGCGTTGCCGAAGCCTGCATGCGCGTCGGCCACGACGAGCGAAAGGTCCTTCGCCACCGAGGGGTTCTGGTGGCCGTCGTCGAGCACGACACGCGCCGCACCGGCAGCCTCGGCCGCGCGCACGCCGGCGGCGCGGTCCTTCGCCACCCAGGTCGGCGCGAAGGCGGCGAGCAGGAGCGGCTCGTCGCCCACGTCTTCGGCGCGGTGGCGCCGTTCCTCCACCCGCACCGGCCCCTCGAGGCGGCCGCCGTGGCCCCGCGTGACGACGTGGGTGCCCTCGCCCAAGAGCTGCACCAGCGCGATGACGGTCGGCGTCTTGCCCGTGCCGCCCGCGGTGAGGTTGCCCACGCAGATGACCGGCACGCCGGCGCGGTGCTTCGGCTCGCGTGCCACGCGCCGCGCGGTGGCGCCGGCATAGAGCCGGCCAAGCGGCGCGAGCGCACGCGCGGCGAGGCCGGGACTGTCGGGCGGGGCCGACCAGAAGGCGGGCGGGCGCATCAGCCCTCGCCCCTGGCACGCGGCCCCGGCGGCGCCCCCGAAGATGTGTCGCGCAGCACGTCGCGCAGGGCGGCCACGACGCGCTCCTGCACGCGGGCGCCGTCGCTCGCCACGTCCCAAGCCACCTGCGCCAGCGATGCGGCACGATCGGGCGGGAGCATGTCGGACAGGACGACGCCAAGGCTGCCGAGTTCCTGGACGCGGGCCATGCCGCCCGCGCGGTCGAGCCGCTCGATCCACTCGGCGTGCGGCGCGCCTTCGGGCCCGCAGAGGATCGCCGAGCCGAGCCGGGCCGCGTCGGCCGGGTCGGCCGCGCCGCCCGCGTCCGGGCGGAAGCTGCCACCGATCGCGCAAATCGGGGCGAGGCGATACCACAGCCCGATTTCCCCTGGGTCGTCCACGACGAAGACCTCGGTGCCGTCGTCCGGCTCCTCGCCCGCGTTGTGCCGCGCGACCCGCCAGCCTTCGCCCCTGAGCCACGAGGCGAGCGCTGCGCCCTGCGCTGGGTCGCGCGGGCAGAGCAGGAGCAGCAACCGGTGCGCGCCCTGCAGCGCGAGGCGGTGCGCCTCGACGAAGGCGGGGATCTCGGCCTCGGTGGGGAGGACGGCGAGCCAGGCGGGCCGGCCGTGCAGAAGCTGGGCAAAATGATCGCGGTCGCTCTCGTCGCAGGGTGGCGGGTCGGGGACGGGGACGAAGCGCCCCGCAACCTCGAGGCGCAGGCCGGCCGGCCCGAGTTGCCGCAGGGCGCGCGCTGCCGCTTCGTCGCGGACGAGGATGCGGGACAGGCCGCCCAGCAGGTTGCGCCATGCGCGCCGCCGCCCGACTTCGCCCGGTGGCGTGGGCACGTCGACGGCGACCACGGGCACCTGCGCGGCAAGCAACGCCTCGAGCAACGGCCCGGGGCCGATCTCGCCATGCCAGAGCGCGAGGTCGGGCGCGGTGGCGGCGATCCAGCGACCGGCCGCGCGCCGCCCCCGTTCGGCCGGCGGCTGGCTGGCGCGCGAAGCCTCGGCCCCCGTGGTCGCCGCCATTGCGCCGGGCGGGGCGGCGGGCAGGAGGATCTCGAGATCCGGCAGGTCGTCGGCGAGCCGGTCGGAAAGGTCGGCGAAGGCCCGGTGGTCGGGGCCGATGCAGAGCAGGCGGCGCGTGTGGGCTCGGAGGACAGGCTGCCGCTCCGAGGGCAGGCGGGGCCCGGGCTCTGCGGGGCGCGCGACGCCTAGAGCGCGGCGCAGCCAGCCGACCGGGCCGCGCCCGCTTTCGCCGGGCGACGCCCTGACGAGGCCTGACTGCACCGCACGTCTCAGCACGGGCGCTCGGCCTGTGCGGGGCCGGCAGCCGTGCGTCGGGCGGCCGTGGGGCGGGCGGCCGTGGGTCGGGCGGGGCTGCCCGCCCGGCCTCGGCCCCGTGCGGCGGGCACCCGATGCGATCGGTCGGTCACCGTTCTCCTCCCTCGCGCCGTCTCGGCAGGCTACGATCGGGCGCGGCGCAGTCAAGCCGCGCTGCCACCGATACCGGCTCCGCGGCCTTGCATCACTCGATCCGGGCGCCGGGGGCGAGGCGCGCCAGCGTCTCGGCATGGAGCGTGGGCGGCGCGGCCAGCACGCCCGCGGTCTTTCGCCCGGCGTTGTTGAACGACAGCGGCCGGCCCGCCCGGTCGGTCACGCGGGCGCCGGCCTCTTCGGCGATCAGCGCGCCGGCGGCCACGTCCCATTCCCACGAATCGCGTAAGGTCAGCATGCCGTCGAAGCGGCCCTCGGCCACGAGCGCGATCCGGTAGGCCAGCGAGGGGCGGAAATGGCGCGCGAGCGAGGGCACCGGGCCGCGCCAGAGCCCGGCGGCGAGGTTGGGGCGCGTCACCAGCATGTCGGCCGCGTCGAGCGCGGGCGGCACGGCGACGGGAGCGATGGGCGCGCCGTCTCGTGTGGCGCCGTGCCCGGCGGCGGCGGCGTAGCGCACCCCCTCGGCGGGCAGGTGGACCACTGCTGCCACGGGACGTCCGGCATGGACGACGGCGAGCGAATGCGCCCAGACGGGCTCGCCGCGCGCATAGGCGCGGGTGCCGTCGATCGGGTCGACGATGAAAAGCGTGTCGGCCGCGCGCGCGGCGAGGTCGTCGGGCGTCTCCTCCGACATCCAGCCATAGCCCGGCCGGGCGGCGCGCAGGCGCTCGAAGAGGTAGGCGTCGACGGCGAGGTCGGCCTCGGTGACCGGCCCCTCGTCGCCCGGCTTGTCCCACACCTTCGGGTCCTGCCGCCAGTGAGAGAGGGCGATCTCGGCCGCGCCCTCGGCCGCCTCGGCCAGCAGCGCCAGATCGGCGGCCGGGTCGGGGGCGGGCGCGGTCCGGCTCACGAGCTCAGGCGCCGGCAAGGGTGAGGCCCTCGACCAGCAGCGACGGCACGACGCGCGCAAGGTGCGGGCGGGCGTCGTTGGCCGGCACCACCGTGCGCAGCATCTCGCGCAGGTTGCCCGCGATGGTGCATTCGTTGACCGGGTAGGCGATCTCGCCGTTCTCGACCCAGAAGCCCGACGCGCCGCGCGAGTAGTCGCCGGTGGTGGGGTTGATCGTGGCGCCGATGAGCGACGTGACCAGCAGGCCGGTGCCCATCTCGGCGATCAGCTCCTCGCGGCTGCGCGCGCCCGGCGTCAGCCGAAGATTGCCGGCAGACGGCGAGGGCGGAGAGGACGTGCCGCGCGCCGCGTTCGCCGTGCTGTCGAGGCCCAGCTTGGCCGCGGTGGAGAGGTCGAGCACCCAGCGCACGAGCGTGCCGTCGTCGACCAGCGGGCGCGTCTCGGTCGGCAGGCCCTCTCCGTCGAACAGGCGCGAGGCCGAGGCGCGCGGGCGGTGCGGCTCTTCCACGAGCGAGAGGCCCACGGGCAGCACCTCTTCGCCCAGCGCGCCCGTCAGCCAGGAGGCCCCGCGCACGATGGCCGTGCCGTTGACCGCCGCCACGAGGTGGCCGATCAGGCCGCCCGCCACGCGCTCGTCGTAAAGCACGGGGTATCGGCCGGTCGGGGGCTTGCGGGCGCCTGCCCGGGCGACGGTGCGCTCGGCGGCGGTGCGCCCCACCCAGTCGGGGCTCGGCAGGTCGGCGCGCCAGACGCGCCCCTCGCCGCAATAATCGCGCTCCATCCCGGTGCCCTCGCCGGTGATGGCGATGCAGGACAGGCTGGAATCGGTCCGCGCCCAGCCGGCGGAGAAGCCGCCCGAGGTCGCCAGGTGCACGCGACGGCGGCCATAGGCGGCCGAAGCGCTTTCGACAGTCGAGATGCCGGTGACCGAGAGCGCGGCCGCCTCGGCCGCACGCGCGGCCTCTTCCAGTGCGGCGGGATCGGGCTCGGGCGCGGGGTCGTCCATCTCGAGGCGCGCCATGTCGGTGTCGGTGGCCAGCATCGCGGGGTCGGCCTGCATGACGCCGGGATCCTCTGGCGCCTCGCGGGCCATGGCGACCGCGCGCTCGGCCATCTCGGCGAAGGTCTCGGCCGAGGTCTCGGACGACGACACGCAGGCCTGCCGCCGCCCCATCATCACCCGCAGGCCCACGTCGACCCCCTCGGCCCGCTCGGCCTGCTCCAGCGCGCCGGCGCGCACGTCGATGGCAAGCGACGTGCCGGCGACCGCGATGGCGTCGGCCGCCTCGGCCCCGGCCGAGCGCGCGGCGTCGAGCAGGGCATGGGACAGGCGGTCGAGCGGCTCGTGCATGGGGCCTCCGGTTGGCGGACGGGCAGGGGCGGGCGGCGACACGCCCTCGGGCACGCCGCGTGGGGAGAGCGCGCAGCCGGGGCCGCGCCGCATCTCAGGCAGCTAGGCTGAGCGGCCGCCCGGCGCAAGGGCGGCCGATGCCATGGCGAGGGTGGCCGGGCCGCGCGCCAGCGGCGCAGGATGGCCAGCGCGGGCCGGGGCGCAGCCCGGGGGCGCGCTCCGGCAGCGATCAGAACGGCAGAGGCGCGCCGTTGGCCAGCACCGTGCCGTCGGGCTGCACGGTGATGTCGGAGAGCAGCACGTCGCCGCCTTCCGGCGCCGGCCGGGCGACCATGCCGGTCATCATGCGGACCATCATTGCCTGCTCCTCGGGCAGCAGCCCCATGCCGACCAGCGTCTCGAGCAGGCCCTGCCCGCCTTCGAGGCGCAGGTTCACCCCGCCGTCGGGCGCGGGCGAGCCCGGCCCGAAGGGCCC
The DNA here is from genome assembly GCF_003340565.1 of Rhodovulum sp. 12E13. GTDB lineage: Bacteria > Pseudomonadota > Alphaproteobacteria > Rhodobacterales > Rhodobacteraceae > HLUCCA09. Next base: position 2,388 of record NZ_QPLK01000025.1, on the reverse strand, counting down.
CGGCGCATCGTAGTCGAAGGTGAAGCCGCCCTCGCCCGTCAGCAGGGCGCCGGCGAGCGCCAGACGCAGTTCCTCGATGTCGAGCGCGGTCACCTCGGCCGGAGCCTCGGCCGACATCATGGCCTCTTCCGAGAACATGTCGGTCAGCATCCGCATCTGGCCGCCGAGGTCGACGACCAGCGTCGCGGGGTCGCGCGGCAGTTGGCCGGCCGGGTCGAAGAGCGACCAGATCTCTTCGCCGAGCGTCAGGTCGCGCAGCGCCACGGTCAGGTCCATCGGCTGCGCGTCGTCGGTGGGCGTGGAGGGCACCGAGATGAGCGTCCGCAGCGCCCCGAGGCCCCCCGTCACCTGCGGAAACGGGATCTCGGAGCCCGAGGCGGTGAAGGCGGTGCCATCGAAGCCGAAATCGTACTCCATCCGCTCGCCGTCGATGCGAACGGTGCCGGAAGTGCCGGTCATGCCCGCGTCGAGCGAGAAGCTCTCGGGCATCCCCTCGGTCACGAGGGTGAGCGCGACGGGGCCGGTGCCGCCCTCGCCCCGCACGGCGAAGCCGTCCTCGATCAGCGCCCCGAGGTCGTCGCTGGCGGCGTAGAGCGAGGACAGCGTGCCGGACGAGGTGGAACTGACATCCGCCGCGCTCATGCTGAAGTCGAAGGTGCCGCCTGTCTCGGGGTCGGTGCCGACGAAGGCGGCGGCGACCTCCGCGGCGGTGAAGGCGCTCTCGACCGAGGGCATGTCGCCGCCGCCGCGGGTATTGCGCCCCTCCACCCCGGTCAGGGTGACCGAACCGGAGATATCCTGCGCGGTGCCGCCCTCTGCCACCTCGACGAGCGTGACCGCGATCTCCGGGGCGGCGTAGTCGGTGGCGGTGCCGCCGTCGTCGGTGCCGGACATCACGAGCGACAGGCCGGGATGCGAGATCGTCATCGCCGCGCTGCCCGGCGGCATGCCGTCGAGGCCGGGATCGGAGAGGGTGAGCGGGTAGCTCTCGGGCAGGGTCACCACGACCGTGTCGTCGCCCTGCGCGGCGAACACGACCTCGTCCATCGTTCCGGACATGGTGGTGCCGTCCTCGGCCTCGAGGGCGTAGGCGACGCCCGTCAGCGTGAGGGTATCGCCGCTCGCGGTGCGGTCGGCCACGGTCAGGGCGACGCCCGCCTCGTCGGCGGCGTCCTGCCAGCTCTGCCAGGCCTCTTCGGGCGTCAGGCCGAGGGCGAGCGTGGGCGAAAGGAGAGCGGCGGCCGAGGCGCCGGCGAGCAGGGCGGTGCGCATGGAGGATCCTCTTCGGGGCAGCGTGCGGGCGTTGCGCGAACTGTCATGCAGGCGGTGAGGAGGGTCAAGCCTTGCGGCTGCGCATCGCGCCGCGGCGCCCGCCTCCGGTCTGCCAAGAGCATCGTTTACCTTCGCAACGAAGAGGCCACCGCTCCGGCCCTGTATCACCGAGCCTGGCGACGGAAGATTGCCATAGCACCGTCCGTGAGCCGCCCAATCCCGGCAGCTGCCGACGATGGTGCCCGGGAGAGAATTATCGCCGGCGGAGACGCGATTTCCGCCGCCCTGAAAAAGCTCCCACTTCTTCGACACTTGGAGCCTGAACGGGTCGGACAACCGAGAGTGACCCGCGGCTCCGTTGTGTGGCAAACTGTGGAGCACCCGTCCCATGACCGCATCCAATTGCATCGACGGCGTCGAGCCCCGAGGCAGTGTCTACTACTTGCGCTGGCGGGTCCCTGCCGAGTTCCGGGCCGTGGAGAGCCGGACCGAGATCAATCAGTCACTGAAGACCCGGATGAAGCGGAGGCCAGGGCGGTCGCCCTTCTGAAGAAGAAAGCGCTCCGAAAGGTCTGGAAGGCTCGCCTTCTGCAAGAAAACCAGGGGCCCTCCGTCGAGGCCTTCGAAGGCGCGGTGGCGCTACTTGACGACCTTCAGCTCCCGTATGTCCCGATCGACGGCCTCCTGGCTGGACCACTCGAGGAGCTGGTCAAAAGGATCGAGAAGCTCGCGGTCATCCCCACGGACTCGCCCGTCGTACCGGCGGCACTCGGAGCCTGCGAAGTCCCGCATGCAAAGATCCTCGATATGCCGACGATCATGCAGGAGCGCTGGCAGCACAAGTTGAAGGGGAAGCACAAGGACCAGAAGCGGCAGTGGCGCAACCGGTACAAGCACGCTGAACGAATCTTCACCGAGGTCGTCTCGAACAAGAACATGCACGAGATCACCGAAGACGACGCGAGGCGATACAACAATCACTGGCAGGCCACCGAAGTTCGACAGTTGATCCGATAAGCGATTGATATTGTTGGCGGGGAGTTCGCGTTTTTGTGACGACAAGGTGCGTCAGGCGGGTTTCGGCAGGCTCAATGCTTCGAACAGGTCGAGTTGCTC
>NZ_QPLK01000024.1 GCF_003340565.1 Rhodovulum sp. 12E13 | reverse complement strand
CGCCCGTCCGGGTCCGGCCCCACCGGATGCGCTCGCCGCCACCGCAGCGCGGGCAAGCGGCCGCCGCTCCCCCCACCTCGGCGCGGGCGTCGATCTCGAGCACCGCTTCGGCCCGCTCCTGCGCCTCTGCCACCATCCCCTCGACCTGCCGCAGCTCCTGCGGTGTCAGACGGGCCAGCAAGCGGCCGAACTCGGTCGGATCGAAGCGGGGCATGGCAGGTCTCCGGCAGGCTCAGAAGCCGCCGATCCTACTCTACTGACGGACAAGAACAAAGGGCGAACCAACACGGTTTGCTGACACCGCCCAGGCGATGCTGCGCTTTTTGCGCAGCCGCCGCCGGGACAGTCATGCGGTGATCATCGACGACATCTCGCGCCTCGCGCGGGGACTGGATGCCCACCTGAAGCTGCGCGCGGACATCGCGGGCGTGGGCGGCGTGCTCAAGAGCCCGTCCATCGAATTCGGCGAAGACTCCGACTCGATGCTGAACGAGCTTGAAGACCATCAGCTTCGCCGTCTTCTGCGACAGGGCGCCGTTGGTCCGGACCGTTCGGTGCCGGACGGTGGCGAAGACGCTCTCGATCGGGTTGCCGGTGCGCAGGTGGTCCCAGTGCTCGGCAGGGAAGGCGTAGAAGGACAGCAACGCCTCACGGTCCTTGGTCAGGCAGGTCACGGCCTTCTCGTACTTGGCCCCGTACTTGTCCGCGAAGGTGTCCATGGCGGCCTCGGCGACGGCGCGGGTCTCGGCCTGCCAGATGTCGCGCAGATCGGCCTTCACCGCCGGATGCATGGATTTCGGGAACTTGTTCAGGACGTTGAAAGTCTTGTGAACCCAGCAGCGCTGGTGACGCGTGCCCGGGAAGACTTCGTCGAGGGCCTTCCAGAACCCCATCGCCCCATCGCCCACGGCGATCTCGGGTGGCACCTTGAGGCCGCGTTTCTTGATGTCGACCAGCAACTCCCGCCAGCTCTGCGCGCTCTCCCGCACGCCGACCTGGAAGCCGACGAGTTCCTTCTTCCCCTCAGGTGTGGCCCCAAGAATGACCAACATGCACTCGGCTCGGGCCTCCATGCGGGCCTGCAGGTAGACGCCGTCCGCCCAGATGTAGACGTACCGCCGCGCAGAGAGGTCGCGGCGCTGCCAGCGGTCGTACTCCTGCTGCCACTCGCCGGTCAGCCGCGAGATGACGTTCGGCGACAGGTTCGGCGCATCCGTGCCGAGCAGCGCCGAGAGTGCCTCCTGGAAGTCCCCGGTGGAGATGCCGCGCAGGTAAAGCACCGGCAGCAGGGTATCGAGGCTCTTCGACCGGCGCGCCCAGCGGGGCAGGATCGCCGAGCTGAAGCGGACCTTCTTCTCGGCCGCTACGCCCTCGGCGCGGTCGCGGACCTTCGGACGCCGCACCTCGAGCGCGCCGATCCCGGTCTAGATGCTGCGCTCCGGCCCGTACCCGTGCCGAACCACCCGCTGGCGCCCATCCGGCAAGGTCTCCTCGGCATGCTGCGCGACGAAGGCGTCGGCTTCAGCGCGGAGCGCGGCCGCCAGCATGCGCCGCGCCCCATCGCGCGCGATCTCGGTAAGCGGAACCGCTCACGGCCTGCTGGTCGAAGAGCAAGACCGGCAAGAAGCATGCCTACTATCTCTGCAAGACCAAGGGCTGCGTGAGCTATCGCAAGTCGATCCGGCGCGATGATCTGGAAGAGCGGTTCGAGTCGCTGCTGCACTCGATGGAGCCCTCACCAAGGCTCTACGAGCTGGCGAAGGCCATGTTCAAGGAAGCATGGCAAATGAAGCTCGCACAAGCCGAGGACATGGCTGCGCGGGCGAAGATCGAGCTGCGCAAGCTCGACAAGAAGATCGAAGAGTTGCTCGACAGGATCGTCGATGCGTCCAATCAGAGCGTTGTCAGCGCCTATGAGCGGCGTGTCAGCGCGCTTGAACGCGAGAAGCTGCTGCTGCGTGAGCGACTCGACAAAGGGGCCACTCCGAAGACCACCTGGGAGGAGTCGTTCGAACTCGCGACGCGATTCCTTTCAAGTCCTTGGAAAGTCTGGAAAAATGCTGATCTTGCGCTGCGCAAAACGGTGCTGAGACTGGCGTTTTTGGAGCCCCTGCCGCACTGCCGGAATCAGGGACTTCGAACCCCAAAAATGGCCTATCCTTTCAAGGCCTTAGGCGATTTTTCCACAATGAAATGTGAGATGGCGCGCTGGGGAGGATTCGAACCCCCGACCCCCTGATTCGTAGTCAGGTACTCTATCCAACTGAGCTACCAGCGCCCGGAGTGGGGGCGGTGTAGCCACGGCGGCGGCGCGATGCAAGGCGAAATCGGGCTCAGCGTCCGACCTGGGGCAGACCCGCGCTGCTGCCGCCGCCCGGGCGCAGGACAACCGGCGCGGCGCGCGGGCCTTCGGCCGCCGGATCGGCCTCGGGGCGCGGCACGGAGACGGCCGGGCGGGCGGCGTCCGGCGGGGCGAAGGAGCGGGCGAGCGCGCGCAGCGCGGCCTCCATTGCGGCACGGTCGGAGCCCTCGGGCGGGGCGATCTGGCGCATCGTGCCCTCCTCGCCCGCCGGCGGATCCGGAAGCGCGCCCGGAGACGGCCCCTCCTGGTCGCCGGCAAGCATCTCGCGCGCCGTGGCGACGAGGCTCGCCAAAGGATCCGGGCCGGGGGGCTTGGGCGTCGCCGCCGGCGTCTCGGACGGCCCGGAGCCGGCGGCAAGACCGGCAGAGAGACCCGGCACGAGACGATCGGCGAAGGGGAGATCCGCCGCGGCGCGCTTGAAGCCCGTCGTGAGTGTTTCGCCCACGTCGCCGCCGGTCATCGCCGTGCCGGTGACGGCGAGCCCGACCATGAAGAACCCAAGGTAGAATCGCCTGCGCATGCCGCGTCTCGCCAGTCGCTCCTCTGCCGCGGTCTCCGCATGGCACGGGATTGCGGCGATCCGGCGCCGCACGCCTGTCGGAAAGACGGCGGGACGACCCGGGCAGGCACCCGCCACGGAGCGCCGGCGCCGCCCGCCGCTCGGTCGGCAGACGGACTGTGGCGGGGCGCTCAGGCGGCGGGGCGCTCAGGCGGCGGGCGCTCAGGCGGCGGGCCGCTGGATCGCGCCCTTGGGCAGGAACAGCACGAAGACCGTTCCATCAGGCCCTGTCCGCTCCAGCCGCAGCGTGCCGCCGTGCCCCTTGACGAGGTCCTCGGAGATGGCGAGGCCGAGACCCGTTCCGCCCTTGCGGGTGCCGGCCGAGAACGGGCGGAAGAGGTGTTCCTGCGCCTTCGGCGGAAGGCCCGGGCCGGTGTCGGAGACACGGATCGTCCAGCCCTCGCCCTCCTCCGCCGCCGACACGCAGATCTCCCCCTCCTCGCCAGAGGCGACGATGGCCTGCCGCGCGTTGCGCACGAGATTGGCGAGCACGCGGTGGAGCTGCTCGGGGTCGGCCCGCAGGGTCAGCCCCGCCGGCACGTCCTCGCCATAGCTGACCGGCGCGTCCTCGGCGGCGAGCCGCTCGCTCTCGATCACGTCGCCCACGAGCGGGGCGAGCTGCACCAGCCCGAGGCGCGGCGGTGGCTCCTCGGCCTTGCCGAAGGCGAGGGTTCCCTCGCAGAGCGCGACGGCCCGGGTGATCGCGCCCACCAGCTTGGGGGCGGCGCGTTGCACCTTGGGGTCCTCGCTCACCTCCATCCGGTCGGCGAAGAGCTGCGCGGTGGCGAGGATGTTGCGCAGGTCGTGGCTGATGCGCGCGACGGCGCCGCCCAGCTGGGCCAGCCGCTCCTTCTGGCGCAGTGCCCCCGTCAGCTGGGTCTGCAGGCTTTGAAGCGCCTCCTCGGCCTCTCGCAACTCGGTCACGCCGGCCCGCGGCTCGATGATTCGGCGGGCGTCCTCAGGCGCCTCGGCATAGCTCTGCATCGCGCCCACCACGCGCCGGATCGGGGTGACGAGAACGAAACGCACGGCGAGGAACAGCAGGCCCGCCGTGACGACGGAGATCACCGCCGACAGAACGAGGATGCGGATCCCGTAGTCGATCATCTCGGTGCGCAACCGGTCGGTCGTCAGCGTCACCTCGATCAGCAGGCCCGCCTCGCGCACCGGGTCTCCGATCACGCGGATCACCCGCGCCTCCGGGTCGGCCAGCCGCCGCATCGCATCGGCGATCAGCGTGGCGGGGGCGGCCTCGCGCAGGTCGAACGTGGCGTGGATCGGCGCGGGCACCGGCGACGACAGCACGAGCTGACGCGCCTCGTCGCGCCGCAGCACCACGTTGAGCACGCCCGCGTTCTCCAGCAGTTCCGCCTCGAGGCCGGCGTCGATCATGTCGTCCGCCGCCAGCAGGGCGAGCGAGGCGATCTGCGCCCGCTCGAGCCGCGACAGCAGGTAATCCTCGCGGAAGCGCGCCACCGACGGCACGAAGATCAGGATCTCAGCGATCATCACGAAGATGACCGTCAGGATCAGGAACCTGCCCGAGAGTGAGTTCAGGAATCGGCGCATCGACGTGGCGGGGCTCCGCAATGGATAACCCCCAATTAGGGAAGAAATCGCTGCACGAAACCCACAACGCGCTTGACCGTCCGGTTCTCGAAGAGGCGCGGCGTGAAATAGGCGCCAGCCGCACGCTTGCTCGCCTCCATCCGTGTCGGGTAGGGGAGCACCGCGTGCGAGATCGCCGACATCTTCATCCGGTTCGCGATGGCGAGCGACCAGAGCGCGATCTGCTCGCCGGCCTGCGCCCCGACGATGGTGGCGCCGACAGGCCGCCCGCCCACGACCATCACCTTGACGAAGCCTGCCGTGCGCCCCTCTGCCACCGCGCGGTCGTTCTGCGCGAACTCGGCGCGCACGACCTCCAGCCGGGCACCGTGACGCTTGCGCGCCTCCGCCTCGGTCGCACCGACCTGCGCGAGCTCGGGGTCGGTGTAGGTTGCGCGGGGGATATGGGCGCCCTTCGCCTTCGCCGGCAGGCCGAAGAGCATCGCACGCAGGATGACCCCGGCGTGATAGCCCGCCAGATGGGTGAACTGCCCCTGCCCCGCCGCATCGCCGATGGCGTAGACGCGCCTGTTCGACGTGCGCAGCGCGGCGTCGACCTTAACGCCGGCCCTGTCGTGCCGCACCCCCGCCGATTCGAGCCCGAGGCCGGCCACGTCGACCCGGCGACCGGCCGCGACAAGCAGATGCGTGCCCGTCACCTCCTCGCCTCCGGCCTTCACGGTGATGGCGCCCTCGACACCCGAGACGCGCTCGACGGCCGCCCCCTCGCGGATGTCGACGCCCTCCTCCCGGAGCGCCTCGAGCACCAGCGCGGCCGCCTCGGGGTCGTCGCGGCCGAGCGCGCGGGCGCCTTCGATCACCGTGACCCTGCTGCCGAGACGCCGGTGCGCCTGCGCCATCTCCATCCCGATGGGGCCACCGCCGACCACGATCAGGTGCTCCGGCCGTTCGCGCAGGGCGAAAACCGTCTCGTTGGTGTGCACGGGCACCGTGTCGAGCCCGGCGATCGGCGGCATGAAGGGGCGCGAGCCCGTGGCGATCACGAAGCGCCGCGCCCGGATCAGCGCGTCGCCGGCCCGCACCTCGCGCTCCGACACGAAGCGGCCCCAGGCGCGGATCACGGTGACGCCGAGGCCCTCGAACCGCTCCTGGCTGTCGTGGGGCGCGATGGTGGCGATGGCGCGGGCGACATGGTCCTTGGCCCTGGCATAGTCGACCTGCGCGGGCACCGGCGCCACGCCATAGGGTGCGCCCGTCTCCATAGCGTGGGCGTGGTGCGCGGCGGCGATCAGCGCCTTCGAGGGAACGCAGCCGTGGTTGAGGCAGTCGCCCCCCATCTCGGCCCCCTCGATCAGCACCACCCGAACGCCCATCTGCGCCGCGCCGGCCGCGACCGACAGACCGCCCGAGCCTGCGCCGAGGATGCAGATGTCGGTCTCGATGGTGCGGGCGGGCGGCGCCTCCCGCGCCTTGGTGTCGGTTTCGGTCGCGTCGAACATCACAGCCCTTTCCGGCCGCGCACGGCCTTGAGCACGAGCGGCAGAGCTGCGAGCGCCGCGAGCCCGAGGATCGGCAGCAGCACCTGCGGCTCGAAGATGATGCCGAGGTCGGGCGTCTCTCCGGCGGCGAAGACCTCGCCCAGCCCCGCGCCGACCGAGGTGTAGACCAGCGCGCCCGGAATGATCCCGAGAAAGGTCGTCACGGCGAAGCGGTAGAGCGGCACGCCCACGAACGACGGCACCAGATTGGCCACGAAGAACGGCACCGCGGGCACGAGGCGTATGAGGAACAGCATCTCCCACTGGCTCGCGTCGATCCCGGCCTTGATCCGCTTCACCATGCCCTCCGAGGCGTCCATCCGCGCCGCGAGCCGCTCGCCAAGCCCCCAGCGGGCGGCGAGGAAGATCGCGGTGGCACCCAGCGTGGCCGCGGCGACGTTGAAAAGGACGCCCGGAAAGGTGGCGAAGAGGAAGCCGCCCGTCAGGGTGGCGACCGTCGCGCCGGGCAGCGAGAAGGCGACGATGGCGACGTAGGCGGCGATGAAGGCGGCGACCGTCGCGGCATAGTTGGCGTCGCGGAAGGCCAGCAGCGCCTCGCGATGCTCGGCCAGCGTCTCGAAGGTCAGCCGGTCGCCCAGCAGCACGGCGCCGCCGACCGCCACCGCAGCGATGACAGCGATGGGCAGGAGGCGCAGGGCGCCGCCGCGGTCGGGCCGGCTGTCGTCGGCGGTGTCGTGCATTGGGCGATCCTTTCGTCGGGCGGCGGCTGGTCGTCGGGCGGCGGGCGCCGGCTGTCCCCTAGATGCGCCACGGCGAGGCTGTCGGAAACGACCTTCACGCCGCCTTGATGCCCGCACCCGGTTTCCGTGAGGTCGGGCGTGTCTTCGCCCGCCTTCTGTAACAATTCCCGCGCCGGGCGCGGGGCGATGTTTCAAGCGCCCGCCCGCGTTGACTTGCCCGCGCGAACCGCCTATGCGCGGGGCTTCGCAACACCCCGGGCCGGCCCTCGGCCGCCGCCCGTGACAGACGAGAGGCCCCGGCGGGGCCCCTGCCGGAGACGAGCAAGATGAAGCGGACGTACCAGCCCTCCAACCTCGTGCGGAAGCGCCGCCACGGATTCCGCGCGCGCATGGCCACCAAGGCCGGGCGCAAGATTCTCAATGCCCGCCGCGCCCGCGGCCGGAAGAAGCTGTCGGCCTGAGCCGCGGCCCGGCACCGGCCCCTGGCCGGGGCCCGTCTCCCATGCCCGCGCTCGCTGGCCTCACGCGCCGCGCCGAGTTCCTCGCCGCCGCCCGCGCCCGCCGGGCGGGAACGGCGGGCTTCCTGCTGCAGGCCCGCAAGCGCAGGCCCGACGAGGCCGCTTCCGAGGTGGCGAGGGTGGGCTATACCTGTTCGCGCAAGGTCGGCAATGCAGTCGCCCGCAACCGCGCCAAGCGACGGCTGCGCGCCCTCGCACGCGAGGTGCTGCCCGAGGCCGGCCGCGCCGGCTGGGATTACGTGCTGATCGGCCGCCCGGGCGCCACCGCAGAGCGCCCCTACCCCCTGCTGCTCGACGACCTGCGCGGCGCGCTCGCCCGCATCCATGCGCCCGCGCGACGCGAGAGCAACCCCGAGCCACCGGCATGACCCCCGCCGCATGGCTCCTTTCCCTGCCGGTGCGGGGCTATCGCCTGTTGCTCTCGCCCTGGCTCGGCCATTCCTGCCGCTACCAGCCCACCTGCTCGGCCTATGCCCTCGAGGCGCTGGAGCGGCACGGCGCCCTGCGCGGGGCATGGCTGGCCGCCCGCCGCCTCGGCTCGTGCCACCCATGGGGCGGATCGGGCTACGACCCCGTCCCCGGCGCCGACCCCTCGCATGATGCCATGCACCGCTCCGCCCGGCCGCGCCGCGACTGAGCGCGCGGCCAGCCATCGGCGGGGCGAAAGGCGCCGCCCCCCGCCCGCCGCTTCTTTCTGTTCCAAATACGCATGGCACCACGCGCGCGCCCCGCACGACGCCGGACATGGGCGCGAGGGCCCTTCCCGCGCACGCGGCCCTCTGGCATAGACCGCCCATGCTCGACGAGTCCGACGACATCCACCCGCTGTTCCATGGCGCTCCCGCCACGACGGAGTTCCGCAAGCTGCGCAAGCGCATCGTGCGTCTGGCGCGCGAGGCGGTGGAGCAATACGGCATGGTGCACGCGCGGGGCGCCCGCTGGCTCGTCTGCCTCTCGGGCGGCAAGGACAGCTATACCCTGCTCGCCGCGCTGACCGAGCTGCAATGGCGCGGCCTCCTGCCGGTCGATCTGCTCGCCTGCAATCTCGACCAGGGGCAGCCCGGCTTCCCCGCCACCGTCCTGCCCGCGTTCCTCGAGCGGATGGGCGTGCCGCACCGCATCGAGTACCAGGACACCTACTCGATCGTGACCGACAAGGTGCCCGCGGGGCGCACCTACTGCGCGCTCTGCTCGCGGCTGCGCCGCGGCCACCTCTACCGGATCGCCCGCGAGGAAGGGTGCTCGGCCGTCGTGCTCGGACACCACCGCGACGACATTCTCGAGACCTTCTTCATGAATCTCTTCCACGGCGGGCGACTGGCCACGATGCCGCCGAAGCTGGTCAACGAGGAGGGCGACCTGTTCGTGCTGCGCCCTCTGGCCCACGTCGCGGAAGCGGATTGCGAGAAATTCTCCCGCGCGATGGGCTATCCCATCATCCCCTGCGACCTCTGCGGCAGCCAGGACGGGCTGCAACGCCAGCAGGTCAAGCGAATCCTCGACGGATGGGAGGCGAGCAGCCCCGGACGGCGGCAGGTGATGTTCCGCGCACTGATGAACGCGCGGCCCTCGCACCTGCTCGACCCGAAGCTGTGGGATTTCGCCGGGCTCGAGCTGGGCGCCGCCCCGCCGCCCGATGCCGACACGCCCGATACCGAAAATTGAGCGAAAACCGGGCCGCGCCTGTTAAGCCTCTGGCCACCCCCAGCGCCTAGCGTCCTCCCGACGCCCGCCTCAGGCCGCATGGAGGAGAGCCATGACCACGCCGCGCCAGCGCACGACGCCGATCCGCGGCTGGCAGCGCAGGCTTCCGCGCTCCCTGCGCCGCACCTTCCTGCGCCCCCAGCTGCTCGCCTTCGCTCCCGCCCTCATGCTGGCGGGGGCATGGTTCGGCCTTCAGGGCGTGCTGATGATCGTCGCGCTGACCGTGCCGCTCCTGCTGGTGCTGTCGGGCCTGTTCGACCGCGACCAGCGGCAGGTCGACGGGCTGACGGGCCACCTCACGCGCGACGGGCTCACCGAAGAGATCGACGACTCGCTCGTGTCCATCGGATCCGAGGCCGAGACGGCGATCGTGGTCGCCTTCGAGATCGACCACGGGCCGCAGCTGGCCGCCCGGCTCGGCCCCGCCGGGCTCGAGACCGTGCTGTGCCGCACCGCCGACCGCCTCGCCTCGGCGGCGCGCTCGGGGGACCGGGTGGGCCGGATCGGCGAGTTCCGCTTCGCCGTGCTCTTCGCACCCGTCCGCAACGCGGGGATGGACCTCGCGCTGCGCACCGTCGAACGGCTGCAGGGCGCGGCGAGCGAGCCCGTCAGCGTCGATTCCGGCAGCGTCTATGTCACCCTCTCGGCCGGCTTCTGCCTGGAGCGACGCGCCCCGCAACGCACGGGCGAGGCGCTTCTCGAGGCCGCCGTGACCGCGCTCGACGAGGCGCGGCTCGTGGGCGAGGGCGCGGTGCGCGCCTATTCGGCCGAGATGCGCGGCCGCGCTGCCCATCGGCGCGCCCTGGCCGACGATATCGGCCGGGCCATCGACGAGGGCGAGATCGTGCCATGGTTCCAGCCGCAGGTCTGCGCGCAAACCGGCCGCGTCACGGGAATGGAGGCTCTCGCGCGCTGGAATCACCCCAAAAGCGGCATCATTCCTCCCGCCGATTTCCTGCCCACCGCCGAGGCGACCGGCAAGATGGAGCGGCTCGGCGAGGTGATGCTGTTCAACGGCCTCTCCGCCCTGCGCCGGTGGGATCGCGAGGGTCTCGACGTGCCGCGCATCGGCGTCAACTTCTCCTCGGCCGAGCTGCGCAATCCCCGTCTCGTGGAGCGGGTGAGATGGGAACTCGACCGCTTCGACCTCGCGCCCGAGCGGCTTGCGATCGAGGTGCTCGAAACGGTCGTCGCCGCCCCGGACGACGACGCCGTCTCGGCCAACATCGCCGGCCTCGCCACGCTCGGTTGCGCCATCGACCTCGACGATTTCGGCACCGGCTCGGCCTCGATCGCCTCGATCCGCCGCTTCGCCGTCTCGCGGCTGAAGATCGACCGTTCCTTCGTCACCCGGATCGACGCCGACCCGGCCCAGCACAAGATGGTCGCCGCGATCCTCTCGATGGCCGAGAAACTGGATCTCGACACGCTGGCCGAGGGGGTCGAGACGCGGGCCGAGCGCGCACTGCTCGCCTCGATGGGATGTGGCCACATCCAGGGCTACCTGCTCGCCCGCCCGATGCCTCTGGACGAGGCCGAGGCCTGGCTCGAGAGCTACGCTGCACGGCTCGACAGCGAGGACGCCGCCTCGAGCCTGTCGGCCTGAACGGCGCGGCGACCGCCCCGTTGGGGGGGGCTGCACGTTCGCCGGGCCGCCCGCGGGGGGGCGCCCGTGCAGGGCGCTTGCGCCGGCGCACTCTGCGCTCCGGCCGAACGCGCCGCACCGGGTCCGCCAGCCCGCAGCACAACCCTCGCCCCGGCCGACGCGCCTCGCGCCCCGGCCAATGCGATACAGATGATGCCGATACCGTCGATGTCGGTGCCGTCGGCCGCGGCTCGCCCTTCCACCTGGTGGCCGGCCGGTGGCGCCTATCCTGCTTCGGCTCGCATACAAGACGCCCTGCCGACCGGCGCCGATCTTGGCAAGGCGCGCCCCGATGCCCACTTCAACTCCGGCGCGACGGCGCGGCGCGGCGCCCGCATCGGGCTTTGCTCTTGACCTTCGCGGCCCTGACCGATTGAAGCGACGACGACCTTCTCCTCCCTCCCTCGGACGACCGGTGCCCCGCTGATGGACGATCAGAACAAGAACCTCATCCTGGCCACGGCCCTGAGCTTTCTCGTCATCCTGGTGTGGTTCCTGCTCTTCCCGCCGGAAGAGCCCGTGCCGCCGGCGGAGCAGCCCGTCGCCTCCGAACAGGCCCCGACCGTCGACCCTGCGACGGGCGCGCCCATCGCCTCGGTGCCCGGCAGCGCGGAGACGGGCGGCGGATCGGAACCGGCCGCACCACAGCCCGATGCCGCGGCATCGGAGGTTGCCGACGCCCCGCGCATCGAGATCGACACGCCGCGCCTGTCGGGCTCGATCTCGCTTCTCGGCGGCCGGATCGACGACCTCGACCTGACCCGCTACCAGGAGACGCTGGCCGACGACAGCCCCGATGTCACGCTGCTGTCGCCCGTCGGCACCGACGGCGCCTACTACGCGCTCTACGGCTGGGCGCCCGGCGGCGGGCTGACGGCCGAAGACGTGCCCGGCACCGACACGATGTGGCAGGTCGAGCAGGGTAACGTGCTTACCCCCGACACCCCCGTCGTCCTGCGCTGGGACAGCCCGTCGGGATTGATCTTCCGCCGGACGATCACGGTCGACGACGCCTATCTCTTCGAGGTGACGCAGTCGGTCGAGAACCCCACGCAGGAGGCCCGCCGCGCCGCGCCCTACGGGATCATCGCCCGCCACGGCCTGCCCGACGATCTCGCCAACTTCTTCATCCTTCACGAGGGCGTCGTCGGCTGGGTCAACGACGAACTCGTCGAGGGCGGCTTCAAGTACGATCAGGTCGCCGATTTCGACGTATCGCCCCAGCTCGGCGTGCCCGGCGAGGTGTTCGGCGGGGTCGAGCAGGGCTGGATCGGCTTCACCGACAAGTACTGGATGACCTCGCTCATCCCGCAGCAGGGCGTCACTTCGACGCTCGCGGTACTCTACCAGCCGGGCCCCGACATCTACCAGACCCGCGCGATCTACCCCACGCTGGACCTCGCCCCCGGCGCGACCGCCGAGCAGACTTCGCGCCTGTTCGCCGGCGCCAAGGAATGGGAAGTGATCCGCACCTACCAGAACGAGGAAGGCATCGTGAACTTCCTCGATTCGATCGACTGGGGCTGGTTCTTCTTCCTGACCAAGCCGATCTTCGCGGTTCTGCACTTCCTCAATATCTGGATCGGCAACATGGGCTGGTCGATCATCGCCCTGACCCTCCTGATCAAGGCGCTCCTGCTGCCGCTGGCCTACAAGTCCTACGTGTCGATGGCCAAGATGAAGGAACTCCAGCCCGAGATGGAGAAGATCAAGGAGCGCGCCGGCGACGACCGCCAGAAGCTCCAGAAGGAGATGATGGAGCTCTACAAGAAGGAAAAGGTGAACCCGGCGTCGGGCTGCCTGCCGATCCTTCTGCAGATCCCGATCTTCTTCTCGCTCTACAAGGTGATCTTCGTCACGATCGAGCTGCGCCACGCGCCGTGGTTCGGCCCGTTCCGCGACCTCTCGGTGCCCGACCCGACCTCGATCTTCAACCTGTTCGGCCTGTTCCCGTGGCAGGCGCCGCCGCCCGAGTCGCTGCTCGCGCTGATCTTCATCGGCATCCTGCCGATCGTGCTCGGCGTGTCGATGTGGCTCCAGCAGAAGCTCAATCCCGCGCCGACCGACCCCACGCAGCAGATGATCTTCGCGTGGATGCCATGGGTGTTCATGTTCATCCTCGGCGGCTTCGCCAGCGGTCTGCTGGTCTACTGGATCGCGAACAACGTGCTCACCTTCGCGCAGCAATACGCGATCATGCGCAGCCAGGGATACAAGCCCGACCTGTTCGGCAACATCGCGTCGAGCTTCCGCAAGTCGAAACCCGACGCGAAGTGAGCTTGCTGACGTGAGCGGCGCACCCCGCCTCGCGCAGATCTGGCGCCACCCGGTCAAGGCGCTCTCGCGCGAGCGCCTGCCTGCGGTCGTCCTCGAGGCGGGCGCGCCCCTGCCCCTCGACCGGCGCTGGGCGGTCACCCATGCGAACGCCCGCTTCGACGGCACCTGGGCGCCAAAGGGCAACTTCCTGCGCGGGGTGAGCGCGCCGGCACTGATGGCGGTGACCTCGACCCACGATCCCGATACGGGGCGTCTGACGCTGGCGCATCCCGAACAGGACGAGATCGAGATAGACCCGGAAGACGCGGCTGCCTCGGCCGCCCTGGTCGCTTGGCTCGGGCCGCTCTGGCCCGAGAGCTTCCCGCCGCCGACCGGCCTCGTCTCGGCCGACACCGCGCTGACCGACGTGCCCGAGCCCTGGGTCGCGGTGAACAACTGCGCCAGCCACCGCGCCGTGGCCGACCGCCTGGGCGATCCGGGCCTCTCGATCCACCGTTGGCGCGGCAATCTCTGGCTCGACGGCCTCGCGCCGTGGGAAGAGTTCGACTGGCCCGGTCAGTGCCTGCGGATCGGCGAGGCGGTGCTCGAAGTGCAGGAACGGATCACGCGCTGCATGGCGACCGCCGCCAACCCCGAGAGCGGCCGGCGCGACCGCGACACGCTCGCTGCCCTGCGCTCCTGGGACCACGAGGATTTCGGCGTCTACGCGCGCGTGGTCGAGGGCGGCGAGATCGCCGAAGGCGCGGCAGTCACCCTGCCATGAGCCTTCCCTTCCCCCTCGCCGAGCCGCCCGATCCGCAGGCCGCCGAGGCGGGCCGCAAGCTCTTCGCCGGCGGCGCGGACTTCCTCAAGGGCGTCGTCGCGATGGACGGGCTCCCACCGGCCGACCGTCTCGAGGTGTGCTTCGCCGGGCGCTCCAACGTCGGCAAGTCGAGCCTGATCAACGCACTGACGGGCACCAGGGGCCTCGCGCGCACCTCAAACACGCCGGGCCGCACCCAGGAGATCAACTATTTCACCCTCGGCGAGAGCCATTACCTCGTCGATCTTCCGGGCTACGGCTTCGCCAAGGCGCCCCTGCCGGTGGTGGAGCGCTGGCAGCGCCTGCTGCGCGCCTACCTCGCCGGCCGCCCCTCGCTGCGCCGCGCCTTCGTGCTGATCGACGCCCGTCACGGCATCAAGCCGGTCGACGAGGAGATCCTGTCGATGCTCGACGGCGCCGCCGTGCCCTTCCAGACGGTGCTGACCAAGGCCGACAAGATCAAGGCGGCCGAGCGCGAGCGCATCCTCGCCCAGGTCCGCGAAAAGCTCCAGCCGCACCCGGCGGCCTTTCCCGAACTCGTCCTCACCTCGTCGGAAAAGGGCGAGGGGATCGCGACGCTGCGCGCCATCATCGCCACTCTCGCCTGAGGCCCGTCTACACGTGCTGGCCCGCATTCACCTCGATCTCGGTGCCGGTGACGTAGGTCGACGCCCCCGAGCACAGGAAGAAGATCACGTCGGCCACCTCCGAGGGCTGGCCGAGGCGCCTGAGCGGCAGCGTGTCCACGATCTTCTCTGTCCCGGGGCTCAGGATCGAGGTCTCGATCTCGCCCGGCGCGATCGAGTTCACCCGCACGCCGAGGGGCCCGAAATCGTGCGCCATCTCGCGCGTCAGCGCCGCGAGCGCCGCCTTCGACGTGGCATAGGCCGCGCCCGCGAACGGGTGCACCCGGCTGCCGGCGATCGAGGTGACGTTGACCACCGCGCCGCGCGCCTCCCACAACTCGTCCACCAGACCGCGGGCCAGAACGATGGGGGCGAAGAAGTTGACGTGAAAGACCTTGCCCCACGTCCGGAGGTCGGTGTCGATCGTGTTCAGCCGCGCGCCGTCTTCGCCCTTGGGCGAGATGCCGGCATTGTTGACCAGCGCCTCCAGCTTGCCGTCGACCTTCTCGCGGATCACCTCGATGGCGCGCATCGTGTCGTGCGGGTCGGCGAGATCGACCTGCACATGGTTCTCTTCGCCGCCCGGCCACGGGCAGCGCGAATCGAACGGCTGGCGCGAGCAGGTCAGCACCCGCCACCCCTCGGCCGAGAACCGCTTGACCGTGGCGTGCCCGATCCCCCGGCTCGCCCCGGTCAGCACCAGCGTCTTCTGCCGCGCCTCGCCCATTCGCGCCCTCCCGGCTGTCGCCGTCACACTACCGCGCCGCAGCGCCCGTGCAAATCGCCCTCTTGGCACGGCCCGGAACGGGGGCTAGCAGGGAGCGCCCCGCCGACCCGACCGGACCGAGAACATGAGACGACAGATGGCCGACCCCGACAGCTCCATCGCCACCGCCCGGACGCTCGCCGAGGCGCTGCCCTACCTCCAGCGCTACTCGGGCGCGACCGTGGTCATCAAGATGGGCGGCAACGCGATGGGCGACGACGCGGCCATGGCCGGCTTCGCCCGAGACGTGACGCTTATGAGCCAGGTGGGCCTGCGACCCGTCGTGGTGCATGGGGGCGGTCCGATGATCAACGCGCTGCTCGGCAAGCTCGGCATCGAGTCGAGCTTCGTCGGCGGCAAACGCGTCACCGACGAGGCCACGATCGAGGTGGTCGAGATGGTGCTGGCGGGCGGCGTCAACAAGCGCATCGTGCAGGCGATCAACATGCAGGGCGGCCGCGCGGTGGGCCTGTCGGGCAAGGACGCCAACATGATCGTCTGCGACCCGGCCGACCCGAGCCTCGGCTTCGTCGGCGAGCCGGTGGAGGTGACGCCAGACGTCCTTCACCAGCTTCACGATGCCGGCATCATCCCCGTCATCGCCCCCCTGGGCACCGGCCGCGAGGGCGAGACCTACAACATCAACGGCGACACCGCCGCCGGCGCCGTGGCTGCCGCCCTCAAGGCCGACCGCCTGCTGCTTCTGACCGACGTGGAGGGGGTGAAGGATGCCGAGGGCAAGGTGGTGACGGCGCTCACCGCGGCACAGGTCGAGGCGATGACGCGCGACGGCACGATCGCGGGCGGCATGATCCCCAAGACCGAGACGGCGCTTCACGCCCTGCGAGGCGGAGTGCGGGCCGTGGTCATTCTCGACGGGCGCCAGCCCAACGCCTGCCTGCTCGAGCTGTTCACCGATCACGGCGCAGGCTCGATGATCCGCATGCAGGAGCGGCTGGGGTGAGCACGAAAATGCCTTCTCCCGCACCTGCGCCCTGCCCTATGCTTCACCCATGAAAGCCGCGCGCCCACCTGCCCCGAGCTTCGCCGCACTCGATGCGCGCGCCGCCGAGGCGGGGCTCTGGGCGCTTGGGGGCTTCCACGCGCGTGCGGACGACGACCACCTGCCCGCCGGCACGGAGACGGTCGTGCTGCTCGCCCCGCGCGAGCCCGGCTTCTGGGCGCGCGTGAGTGCCGAGCCCGAATTCGCGGACACCCGCCCCGACCCGCTCGACCGCTGGTCGCGCCGCGCGGTGGGACGGCTTGCCTGCGCGTTCTCTGCCAAGGCGCTCTTTCCCTTCGACGGCCCGCCGTGGCGTCCCTTCCTCTCCTGGGCGCTGCGCACCGGCCGGCTGCACCCCTCACCCGTCGGCATGCTGGTGCACGACGAGGCGGGCCTGTGGGTATCGCTGCGCGGCGCGCTGGCGCTCCGGCAAAGGATCGACCTGCCGGCGCCCACCCCCTCGCCCTGCGAAACCTGCACCGGCCAGCCCTGCCGCACCGCCTGTCCCGTCGGCGCGCTGGGCGGTGGGCCCTACGACATCGACGCCTGCCGCGACCATGTCACCGCACCGGAGGGGGCCGATTGCATGGAGGCGGGCTGCCGAGCGCGTCGTGCGTGCCCCGCCTCCGCCCGCTACCCGCGCGCCCCGGCGCAGTCGGCCTTTCACATGCGCGCCTTCACCGGAGCCCCATGAAGCACCTGATCCTCCTCCGCCACGCCAAGTCGAGCTGGAACAATCCCGAGCTCGAGGATCTCGAGCGGCCTCTCAACAAGCGCGGCAAGCGCGCCTCGGGCGACCTCGCCAAGTGGTTTCGCCAGCAGGGATGGACACCCGACCAAGTGCTCTGCTCGCCCGCCCTTCGCACGCGCGAGACGCTGGAGCGGCTCAAGCTCGACGCGACGCCCGAGATCCGCGAAGACATCTACGAAGCGCCGCCCGGCGCCCTCTTTGCCGCGCTGCAGGGCGCCGTGGGCGAAACGGTGATGATGGTGGGCCACAATCCCGGAATCGGGGCACTCGCGCAGATCCTCGCCCGCGAAAAGCCCGACCATCCCCGCTTCGACGACTACCCGACCGGCGCCCTCACGATCCTGCGCTTCGACCTCGGCGACTGGGCCGGGCTGCAGCCGGGCTCGGGCGAGGTGGTGGAGTTCCTCACCCCCCACGACCTCGCTCCCGCCGGTTGAGCGGCGACGCGGAACGCCCTTGCAAGGGCGTTGCCAAGCGCTTTCGAAAGCGCTTCTCAAGGCGCTTCGAAGCGCCTTGCCTCGAGCTCAGTGGCCGAGGATCTGGCTCAGGAACAGCCTAGTCCGCTCGTTCCTGGGATCGTTGAAGAACGCCTCGGGCTCGTTCTGCTCGACGATCTGCCCCTGGTCCATGAAGATCACCCGGTTCGCCACCTGCCGGGCAAAGCCCATCTCGTGCGTCACGACCAGCATCGTCATGCCTTCCCCGGCCAGCTCGACCATGGTGTCGAGCACTTCCTTGATCATCTCCGGATCGAGGGCAGAGGTCGGCTCGTCGAACAGCATGATCCGCGGCCGCATGCACAAGCTGCGCGCGATCGCCACCCGTTGCTGCTGGCCGCCCGAGAGCTGTCCGGGATACTTGTGCGCCTGTTCGGGTATCTTGACCTTGGTGAGAAAGTGCATCGCCGTTTCCTCGGCCTCGCGCTTGGGCGTCTTGCGCACCCAGATCGGGGCCAGCGTGCAGTTCTCGAGGATGGTCAGGTGCGGGAAGAGGTTGAAGTGCTGGAACACCATCCCGACCTCGGAGCGGATCGTGTCGATGTTCTTGATGTCCGACGAGAGCACGGTGCCGTCCACCTCGATCCGGCCCGCCTGATGCTCTTCGAGCGCGTTGATGCAGCGGATGAGGGTCGACTTGCCCGAGCCGGAAGGCCCGCAGATCACGATCCGCTCGCCGCGATAGACGGTCAGGTTGATGTCGCGCAGCACGTGGAAGGCGCCGAACCACTTGTTCATCGCCTCGATCTCGATGGCCACCTCGTCGGAGACGGTCATCGTCTTCTTCGGTGCCGAGGCCTCCGGCATTTGCGGTGCTTCGCTCATGGGGCGTCCTTTCTCAGCGTCGGTCGGTCTGGAGCTGCCGCTCCAGCCATTGCGAGTATTGGGAAATGCCGTAGCAGACGACGAAGAACAGCAGCGCGGCGAAGCCGAACAGCTCCCAGTACACCCCGTTCCAGTCGGTCGACGCCAGGATCGGCCCCCGGATCATGCCGACGAGGTCGAACATCGAGATGACCGAGACGAGCGTGGTGTCCTTGAACAGGCCCACGGCCACGTTGACGATACCGGGGATCGAGATCTTCAGCGCCTGCGGCAGGATGATCAGCCGCATCGCCTGCGCGTAGTCGAGCCCGAGACTGTCGGCCGCCTCGTACTGGCCCCGCGGCAGGGCGGCGAGGCCGCCGCGCACCACCTCTGCGATGTAGGCCGAGGCGAACATGGTGATCATGATGACCACCCGCAGGATCAGGTCGAGATTGGATTGCGGCGGCAGGAAGTAGGCGAGCACCACGTTGGCGACGAACAGCAGCGTGATCAGCGGCACGCCGCGGATGAACTCGATGAAGATCACGCTGATCCACTTGATGATCGGCATCGAGCTCTGCCGGCCGAGCGCCAGCGCGATGCCGATGGGAAGCGACAAAGAGATGCAGACGGTCCCGAGGATGATGTTGAGCATGAAGCCGCCCATGTCGCGGCTCGGCACGGCCTCGAGCGCGATCGGCGCCACCGTAGAGAGCGGCGGTACCAGGTAGCCCTGCAGCGACCAGAACACGAGCGCTGCCACCGTGCCCGCCAAAAAGCCCATGGCGAAACTCTGGGTGACGAGCCGGGAATACACCGCATAGCCCACCATGAAGCCCACGGCCGTGAGCACCGGTGTCCAGATCGAGCCGCCCCAGATCAGGAAGTAGGCCACGAACGGGTAGAGCGCGGTGAGGATCAGCATGCGGCGCGGCAGCGCCGGGAACAGCACCGGCGCGGCGCAGACGAGCAGCAGCAGGAAGGCCAGCGACGGCCGCCAGTAGAGCTCGGACGGGTAGGTGAAGCCGAACAGAAGCTGGTTCCACCGCTCCGACAGCACGGCCCAGCAGGCCCCCGACGTGCCGCCGAGAATCTCTCGGCATTCGGCGAGGCTGCCCGCGTTCCAGACGCCGTTGAGTATCCATGGCAGGCTCTGCGCGAGCACCCAGTACACCGCGTAGAGCGACGCAAGCGTCAGGATCGCGTTGAACCAGTTGGAGAAGAGGTTGTCGCGCAGCCACTTGACGACGCCGCCCACCGCCTCGGGCGGTGGCGCCGGCGGGATCTCGGACTCGCGCACATAGGCGACGGTGCGGGCGTGAACGTCGCTCATCCGCGGCCCTCCTTCGCTGCACTCGTGGCCGGGCGCTCTTTCGGTGCGACCATCTCAGCGCTCCTTCAGCCTGACGGCGTTGTTGAACACGTTCATCACGGCCGAGATGCTCAGCGAGATGATCAGGTAGAACAGCATCAGCATCAGGATCGACTCGATGGCGCGGCCGGTCTGGTTGAGCGTGATGCCTCCGAGCGTTCCGGTCACGTCCATGTAGCCCACGGCGATGGCGAGCGAGCTGTTCTTGGTCAGGTTCAGGTATTGCGAGATGACCGGCGGGATGATGATCCGCAGCGCCTGCGGCAGGATCACGAGGTTCATGATCCGGCCCGGGCGCAGGCCGAGCGATGCCGCGGCCTCTGTCTGGCCGCGCGGGATCGCCTGGATGCCGGCGCGCACGTTCTCGGCGATGAAGGCGCCGGTATAGATCGCCAGCGCGAACCACAGCGCGATGAGCGAGCCGCGCACCTGCACGCCGTCGGAAAAGTTGAAGCCCGAGAGATACGGCTTGTCCCACTCGATGGGACGCCCCTCGCGCAGCTGGGTCTCCAGCGTCGCGCCCGCGGCGATGTTGGCGGCCGCCTCCTGCGGCACGGCGAGCAGGTTGCACTGCCCCTCCTCGAAGGCGGCAACGGCGGCCGCCCGGCTCTCCACCCGGTTGGTGCGGATGTTCAGGTTGACGCGGTCGTCCACCGGGCCCGAGCGGGCGGCAGCCTGCAGGCGCAGGAGCGCCGTCTTGGCCACGGTGCTGGACGATGCCCCATCGACGAGGCAGAGCGTCGCGCCGCCCTCGGCCATCACATAGTCTTCCAGCGTTTGCCCGCCGGCACCCTCGGGCACCAGCAGCGCGTTCTGCGCCGAGCCCGCGGTGAGCGAGAAGAGGAGCCAGACCACGAGCGACGGCACCACGAGGATAGCCAGCGACGGCCAGCCGCGCGGCAGGTCTCGGCCCGTGTCGTAGAGCAGCTTGGTGGCGAAGCGGCGATAGGCGAAAACGCCCGCCACCGAGGCGAGGAACACCGCCACGAAGAGCCAGCCGCCCGGCCCAAGGACAGGCTCGGGCACGTAGACGCCGCGATTGGTCGCCGCCATCGCGCCGAACAGCATGGTCTGGTCGGGATCCGCGCCCCTGAAGGCCGACGGCGCGGGGAGTGCCGCCGTCATGATGAAGAAGATGATAAGGATCCAGATCAGCACCGGCACGTTGCGGAACGCCTCGACATAGGCCGCCATGAGCTTGGCCACGAGCCAGTTGTTCGACAGGCGCAGCACGCCGGCGATGGTGCCGAGGATCGTCGCCGTGACGCAGCCGAGGAAGGCCACGATGAGGGTATTGAGCACCCCGACGAAGGCCGCGCGCAGGTGCGAATCCTGGTTGTTGTAGGGAATCGGGCGCTGGTTGATGTCGTAGCCCGCGGGCTCGCCGAGGAAGGCGAACGAGATGTCCTGACCGAGATCGGCGAGGTTCCTCACGAGGTTCCAGCCGAGAAACGCCATGAAGAGGATCAGGAGAAAGAGCGCGATGACCTGGAAGGTATACGACCGGTAGCGCGTATCGTTCAGCAGCATCGAGAGCCGGAACTGCTCCCGTGGCGGCTCGACCGTCGAGGACATGGCAATATCCCTGCTGGAGCCGGTTAGCCGGGCGGGGCCGTGCCCGCCTCTTCCGGCCTGTCTTGTCCGTCCGTCGGATACGAGAAGGGCGCGGAGTGCCCGCGCCCTTCCCGGATTCGTGCGATCAGCGGAACGGCGGCGAGTACATCAGGCCGCCATCGGTCCACTGCGCGTTGAGACCGCGCGCCAGACCGATCGGGGTGCTCTCGCCGATGTGACGCTCGAAGATCTCGCCGTAATTGCCGCCGGCCTTCAGCGCGTTGACCAGCCAGTCGGATTCCAGTCCAAGGATCTCGCCGAAGTTGCCCTCGGTGCCGAGCATCCGGTTGATCTCGGGGTTGTTGGTCCCCTGGGCGAGTTCGTCGATGTTGGCCGACGTGATGCCGTACTCTTCGGCCGCGATCAGGCCGTTGAGCGTCCAGCGCACGATGTCGCCCCACTCGTTGTCTCCATGGCGCACGAGCGGTCCGAGCGGCTCCTTCGAGATGACCTCGGGAAGGAGCACGTGGTCGCCCGGCGCCTCGAACGTGGCACGGGTCGCCGCGAGGCCCGACATGTCGGTCGTGTACACGTCGCACGCGCCGGCGAGGTACTGCTGCTGCGCCTCGGCGTTCGTCTCGATCGGCACCGGGTCGTAGTTCATGTTGTTGGCGCGGAAGAAGTCCGCGAGGTTCAGCTCGGTCGTGGTGCCGGTCTGGATGCAGACGGTGGCACCGTCGAGCTCGGTCGCCGAGCTCACGCCCAGCGCCCGGGGAACCATGAAGCCCTGGCCGTCGTAGTAGTTGATGCCGACGAACTCGAACTTCAGGTCGTTGTCGCGCGTGAAGGTCCAGGTCGTGTTGCGCGAAACCATGTCGACCTCGCCCGAGGCCAGCGCGGTGAAGCGCGTCTTGCCGGTGGTCGACACGAACTCGACCGACGACGGATCGCCGAGCACGGCGGCGGCGACGGCACGGCACACCGCAACGTCGAAGCCTTCCCACTCGCCTTCCGCGTTGGGGGCGGCGAAGCCCACGAGGCCGGTATTCACGCCGCAGTTGAGCACGCCCCGATCCTGCACCTGTTGCAGCGTCTGGGCCGACGCCATGCCGGCGGCGGCGATGGCAGTCGCGGCTACGGCGCTCGCGAGAACGGATTTCTTCATGTTTACCTCTTCCTGATGGTTCGCCCGGCAAGCGGGCGTTTTCGCAATGAGGGGGTATCCGCCCCCCTTACGCAGCGGCAGACGAGCGCAGCCCCCTTCCCTCAACGCCGCAACATTGGGCAAAACACCGCATCAAGGTCAAGGCTGGTCTGGCCCTGCGCAACGACAGATCGCTGGACTTGCTGCCCGAGTCGGGCCGTGCCCACCCCTTGTGCGGAATGGTGGCCGCCCGCCGACTTATCGGGCAGGCTTGTCGGCCTCGCCCTGTCGAGCGGGCCGGCGCGAGAGAAAATGAAAGGCTGACGCAACGAGAAAATCTGCCCGCCGGGCCTCTTCCATGCGGGCGGCTTCGGCGTCGCGGCCCCACTGGCTTTCCTGCCAGTGCTCGTCGACGCGCGAACGAATCCACAGCTCCTCGGCAGGCAGCACGCCCTGCTGCGCGGCGAGCCCGATCACGAGCGAGCCCGACAGCGTCACCAGATCGTGCAGCGCCGTGAGCGCGAAGGCGTCCTGCCCCGCGACCGCGGCCCTCAGGCCGGCACGGGCGCGCTCCGGCTGGTCGACATGGATGACGCCGGCGGTCGCCACCAGCGGGGCGCCCAGCGCCGAGCGCGCCCAGTCGAGCAGGGGATCCCACGCCTCGGCCTGCGCGGCGGCCAGCTCCTCCGGCGTCTCGGCGCGGTAGCACAAGAGGTCGGTGTCGCCGTACTCGATCAGCATGTCGGCCACCGCCCCCGCCTGCAGCACGACCTTGTCGAGCGCGGAGTTGGCCGCGCGCGTGAGGGGCATCAGGCCCGGCTGCACCTCGCCCTCCTGCGCCTGCCACTCGGCCGCCACGGCCTCGGCCAGCGCCTCGGTGGGCAGGAGCAGGGGCGCACGGGCGGGCGTGTGCACGGGGCGGCCGTCGAGCAGGACAGCCCAGCCGCCCTCGCCCGGCTCGGCGCGTGCCTCCGTCCAGAACCGCTTGAGGGCCCATTCGGTCATCGCGTCGTCTCTCGATCGTCGAGGAAGGGGTCGGCAGGAACGTCGGCCGGCCGCCAGTCGAGCACCTCCCAGGTGCGGGCCATGTGCTCGGGCAGCGGCGCCGTGACGTGCAGGCGCGCGCCCGTGACCGGGTGGGTGAGTGCGAGCGAGCGGGCGTGCAGGTGCAGCTTGCGCGAGAGCGCCCCGCCTGCGCCCGCGCCCCAGCCGTCGCCTACATTCTCCTGCGCCGAGCCGCCATACTTGCCGTCGCCGAGGATCGGGTGGCCGATCTCGGCCATGTGCGCACGCAACTGGTGGGTGCGCCCGGTCACCGGCACGAGCGCCACCCATGACAGCCGCCCGCCCGCGGCCTCGAGCACGGCGTAGTCGGTCGTCGCCCGCCTGGCATCGCGCGTGCGCTCCACCTCGTCGGGATGGAGGCAGATCATCTTCTCGCGGTCGCCGCCCGCCTTGACCAGCCCGTAGCGGATCGTGCCCATCCGGGGCGCGGGCACGCCGGCGCAGGCGGCCCAGTAGATCTTGCGCGTCTCCTTCGCGCGGAGGGCCTTCGCCAGCGCATCGGCCGCCGCGCGGGAGCGGGCGAGCAGCAGTACGCCCGATGTGTCCTTGTCGAGCCGATGCACGAGGCGCGGCTTGTCGCCGGCACCGAACCGAAGCGCCTCGGCCAGCGCGTCGACGTGGCGCGCGCCCTGCCCCGAGCCGCCCTGGCTGGGCAGGCCGGGCGGCTTGTTGAGCGCGATCAGGTGGTCGTCGCGCCAGAGCACGGCGGCACGCATCATCTCCGAGTCCCGCTCCGACACGCGAGGTCGATCGGGGGGCGGCGGCGCGTCGTCGGGCAGGGGCGGCACCCGCACCGATTGCCCCTCGGCCACGCGCGTGGCGGGCTTCACCCTGCCGCCGTCGACCCTGATCTCGCCCTTGCGGCACATCTTCTCGACGCGCCCCTGCGGAACGTGCGGAAAGCGGCGGCGAAACCACCGGTCGAGCCGCTGATCGCCCTCGCCCGCGCCCACGGTGAGAGTCTGCACTCCGCTCATGCCATCCCCACCCGCATCAGCCACATCCCGGCGAAGAGCGCACCGACCGACAGCACGACCGAACCGACGGCGTAGCCCGCGGCAGCGGCCACTTCTCCGCGCTCGTAGAGCGTCGCCACGTCCAGCGAGAAGGCCGAGAACGTGGTGAAGCCCCCCAGCACGCCCGTCATCAGGAACGGCGCCCAGTGCTGCCCGCCACGCTTCGCAAGCCATACCACGAGCGCGCCCATCAGCAACGAACCGGCCACGTTCACCGCCATCGTCGCCCACGGAAAGCCGGGGCCGAGCGCGCGCATGACCGAGACATTGACGAGATGGCGGGCCGAGGCGCCGAGCGCGCCGCCCAAGGCCACCTGGAGGAGCGAGCCGAGCATGGCCGCGCCAATGGCTCAGCCCTCGTCGCCTGTCAACTTGCCGTGCCGCCGCGCGCGCAGCCGCCCGAAATACTCCACCCGCTTGCGCAGGTCGCGCTCGAAGCCGCGGTCGACCGGGTCGTAATAGCTTTCGCGTGCCATCCCGTCGGGGAAATAGTCCTGGCCCGAGAAGGCATCCTCGGCGTCGTGGTCGTAGGCGTAGCCCGCGCCGTAGCCCTGCTCCTTCATCAGCCGCGTCGGCGCGTTGAGGATGTGCTTGGGCGGCGGCTCCGAGCCCGTCTTGCCGGCGGCCGACATCGCCGCCTTGTAGGCGGTGTAGGCCGCGTTCGACTTGGGCGCGAGCGCGAGGTAGAGCACCGCCTGGGCCAGCGCCAGCTCACCCTCGGGCGAGCCGAGCCGCTCGTAGGTGGCCCAGGCATCGAGGCAGTGGCGCTGCGCGGCCGGGTCGGCCAGCCCTATATCCTCCACCGCCATGCGGGTGATCCGCCGGGCGAGGTAGCGCGGATCCTCGCCGCCTTTCAGCATCCGCGCCAGCCAGTAGAGCGCCGCGTCGGGGTCGGAGCCGCGCACGGATTTGTGCAGCGCCGATATGAGGTTGTAATGCGCGTCGCCGGTCTTGTCGTACTGCGCCGCGCGTCGGGTCAACCGGGCGGCGAGGGCGCTCGCGTCGAGCGGCGGCCCCGCGTGGTCCGCCACGTGCTCGACGAGATTCAGAAGCGCACGCCCGTCGCCGTCGGCCATGCCGATCAACGCGGCGCGGGCCTCGCCCGTCAGCGGCAGGGGGCGCCCGAGCTCTGCCTCGGCGCGCTCCAGCAGCGCCTCGAGCGCCTCGGTATCGAGCCGGTGCAACACCAGAACTTGGGCACGCGACAGCACGGCCGCGTTCAACTCGAAGCTCGGGTTCTCGGTGGTGGCGCCCACCAGCACGATCGTCCCGTCCTCCATGTGGGGGAGGAAGCCGTCCTGCTGGGCCTTGTTGAAGCGGTGGATCTCGTCGACGAACAGAAGCGTGCCGCGCCCGTTGACGCGCCGGTGCTTCGCCGCCTCGAAGACCTTTCGCAGGTCGGGCACGCCGGTGAAGATGGCCGAGATCTGCACGAAGGCGAGATCGGTCTCGTCGGCCAGGAGCCTTGCGATCGTGGTCTTTCCCACGCCCGGCGGCCCCCACAGGATCAGCGACGACAGCCGCCCCGCCGCCAGCATCGCGCCGAGCGGGGCCTCGGGGCCGAGCAGGTGCCCCTGCCCGATCACCTCGGAGAGTCGCGTCGGACGCAGGCGGTCGGCCAGCGGCCGGGTTGCGGCCTCCGAAGCGGTGTCGGGCGCGGGCCGTTGCGGCGATGGGTCGAAGAGGTCCTGCATCGGCCCAATCTAGGCCCCCGGCAGGTCGGTTGAAAGCGGCGGGCCGCCCGCCCTGTGCCGGGCGGCCCCCGTGGCGCTGTCCCCCCCTCGCGCGGGCGTCAGTGGAGCTTTGCCGTCAGGTCGATCGACACGCACTGGTTGGCGATGCCGTCGATCTCCATCACCCGGCCCGCCGCGGCCGCGTTGAGCCCGCAGCGCGGGGCCCAGCGCGGCCAGTTGGCGGGGATCAGGCCGAGGAGCTGGGCCGCGCCGAGGTCGCGCGCCGCGCGGCTCATCTCGTGCATGAGGCTGAGATGCACGCGCCTGCGATCGCGTGCCGGGCAGGCCGAGCTGACGAAGACGCGGCTCGACTCCCACACATGGTCGGCGACCGGCGCCTCGACATAGAGCAGATCCTGCGGGATCGAGTCGAGCAGGCCGCGCTGCGCGTCGCGGATCATGTAGGTGTAGATGCCGCAGCGCGCCGTGGTGGGCGTCAGGCGGATGCCGGCCAGCACGGTTCCGGCCTGGTCATGCACGGCGACCCAGCGCGAGGCCGGCGTGTCGTACTGATCGTACTCCATGCCGAGTGCCTCGGGCAGATCCCACTTGTTCTTCTCGATGAAGGACTGCCGCCTGGCGCGAAGCAGATTGGCGAACAACTCGCCATGGTTGTGAAGGTTCTCGAACGAAAGGGTCGTGGCTTCCATGGTCACTCTCCTGCTGGTTGGTGGTGGGTGAAACCGAGCCAGCGCGAGAGCAGTCAGTGGACCTTCACCTACAACAGACGGTACTCTTGTGCGCGCTGAAGCGCCTCGGCCGTCGTGCGCGCCATCAGGCGCTGACGAGCCGAGGAAAGCCGTGCCTTCAACGCGCTTTCCGAAATCCCGAGTTTGGCCGCCGCGGCCGCGTGACGATCCCCTGCTGCGATCAGGCGCAAGGCATCCTTCTGGGCCTGGGTCAGGCTCTCGGGCGGTTCGGTGATGGCATGCAGACGGCGCACGATCTCCTGCAACTCTGCGATCTCGTCGTCGGTGAACTCTCGGTCCGCACGGGCGAACCCGCAGATCGAGCGTGACGCGATCGGGCCGCAGGCGACACAGGCCCCGTAGGGCATGCCGTAGTCAGCCGCTTCCTTAAGTATGCCGAACGGATCGGGAACGCCCAGCGTCGACCAACGCGTGGCCCCCTCCTCCGTAAACCCCCAGGCAACCATCGGGTCGCGCAGCTGGTAGGCCTGCGCGGTGTAATGGTCGATCCAGTCCTGTCTGTACGTCTGGAACTTCACGAGGGGGGCAGCGAACCGGATGTGCAGCGCCAGAAGGTAGCCGGCGGGCGCCAGCTCCTTCAGCGTGTCCAGTTCCACCTCGATCGCGTTCCGCTGAGACATGACCTTTTAGACTAGTTGCCTGTCAGGCGGTCAACCGTAAATTGAACATACCTGAAGGAGCTATACTTGGAGGGGTTTTCCGTGCGTCCCATCCGACCGGAGCAGTTTGCGCGCATCATGGCATTGCCGCAAGCGGCGCGCATGGACCTGCTGGAGTTCCTCGGCGGCACGCCCGTCAGCGCCCGCCAGGTCGATATGCTGATTCTGACCGCACACCAGAAGCACAAGCGCGCCGCAGTCGAGGCCCGCCGGGCCACGACCGAGCCCGAACACGCATGAAAAAGGGGGCCTCGCGGCCCCCTTTTCCCATGCTTCACGCAGCGCGGGGCGACGTGGTCACTCTTCGGCGGCCTCCGCTTCCGCCTCGCGGGCACGGTCGGCGGCACCCTTGGCGTCGGGGTCGCGGTCGACCAGCTCGACGATGGCCATCGGAGCCATGTCGCCATAGCGGAAGCCGGCCTTGAGCACGCGGACATAGCCGCCCTGACGCTCGGCGTAGCGGGGCCCGAGCACGTCGAACAGCTTGGCCACGTGCGCGTCCTGCTTGAGGCGCGCGGCGGCCTGCCGGCGCGCGTGCAGGTCGCCGCGCTTGGCCAGCGTGATCAGCTTGTCGGCGATGCGCTTGAGCTCCTTGGCCTTGGGCAAGGTGGTCTTGATCTGCTCATGCTCGATCAGCGAGCCGGCAATATTGGAAAAAAGCGCCTTTCGGTGCTCGTGGGTGCGGTTGAGGCGGCGGTATCCGCGGGCGTGACGCATCTTCTCTCTCCTAATTCATGCTTTGTCCGGGGGGCCATGCGCGCGGCCCTCTCACCTTGGTGGGGCAGGATCGCCCGGGGCGGGAAAGGTGGGCGGCTCGCCCACCCCCCTCAGAACTGCTCCTCGAACTTCTTGGCGAGGTCCTCGATGTTCTCGGGCGGCCATTCCTCGACATCCATGCCCAGATGCAGGCCCATGCCCGAGAGCACCTCCTTGATCTCGTTCAGCGACTTGCGGCCGAAGTTCGGCGTGCGCAGCATCTCGGCCTCGGTCTTCTGGATCAGGTCGCCGATATAGACGATGTTGTCGTTCTTCAGGCAGTTGGCCGAGCGCACCGAAAGCTCGAGTTCGTCCACCTTCTTCAGGAGCAGCGGGTTGAACTCGAGGTCGCCGTCGTCCTCGGCCCGTGTGGCGCTCTCCGGCTCATCGAAGTTCACGAAGATCGACAGCTGATCCTGCAGGATGCGCGCGGCATAGGCCACCGCGTCCTCGGGGCTGACCGAACCGTCGGTCTCCACCTTCATCGTCAGCTTGTCGTAGTCGAGCACCTGCCCTTCGCGGGTCGGCTGCACGTCGTAGCTGACCTTCTTCACCGGCGAGTAGATCGCGTCGATCGGGATAAGGCCGATCGGCGCGTCCTCGGGGCGGTTCCGGTCGGCTGCGACGTAACCCTTGCCGATGTTGACCGTCAGTTCCATGTAGACGTCCGCGGCTTCGTCGAGGTGGCAGATCACATGGTCGCGGTTCAGCACCTCGATCCCCGCGGATTCCGAGATGTCGCCGGCGGTGACGGCGCCGGGCCCCTTGGCCGAGATCGACAGCCGCTTGGGCCCGTCGACCTCCATCCGCAGGGCGACCTGCTTGAGATTGAGCACGATGTCGGTCACATCCTCGCGGACACCGGGCACCGAGCTGAACTCGTGGAGCACGTTGTCGATCTGGACCGAAGTGACCGCAGCGCCCTGCAGCGAGGACAGGAGGACCCGCCGCACGGCATTGCCGAGGGTCAGGCCGAAGCCCCGCTCGAGCGGCTCGGCGATCACGGTCGCCTGCCGTGCCGGGTTGTGACCCGGCTTGACCACGAGCTGCGTGGGCTTGATCAGTTCCTGCCAGTTCTTGTGGATCATGTAGGTGCCTCCATTCCAGTCCGGCGCCCATGTCCATGAAGCGCCGAACACCCGAGGATCGAAAAGCGGTGCGCCGCGCCCGGAGCGGGCACGGCGCCGAAGTGGCAATCCCTCGCGGTCAGACCCGGCGTCGTTTCGGCGGGCGGCAACCGTTATGGGCGATGGGGGTCACGTCGCGGATGGCCGTGATGTTGAAGCCGACGGCCGCGAGCGCCCGCAGCGCACTCTCGCGGCCCGAGCCCGGCCCCTGAACCTCGACCTCGAGCGTCTTCATCCCGTGCTCCTGCGCCTTGCGCCCGGCATCCTCGGCGGCGAGCTGGGCGGCGTAGGGCGTGGACTTCCGCGAGCCCTTGAAGCCCATCGTGCCGGCCGAGGACCAGGCAATCGCGTTGCCCTGGACGTCGGAAATCAGGATCTTGGTATTGTTGAACGACGAATTCACATGTGCCACGCCGGCGGCGATGTTCTTGGAGACCTTGCGGGCCGGGCGGCGGCGGGTATCACGAGCCATGACGACCTCTCCTTATTTCTTCTTGCCGGCGATGGGCTTGGCGGGGCCCTTGCGGGTGCGCGCGTTGGTGTGCGTGCGCTGGCCGCGGACGGGCAGGTTGCGGCGGTGGCGCAGCCCGCGGTAGCAGCCCAGGTCCATCAGCCGCTTGATGTTCATCTGCACCTCGCGGCGCAGGTCGCCCTCGACGGTGAAGTTCTGGTCGATGTGCTCGCGGATCGACAACACCTCGGCGTCGGACAGTTCGTTGACGCGCTTTGCCGGGTCGACGCCGACGGTCTCGCAGATCGTGCGGGCGGCGCTTTGCCCGATGCCGTGGATGTAGGTCAGCGCAATGGGAATGCGCTTGCCCGTGGGGATGTTGACGCCAGCGATTCGTGCCAAGAGTGGGTTCCTTCGGTTGCGGTTCCGTAATGCCAGAACCTTTTTTCACAACACTGGCCCGGCAGCGGGGGCGCCACCGGGTCCGGGACGCACCCTCGCCCGGGCGCGGGTCAAGGGGAGGGGTCGATTCTTTCCAGAGGCGGTGTGCTACGGGCGATCGCCCCTGCGGTCAAGGGGTGGTCACACCTTGTCAAGCACTTTCGCGATGGCCCCGCTGACGGCATCGATCTCCGCCAGCCCGTCTACCCGGTGAAGCTGCCCCTTGGCATAGTAATAGCCCACCAGCGGAGACGTCTTCTTGTAGTATTCCATCAACCGCTGGCGAAGGCTCTCCTCGTTGTCGTCCGCCCGGCGCTTGAACTCGGTTCCACCGCATTTTCCGCACGCGCCGTCGGCCGGGATCGGGCGCAGCGTGTCGTTGTAGACCTCGCCGCAGCCCGCGCAGGTGGCGCGGCCGGCGATACGGGTGACGAGGGCCTCGTCGTCGACCTGCATCTCGATCACGGCGTCGACCTGCTGGCCGTGCTTGGTCAGCAACTCGCCAAGCGCGTCGGCCTGGGGCAGCGTGCGCGGGAAGCCGTCGAAGATGAAGCCGCCCGGCGGATGATCGTGTGTGAGCTTCTCCTCGATCAGGCCGATGACGATCTCGTCGGTCACCAGTTCGCCCCGATCCATCACGTCGGCGACGCGCTTGCCCATCTCGGTGCCCGAACTGCGCGCCTCGCGCAGCATGTCTCCGGTCGAGAGTTGCTGCATGCCGCGCGCCTCGACGAGCCGTCGCGCCTGCGTGCCCTTGCCCGCCCCCGGCGGCCCCAGAAGAATGATGTTCATCGCCGTGCCGGCCCCTTCCTTGCGCCGGCCTTCGCGGCGCCTCCCCTCTTCTTGCCGCGCAGCTGGGACTTCTCGATGAGGCCCTCATACTGATGCGCGAGCAGGTGCGACTGGATCTGCTGCACCGTGTCCATGCCGACCGACACGATGATGAGGATCGACGTGCCGCCGAAATAGGCCGTGATGGCCAGCTCGGCACGGATCATCTCGGGGATGAGGCAGACGAGCGCCAGGTAGGCCGAGCCGAGCACCAGGATCCGCGTGGTGACGTATTCGAGGTATTCCGCCGTCTTCTTGCCCGGCCGGATGCCGGGAATGAACCCGCTCTGGTTCTTCAGGTTGTCGGCGACGTCGTCGACCTTGAAGCTCACGTTGAGCGTGTAGAAGTAGGTGAAGAAGACGATCATGCCGCCGAAGAACAACAGGTAGAGCGGCTGCCCCGGCCCGAAATAGGCCATGATCGTCGACATCACCGGCCCCGACTGCCCCCCCGAGAAGGTGCTGAGCGTGGTCGGCAACAGCAGCAGCGACGAAGCGAAGATCGCCGGGATCACCCCAGCCGGGTTCACCTTGATCGGCAGGTGGCTCGAGCCGCCGTCATAGACCTTCATCCCCACCTGACGGCGCGGATACTGGATGTGGATCTTGCGCAGGGACCGCTCCATGAACACCACGAAAGTGAGCGTCGCCAGCAGCATGACGATCACCCCCACGGTCGCCGCCGGCGACAGCGCCCCGGTGCGGCCCTGCTCGAAGAACTGCGCGAGCGCTGCCGGAAGCTCGGCGATGATGCCCACGAAGATGATCAGCGAGATACCGTTGCCGATGCCGCGCGCGGTGATCTGTTCGCCCAGCCACATCAGGAACATCGTGCCGCCCACCAGGGTGATGACGCACGCCGCGCGGAAGAACCAGCCGGGGTCGGAGACGAGGCCGCCTGCCTCGAGGCTCACCGCGAGCCCGTAGGCCTGGAAGGTGGCCAGCAGCACCGTGCCGTAGCGCGTGTACTGGTTGATCTTCTTGCGGCCCTGCTCGCCCTCCTTCTTGAGCTGCTCGAGCTTGGGCACCATCGCCGTCATCAGCTGCACGATGATCGAGGCAGAGATGTAGGGCATGATGCCGAGGGCGAAGATGCCCATGCGGCCGAGCGCGCCGCCCGTGAACATCGACAGCACCCCGCCGAGGCCGGCCGCCGCCTGGTCCATGAACTCTCGCAGCGCATCGCCGTCGATCCCGGGCACCGGGATGTAGGTGCCGAGGCGGTAAACGATCAGAAGGCCGAGAGTGTAGAGGATGCGCTGGCGGAGCTCGGTGGCGCGCCCCAGCGCGCCCCAGCTGAGGTTGGCCGCCATCTGCTCTGCTGCGGATGCCATGTGAGCGGTCTCTCTTCATGGGTGCGCCGCCGAACCGGTCCCCGGTCGGCGGCGCGAAGACATGGGCGATGTAAGCCGGGCGCGCGCCCGGCACAACCTGTCAGCCGGCCGCCGGCGCCGCCTGGACCGTGATCGCGCCGCCTGCGTCCTCGACCGCCTTGACGGCCGCTTGCGAGGCGCCCGTCACGTCGAGCGTCACCTTCGCGGTGAACTCGCCCTTGGCGAGCACGCGAACGCCGTCGCGCTTGCGCCGCACGAGGCCCGACGCCACGAGCGCGTCCTCGGTGATCGGCTGGCCCGCGTCGATCTTGCCGGCATCGATGAATTTCTGGATCAGGCCCAGATTCACCACCGAATACTGCTTGCGGTTGGGCTTGTTGAAGCCGCGCTTCGGCAGCCGCTGGTAGAGCGGCATCTGGCCGCCCTCGTAGCCGTTGATCGCCACGCCCGAGCGGCTCTTCTGACCCTTGATGCCGCGCCCGGCGGTCTTGCCCTTGCCGGAGCCCGGGCCGCGCGCGATCCGCTTCTTCCTGGGGGCGGAGCCCGGGGCGGGCGCCAGTTCGTTCAGTTTCATGTCGCTTCTCCTTTCGCCGGATGCGGCCCCCGAAGCGAGATGGTACCGACCTCGGCATGATGAACGCTACCGGCAGGGCAAACCCTCCGGTTTTCGCAGGCCCAAGCCCTTAGCGCCTGCGCGCGCGGCCTGCAAGGACCGACCTGACGACCGCTGTCGTCTACCGCTTCGACCGCTCAGACGGGCATGGCGTTGCGCAATGCAATCGGCGGGGCGTCAAGATCCGGCAGGCCCTCGAAATCCCCGAGGACGGTGTCCGCAATGGCCGCACAGCGGGCCTTGTGTTCCGGCCCGGCGCGGCTGGCACTGGCCCGCGACACCGGCAGGCGCACCGGTCCACCGGCGCCCAGGAGGCGTCAGCCGCGCTCCTCGACGATCTCGACGAGGTGCGGGATCTTGCGGATCATCCCGCGGACCGAGGGCGTGTCCTCCAGTTCGCGGGTGCGGTGCATCTTGTTCAGGCCCAGGCCGATCAGCGTCTGGCGCTGGTCGGCCGGGCGGCGGATCGGCGAGCCGATCTGCTTGACGACGATGGTCTTGGCCATGGTTCGCTCTCCTTACGCCTCGGCGCCGGCCGTCTCGGCCTCGGCCTTGGGCTGGTCGTCCTTGCGGAGGATGTCGGCCACTTTCTTGCCGCGCCGCTGCGCGACCTGGCGGGGGCTCGACTGGTTGCGCAGCCCGTCGAGGGTGGCGCGGATCATGTTGTAGGGGTTCTGGCTGCCGTTCGACTTCGCGACGACGTCCTGCACCCCGAGCATCTCGAAGACGGCGCGCATCGGGCCGCCGGCGATGATGCCCGTGCCCTGGGGCGCGGTGCGCATGATGACCCTGCCGGCGCCGTGATGGCCTTCGACGTCGTGGTGCAGCGTGCGGCCCTCGCGCAGGGGCACCCGCATCATGCCGCGCTTGGCCTGCTCGGTGGCCTTGCGGATCGCCTCGGGCACTTCCTTGGCCTTGCCCTTGCCGAAGCCGACACGGCCCTTCTGGTCGCCCACGACGACCAGCGCGGCGAAGCCGAAGCGCTTGCCGCCCTTGACGGTCTTCGACACCCGGTTGATGGCGACCAGCCGGTCGGCGAATTCGGGGGCCTCGTCGCGGTCGCGCCCGCGGCCGCGGCCACCCCTGTCCTGCGGTTCTCGTGCCATGAGCGGCATCCTTTCCTGCGGCGCCTCGACGCCGGTTAGACCGATCGTAGTGGGCCGCCCGTGGCGGGGCGCCCCCCCGATCATCGAGGCGACGCCGCGGCGCCGCCTGCCCTGTTCAT
Source organism: Rhodovulum sp. 12E13 (assembly GCF_003340565.1). Lineage (GTDB taxonomy): Bacteria > Pseudomonadota > Alphaproteobacteria > Rhodobacterales > Rhodobacteraceae > HLUCCA09. Next base: position 8,770 of record NZ_QPLK01000024.1, on the reverse strand, counting down.
GCCGCGGCGGTCAGAGCCGCAGCCCGCCCTCGCGCGCCGCGTCCGCCAGCGCCTTGACCGTGCCGTGGTAGCGGAAGCCGCCGCGGTCGAGGTAGCACTCGTCCACGCCCGCCTTCTTCGCGCGCTCGGCGATGGTCTGGCCGATCTTGGTGGCCGCGTCGGCGTTGTTCTTGCCGAGGAACCCCAGATCCTTCTCCATCGTCGAAGCGGAGGCCAGCGTCCGGCCTTCCACGTCGTCGATCAGCTGCACGCTGATGTTCTTGTTGCTGCGGTGGACCGAGAGGCGGGGACGCCCCGCATTGACCTTGCGCAGCTTGTTCCGGACGCGCAGACGGCGCTTCTGGAACAACTCTCTCTTGCTCAGACCCATCTGATACGCCCTTACTTCTTCTTGCCTTCCTTGCGGAAGATGAACTCGCCCTTGTAGCGGATGCCCTTGCCCTTGTACGGCTCGGGCCGCCGCCAGTCGCGGATATTCGCCGCGACCTGGCCGACATGCTGCTCGTTGGCGCCCTCGATCACGATCTCGGTCGGCTTGGGGCAGGTGATCGTCACCCCCTCCGGCACCGGGAAATCGACCTCGTGCGACAGCCCGAGGTTCAGCTTCAGGGTGTTGCCCTGCATCTGGGCACGGTAGCCAACGCCCTGGATCTCGAGCTCTTTCTTGAAGCCGTCCGTCACGCCCTGCACGAGATTGGCGATGTTGGTGCGCGACATGCCCCATTGCTGGCGGGCGCGCTTGCTCTCGCCCCGCGGCTTGACCGTGATGGCGCCGTCGTCCAGCGCGATGGTCACGTCGTCGGTCGCCGTCCAGGAGCGGGCACCCTTCGGTCCCTTCACCTCGACGGTCTGTCCCTGCACCTCGGCGGTCACGCCGGAGGGCAGCTCGACCGGTCTCTTTCCGATGCGGCTCATCTCGTCCCTCCTCAGAATACCTGGCAGAGCACTTCGCCGCCGACATTCGCCTGGCGTGCGGCGGCATCCGACATCACGCCCTTCGAGGTCGACACGATCGACACGCCGAGGCCCTGCCTGACGGCGGGAATCTCGGTCGCGCCGGTATAGACCCGGCGCCCGGGCTTCGACACGCGGCGCAGCTCGCGGATCACGGGCTGGCCCTCGTAGTATTTCAGAGCGATTTCGAGCTCGGGGTGGCCGTCGGCACCGCTCACCTTCTCGTAGCCGCGGATGTAGCCTTCGGCCGCGAGCACGTCGAGCACCCAGGCCCGGACCTTCGACGCCGGCGTGCGGACGGTGGACTTGCCCCGCATCTGCGCGTTGCGGATCCGGGTGAGCATGTCTCCGAGAGGATCGTTCATGTCGTGTCCTCCCTCACCAGCTCGACTTGACCATGCCCGGGATCTGCCCCTCGGACGCAAGGTCGCGCAGGGCAATCCGGCTGATCTTCAGCTTGCGGTAATACGCCTTGGGGCGCCCGCTGATCTGGCAGCGGTTATGCAGGCGCGTGGGCGACGAGTTGCGCGGCAGCTGGGCGAGCTTCAGCCGGGCCTTGAACCGTTCTTCCATCGGGCGGCTGTCGTCGTTGGCGATGTCCTTGAGCGCCTGCCGCTTTGCGGCGTAGCGCTGCACGAGCTTCTGCCGTTTCTGCTCGCGCTCGACCATTGCTTTCTTTGCCATGATCCTGTTCCCCGGCTCAGCTGTTGAACGGCATGTTGAAGTGCTTCAACAGCGCCTTGGCTTCCGCATCCGTCTTGGCGGTGGTGCAGATGATGATGTCCATGCCCCAGACCTCGTCGACCTTGTCGTAGTCGATCTCGGGGAAGACGATGTGTTCCTTGATGCCCATGGCGTAGTTGCCGCGGCCGTCGAAGGCGGTGCCCTTCACGCCGCGGAAGTCGCGGACGCGCGGCAGCGCGACGGTGATCAGGCGGTCGAGGAACTCGTACATGCGGTCGCTGCGCAGGGTGACCTTGGCGCCGAGCGGCATGTCCTCGCGCACGCGGAAGCCGGCGATCGACCGCTTGGCGCGGGTGACCACGGCCTGCTGGCCGGCGATCCTGGTGAGATCCTCCTGCGCGCTCTTGGCCTTCTTGCTGTCGCGCACGCTCTCGGCGCCGGCGCCGATATTGAGCACGATCTTGTCGAGCCGCGGGATCATGAGATCGTTGGCGTAGCCGAACTCCTCCTTCATCGCGGGCTTGATCGTCTCGCGGTAGAGCGAGCGCAGGCGCGGGGTGTAGTCGGTGGCGTCAAGCATCGATCACGTCCCCCGTCGTCTTGGCGTAGCGGACCTTCCTGCCCTCGTCGGTCAACCTGAAGCCGACCCGCGTCGGCTTGCCGTTCGCGTCGACGAACGCGAGGTTCGACAAGTCGATCGGCATCGCCTTGGGCACGCGGCCGCCTTGGCTGTTCTGCGTCTGGCGCTGGTGCCGGACGGCCATGTTGACGCCGTCGACGATCGCGCGGCCGGCCTTGGGATCGACCGACACGATCTCGCCGGTCTTTCCCTTGTCCTTGCCGGCCAGCACGATCACCTTGTCACCCTTCTTGAGTTTCGCGGCCATCAGAGCACCTCCGGGGCGAGCGAAATGATCTTCATGAAGTTCTTGGCGCGCAACTCGCGCACCACCGGCCCGAAGATGCGGGTGCCGATCGGCTCGTTGTTGTTGTTGAGGATGACGGCGGCGTTCCGGTCGAAGCGGATCGCGGTTCCGTCCTCGCGGCGCACTTCCTTGGCGGTGCGCACGACGACGGCCTTGCGCACGTCGCCCTTCTTCACGCGGCCACGCGGGATCGCCTCCTTGACCGACACCACGATGATGTCGCCCACGGAGGCGTATTTCCGCTTGGAGCCGCCGAGAACCTTGATGCACTGCACCCGGCGCGCGCCGGAATTGTCAGCGACATCCAGATTCGTCTGCATCTGGATCATGTGGTTTCTCCCGACCTTTGGGGACGCCCGATCCGCGGTGCCCCAGGGTTTCGATCAAACCGGAATGTTACGCGGCGCCCGCCGCTTCCGCATCCGCGGCATGGCCCTGCGCCGGCACCCACTCCATCGAGGCGCTGCGCGAGGCGATAACTTCCCAGCGTTTCGTTTTCGATTTCGGCGCGCATTCGATGATGCGGACGACATCGCCGACCTTGTATTCGTCCGCGCCGTCGTGGGCGCGATACTTCTTGGATTTTCGGATCGTCTTCTTCAGAACCGGGTGCGTGAAGCGGCGCTCGACCGAGACGGTGACGGTCTGAGCGTTCTGCGTCGAGGTGACGACGCCCTGAAGGATTCTCTTCGGCATGGTCTCAGGCCTCCTGCGCCTCGGCCGCGCCGCCGCGCGCCTTCTCGTTCAGAACGGTCAGCACGCGCGCGGTGTCACGGCGCACCTGCCGCATGCGCGCCGTGTTCTCCATCTGGCCGGTCGCCTTCTGGAAGCGCAGGTTGAAGCTTTCCTTCTTGAGCTGGGTGAGCTGCTCGCGCAGCTCGTCCGGCGTCTTGTCTCGCAGTTCGGTGACGTTCATCGCCTTGTTCCCTTGTCATACACCGGAGGGCCCCTGCCCGTTGCTGCGGGGTCACCCTGAGTCCGGTGGAGCGGTGAGTGAGCCGCTCCCTTAGTCCTTCGCGGGCCGGCTGGCAAGCCTGCGCATGACGCGCGCCTCGGCCCTGCAGGTCGAAGAGCCTGTCGACCGACCGCGTGCGGCGTTACCAGTCTTCGCGCACGACGACGCGCGACTTGATCGGCAGCTTCATCGCGGCGAGGCGAAGCGCCTCCTGGGCGATCGCCTCGGACACGCCATCGATCTCGAACATGATCCGGCCCGGCTTGACCCGCGCCGCCCAGAAATCGACCGACCCCTTGCCCTTGCCCATGCGGACCTCGGTAGGCTTCGACGTGACGGGCACATCGGGGAAGATGCGGATCCACACCCGGCCCTGACGCTTCATGTGGCGCGTCATGGCACGGCGCGCCGCCTCGATCTGGCGCGCGGTGATCCGGTCGGGGGTGGTCGCCTTCAGCCCGTAGGTGCCGAAATTCAGTTCGGTGCCGCCCTTGGCCTCGCCCTTGATCCGACCCTTGTGCTGTTTGCGGAACTTCGTGCGCTTGGGTTGCAGCATCTTCTCTACTCCTTAGCGGTCGCGGCGGCCGCCGCCACCGCGCGGGGCCGGACCGTCCTGGATCTCCTGCGCGCGGCGGTCGCGCGCCGAGGGATCGTGCTCCATGATCTCGCCCTTGAAGATCCAGACCTTGACCCCGATGATCCCGTAAGGCGTCTTGGCCTCCTTGAGCGCGTAGTCGATGTCGGCCCGCAGGGTGTGCAGCGGCACGCGGCCCTCGCGATACCACTCCGTCCGGGCGATCTCGGCGCCACCGAGGCGGCCGGCGACGTTGACCCGAATGCCGAGCGCGCCCATGCGCATGGCGTTCTGCACCGCGCGCTTCATCGCACGGCGGAAGCTGACCCGCCGCTCGAGCTGTTGTGCGATGCTGTCGGCCACCAGCGCGGCGTCGAGCTCGGGCTTGCGCACCTCGACGATGTTGAGGTGCAGCTCGCTGTCCGTCATCTTGGCGAGCTTCTTGCGCAGCACCTCGATGTCGGCGCCCTTCTTGCCGATGATCACGCCGGGCCGCGCCGTGTGGATGGTCACGCGGCACTTCCGGTGAGGGCGCTCGATGATGATCTTCGAAACGCCGGCCTGCTTGGCCTCCTTCTCGATGAAATCGCGGATCGCGACATCCTCGAGCAGCAGGTTTCCGTAATCCTTGGTGTCGGCGTACCAGCGGCTGTCCCAGGTCCGGTTGACCTGGAGGCGCATGCCGACGGGGTTGACCTTGTGACCCATCAGACCGTCTCCTCGACTTCGCGGACCTTGATCGTCAGTTCGGCGAACGGCTTGTTGATGCGGCCGAACCGGCCGCGCCCGCGGGGACGGCCCCGCTTCATCACCAGGTTCTTGCCGACATAAGCCTCGGCGACCACCAGTTCGTCGACGTCCAGCCCGTGGTTGTTCTCGGCGTTGGCGATGGCCGATTGCAGGCACTTCCTGACGTCGACGGCGATGCGGCGCTTGGAAAACGTCAGGTCGGTCAGAGCCTTCTCGACCTTCTTGCCGCGGATCATGGCTGCCACGAGGTTGAGCTTCTGCGGCGAGGTGCGCAGCATGCGAACCTTGGCCATGGCCTCGTTGTCCGCCACGCGGCGGGGATTCTTCTCCTTGCCCATGGCTTACTTCCTCTTGGCTTTCTTGTCGGCGGCGTGGCCATAGTAGGTGCGCGTGGGCGCGTACTCACCGAACTTCTGGCCGATCATGTCCTCGGAGACGTTCACGGGAACATGCTTGTGCCCGTTGTAGACGCCGAAGGTGAGGCCGACGAATTGCGGCAGGATGGTCGAGCGGCGCGACCAGATCTTGATGACGTCGTTGCGGCCCGACTCGCGCGCCTTTTCCGCCTTCTTCAGAACGTAGGCATCGACGAAGGGGCCCTTCCAGACAGAGCGTGACATGATTACCGACCCTTCTTCCGAGCGTGGCGCGAGCGCAGGATGAGCTTCTGGCTGGCCTTGTTGGTATCGCGCGTGCGGTGGCCCTTGGTGGGCTTGCCCCACGGCGTGACCGGGTGACGGCCGCCGCTCGTGCGGCCCTCACCGCCGCCATGGGGGTGGTCGATCGGGTTCATCACGACGCCGCGCACGGCGGGGCGCTTGCCCTGGTGGCGGGTGCGGCCCGCCTTGCCGAAGTTCTGGTTGCTGTTGTCGGGGTTCGACACGGCGCCGATGGTCGCCAGGCATTCCTGACGGACCATGCGCAGCTCGCCCGACGAGAGGCGGATCTGGGCGTAGCCGCCGTCACGGCCGACGAACTGGGCGTAGGTACCCGCCGCGCGGGCGATCTGGCCGCCCTTGCCCGGCTTCATCTCGATGTTGTGGACGATCGTGCCGATCGGCATGCCCGAAAACGGCATCGCGTTGCCCGGCTTCACGTCGACCTTGTCGCCGGCAACCACCTTGTCGCCCACCGCGAGGCGCTGCGGCGCAAGGATGTAGCTCTGCTCGCCGTCCTGGTAGCGGATCAGCGCGATGAAGGCGGTGCGGTTGGGATCGTACTCGATCCGCTCGACCGTCGCGGGCATGTCGCGCTTGCGACGCTTGAAATCGACGATGCGGTAGAGGCGCTTGGCGCCGCCGCCACGCCGGCGTGCGGTGATCCGTCCGGTGTTGTTCCGGCCGCCCTTCTTGGTCAGGCCCTCGGTGAGGGACTTGACGGGGCGGCCTTTCCAAAGCTCCGAACGGTCGATCAGAACCAGCCCGCGCTGGCCAGGCGTCGTCGGATTGTACGACTTGAGTGCCATGCTTTCTGTCTTCCGTTTGGCTGGGCCCGGACGGTGCGTCGCGGGCAGGATGGGCTCGAAAAGCGACGGCCCCGGTCACCCCGGGGCCGCGCGAGATGCAGCCGTGTATTAAAGGCCCGTGGTCACGTCAATCGTGTTGCCCTCTTCCAGGGTCACGTAGGCCTTCTTCACGTCCTTGCGCACGCCGCGAATCCCGCGGAAGCGCTTGCGCTTGCCCTTGGTGATGGTGGTGTTCACCGCCTTGACCTTGACGCCGAACAGCGCCTCGATCGCTTCCTTCACCTGGGGCTTCGTCGCGCCGATCGCGACCTCGAAGACGACCGCTCCCGCCTCGGAGGCCATCGTCGCCTTCTCGGTGATCACGGGCTTTCGGATCACGTCGTAATGTTCGGGCTTCGCGCTCATTTCAGGCGGGCCTCCAGAGCTTCGACACCCGCCTTCGTGAGCACGAGCGTGTCACGCTTGAGGATGTCCATCACGTTGGCGCCCATCGAGGGCAGCACGTCGATCCCCTCGATGTTGGCGGCGGCGCGGGCAAAGTTCTCCTGCACCTCGGCGCCGTCGATGACGAGGGCGCGCTTCCAGCCGAGATCCTTGAGCTTTCCGGCCAGCGCCCTGGTCTTGGCCTCGGGCAGTTCGGCGGCGTCGATCACGACGATCTTGCCCTCGGCCGCCTTGGCGGACAGCGCGTATTTCAGCCCCAGCTTGCGGATCTTCTTGGGCAGGTCGTGCGCGTGGCTGCGCGGGACGGGGCCCTTGTAGATGCCGCCCTTGCGGAAGATCGGCGCGTTGCGGTCGCCGTGCCGGGCGTTGCCGGTGCCCTTCTGACGATAGATCTTCTTGCTCGAATAGCTGGTCTCCGAGCGCGTCTTTACCTTGTGCGTGCCGGCCTGGGCACGGGCGCGCTGCCAGCGGACGACCCGGTGCAGGATGTCGGCGCGGGGCTCGAGGCCGAAGATCTCGTCGGAGAGCTCCACCGCCTCGCCCTTGCCGCCATCGAGCGTGATGACGTCGAGTTTCATGTCACTCGCCTTCCTTCTTGTCGGTGTCGCCGCCGTCGGCCTTGTCGGCCTGGATGTCGGCCTCGGCCTCCATCAGCGCCTCGTCCTGCGCCGCGGCCTCCTCGGCGAGACGCGCCTCCTCGGCGGCCTTCGCCTCTTCCTCGGCCTGGCGCGCGGCTTCCTCGGCCTGGCGCGCCGCCTCTTCGGCGGCCGATTTCAACGCGGCGGGCAGGATCAGGTTGTCGGGCGCGGGCTTCTTCACGGCGTCCTTGATCGTGACCCAGCCACCCTTGGAGCCCGGGACCGCGCCCTTGACCATGATGATGCCGCGCTCGGCGTCCGTGCGGACGACCTGCAGGTTCTGCGTGGTCACGCGGGCGGCGCCCATGTGGCCCGCCATCTTCTTGCCCTTGAACACCTTGCCGGGGTCCTGGCACTGGCCGGTCGAGCCGTGGCTGCGGTGGCTGATCGAGACGCCGTGGCTGGCGCGCAGGCCGCCGAAATTGTGCCGCTTCATCGCACCGGCAAAGCCCTTGCCGATCGAGGTGCCCGACACGTCGACGAACTGGCCCTCGAAGTAGTGATCGGCGGTGATCTCCTCGCCCACGCCGATCAGGTTCTCGGGCGCCACGCGGAACTCGGCCATCTTGCGCTTCGGCGCAACCTTGGCGGCGGCAAAGTGGCCGCGCATCGCCTGGGTCGTGCGCTTGGCCTTGGCGGCGCCCGCGCCGAGCTGGACGGCCGTGTAGCCGTCGCGCTCGGGCGTGCGCTGGGCGACGACCTGGCAGCCGTCGAGTTGCAGCACCGTCACCGGCACCTGCTTGCCGTCTTCCATGAAGAGGCGCGTCATGCCCACCTTGCGGGCGATCACTCCCGTGCGCATCAGGGCCTCCCTCAGTTCAGCTTGATCTCGACGTCGACGCCGGCCGCGAGGTCGAGCTTCATCAGAGCGTCGACGGTCTGCGGCGTGGGGTCGACAATGTCGAGCAGGCGCTTGTGGGTGCGGATCTCCCACTGGTCGCGGCTCTTCTTGTCCACGTGGGGGCCGCGGAGCACGGTGAACTTCTCGATCTTGTTCGGCAGCGGAATGGGGCCGCGCACCTGCGCACCCGTCCGCTTGGCCGTGTTGACGATCTCCTGGGTGCTCGCGTCGAGCACGCGGTAGTCGAACGCCTTCAGCCGGATGCGGATATTCTGGCTTTGCATCTGTCGTCGCCTTGTCTGACCCGGCGGGCGGGCCGTTTCGGCCGAGAGGTGGAGTGCGGCGCATCCGCCCCCACGTCGGGCCGCGTTCTTGTCCTGCGCGGGCGGGCGCATCGGGCCCGCCCGAAAGCGTCATCCGCGCGCGATCACTCGATGATTTTCGAGACGACGCCGGCGCCGACGGTGCGGCCGCCCTCGCGGATGGCGAAGCGCAGCTTCTCCTCCATGGCGATCGGCGCGATCAGCTCGACGGTGAAG
>NZ_QPLK01000023.1 GCF_003340565.1 Rhodovulum sp. 12E13 | reverse complement strand
GGAAGTCTCCTTCTGCGACACGTCCAGCCCGACATACTGTTTCATTGCGGTATCCTCGATTGGGGCCTGATCCCGGCTATCGTGGCGATGTCGCCGGTCATGGGAAGCGCCGGCAGCAATTACCTCAGCGTAAGCAAGAAACGCGTGAACCCCCTTTATGGGTACGCATCCTAGGCCGCCTCCTTCCCCCCGGGCGACGGGCGTCTCGGTCACACGGAGCCATGGCAGGCCGCAGGCCCCCGGCGCGTCACCGGTCTGACATCTGTCCCGGCAGGCCGGCGCGCCCGGGTCCGCTCCCGCACTGCCGCCGCATGCCGAGCTTGCCCTCGGCATCGCCAGGTCGGCTGGTCAGGCCGCCGCGGTGATCGGCGGCGCGACACCGACGCGACACGGGGCGCGCCGGGGCGCAGGGGCCAAGCACGCACCGTGCAGTGTGGCACGACGCCGGCATCTTGGCTGGGCCTGCGCGCTCCCCATATCTTCGTCGAACCGAGACCCCGCTCATCGGAGAACGACATGGCCCTCGTCCGCACCGCGATGCTGCTCGCCGCGCTCACGGCGCTTTTCGGCCTCGCCGGCCTGGCGCTGGGGGGCGAGACCGGCATGATCCTCGCGCTGATCCTTGCCGCCGGGATGAACGTCTACGCCTGGTGGGGGTCGGACAGGGCGGCGCTCCGGGCGCACGACGCGCGGCTCGTGACGCGCGCCTCGGCGCCCGACTTCGTGGGCGACATCGAGCGGATGGCGCAGCGCGCGGGCATGCCGGTGCCGGCGATCTACCTGATCGACAGCGACCAGCCCAACGCCTTCGCCACCGGCCGCAACCCCGCGAACGCCGCCGTGGCGGCCACCACGGGCCTCCTGCGCAGCCTGTCTCGCGAGGAGGTCGCCGGCGTGATGGCGCACGAGCTGGCCCATATCCGCAACCGCGACACGCTGATCATGACAGTGGCGGCCACGCTCGCGGGCGCGATCACGATGCTCGCCAATTTCGCCTTCTTCTTCCGCGGCGGGCGCGACAACGGCATGGGGATCGTCGGCGTGCTGGCCACGATGATCCTCGCGCCGCTGGCGGCAGGACTGGTGCAGATGGCGATCTCGCGCACGCGGGAATACGAGGCCGACAGGGGCGGGGCCGAGATCTGCGGCCAGCCCCTGTGGCTCGCCTCGGCGCTGGCCAGGATTTCGGGCCTCGCGGCGCGGATCGACATGAACTCGGCCGAGCGCAACCCGGGCACGGCCCACATGTTCATCGTCAATCCGTTGCACGCCCACGCCCACGACAGGCTCTTCTCGACCCACCCGGCGACGGAGAACCGCATTCGCGAGTTGCAGAAGCTGGCGGGAGAGCGCGGCTCTGGCGGCGGGCGGAGCGCGGCGGCCCCGGCGACGCGGGCGAGCCCCGTTCCCTCGACACGGCGCACGCCTCGCGGGCCGTGGGCGTGAGGGCCGTGATCGTCGCCCTGCCGCGCCGACCGGAACGATGAAGGCAGCCGTCTGGCGGGGGCGGCCACGGCGCCTGCCGGCAGGGCGCCGCGGACGGGCGCGTCGGCCTGCCCCATCCCCGCCGCTCCGCCGCGCCGCATCGGCCGATCGGGGTCAATCGAGGCCCTCCTTTCACCCGCGTATCGGGCATCGCATCGCGGGAGCGCATCGCGAGGGGCTGTCCCGCGCCTGATGACCCGCCAGCCCGCCACCGCGATCGCCAGCGCAACGAGGACGAGAGCAACGAACAGCGCGGCACGCCGCGGGTTGCCGCCGTATCGCCCGTTTTCCCTGTCGCTGCCGGGACCGGTGCCGAGCAGACGCTGCACGCCGTCGCTCATCACGCCGGATCGTCGCCAAGGGCTGCCCAGAGGGCCGCGCGGGCCTCGTCGCCAATCCCCGGCGCGCTGCTTTCGCGCGGGCCGGCGACGTTGAGCACAGGAGGGCGCAGGTCCTCCAGCCACCGGCGGATCGCCTCCGCCGCAGCCTCGGCCCCGCTGTCGAGCGTCAGCCGGAGGCAGGGCCGGCCATGCGCCCGTGCGCGCCGCTCGGTCAGCGCCGTGCCCGGACTCTCCACGGCGTCGCGCGCCAGGATCAGCGTGGCATCGGAATCGCGCACGTTCAGGTCGGTCCGCACTGCCGGTGCGGCACTCTCCGCCTCCACGAGACCCGCATAATATTCGGGGATCGGCCCCGCCTCGTTGCGCCGCCCCTTCGGCACCCAGCCGCCGGTCTCGAAGCCCAGATCAAGCGCCACGTCGAGCGCGGCGAGGTCCACCCCGGTCTGCGCACCGGAGACGATCCTGCGCGGCCGGAACGCCATGCGCCGCTCAGAGCATCGACGGCACGACGAGGTCGGGCGGGCGGTGGCCGTCGGCGAAGGTCTTGACGTTGATCAGCACCTTTTCGCCCATCTCGACCCGCGCCTCGCGAGTGGCCGAGCCCATGTGCGGCAGCAGCACCACGTTGGGCAGCTCGCGCAGTCGCGGGTTGATGTCGGTGCCGTGCTCGTAGACGTCGAGGCCCGCGCCCGCGATGTCGCCCGACCGCAGCGCACGGGTCAGCGCGTTCTCGTCGACGACCTGCCCGCGCGAGGTGTTCACGATCACCGCCTCGGGCTTCATCAGCTTCAGCCGCCGCGCGTTGATCAGGTGGAAGGTCGCCGGCGTGTGCGGGCAGTTGATCGACAGCACGTCCATCCGCGCGACCATCTGGTCGAGGCTCTCCCAGTACGTCGCCTCGTGCTCGGCCTCCGTCTCGGGGTGGAGGCGGTGGCGATTGTGATAGTGCACCTGCATGCCGAAGGCGCGTGCGCGCTTCGCCACCGCCTGCCCGATCCGCCCCATGCCGAGGATGCCGAGCCGCCGGCCCGAGATGCGGCCGCCGAGGAAGGCCGTGGGCGCCCACCCTTCCCAGGTGCCCGCCTGCATCGCCGCCAGCCCCTCGGGGATCCTGCGGGTCACGGCGAGAATCAGCGCCATCGCCATGTCGGCGGTGTCGTCGGTGGTGGAGCCGGGCGTGTTCGAGACGAGGATCCCGCGTTGCCGGGCCGTATGCACGTCGATGTTGTCGACGCCGGCGCCGTAATTCGCGATCAGCTTGAGCCGGTCGCCGGCCTGCGCGAGCAGGGGCGCGTCGATCGTGTCGGTGATCGTGGGCACCAGCACGTCGGCCCGGCGCATCGCCTCGGCCAGTTCGTCGCGGCTCATCGGCCCATCGTCGGCACGCAGCTCGACGCGGAAGAGCTCCGACATGCGGGTCTCGACCGCCTCGGGCAACCGTCGCGTGACGACAACACTCAGCCGTTCGGATGGCATGCTGCCCCTCCCTCGTTCTTCCCAGGCCCGCGCGTCGGTGGCACCTTGGACCCCAAGGGCGCGCGGGACAAGCGCCCGCGACCGGACACGGATCGGGCAGGCAGCGAAACATGAGGATCTGGGGCCTTGGCTGGCGTATTGCGGCCATCCTCGCGGTATTGGCGTGGACGAGCGAGGCGGCGGCAGAGGGTGCCGGCGCGACGCAGAGGCCCGAACCACGCCCAGAGGCGGTGTCGGCCGCCAAACAGGCCACGCCCGCCACGGTGCGCGCGGCGCCCAAGCGCGGCCCCGTCACCAACCTGCCGCTGCCCCGCTACGTCTCGCTCAAGGCGTCGGAGGGCAACGTGCGGCGCGGGCCGTCGCTCCAGCACCGGATCGACTGGGTCTATACCCGCCGGGCCATGCCGCTCGAGATCACCGCGGAGTTCGGCCATTGGCGTCGCGTGCGCGACAGCGACGGCGCAGGCGGCTGGGTTCACTACTCGCTGCTCTCGGGCGTGCGTACCGTGCTGATCGAGCGCGACATGGTCGCCCTGCGCCACCGCCCGCAGGCCGACGGGCGGGTGATCGCGCGGGTCGAGGCGGGGGTGGTCGCGCGTCTCGGGCGGTGCCTGCCCGCGTGGTGCCGGATCGACGCGGGGGGCGAGACCGGCTGGGCCCCCAAGGCCGCGCTCTGGGGCGTCGGCGCCGACGAGTTGCGCGACTGAGGGCGCACCCTCACCCCCGTGCGAGTCGGGGAAAGCGGTAGCGCACGTCGATCACCACGCGGCCGCCGGCGAAATCGAGATGGTGGCAGCCGATGACGCCGGGGCGAAAGCCGGGGCGGACGTGGCGCACGCGCCGCTCGGCATAACCCGCCATGTCGAGCCGTGTGATCTCCATGACGTTCAGGCCCCAGCCGTAGAGGTCGTGGGTATTGTCCTGGCTGGCGCGGTAGAGGCGCCCGCCCTCCTGCCAGACCCGCCCGCCGCCGCGGGCGGTGGCGGCGTCGATCACCACCGGGTTCAGCGGGTGCGGCTCGATCTCGCGCAGGCGCGGGCCGTCGACGCGGAAAAGGTGCAGCTCGGAGCCGTAATCGCCGAAGCCGTCCTCGCAGAAATTGGCGAAGAGCCACCAGTCGCCCCCGACCTGCGCGAGCACCGCATCGGCCGGCGGACGACCCTCGAAGGCGGTCGCGGCACGCTCCCAGCCGAGGGGGAAATCGGTCGCGCGCCACACCTCGAGCCGCCCGGCGCCGATCGTCTCGGGCATCAGCCAGATGTCGCCCCCGGCGGCGAAGACGAAGGGATAAGAGAGGTGGTGCTCTGCCTCGAGCGGCGCCCCGAGCGGCGTCAGCCGGTCGCCCTCGAGACGGCCGGCCTGCAGGGTGCCACGGCCGAGCGCATGGAAGTAATCCTCCCAGAAGAGGAACGTCTGGCCCCGGTGCTCGAAGAGGAAGGGATCGGCCCAGTAATGCCCCTTCGGCGGCACGAGCGTCATGCCGCGCGCCGGGTCGAAGTCGAGCGCCCCGCCCGGGCAGAGCCGCAGCGCGAAGTCGCCGGGCGCGAGGCCCAGACGCCGCCCGCCTTTCGTGGCGAGCCGTCGCCCGAGTGCCAGCGCGAGCCGGGGCGCGTAGGCGGCGAGCGAGGCGGCAGGGGGCGATGCCGGGCCGGCACGCGGGGCTGCGCTTGCGCCGGCGCCCGCGTGCAGCGCGGCGAGGCGGCGTGCGGCAAGCTGCACCGATTTCTCCGCGGCGAAGGCGGCGTTGCGGGCGGCGAGAAACTTGGTGTTGTAGCGGGCGCGGTCGATCTCTTGCGCTCCCCCTGCCGTCTCGCGCAGGAGCGCCACCTCGGTCGCGGGGCGGCCCCGCATCGCCTCGGCCAGCCCGGCGCCGGGGGCGTGCGACGTCAGGCGCCAGACGCCATGGGGCGGCAGGTCTCCCTCCCAGGCCGCGGCGCCGCCGCCGGTGAGGTCGACGGCCACCTCGGCGGCGCCAATCTCGAGCCGTGGGGCAGGCAGCGGCGCGGCCTGGGGGAGGCGTACCGCCCGGGCCTCGAGCCGCGCGACCGCCCCCAAGGCTCCGCCGGGCGCGGGCGCGGGCGGCGCACGGCGAATCTCGACGAGGGCCATCCGCGGATCGGCATCGAGCCATCGGGCAAGCCATGCGCCCGCGGCGTCCACTCCCGCCGCCGCCCGCCCCTCCGGCAGGATCAGCGCGACGCGCAGCGGCGCACGGGCGGTGCGATCCGGGCAAGGGGCACCGGTCGCGCACGACGCCGCGAGGCCATCCGCCGCGCTCTCGTCTGCCAGGCTTGCCGGGCTGCCCGCCATCGCCTCCTCCGTGCCGTGCGCGCCCGATAGGGCTCCAGACGACAGGCTAGCCCGAAATCGTGGCGACACTGTGGAGAACCGCAAACACGCTGCCCGCGCGGCGGCAAAGCGGGTGGAGCGGGTAGACGGAATCGAACCGACATAACCTGCTTGGAAGGCAGGGGCTTTACCATTAAGCTATACCCGCGGAACGACATCTGGCTACGCCAGCACGGCGCTCCGGTCAACTCACATCCGACACCTCCCCTCCGTCAGGGGCCCGACATGCGGGGCCTTCTTCCTGCCGGGCCCGACCCGGCCGGCGCGCCGTTCGCCATCGCCGCCTCGCTGATCGTCACGCCGGGCGTGCCGTTCCTCGACGAACCGACGACCGCCCTCGACCCGACCGCCCGCCAGCGCGTCTGGCGGCGGATCGGCCGCCTCGCGGGCTCGGGCGTGACGGTGCTGCTGACGACGCCATACCTCGAGGGGGCCGGCCGCTACAGGCAGCGAGCAGGAGGAGCCACGCAAGAGCAAGACGAAACAGGTGGATCATGCGGCGCTCCTTGTCCGAAGGATGGCGGGGGCAGCGTTTCGGATCGGGCAGCTCGGGGCCAGAAAGGCCACCGTCCCTCACGCAGCTTTGAGCACGGATGCCGTTCCGGACGCGACGGCGCGATCACGATGTGATACCCCGACCGCGATACGGCGTGAGCATCCCTTGGGGGCACGGCATGGATCTCTCCGCGCCCGTCGGCCACCCGGCCGCCGAGCTTCTGGCCGAGAATTTCGACCCGGCGGTGCTGATCGACGCGGGCAGCGGGCGGTTCCTCGCCGCCAACGGCGCGGCGCGCGAACTGCTCGGCTTCTCCAGCGAGGAGCTGGCCGACATGACGCCGGCCGACATCCACCCCCACGAGATCGCGCGCCTCGAGGGCTTCATGGCCAATGTCCGTCGCGAGGGGCGCTGGAGCTCCGACGAGCTGTCCTGCCGCACGCGCGACGGGCGGACCGTGCCGGCGCTCCTGCGCGCGCGCATGATGGGCCGCGAGGATGGGGGCGACGCGGTGCTCATTGTCATCCGCGACCAGCGCGAGCGGCAACTGGCCGAGCTCGGCTCGGCCGTGCGCCAGCTCACCCACGACCTCAAGAACACGCTGGCGACCGCCCAGCTCATGTGCGACCGCCTCGCCGCCCACGAGGACGACCGGGTGCGCCTGAGCTCGGAGAGCATGGCCCGCGCGCTGGAGCGCGCCCTCGACATCTGCCGGCAGACGGTGCAGGCCGGCCGGGTCGGGCTTCCCGCGCCCGACCGCGAGCGCTTCCTGCTGGCCGACGTGGTGGAGGAGCTCGCCGCCACCGCCGTCGGCCCCGACGGGAGCGCCGCCGCGCTGGAGGGGGTGGCCTCCGACGACGTGCTGCTCGACGCCGATTTCGACCAGACCTACCGCATCCTGCTGAACCTCGTGCGCAACGCCTTCGACGCCGGCGCCCGCTCGGTACGGATCTCGGGCCGAAACGACGGCGAGAGCGCCGTGATCGAGGTGGCGGATGACGGGCCGGGCCTGCCCGGCTCCGTCGCTGGCCGCATCGGGCAGGACCAGCTGTCGGGCAGGGAGGGCGGCAGCGGCCTTGGCCTGCGCATCTGCCACGAGCTCTGCCGCAACCACGGCGGCAGGCTGGAGGTCGCACGCACGGGGCCGGCGGGCACCTGCTTCCGCGTCACCCTGCCGTTTTCGGGCTGAGCCTCATCCGAGGCGGTATTCGGGGTCGATCCGCGTCCGGTCGAGGTTGGCCGAGAAGGTCGCGACCGTGTATTCGCCGATCACGCCGATGATCTCGAGGATTTGCGCGAAGGACAGGCCGCGGTCCTGGTAGCTGGCCAGCTCTGCCCGGCCGAGCTTGCCCCGGCTGGCGAGCAGCGCCCGCGTCGCGCCGACGACGAGGTCGAGCCGCGCCTCGCCCGGCAGCTCGCCCTTCGCCGCGGCATCGACCACCGCGTCGGGCACGCCCAGGTCGTGCACGCTGTAATGGCTGAGCGCGACGATGCAGTAGCTGCACTCGCAGTAATTGGCCACCTCCAGCGCCACGAGGCAGCGCTCGGTCTCGGTGAGTTCGCCGCCGGCGAGATACTCCTTCATCGCGACGAGCCCGGCCATGACCCGCGGGTTGCGCAGCATCATCCGGTAGATGTTCGGCACCCCGTCGGGGAAGATCGCCCCGAGCCGGGCATGCACCGCCGCCTCGTCGAGGCTCGTCCCGTCCAGCGGCGGCCGGACATCGGTGTGGGCACTGCTATGCTCGGGCTCGTCGGCGGACATCTCTGGCTCCCGGATCGGTGGTGGTCTCATGGAGACGATACGCGACGCCCGGCATGCACGCATCCTCCTCTCACGCCGTAGTGACGCACCGACAGAGAAGGTGTCCGAGCGGAGGGGGGCCCCGCCGACGATCGGCACGGGGATCCGCTCGGCGCAGAGCAGGCCGGGCCGGCGCGACGCCCGGACGGTGCCCCTGCGGCAAGGATGGAGGCACTCGGCCGCCTGCGTCCCCCCGCCTCGCCGCAAGGCGTTGTCACCGCGGCCCGCTTGGTTAAGCATGGCACAGGGCCGCGCGCATCCGCACCGGCCCGCGACTAGTCCAACGACGTTTCCGAAAGGTCCCCGCCATGCGCCTCGTCACCACGATCGCCGCCGTCCCGCTCGTCGCCCTCGCCGCCGCCTGCACGCCCTCGGGCGCGGGCTACCAGCCTGTGATCGACGGGCCGGTCGGCCCCAACTATTCCTCCGACCTCGCCGCGTGCCAGTCGCTCGCGGCCCAGCAAGGCGGGTTGAGCAGCGGCGCGGCCGGCAACGCGGCGGCCGGCGCCGTGCTGTCGGGCGGCGCCGCGGCCGTCGTGCGCAACGAGGGCAATACCGTGCGCGACGCCGCGCTCCTCGGCGCGGCGGCGGGCCTGACCGGCAGCGCGCTCGAGCAGCAGCGCCGCAAGGAGGCCATCATCAGCAACTGCATGCGCCAGCGCGGCTACCGCGTCGTCGGCTGAGGCCGTGTCCGCCGGCGGGCCGCGTCGGCCCGCCGGCCCGCGCAGGGAGAGGGGGCGCCCGGGGCAATGGCGGAGACGATCCAGCTGCTGCACACGGCCGACCTGCACCTCGACTCGCCCCTGCGCAGTCTCGCCCTGCGCGACGACCGCCTGCGCGAAACGGTCGAGACGGCGAGCCGCGCCGCCCTGTCGCGTCTCGCCGATCTCGCCATCGACGAGGGCGTGCGCGCCCTCCTGATCGCGGGCGACCTCTTCGACGGGCGCGAGCGCTCGGCCCGCACCGGCGCCTTCCTGGTGGCCACCTTCGACCGGCTGCGCGCCGCCGGGATCGACGTCTTCGCCATCAGGGGCAACCACGACGCCGAGAACCCGGTCAGCGGCACGGTCGAGTGGCCCGACAACGTGCATGTCTTCGACGGGCGCGGCGGCAAGGTGCGGCTCGGCGAGAGCGAGATCTGGGTGCACGGCGTCAGCTTCAGCGGCCGCCACGCCGCCGACAGCCTGCTGCCGAAGTTCGGCCCGCCCGTGCCGGGGGCGGTCAATATCGGCCTTCTGCACACCTCGCTCGCGGGCGCGGCGGGTCACGATCCCTACGCGCCCTGCACGGTGGCCGATCTCTGCGCGCACGGCTTCGACTACTGGGCGCTGGGCCATGTCCACCTGCGCGCGGTGCATTCCGAGCGGCCGTTCGTGGTGATGCCCGGCATGCCGCAGGGGCGCGACATGGGCGAGGCGGGGCCGAAATCGGCCACTCTGGTCGAGGTGACAGGCGGCACGGTCGCGGCGCGCGAGGTGCCGACCTCTGTGGCGGAGTTCCGCCGTCTGGCGGTCGACGTGACCGGGGCGGAGGACGAGACGGAGATCCGCCGCCGCCTGCGCGCCGGGCTAGAGGAGGCGGCGCGCGCCACCGTCTCCGACGCCGCGATCCTGCGGCTGACGCTCGCAGGCCGGACGCCCCGCGCCTGGGCGCTCCGCCGCGACCGCGACCAGTGGGCCGAGACGGCGCGGATGGCGGCGGAGGAGACGGGCCGGCTCTGGATCGAGGCGCTCGAGCTCGACGTGACGCCGCCCGGCGAGGGGGCGGAGGCGCCGGGCGACGCCGTGGCCGAACTCGACCGGCTGATGACCGCCCTGCGCGCCGAGCCGGGCTTTCTCGCCGAGGCACGGGCCGAGGTCGACGACGTGCTGCGTCACCTGCCGCCCGACCGTCGTGCGGCGCTCCTGCCCGACGAGGCGGCGCTCGACGCGCTGGCCGAGCGGCTCGCGGCCTTTGGCGCCGAGCAGATGGTGGCGCGGATGCGGGGCGCGGGGCCGGGCGGCCCCGGCAACGCGGGCGAGGGCTGATGCGCCTGCGCCGGCTCGACCTCGACTTCTTCGGCCATTTCGCCGGCCGCAGCTTCGACTTCGGCGCGCGGCCCGAGGGGGGCGCCGACGTGCATGTCATCCACGGTGCCAACGAGGCCGGCAAGACCACGCTGATGGAGGGGTGGCTGCGCCTGCT
Source organism: Rhodovulum sp. 12E13 (assembly GCF_003340565.1). GTDB lineage: Bacteria > Pseudomonadota > Alphaproteobacteria > Rhodobacterales > Rhodobacteraceae > HLUCCA09. The sequence goes on along the minus strand of NZ_QPLK01000023.1, from coordinate 41,180 downwards.
CTACGGCTTCCCCCTCAGGGAGCCCTACGCCTTCCGGCACGGGCGTCCGTCGCTGCAGGTCTCGGCCGATCTCGAGATCGACGGCGCGACGCGCCGCTTCACGCGGCTGTCGAAGCGCACGGGCAACCTGCTCGACGCCGAGGGCGCCGCCCTGCCCGAAACGGCGCTCTCCCCTGTTCTTGCCGGCCTGTCGCAGGACGATTACCGCAAGCTGCTGTGCCTCGACGACGACACGATCGAGCGGGGCGGCAACGAGATCGCGGCGAGCGAGGGCGATATCGGGCGGCTGCTGTTCTCGGCCGCGGCCGGGGTGGCCGATCTCTCCGGCGTGCTGGACGGGGCGACCGCGGAAGCCGACGCGCTGTTCCGCCCGCGCGCCTCCACCTCGGCCTTCGCGGGGCTGCGGCGGACCCACAAGGACCTGTCGGACCGCATCCGCGAGGCCGATGTCGACGCCCACCGCTATCGCCAGTTGCGCGACGACCTCGCCGCCGCCGAGGCCGAAGAGGCCGAGGCGCGGGCGGCGCGCCGCGCCCGGCTGGAGGCGCGCGACCGGCTGCGCGGGCAGGCCGAGGCGCTGCCGATCATGGCCGAGATCGCGGAAACCAACGCCGCGCTCGCCCCCCTCGCCGCCTATCCCGAGACGCTCGACGTCGACCCCGAGCGACTGATCGGGATGATGACCGAAAGGCTCGGCCACGCCCGCGAGGCCGAGCGGCTTGCCGCCGCGATCGCGGCGGCCCGCGCCGAGCGCGACGGCATCCCCAGCGCCCCCGGCCTCGCCGCCCTGCGCCAGCCGCTCGCCGATCTCAAGCCCATGCGCGACCGCTGCGCGGCGGCCGAGGCCGATCTGCCCCGCCGGCGCGACGCACTCGCGGCGGTGCTGACCGAGATGCGGGCCCGCCTCGCAGAGATCGGCATCGCCTGCGACGGCGATGCCGATCCGCCCGTGCCCGACGAGCCGACCCTGCGCGCGCTCGAGCGCGCCGTCACTGCCGACACGGAGGCCGAGGCCGCCCTCGCCGCCGCCGCCCGCGAGAGAGCGCAGGCGGAGGACGAGGCCGCCGAGGCCGCACGCCGGCTCGCGGCGGCCGAGCAGGCGCTCGCCGCCCTGCCCGACACCGCGCCCCTGCTCGCCCGGCACGACGCCGAGCGGGTGGCTGCCGCCGCTGCCCGGTCCCGGCACGCGCTCGCCCATGCCGAGCGCCAGCGCGAGGCGGCGCTGGCCGCGCTGGCTCTGGGCCCGGCCACCTTCGACGCCGCCCCCGCCCTGCCGCTCGCGGCCGACGCCGCCGCCGCGCTCGCCGCGGATCTCGACAGGGCAGAGCAGGAGGTCGCCCGCGAGGAGGCGGACCTCGAGAAGGCCGTGGACGCCGAGGCGCGGCTCCTGTCCGAGATCGAGGCGCGCGAGGCGGCGCCGGAGCTTGCGAGCGATGCCGAGGCCGCGGCGCTCCGCGCCGAGCGCGACCGCCTGTGGCAGGCGCACCGCGCCGCGCTGACGGTGGAGACGGCCGACGCCTTCGAGCGTGCGCTGCGCGCCGACGACGTCGCCACGGCGACCCGGCTGGCCCAGGCCGACACGCTCGGCGCGATCGGGGAGAGGCGCGTGGCGCTGGCCGAGGCGGAGCAGCGGCGTGGCACCGCCGAGGGCGCCCTCGAGGCCGCGCGCGGCGCGCTGGAGATGCTGGAGGAGCGGCTGTCCGGGTTGCTCTGCGGCCTCGGTCTGCCCCGCGACACGCCTGCCCGCGCGTTCGCAGACTGGGCGCGGCGGGCCGAGGCCGCCCTCTCTGCCGAGCGCGTCGCGGCCGCCGAGGCGCGCGCCGCCGCCCCCGCGCTCGAGGCGGCCGAGCGGCTGCGCGCGGCGCTGGCCGAGGCGATGGACGCGCCCGAGACCCCCCTCGACGCGCTGATGGACATGGCGCGCGCGCGCGCCGCCGCCCGCGACCGTCACGCCGAGGCCGCGGTGGCCGCCCGCGAGGCCGCCGCCCGGGCCGAGGCCACCCGCGCCCGCCGCACGACCGACGAGGGCGCCGCCCGAGGGCGCCGCGAAGCCGCCGCCGACGCGCTCTCGCAGGCCGCCGCCGCGCTCGGCCTCGGGGCCTGCCCGGTGGCCGATGCGCTGCCCGTCCTGCGGTCGCTTCGCGAACGCGAAGCCGAGCGGCAGGGCCTCGCCCGCCAGGTCGACGGGATGGCGCGCGACGCCGACCGCTTCGCCGAGGCGCTCGCCCCCCACGTCGCGGGCCGGGGGGAGCTTGCCGAGCTCTCCCCCGTCGCCGCCTACGACGCCCTCGCCGACCGTGCGGCCGAGGCCGAGGCGGCGCAGACACGCCGCGCCGCCCTCGCCGAGAGCATTGCCGCCGACGAGGCCGCGCTGGCCGACGCACGGGCGGAGATCGCGCGCATCGACGACGAGACGGCGCTACTGGCAAGCGCCTTCGACGCCACGATCCCCACGACCACGCTGGAAGAGTTGCGCGCAGCGGTGGGCCGCGCGCAGGAGGCCGCCGGCCTGCGCGCGCGCCGCACCGATCTCGCGCGGCAGGTTCTGGGGCGGCTCGGGGTGGAAAGCCTCGCCGAGGCCGGCGCCGCGCTCGACGGGCTCGACGCCGCCGCGCTCTCCGCCGCTCTCTCGGAGGCCGAGCGCGACATCGAGGGGCTCGACGCGCGCTGCCGCGAGGCGGGCACCGCGCTCGGTGCGGCGCGACAGGCCCTCGAGGCGGTGACGGGCGCCGCGGAGGTGGCTGCGCTCGTCTCGCGACGCCAGACCGTCGAGCTTGACATGGAGCGGACGCTGCTGCGCCATCTCGAGCTGCGCCTCGGCCAGCGCCTCGCCGAGAGCGCCATCCGCCGCTACCGCGACGCGCACCGCTCGGGCATGATGGCGGCGGCCGAGGCCGCCTTCCGCGACCTGACGAACGGCGCCTATGCCCGCCTCACGGTGCAGCCGGAGGGCGATACCGAGGTGCTGGTCGCGGTCGCGGCCGACGGAGAGGGCGACGGCGCGGCCAAGCGCGTCGACGCCATGTCTAAGGGCACCCGCTTCCAGCTCTACCTCGCGCTGCGGTCGGCGGCCTACGACCAGATGGTGGCGACGGGCACGGTGCTGCCCTTCTTCTGCGACGACGTGTTCGAGACCTTCGACGAGGAGCGCACCCGCGCCGCCTGCGGTCTCCTGCGGCGGATCGGACGGGCGGGGCAGGCCATCTATCTCACCCACCACCGCCACGTCGTCGAGATCGCCGAGGAGGTCTGCGCGAGCGATCTGCGCATCCACCGGCTCTGAGCCTCGCCTGTCGTCTCAGGGTTTCAGCCGATAGCCGATGCGGATCCAGTGCCAGCACAGCGCGAGAACGACCGCCGTCGCCCCCGAGCAGATGGCGAGGCCGAGCCAGGGCGAGCTGTCGGAGGTGCCGAGCACGCCGTGGCGCACCCCGTCGATCAGGTAGAAGACCGGGTTCCAGTGCAGCAACACGTCCATCCACTCCGGCACCGCGTCGACCGAGTAGAACGTGCCCGACAGAAACGACAGCGGCGTGATCAGGAAGTTGGTGATCGCCGCGGTCTGGTCGAACTTGGTGGCGTAGATCCCGGTCAGCACCCCCAGCCCCCCGAGGAACGCCCCCCCGAGCGCCAGAAACACGAGCACCCAGAGCGGGTGGGCGAGACCGGTGCCGAGGAAGAGCACGATCGCCGCGATGATCGGCAGCCCCACGAAGAGGCCCCGCGCGATCCCGCCCGCGATGTAGCCCGTCACAAGCTCGCCCGCCGAGAGGGGCGGCATCAGCGTGTCGACGATGTTGCCCTGCACCTTCGAGACCACGACCGAGGACGAGGTGTTGGCGAAGCTCTGCTGGATCACCGTCATCATGGCGAGACCGGGCGCGAGGAACTGCAGGAAAGACACGCCCATCACGTCGGGCCGCGAGGGGCCGATGGCGAGCGAGAACACCACGAGGAACAGCGCGGCGGTCACGGCGGGGGCGAGCAGCGTCTGCCGCCAGATGTTGAGGAAGCGCCGGCATTCCCGCTCGGCCAGCGTCCATGTGCCGAGCCAGTTGACCCGGCCGAACCGGCGCACGCCCATCGCGGCGGCCGGGCCGGCGCCCCCCTGGCGTCGGGCCGTGCCCTGGTCGGGCGGCTGCGCCCCGGTCGTCTCCGTCATCTGTCCTCCATCCGGTCTCGGCGGGGGGCGCGGCCCGCGCCCGCGCCCAGCCTGGCTTTTCCGACTCACCCGTTGCCCGTCGGCCTCTCTCCTGGCGGCCGATCCCGCCCGGGCCGGCGTGCCTCCCGCACGGCGGGCCGGCGCCAGGGGCACTCGGGCCGGCGCGATGCGACGGCGGCTCTCGCCACGTCTCGGCCTGCGCTCCGGCCGGGTCGTCGCCTCCGCCCCTTGGGCTCCTCGCGCGGTTGTAACGGCATACGCAGCGCCCTAGTATATGGCCGCGTCGGAAAGGTCCAACCGCCGGCCGGCGTGCCGATGTTCCACCCCGCACGGGCGCGCGCCCCTTTACCCGGAGGGCGCACGAGGCCCTCCCCGCCGTCCTTCGACCCACCCTTGCAAGCCAGAGAGAGTTCCGCCCATGTCCTGGACCGATGAGCGCGTCGAGCACCTGAAGAAGATGTGGACGGAGGGCAAGAGCGCGAGCCAGATCGCCAAGGAGCTTGGCGGCGTGACCCGCAACGCCGTGATCGGCAAGGTCCACCGCCTCGGCCTGTCGAACCGCAACGGCGGCGGGCCAGACGCCGCCGGCGCCCCGCCCGCCGAGGAGCCGGCCCCGGCCCCGGCTGCCGCCGCGGCCGAGGTGCCCGAGCCTGCACTGGCCGAGGGCCGGGCCGAGCCGGCGCCCGCGCCCGAACCCGCCAACGTATCCGACGCACCGGTCGCACCGCCGCGCCGCCAGATCGTGCCGGCCGGCCAGCCGCTGCCGCCGCAGCCCTCGGCCAACGAGATCAGCCCCGAGGCGCTTGCCTCGGTGCGCGAGGTCGAGAAGCGGGCGCTGAAGCTGTCGCTGATGGAACTGACCGAGCGGACGTGCAAGTGGCCCGTGGGCGACCCGGCGACGGACGATTTCTGGTTCTGCGGGCTGCCCGTGCAGCAGGGCAAGCCCTATTGCGAGGCGCATGTGGGCGTGGCGTTCCAGCCGATGTCGTCGCGCCGCGACCGCAAGCGCTGACCGGGCCCCGGGAGGAGCGCGGATGCGCCTCGGCGTCGTGGAAAGCGACAGTGGCGGCGGCCTCGACGACCGGTTCGCGGCTCTGGCCGGCGCGCTCGGCGCCGACGGTCTGCGTGTCGTGGGCGCCGTCCAGCGCACCGAGCGCGACGCGGCGGGCCGGCTTTCGGGCATGGAGCTGCGCCTCCTGCCCGAGATGGCGCCGCGCGACATCGCCCAGCGCCTCGGCGCCGCGGCCACGGGGTGCCGCCTCGACCCCGGCGCGCTCGAACAGGCCACCGAAGAGATCGCGCGGCGTGTGGCGGCGGGCGCAGACCTCCTGATCGTGCCCCGCTTCGGCGAGCGCGAGGCCGGGGGTGGCGGCTTCCGGGTCGCCATCGCCGCGGCGATCGAGGCGGGTGTGCCCGTCCTCGTGGGGCTCTCGCCGGCATGGCGCGCGGCCTTCGACGGCTTCGCCGGAGAGCTTGCCGTGGCGCTGCCCCCCGACCCCGGCGTCCTGCGCAGCTGGGCCATGACCCCCGCATCCGCGTGAGCGCCCCGCACCCCCGCCGCGCTCTGCCACCTGCGGGCAGAGCGGCACCCGCTCTCGCCTGACAGCTCGCGCACGGCAGCTCGGGGCGGCCGGTGCCGTGGGGGCACGGAGCGCGCGGGGCGCGGCGATCTTTGCCCGCTGCCCGTGGCGGGTTATGTGACGGCGGATGGGGAGGGCGCACATGGCCGACATCATCGAGATCCGCGGGCTGGAGAAGACCTACGACGACGGGTTCCAGGCGCTGAAGGGCGTCGACCTGACGATCCGCGAGGGCGAGATTCTTGCCCTGCTCGGCCCCAACGGCGCCGGCAAGACCACGCTGATCTCGGCCGTCTGCGGGCTCGTCACCCCCACCGGCGGCACGGTGACGGTTGGTGGCCACGACATCCTGTCCGACTATCGTGCGGCGCGGTCGCTCATCGGCCTCGTGCCGCAGGAGATCACGATCGAGCCCTTCGAGAAGGTGATCGACACGGTGCGCTTTTCGCGCGGGCTGTTCGGCCGCCCCCGAGACGAGTCGCATATCGAGCGGGTGCTGCGGGCGCTCTCGCTCTGGGAGAAACGGAACAACCGCAACAAGGAGCTCTCGGGCGGCATGAAGCGGCGCATCCTGATCGCCAAGGCGCTCGCGCACGAGCCGAGGGTCCTGTTTCTCGACGAGCCGACCGCGGGCGTCGACGTGACGCTGCGCCGCGAGATGTGGGACCTGGTGCGCCGCCTGCGCGACGAGGGCGTGACGATCATCCTGACCACCCACTACATCGAGGAGGCCGAGCAAATGGCCGACCGCATCGGTGTCATCGACAGGGGGCGCCTGCTGCTGGTGGAAGAGACCGCCGGGCTGATGCACAAGCTCGGGCGCAAGGAGCTGGTGGTCGAGATCGCCGAGCCGCTCGCCGCCGTGCCGCCGGCCCTCGCCGCCCACGGCCTCACGCTGTCCGATGACGGCTGCCGTCTGATCTACACCTTCGACGCCACCGCCGAGCGCACGGGGATGACCCGGCTGATGGCCGACATCGCCGAGGCCGGCCTGCACGTGCGCGACCTCTCCACCCGCCAGTCGAGCCTCGAGGAGGTGTTCCTGCGGCTGGTCGACGAGGGCGCGCAGGCGATGGAAGCCGCCCAATGACCGGCCTCAACTGGACGTCGATCCTGGCGATCTACCGCTTCGAGATGGCGCGCACCTTCCGCACCATCGGGCAGTCGATCCTGTCGCCGGTCATCACCACGGTGCTCTATTTCGTCGTCTTCGGGGGCGCCATCGGCGGGCGGATCGAATCGGTCGAGGGAATCGCCTACGGCAGCTTCATCGTGCCCGGCCTCGTGATGCTGACGCTGCTGCAGCAGGCGATCAACAACGCCGCCTTCGGCATCTACTTTCCCAAGTTCATCGGCACGATCTACGAGCTGCTGTCGGCGCCGATCAACTTCCTCGAGATCGTCATCGGCTACGTGGGCGCAGCGGCGACCAAGGCTCTGGGCGTGGCCGCGATCATCCTCGTCACCGCCACGTTCTTCGTCGAGCTCACGGTGCTGCACCCGCTGGCGATGCTCGCCTTCCTCGTGCTGACGGCAGTCTCGTTCTCGTTGCTCGGCTTCATCCTCGGCATATGGGCGGGCAACTTCGAGCAACTCACGCTGGTGCCGCTGCTCGTCGTCACGCCGCTCGTCTTCCTCGGCGGCGCCTTCTACTCCATCGACATGCTGCCCGAGGGCTGGGCGCAGGTGACCTATTTCAACCCGGTGCTCTACCTGATCTCGGGTTTCCGCTGGTCGTTCTTCGGCGTGGCCGACGTGGCGCCGTGGGTGTCGCTGCTGGCCATCGCGGGCTTTCTCGCCGCCTGCATGGGCGTGATCTGGTGGATCTTCCGCACCGGCTGGCGGATCAAGCCCTGACGGCGCAACCGCGCGCCTCGGCCTGACCGGGGCGCCCGCTGACCCGGGCCGCGCTGCAGGCAACCCCGCACTCCCCCACCCGATCCGCCGGTGCAGGCACGCCCCGCCCCCCGAACCGGCGGAACAGGGCGTCGGCGAGCCTGTTGGAGCGTCGGGCAGGGGTCGAACGTCGATCGCAGATGGAGACACAGATGCACCGCACGCTCGCCGCCGCCCTCGCGTCCACCGCCCTCGCCCTGCCGCTCGCCGCGCAGGACCAAGGGCAAGGCGCGGCCGCCGGGGCCGCCCGCGCGCTCGAGGCCGCGGTCGAACTGGCCGACGGCACCTCGGCCGGCACCGTCACCTTCACCGAAACGCCGCACGGCGTTCTGATCGAGGCCCGGCTCGAGAACCTGCCCGAGGGGCCGCACGGCTTCCACATCCACGAGACAGGTGCCTGCGCGCCCGATTTCCAGGCCGCGGGCGGGCACTACACCCCCGCCGACACCGAGCACGGCTACCGCAACGAGAGCGGTTACCACGCCGGCGACCTGCCCAACATCCACGTGCAGGCCGACGGCACGGCGACGGCAGACATCTTCGCGCCGTGGCTGACGCTCGCGGAGAGCCCCAAGGCCGACGCGCCCTACCCCCTCGACGACGGCGACGGCTCGGCGATCATGGTCCACGCCGATGCCGACGATTACATGGCCGAGCCGCCGGGCTCGACCGGCGACCGTATCGCCTGCGGCGTGATCTTTCCGTCCGAGGTGTGAGAAGGCGCGGCGCGGCAAGCGGGCGCCCGCCCCGCGCCGCCCGCGACCCGCCCCGCAAGACGCCGGCACATCACGGCCCACGAGCCACGCCGCACCGATGCCACACCTGCGCACGCCGGGGCGACCCGACTGGGCGAGCCAACGGCCGACACCGTCGTCCGCCCCGCGCGATCCCCGGAACAACGCGCCGCCGCGCCGCGCGCCCCGCGCGGCGCCGGGCCCAACGGAGCGAGGGGCCGCACGGCCCCGAGCGGAGGCGGGAGCGCCCCCGTCCGGGTCACGCCGGCAGGGCGCCGACCGCCCTTCCCCCGGGCCGCCGCTTCGCCTATGTGGCGGCGCATGTCCGCGAACCCGCCCGATCTGCGCCCCGACCGCGCCCATGCCCGCCTCGACGACAGCCGCCGCCCCGGCCAGCCGACCATCGGCATGGTGTCGCTCGGCTGCCCCAAGGCGCTGGTCGACAGCGAGCGCATCCTCACCCGGCTGCGCGCCGAGGGCTACGGCATCTCGCCCGACTACGCCGGCGCCGACGCGGTGATCGTGAATACCTGCGGCTTCCTCGACAGCGCCAAGGCCGAGAGCCTCGAGGCCATCGGCGAGGCACTGGCCGAGAACGGGCGCGTGATCGTCACCGGCTGCCTCGGAGCCGAACCCGACTACGTCACCGGAGCGCATCCCACAGTGCTCGCCGTCACCGGCCCGCACCAGTACGAGCAGGTGCTCGACGCGGTGCATACCGCCGTGCCGCCCGCGCCCGACCCCTTCGTCGACCTGTTGCCGGCGCAGGCCGTCAGCCTGACCCCGCGCCATTACAGCTATCTGAAGATTTCCGAGGGCTGCAATCACAAGTGCAAGTTCTGCATCATCCCCGACATGCGCGGCGCGCTCGTCTCGCGCCCCCGCGCCGCGGTCCTGCGCGAGGCCGAACGGCTTGTCTCATCCGGGGTGAAGGAACTCCTGGTCATCAGCCAGGACACCTCCGCCTACGGCATCGACCGCAAGGACGAAAAACCGCAAGGCGAAGCCGCGATCACCGCGCTGGCGCGGGATCTGGGGCGCCTCGGTGCCTGGGTGAGGTTGCATTACGTCTATCCCTACCCGCATGTGCGCGAGCTCGTGCCGCTGATGGCCGAGGGGCTGGTGCTGCCTTATCTCGACATTCCGTTCCAGCACGCCCACCCCGACACGTTGCGCCGGATGGCCCGCCCCGCGGCGGCAGCCAGGACGCTCGACGAGATCGCCGCCTGGCGCGCGATCTGCCCTGACATCGCGCTGCGCTCGACCTTCATCGTCGGCTACCCCGGCGAGACGGAGGCCGAGTTCCAGACCCTGCTCGACTGGCTCGACGAGGCCCGCCTCGACCGCGTCGGGTGCTTCACCTACGAGAACGTCGCCGGCGCCCGTTCCAACGCCCTGCCCGACCACGTGCCGGAAGAGGTCAAGCAGGAGCGGTGGGCGCGCTTCATGGAAAAGGCGCAGGCGATCTCGGAGCAGAAGCTCGCCGCGAAGGTCGGCACGCGGCAACAGGTGCTGGTGGACCTCGTGGAAGACGACGCCGCGACCTGCCGCACGATGGCCGACGCGCCCGAGATCGACGGCCATCTCTACATCGACGAGGGCCATGCCGGCCTCGGCCCCGGCGACCTCGTTACGGTCGAGGTCGACGAGGCGTCCGACTACGATCTGTGGGGCCGGATCGTCGGCTGAGCACCGCCCCGGCTCAGTGGGGCTTCAGCGCCTGCAGGGCCGGGCCGTTCGGGCAGAAGTCGGGCGCCCGCCGCGCCCCGTTCGGGCCGCCCGCCGAGGCCAGCCATTGCTGGCAGGCGGCGGAATGCGGGCAGGCGCGACACGCCGCGATCAGCGCGGCATAGCCCGACGGAGCGAGCCGCCCCTCCTCCATCGCGGTGGTGAAGTTCAGCCCGATCGAGCGCCCGATCGAGCGGGTCAGCCAGAAAGCCAGGTCGGGATCGTCGTTCGAGTGCGCCATGCCGTGATCGCTCCGCCCGCCCCTCATCGGGCGGTGCCTTCGTCCAGCCCCAGCAGCGCGTCGAAGCGTGCGGCGTTCACGCAGGCCTCCGGCGCGCGCTCGGCGTCCGGGTTGTCCTCCATCCATGCCGGGCAGCCGTCCGCCCAGCCGCAGCCGCGGCAGCGCTGCACCGTCTCGGCCCATGCCTCCTGCGAGAATCGGCCGGCCTCGATCTCGGCCTGCAGGTCGAGGCCCACGGTCTGCGCCATGCCGAGCGCAAGCCAGTAATGCTCGCGCTCGTCTCCGAGCGGCCGTGGGCGGAGGGGTCGGGGCGTGTCGGCGGTGCCGTTCATCTCGGGCCTCGCTTCGCTTGCGTTGCGTACGACGGCATGCTGCGCGAGCCCTTGTCTGGGCGCCTTGATGCAGGTCAAGGCTCCTGTCCTGTCCTGTCCGCAGCACTCCGCGGCCGCTCGCCGCCCGCCGCACGCGGCTTTTGCGTCAGGGCAGCGACGCCGCCACCCGCCGCACCAGCGCGACCCGCTCGGCATTGGGCGGATGCGTCCCGAGGAAGCGGTCGCCCGGGTCGGGGATGCGCGCGAAGAACTCCGCCCCCCGGACCGGATCGTAACCGGCACCATGCGCGATCACCGTGCCCAGCGCGTCGGCCTCGAGCTCGAATTCGCGCGCATAGCGCCGCGCGCCGACCTCGGCCCCGAGCCGCAGCGCCGCATCGACACCTTCGGGCCCCTGCCCGGTCACCTCGGCGAGCCCGCCGAGGACCAGCGCCCCGAGCTCGGCGCTGGCCCGCGAGCGGGGAATATGCTCCTCGATGTGGTGCGCCGCCTCGTGCCCGAGGATGAAGGCGAGCTCGTCCTGGTTGCGTGCATCGGCGATCAGCGCCAGCGAAAAGACGATGGCCGGCCGCCCCCGCGGGTCGATCGTCTGGAACGCGTTGGGGGGCACGCCGGGCCGGTCGTCGACATAGATCCGGAAGTCGCAATCGATGCCCTCGGTCCGCTCCCGGCAGACGCGCTCGGCCACAGGCTCCACGCGCTCCACCACCGAGACGAAGTTGTCCGCCGCCTGCATCGCCGCCGCGCGAAGCGCCGCGCGCTCCCCTGCAGGCAGTTCGGCTGCCGCGGCCCCGGTCGATGGGGCCTGCTGCGGCGGCGGCGCGGGCACGGCGCACCCTGCGAGCGCGAGCGCGGCAACGGCGAGGGCGACACGTAGGATCGTCGAGCGCATGAGGACCCATCAGATCAGGGGCGGCTCGTACCCTAGCAGCCCCCGCGCCGCGAGCCACCCCACGGACCCGTGAGCGCGCCTTTCCGCCGGCCCGGCCCCGCCTATGTGCCCCGGCATGACGCTGACCGTGATCTACAACGCCTCCTGCCCGATCTGCGCGCGCGAGGTCGACGGCTACCGCCGCTACGCCGAGGCGCGCGCCCTGCCCCTGCGCTTCGACGACATGGGCACCGCAGACCTCGCCGCCTTGGGCCTCACTCCGGAGGATGCGGCGCGCCGGCTCCATGTTGTCCGCGAGGGTCGGCTGCTCGCCGGCGTCCCTGCCTTCGTGGCGCTCTGGTCCGAGATGCCGCGCTTCCGCTGGCTTGCCCGTCTCGTCTCGTTCCCCCTCGTCCGCCCCGTCGCCGAGGTCGTCTACGAGCGCGCCCTCGCGCCTCTGCTCTACGCGATGCACCGCCGCCGCGTCGCCCGCCGCGCCGCCCGCGCGTGATCCCTGTCAGTGCGACGGGCCGCCCTGCGTCGGCCTCCCACCTGTGCCCTCCGCCCTCTCTTCTTCTTGCGCCAAATATCCCGGGGGGCGCGGGGGGCTGGCCCCCCGCTCAGCCCGGGCGCACCTCGGTGCCGCCGCACCCGTAGAGCGCCGCGCCCCGGTGCGCGCGCGCCTCGTGCTCGAACTCGAGCGTCGAGTGGTCGATCCCGAACTCGGCGGCGAGCGCGGCCTTGATCTCGGCCTTCACCTCCTCCAGCCGCGACCACGCCTCGGCGCGCAGCACCACATGGGTGTCGAGTGCCGCTGCGTGCTCCTGCATCTGCCACAGGTGGACATGGTGGATGCCGGCCACCCCCTCCACCCGCTCGACCGCTGCGATCACCGCCGCCGGGTCGAGCTCGGGGGGCGCACCCAGCATCAGCGTGCGGATCGGCCCGCCGATTTCGTGCAGGGCGAGCCACAGGATGTAGCCGGCGATGCCGATGGTCACCACAGGGTCGACCAGCCGCCAGTCGTAGAGCAGGATCAGGGCGCCGCCCGCCACCACGGCCACCGAGGCCAGCGCGTCGGACAGGTTGTGGAGAAACAGCGCGCGGATGTTCACGCTGCCCTTCTGCATCGACCAGGTGAGCCAGGCCGTCAGCGCGTCGACGCCGAGCGCCACGCAGCCGACGATCACGATGGTCCAGCCGCCCACCTCGGGCGGATCCACGAGGCGCATCGCCCCTTCGTAGAGCAGGTAGGCGCCCACGAGGATCAGCGTGGTGTAGTTGATCAGCGCCGCCACGACCTCGATCCGCCCGTAGCCGTAGGTCATCCGCGAATCGGCCGGCCGCCGCGCCACCTTCCGCGCGACGAAGGCGATGACGAGCGAGGCCATGTCGGACAGGTTGTGCAGCGCGTCGGCGATCAGGGCGAGACTGCCCGAGAGAATGCCGCCCGCGATCTGCGCGACGGTCAGCAGCGCATTGGCCCAGATCGCCACCTGCACCCGCCGGTCGCCGCTCTCGGGCGAGAGATGGGGATGGGCATGGCCATGGTCGTGGGGCATGGGGCATCCTCGGCCGGGGCGGAGCCCGCAGGGAACCTGCCCGCCCCGCCGGGGTCAAGCCGCGGCGGCTACCCGCCGAGCGGAGCGAGCGGCGTCGGGCAGTCGGCCTCCCCGAGCCAGACGAGCACGCCGGCCGCCGTCTCGAGGGCGCAGGGAACGGGCGGCAGGAGGGCGCGGTAGGTCTCGCGCCACTCGACCGGCGAGACGGCGAGGAAGGCGGGCGCGCCCGCCTCCAGCGCACGCGCCACCCGCTCGGGCGAGTCGCCGTGGAAGTCGGGGCGGGGCAGCGCGGGCGAGTCGAGGCGCAACGAGAGGATATCACGCCGCAGCGCGGTGAACGGCTCGCCCGCGAGGATGCGCGCGTCGCCGTGGCCCGATCCCTCGATCGCTGCCGCCATCTCGCCGTATTGCGGCCCCGGGCCCGGATCGGCCAGGGCCGAGGCAAGGGCGAAGCCCGCGCTCACGGCGACGAGAACGCCCCCGGCGAGCGCCTGCACGCGCCACGGCAGCCGGCCCAGGCCGATCCCGGCAAGCGCGAGCACCGCCGCCCACCACGGCAGGAAGTAGCGGTCGAGCAGCAGGCTCGAGACGGCGCTCGCCGCCACCATCACCACGCCGAAGCCCACCGCGAGGCCCACGACCGGCCAGAGGGCGGGCACCTCGCGCACCCGGCGCGCGCCGGCCACGGCCAGCGCCGCCACCGCCAGCGCCAAGGCGGCGAGCAGCGCGGTCTCGAGCGGCTGGGGCAGTTGCGCCGGCGCGATGTGGCGCAGGCGCCCGCCCAGGAGGTCGCCCCCCAACTCGACGAGGCTCTCAAGGCCGAAGGGGCGATACTCCTCGACCCAGAAGCCGCGCACGCCGCCCTCGTAGACATGCGGTCGGCTGACTGCCAGATAGGCGAGGCCCGCCACGACCGACGGCACGACGGCCGCACGGCGCCAGCGGCGGCGAAAGCCCGGGTCGGCCAGCCTCTGCACCCCGAGCCGGCCCGCCACACGCGGCGTCAGCACCACGGCGAGATAGGCGAGGATGCCACCCGTCAGGGTAAAGACCGCCCCGGCCCAGCCGGCTCCGAAGGCGAGGCGCGCGGGCCGCCCCTCGCCCCGCTGCCGCACCATCGCCATCGCCGCGACGAGACCGACAGCGACGAGCGCCATGAGCAGCCCGTAGGGCCGCGCATTCTGCGCCCAGATCACGAAGGCGGGCCCCGTGGCGTAGAGCGCCCCGGCCCAGAGGCCGGCGGGCAGGCCGGCGAAGCGCCCGATCCCGGCCGCGAGGATCGCCGCGGCGGCGGCATCGGCCAGAGCCGATGGCAGGCGCAGCGCGATCGGGTCGGCCACGTCGGGCACGGTCGCCTTCACGAGCGCGAAGTAGGTTGGCATGTGACCGCGCGAGGCGCGGTCGAGCACCATGCCCGCCCAGTCCCGCGAGGCGGCGAACTGGGTGTAGACCTCGTCGAGCGACACCGCCGCGACGCCCAGCCCTGTCAGCCGCAGCGCCAGCGCCGCAACGAAGAGTCCTGCAGCCAGCGGCAGGAGCGCCCCGGCCCCGGGCCTCGTATGGGGGTCGGCGGTCGGCGGGGCGCTCGCGGCGCGGGGGTGGTCGTCGGTCGGCATCGGGCCTCCTTTCCCTTTCCGCCATCGGCAGCTCGTGCTCTTGTCGATGCCTGTGCCGGCAGACGGTTTGTCCGCCCGGAGCCGCGCCGCTAGGGTCGGCACGGCGCGGAGCGCGGCACGGAGCGCGGCCCGGTTCGCGGGCCGGCAGGCAGATCGGCGAGCAGAGGCCCGGCATGACCCAGATCGACTACTTTCTCTCCCCCATCTCTCCCAACGTCTACCTCGCCAGCACCCGGGCGGAAGAGATCGCCGCCCGTCACGGCGCGACGCTGGTCTATCGCCCGGTCGACGTGGGCGGCCTCTTCGCACGCACGGGCGGGACGCCGCTGCCAGAGCGCCACGAGAACCGCAAGGCCTACCGCCTGCAGGAGCTGCGCCGGCAATCGGCGAAGCGCGGCCTGCCGCTCACCCTTCGGCCCGCCCACTTCCCCACCAACCCGGCGCCCGCCTCCTACGCGATCATCGCCGCGCAGGCGGCGGCGGACAAAGGGGCCGGGGGCGATGTGGGGGCGCTGGTCCATGCCCTCGCCCGCGCCTGCTGGGCCGAGGACCGCGACATCGCCGCCGACGACGTGGTGCGCGACTGCCTGTCGGCCGCGGGCTTCGACCCCGGCCTCGCCGACAGCGGGCTGCTCGCGGGCGCCGAAACCTATTCGACCAACCTCGAGGATGCGGTGGCGCGCGGGGTGTTCGGCGTGCCGTTCTGGATCGTGGCCGACGACGACGAGCGGTTCTGGGGGCAGGACAGGCTGGACGACCTGGAGGCGCACCTCGCGTCGCGGGGCTGAGGCACCGTGAGGCGAGGCGCCGCACCTGTCCTTTTGTCAGTCTTGCCCGGGAGGCAGGATGATCGCTATTCCATAGGTGTTAGTTATTGACTTGGGGATCAGTCGGGCCGCTCGGGGGCGGGCGCTGCGCCTGCCCTCGCGGCCCATTCGCTCGGTGGCAGTGCTTCAGGTCGCGCCCGTGTCCCCCGGCCCGTCCCCCTGCTCCTCGCTCCGGTTCAGTATCGCCAGCAGCGCGTCCACCCGGCCCGCGTCGGTCGCCCAGTCGCAGACGAAGCGTGCCCCGAGGGGCGCATCATCGGCGCCGCTGTCGAGGTCGGGCTCGGGCAGGTCGGACAGGTAATAGACCGCCCCCGCTGCCCGCAGCCGCCGGTGCAGGGCGCGCGGCAGACGGGCGAAGACCATGTTGCCCTCTGCCGGGTGATCGAGCGTGACGGCCGGATGCGCGGCGAGCCCGTGGGCAAGCCCCAGCCCCGCCGCATTCGCGGCCTCGGCCATGTCGCGCCACAGCCCGCCCTCCAGCCAGGCCACGAGTTGCGCCGCGAGGTAACGATGCTTCGACACCGTCAGCCCCATCCGCTGCCGCCGCAGCCGCGCCTCGTCGGCAAGGCCCGCAGGCGGATCGACCAGGACCACCGCCTCGACCCCCATCGCCCCCGCCTTGGAGGCCCCGAGCGAAAGCGCCGCGGCCCCGGCCGCGCGCACCATCTCACCGGGCGTGCAGCCGAGCGCCAGTGCCGCGTTCGACCAGCGCGCCCCGTCGAGATGCAAGGGCAGGCCGTGGGCGCGCGCGACCTCGCCCAGGGCCGAGAGCGCGTCGAGGGTGTAGACGGTGCCCGCCTCGGTCAGTTGCGTGACCGAGACCGCCCCGCGACGCGCCGCCGGCTCGGCCGCGATGCGCGAGGCCAGCGCCTGCGCCGTCATGCGCCCGTGCATGGAGGGCACGAGCGCCGTTTCGGCCCCGCCCGAGGCGAGGCCGAGCGCGCCTGCCTCGTCGAGCTCGACATGGGCGATGTCGGTGCAGAAGACGCGCGACCACGGCCGCGACAGGGTGGCGAGCGCCAGCGCGTTGGCGGCGATGCCCGTGGGCACCAGCAGCACCTCGGCGCGCGGCGCCTCGAACGTCTCGCGCACCGCGGCCGTGGCGCGCACCGTCCAGTCGTCGGCGCCGTAGGGCATGGCGCGGCCCCGGTTCGCCCGGCCCAGCGCGTCGAGGATCGCGGGGTGGACGGGGCCCGCATTGTCGGAGGCAAAGCAGAGATCGGCGCTCACGGCTCGCCCTCGACGATGTGGTCCTCCCAGTCCTCCTCCGGCACCTCGAACTCGCTGACGGTGCGCCCCCGCACCGAGATGCCGGCGGTGTGCACGCTCTCGGGGTCGCCCGTCAGCAGCGGGTGCCACTCGGGCAGGTCCTGCCCCTCGGCGAGCAGCTTGTAGGCGCAGGTCGAGGGCATCCAGTAGGCATGGAGGTGGATGTTCTCGGGGCTGAGCGTCACGCATTCGGGCACGAAATGGTGGCGCACCTCGTAATGCACGCAACCGCAGGTCGCGTCGTCGAACAGCCGGCAGGCGACGCGGGTGAAGGCGACCTCGCCGGTATCCTCGTCCTCCAGCTTGTTGAGGCAGCACTTGCCGCAGCCGTCGCAGAGCGCCTCCCACTCGCGCGGCGTCAGTTCGTGCAGCGCGTGCCGCTCCCAGAAGCGGGGGCGCAGGCCGTCGCGCGGGATCGGCGCCGCCCGTGCCCGCCGCGGGCCGCTCACGGCGCCGCCTCCGCCGCGAGCAGGGCGCGGGCCTTGTCCGAGTCGCGATCCATCTGCGCGATCAGGGCCTCGACGCTGTCGAACGCCGCCTCCGCGCGCAGGAAGTCCACCAGCGCAACCGAGAGGGTGACGTCGTACAGGTCGCCCGCGAAGTCGAACAGGTGCACCTCGAGGTTCGGCTCGTGCACGCCGAACTGGGGGCGCACGCCGAGCGAGGCGACGCCGCGATGGGAGCCGGCATGGGGGCCGTCGAGCACGTCGACGAGCACCGCATAGACCCCGAAGCGCGGCCGGTGCAGGCGCCCGAGGCTCATGTTGGCCGTTGGGTAGCCGAGATCGCGCCCGCGCTTGTCGCCGTGCAGCACCGCGCCCTCGATCCGGTGCCAGTGGCCGAGCATGGCCGCGGCATCGCGCGGGCGCCCCTCGCTCAGGGCGGCGCGGATCGCGGTGGAGGACACGCGCGCGCCCGCCGCCTCGATCTGCAACAGGTCGGCCACCGTCACGCCGAAGCCCTGCGCCGCCCCCTCCGCGCGCAGCGTCTCGGGCGTCCCCGTGCGGCCGAGGCCGTAGCGGAAGTCGGCGCCCACCGTGACATGGCGCAGACCGAGCCCCTCGGCCAGCACCCGGGCGGCGAACACCTCGTGCGGCAGGGGCCGGATCGTGCCGAAATCGAGCTCGAACAGCAGCTCGACCCCCAGCTTCTCGAGCCGGTGAGCGCGCGCCTCGGGGTCGGTCAGGCGAAAGGGCGGCGCGTCGGGGCGAAAGACCTCGCGCGGATGCGGCTCGAAGGTCAGCACCGCAAGCGGCGCATCGGCCGCGCCGCCGGTCGCGTGCCGCGCCGCCGCGAGCACCTGCTGGTGGCCCAGGTGCACGCCGTCGAAATTGCCGATGGCGGCGGTTGCGCCCCTGTCGGCAGCGGTCACGTCCTCGAGGCGGCGGATGCGCTTCATGGCCGCCGACCTAGCGGCGGCGGGGGGGATGCGCAAGGCAGCCGCAGCCCGCCCCCCTGGCGGCCCTGCGCGCCGGCCCGGCGACCCCGACAGGCTCAAGCCGCGCATTGCGTATTTCGCACAGAAGGAAGCCGGCAGGCGCACGCCTCCCGCGTCCTGCCGCCCGGATGCGCATCGCGGGCCAAGTCCTCCCGGGGCGCCGCCGGCGCGCTCAGGCGGCATCCCGCGCGGCGTCTTTCCAGGCCCAGGGGCGGGTGTAGTGGCCGAGCGCCTCGCGCAGGGCGGCCTCGTCGACCTCGCCGGTCTTCTCGAGCATCGCCACGAGGCCCAGCTTGCGGTCTTCCTCCACATCGGCGACCCGCGCGGCGATGCCGGCCTCGCGCAGCGCCGCGTCGTAGACCCGGCAGATCGCGCGGCGCCGCAGGTCGGGCTTGAAGATCTTGCCGACCGCCGTCTTGGGCAATTCTTCGAGGATCTCGACGCGCTTGGGCATCGCCGCGCGCTCGGAGATGCGGTCGCGGCAGAACGCGAGGAGCTCCTCCTCCGTGACCGAGGCGCCCGAGACGAGCTCGACATAGGCCACCGGCAACTCGCCCGCATGGGCGTCGGGCTGGCCGATCGCACCGGCCGAGGCGACCGCGTCATGCGCGAGCAGGGCCTCCTCGATCAGCGCAGGGTCGATGTTGTGCCCGCCGCGGATGATGAGATCCTTCGCGCGGCCGGTGATCCAGAGATAGCCGTCGGCATCCATGCGCCCGAGATCGCCGGTGCGCAGGTAGATGTCGTAGTGAAAGAGGTTCCGGTTGCGGTCGGATTCGGTGTAGGTCGACCCCGCGTAGACGCCCGGATTGGCCACGCAGATCTCGCCCACCTCGTCGACGCCGCATTCGCGCACGCCATCGTCGGCGGTGTGGATCAGGATCTTCACGTCGGTATGCGGAAAGGGGATGCCGACCGAGCCGATCTTCTTCGGACCGTCTACAGGGTTGCACGAGACGAGGCAGGTCGCCTCGGTCAGCCCGTAACCCTCGATGATGTTCACCCCGCACGCCTTCTCGAAACGGTGGTAAAGCTCCACCGGCAGCGGCGCCGAGCCCGAGAACGCGCTCTTGAGCGATTTCAGGTCGGCGTTCACCGGCCGCTGCATGAGCGCCGAGAAGGCGGTCGGCACCCCGATCATGAAGGTGACCTGCCAGCGCTCGATCAGCTTCCAGAAATTGTCGAACACGCCCTCGCCCCGGTAGCCCGCGGGCGTGGGAAAGACGACATGCGCGCCCGACGCGATCATCGACATCAGGATCGGGTGGCAGGCGAAGACGTGGAAGAGCGGCAGCGGGCAGAGGATCACGTCGTCTTCGGTGAAGAGCAGCCGCTTGCCGATCCAGCCGTTGTAGATCATCCCCGAATTGAGGTGCTGGGCGACCTTGGGCATCCCCGTCGTGCCGCCGGTATGGAAATAGGCCGCCACCCGGTCGCGGTCGGCATCGATGAAATCGAGACCGCCGCCCGCGCGCTTCGCCATCTCGGCGTTGAAGTCGAGCACCCGCGCCCTGTGGCCGACCGGGTTCGCGGGCCGGATCAGCGGCACGAGGTATTTCTTCAGCCCCGTCAGGTAGCGCAGAAGATCGACCTCGAGGACATGGGTGACATTGGGGGCCATGGCCACCGCCTTCGCCGCCTTCTGCGCCACGTCGGTCTTCGGGAATGACTTGAGCGTGACGAGAACCCTGGCGTTGGTCTGCCGCAGGATCGCGGCGATCTTTTCGGGCTCGAGCAGCGGGTTGATCGGATTGGCGATGCCGGCCACCGCGCCGCCCAGCAGCGTGAAGACCGCCTCGTTGCAGTTGGGCAGCAGGTAGGCGACCGCGTCCTGCTCGCCGACGCCGAGATCGTGGAAGAGATTCGCGGCCTGGGTCACGCGGGCGTGCAGGGCGGCCCAGGTCAGCGTCTCGGCCGGCGCGCCGGGGTCGGACAGGAGCTGGAAGCTGATCGCCGGGCGCTGCCCCCATGTCTCCTTCGCGTGCGTCACGAACTGGTAGAGCGTGCGGGGCACCTCGCGCTCGGCCCAGGGCATCTCGGTCTCGATCGCGTCGCGGTCGGCGACGCCGGCGAAGGTGGTCATCGGTTCTCCTCCCTCTGCCCCGGCGTTTCCCCGGGGTCGTAGGCCGATGTTGGGCAGCGAGGCCGCAACGCGCAAGCCTGACGCCGCGGTTCGCCGCCAGGGCGGGCGAGGCCCCGTTGCTTCTGCCGGCAGGGCCGCCGAAAAGGCGGCAGGGAGGAGCCCCGACCATGACACCAGACCGCCCCGAGCGGCGGGCCGACCCGCCGGCCCGGCCGCCTGCCGACCCGCGCGCCGACGCGGCCGCCAACCTGCGCGGCAGCCTGCTGATGACCGGGGCCATGGGCGGCTTCGCGGTCGAGGACGCCTTCCTGAAGGAGGCCGCGCGCACGCTGCCGGTGGGCGAGGTGCTCATGCTCTTCGGCGCGGCCGGCATGGCGCTGTTCGCCGCGCTCTGCCTCTGGCGCGGCGAGCGGCCGTTGACCCGGTCGATGCTGTCGCCGCTGATCCTGGTGCGCGCGGCCTGCGAGGTGACGGGGCGGGCCGGGCACACGCTGGCGCTGGCGCTCGCCGGGCTCTCGCTGACCTCGGTCATCCTGCAGGCCACGCCGCTCGTGGTGATCGCGGGCGCGGCGCTGCTCTTCGGCGAGCGGGTGGGCTGGCGGCGCGCGGCGGCCGTGGCGGTGGGCTTTGCCGGCGTCCTGATGGTGCTGCGGCCCGGGGCCGAGGGGCTGGGCGCCGGCGCGCTTTTCGCCGTGCTGGGGATGTTCGGCTTCGCGGGCCGCGACCTTGCCACCCGGGCGGCGCCGCCTGCCATGACCACCGCGCAACTCGGCGTGCTGGGCTTCGGCGCACTGGTGATCGCGGGCGCCCTGCTGCTGGCGCTCTCGGGCGGAGCGGTCTGGCCGGGGCCAAGGGCCGTCGGCGCGGTGGCGGCGGCGACCGTGGTCGGGGTGCTGGCCTACGCGCTGCTGACAGCGGCGATGCGCACCGGCGAGGTCTCGGCGGTCACGCCCTTCCGCTACACGCGCATCGTGTTCGGCGTGGGCCTCGGCGCGGCCGTGTTCGGCGAGCGGCTCGACGGCTGGACGTTCGCGGGGGCGGCACTGATCGTGGGCAGCGGCCTCTACTCGCTTCTCCGCGAGCGCAGGCTGGCCCGGGGGTGATCCGGCGGCGCGCCTGCGGCGCATTCCCTTGTCCTGCGCCCGTTCCGGGCGCGCGCCTCCGGCGGGAGTATTTCGGCCAGGGTGATGGGACGAGACCGCGCGGACCGTCGGGCTCAGCGCCCCGGCTCGGCCGCATGCGGGGCGCCGGCCATCAGGCACGCCATCTCGATCAGCCGGTTGGAGAAGCCCCATTCGTTGTCGTACCAGCCGAAGATTCGGGCGAGGCCACCCTTTGCCACGGTGATCTCGGGGGCCTGGAGGATGACGCTCTCGGGTCGGCCGCGCAGATCGGAAGACACCAGCGGCTCGTCCTCCCACCCGATGAGGCGGCCGCGCGCGGAGCGCAGGGTCGCGCGGAGCTCGTCGGTGGTGGGAGCGGCGCGCAGACTGACCATGAGGTCGACGGCGCTGACGCTGGCCGTCGGCACCCTGACGGCGCGCGCGGTGACCCGGTCGGCGAGATCGGGGAGGACGACACCCACGAGGCGGCCGGCGGAGGTGGAGGTCGGCACCATCGAGAGCGCTGCCGCGCGGGAGCGCTCGAGCGGGCCGCGCGGCGTGTCCACCGTGGGCTGGCTGCCGGTGTAGCAGTGGATCGTCGTCATGTGCCCGCTCTCGACGCCGAAGGCCGCGTCGACCAGTTTCAGCAGCGGGGCGAGCGCGTTTGTCGTGCACGAGGCGTTCGAGACGATGCGCGCGGCCTGCGCCTGCTCTTCGTTGGCGCCGATGACCGAGGTCGCCTCGGCCGCGGCCGAAGGGCCGGAGATCAGGACCCGCCCCGCACCCGCCCGCAGGCCGCGCTCGGCCACCTCGCGCCGCTCGGCGCGGCCGGTGCATTCGAGCACGACGTCGACGCCCGAGAGGTCGAGCGCCGAGATGTCGGACGCGTCGGTGAAGGGGATGGCGCGGCCCTCGACCACCAGCGCGCGCCCTTCGAGGCGTGCCTCGCCCGGAAAGGCGCCGAAGACCGAATCGTGCCGGAACAGGTAGGCGCAGGTCTGCGCATCGGCGATGTCGTTGAGCGCCACGACCTCGACCCCGGGCGCCCGGCCGGTGGCCACGAGGCGCAGCACCGACCGGCCGATCCGGCCGAAGCCGTTTATCGCGAGACGGACAGGGCGCGTCATCGGCTCAGAAGTCGACGCTCTGCGCGACGCCGCGCTCGACCGCCAGCCGCAACGCCCGGTTGGCCACCGCGAGATCCTGCAGGCCGACGCCTGTGCCGTCGAACAGGGTGATCTCGTCGACGGAGGTGCGGCCCGGGTGCGTTCCCTCGATCACCTGCCCGATCGTGGCGATATCGGCCTCGGCCTTCAGCCCTGCCTTGACCGCGTGCTGCGCCTCGCCGAGCGTGACCGACTGGGCCACCTCGTCGGTGAAGACGCTCGCGCGGGCGACGAGCGCCGCGTCCACCTCCTGCTTGCCCACCGTGTCGGTTCCCATGCAGGCGAGATGCGTGCCGGGTCGAACATGGGCGGCCATGAGCGAGGGCGCGAAGGACGAGGTGATCGTCACGACGACGTCGGCCTGCGCGCCGAGGTCCTCGAGCGAAACCGCCTCGAAGGGCAGGCCCAGCGACTCGGCCGTCTCGGCGAGCCGCGGCAGCATCTCGGGGTGATAGTTCCACCCCACTACCTTCTCGAAGTCGCGCTGGCGCACCGCCGCGCGCATCTGGAAGGCCGACTGGTGACCGGCGCCGACCATGCCCAGCACCTTCGCGTCAGGCCGGGCGAGATGCCGGATCGACACCGCCGCGGCGGCGGCCGTGCGCAGGGCGGTCAGCAGGTTGCCGCCCACGAGGGCCTTGCACTGCCCGGTGTCGGCGTCGAACAGCACGACGGTCGACTGGTGGTTGGTCAGCCCCCTCTCGCCGTTGCCGGGCCAGTAGCCACCGGATTTCAGCCCAAGCACCAGCCCCGCCCGGTCGAAGCCCGACTTGAAGCCGTAGAGCGCGTCGGCATGGCCGATCGCCTCGCGCACCACCGGAAAGTTGTACGCATCCCCCCGCGCCATGGCGGCGAACACCGCCTCGACCGCCTCGTAGGCCGCCTGTTCGTCCATCAGGCCGGCGATCTCCGCCTCCGGAACGATGATCATTCCCCTGCCCCTTCCACATCGTGGCACGCGCCACATGGTTCGGGGCGCTGCCCCGCACCTTCTTCTTGCTTCAAATATCCCCGCCGGAGGCTCCCTCGCGGTCAGCCGGAGCCCCCGGCAGGCGCCCCTCGCCTCAGTAGGCCTTGCCGCGCGCCGAGACCGGCCAGACCGCCTCGACCTTGCCGTTCCGCACGCCGACATACCAGTCGTGCACGTTGCAGGTCGGGTCGCAGTGGCCGGGGACGAGGCGCAGCTTTTCGTTGACCTTCAGCACGCCGCCCTCGTCCTCGATGACGCCGTGCTCGTCGGAACACTTGACGTATTTCACGTCGTCCCGCCCGTAGATGAAGGGCAACCCCGAGTCGACCGACTGAGCCTTGAGGCCCGCGTCGCAGATCGCCTTGGCGGGCTTGGCGTGGCTCATGACGCTGGTCAGCAGGAACAGCGCGTTTTCCCACTCGCCCTGGTCGATCCGCTTGCCCTCGGCATCGAGGATGCGGCCGTAATCGGCATCCATGAAGGCGTAGGAGCCGCACTGGAGCTCGTTGTAGACCCCCGAATTCGACTCGAAGTAGTAGGAGCCGGTGCCGCCGCCGCCGACGATATCGCACTCAAGCCCCTCGGCCTTCAGCGCCTCGACCGCGTCCTTCACCATCGCCACGGCCACGTCGATCTTGGCCTTGCGGTCTTCGTACGAGTCCATGTGCTGCATCGCACCCTGGTAGGCCTGCAGCCCGGCGAATTTCAGCCCAGGGGCGGCGTCGATCGCCTTGGCGATGCGCACCACGTCCTCGGTCTTGGTCACGCCGCAGCGCCCGGCGCCGCAGTCGATCTCGACCAGCGCCTCGATCTCGGTGCCATGCGTCTGGGCGGCGGCCGACAGGTCGGCCACGTTCGCCTCGTCGTCGACGCAGACCAGCACGCGGGCGCCGAGCTTGGGCATCCGGGCCAGCCGGTCGATCTTGGCGGGGTCGCGCACCTGGTTCGACACCATCACGTCGGCAATCCCGCCGCGGGCGAAGACCTCGGCCTCGCTCACCTTCTGGCAGCAGACGCCGCAGGCGCCGCCCAGCTCAATCTGCAGCTTGGCCACGTCGACCGACTTGTGCATCTTGCCGTGCACCCGGTGCCGCATGCCATGCGCCTTGGCGTAGTCGCCCATCTTGCGGATGTTGCGCTCGAGCGCGTCGAGATCGAGCACGAGGCAGGGGGTCTGGATCTCGCTCTCGTCCATCCCCGGCAGCGCGGGAATGTCGTAGCCGACTTCGTAGTCGTCGAGTTGCGTCACGTCCTTCATCTCGAAATCCCTCTCAGGTCAGGCGCCGGCGCGCGGCCCGCGCGGGGGGGGGGGGGGGGGGCGCGGCGGCCCCGCGCCCCGCCCTTCCGCCGCGCCCCCCGGCCCCGCCCCCCCCCCCCGCCCCCCCCCCCCCCCCCCCCCCCCCCCCCCGCGCCCGGCCTTTCAGCTCTTCATCCAGGGCAGCTTGTCGAGATCGACATTGCCGCCCGTCACGATCACGCCGACGCGCTTGCCCCTGAATACATCCGGGTTCTTCAGGATCACGGCAAGGGGCACCGCGCAGGAGGGCTCCATCACGATCTTCATGCGCGCCCAGGTCAGCTTCATCGCGTCGACGATCTCCTGCTCGCTCGCGGTCAGGATATCGGTCACGTAGGTCGACACGAAGTGCCACGTGCGCTCCTTCAGCGGCACCTTGAGCCCGTCGGCGACCGTCTGCGGCGCGTCGTCGGCGATGATGTGGCCCGCCTTGAAGCTGCGACAGGCGTCGTCGGCCTGCTCGGGCTCGGCGGCGTAGATCTCCACATGCGGGGCGATCTCGGACAGCGTCAGGCAGGTACCCGAGACCATGCCGCCGCCGCCGATCGGCGCGATCACGGCATCCAGCCCCTCGACCTGCTCCATCAGCTCGCGCGAGCACGTTCCCTGCCCCGCGATCACGCGCGGGTCGTTGTAGGGATGCACGAAGTCTGCCCCCGTGGCCGCCTGCACCTCGGCGAACACCGCCTCGCGCGACGACGTCGATGCCTCGCACTCGGTAATCTGCCCGCCATAGCCGCGCACCGCGGCCTTCTTGGCCTCCGGGGCCGTCTTCGGCATCACCACATGGCAGGGAATGCCCCGGCGCCCCGCGGCGTAGGAGAGCGACAGGGCGTGGTTGCCGCTCGAATGGGTGGCCACACCCTTCGCCGCCTGGTCGTCGGACAGGCCGAACACCGCGTTGCAGGCGCCCCGCACCTTGAAGGCGCCGGCCTTCTGGAAGTTCTCGCACTTGAAGAAGAGCGAGGCGCCCGACATCTCGTCGAAGGTCGTCGAGGTCAGCACTGGCGTGTTGTGGATGTAGGGGCGGATGCGCTCGTGCGCGGCCACCACGTCGTCGAAGGTCGGAATGTCGAGCCCGGCGATGTCCTTCATGTCTCTGTCTCCGTCATTCGGCCGCGAGGCCGAGGGCCGCGCCCTCGACCGTGGCACGATAATGGGCCTGCGCGGCGGCGACACCAGATCCGGGGGCGAAATTCACGCCCAGATCCGACATGACCATTTCCGCCGCGGACAGCCCGGCGAGCGCCTGCACGTCGGTCAGCATCCCCAGATGCCCGATGCGGAAGACCTTGCCCGCGACCTCGCCGAGGCCGGTGCCGAAGGCGACCCCGTAGGTCTGCGCGGCGCGCGCGACGAAGGCGTTGGCGTCGATGCCATCGGGCATCCGCACCGCCGAGACGGTGTCGGACTGGACAGCCCGTGTTTCGGCGCAGAGCTTAAGCCCCCAGGCCTCGACCGCGGCGCGCACGCCGCCCGCGATGCGCGCGTGACGGGCGAAGACCGCGTCGAGCCCCTCGGCCAGCAGCATGTCGCAGGCCACGCGAAGGCCGTTCATCAGCCCGACGGCGGGCGTGTAGGGGTAGCCCGAATTGGCGTAGGCGCCCATCATGTCGCGGAAATCGTAGAAGGCGCGCGGCAGGTCGGCGCCCTCCATCGCCTTCCGCGCCTTGGGGCTGACGCCCACGATGGCGAGGCCCGGCGGCAGCATGAAGCCCTTCTGGCTGCCTGTCACGGCAAGATCGACGCCCCACTCGTCCATCCGGAAATCCATCGAGCCGATCGACGAGACGCCGTCGACCATCAGGAGCGCCGGGTGGCCGGCGGCGTCGAGCGCCTTGCGGATCGCGGCGATGTCGGAAACGACGCCCGTCGCCGTCTCGTTGTGCGTGGCGAGGACCGCCTTGATGGCATGGCCGGTATCGGCGCGCAGCGCCGCCTCGTAGCGGGCGGCGTCGAGCCCCTCGCCCCAGCGGTGCTCGATCACCTCGACATCGAGGCCGAAGCGCTCGCACAGGTCGATCCAGCGGTGCGAGAACATGCCGTTGCGGCCCGCGAGTACCCGGTCGCCCTTCGACAGGGTGTTGGCGATCGACGCCTCCCAGCCGCCGGTGCCGGTGGCGGGAAAGACGATGACCTCGCCGGCCTCCGTCTTGAGCACGCGCTTCACGCCGGCGAGCACGGGGTGCAGGATCTCGGCGAAGGCGGGCGAGCGATGGTCGAGCGTGGGCATGTCGTATGCCTTGCGCAGGACCTCGGGAATGTTGGTCGGGCCGGGGATGAAGACCGGATTGGCGGTGGTCATGATGCTGTCCCTTCTCAGGCGGTGCGTTCCCCTACCGTGCCGTCCGCAGGTGCACAATTTTTTTGAATTGCTTTTGCACTGGCTGAAAAATATGATGTTCTTGCGTCAGATCAGGCAGTTACGTTTTTTCACCCCAACATTCTGCAGGTGCGAAACTGAAAAATGGATGATTCGACGCCCACCCGACGGCCCCGTGGCCGCCCCCGCGCCTTCTCCGACAAGACCGAGCAGAACACGATCCAGTCGCTCGACCGCGCGATGGGCGTGCTCGAGGGGCTGGCCGAGGCGGGCGCGGCCACGCTGACGGAGCTCGCCGGCGCCACCGGCCAGTCGCCGGCAACCGTCTATCGCGTGCTGGTGACGCTCGAGACGCGCGGCATCGTGGAGTTGCGCGCGGAGGACCAGACATGGGCCGTCGGCCCCCGTGCCTTCCTGATCGGCTCGTCCTTCCTGCGCCGCGCCTCGGTGGTGGAGCGGGCACGGGTGCCGATGCGGCACCTGCGCGACGAGACGGGCGAGACGGCCAATCTCGGGGTGCCGCGCGGCGACGAGGTGATGTTCGTCAGCCAGGTCGAGACACATGCCTCGCTGCGGGCCTTCTTCCCGCCGGGCACGCTCTCGCCGCTGCACGCCTCCGGCATCGGCAAGGCGTTGCTCGCGTGGTTCGACGCGCCGCGCCGGGCGGCCTATCTCGCGGAGGCCGAGTTGACCCGATTCACCGGGCACACCATCACCTCGCCCGACGCGCTGGCCGAGGATCTCGAGCGCATCCGCGTGCGCGGCTATGCCCTCGACGACGAGGAGAAGGCGGAAGGAATGCGCTGCGTCGCGGCGCCGGTCTTCGACGCGACGGGCGAGGCGGTGGCCGGCCTGTCGGTCTCGGGCCCCGTCAGCCGGGTGACGCCCGACAATGCCGGCCGCCTCGGCGCGCAGGTCGCCCGCGCCGCCGCCGAGCTGTCGGCCGCGCTCGGGGCGCCGACCCGCGCGTGAGGCAGCGACCCGGCCCCTGTTGCCCCCCGCGCGCCCGTGCTAACCGCACGTCCAGCCAACCCCGGAGAGCCGCCGATGACCGCAACCTTCCCAGACAAGGCCGTGATGGCCGAGCTCACCGCCCGCATGCTGATGGAGATCGAGGCGATCCATTTCCGCCCCGAAGAGCCGTATCACTTCACCTCGGGTCTCGCGAGCCCGGTCTACATCGACTGCCGCAAGCTCATCTCCTACCCCCGAATCCGCTCGACCCTGATGGATTTCGCCGTGGCCACCATCCTGCGCGATGTCGGCTTCGAGCGGATCGACGTGGTGGCGGGGGGCGAGACCGCCGGCATCCCGTTCGCGGCATGGATCGCCGAGCGAATGGGCCTGCCGATGGTCTACGTGCGCAAGAAGCCCAAGGGCTTCGGCCGCGACGCGCAGATCGAGGGCCACCTGCCCGAAGGCGCGCGCACCCTGCTGGTCGAGGACCTGACGACCGACGGCGGCAGCAAGATCCGCTTTTGCGAGGCGATCCGCGCCGCGGGGGGCGAGGTCGCGCACACCGCCGTCCTGTTCTACTACGACATCTTCCCGGAGACGCGGCCCACGCTGGCCCGCCACGGCATCGCGCTGCACGCGCTGGCGACGTGGCACGACGTGCTGGCCCTCGCGCGCGCACAGGGACGGTTCGACGAGGCCACGCTGGGGGAGGTCGCGCGCTTCCTCGAGGCGCCGCTCGACTGGTCGGGGCAGCACGGCGGGGTGACCGAAATCGCCTCCTGAGCGGCCGTCTCTGCGGCCGGATTCAGCGCGCCCTCGGCCGGTGCCCCGCCCGCACGACATCTCGCAGGCCGCCTCACCTATGGCGTCGGGGCCGGCGCGGGTGTGCAGTCCGGCGATGATGCCGGTTGGCGTTTCAAGCCGCCCGGAGAAGCCCGGGCCGGCGGCCTCGACAGGCCCGGTCGACGCCTCCCTCCCCGTGCCGCATCCGCCAGTGCGGCTCTTTTCCGCCCATGCGCTCGTCCGGCGCGCTCGCTGACGGCAATGAACGGGGGCGCCCGTCACGCGTGAGCGGCCGCGCTGGCGGCTGGCCATGACCCGCGATCTGGGGCAGACCGGCGAGGCGGCGGCCGGCGCCGCACCGACAGGAAGGGACAGACCGTGACAGACCCCGCCGATCTGGGCGCCGTGGAGGCGCGCCGCCTGATCGCCCGCCGCCAGCTCTCGCCCGTCGAGCTGGTCGAGGCCTGTATCGCCCGCGTCGAAGCGGTGAACCACGCGGTCAACGCGCTCGTCGCGCACGACTTCGACCGCCTGCGCGCCGAGGCCCGCACCGCCGAAGCGGCCGTGATGGAGGGGCGCGCGCTCGGCCCCCTCCACGGCCTGCCGGTGGCCATAAAGGACATGAACGACGTCGCCGGCCTGCCCACGACCTACGGCTCCGAGGCGTTCGCCGGCAACGTGCCCTCGCATGACGACGCGCTCGTGGCCGCGATCCGCGCCGCGGGCGGGCTGATCCTCGGCAAGACGAACGTGCCCGAATGGTCGGCGGGGGCGAACACGCGCAACCGGGTCTACGGTGTCACCGCCAACCCGCACGACGTGACGCGCTCGGCGGCGGGCTCTTCGGGCGGCTCGGCGGTGGCGCTGGCCACCGGCATGGCGCCCCTCGCCACCGGCTCCGACCTCGGCGGCAGCCTGCGCAACCCGGCCGCCTTCTGCGGGGTGACGGGCTTCCGCCCCTCCCCGGGCGTGGTGCCAGGGCCGGGGCG
Organism: Rhodovulum sp. 12E13; assembly: GCF_003340565.1. Taxonomy (GTDB): domain Bacteria; phylum Pseudomonadota; class Alphaproteobacteria; order Rhodobacterales; family Rhodobacteraceae; genus HLUCCA09. The sequence continues at coordinate 11,253 of NZ_QPLK01000023.1, read as the reverse complement.
CGAGATGGCGCTGCTGCCGTTGTCGACCGACGGCCCGATGGCGCGCACGCCGGGCGATGCCGCCCTGCTGCTGTCGGTGCTCGCCCGGCCGGATGCCCGCGACCCGTGGTCCCGCGGGGGCGCCCTGCCCGCCGCGCTGCCTGCGGTGGATCTCTCGGCCCTCCGCGTGGCGGCGACGGAGGATTTCGGTTTCGCCCCCACCGAGGCGATCGTGCGCGCGGCCTTCCGCGACCGGGTGGAGCGGCTCGCCCCCCATCTCGGCCCGCTCGCCGAGCGTGCGCCCGACAGCACGGGGGCCGACCGGATCTTCTCGGTCCTGCGCGCCGTGGGCTTTCTCGGCCATCACCGCGACCTGCTCGCGCGGCACCCCGGCTTGGTCGGCCCCAACGTGCGCGCCAATGTCGAGGAAGGACAAGCCTACGCGGCGGCCGACGTGGCCGAGGCGATCGCCGCACAGGGCGTCTACCACAGGGCCTGGGCGGCCTTCTTCGACGAGGTCGACATCCTCCTCTGCCCCGCCGTCTGCATCAGCCCGCGCCCGTGGACAGAGCTCTACCCCGCCGAGATCGACGGCGTGCCGACGCGCAGCTACTACCACTGGCTCGGCTGCGCCTACGCCACCACGCTCGCCGGCCACCCCTCCGTCTCGATCCCCTGCGGCCGCGACGGGGCGGGCCTGCCCTTCGGCCTGCAGGTGGTCGGCCGACGGCACGATGATGCGCGCGTGCTGGCCGTCGCGCGGGAACTCTCCGCCGTCATCGCGGCGGACGAGGCGATGCGGCTGCCTCCGCCCGATCTGGCCGCCCTGCGCGCCGCGGCGCCGCTCTCCGAAGCCGAGGGGTTCCGCGCGCTCTAGGGCCGGAAGTCCGGACGAGACACGCTGCCCGCCCAAGCGTATCGCGACCCGGACGGGGAACCTGGACGGGGAACCTGGACGGGGAACCTGGACGGGGGACGTGGTCGGCCGCGGGCCGGTGCGGCGCGCGCCGCCCATTCGGGGCGCGTCGCGCCCATGAGCACAGCGCGCGCACCCGCGTCTCCGCGCCCACCAGCGGCGCCCATGTGGGGCGTCGGCCCGTGGCGCGGCACGCAGGGCCGACGCCGGCGCCATGCCAGGGGGCGGCGCGCCGGCCCGCCGAGGCCGGAGATCGACACGCCCCCGGCAGGCGCCGGGCCGCCGGCCGAGCCTGCCCCGCCGGTGTGTCCACCGAGCGGGCCGGGTTCGGCCGCCCAGGCCTCGAGGAGCGGCCGGGCGGCGGCGAGGAGCGGCCCCAGTGGCGGCGGCGGCACCCAGTCGGTCTCGGCCGGGATAGACGCGAAGGCCGCATCCATCAGGCGGGACACCTTCGCCGCCCGCGCGGCCGACGACGCCTCGCCGAAGACGGTGGCGATGACCCAGCGCTCGCCCCGCACGGCCGAGGCGGCAAGGGTGTAGCCCGCAGCGCTCGTGTAGCCCGTCTTGACCCCGTCGGCCCCCGCATAGCCCGACAGGAATCGCCGGTTGGTATGCGCCACGCGGCGCACCCCCGCATCCGCCTCGAGCCGCGAGAACAGCGCCCACTCGCCGGGGAAATCGAAGCGCAGGCGGCGGGCGAGGATCGACATGTCGCGTGCCGTGCTGAGGTGCCCCGCCTCGGTCAGCCCATGCGCATTGGCAAAGCTGGTGCCCGCCAGCCCCATCGCCCCGGCAGCCTCGTTCATTCGCGCCACGAACGCGGCCTCGTCGCCGGCGATGGCCTCGGCAAGCGCGGTGGCGGCATCGTTGGCCGATTTGACCGCGACCGCCCGCACGAGGTGGCGCAGCGCGATCCGCTGGCCCGGGCGCAGGCCAAGGCGCGAGCCGGGCTCCGCCGCCGCCGTCGCCGAGACGGTCGTCATCGCGTCGAGGTCGATCTCGCCCCGCGCGGCCGCTGCGAAGGCGAGGTAGAGCGTCATCATCTTGGTGAGCGAGGCAGGGTGCAGACGTGCCTCGGCATTCTCGGCCACGAGCACCTCGCCCGTGCGCGCATCCATCACGAAGGTCGCCCGCGGGGCGGTGGCGGCGGCGCCGGCGAGGCCCGTCAGGAGCAGGGCCAGGAGCAGCACCGGCCGGGCGGACGGCAGGCGGGGCGGTTGCATGGGCGGGCTTCTCCTCGCGGCGGAACCGCATGAGCCCTACCGCACCGGGAGTTTCGGTGCCGTTGACGACGACCGGCATGTGGACGGCCCGACCCGGCCGCTGCCAGGGCCACGTGGGCGAGGATAGGCCCCCGTGAGGCGCCCGTGTCCCGCCCCCGAACGCCGCGCGGCCGGCAGGCCCGGCGCGATGGCCCCGCCCGGGCACGACGTCTCTGCCGATAGGGACGGGTCGTGCCCGGCGCGGCAGCCCCACGGCGCCAACGGCTGAAAAATCGCGCCCTGCCGCAGAACGGGAGGCGAGGCGCAAGAGGCGACGGGCGGCCGGGCCGGGCCGCCCCCATCGGTTCCATGTCCGAGGTGCGGGGCCACCCGCGCGCCGGTGATCCGTCTCCGCCCGACGCGACCACGCAGGCGGGCACCCAGCCAAACCGGAGGAGCGCCCGCACCGGCGCGATGGAGGGCGGGAGCCCCCTCGCCGCCTGGCGCGGGAACACGCCCCTGGCACCGCGCCCCCCGGTGGCCCCGGTTCCCGGCACCCGTTCCGGGGGCCCGTTCGCGGCGCCCGTTCCCGACGCCAGGCCGCGCTCAGCCGCTGTGAAGGAAGTGCAGCACGTCGCCGTCCTGCACGACGTAGGCCTTGCCCTCGACGCGCATCCGGCCCGCTTCCTTGGCGCCCTGCTCACCGCCGCAGGCCACGTAATCGTCGTAGGAAACCGTCTCGGCCCGGATGAAGCCGCGCTCGAAATCGCCGTGGATGACCCCGGCCGCCTGCGGCGCGAGCGTCCCCTTTGGAACCGTCCAGGCGCGCGCCTCCTTGGGGCCGGCGGTAAAGTATGTCTCGAGCCCCAGAAGGCCGTAGCCGGCCTTGATCAGCCGGTCGAGGCCGGCCTCCTCAAGGCCCAGCTCCTCGAGGAAGGCCTCGGCCTCCTCCGCGTCGAGCTGGGCGATCTCTTCCTCGATCTTCGCGGAGATCACCACCGAGGCCGCACCCTCGGCCTCGGCCATCTCCGCCACCGCACGCGACAGCGCGTTGCCGGTCGCCGCCTCGTCCTCGGCGACGTTGCAGACGTAGAGCACGGGCTTCGACGTCAGCAGCTGGAGCGAGCGCCACGCCTTGAGGTCGTCCTCGGCCACGTCGACCGTGCGGGCGGGCCTTCCCTCTTCCAGCGCGGCGAGCGCGGCCTTGAGCAGGCGCTCCTGCTGCACCGCGTCCTTGTCGCCGCCGCGCACCTTGCGCGACAGGCCCTGCAGCCGCTTCTCGACCGACTCGATGTCGGCCAGCATCAGCTCGGTCTCGATGGTCTGCGCGTCCGCCACCGGGTCGACCCGGCCGTCGACATGGGTGACATCGTCATCCTCGAAGCAGCGCAGGACGTGGGCGACGGCGTCGACCTCGCGGATGTTGGCGAGAAACTGGTTGCCGAGGCCCTCGCCACGGCTGGCGCCCTTCACCAGCCCCGCGATGTCGACGAAGGTCATCCGCGTCGGGATCACCTGCTTCGAGCCGGCGATCTCGGCCAGTTTCGCCAGCCGCGGGTCGGGCACCGCCACCTCGCCCACGTTGGGCTCGATGGTGCAGAAAGGGAAGTTTGCCGCCTGCGCCGCGGCGGTGCGGGTGAGCGCGTTGAAGAGGGTGGACTTGCCGACGTTCGGCAGGCCCACGATGCCGGTCCTGAAGCCCATGTCTGGTCCTTCCCGAGGGTCGGCGGAGCGCCTAGCGCGGCGCCCCCGCCGATGCAAGGCGCCCCGCGACGCCCTCTCCGCACGCGGCAGGGCACCGAGGCTGTCGCAGCGAGAGCCGGATCGGGGACCGGCCCCGAACCGGGCAGGTGTCAGCGCGAACACGCCCCCCTGCCGGGTGCTTGCCCAACCCGACGTGCAGCCGAACGGTTTTGGGGCAGCAGGGGCACCGCCGCCCGCGGCGCGCGCTGTCCCTCGCCGCTCGGGGCCCCGCCACCGGCCCGTTCCGGGCGGTCACGGGAAGCCGGCGCTCAGTCGTCGCGCCTGCCGCCGCGCATGATCTCGCGGTGGCGCCGTTCCTCTCCCGACTGGTAGATGATGATCCACGCCAGAAGGATGAAGACCGTATGGCCAAGCCCGCCGGAGAAGAGGATCGCCGGCACCCAGATGACGAACACGACGAGCGCGAGCAACGGCCGCCCCGCGAGCAGGATCGATACCGGCGGCACCAGAAGGGCGAGCACGAAATTCATGCGCAGCAAGATAGGCGCAGGACGCCGCCGCCGCGAGAGGCCCCATTGAAAATCCCGCGCTGCCGGGCGATGGGAGGCCCGCTGGACGGTCAGCGGCACCGGAGAGGGGGCAAGGCATGACGAGGATCGACGACACCTTCGCGCGGCTGCGCTCGGAGGGCCGCAAGGCCTTCGTGGCCTACGTGATGGCGGGCGACCCCGACTACGAGACCTCGCTCGAGCTGGTGCGCGGGCTGTCCGGCGCGGGCGTCGACGTGATCGAGCTCGGCCTGCCCTTCACCGACCCGATGGCCGACGGCCCGACGATCCAGCTCGCCGGGCAGCGCGCGCTCGAGGCGGGGCAGACGCTGGCCCGGACGCTCGACATCGCCCGCGCCGTGCGCGAGGAGGACGACGCCACACCGATCGTCCTGATGGGCTATTACAACCCGATCTATTCCATGGGCGTGCCCCGCTTCCTCGAGGCGGCGAAGGCGGCCGGGGTCGACGGGCTGATCGTGGTCGACCTGCCCCCCGAGGAGGACGACGAACTCTGTCTGCCCGCGCAGGCGGCGGGGCTGAACTTCATCCGCCTCGCCACGCCCACGACCGACGACCGGCGCCTTCCCAAGGTGCTGCAGAACACGTCCGGCTTCGTCTATTACGTCTCGATCACCGGCATCACCGGCGCGGCCGCCGCGCAGGCGGGAGAGGTCGGCCCCGAGGTGGCGCGCATCAAGGCGCAGACCGACCTGCCGGTGGTCGTGGGCTTCGGCATCCGCACGCCCGAGGCGGCCGAGGCGATGGCGGGCGTGGCGGACGGCGCGGTGGTCGGTTCGGCCATCGTCAGGCAGGTTGAGGAGGGCCGCCCGGTATCCGAGATCCTCGACTACGTGCGCGCGCTCGCGGCCGGCGCGCACCGGGCATGACGCGCCGCGCCGCGCCAACCGGACAGCAGGCGGAGGGTTCGGAGGGGGCGCTGCCCCCGGCGCCCGTTCCGGGCGCCTCCCCCGGAGTATTCGGGCCAAGATGATGGGGCAGGATGGCGCGCAGACGCGGCGGCCCGGCCGACGGCGGGGCGTGGTGCAGCATCGATGCGGCGAGAGGGCGCGATGAAACTGGCAGATCTGGAGGTGGTCGTCGTGGCGCCGCCGCCGCCGGGCTGGGGCGGGCGCTACTGGCAGTTCGTCAAGGTAACCACCGCCTGCGGGATCGTGGGCTGGGGCGAGGTCTATGCCGCCGCCGTGGGGCCCGTGGCGATGGAGGCGGTCATCCGCGACGTCTTCGAGCGGCACATGGCGGGCGAGAGCCCGGAAAATGTCGAGCTGATGTTCCGCCGCGCCTATTCGAGCGGGTTCACCCAGCGCCCCGACCCGACGGTCATGGGCGCTTTCTCGGGGCTCGAGATCGCCTGCTGGGACATCGTCGGCAAGGCACGCGAGCGGCCCGTCTGGGCGCTGCTGGGGGGGCGGATGAACGACCGCCTGCGGGCCTATACCTACCTCTACCCGCGCCCCGGGCAGGACGCGGTCGCCTTCTTCCATGACGCAGGGGCCCACGGGCAGGAGGCTGCGCGCCGGGTCGAGGAGGACGGCTTCACCGCGCTCAAGGTCGACCCGGCCGGCCCCTACACGATCCGCGGCGGCCACCAGCCGGCGATGCGCGACATCGCCCGCTCGGTCGCCTTCTGCCGCGAGATCCGAGCGGCGGTGGGCGACCGGGCCGACCTGCTGTTCGGCACGCACGGCCAGTTCACGCCCGCGGGCGCCCTGCGCCTCGCGGCCGCCATCGAGCCCCATGCGCCGCTGTGGTTCGAGGAGCCGGTGCCGCCCGACGACGTCGCGGCGATGGCGCAGGTCGCGCGAGGCACCTCGCTGCCGGTGGCCGCCGGCGAGCGGCTGACGACCAAGGCGGAGTTCGCCCCCTTGCTCGCCGCCCGCGCCGTCTCGATCGTGCAGCCCGCGACGGGGCGGTCGGGGGGGCTGTGGGAGACCAAGAAGATCGCCGCGCTCGCCGAGGCCGCGGGGGCACAGGTCGCCCCGCATCTCTACGCCGGACCGGTCGAATGGGCGGCCAACGTGCATCTCGCCGCGACCTGCCCCAACCTGCTGCTGGTCGAGACGATCGGCACCGGCGGCGACTTTCACCGAGCGCTGATCGGCGATGCGATCCGCTTCGAGGCAGGTCACCTGATCCCGCCCGAGGAGCCGGGCCTCGGCATCGAGGTCGACGAGGCGGTGGCACGCGCCCATCCATGGCGCGGCGAGGGGCTGCACCTGCAGATGCAGGAGGCGCCCTGCAACTACGCCGAGGAAAACGTCTTTGCCGGGGGTGCCCCGCCGCGCCCGGACTAGACCGGCATCGGGCCGTCGCCACATCCTTTGGCGTTCGGCGCGCTCGCATGGGCCATGCCTTCGGCAGGGATGCCTGGAGCAAGAAGAACGAGCGGCGCGCGCGCCGTGTCACCCGCGCGAGAGCGCCCGCGCGCGCGGGCGCCGGGCCCAACGGAGCGAGCGGCCGCATGGCCGCGAGCGGAGGCGGGAGCGCCCCCGGGCCGGTGGGGCGCGCGGGTCAGATCCGGCCGGTGTGCCAGGCCCACACGATCGCGGCGGCGGCGATGAGCATGAAGTTGAACGCGAGGCTGGCGAGAATGCCGAGGATCATGCCCTTGCGCCGGTCTGCCGGGTCGATCCGGTCGAGAAAGCCGCGCAGGCGGGCCTCGGCGGCGGCGAGGGCTGCCGGGTCGAGACGGCGACGCAGCTTGGGGTTGGCCCAGAGCTGCTCGGCCTCGACGAGGGTGCGGCCGGCCTTCCGCTCCGCCTTCGGCAGCAGCCGGCCGGCGATGCGGAGTTTCGCCGCGAGCGTCGCACCGCGGCGGATGCCCAGCTTCTCGCGCATGAGCGCCGCCAGCGCGGCGTTGGTCTCGATGAGGTCGCGCTCCAGCATGCGCTTCCGTTAGCCGGGCGCGGCGCCGGCCGCAACGGCTGGCCAGCGGCCCCGCGTCGCGCTATGGCGCGGCCCATGCTGACCCTTCTCCGCCATGGCCCCGAACCGGGGGAGAGCGCGCGCCGCCCCCTGCTCATCGCGCACGGCCTGTTCGGCTCGGCCCGCAACTGGGGCGCCATCGCCCGGCGCCTCGCGGTCGACCGGCCCGTGCTGGCCGTCGACATGCGCAATCACGGCGCAAGCCGTTGGGCCGGGACGCACACCTATCCCGACCTCGCGGGCGACCTCGCCGAGGTGATCGCGGCGGAGGCGGGCGGGGCCAGCGAAGGCGGGGCGGCCGACGTGCTCGGTCATTCGATGGGCGGCAAGGCGGCGATGGCGCTCGCGCTGACGCGCCCGGATCTCGTCGGCAAGCTGGTCGTGGCCGATATCGCGCCGGTCGCCTACGGCCACACCCAGATGCCCTACCTGATCGCCATGCGCGACATGGAGCTGGCCGGCCTGACCGGCCGGAGCGAGGCCGATGCGCGCCTCGCCGAACGCATCGACGACCCGAGCATCCGCGCCTTCCTCCTGCACTCGCTCGACCTGAGAGCCGACCCGCCCCGCTGGCGGCTCAACCTGGCAACGCTCGAATGCGAGATGGACACGATCCTCGGCTGGCCCGACCTGAAAGGCCGGTTCGACGGCCCCGCCCTCTTCCTCTCGGGCGGCGACTCCGACTACGTCCGCCCCGAGCACCGCGAGACGATCCGCGCGCTCTTCCCGGCCGCGCGCTTCGCGAAGATCCCCGGCGCGGGTCACTGGCTGCACGCAGATCGACCGCGCGACTTCGCCGCGGCGGTGGCGGCCTTTCTCGACGCCTGAGCGCGCCTCGACCGGCCGGGGCAGCACGCTCGCGCGGGGGGCGCGGGCGTGCTACCTTGTCACCCTTCACCGGGGAGGAGAATCCGCATGATCACGCTCGACGACATCGAGGACATGACCGACCTGACGCGCGCCGAGATCGAGGCCATCGCCGAGCACGAGCACATGGGCGAGGGCGATGCGGCGCTGTTCGGCGATTACGTCATGCACATCCACCACGGGCCGGCACGGGTGCAGCAGATGATCTGCGAGGACATTCGCACATCCCTGCGCAAGGACGACCTTCCCCATGCGCGGACGCTTTTCGAGGTGTTGCGCCGGTTCATGGCCGCCCACCCCGACGCCGCGCGCGGGGCATCACCGAACTGATGCTGGCGGCGGCTCAGTCGACGGGACGGCGCATCCGGTCGATCGCACCGGTCTTCTGCACGACCTGCCCGTAGATCGCGCCCGCCACATGCAGGACGATCGCGAGCAGCAGCAGGGCGCGCATCACCTCGTGCGCGGTCGAGGCGCCCTCCGACGCCATCGCCCACGCGACCCCCCCGGTCACCGGCAGGCCGAGCATGAGCGCATACATGGCGGCGTGCGTGGATCGGGCGAGGCCGCGCTGCCAGGGCGGATCCTCGGCCGGGGGCGCGGGTGCGCCCCGCTCCTGCCGCAACAGCAGACGCCACGCGGCGAGCAGGAAGATCGCCGAGCCCGCCACGAAATGGCCGACGGCCGGGGCGGAGAGGGTCAGCGCGCCTGCCTCCATGCCCCGATCGAAGGCCGAGGCGACGCCGTCATGCAGCGCGTATTGCAGCACGACGAGCGCGACGACAGCCCAGTGAAGGCGGATCTGCAGGCGGCTGTAACCCGCGGGTGGGGCGGCGGCCACGGCCTCACATCCCCGGGTCCTGCGGGCCGGTCACGGGGCCGCCGGCCGCCTGCCAGTCCTTGAAGCCGCCGAGGTTGTAGACCTGCCCGTAGCCCATCTCCTTCAGCGTCTGCCCGGCGAGCGCCGCGCGCCCCCCGGCGGCACAGTAGAGCACCACCGGCCGGTCGGGGCGCAGCTCGCGGTCGTAGAGGGGGCTGTCGGGGTCGGCGCGGAACTCGAGCATCCCGCGGGGGACATGGTGGGCCCCGACGGCGGAGCCGGTGGCGGCAAGCTCGCTGCCGTCGCGCACGTCGAGGAGGAGGGCGCCCTCCTCCATCATCTTCTGCGCCTCCTGCGGCGCGATGCCGGGCACGACCTTGTGGGCGGCCTCGACGAGATCCTTCACCTTGGCGGGCATGGGCTCCCTCACTGCTGTTCGAGTTGTCGGGCGACAGCATAGGCGACCGGCGCGGCCAGCGCAGCCCCCGCCGCGAGCGCGGCGACGATCGCAGGGGCGTTGACCCAGCCGGCGACGAGCACGGCCACGAGGGCCGAGCCGCCGAACACCGTGGCGGCGAGCGACCAGACCAGCGAGAACAGGCGGCTCACGAGGCAAGCCTGCGGGCGACCACCACGCTCACCGGGATCGCCACGAGAAAGCCGATGGCGGCGGCCGCGATGATGGGCTGCGCGGTGTCGAGGCCGACGACGAGCGCGGCGACGATCAGGATGCCGGCGAGGGTGGCGCCGGACATGATGAAGATCAGGGCGGCGAGGCGAAGCATGACCAACTCTCCCTTGGTGCGTCGCCGGCGAGTGTGCGCAGCCCGCGCCGCCGCTCCATGATCTGCGTCAAGCGCTTACACCTCGGGCGCGTCCTTGCTGGGCACGGGCGACTTGTACTCCTCGACCTTCGCCTCGTCCCAGTCGGGATCCCATTCCTTGATCTTGCGGCTGACCCAGTACGAGGCCGGCCAAGCGAGCACGAAGAAGCCGATCAGCGCCGTCGGCACGATCACCTGCCAGGTGTAGAAGCCCATGGCCATGACGGCGATCACGGGCACGCCCGTGGTGACGGCGCCCACCATGAGGGTGAGAAGGATGCTGAGACGGTCCATGATGGTCCCTCCTTTGCAGGGGGAACGCATGGGCGCGGGCCGGGTTCCGCAGGCTTGCCCGGGGGCGCGGCCTGCCGTATCTTGGGGCCCGGCCAAGGAGGACCCCCAGATGCGCCCCATCCGCCCGCTCGTTCTGTGCCTGCTGCTGGCCCTGCCCGCCTGCGCCACGGTGGAGGGCGCGGGCCGCGACCTCTCGAAGGCCGGGGAGCTGGTCTCGGAGGGCGCGCGGGAGGTGCGGCGGGCGTTTTGAATGTTTTGCTGAAAACGTCAAATTAGCGCTTTTGAAACTCCCACACTAGATCTTCCTCTGCAGGATCTAGTAGATCGGCATTCCTGACAACCCTTATGCTTCCTTCGTCGCTGAACGGATATATTTCGCAATACTTCTCACAACCGGGCAGAATTGTATCCTTGATCAAAACACCGACCTCTCTTGAGAAAGCTTGCTGAGCCTGCTTATCTATTCGCAGATCTAGCAGTCGATTGGCGAGCAAGTCTCGCCGCCATACATACTCAATAGGCTTTCCGGCCGCCGCTCGAATTCCTCCGTTCTTGTCGTACCAACAGGAGAAATTCTGCCGAAGCGTGCGCATCGTGTCCTTAGTCCCCCAGTTCCGCTTATTGTAGGACAGCTCCATCGCCGCCTGGCGAAGTCTACGAAAAAATCTGTCATACTGCTTTCGATCCAAACGTATCCGCCCTTTAGCAGCATGAGCTTCTTCGCCTCGAAGATTGAACCACTGCCGGACCTCGCTTTTTTGAACCTCAATGCCCGTACCGGAAAAATATTGCACAATCTTATTAATGAGCTTCCCCTCTTCCCGCATTCCAAAGCCGGCCTCGAATATATGAATGTACTTGAGGGCGCTGGGCAGGCGCTCTCTCTCTGACTCGGCATGCGCCAAAAGATGTGAGGCTTCAGGGTTTTCCGGGCTTGGCCTAAAGAATCCGTGTCTTGGAACATGGTGAACAAGTTCGATTACCTGGCCCCGCGCCGATAGCGCGATCGCTTTATCGTTCTCTAAACCCGCAGTATTCACCGAATGCGTCTGAGCGGCGGATTTGGCGGTCGTGGGCCGGTCGTGAGGACCGGTCGAGGGTTGTGCAGACCCTCCCGAGCGGCGCGACGCCTGTTGACGGTGCGCGTGGGCCC
>NZ_QPLK01000022.1 GCF_003340565.1 Rhodovulum sp. 12E13 | reverse complement strand
CTGCGCCCGCGCGATCCGGGGCCGCGGATCGCCCCGCCAGCCGGCGACGAAGGCCGCCAGGTCCTCCAGCCGGCCGAGCGCGCCGGGCGGCTTGGTCAGCTCCGCCTGCCGGGCGCGGGCGGCGGCGCCGGCGGCGGCGTCGAAGGCGGGCAGCCGCGGGGCGAGGGCCGCCACCTCCTCGAGCGCGGCGATCCCGGGCAGGCCGGTCTGCGGTTCGTCAGGCGGGGAGGTGCTCATTCGGTTTCACCTTCGGCGGGTATCCGGCGACCGCGAGCCACACCTCGTCGCAGGCGATGGCGACCGTCAGGTCGCTGTTCGCATCTTCCTTCGCCTACAATGTCTTTCGCCTCGCGGTGCCGACCGCCACCTGGCCGCCGATGGTCGAGCTCTTCCGGCCGCTGCCGGTGACTGTCCGAGATCCCGTTTCTGGGGCCGGTGCTGTTCACCAAGACGCGCCCACTAACCTTGCCGTCGCGCTGGTGGCGGCGCTGGCCTGGACACTCTACGGCACGTTGCTCGGCCTCGTGATCCGGATGACCGGCGCCTGCCTTACGCTGGCCGCGTTAAATTCGTTCTTCCCCACGATGGCGCAGGGACGCCGCTGGACCTGAGGAGCCCTCGTCGTCGTGATCGCCATGTGGCGGCCGTCGCGGGCGCTCCTGGGCGCGCTGCTCTTCGCGTTCCTCGACGCCTCCCGGCTGCGGCCGCAGATCGTCGTAGAAGGGGTTCCCTACCAACTCTTCCTGATGGCGCCCCTATCTGCAGTCGATCCTCGCCCTGGTGGCGCGGCGCGCGCGGGTGCCGCAGGCGCTGATGCAGCCCTACCATCGCGGAAAGCGATAGGGCGCGGCGGCGCGCGTCGGTGCGCACCGCGCGCGGCCCGGTCAGACCACCTGCTCGACCATGTCCGCGGGATCGATTCCGGCGACGGGCACTGGCGTCTTCATCGCGTCGCGGCGGAAGGGCTCACCCAGTTCCTGGTTGATCATCGCCTCGATCAGCGTTGTCCTGCCGTGCTCCATCTGGTCGCGGATCGCCGTGTGCAGAGCGTCGGTCAGCTCTTCCATCGTGCGGGCGACGACGCCCTGCAGGCCACAGGCCTTGGCGATGCCGGCGTAGGAGACGCCCTCGTCGAGTTCGGTGCCCACGAAGTTGTCGTGGAACCAGAGCGTCGAGTTCCGCTTTTCGGCGCCCCATTGGTAGTTGCGGAAGACGATCTGGGTGATTGCGGGCCATTCGGGGCGGCCGATTGCGGTGAGTTCGGTCACGGCGATACCGAAGGCGCCGTCGCCCGCAAAGCCCACCACAGGCACGTCGGGGCAGCCGATCTTGGCGCCGACGATGGCTGGCAGGCCGTAGCCGCAGGGGCCGAACAGGCCCGGAGCGAGGTATTTCCGCCCCGCCTCGAAACTCGGATAGGCGTTGCCGATGGCGCAGTTGTTGCCGATGTCCGACGAGATGATCGCCTCGCGCGGAAGCGCCGACTGAATCGCGCGCCACGCCATGCGCGGGCTCATCCAGTCGGGTTTGGCCGCGCGGGCGCGTTCGTTCCAGGTGGTGCCGGGGTCGTCCTCCTCATGGTCCATCGAGGAGAGTTGCTGCGCCCAGCGGCTCTTGGTCTCCGCGATCCGGGCCTTCCGCTCCTGCCGGCCCGCATCGCCCGCGGAGGCCGAAAGCTGCCCGAGGATGCCGCGGGCCACCTTCGCCGCGTCGCCCACGATGCCCACCGCCACCCTCTTGGTCAGGCCGATCCGGTCCGGGTTGATGTCGATCTGGACCACCTTCGCCTCTGCCGGCCAGTATTCCATGCCGTAGCCCGGCAGCGTCGAGAACGGATTGAGGCGGGTGCCGAGGCAGAGGACCACGTCGGCGTCGCGGATCAGCTCCATCGCCGCCTTCGAACCGTTGTAGCCGAGCGGGCCGGCGAACAGGGGGTGCGAGCCAGGAAACGCGTCGTTGTGCTGGTAGCCCACGCAGACCGGCGCATCGAGCCGCTCGGCCAGCGCGCGGCTCGCCTCGATCCCGCCCCTCGACAGCACCACGCCCGCGCCGTTCAGGATAACGGGATTACTCGCCTCTGACAGCAGGCGCGCGGCCTCGGCCACCGAGTGCTCGCCTCCGGGCGAATGCTCGAACGTCACGGGCTCGGGAATCTCGATGTCGATCACCTGTGTCCAGTAATCGCGCGGCAGGTTGATCTGCGCCGGCGCCGAGAGCCGCTTCGCCTTGGAGATGACGCGCGCCAGGACTTCGGCCACGCGGGCGGGGTCGCGCACTTCTTCCTGATAGGCGACCATGTCCTCGAACAGCTTCATCTGCTCGACTTCCTGAAAGCCGCCCTGCCCGATCGTCTTGTTGGCCGCCTGCGGTGTCACCAGCAGCAGCGGCGTGTGGTTCCAGTAGGCCGTCTTCACCGCGGTCACGAAATTGGTGATGCCCGGGCCGTTCTGCGCGATCATCATGCTCATCTCGCCGGTCGCGCGCGTATAGCCGTCGGCCATCATCCCCGCGCTGCCCTCGTGCCCGCAATCCCAGAAGGTGATGCCGGCCTTTGGGAACAGGTCCGAGATCGGCATCATGGCCGAGCCGATGATGCCGAAGGCATGGCGGATGCCGTGGCGCTGCAGCGTCTTCACGAAGGCTTCTTCGGTCGTCATCTTCATGGGTCGCTCCTGTCTCCTCCCCGGCCCGCGCCGGCACTTTCCTCTCTGTAGGCGCTGCGCTATTGAGACGGCAAGTCTCATTTTCGAGGGCGCGATGGACGGCGACAAGCGCGAGACGATCCCGACGACGTTGCGGCTGCTATTCGTGGTGGAAGAGGTCGCGCGCGCCGGTGGGCCGGTGACGCCAACCGAGGTGAACCTCGCGCTGGGTCTGCCCAAGCCCACGATCCACCGCCTGTTCGCCACGCTCGAGCAGGAGGGCTTTGTCGAGCGCGACATGGGCGGGCGCGGCTATGCGCCGGGGCCGCGGCTGCGGGCGCTTGCGGGCGGCGTGCTGGTCTCGGCCGGGCTGCGGACGGCACGGCAGGCGATCCTGCAGCGGGTGGCGCACTCGGTCGGAGAGACGTGCAATCTCGCCGTGCCCGATGGCGACGCAATGGTCTATCTCGAACGGATCGAGACGGAGTGGCCTCTGCGTATCCAGCTGCCCATCGGGAGCCGTGTGCCGCTGCACTGCACGGCCGGCGGCAAGTTGTTCCTCGCCTCGCTTCCCCCAGCCGAGCGGTCGCGCGCCCTTTCCGCCCTTTCCCTGTCGCCCAACACCGCCGCGACGCTGACCGCGCCGCAGGCACTCGCGACCGAGCTGGAGACGGTGCGCGCGCAGGGCCATGCGGTGGACCGGCAAGAGTTCATGGACGGCATGATCGCGCTCGCGGTGCCTGTGACCGACGCGAGGGGGCGGCTGATGGCGACGCTGTCATTCCACGCGCCGACGCAGCGCGTGGACGAGCCGGCCGCGATGGCGCACCTCGAGACCCTGCACGCAGCGGCCGCGGAGCTGGCGGCGCTGGTCGCCTGACACTCGGCCTGCCCCCTCAGGCAACGGGGCTTCGCCCGGAAGCGTCGGCAAGCTCCTCGGCGATTAGCTGCACGCCCCGGCGGATGCGGGCCGATGGAATGGAGGAATAGGCCAGGCGGAAGTGCCGCAGGTCGGGCGCCTCGGGGTCGAAGAACGGGTGGCCCGGCTCGATCACCACGCCCTGGCGCCGCAGCCGCCGGGCGAGGTCGGCGGTGTCGATGCCGTCGGGCGCCCGCAGCCAGAAGCACGAGCCGCCATCGGTGCCCGACGCCGCCCCGGCGAGGCCCGCCTCCTCCAGCGCCTGCGCCATGGTCTGGCGGCGCCGGTGGTAGGTCTTGCGCATCCTGTTGATCTGCGCGTCGTAGTGGCCGAGCGACAGGAAATGGGCCGCCGTGCGCTGGATTAACCCCGGCGGGTGGCGCAGCACGGTGGCACGTAGCGCTCGTGCCTCCTGGACGAAGGCCGCCGGCGCCACGACGTAGCCCAAGCGCAGCCCCGGAAACAGCGACTTGGAGAACGACCCCACGTAGATCACGCAACCCGCCGCATCGAGCGACTTCAGCGCGGGCGAGGTGGAGCGATGAAACGACAGCTCGAACTCGTAGTCGTCCTCCACGATCACGAAGCCCTGAGCGGCGGCGCGAGCCAGCAGCGCGCGGCGGCGCTCCAGCGGCATGGTCACGTTCGTCGGGCAGTGGTGGCTGGGGGTGACGAAGACGACGTCGATCCCCTCGCCCAGCGCCTCGGGCGGCAGGCCGTGGCCGTCGACCTCCACGGCGCGCATGTGGCAGCGGGTCTGGCGCAGGATGTCGCGCAGGCCCGGATAGCCCGGGTTCTCGATCGCCGCCGTTCGCCGCTGGGTGAGCAGGAGTTGCGCGCAGAACCACAGCGCGTTCTGCGCGCCCAGCGTCACCAGCACGTTCTCGGGCCCCGCGCGTATGCCGCGGCGGGGCAGGATCTGTCGGGCGATGTATTCCACCAGCTTGGGGTCGTCACGCTCGTAATGGTCGGCGGTCAGCGCGTCGAACTCGCGCTGGCTGACCGCCTGCAGCGCGCAGAGCCGCCAGTTCTGGTGGTCGAACAGCTTGGGATCAGTCTGACCGTAGAGGAACGGGTAGGGATAGCTCTGCCAGTCCGCGGGCCGGTCGATCCGGGTGGGGCGGTGGGCGCGCGGGCCGATCAGGCGTCCCCAGTCAACCGCGCTGCCGGCCGCCTCGCGCGGCAGATCGAAGTCGGGCGCGACCGGCGCCCCGTCGGAGACGAAATAGCCCGACCGGCCCTGCGCCACGAGATAGTCGTCGGCCACGAGGTCGGTGTAGGCGAGCGTCACGGTGATCCGGCTGACGCCGAGATGGCAGGCGAGCGCGCGGCTCGACGGCATCCGCTCGCCGGGGCGGAAGCGACCCGACAGGATCCCCTCCACCACCAGCCGCTTGAGCCGGTGCTGCAGCGTGCCATCGCCCTGGCGGTCGAGGAAGAAGCTTTCGGCGGGAATGGCCATCGGCGGCAGCCTGCCCTGCCTCGGGCCGCATTTCCAGTGGCCTCGCTCGCGCCCCGGCGGTCAGGCCTCGTCAAAGAACTTGCGCAGCCGGATTTCGGCGGAGCGGGCGTGCCCCTCCATCCCTTCGAGGCGCGAGATGCGGGCGGTTGCCTCGGCCACGGGACGCATGCCCTCGCGGGTGGCGCGCTGCCACGTCACCGTCTTGAGAAATTTGTGCACCGAAAGCCCGCCCGTGTAGCGCGCCGCGCCCGAGGTCGGCAGCACGTGGTTCGGACCCGAGGCCTTGTCGCCCATCGCCACGGTCGTCTCCTCGCCCAGAAAGAGCGAGCCATAGACGGAAAGGCGCCGCAGCCACCAGTCGAGATCGGCCGCCTGGACCTGAAGATGCTCGGGCGCGTAGCCATCGGAGACGCGCGCCATGTCCTCGCGATCTGTGCAAAGCACCACCTCGCCATGGTCGCGCCAGGCGGCCTCGGCGCTGGCGCGGTTGGGCTCAGGCAGGGCGTCGATCATCGCCGGCACGAGGCGCAGGACGGTGTCGGCCAGCGGGCGGTGGTCGGTCACCAGCCAGACCGGCGAGTTGAATCCGTGCTCGGCCTGGCCGACGAGGTCGGCCGCGACGATCTCGGGGTCGGCGCCACGGTCGGCCACGACGAGCGCGTCGGTCGGGCCGGCCACCATGTCGATCCCGCAGCGGCCGTAGAGGGCGCGCTTGGCCTCGGCCACGTAGGCATTGCCTGGGCCCACGAGGATGTCGGCAGGCGGCGTGTCGAAGAGGCCAAAGGCCATCGCCGCGATCGCCTGCACGCCCCCGAGGTTCAGCACCGTGTCGGCACCGCAGACATGCATCGCGTAGAGGATCTCGGGCGGGATGCCCTGGGGCGTCGAGGGCGGCGAGCAGGCGGTGACGTGCGAGACCCCGGCCACCTTGGCGGTGGTGATCGTCATCACCGCGCTCGCCACATGGGCGTAGCGTCCCCCGGGCACATAGGCGCCGGCCGTGCCCACCGGGATCTGCCGCTGCCCGGCGATCAGCCCCGGCACGATCTCCACCTCCGTCTCGCCGATGGTCGCCAACTGCGCCTCGGCGAAGCGGCGGATGTTGTCGTGGGCGAAGACGATGTCGCGCTTGAGCGCGTCCGAAACCCGCGCGCCCGCCTCGGCCAGCGCCTCCGCCGGCACCACGATGTCGCCCTCCCACCGGTCGAACTGACGCGCGTAGCGCAGGGCGGCGTCCTCGCGCTCGGCCTCGAGAATCGACAGCATCAGGGAGACGCCCTCGCGCAGGTCCTGCTCTGCCTCGCGGCTCGGCGGCCGGGCCTTCTTCAGCCAGATCGCGCACATGGCCCGGCTCCGCTCCCCATTCCTGCCGGCCTCAGGCGCGTCCCTTCCAGGGCACCAGCCACGCCTCGGCCCGGCGCATCAGGATATCGATGGAATAGCCGATGATACCGATCAGGACGATACCCAATATCACGATGTCGGTAAGCTGGAACTTGGATGCGGCGATGATCATCATCCCCGCCCCCTTCTGCGCGGCCACGAGCTCTGCCGCGACGACCGTGCCCCAGCAGACCCCCATCGCCACCCGCGCGCCGGTAAAGATCTCGGGAAGCGAGTTGGGCACGATCACGTGGCGCATGATCTGCCATTTCGAGGCGCCGAGCGAGTAGGCCGCGTGGATCTTGGTGATGTTGACGCCCGATACCCCCGCCCGCGCCGAGATGATCATGATCCACAGCGCGGCGAGGAACAGCAGCACGATCTTGCCCGTCTCCCAGATGCCGAACCAGATGATCACCAGCGGGATCAGCGCGAGCGGCGGGACCGGGCGCATGAACTCCACGATCGGGTCGAACCAGCCGCGGAACCACCCCGACAGGCCCATCGCGTAGCCGAGCGGAATGCCGACCGCCGCGCCCAGAAGGAAGCCCACCACCACGCGCAGCAGCGACCATCCCAGATGCTGCCACAGAGTGAAGTTCTGATAGCCGTTCGAGGCGATCTCGAAGAAGCGCGCCACCACCGTCTCGGGCGCAGGCAGCCAGATCGGCTCCATCTGCATGCCCGTCGCGGGGGCGAAGTTTAGCGAGCCGCGCCCGCTCATCGTCACCGTGCCGTTGGGCACCTCGACCGTCCGATCGGGCTCGATGGGCTGCCCGGCGACGGCGACGATGCGCACCTCCTCGTCCTCGCCGCCGTCGTTGGCCTGGGCACGGATCAACTCGCTGCGCCACATGCCGACCACCGCGGTGTCGTTCCGCGCGAAACCGTCGCCGGGCTCGATCTCGGGCGGGTCGGGGTCGCGCCCCACCTCGTGGACGAGGACGCGCACGATGGCGGTGTCCTGCTCGCCTGCTTCGTTCTCGGCGGTGTAGGTGAACTCGGTCAGGCCCTGGAACGGCCCCGGCACGTGGACCGGCACCAGCCGCGAACCGGTGAAGGCGCCCCAGATCAGGAAGATCGCGATCACCGAGATGATCGAGGCGGCGCGGTCGGGGCGCACCGCGCTCTCGTCGCCGAAGGTCACGGTCTTGAGGCTGGTGAAATCCTGCCGCTGGGTGGCGAGGCGCCGGGCCGCGTAGACAACGGCGAAGGACAGCGCGAACAGCGCGGCGTAGAACAGAAGCAGGGTCATTCCGCCGCCTCCGCGCGGCCCATGATCTCTTCCTCCATTTCCCAGATCATGCCCAGGATCTCCTCGCGCTTTTCGCCGAAGGCGGGGTCTTTCTTGACCTCGCGCAGGTCGGCGCCCACGCCGGCATCCGCGAAGGGCAGATTATAGATCTCGTGGATGCGGCCGGGGCGCGGCGCCATGACGATCAGCCGCTCGCCGAGAAGCAGCGCCTCCTCGACCGAATGGGTGATCAGGATCACCGTCTTGCCAGTCTCCTTCCAAAGCTTGAGAACCAGCCCCTGCATCTTCTCGCGCGTCAGAGCGTCCAGCGCGCCCAGAGGCTCGTCCATCAGGATCACGTCGGGGTCGTTAGCAAGGCAGCGGGCAAGGGCCACGCGCTGCTGCATTCCGCCGGACAGCTCATAGACCGCCTTGTCCTTGAAGTCGCGCAGCCCGACGATCTCGAGCAGGTGATCGGAGATCCTGTCGCGCTCGGCCCGGGGCATCCCCTTCATCCGGGGGCCGAAATCGACGTTCTCGCGCACGTTCATCCACTCGAACAGCGCGCCCTTCTGGAACACCATCCCCCGCTCGGCGGCCGGCCCCCTCACTGTGTGGCCGTTGATCTCGACCGAGCCGGAGGTGGGGGCGAGAAAGCCCGCGACGATGTTGAGAAGGGTGGTCTTGCCGCAGCCCGAGGGACCCAGAACCGAGATGATCTCGCCCTCGGCGATCGACAGCGACACGTCGTGGAGCGCCTGCACCCAGGACCCGTTGGGCAGGTCGAAGCGCATCGACAGGTGTTTGATCTCGAGCCCGGACACGATGCCTCCCGCTGTCATGGTCAGGGGCGGCCCGGAAAGCCGGACCGCCCCGTCAGGTTTCGGCCGCGCAGGCCGGGCTCACATGCCGTCGGCGACCGCCTGCAGCGGCTCGATGTTGACCGTCTCGGCGTAGCTGTCGAGCTTGCCGTCGATCGAGCCGGCGTCGAGGAAGACCTGCGCCACCCCGTCCATGAAGCTGCCGGCGCCGCCGCCGAGCCACTTCTCGGACAGCTGCTCGGAGACCCCGGGGAACACGAAGGTCTCGATGGTGGCCTCGGTCGCGTCGAGGTCCATGCCGGCGTCCTGCGCGATCACCGGCAGCATCTCGTCGGTGTGCTCGCCCGAGTTCCACATCTCGTTGGCCTGCGCCGTCACGGCGAGGAACTGCGAGACGAGATCGGGATTCTCGGCGACGAAATCGGCCGGCGCGCTGGTGACGTCGAAGACAAGGATGCCCAGCTCTTCCTTCTCGGCGCCCGTCAGCAGGACGTTGCCGTGCTCTTTCATCCGGCGCAGGGCGCCCCCCCAGCCGCACACCATGTCGAGGCTGCCCTGCGCGAAGGCGGCCGCACCATCGGGCGGCGCCATGTCGACGATCTCCATCGTCGAGATGTCGACGCCGAAATGGTTCATCTGCGCCAGGAAGCCGTAATGCGCCGCGGTGCCGATCGGCACGCCAACGCGCTTGCCCTCGAGGTCGCCCGCGTTGGTCTTGTCGATTTCCAGCTCGGTCCGCACCACGCAGTTGTCGTTGTCGGAGTAGCTGACGGCCACGTCGAGGATCTTCAGGTCCTGCCCCGCGGAGGTGGCGACCACGAAGGGTGGCACGCCCTGGCTGACGGCCATCTGCACGTCGCCCGAGGCCATCGCCGCCGACATCGCCGTGCCGGTGTCGAACGACACCCAGTTGATCGGGATGCCCATCGCCTCTTCGTACATGCCCTCGGCCTTGGCGTACTGGAACGGCATCGGCCATTCGAGGAAATAGGCGACGGTGATGCCGTCCTGCGCCTGGACGGTGCTTGCGGCGAGGGCGGCGGCGCCGGCGACCGTCCCCAGAATGCGGGCTTTCAGCGTCATCGAAGTCTCCCTGTTCTTTTTCGGCCGGCCGCTCGGGCCGGTCCTTTTGGACAGGAAGACTATAGCGAGCGAGTTTTCACGCCACATAGGTCCAGATTCCACAAATCCCGTAAGTCCAGGGAGAATCCGCGCGCCGACCCGCCTTGCGGCGTCACTGGCCTGATCAATGGCCGGGATCTGGCGCTATTCAGTCGCCTCGGCTTTGAGCAGTTTGCGGATCGGCCGGCCAGCGGGGCGGGCCGCATCCTGCGGAGTGAGCGATGAACACGGCCTTCAGCCCGAACGACCTGACCGAAGTGATCGAGGCCGACCGGGCGCATCTGTGGCACCACCTGATCCAGCACGCGCCCTTCGAGACCGCCGCACCCCGCATCATGGTCGAGGGCCGGGGCATGCGCGTATGGGACGCCACCGGCAAGGAACATCTCGACGCCGTCTCGGGCGGCGTCTGGACGGTGAACGTGGGCTACGGGCGCGAGCGCATCGCCAACGCCGTGCGCGACCAGCTGATCCAGATGAACTATTTTGCGAACTCCGCCGGCTCGATCCCCGGCGCGCGCTTTGCCGCGATGCTCGTGGAGAAGATGCCGGGCCTGTCCCGCGTCTACTACACCAATTCGGGGTCGGAGGCGAACGAGAAGGCCTTCAAGATGATCCGCCAGATCGCCCACAAGCGGCATGGCGGGCGCAAGCACAAGATCCTCTACCGCGAGCGCGACTACCACGGCACGACGATCACCGCCCTCTCGGCCGGCGGCCAGCCCGAGCGCAACGCGCAATACGGCCCCTACACGCCCGGCTTCGTGCCCGTGCCGCATTGCCTCGAATACCGCGCGCAATGGGACGTGGCGAACTACGGCGAGCGCGCCGCGGACGCCATCGAGGAGGTGATCCTGCGCGAGGGACCCGACACGGTAGGCGCGCTCTGCCTCGAGCCTATCACCGCCGGGGGCGGCGTGATCGTCCCGCCCGAGGGCTACTGGGAGCGGGTGCAGGAGATCTGCCGGAAATACGACGTGCTTCTGCATATCGACGAGGTGGTGTGCGGGGTGGGCCGCACCGGGGAGTGGTTCGGCTACCAGCATTACGGGGTGAAGCCCGATTTCGTGACCATGGCCAAGGGCGTCGCCTCGGGCTACGCCGCCATCGCCTGCCTCGTGACGACCGAGGAAGTGTTCAGCCTTTTCAAGGACGCCCCCGAGGACCCGCTCGACTACTTCCGCGACATCTCCACCTTCGGGGGCTGCACAGCCGGGCCGGCGGCCGCCATCGAGAACATGGCGATCATCGAGGAAGAGGGACTGCTGGCGAACTGCACGGCGATGGGCGCGCGGCTGATGGCGAACCTGGCCGCGCTTAAGGAAAAGCACCGCGTCGTGGGCGACGTGCGCGGCAAGGGCCTGTTCTGCGGGGCGGAACTGGTGGCCGACCGCGCCACGAAGGAGCCCGCGTCGGAGAAGCAGGTGCAGGCGGTGGTGGCCCACTGCATGGCGCAGGGTGTCATCATCGGGGCGACCAACCGTTCGCTGCCGGGCTACAACAACACGCTCACCTTCTCGCCCTCCCTCATTGCCACGGACGATGACATCGACCGGATCACCGAGGCGGTGGACGGCGCGCTGACCCGCGTCTTCGGCTGAGGCGATGACGCCCCCCGCCCACGCCCGCGCCGTCGTCATCGGCGGTGGCGTGTCTGGCTGCTCGGTCGCCTACCACCTGGCCAGGCTCGGCTGGTCCGACGTGGTGCTGCTGGAACGGCGGCGGCTGACCTGCGGCACCACGTGGCACGCCGCCGGGCTGATCGGGCAGCTTCGCCCCAGCCGGAACCTCACGCGGCTCGCCAAATACTCCGCCGAGCTCTACGCGCGGCTGGAGGACGAAACGGGCGTCGCCACCGGCCTGCGCCTGTCGGGCTCGATCTCGGTGGCGCTGACCGAGCACAGGTGGGAGGAGCTGCGCCGGCAGGCGACCCTCGCCCATACCTTCGGCGTCGAGGCTGAGCTGGTGACGCCGGGCGAGGTGAAGGCGCTCTATCCGCACCTCGAGGTCGGCGACGTGATCGGCGGCGTGCATCTGCCGGGCGACGGGCAGGGCGACCCGGCCAACATCGCCATGGCGCTGGCCAAGGGTGCGCGGATGGCCGGCGTGACCGTTCTGGAGGGGGTAACCATGACCGACGTCGCCCATGACGGGCGGCGGGTGACTGGGGTGGACTGGCAGGCGAACGGCGAGACGGGCCGCATCGCCACCGACGTCGTGATCAATTGCGGTGGCATGTGGGGGCGCGACCTCGCCGCGCGCTCGGGCGTGACGCTGCCGCTTCACGCCTGCGAGCATTTCTACCTCCTGACCGAGCCGATCGACGGCCTTGGCGCCCTGCCCACCCTGCGCGTGCCCGACGAGTGCGCCTATTAAAAGGAAGACGCCGGCAAGATGCTGCTCGGGGCCTTCGAGCCCCGCGCCAAGCCCTGGGGGACGGACGGGATACCGCAGGATTTCGAGTTCGACGCGCTGCCCGAGGATTTCGCCCATTTCGAGCCGATTCTCGAGACGGCGATGCACCGGATGCCGATGTTCCAGACCGCCGGCATCCACACCTTCTTCAACGGCCCCGAAAGCTTCACCCCCGACGACATGTATTACCTCGGCGAGGCGCCGGAGTTGCCCGGCTACTGGGTTGCGGCCGGCTACAATTCCATCGGCATCGTCTCGTCGGGGGGCGCGGGCATGGCGCTCGCCCAGTGGATCGACGCGGGCCACCCGCCCTTCGATCTGTGGGATGTCGACATCCGCCGCGCCCAGCCCTTCCAGCGCAATCGACGCTACCTGCGCGAGCGCGTCAGCGAAACGCTCGGCCTGCTCTACGCCGATCACTACCCCCACCGGCAGCCCGAGACCGCGCGCGGCGTGCGTCGCTCGCCTCTGCACGCGCATCTGAGGGAGCGCGGCGCGGTGTTCGGCGTGGCTGCCGGGTGGGAGCGGGCCAACTGGTTCGCCGCGCCGGGGCAGGAGCGGGAATACCGCTACGACTGGGCCGGGCAGAACTGGTTCGCCAACCAGCGGGCCGAGCATAGGGCCGTGCGCGAGGGGGCGGGCCTGTTCGACCTGTCATCCTTTGGCAAGATCCGGGTCGAGGGGCACGACGCCTGCGCCTTCCTGCAGCGGGTCTGCGGCAACGACGTGGACGTTGCGCCGGGCCGGATCGTCTATACCCAGATGCTGAACGCGCGGGGCGGGATCGAGAGCGACCTGACCGTGACGCGCCTGTCCGAGACGGCCTTCCTGCTCGTCGTCCCCGCCGCCTGCGTGGTGCGCGACATGGCGTGGCTGCGCCGCCATGTGGGCGACGCCTTCGCCGTGATCACCGATGTCACCGCCGCCGAGGCGGTGCTGGCCGTGATGGGGCCGCGGGCGCGCGAGGTGCTGGCCCGCGTCAGCCCCGCCGACCTTTCGAATGCCGCCCACCCCTTCGGCACGGCACGCGAGATCGAGGTGGGCATGGGCCTCGCCCGAGCACATCGCGTCAGCTACGTGGGCGAACTCGGCTGGGAACTCTACGTCAGCGCCGATCAGGCGGCCCATGTCTACGAGGCGCTGACCGAGGCCGGCGGCGACGACCTGACGCTCTGCGGGATGCACGCGCTCGATTCCTGCCGGATCGAGAAAGGCTTTCGCCATTTCGGCCACGACGTCACCGACGAGGATCACGTACTCGAGGCCGGCCTCGGCTTCGCGGTGAAGACGGACAAGGGCGATTTCCTCGGCCGTGACGCCGTGCTGCGGCGCAAGCAGGCCGGCCTCTCCCGCCGCCTGCTCCAGTTCCGGCTGGAGGACCCCGCCGCGATGGTCTTTCACAACGAGGCGATCGTGCGCGACGGGCGGATCGTGTCGATCGTCACATCGGGCAATTATGGCCATGCCCTCGGCGGTGCCATCGCGCTCGGCTACGTCCCCTGCGCCGGCGAGACGGCGCCCGAGCTGCTCGCCGCGCGCTACGAGATCGAGATCGGCGGCGCACGTATCCCCGCCCGGCCGAGCCTGCGGCCGCTCTACGATCCGACCCACGCGCGGATGCGCGCCTGAAGAAAGGCGAAGGACGGCAAGCCGAAGCTCATCAGTTAGTCGTCTAAGCGATTGATATTGCTTGCCCTGAGGCGGCAATCTTGCCACGACAGTGGTCCTCAGGCCGGTTTCGTGAGGATCGGCTCTGAACTGGCAACCCACCTTACTTGGCCGCAAGCATTTGAAGACGCAGCATTTTCGAGGCAATCGCGAGATCTCTACCGGCGCCTATAGGGACCCCGTGCCGGGAGCGCTTTCCAAGGCTTGGACCGGGACTGACAGGGATCACCGTCATCCAAATCGTCGGGCGTACCTTCGATGACGCAACGGTGTTCCGGGTGGGGAGAGCCATCGAAAGGCAGGTGGGCACGTGGTTCGCGCCTGCGGACCGCTCCCGCTTCGGCAAAAGGCGCTCTTAGCGCCCTTCTTGGCTTCCACGGAAGGGCCGCAGCCCCGCGGCTCTCCCGACCGACACCTTGCTGATCCGACCGCCTGCAGGGGCGCGAGCCCTTGGCATCGTCGGTTCGATGATTCAAACTGGCCGTCAGCCGGAAATGCTGGACGGGGGTCGTCATGCCCACGGACAGGGCAGCCCTTGAGGGGGCTGCAAAGGTCGCACTTGAATGGCAGGCGGGTACCTATGAATGGTGCCCGTCGGAAGACCGGTTGGCCTGGTCGCCCGAACTTGTCCACCTTTATGGTCTCGAGGCGGCTCCGCAGAGCGAGCGGGATTTCACCGGCCTGATCCATCCCGACGACCGTGTGCGCGTCGAGGCCGAAACGTCGGCCTTTCTCGGGGCCGACGCCGCCGACTACAGTCACAGCTTCCGGATCGTCCGCCCGGACGGGGCGGTGCGCGTGATCCTCGACCGCGGCGCGATCGAGCGCGACCCGGCGGGCAACGTCCGCCGGATCCGCGGCCTCAATGTCGACGTCACCGACATGCTCGACGGCGGCGTCATCCTGGCCGACACGCTGGGGGGCACGCGGCCAGACGACGGTGCGGCGCAGCCGCACGGCCGCTGCGGCCAGCCCGTTGCGTCGACCGAACCTGGTTCAGCTGCCGGTCTGTCCGCGAAGGCGGCCATGCTGGAGTCGCTGTTCGAAGGCGCAGAGGTCGGGCTCGGGATCTGGGATGCCGATTTCCGCTTCGTCCACATCAATCCGGCGCTTGCGGCGATCAACGGCCTGCCGGTCGAAGCGCATCTCGGCCGGCGCCCCGACGAGATCCTGCCCGACCTTGCCGATTACGAAGCGCTCTACGAGGAGTGGCGCCGGGTGCTCGAGACCGGCAAGCCTTGGCGAGGCGTTCAGATCAGCGGCGAGACCCCGGCGGAGCCGGGCCGGATCCGGCACTGGGAGGAGGATTTCTTTTCCGTGCGGGTCGGCGGGCGCATCGCTGGGCTCGCCGCCGTGGTGCAGGAGACCACGCGGCGGGAGGCGGCCGAGGCACGCTCGCGCGCCAGCGAGGGCCGCTACCGGGCGCTGTTCGACGCGATCGACGAAGGCTTCTGCATCGTCGAGGTCTGCCTCGACGCCCCCGACGGGCTGATCGACTACCGGGTGGTCGAGGCGAACCCGGCCTTCTATGCGTGCACGGGCTTTCCCGAGGCGATCCTCGGCCGCTGGCTGCGCGAGGCCGCCCCCGACCTCGAGGAGCACTGGTACGAGATCTACGGGAGCGTCGCGCGGACGGGAGCGCCGCGCCGGTTCGAGGAGAAGTCCGAGACGCTCGGACGCTGGTTCGATGTCTACGCCTTCCCCATCGACGCCCCGGAGACGGGCCGTGTGGCGATCCTGTTCGATGACATCTCCGAGCGGAAGCGGCAGGAGGAGCGCTCCGAGATGCTCCTGCAGGAACTCAACCACCGCTCCAAGAACATGCTCGGCCTGATCCAGTCGATCGCCCGGCAGACCGCGGCGTCGGGGGCGGCCGACTTTACCACGCGCTTCGGCGACCGTCTGATGGCGCTGGGCGCCGCCCAGGACCTGCTCGTGCACAACGACTGGACGACTGTTCCGCTGGCCGATCTGGTGGCAGCCCAACTGGCGCACTTCTCAGATCTTTTCGGCACGCGCATCGAGATGGACGGCCCGCCCGTGACGGTGATGCCGGACGCCACGCAAACCCTCGGGATGGCCCTGCACGAACTTGCCACCAACGCCGCCAAGTACGGCGCCCTGTCGAATGCGGACGGCTGCATCTCGGTGCTTTGGCGCGTCGAGGCCGAGGTCGGCCACGAGCCCCGCTTCACGCTGAACTGGCAGGAACGGGGCGGACCGGCCATCGCGGAGCCCGCGGAACAGGGCTTCGGCTCAAAAGTGACGACCCGCATGGTGAAGACGGCTACCCGCGGGGAGGTCACTCTCGATTACGCGCCCGCGGGCCTGTCCTGGCGGCTCTCCTGCCCTGCCGGTGCCGTCCTCGACAGCTCGTCGGCCGCGCGGGCAACAACTCGGTCGGGGTCGGAATCCTAAACCAGCGCGGCGAGATGTCGAGCCAACCTGTCGGCCGGCATCGGCTTCTTGCAGACCGGCACCTGGGGAAAATCTTGCTCGAGCTCGCGCGGCAGGCCATGGCCGGTATGGAAGAGAAAGGGCACGTCCCGCCGCTGCAGGATACGCGCGACCGGAAACACGTCCTCGCTCCCCAGGTCGATATCGAGAACGGCGGCGTCGAAGCGCTCGGTCTCCACCGCGACCACCGCTTCGGCCAGATCGGGGACAGGGCCGTGGACGCGCGCACCGAAGGCTTCGAGGATCATCTCGATCTCCATCGCGATCAGCGCCTCGTCCTCGACGAGCAGGATTGTCTGTCCGTTCAGCACGCGGGCGTCCGCCTCGGTCATGACCTTCACTCCAAAACCACAGGGCTGACATAGCGCGGAACCGTGGCGTTGGTTCCTCTCCCGCCCGTCAGGCCGCCTCCTGTTGCGCAAGAGGCATGGACAACCGCACCACGAGTCCATCCGCGCGCCAGTCCCGCCGGATCCGCCCGCGCACCTGGGTCAGCGACGCATCGATCACACGCCCCCCGAACCCTGATCCTCCGGCATCGCATGGGGCGCGCGCCTCCGGCAGCGTCTCCTGCCATGCAAGCTCGAGCCCGGGCGCTTTCCCGGCATTCGACACCGACCATTCAACGGCGATGCGCCCGTGCGGTACCGACCAGGCGCCATGTTTCACCGCATTCGTGGCCAGTTCGTGCAGGACGAGGCCGAGCGGCGTCACGAGGCGGGGAGGAAGCGCGAGGTCGGGCCCGTCGGCCGTCATGCTCGAGTTCTCGCCGCGGTAGGGCTTCATCACGGCGTCGAGAATGTCACGCAGCGACACCGGGGCGAGCTGCTCGTCTGCCACGCCGACCAGATGAGCCGCTGCGAGGGCGTCGATCCGCGCGCGCAAAGCGGGCACGAACTCGGCAAGGTCGGCGGCCCCCTTCGCGCTGGTCAGGATCAACCCCTGGATCACGCCGAAGAGGTTCTTGACCCGGTGCCGGAGTTCCCGGTTCAACGGCCGCAGCTGCTCCTCGTATCGCCGGCGCTCGGTGATGTCGCGCAGCGTGCCGAGCATGGCCGTCGCGCGTCCGCCTTCGAACGTCGTCTGCCCCCGTCCCTCGACCCAGCGCATCTCTCCATCCTGCCTGCGGGTGATCCGCAGCTCGACCCGGTGAATACCCGGCCCCGCGGGGTCGAGCGCGGCCTGCAGGTCGGCCTCCCACGCGGCCCGGTCTTCGGGCTCGATCACGGCGCGGACATCGGCGAGCGAGATATTCTCCGCCTTGTCGAACCCGAAGATCTCGACAGTCAGCGGATCCCACACGACGCGGTTTTCCTCCGGGTAGAACTCGAAGGTTCCGACCCGCCCCGCGCTCATCGCGCGGCTGCGCCGCTCCTCGCTCTGCCGCAGCGCGCCCTCGGAGGCGGCCATGCGCGTGCGCGCTTCGATCTGCTCTGTGATGTCCGCCACGACCCCCGGAAAACGCACGGGCTTGCCGTCGAGGCTGTGAAAGCAGCGCCCGCGCGCAGTCACCCAGCGGTTTTCCCCCGACGCGTCACGGACGCGGTATTCCTCGTGATACGACTCGCCGGTCTCGAGAGCCCGAGAGATGGCCGCGGCGACACGGTCGCGATCGGCCTCGTGGATGCCGGCCAGGAACCGCGCGACCGGCAGACCGTCCTCCATGTCCTCGGGGGAACGCCGAAGAGGCGGGCGAAACGGGCATCGACCTTGATGCGATCGTCAGGCAGTCAGCCGCGCGAGATGCAGGCGCCTCTTGCGGCAGGCGGTATGACAGTCTCGGTCTCGGCCCCGTCCTGACGCGGGCAGTGTGCTCACGAAGATTTTTTTCGATGGAACGCATGGCGTCCGGGCGCCTTCCTCCGCGGGAAATCGAAGGGAGACGCCCGATGCCGAATTACGAGAACTTTCTGACTTTCGACTACTGGCAGTACGAGGTCGTCCGGCACGCCTTCAGCTTCACCGCCGCCGTGTTCGCCGCCTCGCTCGTCTATTTCGCGATGACGATGCACGAGGCGAGCGCGAAGTACCGCACCACCTTCGCGATCAGCGCGGTGGTCATGGTGTCGGCCACGATCGAGCTCGGCCTCCTCTACCTGATGTGGAACGCCGCCTTCGCCTATGACGCGGCGAGCATGACCTACAACCGCGTCGAGGGCGAAATCTTCGCCAACGGGTATCGCTACGCCAACTGGCTGATCGACGTACCGATGCTGCTGACGCAATTCCTCGTCGTGCTGCAGTTCGCGGGCAGCGAATTCCGTCGCCGCTGGATCACGCTGACGGCCGCGGGTGCGGCGATGATCCTGCTGGGCTATGCCGGGCAGTATTTCGAGCCGCAGGTCGCCGGCTTCGTCGAGGGCTCCGGCGCGGGCTTCTGGATCTGGGGCGGCCTGAGCTGGCTGGTATTCTTCTACCTGCTCTATGTCGCCAACGAGGCGGTGCAGACTGGCCGCGAGAGCCTCGTGGAAGAGGCGCGCGGGCTCATGAACGGCGCCTGGGCGCTGCTGGTCGTGACTTGGTTCCTTTACGGCTTCGCGTACATGGTGCCGGGCATCCCTGGGATCAATCAGTCGGGCGACTGGGTGGTTGTGCGTCAGCTGATCTACACGTTCGCTGACGTGACCTCGAAGACAGTGTTCGGCGTGCTGCTCGCGCAGGTGGCGATCCGGCAGAGCCGCGCCGAAGAGGCCGGCCGCGTCGGCACCGGCTACGGTCGCCACGCCGCGGCGGAGTGACCCCGCACGGCCGGCGCCCGCCCACGGGCGCCGGCCATCCCAGTCCCGCCCCCCTGTCCGCCCCAATCCCGAGGAGATTGTCGTTGCCGCGTGACACCAGTCCTTCCGACGATCCTGACCGTGCGTTGCGCGCCGTCGTCGCCGGCGGCGGCTTCGGCGGGATCGCCGCCGCGCTGCGCCTGCGCGCCCGCGGCTACGCCGTGCGCGTGATCGATCGGTGCCCCCGCCTCGGCGGCCGGGCGCAGGTCTTCGAGCGCGACGGGTTCCGGCACGACGCCGGCCCCACCGTGATCACCGCCCCGCATCTCTTCGCCGAGCTCTTCGCCCTCTTCGGCAAGCGGCTCGAAGACTATGTCACCCTCGTCCAGCCCGACCCGTGGTACCGCTTCCGGTTCCACGACGGCGAGACCTTCGACTACGGCACGACCGAGGACCGCACCGAGGCCGAGATCGCCCGCCTCGCGCCGGACAATGTCGCCGGCTACCGCCGGCTCGGCGCCTGGTCGAAGAAGATCTACGATGTCGGCTTCACGGGCCTGTCCGCGGCGCCCTTCCACGCCCCCGGCTTCATGGCGCGGCAGATCCCCGACCTCGTCCGCCTGCGCGCGCACGAAAGCGTCTGGAGCATGGTGGCCCGGCATGTCTCGGATGACCGGCTGCGCCGCGCCTTCTCGATCCAGCCGCTGCTGGTGGGCGGCAACCCCTTCGACACGACCGCCATCTACGGCATGATCAACCACCTCGAACGGCGCGACGGCGTCTGGTTTCCCATCGGCGGCACGGGCGCGCTGGTCGACGCGATGCACCGTCTGCTCGAGGAGGAGGGCGTCGCGGTCGAGCTCGGCCCAACCGTCGAGCGGATCACGGTGGAGTCGGGCCGCGCGACCGGTGTGGACCTCGACGACGGCCGGCATGTGCCGGCCGAGGTGGTCGTCTCCAACATGGATCCGATGCGCGTCTACCGCGAGATGCTGCCCGAGGGGGCGCCCTCGCCAGTCGCGCGGCTCCGAGGCCGGACGGCGCGCCTCTCGATGGGGCTCTACGTGCTCTATTTCGGCGCCCGGCGGCAATGGCCGGACGTGGCGCATCACACGGTCTGGTTCGGCGACCGCTATCGCGAGCTTCTGTCCGACATCTTCCACCGCCGGCACCTGGCGGACGACTTCTCGCTCTACGTCCACCGGCCCACGGCGACCGACCCCTCTTTCGCGCCGCCGGGCTGCGACAGCTTCTATGTCCTCTGCCCGGTCCCCAATCTCGCCGGCGGGCAGGACTGGTCGGTCGAGGGGCCGCGCCTGCGCAACCGGATCGTGGCCGCGCTCGACGCGACGATGCTGCCGGGCCTGCGGGAGTCCATCACGGCCGAGTTCGTGATGACGCCGGAGGATTTCCGCGACGACTACCTCTCCGTCGACGGGGCGGGGTTCTCGCTCTCGCCCTTCTTCTCCCAATCGGCTTGGTTCCGCTATCACAACCGGGGCGAGGGCGTGGCGGGGCTCTATTTCGTGGGCGCGGGCACCCATCCCGGGGCCGGTCTGCCCGGCGTCGTGTCGTCGGCGAAGGTGCTCGACAGCCTTGTTCCGGCGGTGGGCGTGGCGGCATGAGCCCGACCGAGGCGAAAGCGATCATGCACCGGCACGCCCGCAGCTTCGCGCCCGCATCCCGCGTCCTCGCCCGCAGCGATCGCGCGCGGGTGGCGCGGCTCTACGCGCTCTGCCGCACCGTGGACGACCTGGCCGACGAAGACGGCGGCCCGGCCGCGGCCGCGCGCCTCGTGTCGATCGAGCGCGGCGTCCGCCGGGCCCGCGGCGGAAACGCCGTCG
This sequence comes from Rhodovulum sp. 12E13, assembly GCF_003340565.1. Taxonomy (GTDB): domain Bacteria; phylum Pseudomonadota; class Alphaproteobacteria; order Rhodobacterales; family Rhodobacteraceae; genus HLUCCA09. The sequence goes on along the minus strand of NZ_QPLK01000022.1, from coordinate 38,932 downwards.
CTGCCGCGGCCTGCGACCTGTTCGAGGGTCGCCCCGAGGGACGCGCCGCCTTCGCCGATCTCGTGGCGGGCGTGCGGGGCGATCTGGGTGCGGTCCGGATATACGACATGGCATCGCTCGAAGCCTACGCCCACGCCGTCGCCGGCACCGTCGGGATCATGGTCGCCGTGCTGTTCGACGTGCCGCGCGCATGGCACGGCCGCGCCGCGGATCTCGGCCGCGCGATGCAGCTGACCAATATCTGCCGCGACGTGGCCGAGGACGCCCGGGCCGACCGGCGCTATCTGCCCGCGACCCTGTGCGATCGGAGCCCCGGGGCGCTGGCCGCCCCGACCCCGGCGGCGCGTGCCGATGTGCGGGCCGCCGTCGGCACCCTTCTCGACCGGGCCGATGCGCTCTACGCCTCGGGTCGCGGCGGGCTGCCGGCGCTGCCGCCCCGCCTGCGCCTCGCCGTCGCCGTCTCGGCCGCGCTCTACCGCGGGATCGGCGGGGAGATCCGCGCCGCGGGCTGCGACCCGCTCGACGGCCGCGCGTGCGTTCCAGCGCCCCGAAAGGCGCGGCTGGCCCTCGGCGCCGCTGCCGGTCTCGTGACGCTGCCGGCGCCTCGACGTCGTTCGCTGCGGGGAAACGCCCGTGCCTGACGTCGACGTGGCGATCCTCGGCGGCGGCTGCGCCGGTCTCAGCGTCGCCGCGCGCCTTGCGGGGAGCGGCGTCTCGTTCAGGGTCGTCGAACCCCGCGCGCGTTACACCGACGACCGCGCGTGGTCGTTCTGGCGCACCGCGCCCGACCCGTTCGAGCCCTGCGTGCGCGCCAGCTGGTCGGGCTGGACGGTCGAGGGGCCGGGGGGAACCGTCGGCCGGGGCTCCGGCCGCACGCCGTACCAGACCGTGTCGGCGGGTGCCTTCTACGGACACGCCCAGGATCTGATCCACGATGCCCCCGGTGGCTCGATCACGCTCGGCACCGCCGCCGAGGGTGTCGTTCCAGCCAGCGGGGCTTTCCGCGTCGACACGTCCGATGGCAGCTTCACCGCCCGCCACGTCCTCGACGGCCGCCCTCCCGCGCGGCGGCCGCGCTATGGCCAGTTCTTCCTCGGCCGCGAGATCGCCACCGCCGAGCCGGTCTTCGACCCGCGCACGGTGCCGCTGATGCATTTCCGGCGCGGCTACAGTGCGGGCGTCGATTTCCTCTACATCCTGCCCTTCGCGCGGGATCGCGCGCTCGTCGAGGTGACATCCTTCGCACCGGCGCGGCCATCTGCAGAGACATTCGCCGCATGGCTCGCCGACGAGATCGCCGCGCTCGGCGTCGTCTCCCACGACGTGCTGAGGGAGGAGGCCGGCGCCCTCCCGATGGAGGTGGACTATGCCGAGACGCCCGTGGCCGGCACGACGCGGATCGGCCTCGGGGGCGGGGCCGCGCGGCCCTCCACCGGCTACGCTTTCCAGCGCATCCAGGCCCAGGCCGACGCGCTCGCCACCGCCCTGGTCGCCGGCGAGGCGCCGCGCCTGCCGGCCGAGCGCCCGATGACCCGGTTCATGGACCGGGTGTTCCTGCAGGTGCTCGCCACGGCGCCCGAGCGCGGGCCCGCGCTGTTCGAGAGCCTGTTCCGGAACGCGCCGCCGGAGCGGCTGGAGCGGTTCCTCTCGGGCTCGACGCGGGCGGCCGACCGGCTGTCGGTGATGGCGGCGCTGCCGCCGCTGCCGTTCCTGCGCGCCGCCGCGCGGCCGGAATGACGCGCGCCCGGGCCGCGCAGACCGGGATCTTCCTCGCCGGGCTCGCGCTCGTCGCGGCGCTCGACCGCGCGCTGGCGCCGGGGCTCTTGGGGCAGGCACTCATTCTCGCGCCCGCCGTGGCGGTTCTCGGCCTGCCGCACGGCGCGCTCGACCTGCCCATGGCCGAGGCGCTCTGGCCGCTCTCGACCCGCGCCGATCGGGCAAGGTTCTTCGCGGCCTATCTCGGCCTTGCCGCAGGCGTCGCCCTGCTGTGGTGGCTCGCGCCCGGCCCGGCCCTCGTGGCGTTCCTCGCCTATTCCGCACTGCACTTCGCCGGCGACTGGGAGGGCGACGGCCACCTTGCACAGGCCGCCGGCGGCGTGTCGGCCATCGGGGCGCCAGCGCTGACGCATACGGACGAGGTGACCGCAATCTTCGCGCTTCTCGCGCCAGATGCCGCGGATGCCATCGCGCAGGCGCTCGCGGCCTGCGGCGTCTCGGGGGGCATCCTCGTTCTTTCCTGCCTCGCGACGGCGGATCGACGGCGGCTTTCCACCGTGACCGAACACGTCGGGATCTGGATCGGCGCCGCCCTGCTGCCGCCGCTGCTCTATTTCGTCGCGTATTTCTGCCTTCTCCACTCGGTCCGGCACTTCATGCAGACCCTTGCCGCACTCCCAGATCGCCCTGGGGCCTTGCAAAAAGCCGGCACGATGACGGCAGTCACGCTGACGGGTGCCGCTGCGGCGTACGTCGCGCTGTTCGACGCGGACGGCGCCGCCGCTGACGCCGCGATCCTGCAAACGCTCTTCATCGGCCTCGCGGCCCTGACCGTGCCCCACATGCTTCTCGTGGAACGGTTCCGGAAGACCGGTCCGAGGATACCGGCAGAAGCCGAATGATACGAAGCCGAATAAATTGCCCCGGGCCTCGAAGCCGGTTGTCACGGTTCGAGGCAAACCCGGATGGACCACCAGCGGCCGCCCGTCGGTCGCCGCCGTCTGCCACGGCACCGCGATCCTGCTGAAGACCCGGCTGTCGACCGGGGAGCTGCTCGTCGTCGGCAAGACCTGAACCGGCTTCAAGAACGAGGAAGAGCGCGTGGCCGATGCGCATGTCGGCCGCAAGATCCAGCCCTTCCGGATCGAGGACGAGGCGCGCAAGCTCGACGACACCAAGTTCGTCACCCACGGCGCCTTCACGTCCTTCGCGGTCCGCGACTCGAACCTCGGTTCGGACCAGCAGCAGTTCTCCGGCGCCGCGGCGGCGGACCTTGTCGTGCAGGCACTGGGGCGGTGACCTCGGTAAGCCTGCAGTCACGTTACCGGGACGGGATCCCGGACCGTGCGGCGAGCCGAGGTGGGGAAGCGCTCAGTCGGCAGCATCGAGCAGCGGCTCGTAGCGGGCGTCGGTGAGCGTCTCGAGGAAGGCCACCAGCGCGTCGATGCGCTGGTCGTCGAGGGCGGGGCCCTGTTCCAGCTCCTCCAGCGAGATCGTCTGCGGCACCATCGGCGGGCCGAAGGGCGCCCCGGTCTCGGGGTTGATCTTCCGCGCCTCGGAGCGGGTGTTGTAGGTGTTGTAGAACAGCACGACGGTGCGCAGGTCCTCGAACACGCCGTTGTGCATGTAGGGGCCCGTGACCGCGACGTTGCGCAGGGTCGGCGTGCGGAACTTGTGCCGCTGGGCGGGGTCGTCGACGGCCGGGTTCCCGGCCAGCCCCTCGTCCACCGTGCCGAGGGGGACGCCGTTCATCTCGCGCAGGCGGCGATTCTCCGGCGTGCCGATGTTGTGGTAGCTGTAGTCGGTGAAGGTCTCGGCCGGGTCCATCTGACGGGTGCCGATCTGGTGGCACTCGGCGCAATTGGTGAATTGTGGCGAGAAGAACAGCAGGCGGCCGAGCTCCTCCTCGTCGGTCAGCTCCGCCTCGCCGCGCAGCCAGCGGTCGTATTTCGAGGAGAACGGCGCGAAGAGATCGGTGCGCTCGAAGGCGGCAATGGCGCGGGTCATGGCGTCGTAGGCGGCGCCCTCGTCGTCGAGCACGCCGTCGCCGTAGAGCGCGGGGAACGCCTCGACATAGACAGGGTCCTCGCGCAGGCGGGCGACGACGGCGGCTTCGTCGGCCATGCCCATCTCGACGGGGTTGAGCGGCGGGCCGCCGGCCTGCTTCTCCAGCGTGGCCGCGCGCCCGTCGAGGAACTGACCGCCCACCCATTCGCCGTCCGCGCCCCGGTGGAAGCGCGGCGTGAGCGCGGGATAGGTGGCCGTCGGGGCGTTGCGGTCGCCGAGCGAGACGCCGTCGTCGCCGGGCGAGGCCATGCCGCGCGGGTCGGCGAAGCCCGTGGCCGGGTCGTGGCAGGTGGCGCAGGACTGGGTGCGGTTGGCCGAGAGGTTCACGTCGAAGAACAGGCGCTCGCCGAGCGCCTCTTCGGTGGCGGGGATTTCCGCCTCGTGGCCCGCGCCCTGCGGGGGCCAGAGCGCGGCCGCGGCGGTGGCGAGCGCGGCGACAGCGAGCGTGAGGGGCATCCGGGACATGGGGGGCCTCCTTTTCCGATGATTTCACTCAGGCTTGCCGGCGCGGGCCATGACATGGATCAAGCCGGCTCGCACGCGCCCGCCTTGCGCATTCCGTCGCAGGCCGGACGAGAGCGGTTGCTTATCCGACTTATTCTGTCAGGTTAGGCCGTGCCCCAGCCCGGACCCTCGTCCCGCCCGGCCCGAACCAAAGAATTCCAGAGGTTCGAAGCGGCCTGCGCGCGGGCAAGACGGCCGGGCGCGCCGCCGCTTCGGACACGACCGGAGGAGCGCCATGGGACATCCCCGCCCGATCCGCAGACCCGATGCCATCGTGCCCCCGGAGCCACGCGCCGCGCGGCGGCCGCCCGGGGCAGCGCCCCGCGTCGGGACGCGGCCATGAGCGGGGCCCATCCCTGCGGCACCGACCGCGGCACATCGGTCGCCGATCTGGGCTACACCGCCGAGCAACGGCACGTGCTGACCATCGCGCGCCACTACTTCTCCAGCTTCGCCCAGCCCGAGCGGCAGGGGTGGCTCTCGGCGATCTCTTGCGCTCTGCACCTTTTCGGCCACGACCGCGGCCCCGAAATCGCCGTCGCGACGCTCGCCATGGTCCAGACGATGCGGCGCACCCGGCAGTCGACCTTCCGCTTCAATGCGCCGGACTGTCCGGCCTGCGCGGCCCATGTCACGCCGCAGGAGCGGGCGATGATGAGCGCCCTGCGCGCCGCCGCGCAGGGGCGAGAGGAGGCCGCACGCGCGCACGCGGCGATCCTCTGCGAGGGCAACGACGCGGCGGGCTTCCTGCGCGCCGTGCAGTGCCTTGCCGACCGTGCCCTGACCCGTCCGGCCGGGCCGGCGCCCCGGGACCAGACACGGGGTCCGGCCGTGACGGCCGGGCCCCGGTAGGGATGTCCGCGCCGGCGCGCTGGCGGGGTCGGCTGCCGAGGATCGGCCGGCGCGGGCATGCCGGGGGACGCCGCGGGCCGGGCCACTGGCTCGCGGCCCTCCGGCGCCGGGTCTGGCCCGACCTCGCCGATCTCGACCGGTGGAGCGACAAGCACGATCCCTTTCCATGAGGTGGGCGGCAGGCCGGTCGCAGAGCGGCGCGAGCCGCCCTGCGCGCCAGGGCTATCAGCCCGTGAGGCCCATCTCGGCCGCTTCGGCCCAGATCTCGTCGAAGGCGGCGGCAGCCCGTCCGCGCTGGCGGACCTCCTGCGCTGCGTCGAGGTTGTCCATCATGCCGTCGCCACGCACGACGATCAGTCCGACCATTCCGGTCGAGTAATGCGGCGTGCACTGGTAGCCGTAGAACCCCGGCACCTCGAGGGTCACCGACACTTCCTCGTTGATGCGACCGTCCCACGCTTCGGCGCCCGCGGGGATCATGCCGTCGAGGGAAGCGCTGTTGTGGCCGCGATCCGTCGCAAGGAAGGTCACGGTGTCGCCCGGTTCCACCGCCAGGACGCGCGGCAGGAAGACCATGCGTTGCCGCGGGTTGTCGGGATGGACGTTCAGCATCTGCACTTCGTGCGCGGTCGCGGCCCGCGAGAGGCGCGGCGCTGCGAAAGGTGTGAGGGCAGCCGCACCGGCCAGGACGAGGGTTCTGCGGCGGGACAATCGCACGGTCATCGGTCTTCTCCTGTTGGAACTTCGCGAGATTTCTCGAACGGGCTGGCCCGTCTCCCGACAGGAGAGCGCTGGCTGGCGGCGCTGAACAATGCCGCTCGGGCGGCTAAAGTCTATATAAAGACTCGGATACTGTCAGAATGACGCATCATCGGAACCCGCGCAGGATGGGCGTTACGGTCCCCTTTGGCCTTCGTGCCGGAACGGCCCTGAGCATGCCCTCATCCGGGCGCGGCGCAATGGGGCAGGACGAAGGGCGCGGGGCCGGCCGGCGCGGCCGAGACGCGCAGGCGGCAGCCGTAGACCTCCGAGAGGATCGCGTCGGTCATCACCTCGGCGGGCGGGCCGAAGGCGCGCAGGCAGCCCTGCTGCATGACCGCGATCCGGTCGGCGTGCAGGGCCGTGAGGTTCAGATCGTGCATCACCGCGACCACGCCGCCGCCCCGGCGGGCGTAGGACGCAACGATCTCCATCACCTCGAGCTGGTGGGCGATGTCGAGGCTGGAGACCGGCTCGTCGAGCAGGAGCCATCGGGGCCCGCCGTCGTCCACCGGCTGCCAGACCTGCACCAGCACGCGCGCGAGATGGGCGCGTTGCTGCTCGCCGCCCGACAGCTCCTGGAAGAAACGGCCCTCGTAGCCCGCGAGGCCGACCTCGGCCAGAGCGCGCGAGGGCAGCGCCGCGTCGTCGCCATGCGCGCCCGTCATCAGCCCCATCCGCACCACCTCGACCACAGTGAAGGGGAAGGCGAGCGTGGTCGCCTGGGGCAGCACGGCGCGGCGTGCGGCGAGCTCCCAGCCCTTGGCGGCGCGGATGTCCCGCCCGCCGATCTCTACCCGGCCGGCGTAGTCCACCTCGCCCGTGAGCGCGCGCATCAGCGTCGTCTTGCCCGAGCCGTTGGGGCCGACGATCGCCGTCACCTCGCCGGGGCGGGCGGCGAAGTCGACGCCGTGCAGCACCGCCTTGCGCCCCAGCCGCACGCGGATGCCGATCGCGGCGATCACAGGTCCACCATCCCGCGCCGGCGCAAGAGGATCCACAGGAAGACCGGCGCACCGAGGACGGCGGTGACGATGCCGATGGGCAGCTCGGCCGGCGCGATGATCACCCGCGCGATGACGTCGGCCAGCAGCAGGAGCGCGGCGCCCAGCAGCGCAGAGTTGAGCAGCAGGTGCGTGTGGTCGGGGCCGGTGGCGAGGCGCAACATATGCGGCACGACGATGCCGACGAAGCCGATCCCCCCCGAGACGGCGACGGCCGCGCCGGTCGCGGCGGCGACGGTGAGGATCGCGCCGTTCTTCAGCCGCTGCACGTCGATGCCGAGGTGATGCGCCGTCGCCTCGCCCATGGCGAGCCCGTTGAGCCCGCGCCCGAGCAGGAGCGACGCGCCCACGGCCAGCAGGATCATCGGCCCGGCCACCGCCACCTTGGCCCAGCTCGCCCCGGCGAGCGAGCCGAGGCCCCAGAACGTCAGGTCGCGCAGCTGCCGGTCGTCGGCCATATAGACGAGGATGCCCGAGACCGCCCCCGCCAGCGCCCCGAGCGCGATGCCGGCCAGCAGCATCGTGGCGACGGAGGTGCGCCCGCGCCGGGTGGAGACGCGGTAGAGCACGAGGACCGACGCCCAGCCGCCGAGGAAGGCCGCCACCGGCACCGCCCAGGTGCCGACGCTCGCGATCACCGCGGCGGGCAGGAGGCCGCCGAGCACGATGGCCGTGATCGCCCCGAGGCCCGCCCCAGCGCTGACGCCGACAAGGCCGGGATCGGCCAGCGGGTTGCGGAAGAGGCCCTGCATGACCGCCCCCGAGACCGCGAGCGCGGCGCCCACGAGGATACCGAGGGCGAGGCGCGGCATGCGGATGTCCCACAGCACGACGCGCTCCATCTGGCTCAGCTCGCCCCCCGTGGCGAGCGTGGCGAGCGCGCCCCGGAGCGAGGTGCCCGAGGCGCCGATGGCGAGGCTCGCCACCGAGACGACGGCGAGGAAGACGGCCAGCCCCACCGTCGCCCGGCGGGCGCGCGGGCGGCGGTCGGCCAGGGGCGCGGCGAGGGTCGCATCAGCCGCCATGCAGCGCCTCCGAGAGCGCCCTGACGGCCTCGGCCGTGCGGGGGCCGAAGCCGAGAAGCGTCAACCCGTCCATGCGCACGACGGCGCGGGCCTCGGCGGCGGGCGTCGTGGCGATGGCGGGCATGGCGAAGAGCTCGGCGTCAGACGAGGCGTGATCGCTCCCCCGGTCCATCATCAGGATCACGTCGGGCGCGGCGGCGGCGACGGCCTCGTCTGTCATCTGCTTGTAGCCCTCGAAGGCCGAGACCGCGTTCACCCCGCCGGCCATCCCGATGATGCCGTCCGCCGCGGTGCCCGTGCCCGAGGCCATGATGCGCCCGCCCTGGGTGGAGAGCACGAACAGCACCCGCTTCGGCGCCCCCGGCGCCGCTTCGGCCGCCGCCAGGGCCGCGTCGAGTTCGGCGCCGACCTCCTCGGCCAACCCCTCGGCCTTGTCCGGCACGCCGATCGCCTCGCCCACGGCGCGGATGCGGGCGAGCACGCCGGTCGCGTCGGTCGCGTCGGGCACCGTCACGATGGGGATGGCGGCGGCCTGCAGCAGCTCCACCGTCTCGGGCGGGCCGGCGCCCTCCTCGGCCACGATCAGCTCGGGCGCGACCGAGAGGACGCCCTCGGCCGAGAGCGCGCGCATGTAGCCCACGTCGGGCAGCGCCTCGGCCGCGGGCGGCCAGGTGGAGGTGGCGTCGCGCGCCACGAGGCGATCCTCCTCGCCGAGGGCGTAGACGATCTCGGTGACGGCGCCGCCGACCGACAGGATGCGGCTCGCCCGCTCCGCCTCCGCCGCGGCGGCGGGCGGGGCGAGGGCGAGGGCGGCGGCGAGCAGCAGGGGCAGGCGGAACGGCAGGGTCATCTCTGAGGCATCTCCAATGGGGCGCCCTCGGGCCGTGCGCAGGCCGAGGCGAGGGCGGGCAGGCAAAGGGTGGCGGCGAGGCCGCCGGCGAGGCCCGCGGCGAGGCCGATCAGGGCGGCCCGGCGCAGGGCCTTACGGAGCGGGCGCATCCTCCGCGTTCTCCAGCCGCTCCACGATCCGGGCCCAGGCGGGGCGGCTGTCGCGCCCCTCCTTCGGAATGGCGAAGCATTGCAGGATCAGCCGGCCCTCCCCGTCGAACGCCTCGACCGAGACGGCCGGGCCCCGCTGGGTGGGCTTCTCCACGGCCCAGACCTCGGCGAGATGGTCGCGCCGCAGGTGCAGGTTGAAATCGGGGTCCATCACGTTCTGCCACGGGCCCATGGGCGTCAGCGTGCCGATGCCCCCCGAATGGATCTGGATGCAGCCGCGATTGCCGACGAAGAGCATGATCTCGACCCCGTCGTCCCGCACCGCGTGCAGCGCCGCGTCCACCGCGCCCGGCGCGAGCCGCCGCACGAAGGGGGCGCCGGCGATGCGGTAGGCGCCGAGGCGGTTCATCTTCAGCTTGGAGACCATGCGCAGGAACTGGTGGGTGTCGGTCATCTTCCGCCACTCCGCTCGGAGTTCCTCCGCCCGGTCGGGGCGGGACTTCGCGGCCTCCGGCGCCTCGCGCGGCGCGACCCGCGCAGCCTGCGACCGGTCGTCCAGAGCGAGCTCGGCCTTCGCCCGGTCCCACGCGGCGGTGTCGAACCCCTCGCGCAGGATCACCTTGTGCACCGCGTCGCCGGCCGCGTCGAACACCTGCAGCGAGCGCCGCGTGCCGCCGTCTCCCTCCACCTCGACGAGGAAGGCATGACGCCAGTGGGACGGGAAGATGCGCAAATCGACGGCCTCGGTCAGCACCATCGCGGCGTGCTGTCCGGGGTGGTAGTTGCCGTAGCGCCCGATCTTCTCATGCACCGCCGAGGGGTTGCGCGTCAGCGCCATCACCTCGCCCATCGCCTCGGCCGCCGGCATCAGCCGGTCGGGATGCGCCTCCACCCGCAACGCCCGGCGGGGGCCGTCCACCCCGACATGCGCGGCGACGAGCTCGGCCTCGGAAATCCCGAGGTTTTCGGCAAGGTCGCGGTCGCGGAGTTTCGGCGCCTCGGCTCTCCGGGCGCGGATGTCGTCGGGGGTCAGCTCTGCCGTCTCGGCCATTGGCGCGCTCCTTCCCTGTCGGTGCTGTCGGGGTGGGCTGGGCTGCGGGTCACGCGCCTGGCATCGGGGCGAACCCCCGATTTGTTGTTGACAGTTTTAGTCTGGCTTCTTACCCGTCTCAACCCGAAAGCGCGAACTTTCGACGAAATCAGACAAGACCTGCGCAAGCGCGAGCCCTTTCGCCAGCCTGGATGCGCACCAGCCATGTGAAGGGGACCTCATGCCGTCTGTCCGACGCGGCGCGCTCCTGCGCGCCTCCACCGCCCTTGCGTTCATCGCCGCTCCCGCCGCCCACGCGCAGGAGGGCGACTTCATCGGCACCATCACGCTCGGCGAGAGCAAGCGCGAGGTGCAGACCCAGACCGCCACGCCGCTGACGGTCATCGACCAACGCGAGATCGACGACCGGCAGGCGGGCACCATCGCCGAGCTGATCGATTCTGTGCCCGGTGTGGCGCTGGTGAACGGCTCCACCCCCTCGGGCTCGGGCATCAACATCCGCGGCTTCGGTGCCAACGGCACCTTCGGCACCGACCAGAAGGTGAAGATCCTCGTCGACGGAGCGACGGTGGGCGCCGAGGAGATCTACCGCGTCGGCACGCAGCTCTTCACCGATCCGTCGCTCTACCGCGAAGTGGAGGTGATCCGCGGCACGGTGGGCTCGTTCGAATACGGCACCGGCATCGTCGGCGGCGTGGTTCGGCTGGAAACGAAGGACGCGGCCGACTTCACCGGCGGCGCGCCCGGCCTCGCCTTCGACCAGACGCTCGACGTCTGGTCGAACGGGGGTGGCTTCGCGTCGTCCTCCATCCTCGCGTGGCAGCCGACCGAGCGGGCCGAGTTCCTGCTGAACTACTCCTGGCGCGAGCAGGACACGCAGGAGGACGGCGCCGGAAACGAGATCGGCAACTCGGCCTACGCGCTGCCCTCGTGGCTGGCCAAGGGCCGGCTGACCTTCGGCGACGACGACGCGCACACGCTGTCGTTTTCCTACAGCGAGACCACGAGCGCCGAGCGGGATGTGCCCTATGACACCTTTGTCGTCACCGGCGACGTGTTCGGCAACGTCGACCGGGACATCGTCTCCCAGACCGCCACGCTTTCCTACGGCTACAACCCGGCCGGCAACGACCTGATCGACCTCGACGTGACGCTCTCCTACGCCAACCAGGAGATCGAGCAGGAATACGTGCCCGGCTCGTCCACCTGCGCGGGCGGGCCGCCCTTCCCCTGCGGCTTTCCTTTCCCGCCGGGCGGCTTTCCGACCGTCAATGCCGACCTGCAGTTCGAGACGACAAAGCTGACGGCGAAGAACACCGCCTTCTTCACCACCGGCGCGGTCAGCCACGAACTGCGCGCGGGCGTCGAGCTGATCCGGCGCGAGCGGCTCGATGCGGCGAGCGCGCCGGGCGGCACCGACGACCGCGTCGCCGTCTTCGCCGTCAACGAGATGAGCGTCGGGCCGAACCTGACGATCACGCCCGCGCTGCGCTACGAAACCTCCTCGATCGAGGCCGAGCTGAACGACGGCTCGCGGGTCACCTACGACAACGACGCGCTCGTGGGCGGGGTGTCGGCGCGCTACGCCTTCGACAGCGGGGTCTCGGTGTTCGCCAGCGGCGCCTATACCGAGAACCTGCCGATCCTCGACGATCTCGAAACCCCCGAACTGATGGAGCAGCCCGAGAAGGCGCGCACGTGGGAGGCCGGCGTCGCCTACGATGCGCTCGACGTGTTCGGCAAGGGCGACGCGCTCGCGCTCAAGGCGACCGCCTACGACACGTTCCTGTGGGACGTCACCTCCTATCAGGGCCTCGGCACGCCCGACGTCACCGAGGTCGACCTGCAGGGGCTGGAGCTCGAAGCCTCCTACGCCATGGCGTCGGGCCTCTATCTCGATCTCAATGCCAATCTCGTCAGCGGCGAGGAGACGCTGTCCGACGGCTCGACGGGCGAGTGGCGCAACGCACCGGCCGACACCGCGCGCCTGACCCTGGGCAAGCGCTTCGGCGACGAGCTCGACCTCAGCTGGGAGGTGGCGGCAGCCCGTGGCGAAACCTTCGAGGGCGCGCGCACGCCCGGCTACGCGGTTCACAACCTTCGTGCCACCTGGGCTCCGCAGGGGGGCTGGCTCGAAGGCGCCGAGCTGCGCCTCGGCATCGAGAACGCGGGCGACCGCGAGTACACCCCCTACCTCGCCACCCGCCCTGCGCCGGGGCGGAACGTCAAGCTCACCCTCTCCAAGACGTTCTGAGGCCTCCCATGCGACAGCTCTGCGCCATCCTTGTTGCCGGTCTCGCCACGCCGCCCCTCGCCACGCCCGCCCTCGCCGAAGCGCCCGCGCCCGCCCTCGGGCTCGAGCTGAACACGGTCACCGAGGCCGAGGGCGCCTGCCGGCTGACCTTCCTTGCCGAGAACGCGCTCGGCGCCGATCTCGACGCGCTGGTGCTCGAGGCGGTGCTGTTCACTACCCAAGGCACGGTCGACCGGCTGACACTGTTCGACTTCGGCGCGCTGCCCGCGGGCCGCCCCCGCGTGCGCCAGTTCGACGTGGACGGGATGTCCTGCGATGCGCTGGGGCAGGTGCTGGTGAACGGCGCGACGGAGTGCGCAGGCACGGGGCTGGCGCCCGGCGCCTGCATCGAGGCGCTGCGCCTGTCGAGCCGGACGGGCGTCGAGGTGGCGGGATGAGCGGGGAGGCCATCCTCGCGCCGCTGAGGGAGGTCTGGGCGCTCGGCGGGCCGGTGGTGGCCCTGCTGATCGCCGTGTCCGTGGTCACGCTCGCGCTAGTGCTCGCCAAGATCTGGCAGTTCCGCGCCGCGGGCGTCGGGCAGCACCGGGCGCTGAGGCAGGCGCTCGGTCAGTGGGACGGGGGCGAGGCGCGGGCGGCGCTGGGTTCCCTCGCGGGGTCGCCGAGCTACCTCGCCGCCGTCCTGCGCCTCGGGGTGGAGGGCGCCCCGGCACGGCGGCTCGAGGCCGAGGCCGAGGCGCGCTTCGCCCAGCTCGAGCGCGGCTTCCGCCTGCTCGACTCGGTCGCCCAGCTCGCGCCCCTGCTGGGGCTCTTCGGCACGGTGCTCGGCATGATCGAGGCGTTCCAGGCGCTGCAGGAGGCCGGCGCGCAGGTCGACCCGTCGGCGCTGGCGGGCGGCATCTGGGTGGCGCTGCTCACCACGGCCGTCGGCCTTGCCGTGGCGATGCCCACGTCGCTCGCGCTGTCGTGGTTCGAGGGGCGGATGCAGGCCGAGCGGGTGCTGGCCGACGAGGCCATCGCCCGGCTCACGGCGCCCGCACAGCCCGCAGGGGCGCTCGCCCGTGCCGGTTAGGGCCGGATACCGCCGGCGGCGGCTCTCGCTGACGCCGCTGATCGACGTCATCTTCCTTCTGCTGCTGTTCTTCATGCTCTCCTCCACCTTCACCCCCTTCGCGGAACTGCAGCTCGGCGCCTCCGGCCCGGGCGCCGCCGCCCCGGACGCGCCGCCGCTCTTCCTGCACGTCGGCGAGGCGGAGCTGTCTCTCAACGGCACCCCGGTCGCACTCGCGGCGCTCGCGGCCGAGGCGGACGCGCAATCCGGCGATGACGGCGCCCTCCTCGTGAGCCTCGGCCCCGGGGTGAGCGCGCAGCGGCTGACCGACGTGCTGGTGGCCCTCGAGGCGGCGCGGACGCTCTCGGTGACGGTGCTCGGCCGATGAGCCTCGCGCGGGGCAGGACCACCAAGCGGACGCGCGAGCCCACGATCGCGCTGATCAACGTGGTCTTCCTGATGCTCGTCTTCTTCATGGTCGCGGGCAGCATCGCCCCGCCGCTCTCGCGCGACGTCCGCCTCGTCGAGGCCGCCGGGCTCGGCCGCGCCGCGCCGCCCGACGCACTCGTGCTGATGTCGGACGGCACGTTGCGCCATCGCGGCGCCGAGGTGGCGGATCCGATTGCCTGGTTCGCGAAGAGCGGTCGCCCTGAGGCGCGCCTTGTCCCCGACCGGGCTGCCCAAGCCGCGCGCCTCGTCGAGATCGCCGCTGCATTGCGGCGGGAAGGCGCGACGCGCGTGCTCATCGTGACCGAACGGGGGCTGCGATGACGCGCCTGCCGCCCACGGTCCTCGCCGCGGCGCTCGCCGCCTCGGCCGGCCTGCACCTCGCCTCGCTCGGGCTCCTGCGCGACGCGCCGACCGTTCGGCAGGAGGGCGGCGCCCCCGCCTCGGTGGCCGCGCTCGGCACCAGCTTCGCCGACCTCGCGGCGGGCACGATCCCTGCCGCGGCGCCGAGCGAGACGGCCCGGGCCGCTCAAGCGACGCCAGCCACCACGCCCGCGCCGGTTGCGTCCGATCCGGTCCGGGCGCCGCGTGCCGCTCCAGCGGCGCAGCCCGAACCGGCGGAAAGACCCGCCGCCGCAGCCCCAGCCGAGCGCCCGGCCACAACGGAGCCGCCGCCGCGCCCGGTGGCCCAGTCCGTCGCGCCGGGCATCGCTTCGCTGCAGGAGGCCGCCGCGCCCCCGCCGCCGGTGCCCGCGCGCGCTGCCAGGACGTCAGACGTCGCGCGAGGCGCCGCCGCCTCATCGATGGCGCCGTCTCCCGTGCCGCAGGCCGATGGACCGGCCCCCGTTCCGCCCCGGGTCGCGACGGTCGAAGAGGTTGCCGCAGCACCACCGGTTTCCGTCGGCAGCCGCGTGGTCGCCGCGTCGGACCTTGCGCCGGAGGCCTCTCTGCGCCCGCCATCGCGGCCAGTGTCGCGCCCGCCCCCTCCGGCCGATACGCCCCGGCGCGTCGAGCAGACGCCGCGCAGCAGCGCCGCGCCCGAAGGCAACGCCGACCGCTCCGCCCGCGCGGGCCAGGATTCCGGGCGCCGCGACGCCGAGGCGGCGCGCGCCGCCAACCGGCCTGCGACCGACGCCGCCTCGGGCAACGCGGCCGCTTCGTCCTATCCCGGTCTCGTCATGCGTCACGTCTCGCGCGCGCGCCGCCCCGATGTGGCGGCGCGCGGCGCGGCGCGCGTCACCTTCCGCATCGCCGGGTCTGGCGCGCTGGCCGGGGCGAGCCTGTCCCGCAGCTCGGGCTCGGCCGCCCTCGACCGCGCCGCCCTCTCGGTGATCCGCCGCGCGGCGCCGTTTCCGCCGCCTCCCCCGGGCGCTGCCCGTACGTTCACCGTCGAGATCCGTGGCCGCTGACGGGCGGGTTCGGCGGCGGGACGGATTGCCCGCAAGGTCAGCGCGCCCGCGTCGTGGTGACGCTGCCATGCGGGTGCGCTTGTCATGTCCGAGCGATTTTGTCACCCTTTTTGCGTTCCCAGCCAGCCCCGTGGGGCGAGCCCGGGGGTGCACGCCGCGCCCTGACGGACACGGCCGGCCCGGCGGCGCACCCGGTCCGGCGCAAAGCTCACGAGGATCCCATGAAATCCACGCTTCTGGCCACCGCCGCCATCGCGCTCGCGGCTCCCGCCCTCGCGCAGGGGAGCGCGCCGGACCGGGCCGCGGTGCTCGACACCTATGCCGACATCGCCGAGGCGGCCTACGCCGACAGCCTCGCTTCCGCGCGTGACCTTCAAGCCGCCGTCGACGCGCTGATCGCCGAGCCCTCGCCGCAGGCCCTGCAGCGGGCCAAGGATGCCTGGATCGCCGCGCGCGTGCCCTACCAGCAGACCGAGGTCTACCGCTTCGGCAACCCGATCGTCGACGACTGGGAGGGCAAGGTGAACGCCTGGCCGCTCGACGAGGGGATGATCGATTACGTCGCCGGCTTCGGCGGATCGGACGAGAACCCGGCCGGCTCGCTCAACGTCGTCGCCAACGAGACCTTCACGCTGTCGGGCGAGGAGGTGGACGCGAGCGAGATCACGCCCGCCCTGCTGGAGGAGACGCTGCACGAGGCCGACGGCATCGAGGCCAACGTCGCCACCGGCTACCACGCGGTCGAGTTCCTGCTCTGGGGGCAGGACCTGAACGGCACCGGCCCCGGCGCCGGTGAGCGGCCCTGGACGGACTACGCCGCGGGGGCCGACTGCACGAACGGCAATTGCGACCGCCGGGCGGAGTACCTCAAGGCCGCGACCGACCTCCTGGTCTCCGATCTCGAATGGATGGCCGCCCAGTGGCAGGAGGGCGGCGCGGCCCGTGCGGCCGTCATGGAAGACGCGGCGGCCGGGCTCTCGGCGATCCTGACCGGGATGGGCAGCCTCTCCTACGGCGAGCAGGCCGGCGAGCGGATGCGGCTGGGGCTGATGCTGAACGATCCCGAGGAGGAGCATGACTGCTTCTCCGACAACACGCACAACAGCCATTACTACGACGGTCTCGGCATCAGGAACGTCTATATCGGGGAGTATGTCGGCATCGACGGCCGGCTCGTCTCCGGGCCCTCGCTCTCCGATCTGGTGGCGGCGGCGAACGCCGATCTCAACGAGGAGATGAAGGACCGGCTCGACGCGAGCATGGCCGCGCTCGGCCGGATCAAGACGGCCGCCGAGGCGGGCTTTCACTACGACCAGATGCTCGCCCGCGGCAACGAGGCCGGCGAGCGGCTGATCATGGGCGGGGTGGTGGCGCTGATCGACCAGACCCGCACGATCGAGCGCATCACCGCCGAGCTCGGCGTCGACGGAATCACCATCGAGGGCTCCGACAGCCTCGACGACCCCGAAGCCGTGTTCCAGTGACGCCACCGGCCCGGCCCGGCCCGCGCCCGGGCCGGGCGCTTCCTCACGGGGTCGCCATGATCGTCCTGCGCACCTCTCTCGCCGTCCTCTGCACGGCCCTCCCCGCCGCCGCCGGCGCGCAAGTCCTCGACGACGTGCATCTCCAGGTCGTCCCCCGCACCGACGCGGAGCGCGCCCGCATCGCCGCCGTCACCGCCCCGCCGGAAGATTTCTCGGCACCGGAGCGCTTCGAGACGATGTCCGGCGGCGCGGCGACGGTGCGGGCGACGGACAATGCAAACGCCTTCTCGCTGCCCTCGGCCAATCTCGGCCCGGAGGGCGAGTTCGATTTCTTCCTCGGCAACGGCCTGTTCAAGAAGCTCTGGGTCTCGTCGCCGGCCTCCACCAAGGCCTCCGACGGGCTCGGGCCGCTCTTCAACGCCCGCTCCTGCCAGCGCTGCCACATCAAGGACGGGCGCGGCCACCCGCCCGAGGGCCCGGACGACGACACCACCTCGATGTTCCTGCGTGTCTCGATCCCCGGCGGGCCCGAGGACGCCATCGCCGGCATCGAGGGCTACCTCGCCACCCTCCCCGAGCCCACCTATGGCGGCCAGATCCAGGACAAGGCGCTGCCCGGCCACGAAGCCGAGGCGCGGATGGAGATCACCTACGAGGAGATCCCCGTGGAACTTGCGGACGGCACGATCGTCTCGCTGCGCAAGCCGACCTACCGTGCCGCCGATCCCGGCTACGGAGACTTCCACCCCGAGGCGATGGTCTCGCCCCGCGTCGCGCCGCAGATGATCGGGCTGGGGCTGCTGGAGGCGATCCCGGCCGACGAGATCCTCGCCCGCGCCGACCCCGACGACGCCGACGGCGACGGCATCTCGGGCCGGGCGCAGATCGTATGGTCGACGGTCCACGACCGCCCCATGCTCGGCCGGTTCGGGCTGAAGGCCGGCAACGCCACGATCCTCGACCAGTCGGCCAGCGCCTTCGCCGGCGACATAGGTATCTCCACCCCCGTCTTTCCGGCCGCCCACGGCGACTGCACGGTGAACCAGGCCGTCTGCCGCGACGCGCCCCATGGCGACGGCGACGCGCGGGGGCACGAGATCGACGCCGAAGCGCTGCGCCTCGTGGAGTTCTACAGCGCCAACCTCGCCGTGCCCGCCCGCCGCGACGTGGGCGACCCCCAGGTGCTGCACGGCAAGCGGATCTTCCACGAGACCGGCTGCGCCTCCTGCCACACGCCCAAGCATGTCACCGCGCGGCTGGAGGGGCGGGACGAGCATTCCTTCCAGCTGATCTGGCCCTACACGGACCTGCTGCTCCACGACATGGGCGAGGGGCTGGCCGACAACCGCCCCGAGGCCCGCGCGAACGGGCGCGAATGGCGCACGCCGCCGCTCTGGGGCATCGGGCTGACCGAGCAGGTCTCGGGCCACACCTATTTCCTGCACGACGGGCGGGCGCGCTCGCTCCTCGAGGCGATCCTCTGGCACGGCGGCGAGGCGCAGGCCGCCCGCGACCGCGTGGTGGAGATGCCGGAAGAGGACCGTGCCGCCCTGATCCGCTTCCTGGAGAGCCTGTGAGACACCTGATCGCCGCCGCCCTGATCGCCCTGCCGCTCGCCGCGCCCGCGCAGGAGTCGGTGATCGACCGGGCCGTGACCGGGCACATCCTGCCGGGCTACGCGCGCGCCGCCGCGGAAGCGCGGGAGCTCGCCGCGGCCGCGCAGGCCGAGTGCGCGCCGGAGAGCGAGGCGCTGCGCGCGGCCTGGCACGACGCCTTCGACGCGTGGCTCGGCGTCGCGCATCTGCAGTTCGGCCCCGCGCTGGAAGGCAACCGCCTCTTCGCCATGGGCTTCTGGCCCGACCCGCGCGGCGCCGGCCCGCGCGCGCTCGCCCGGCTGATCGGCGCGGCGGACCCGGTCGGGCGCGACCCGGCCGCCTATGCCGAGGTCTCCGCCGCCGCCCGCGGCTTCCACGCGCTGGAGACGATGCTCTTCGACCCGCGGGCGGAGACCATCGGCACCGCCGAGTACCGCTGTGCGTTGGTCCGCACCATGACCGCCGACATGGCGACCACGGTGCAGGCGATCCGCGACGGCTGGACCGGCGGCCACGCAGAAGCGCTGCGGACGGCTGGGGCCGAGGACAACGCCCTCTACCCGACCGAGGCCGACGCCCTGCGCACGCTGTTCGGCGCCGCGGCGACGGGGCTGGAGTTCAACGCCGACGCCCGGCTCGGCCGCCCCCTCGGCACCCCCGACCGGCCCCGGCCCGAACGCGCCGAGGCGCGGCTGTCGGAGCGCAGCCTGCGCAACGTCGCGTTCTCGGTCGAGGCCATCGGCGATCTGGCCCTGATACTGGCTGAGCCGGCGGGCCCGGAGGTGGAAGGGGACGTCCGCGCCCAGCTCGACCGGATCGAGACGCTCGTCGCGCGCGCAGACGATCCTGCGCTGCAGGGCGTCGCCGATCCGCAAAGCCGCCTGCGCGTCGAGGCGATCCGGAGCCGCATCGACGAGCTGCGCGGCACGCTCGCGCAGGACGTCGCCCCCGCCCTCGGCGTCGCTGCGGGCTTCAACGCCCTCGACGGAGACTGAGGAGACGCCCCATGACCACCCGCCGACGCCTGCTCGCCGGCCTCGCCGCGACCGCCCTCGCGCCGCGCCTCGGCTGGGCCGGGGCGGGCAGCCCCGCCTGGCTCGCCGCCGCGCGGGACGGGGGCGGCGCCTACCGGCTCTTCGGCCTGTCGGGGCGGGGCGCGGCCGTCTTCTCCCTCCCGCTGCCGGCGCGCGGCCACGCCGCCGCCGCCCATCCGAAGCGCCCCGAGGCCGTCGCCTTCGCCCGCCGCCCAGGCACCTTCGCCCTCGTCCTCGACTGCGCAGGGGCCCGTGTCTCCGCCGAGCTGACCGCGCCGCCGGGCCGCCACTTCTACGGCCACGGCGCCTTCTCGGCAGACGGCACGCGCCTCTACACCACCGAGAACGACACCGCCGCCGCAAGCGGGGTCATCGGTATCTGGGACGCGGCCCGGGGCTACGCCCGGATCGGCGAACTGGACAGCGGCGGCATCGGCCCGCACGAGATCCTGCGCCTGCCGGGCGCCGAGACGCTCGTCGTCGCCAATGGCGGGATCGAGACCCACCCCGACACCGGCCGCGCCAAGCTGAACCTGCCCACGATGCGGCCGAACCTGACCTATCTCGCGCCGGACGGCCGCGTACTGGACGTCGTCGAGCTACCGCCCGAGCTGCGCCTGAACTCCATCCGCCACCTCGCCGCCCGGCCGGACGGCCTCGTTGCGGCCGCGATGCAGTGGCAGGGCGAGGCGGCCGAGGCGCCGCCGCTCCTGCTCCTCCACCGGCGCGGCGATCCTCCGCGCCTTGCCACCGCTCCCTTCGCGGCGCAGCTCGCGATGCAGGGCTATGCCGGCTCGGTCGCCTTCTCGGGCGACGGACGCCGCGTCGCAATCACCTCGCCCCGCGGCGGCCAGGCCCATCTCTTCGATGCCGAGACCGGGGCCTTCGTTGCCGCCCATGCCGCGCCCGACATCTGCGGCGTCGCGCCCGCGTCCGGGGGCTTCCTCGCCACCACCGGCACCGGCCGCCTCCTCCCCCTCGGCGGCGCAGGCCCGACCGCCGATCACCCGGTCGCCTGGGACAACCACCTTGTCGCCCTGGCGTGAGGACGAAAGAGGGACGAGGCATCCGACGCGGGACCAGGCACCCACAATCTCGACTGCGATTGTTTCCCAACAGGCATGGCGATGGCCGACCTCGCAATCGCAGCGCAGGTCGAACATCTTCAGCGGAAGACAGGATGGCCGCGTTCCCACCGAGCACCAAACAATACCAGTGCTTCTGCAGCGAATGGCCGCTCCGGTGAAGCTGCGCCGCAGCGCCTCGCGCTCCGCGAAGGTCCGGTCCGGGCCGATCGCGACGAACGAGCTTGCGTCGACACCGGTCTGGGTGGCGTACGTGACGGCGGCCGTCGGGAGCTTCGGCGCGCGGCAGGGTACCGGTCGCCCTGGTTTTCGAGGGAGGCAGCGAGAGACAGGGACGGACTCGGCGTCCCAGGATCCCGAGTGGTCAAGCCGAGATCCTGCGTCCGCCGTCGGTGTCGCGGAGCAGAGGTCGATCCGGACATCCCCCTCCGGAAAAGGCAGGCTTCGCCTGTCGGTCTGAAGACCCCGAGCCGCGCAGCCGAACGAGGCAGGAGTCATCCGGCACGATGATCTGGTCGTAGCTCAGGGGTAGCCAACGGAGGACGACATGGATCTGGATGCCGAGACCCTTGGCCTCACGGCGGCCGCCTTCGCCACGGCTTTTGCCTACCTCGCTGCGCGGGCGCGGGTGAAGGCGCGGGGCGCGGAGCGGCCGCAGCGCCTCGTCTACGTGTCCGCATCGCGGCGCCGGTGAGGAGACCATCGCGGGCAGCGCCGGCGCCCCGCGTCGTGGCCGTAGGCAAGGACGTGTGGCGATGAACTGGATCGCGCTGGTCGCCATCGGAGGCGGGCTCGGCATCGCCGCGCTCGTCGGTGCCTGGGCGTGGGCGGCATGGTCGGTCGAAACCCCCGACTATGCCCTTGTCGAGCAGGACGGTGCGTTCGAGCTGCGGCGGTATCCCCCGGTGGTGGCCGCCCGCGTCGAGCGGGCCGGCGACCGCGGGACGGCCGTCCGGTCGGCCTTCGGCCCGCTGTCGCGCTACATCTTTGCCAAAGACAGGGAGGGCGAGAAGATCGCCATGACGGCACCTGTCACCCAGGAGCCCGCGGAGGCAGGCTGGGCCGTGTCCTTCCTGATGCCCGCGGGGCGCTCTGTGGCGAGCCTGCCGCAGCCGGCCGGCGACGTGCACCTGGTCGAGACGGAGGCGCGCCTCGTGGCGGCGGTGCGCTTCTCGGGCAGCTGGACAGACGCCCGGTTCGACCGCTTCGCCGAGGACCTCGACGACTGGATGCGGGCGCGCGGCCTCGTTCCGCAAGGGCCGCCGGAATATGCCTATTACAACGATCCGTTCACACCCGGCTTTCTGCGCCGCAACGAGGTACTGCGTCCGGTCTCGGAATAGCCCGGGCGGCGGCGCGCGCCCGGGCGGCTCCGACGGCCGACGGGGCCGCGTGCATCAGGGAACCATGTGCACACGACCTTCGCCCTCCCGTGCCGGTCGCCTCGTCCGTGCCGGCTTTCCATGCGCGCGGTGACGTCTACTCACGTTGCGCAGTGCCTTGACGGTCATTCCGGCGGGGCCGAAATCGTGAACATGCGCCCACCCGTCTACCTGATCCGGCGCGGTATCCACGCGCTGCCCTGAATCGGAGACGGGTGGCAATCGGGCACCTCCGCCTCCGCCTCGATCCTGAACGCCGCGCCGAAGGCAACGGCGGCCTCGCGCTCCTCCGGACCGGCGACCGGATCCGCGTCGATCTCCGCGCGCGCCGGGCGGACATGCTGGTGCCGGACGACGAGATCGCACGCCGCTGCGCCGAGCCGGAAGCTGCAGGGAGCTACCGCGCGCCGGAGAGCAAGTCGCCCTGGCAGGCGCTGTTCCGCGAGAAGGTCCGCCCCTTCGACGCGGGCGCGGTGCTGGAGGGCGCCACGGCGTATCGCGACATCGCGGCCCGGCACCTGCCGCGCGATAACCACTGAGCGAGCGTATGACCGGCCGCCTCCTCTGCCCCAGAGAGCCGCAGGTCGAGCTTCCGCGTCGAGGCGGAACCGAGTGGCGCAGGGGCTGGGGCGGCTTCGTCTCCAACGTGGCCGTCGCCGCCGCGCGGCCAGGCGCGCGCGCCGGGATACTCGCCCGGATCGGCGAGACCGAAAGGGGCTGCGCGCACATCGCTCGCCACGGCATGCGCGTTGTCAGGGGCCGCGCAGGAGGTCCACGCCCATCTGGCGGAACAGATCGACATAGTCGAGCAGCACCCAGTTCTCGATGATGCGCCCGGCTTCGCAGCGGTAGAAATCCATCACCCGCAGCGTCAGTCGCTTTCCGGTGGCCGGCACCCCCAGGTAGTCGCCGAGATGGGTCTTCGTCATCGACGGCCAGCCCGAGACGGCGGCGTAGTTGCCGTCGCCGATCCGGCAGTAATGGTTGCCCCCCCTGCGATCGGGGAAGGCGCTGAGAAAGGGGGCGCGGTGATCCTTGACGAAGCCCTCCCAGCGATAGGTCGAGCCGATCCCGCCGGGGCCGTACCACAGCATGTCCGGGTGCCAGTAGCCGCCCTCGCCCGTCTGGTCCCGGCTGTCGAACGTCTCGGGGTCGAAGTCCTGGAGATCGGCGAGCATCGCTTCGACGAGGTCGAGGCTCCGGGCGCCGTCGCCGTTCGCCGGACAGACGCCGTCATGGGTCGCCGGGCCGGGGAACAGCATCTCGGTGCCGAGCATCGGCGGAAAGGGCGGCCGGCCGGCTTGCCGCATCAGATCCGGCAGGTCGAGGATGATCCGGGCCTGCGCGATCCGCCCGCCCTCGATCCGGTAGAACTCGCCCCCGCGCAGGAAGGCCAGTCGCTGCGACGGCGGGATGCCCGCCATACGGTCCGCGAACGTTCCCACGTAGTGCGTCACGGCCGCCATCCACGTCTCGCCCTCGCCACGCCGGTTCGGCCCTCCGAGAAAGATCTCGTCGCGCCGGCGGACGGAGGTGAAGGCCCGTCGCAGCGGGCCGAAGAAGCCGCGCCCGATCGCCTCGCGCCCCTCCAGCCGCTCGATGGGGTGGGAGACGTCGAAGATGCAGTCCTCCGTGAGCACCGCGTCGAGCGCGGCCGGCATCGCCTCGTCGTCGCAGCGCAGGATCTCCTCGAGACCCGTCCGGATGCGCGCGCGGGGGTCGTCCACTTGCCTCTCCTTCCGATGTTGCACAAGATTGCAGAAAATCCTTGCCACAGCGTCAGCGGCTTCGCTATGCAGGTTTGCAATCGTGTGCAAGCCGGCAGGGGGAGCGGCCATGGCGCAGGTGCAACTGCGGAACATTTCCAAGCGCTGGGGCTCCTTCGTCGGCGTCGCCAACTTCGATCTCACGATCGAGGACCGCGAGTTCCTCGTGCTTCTCGGCCCCTCCGGCTGCGGCAAGACGACCACGATGCGGATGATCGCCGGGCTGGAGGACGCCACCGAGGGCGAGATCGTCATCGGCGACCGGGTGGTGAACGACCTCGAGCCGAAGGACCGCGACGTGGCGATGGTCTTCCAGAGCTACGGGCTCTACCCGCATCTCAACGTCTACGAGAACATCCGCTTCCCACTGAAGGTGCGCAAGGCGGCCCCCGGGACCCACGAGGACAAGGTGATGCGGGCCGCCCGCATGGTTGAGCTCGAGCCCTTCATGCACCGCCGGCCCGCCGAGCTCTCGGGCGGCCAGCGCCAGCGCGTCGCGCTCGCCCGCGCCATCGTGCGCGAGCCGAACGTCTTTCTCATGGACGAGCCGCTGTCGAACCTCGACGCCAAGCTGCGCGTCTCGACGCGGGCGCAGATCAAGAACCTCAGCCACGAACTGCAGGTGACGACGGTCTACGTCACCCACGACCAAATCGAGGCGATGACGCTGGCCGACCGCGTCGTGGTGATGAAACAGGGCGTCGTCCAGCAGGTCGGCACGCCGACCGAGATCTACGACCGCCCAACCAACACGTTCGTCGCGGGCTTCATTGGCTCGCCAGCGATGAACCTGATGGACGGGGTGCTGGAGGGTGGCACCTTCCGCGCCGAAGGCGTGGAGATCCTTGGTCTCGACGGGCCGGAGGGCCCCGTCACCCTCGGCTTCCGCGCCGAGGACGCCCACGTGACGGACGCCGCGGGGGAGATCGCCGCACCCGTCTACACGCTGGAGCTTCTGGGCGACGCCTCGATGATCACCGTGCGCGCCGGCGGCGCGCTGATCGCCGTCAAAGCGCATAAGGAATTCCGCAGCGAGATCGGGCATACGGCCCATTTCGCCGTGCCTGCCCGCATCTGCCACCTGTTCGACACGCAGACCGGGCAGCGGATCGGCGGCGGCACCTGACCGCCGCCGCCCCGACCAACGCCAACAGGGAGACCGACATGCACCTGAGATCCATGCTTCTCGCCGGCGCCACGGCGCTGACGGCCACCGGCGCCGCGGCGGAATGCGCCTTCGACAACGACACGCCCGTCAAGATGCTTTCGGCCGGGTTCGAGGCGTGGAAGAGCGTCACCGACGCCATGGCCGAATGCGGAAACTTCGAGGCCGAACTCGACCAGGAGTTCCGCACCAAGCAGCCCGCCGCCTTCGCCGCCGATCCCTCGCTCTACCATCTCGGCGGGGTCTCCAACGGCACCATCACCCCCCTGCTCAACCAGGGCACCGTGCGCCCGCTCGACGCGCTCGTCGAGGAATACGGCCAGCACCTGAAGCCCAACCAGCTGATCCGCGTGGGCGGGCAGATCATGGCTGTGGGCATGATGGTGAACACCCAGCACCTGATGTACCGCAAGGACATCTTCGACGAGCTCGGGCTCGACGTGCCCGAGACCTACGACGAGGTGCTGGAGGCCGCAGAGGTCATCGAGGAGGCCGGCGTGGTCGAGTACCCGCTCGGCATGACGATGAAGTCCGGCTGGAATATGGGGCAGGACTTCAACAACATGTTCATCGGCTACGGCGGCTGGTTCTACGACGACGAGGGCATGCCGACGGTCAACACCGAGGCCGGCGTGAACGCGCTGGAGACGATGAAGGCGCTGACCGAATACGCCGACCCCGAGGTGCTGGTGTCCGACTCTACCTACGTCCAGCAGCAGTTCCAGCAGGGCAAGATCGCCATGGCCAATCTCTGGGCCTCGCGCGGCGGGGCGATGGACAACGCCGAGGAGAGCCAGGTCGTGGGCGATGTCTACGCCGCGGCGGCGCCGCGCGCGGTCGAGGGCGGCCCGCCGGCCACCACGCTGTGGTGGGACGGCATCGTGGTCGCCCGTAACATCACCGACGCGGAGGCCGAGGCCGCCTTCCGGGTCGCGATGGAGGGCATCGACACCGAGATGGTGCAGGAGTCGAACGACGAGGCAATCTGGCTGATCGACGGCTACCAGCCCAACCGGCTGGCCGAGGGCGCCATCGCCACGGCGACCGCCCAGCCCGCGCCGCCGAGCTATCCCTCGACCAGCCAGATGGGCCTGATGCACACCGCGCTCGGCAACGAACTGCCCGCCTTCTTCACCGGCGAGCGCAGCGCCGAGGCGACGCTGGCCGCGGTCGAGGAGGCCTACATCACGGCCGCCAAGGAAGCCGGCCTGCTCGAGTGAGCAGGGCGCGGCCGGCCCCCCGGGCCGGCCGCCCGCCGCCGTCAGCGACGGCCGTCACCGCTCGGGGCGGCCACCCCACGCCGGCGGGACCGGGCCGTGGCGCCGGCGTGCTCGACTTGAGGCCGCGCGCCGCTGCGCTCGCAGCCGCAGGAGGGAATGCCATGAAGTTCCGCACCTTCGCCGCCTTCGTCGCGCCGTCGATCGTCATGATGCTGATCTTCATCGCCTTCCCGCTGGTGACGGTATTCCTCAACTCGTTCCGGATCACCCAGCCCGTCGTCGAGCAGGTGGAGGTGGAGACCTGCACCGCCGGCTTCCTCGAACAGACCTGCACCACCGAGATCAAGACGCAGCCGGTCCTCGACGCGGCCGGCAATCAGGTGACGACCACCGAATGGGTGGGCTGGCTGTCCTACGAACGTGTCCTCGGGCTCGCGGCGATGGGGGAGGCGCTCGCCGAGGGCGCCTGGGCGGGAATCCTCAACATCGACTTCTGGAAGGCGCTGCGCTTCACGCTGACCTTCACGCTGATCACGCTGCCCCTGGTGATCGGGCTCGGCCTCGCCATCGCCATCGCGGTGAACAACGCGGCCCGCTCGCTGAAGGGGCCAGTGATCTTCGTTTCGCTGCTTCCCTTCATCATCACGCCGGTGATCGGCGCGCTCTCGATCCGCTGGCTGTTCTACGGCGACGGGATCGTGACCGCGCTGCTCGAGCAGTGGCTGGCCACCGACATCTCCGTCGCCGCCAACGGCTGGGCCATCGAGATCCTGATGATGTTCTACCGGGTCTGGCACGTGGCGCCCTTCGCCTTCGTGATCTTCTACGCGGGGCTCCAGACGGTGAATCAGGACACCCTGGAATCGGCCATCATCGACGGGGCGAACCGCTGGGAGCGCCTGAAATACGTGATCGTGCCGCACCTGATGCCGCTCATCATCTTCGTGGCGCTGATCCACCTGATGGACGCCTACCGGGCCTTCGAGGAGGTCGTCGGCTTCTCAAGCCAGGCCTACCGGATCACGCTGCAATGGCTGACCTACGACCTGCTCACGCCCGACGACGCCGGCAACCGCGCGATCTCCCGCGCCTCGGCCAGCGCCATGCTGACGATGGTGGGCATCGTGATCCTGCTGATCCCGCTGTTGCGCCGCACCTGGCGCGACCACCACGGCAAGTCCTGAGGAGGCGCTGATGTCCACGCCCCGCGCCATGCGCATGCCTCTCGGCCTGAGGCTCGCCTCCTCCGGTTTCCTCGCCTTCTGGCTGCTGCTCGCCGCCTTCCCTATCCTCTGGATCGCGGTGATGAGCTTCAAGTCGCCGGTCGACGCCTTCTCCGCCAACCCTTGGGAGGTGATCACGGGGCCGCAGACAAGGGCCGACGGCGCCGGCCTCTCGCTTCTCGACATCGGGCTGGGCGCCGTCATGCTTTGGCTCTCGGCCCGCATCGCGATGCGCAGCCTCCCCCGGATCGTGGCGCAGCTCACCCCGCCCGGCCTGCTGGTCGTCGGCTGGCTGGTGGGCGCGGTGCTCTTCGCCGTCGGGTTCCTCGTGGCCTTCTTCGGCCTGCTGCCGCTGGTGGTCGCGCCGCTGGAGGCCGTGACCGGCCCGCTCGGCCGGCCCGTCCTCGGGCTGACGACGGAGCATTACGTGGCCGTATGGGTGGACAACGCCTTCTATCGCAACTTCATCAATTCGATGATCGTCACGGCCGGCGTCGTGACGATCTCGCTGACCGTTGGGACGCTGGCGGGCTACGCGCTCGCGCGGTCCGGCTCGGCGCTGGCCTTCTGGATCCTGATCATCGCGCTGGTGTTCCGCGCGCTGCCGCATTCGGTGCTGGTGGCGGGCTATCTGCCCGTCTTCATCAACTCCGCCCAGATCCTCGAGCCGATCCTTGGGGAGAACGCGCCGACGCTTTACGGCCAGCCGCTGGCGGTCATCGCGGTGCTCGTCTCGATCAACCAGCCCTTCACCATCTGGATGCTGCGCAGCTTCTTCCAGAACATCCCCGCCGAGCTCGACGAGGCCGCGCGGGTGGACGGCTGCACGCATTTCCAGGCCTTCCGCTGGATCATCATGCCGGTGATGTGGCCCGGGGTCATCACGACCGGCCTGTTCAGCTTCCTGCTGGCGTATAACGACTTCCTCGTAACCTCGCTGCTGCTCGACGCGCAGAACCAGACGATGGTCCCGGCCATCGCCGGCTACTTCAACCGCGAGACGACGACCACCGACCAGGTCGAGGCGGTCGCGGCGGCCGTCTCGATCACCGCGCCGCTGTTTCTGCTCGTGATGATTTTCCAGCGCCAGATCGTCAGCGGCCTGACGGCGGGGGCGGTGAAGGGATGAGCCGCGCCGCACGCACCGCCGCGCTCGCGCGCCACCCGGCCCTCAACCGGATGCCGCGGGATTTCCTCGACGCGGGCCTGCCCCGGCACAGCAGACTCCGCGACACATCCCGAAAGGACCGATGATGAAGGGCTCCCGTCCCGAGCAGGCCGTGCTCACGCGCGGCACGGACATGGAGAAAACAGACGAGACCCGCGCCGTGATCGAGGGCATGGTCGACGGCCTGAACGACCATCGCATCCACGATATGGGCGAGTTCTTCCACGAGAGCTTCCGCTGGATGGGCAACTATGGCTGCGGCACCAAGCACGGCCTGACGGAGTTCCAGGACAACTGGCAGCGCCCGTTCCAGGCGGCCTTCTCCGACAAGACGTGCATCGACGAGGCGCGGCTTTTCATGGGCGAGTGGGCCGCCGCCTTCGGCCGGCAGGAGGCCACCCATACCGGTCCGTTCATGGGGGTCGCGCCCACCGGCAAGCGGGTGGAGATCCGGTACATGGATTTCTGGAAGGTCGTGGACGGCCGCATCGCCGACAACTGGGTGATGGTCGATTTCCCCCACGTGCTCGCCCAGCTCGGCCGCGACGTGTTCGACGGCCATGGCTGGGAGGCGTTCGACAGGGGCGAGCGCACGCCGCCGCGCCCCGAACACGAGGAGCAGACATGACGATCGAGTATCTCAAGCGCGGCCGGCCCGAGGCCGACCGCGCGCAGGACGACGCGAAGGTCCGCCAGATCGTGGAGACCACGCTGGCCGATATCGAGGCGCGCGGCGACGCCGCCGTGCGCGAGCTGTCGGAGAAGTTCGACAACTACGCTCCCGAGAGCTTCCGCCTCACGCAAGGAGAGATCGAAACGCTGATCGGCGAGCTCTCCGACCGCGAGATCGCCGACATCAGGTTCGCCCAGGAGCAGGTGGTGACCTTCGCCCGCGCCCAGCGGGACTCGATGCAGGATATCGAGGTGGAGCCGCTGCCGGGCGTGATCCTCGGGCACCGCAACATCCCGGTGCAGTCGGTCGGCTGCTACGTGCCGGGCGGCAAGTTCCCCATGGTCGCCTCGGCCCACATGTCGGTCGCCACCGCCTCGGTCGCCGGCGTCCCGCGCATCGTCGCCGCCACGCCGCCGTGGCAGGGCAAGCCCAACCCGGGCGTCGTCGCGGCCATGCATTTCGGCGGCGCGCACGAGATTCACGTGCTCGGCGGCATCCAGGCCGTGGGCGCGATGGCGCTGGGCACCGAGACGATCGACCCCGTCCACATGCTCGTCGGCCCCGGCAACGCCTTCGTGGCCGAGGCCAAGCGCCAGCTTTTCGGGCGGGTGGGGATCGACCTCTTCGCGGGCCCCACGGAGACGATGGTGATCGCCGACGAGACGGTGGATGCCGAGATGTGCGCGACCGACCTGCTGGGCCAGGCCGAGCACGGCTATAACAGCCCTGCCGTTCTGGTGACCAACTCGCGCAAGCTGGCCGAGGACACGCTGGCCGAGGTGGCGCGGCTCCTCTCGATCCTGCCCACCGCCGACACCGCCGGGAAAAGCTGGGAGGATTACGGCGAGGTGATCCTCTGCGACAGCTACGACGAGATGCTGGAAGTGGCGAACGACATCGCCTCCGAGCACGTGCAGGTGATGACCGACCGCGACGACTGGTTCCTCGAGCACATGACCTGCTACGGCGCGCTCTTCCTCGGACCGCGCACCAACGTCGCCAACGGCGACAAGGTGATCGGCACCAACCACACCCTGCCCACGAAGAAGGCCGGCCGCTACACCGGTGGCCTCTGGGTGGGCAAGTTCCTGAAAACCCACTCCTACCAGAAGATCCTGACCGACGAGGCGGCGGCCATGGTCGGCGCCTACGGCTCGCGGCTGTGCATGCTGGAGGGCTTCGTGGGCCATGCCGAACAATGCAACCTGCGGGTGCGCCGCTACGGCGGCGAGAACGTGCCCTACGGCGCCGCCGCTCCCCACCGGGAGGCCGCGGAATGACCTACGAGGCGCCGGACAGGCACAGCCGGCACAAGGCCGCGCTCCAGCCCCTGCGCGCGGCGATGTACGACTTCGAGGAGGAAGGCGTCCGCCACGCCCTCGACGCGCTGCTCGCCGACGGGGCCGTCGTCCGCCTCGCCCATCCCTTCGGCGAGATGCCGGGGGCGGACGCCTTTTGGGACGGAGCGCTCGCGCCTCTCTTCCGCGCGTTTCCCGATCTGGAGCGGCGCGACCACATCGTTATGGCGGGCCAGACGCCGGAAGGCGCCGACTGGGTGGGCTGCGGCGGCTACTACACCGGGCTGTTCGCCGCGCCGTTCCTCGACATTCCGCCCACGCGCCACATGGCGCATATGCGCTTCCACGAGTTCTACCGCTTCGAGGCGGGGCGCGTGGTGGAGATCCAGGCGCTGTGGGACATCCCGGAGGTGATGATGCAGGCGGGCGCCTGGCCCATGGCGCCCTCGCTCGGCCGCGAGTGGCACGTCCCCGGGCCGGCCACGCAGGACGGCATCGTGCCAGGGCCGCACGACCAGGCCCGCAGCACCGAGTCCTGCCTGATCGTGGTCGACATGCTCCAGCACATGAAGAAGCACCCGGCCGAGGGGGGGCCGGAGGTGATGGAGATGCCACGGTTCTGGCACGAGCGCATGAGCTGGTACGGCCCCGCCGGCATCGGCACGGGCCGCGGCATCAAGGGCTTTCGCGACTGGCACCAGATCCCCTTCCTCGACGCCATGCCCGACCGCGGCCAGTACGTGGACGACATCACCTACCATTTCTTCGGCGACGGCGATTACGTGGGTGTCACCGGCTGGCCCAACATGATCCAGACGCTCAGCCAAGACGGCTGGCTCGGCATCGCGCCGGCGGGCAAGCGGATCGAGATGCGCAGTCTCGATTTCTGGCGGCTGGAGGCGGGCCGCATCCGCGAGAACTGGGTGCTCGTCGACCTGCTGCACATGTACGACCAGATCGGCGTCGACGTCCTCGCGCGGATGCGGGCGTTCAACAAGGCGCGCGCGGGGTTCGACCCGGCGACGGGACGGCCGCTGTGACCGCTCTTCCCCGCACGCCCTCCTTCCGGCTCGACGGCCGGCGCGCGCTGGTGACCGGCGCCTCCTCCGGCATCGGGCTGGGCTGCGCGGTGGCGCTGGCCGAGGCGGGGGCCCATGTCACCTGCGTCGCCCGCCGGCCCGGCCCGCTGGAGGAGGCCGTGCAGGCGATGCAGGCCGAGGGCTGGCAGGCCGAGGCGCAGGCGACGGACGTCACCGACCTCACCGCGCTGCCTCGTCTGTTCGCCCGACCCTGCGACGTGGTGGTTAATGCCGCCGGCCTCGCCCGCCACGCCCCGGCGCTGGAGACCGACCCGGCCGACTACGACGCGGTGATGGCGGTCAACCTGCGGGCGGCGCATTTCCTGTCAGTGCAGGCCGCGACCGCGCTGCGCGAGGCGGGGCGGCCCGGCTCCATCATCCATGTCTCCAGCCAGATGGGGCATGTGGGCGGCATCGACCGGTCGGTGTATTGCGCGACCAAGCACGGCCTGGAGGGCATGGTGAAGGCGATGGCGATCGAGTGGGGGCCCCTCGGCATCCGCGTGAACACGATCTGCCCCACCTTCATCCGCACGCCGCTGACGCAGTCCACCTTCGACGACCCGGGCAAGCGCGCCTGGATCGAGAGCAGGATCAAGCTTGGTCGCGTCGGTGAGGTGGAGGACGTTATGGGCGCGGTGATGTTCCTCGCCTCCGACGCCGCGGCGCTCGTCACCGGCGCGGCGCTGATGATCGACGGCGGATGGACGGCGGGCTGATGGTGAAGGTCTCGGCGCAGGACGTGGCGGACCGGGCGGGGGTGAGCCGCTCGGCGGTGAGCCGGGTGTTCACCCCCGGCGCCTCGGTTTCGGCCAAGACCGCCGAGAAGGTGCGCCGGGCCGCCGCCGAACTCGGCTATCGCCCCAACGTGCTGGCGCGCTCGCTCATCACCGGGCGATCGCGGATCATCGGCCTCGTAGTCGCCTATCTCGAGAACTATTTCTACCCCGAGGCGCTGGAGAAGCTCTCCAACGCCCTGCAGGCCCGCGGCTACCACGTGCTGGTCTTCATGGCCTCGCAGACAGCGGGCAACATCGACGAGGTGCTGGAGGAGATCCTCGACTATCAGGTGGACGGCATCATCGCCGCCTCGGTCGCGCTGTCCTCCGATCTGGCCACGCGCTGCCGGGCGGCAGGCGTGCCGGTGGTTCTGTTCAACCGGTCCCAGGACATCGCCGGCGTCGCCTCGGTCTCGTCCGACAATTACCGCGGCGGCGCCGAGGTCGCCCGGTTCCTGCTGGCCGGCGGGCATGCGCGCATCGGCTACATCGCCGGCTGGGAGGGCGCCTCGACTCAACGCGACCGCGAGGCGGGCTTCCGCGACGGTCTTGCCGAAGGCGGGCAGGGCCTCCACGCCCGCGCGGTCGGCGACTTCCACCACGACCGCGCCCGCGCGGCCGCGCGGGCCATGTTCTCTGGCCCCGACCGGCCCGACGCGGTGTTCGTGGCGAACGATCACATGGCCTTTGCTGTGATGGACGTGCTGCGCTTCGAGCTGGGGCTCGCCGTTCCGGGAGATGTCTCGGTCGTGGGGTTCGACGACGTGCCGCCGGCCGCCTGGCCCGCCTACGCGCTGACGACAGTGCGCCAGCGCGCCAACCTGATGGTCGAGCGTACCGTCGAGGTGCTGCTGGCGCAGATCGAGGACGGCGCCGCCGACGCGCCCCCCAGCGTGATCCCCGCCCCGCTCGTGGTGCGCGGCTCGGCCCGGGTGCCGGAAGGATGGACGACATGAAGGATTTCGACCCGCAGTTCCGAGACTTCCCCGATTACATCCTCGGCATCACGAAGGAGATCTGGGAAGATCGCGGCATAGCCACCCTGCACCGCTACTACGCGCCCGACATCGTGGTGCGCTCGCCGGCCTCGGTGGTGGTGGGCAATCAGGGCGTGATCGCCGCGACCATGGCGACGCTCGCCGAGTTCCCCGACCGGCAGCTTCTGGGCGAGGACGTGATCTGGTCCGGCACGCCCGAGGAGGGGATGCTGAGCTCGCACCGCATCCTGTCCACCGCCACGCATCTGGGTGACGGTGTGTACGGCGCAGCCACGGGTCGGCCGCTGCGCTACCGCATCATCGCGGATTGCCACGCCCGCGCCAACGCCATCGACGACGAATGGCTGATCCGCGATCAGGGCGCGATCGTCCGCCAGATGGGATGGGAGCCGCAGGATTACGCCCGCGCCCTCATCGACCGCGAAGGGGGGGCAGGGCACTGCGTGAAACCGCTGACGCCCGAGACCGACATCGCCGGCCCCTACGCGGGCGTCGGCAACGCCGACGAATGGGGCGCCCGCTACGCCGACATCCTGACGCGGATCATGGGCGCCGACATGGCCGTAATCCCCGCCGAGTACGACCGAGCCGTGCAGTCGGAGTATCCCGGCGGCACGACGGGGCACGGCCGGGAGCCTGTCGATCGCTTCTGGATGGGCCTGCGGGCGGCCTTTCCCTCGGCCGAGTTCAAGATCCACCACGTCATCGGCCGGCACGATCCGCTCATGCCGCCCCGCGCGGCCGTTCGCTGGTCGCTCTGGGGCAGGCACGACGGCTGGGGCGCGTTCGGCCCGCCGACCGGCGCGCCCGTCTATGTGCTGGGCATCAGCCACGCCGAGTTTGGCAGCCTCGGCGCCGCGCCCCCGAGGCTGCGCCGCGAGTTCACGCTCCACGACGAGACGGCGATCTGGAAGCAGATCGCCCTGCATACCGGCTGATCGGGCGCCCGCCCGACGCGGCCGCAGACAAGGAGGAGAGGATGGAGACCGACACGCTCGACCGCCCCGTCGAGATCACGCCCGCGGCCATGGAGGAGCGCATCGTCCGCTACGGCGAACTCGTGCCCTGCCGCACCGCCTTCATCGACGCCCACACGCCGGGCTCCGACAAAAAGGAGAACTTCACCATCATCGGCGGCGGCGTCTCGGAAAGCGCCGACCAGCACGTGCACATCCAGCTTCCGCACGGGTTCAACATCGGCGCGGCGGGCCAGCCGCCGCTCTGCCGCAATTCGCTGCACAGCCACCGCACGGCGGAGGTGTTCTTCGTCCTGTCGGGGCGCTGGCGCTTCTTCTGGGGCCGCTGGGGCACCGCGGGCGAGGTGGTGCTGGAGGAGGGCGACATCTTCAACATCCCCACCGGCATCTTCCGCGGCTTCGAGAACATCGGCGACGATTACGGGATGATCATGGCCATTCTGGGCGGCGACGACGCCGGCGGCGGCGTGATCTGGGCGCCGCAGGTGATCGAGGACGCGCGCGACCACGGCCTCGTCCTCGGCGACAACGGCAAGCTCTACGACACCAAGAAAGGCGAGGCGCTGCCCGACGGCGTCGGGCCGATGCCGCTGCTGACCGACTCCGAACTCGCCGCCTTCCCCGAGCCGGGTGCGGAGGACGTGATCCCGCGCCACGTCGCCCGCTACTGGGATCTCGTCGCCCTCGCCGGCGGGACGCCGGCCCGGGTGATCGGCGCCGAGGCGAAGCTGCGCGATCGTCCCGGCTTCGAGGTGGATCTCGTCACCCGCGCATCCTCCGGCGAGGAGATGCAGGCCCACGCGCGCCCCTCCGTGCTGATGCCGCTGCGCGGCTACTGGCGCGTCGGCTGGCCCGGCGGTTCGGTGGTCCTCAACCCCGGCGACACCATGTCGGTGCCCGAGAACCTGCCGCATTCCGCCGTGCCGAGCATGACCGGCGAGGCCGCGCTCTACCGCGTCGTCGGCACGGACGACCCTGCCGGGGCGACATGGACGGGCTGACCGCCTCTGCCATCCGCGGCGTCTACGAGCGGCAGGCGGCGGCTTACGACGGCCAGCGGTCGCGGGCGCTGTTCGAAGCGCGCTGGCTGGCGCGCTTCGCCGCCTGCCTGCCCGCGGGCGGCCGGGTGCTCGATCTCGGCTGCGGCGCGGGAGAGCCCATCGCGCGCTGGTTCATGGCCGAGGGCTTCCCTGTCACCGGCGTCGACTTCTCCGCCGCCATGCTGGGGATCGCCCGCGTGCGCTGGCCCGAGGGCGACTGGCGCGAGGCCGACATGCGCGCCCTCGATCTTGGCGAGAGCTTCGACGGCATCATCGCTTGGGACAGCTTCTTCCACCTCTGCCCCGGCCATCAGCGCGCCTGCATCTCGCGCATGGCCCGCCACCTCGCGCCGAACGGCGCGCTCCTGCTGACAGTCGGCCCGGATGCGGGCGAGGCGGAGGGCACGGTGGGGGGAGAGCCCGTCTACCACGCCTCGCTCTCGCCGGCCGGTTACGCGACCTGCCTCGAGGAGAACGGGATGCGCCTGACCGGCTTTCTCGCGGAAGACCCCGAAACCGACCACCACAGCGTGCTGATGGCGCGCAAGACCTGAAGAGACGATCCATGCCCATCCTCGCAACCCATGTCGGCTCCCTCCCCCGCTCGCAGGAGGTGGTGGACTTCATCTTCGCCCGCGAGAGGGGCGAGCCCTACGACGTGGCCGCCTTCGACGAATGCATGACCCGCGCCGTGTCGGAGACGGTGCGCCGGCAGGTTGAGGCCGGCATCGACATCGTCTCAGACGGGGAAACCTCCAAGATCTCCTACGCGACCTACGTCAAGGACCGCTATACCGGTTTCGCCGGCGACAGCCCGCGCAACGCGCCCGCCGATCTCAAGATGTTTCCCAGCTTCCTGGAGCGCATCGCGCAGTCGGGCGGCACGCCGCAATACGCCCGGCCGATGTGCGTGGGCGAGGTCAGGCCCAAGGGCGGCGACGACCTCGACAAGGATATCGCCAATCTCACCGCGGCCATGGCCGAGCATGGCGCCGAACGCGGCTTCATGAACGCCGCCTCGCCGGGGGTGATCTCGCTGTTCCTGCAGAACGACTTCTATCCCAGCCGCGAGGCCTATCTCGCCGCCCTCGCCGACGCGATGCAGGCCGAGTACGAGGCGATCGTCGCCGCCGGCCTCGACCTGCAGCTCGACTGCCCCGACCTCGCCCTGTCGCGCCACATGCTCTTCACCGACCTGTCCGACGACGAGTTCGTGAAGATCGCCGATTCCCATGTCGAGGCGCTCGCCCACGCGCTGCGCAACATCGACCCCGCCCGCGTGCGGCTGCATATCTGCTGGGGCAACTACGAGGCCCCCCATGTCTGCGACATCGACATGGACAAGGTGTTCGCCACGCTGATGAAGGCCCCCGCCCGGCACCTGCTGTTCGAGGCGTCGAACCCGCGCCACGCCCACGAATGGACGGTCTTCCGCGACCGACGCGCCGAGATCCCCGAGGACAAGGTGCTGGTGCCCGGCGTGGTCGACACCACGACCAACTTCGTCGAACACCCGCGGATCGTGGCGCAGCGCCTGGAACGGTTCGCGTCGGTCGTCGGCGAGGACCGGGTGATGGCGGGCTCCGATTGCGGTTTCGGCACCTTCGCCGGCTACGGCGCGGTCGACCCGGACATCGCCTGGGCCAAGCTCGCCTCGCTTTCCGAGGGGGCGGGCCTCGCCTCGGCATGACGCCGCTGGTGCTGCTTCCCGGCATGATGTGCGATGCGCGCCTGTTCGCGCCCCAGATCGGCGCGCTGTCGGGGCGGCACGCGATCCACTGCGCCCCCATCGGCGGGCACGACAAGATGCCCGCGCTGGCGGCCGAGGTGCTGGCCCACGCCCCCCCGCGCTTCGCCCTCGCCGGGCTGTCGATGGGCGGGATCGTGGCGATGGAGGTAGTGCGGCAGGCGCCCGATCGCGTGGAGCGCCTCGCGCTGATGGATACCAACCCGCTGGCCGAGGCCCCGGAGGCGCAGGCCCGCCGGGCGCCCCAGATCGCGGCCGTCGAGTCCGGCGATCTGCGCAGGGTGATGCGCGAGGAGATGAAGCCCAACTACCTTGCCGAGGGCCCCGGCCGGCAGGCGATCCTCGATCTGTGCATGGAAATGGCCGAGGACCTCGGCCCGCAGGTCTTCGTCCGCCAGTCGCGCGCCCTGCGCGACCGCCCGGACCAGACGGAGACGCTGCGCGCCTTTCGCGGCCCGGCGCTCGTCCTCTGCGGCCGCCACGACGTGCCCTGCCCGGTCTCCCGCCACGAGCTGATGCACGACCTGATCCCGGGCTCGCGGCTGCAGATCGTGGAAGAGGCGGGCCACCTGACCACGCTGGAGGCGCCCCGGCGCGTCTCCGCACTCCTGGAGGACTGGCTCACGACATGACCGACCAGACGCTGATCGAACTGATGCGGACCGTCGACACCCCGACTGTATGCAACGCCGTCGAAGTGGCGCAGGGCCGCCGGGGCTTCGACCGCTTCACCCGCGGCACGCCCGTCGCCTCCCACCCCGGCGCACCGCCGATGGTGGGGTTCGCCCGCACGGCCCGTCTTGCCGCCGTGGCGCCGCCGACCGACCCGCCCGAGACCGTGCGCGAGCGCCGGATGGCATATTACCGCTACATGGCCGAGGCGCCGGCGCCCGCCGTCGCCGTGGTCGAGGATCTCGACTGGCCCGACTGCGTCGGCGCCTACTGGGGCGAGATCAACACCAGCGTGCACAAGGGCTTCGGCCTGCAGGGCGCGCTGACGAACGGCGTGGTCCGCGACCTCGGCGATCTGCCCGAAGGGTTCCCGGTGGTGGCGGGCTCGGTGGGCCCCAGCCACGCCTTCGTGCATGTCCGCGAGATCGACGTGCCGGTGCAGGTGCTGGGCCTGCGCGTCGCGCCGGGCGATCTCGTCCATGCCGACCGGCACGGCGCCGTCGTCGTCCCGCCCGAGGTGATCGCCGATCTGGCCAGCGCGATCGCGCGCCTGCTGGAGACCGAGAAGATCGTCCTCGACGCCGCCCGCGCGCCCGGCTTCGATTTCGACGCCTTCGCGCGGGCCTGGGCGGCTTTCGAGCGCGCACGGACCTGACCGCCCCCGGCCAGTCGGCGTCTCGAGCGCCACCAGCACGCCCGGCAGTTGGTGTTCGTCCCCGAGGATCGCGCGCCAGAGTTGACGGCCCCTGACGCGCTGCGCGACATGAAAGCTTCGCGCGTCAGGGGCCATCGACCATACCCTCGACCTTCCGAAGCTCCTGTGGTGTCAGACAGGCGAGAAGGCGGCCGAACTCGCTTGGATCGAAGCAGGGCATGGCAGGTCTCCGGCAGGCTCAGAAGCCTCCGATCATATTCCACTGAGGAAAAGAGCAAGGAGAGAACAAACGTGGTGTACTGCCACCGCCCCGCACGGTGTGCCGAGGGCAACGACACCGCACGTCACCCGGCCGATCAACGCGCTACGGTGATTCCTCAGGTTCGCCTTGTTACGGCATCTTGGCAATGTCGAGCGCTACCAGGACGGCGCAATCCGGCATCTCCTCGGTCAAGGTCGTGGTCGGTCTCCCCGACGATGGCGTTTGGTCACTTCATCATAGTGGACCGCGAGCCCGGCCGTGACGGGCCAATTCAAGATGGGAAGGCGAGGGCCGGAGCGCGCCGTCGTACTTTTTCCCGGTTCAGGCCGCGCGTGGCAGCTCGCGACCGGCTGTCTGCCGGTGCAGGCCGCCGAAGTTCGACAGTTGATCCGATAAGCGATTGATATTGTTGGCGGGGAGTTCGCGTTTTTGTGACGACAAGGTGCGTCAGGCGGGTTTCGGCAGGCTCAATGCTTCGAACAGGTCGAGTTGCTC
>NZ_QPLK01000021.1 GCF_003340565.1 Rhodovulum sp. 12E13 | reverse complement strand
TGATCGTGGTATCGTCGTCCATGGCGTATCGCTCCTTCGGGAGGTTCTGGCAGGCTTCATCACCGGCCACGATACGCCGCCTTCGCAGGCCCCATCACCCATTTCCCGGCATAGCTCCGCGGGCGTCGATCTCGAGCACCGCTTCGGCCCGCTCCCGCGCCTCTGCCACCATCCCCTCGACCTGCCGCAGCTCCTGCGGTGACAGACGGGCGAGCAGGCGGCCGAACTCGGTCGAATCGAAGCGGGGCATGGCAGGTCTCCGGCAGGCTCAGAAGCCGCCGATCCTACTCTACTGACGGACAAGAACAAAGGGCGAACCAACACGGTTTGCTGACACCGCCGGCAACGGACTTGCCGATGTCACGACGTTGACCGTGACGGCGATCGATGGCGACAACTTCCTCGAGATCGACCTGCCGGGCGCCACCGATCTCGACATGCTGACGGTTGACGGCAAGGGCAACATGGTCCTCCGCGAGGACATCGACGAGTTCGAGACGCTGACGATGGTCAACTCGACGGCCCTCGAAGGCACGTTCGACATCGATCTCGGCGACAACGACAACGACGTCGACTTCGACGGCGGCCCGGGCGACACGACGCTGATCCTCGGTGACGGCAAGAACACCATCGATACCGGCGGCGGCGCGGATGACGTGACCGTCGGCGATGGCGACAACGTCATCAACACGGGCGCCGGCGACGACACGATCACCGTTGACGGCACCGGCGCCAACACCGTCGATGCCGGCGCCGGCAACGACGTCGTCGACTTCGGCGCCAACGCCACCAAGACCGATTCGGCCAGCGGCGGCGAGGGCGACGAAG
The DNA here is from genome assembly GCF_003340565.1 of Rhodovulum sp. 12E13. Taxonomy (GTDB): domain Bacteria; phylum Pseudomonadota; class Alphaproteobacteria; order Rhodobacterales; family Rhodobacteraceae; genus HLUCCA09. Next base: position 70,188 of record NZ_QPLK01000021.1, on the reverse strand, counting down.
ACACCATCGCCATCGACGTCGACGTGCTCGCAGGCCTGACGGCCAACTCCGACTTCGAAGGGTCCATCGACGGGTTCGAGCGAGTCTATGCCGACACCGTGGTGGGTGACACCGAGGCCTTCACCGTCGACCTCGACAACCTCGACGACATCGACTTCGTCATCTCCGATGGCACCGAGGCCGGCACGGCCGTGGCCGAGGTGCAGACGCTCGACTTCGACCCGAGCGGCCCCTTCGGCGGGCGCGTGACCATCGAGGGCGTGGTTATCGAGGTGCCTGCGAACCTGATCCAGAACCAGGTCGCGCAGTTCATCTTCAACAACCACTTCGCCGACATCCAGGCGGCCTACCTGGCCAACAACCCCGGCGACGCCATCGTCTCGGGGCAGGTCGTCGGCGGCGACCAGATCGAGTTCACCTTCGACCGGGCCGCGGGCAACGTCGCCCCGATCGACGTGGTGAACAACACCGGCCCCGTGTCGGCGGGTGCCGGGTTCGCGGCTTCGACGGTCGCAACGCCCGGCGTGACCGGCGTCCTCGAGATCGACCTGATGCTCGTCGATACCGCGGTCGGCCCGACCGACACGGTCGTGACGATCAACAACGTCCTGTCGGGCGGCGGGAACCTCGCCATCACGCTCGACGGGGGCAGCACGATCGATTCGGTCGGCGCGCAGATCGTGGCCGCGGTCAACGCCGCGCCGACCAGCGATTATACGGCGTCGTTCGACCCGGTGTCGAACATCATCACCTACACGGCCAACGCGGTGGGTGCCCTGCCGGGAGTGAACGAGATCGGCCCGATCCTGTTCGATCTCGCGCCCGTGCAGGACGGTGTCGACCCGGTGGCCGAGGTGCAAGAACGGGTGATCACCTCCGGCGCGGATGCCGATGGCGGCTTCATCGAAATCCGGCTCGTCGGCTCCGGCACCTACAACCTGCAGGTCGCGCCCAACGCCACGGTCGACGAGATCGGCTTCGCTGTCGCAGCGGCCTCGGCCGACATCATCGCGCAGATCCCCGAGCTGGCCAGCATCGACTATAACAGCGCCACCGACACGCTGACCTTCACCGGCACGCTTGCGGCCGGCAACATCGGCATGGTGGACCTCTTCAACGCGCCGGCGTCCTTCCCGGCGGTGTTCGCTCCTGCCTTCTCGTTCACCCAGCAGGGCGTTGATGGCGGCCTCGGCGGTGACCTGACGATCGACTACACGGCGCCTGGCGGCACGCTGCTGCTCGACGGCGACAATGACGGCACCACCACCGTCAACGTCAACGGCGCCACGATCGGCGGCTCGGACGCGTTCAACATCGTCCTCGGGCCCGACCACGACAACAGCCTCGGCGATCTGAACCTGGCCGAGATCGAGGTGGTCAACGTCGAGAACACCACCGAGGGCGACGACTTACTGGTGCTGCGCGCGCCGGACGCCGAGACGGTGGTCCTGACCGGGGAAGGCGGCGTCAGATTCCTCAACGCCTTCGCCAACGTCACCTCGTTCGACGCGTCGGCCCTGGTCGAGACCGACGACACGGTGGATACCGCCAACCTATCGGTTGTCGCTCAGACCATGACAAGCGACGACGCGACATTCATCGGCGGCGTGGGTGACGATGGCCTCACCACCGGCGGCGGCGACGACCTGCTGCAGGGCGGCGAGGGCGACGACTTCCTCAGCGGCAATGCCGGCGAAGACACGCTGGAAGGCGGCGATGGCGACGACGAGCTCTTCGGCGGCCTCGGGGCCGACGAGCTGACCGGCGGCGCGGGGGCGGACACGTTTTTCTATACCGCCGCAGCGCAGTCCAACTCGGCCAACGTCGACACGATCACCGACTTCTCGGTGGATGACGATCTCATCGAGTTTGACGGGCTGGCTGTGACCTACGCCGGCGAGGTCAGCGGGTTCGGCCAGGTCGAGACGTCGCTCACGTTCGGCCAGAACAACGCCGTGTTCGACACCTCGACCAACACGCTGTACGTCGACGGCGACGCCAACGGCAACCTGGACAACAACGACTACGCCATCGACATGACGCTGATCGGCGGGTCGCTGACCCAGGACAACTTCGTCTGAGCCTATGGCTCGCCGGGGCGTGACGCTCGCCGCGTCCGCCCCGGCGGGATGTTTCACGGGATGTCTCACGGGCACGTCTCGTCGGGGTCGCCGCCTGCCGGCCCCGACGACGGCATGTGCGGCGGCATCAACGCTGGAGGGCGCTGCCCCTCCCGCCGCGCCAGTCGCGGGTTGCGCCCTCGACCGCGAAGGCGAGGGCTGCGAGCATGGCGGGCAGAGCGAAGCCGAGGAAGGCGGCTCTCGGGCCGAGGGCGTCGAGCGCCGGCCCCGCGAGGACCGGCGCCGCCGCGCTGCCTGCCGCGACGACCATCAGCGCGGCGGTGAAGCCTTGCGAGCCGCGGCCGGGGAAGAGCCGCAGGGTCCAGATCGAGAGGGTCGCGCTCACCGTCATCACCGCCGCTCCGTGCAGGCCCGCCGAGGCGATCACCCCCGGCCACGAGCCGGGCCAGAGACCGATCAGCGCGAGCGAGGTGGCGAAGGCGGCGAAGATACCGGCGAGCAGGGCGCGCATGCCGAGCCGCGCCTCCATCCGGCCCGTGGCGAGCCCGACGAGGCCGAAGAGCCCGTATCCGAGGAAGATCGCCGCGGGGGCCGAGGTCGAGAGCGGCCCCGGCAGGCCGCCCGCCTGCGCGATCCGGTCGGCGGCGAAGGAAAGGTAGACCGCGTTCGAGGCTCCGAACACGAGCGACGCCCCGTAGAGCGGTGCGGTCTCGCGGCGCAGAAGGGCGGGCGCGTCGTGGCCGCGTGGCGTGGGGCGGTGCCCGGCCGGCACGGCGCGCGCGGCCGCCGCGGCGGCGACGAGGCCCGCGGCGGCGAACAGGCCCCATGTCATGCGCCAGGGCAGCGCGCCGAGGCCGACGGCCAGCGCGAGCGCGCCCGCCCCGGCCACGCCCAGGGTGGTGCCCGTCGAAATGGCCGAGAGCGTGCCGGGCCGGATGTCCTGCGGCACGGTCCGCTCGGCCGCGTCGTTGAACGGTGTCCAGCAGAGGCCCGCGCTCGCGCCCGCGACCGCGACCCCCATGGCCAGCAGCGCCGGCCCAGGCGCCGTGGCCACCAGCGCAAAGCCCGCGACCGCCGCCGCCGCGCCGGCAAGCACCGGAAGGCGCGGCCCGTGGCGCGCGTCGAGCGCCGCCGCCACCGGCAGCGCCAGCAGAAACGCGAGGAAGCCGCCGCTCGCGAGCAGGCCCGCGCCCGTGGTCGTCAGCGCGAAGGATTCGCGGAACTGCGGCAGGAACAGCCCGAAGCCCATCCGCGCGGGGCCGAACGAGATGGCCGTGGCGAGAAAGCCCGCCGCCGCGAGACGTGGCGTGGATCCGGCGGCCGCTTTTCCGAACGCACTGTCCTGCACGATGCCTCCCTGCGCCGCATCCCCCGGTGCCGCCGCAGGAGCGCGACAGCCCGTGCCAACAAGTGGCGGCTGCCAAGGTTCCGCCAGGGAGGAGGCGGGCAGGGGCACCGCGACAGCGTGCCCCGCCCGGCCTCAGGCGGAGCGCGCGAGGCGCACGAGACGCTTCTCCATCTCGAGGATCAGCAGCAGCGCAGGACCCACGGCCACGACCAGCGCGCCCTCGGTCAGGCTCAGCGGACGGGTGCCGAAGAACGCCTCCATGAACGGCGCGTAGGTGAAGACGAGTTGCAGCACCGTCACCGCGCCCACCGCGATCAGGATCGGCCGGGTGCCCAGCGCCGCGCGCAGCGAGAGCGACGTGGTGTTCAGGAAGCGCACCGAGAAAAGATAGAAGATCTCCATCACCACCAGCGTGTTGACGGCGATGGTGCGCGCCTCTTCCAGCGTCGCGCCGCGCGCCTCGGCCAGCGTGAACATCCCGAAGATGCCGGCGCAGAACAGGGTCGAGACGAAGACGACCCGCCACAGCACGAAGCGCGACAGGATGGGCTCGTCGGCGGGCCGCGGCGGGCGGCGCATGATGTCGGGCTCGGCCGACTCGAAGGCGAGCGCCATGGCCAGCACCACCGAACTGACCATGTTGACCCAGAGGATCTGGACCGGCGTGATCGGCAGCGTCAGGCCCAGCAGCAGCGCCGCGATCAACGCCAGCGACTCGCCGCCGTTCACCGGCAGCAGGAAGACGATGGCCTTCTTGAGGTTGTCGTAGACCGTCCGCCCGGCCTTCACCGCGGCGGCGATGGTGGCGAAGTTGTCATCGGCCAGCACGATCTCGGCCGCCTCCTTGGCGGCCTCGGTGCCCGCGCGGCCCATCGCGATGCCGATGTCGGCGCGCTTCAGCGCGGGGGCGTCGTTGACGCCGTCGCCGGTCATCGCCACGGCCTCGCCATCGGCCTGTAGCGCCTCTACGAGGCGCAGCTTGTGCTCGGGCGAGGTGCGGGCGAACACGTCGGTCTCCACCACCCGGTCGCGCAGATCGTCCTCCGGCAATGCATCGATCTCGGCGCCCGTCAGAACGGCGTCAGGGTTCGCGAGCCCGAGCTGGCGAGCGATGGCGCGCGCCGTGCCGGCATGGTCGCCGGTGATCATCTTCACCCGGATGCCGGCCGCGCGGCACTCGGCGACGGCGGCCACGGCCTCGTCGCGCGGCGGGTCGATCAGGCCGACGAGGCCGAGCAGCGTCAGCCCGCCCTCGACATCGGCGAAGCGCAGGCCGCGCATCTCGGGCGAGACGCTGCGCGTGGCGATGGCGATCACCCGCTGGCCCTGCGCCGCGATCTCCTGGGCGCGGGCGTGCCACCATGCGGCGTCGATCGGGCGGGCGCCGTCGTCATCGCAGTGCTGGCTCGTGCACATCTCCAGGAGGCGCTCCGGCGCCCCCTTGACGTGGATCGCCGCATGGCCCGCGTGGTCGTGGTGCAGCGTCGCCATGAAGCGGTGCTGGGCGTCGAAGGGGATCGTGTCGGTCTGCGGGTTGGCCGCGCGCAGCTCCGCCGGGTCGAGCCCGGCCTTGCAGGCGAAGGTGACGAGCGCCCCCTCCATCGGGTCGCCGGTCACGGTCCAAGCGCCGTCCGCCTCCGCCAGTTCGGCATCGTTGCACAGCACCGCGCCACGGGCGAGCTCGAGCAGGAGCGGGTGATCGGCCGGCGCCACCTCGCGCCCCTCGTGGGCGATGCCGCCGTGGGGCGCGTAGCCCGCGCCGGTGACGGAGAAGGCCCGCCGCGCGGTCGCCACCGAAGCGACGGTCATCTCGTTCTTGGTGAGGGTGCCGGTCTTGTCGGAGCAGATCACCGAGACCGAGCCGAGCGCCTCGATCGCGGGCAGCCGCCGCACGATGGCGCGGCGCGCGGCCATGCCCTGCACTCCGATGGCGAGCGTCACCGTCAGGATCGCCGGCAGCCCCTCGGGGATCGCGGCCACGGCGAGGCCGACCACGGCCATGAAGATCTCGTCGAAGGGCATCTCCGCGACGAGCGCGCCGAAGCCGAGGATGGCGGCCGCGATGGCGAGGATCGCCAGCGTGATCGTGCGCGCGAAGATCTCCATCTGCCGCAGGAGCGGGGTCGTGGTCTCCTCGACCGAGCGCAGCAATCCGCTGATCCGCCCGATCTCGGTCGCCGCGCCCGTGGCCACCGCCACGCCGCGCCCGCTGCCCGCCGCCACCAGCGCCCCGCTGAAGGCCATCGGCTGCCGGTCGCCCACGGGGGCGTCGGGGGCGACGGGGGCGAGGCCCTTCTCCACCGGCACCGATTCGCCCGTCAGCACCGCCTCCTGGATGCGCAGGCCGTTGGCCTGGGTCAGCCGCAGGTCGGCCGGGACGCGGTCGCCCGGCTCGAGCACCACCACGTCGCCGGGCACCAGCGCGTCGGCCGGCACCGTCCGCCGCCGCCCGCCGCGGATCACGCGCGCCTCTGGGGCGAGCATGCCGCGAATGGCGGCGAGCGCGTCCTCCGCGCGCCCCTCCTGCACGTAGCCGATCACCGCGTTCACGATCACCACGGCGAGGATCACCACGGTATCGACCGGGTGGCCGAGCGCCGCCGTCACCGCCGCCGCGCCCAGCAGCACGTAGATGAGCAGGTTCCTGAACTGCCTGAGGAATCGCGCGAGGGGGGCGGCGCGCGGAGGCTCGGGCAGACGGTTGGCCCCGTGCTCGGCGAGCCGCCGCGCCGCCTCGTCGTCGCTCAGCCCGGCGGGGCCGGTGGAAAGGGCGGCGACCGCCTCCTCCGCCGGGCGGGCGTGCCATGCGCCTCCGGCCGCCTCGCGGGCGGGGGCGGGCTCGTGCAACGTGGTGTCTGAACGTGTCATGCCAGACCGGAGTAGCGCAGAGGGCACCCGCGACTCCATGGGCCCGCGCTGCGTCAGAATGTGCGGGGCATGGGGCCGCCGGCCGCCGGCCCCGGCATCCGGGCCGCGCGCCGAGGGGGGAACGGCTCGGGGGCCGGTGCCCCGCGCGGCCCGCAGGCCCCAGCTCGGGCCGAGAAGGGGAAGGCCGCCGTCAGCCGGCGCTGGTGCAGAGGGTGCCGAGGCCGAGAAGGCCCGCGCCGAAGACGGGGTCGGGCCCGGGCTCGCCGAGGTCGGAGGCGAGCCGGGCCAGTTCCGGCCCTATGTCGGGCGCCGTGAGGTCCGGGCGCGACTCGCGCAGGATCGCGGCCGCCGCCGTGACGAAGGGCACCGCGTAGGAGGTGCCCGTCTTCCACCGCGCGCCGCTGATCGAGGCCGCCGTCCAGACCGCCACGCCGGGCGCGGCGAGGTCGACATGCTCACCGCGGATCGCGCGGCGGTAGACGCGCCTGTCGCGGTCGACCGCCGTCACCGCGATCACCTGCGGGTAGGCGGCAGGGAAGGCGGGATCGGCCCGCGGCCCGTCGTTGCCCACGGCGGCAACGAGCACGATATCCTGCTCGCCCTTGAGCCGCGCCACGACCTCCTCGAGCACGGTGTTGGGCGGGCCGGCGAGGCTGAGATTGATCACGCCCACGCCGCGCTCGGCGAGCAGGCCCAGCGCCTCGACCAGCGTGAAGACGTCGGCCCGCTCGTCGGAGCCGCGGCGGTGGAAGGCATCGACCGCTATCAGCCGGGCCGAGGGCACGAGCCCGGGCGAGCGGGTCGCAGGGTCGCCCACCAGCAGCGCCGCGATAGCGGTGCCGTGCAGGGCGCGCGAGGGGGTGAACGCCTCGGGCGAGAGGCGCAGCACCTCGAGGTCGGCACCCTCGAAGGTGTCGTGCGCGTCGTTGATGCCGGTGTCGATCATGCCGATGGGCACGCCACCGCCGCAGCCGGAGGCCCGGTCGGCTGGTTCGGGCCAGTCGATCATCCGCCGGGCCGGGCATTCCAGGGCCACGCAATCCTCGGCAAAGCCCTCGGAGCGGTAATAGTGGTTGAAATCCGCGTCCTGGCCCGTCGGGAGGGCCCGCACGGCGGCGCGAGCGTCGGCCAGCGTCGTGCCGGCGGGGATGCGCAGCCGCCGGGGAGTCGCCGTCACCCCCGGCACGGCGAGTTCCTCGACCACTTCGTAGCCCTGCGTGGTGAGCGTGGCGAGGTCGGCGGCGCTGAGCGCGAGCGCCACGATCTCGTCGGGCGCCGAGACCGGGGGCGGCGGGGCCGGGGCGGCCGGGGCCTGTGTCGGAGTGGGCGTCGGGGCGGGCGCGGGAGCGGGGGCAGGTGCCGGTGCGGATGGCTCCGGCCGTCCGAACAGGCGCCCGAGCGGGGTGTCGCCCCCCTGGCGGACCCGCGCGCCGCCATCGTCGTCGTCATCGTCGGAGCCACCGCGCGCGCCGCCATCGTCGTCGTCATCGTCGGAGCCGCCACGCGCGCCGCCATCGTCGTCGTCATCGTCGGAGCCGCCACGCGCGCCGCCATCGTCGTCGTCATCGTCGGAGCCGCCGCGCCCGCCGCCATCGTCGTCGTCATCGTCGCCGCCCCCGCCCCCGCCATCGTCGTCGTCGTCGTCGTCGGCCCAGGCCGCGCCCGGTGCCGACGGCCATGGCAGGAGCGCCGGCGCGAGCGACAGGAGGCCGGCGAGCAACATCAGGGTGGCGAGGCGCAAGAGCATGGTCTGGTTTCCCGTGGTGTCGGCGTCACTTCAGAGGCTACGGTTCACCCCGGCATTCTATTCCGCGGCCCGCCCGCGGGGAAAGGAGCAGGGCAGCCCCTTGCGCGACGATTTCGAGACAGAGCTCGTGGCCGCCTTGCCCGTGCTGCGGCGCTACGCCATCTCGCTGTGCCGGCGGCCCGACATGGCCGACGATCTCGTGCAGATCGCGGTCGAGCGGGCGGTGGCGGCGCGCGACCGGGTCGACCCCGACACCCGGCTCGAGCCGTGGCTCTTCCGCATCCTGCGCAACGCCTGGATCGACGCCGGACGCCGGCAGGCGACGCGCGGCACCGAGATCGACGTGCACGACACGCCGGAGGCCGCGGTGCACGACGGGGTGCGCGCCGCAGAGGCGACGGTGATGCTGCGCCAGACCGAGGCAGCCCTCGCCACGCTGCCGGAGGAGCAGCGCGAGGTGATCGTGCTCGTGTGCTTCGAGGAGCTGAGCTATGCCGAGGCGGCCGGGGTGCTGGGCATCCCGAAGGGCACCGTGATGAGCCGCCTCGCCCGCGGCCGCGTCGCCCTGGCCGCGAAGCTGGGAATAGAATGAGCGCGCCGCGCGTAGACCTCTCGGGGGAAGGAGCGAGCGGATGACGATCGAGCGATTCACCGACGAGACCCTGATGGCCTATGCCGACGGGGAGCTGGATGCCGAGACCGCGCGCGCGGTCGCGGCGGCGGAAGCGGCCGACGGGGCCGTGGCGCGCCGCATCGCGCTGTTCCACGGCACGCGCGCAGCCCTGTCCGAGGCGCGCGACGCCCGGCCCGCGCCGGAGGTGCCCGACGCGCTCGTGGCGCGTGTGCGCGAGACGCTGGAGCAGGCCGGGGCAGGGGGCGAAGAGCCGGGCCGCGTCGTGCCCCTCGTTCGGCGGGCGCCTTCGCGGCCCTGGGTGCCGGTGGCCGTCGCGGCGAGCCTCGCGCTGGCCGTGGGCCTCGGCGCGGGGCTGTCCCTGCGTCCCGCCACAGGCCCCGACATCGACCTCGCCACAGGCCCGCAACCCGGCGCGACGGGCCTCGCCGCGCTCGAGGCGAGCGGGGTGGCGGGCGCCCTGTCGCGCCTCGCCTCCGGGGGCTCCGAGCAGGTGGCCGCGGGCGAGGTGACCATCATCGCCTCGTTCCGCACGCCCGAGGGCACGCTCTGCCGCGAGTTCGAGCTCGCGACGGGCAGCGCCGAGACCGTCGCCGTCGCCTGCGCCGAGGGCGCCGCGTGGGATCTTCGCTTCGCCGTCGCCAGCGGGAGAGCGGACGGCGCCGGCTACGCGCCCGCAGGCGCACTCGAGGCGCTCGACACCTGGCTCTCGGGTATCGGCGCCGGCGCGCCCCTGCCCGAGGACGAGGAGCGCGCGGCGCTGGGCCGCCTCGCCGAGTGAGCGCCCCCGTTCACGACCGATCGAACCGGGCGCCCCACCGCGGCGCCATGCGGCGTTGCCCCGCCACGCATCCCCGCCACGCATGTTTTCGCGCGCGGGGGGCAGCCGTCGCGCGGGGGCTCGACAGGGGCTGGCACGCGCCAGTCACCTCCCGTCACCGCCTGCCCCGTCGCAACGAAAAAAGGGCCGGCCCGCCTTGTGCGGACCGGCCCATGCCTGAACGAAGCCGGCAGGCTCAATCGTCGTCGTCGTCGTCTCCATCGTCGTCGTCGTCCGACCCGCCGCCCGAACGACCGCCATCGTCGTCGTCGTCGTCGCGTCCGCCATCGTCGTCGTCGTCGTCGCGTCCGCCATCGTCGTCGTCGTCGTCGCGTCCGCCATCGTCGTCGTCGTCGTCGCGTCCGCCATCGTCGTCGTCGTCGTCGGAAAGGCGGCGGACGTCTGCGCGCGAGAGAGACTGGCCGTCATTGCGGCTCCATATCCGGTCTGCCGCAGCGGCGCCGAAACGGCTTTCCAGCTCCTCGTAGCTCAGCGCGCCGTCGTTGTTCAGGTCGATGTCGGAAAAGCGGGCGGATTGCGCCGTTGCGGCCCCGCTCGTCAGCAACAGCGCGGTCGTGCCGAGCGCGGCGAATGCGATCCTGATGGTCATGCGACTACTCCTTGTTCTCTCTCGTGCGGGAGAGCCGGTGCGCAGGCGGCTGCCATGGGTCGCCCCCGTCTCTCTCCTTCGCGGACCCGCCAGCGGGCCTCGGAGGGATTACGTGCCGCCGCCGTCTCTATTCCCCGGCCTTCACCTTTTTTTTCGCCGGGTCGATCGGTGCATGCCCCGTGGCACGCAGCCACAGGCGCCGTCCGCGCACGAGCCAGGGGTAGAGCGTCGCCGCCACCCGAGGCGAGCGGAAGAGCCGCCGCTGAAGACGGTTGCCGACCCCCCCCTCGCCCGAAAGCACGGCGATCAGGTGAACCGCCTCGGCGCCGTAATGCCGCTCTCCCTGCCACAGCACGACCATGCCGTCGTCGAGGTCGAGCCCCGCGGCCTGCGCCTCGGCCACGCGCGGATCACCCCCGCGCGCATCGACCAGATCGACCGCGCCCACCGCCTCGCGCAATCGCGCCATCCGGACGTAGGAGGCGCAGAACGGGCACTCGCCGTCGTAGATGATGGTCAGCGCGTCGGCCGTCATGGCATTCTCTCCCCGAATTCGGCTGTCGGCGGGAATACGCAGGGCGGATGCCCCGTATTCCCCGCGTCAGGACAGATAGGGGACAGACCGATGACGACACGCACCCTCGACGTCGCCGCCATCGCCGACAGGCTCGCCCAGCCGGTTCCGGCACTTTCGCTCGCCGTCTTCCGGATCGCGCTCGGCGCGATGCTCGTGTGGGATTGCTGGCGCTTCATCAAGTACGACCGGGTCTGGCGCTACTGGGTGGCGCCCGAGTTCCACTTCACCTATCCGGGCTTTCACTGGGTGCAGCCGCTGCCCGAGCCGTGGATCCACGTCGCCTGGCTCGGCATGGGTTTCTTCGCCCTTCTGGTGATGCTCGGGCTGTTCTACCGCGTGTCCATCGTGGCGCTGACGGTGACGTTCAGCTACTTCTTCCTGCTCGACAAGGCGGAATACCTCAATCACTTCTACCTCGTCATCCTGTTCCTGATCCTGATGTGTTTCCTGCCGGCGCACCGGGCGCTGTCGCTCGACGCGCGGCTGTTTCCGCGCGCGGGCGGCACGCACGTGCCCTACGGCGCCGTGTTCATGCTTCGGGCGCAGATGGAGATCATGCTGATCTACGCGGGGCTGGTGAAGCTGACGCCCGACTGGCTGGCGGGCGAGCCGCTGGGGATGTGGCTGCGCGGGCAGGCCGACGAGCGCTGGTTCGGCGTCCTGCTGCATTACGACTGGGTGATCCTCGCGGGCACCTGGGGCACGGTGGTGCTGCATGTCGTCGGCGCGCCGCTGCTGCTGTGGGAGAGGACGCGGCTTGCAACCTTCTTCGTCTACTGCCTGTTCCACGCCTCGAACGCGCTGTTCTTCAACATCGGCATCTTCCCGTGGCTGACGATTCTCGCCACCACGATCTTCTTCGCGCCCGACTGGCCGCGTCAGCTTGCGCGCTGGCTGCACGCCCGCTTCGAGGAGCTGCCGGCCCACGTGCCGCCGCCCGCGCCGGCGGCTACCGCACTGCCGGCGGTGGCGCTCGCGGCGATGGCAGGCTGGCTCGCGGTGCAGATCGTGCTGCCGATCCGCGCCGGCGCCTTTCCGACCGAGGTGCGCTGGTCGGGCGACGGGCACCGCTTTTCCTGGCGGATGCGGATTTACGACCGCGACACGGACGGCGCCTTCGTGGTGACCTCGGGCGACCGGTCGTGGCTCGTCGACCCGCGCGACTACCTCACCGACCGGCAGGCGTGGAAGATGATGCCGCGCTCCGACATGGTGCACCAGTTCGCCGGCCATCTCGAACGCGTGTGGCAGGAGGCCGGATACGGCGATGTCGAGGTGCGCGCCGAGATCGTGAAGTCGCTCAACGGCCGGCCGATGCAGCCCTTCGTCGACCCGGAGGTCGACCTGACCGCGGTGCCGCTCGGCTACCTGCGCGCCGATCCCTGGGTGCTGCCGCTGGAGGAGCCCGTGTGGGGCGTGGCCGACAACGCGCCCGCGGACAAGGACGCATCGGCCGTGACCGCGGACGATGGAGCCACGACCACGCCCTCGCTCTGACGCCGGCACGGGGGCGTGCGAGGGGCGGCATGCGATGGGCCGCGGGCGCGCGGCGCGCACCGGCCCCTGCACGGCACCCTCCGTCGTCGGTCGTCCTGCGGTGGATGCCGGGTCACCGGCGGAGGGGCAGGTCAGCGCAGCTCGACGCGGCGCCCCTCCCGGGCCGAGCGGCGGGCGGCGTCGAGCACCTCCATCACCGCCAGCGCCTCGTCCAGCGGCACCGGCGGCGCCGCACCCTCCCCGATGGCGCGGCGGACGCCCTCGTAGAAGGCGAGGTAACGGCCAGCCTCGACCGGCACCGCCTGAACCCCGTCCGGCCCGTGCAGGGCGGCGCCGCCCTCGAACCGGCCGAACCCCGCATCGCCCGGGCCGCCACCCGCCTTAAGGTCGCGCTCCTGCGTGTCGGTGCCGGCGATCACGAGGCTTCCGCCGGTGCCGTGCACCGCGATCCGGCGGTCGCTCTCGCCCACGAAGAGCGATGCCGCGAGCGTTGCGCGCACCTCGCCAAAGCCGAGGCGGACAAGGAAGGCCTCGTCGGGCCCCCCCAGCCCGCGCGGCTCGGCGAGATCGGCCCAGAGCCAATCTGGCCGCCCGAAGACGGTCAGCGCCTGGTCGATCAGGTGCGGCCCGAGATCGGCGAGCAGGCCAGCGCCCGGCCCCGGCCCGCCGCGCCAGCGGGAGAGGCCATCGGGGCGCAGGCGGTTGAAATGCCCCTCCCACGCCAAGACGCGCCCGAGCCTGCCCTCGGCCAGCACCCGCCGCGCGGTGAGAAAGTCGCCGTCCCACCGCCGGTTGTGGAAGACGGCCAGCATCCGGTCCGCCGCGCGTGCCGCCTCCGCCATCCCCCGCGCCTCGGCGAGGTCGAGCGCCATCGGCTTGTCGACCACGACATGCGCGCCGGCGGCGAGCGCGGCGTGGGCGAGGGCTGCGTGGCTGTCGTTGGGGGTGGCGATCACGACGAGGTCGAGGTCGTCGCGGGCGGCCAGCGCCTCGGCCGAGGCCATCACCTCGACCCCGGGCCAGCGCACCGCCACCTCACCGGACCGCGACGTGGCTATCGCGACCAGCTCCAGCCCCGCGGGCCCGAGGAAGGGCGCATGAAAGCACCGCCCGGCCAGCCCGTATCCCGCGAGGCCGACCCGGATCACGACGCGACGCCCATGCCGGGGCAGGGCGGCCGCCCTGCGGCGCCGCTGTCGCTTCCAGGCGTCCCGGCCCACACGGGCGCGGTCGGCGCAGCCGGCAGGGCCGCTGTCGGGCGCGGCGCCGGGGTCGATGCCTCCGGCATGCGGTGGGCAGTCTGGCGCACCTGTCTTCCTCCCCGATGTCAGGGTGCACCGGCATCGGCGGCAGGCGCAAGCCTCGGCCGCCCGGCATGGTCTTCGGGCCTCGACAATGCCCCTGCGTCGTCCCGGGGGCGCCCGCCGGCGGATGGCGCCGGCCTGTGCCGCTTCCTGGCAGGCTCCCGCCCGCAGAGCCCCCGCCCGCAGAGCCCCCGACCGCAGAACCCCCGCCCGCAGAGCCCCCCACCTCCGGGCGCGGGCGGCGGATGCCGGTGGCCGCGCCGCACGGGTCCGCCGCACGGGGCTGGCGGGCGACGGCGCGCGCTCAGGCCGGCAGGCCGCCTCGCGCCTCGGCAGGCACGCGGTCTGCCGCCCAGCTCTCCACCGCCATCGCGCGGACCCGGGCGATCGCGTCGTCCGGCACCGGCGCGCTGCCGGCAGAGCGCAGCCAGTGGTCGTGGAACAGATAGAGGCGCGAGGCGAACTGCTCGAACGCGAGAGAGCCCTCGCCGTGGCGCTCGCCGTTGCCACCGGTGGTGACCTGCACGCCGCACCCCCAGTCCTGGCCGCTGTCGTTGTTGGGGTTGTAGAAATAGACGCGCATCTCGCCCGCGCGGCCCGGCGCGACGCGCAGGATGGTGATGGCGTGCCAGCCCACGAAGGCGCCCGTGGCGTCGGTGAAGGCGATGCCGGCGGGCTGGGGGTGGATCAGCGGGCGGTCGCCGTTATGGGCGGGGTGGTAGCTCTCGTGAAAGCGGGCCACGAAGCGGTCGTAATCGTCGAGCAGCCCGGTGCCCACGTCGACGGCCACGGCGCAGTCGCGCGCCACCCACCAGCCGTGGAACTCGGGGTTGACCCAGCGATGCGGGTCGCCCGCGCGCCCCGCGCAGAGACGGCCCATCTCGGCATAAACCCGGTCGAGATGGGGAACGAGCAGCACCGAGATCGGGTCGGCGTCGATGGGGCCGAACCCGGCGAGACCTGCGGGCAGGCCGGCCGCGTCGATCGGGCGGCCCTCGAATTCCATCAGGACCGTCTCGGCCTCGGCGGCCTGCACGACGAGGTGCAGCAGGTAATCGGGGTCGTTCAGCGCCCACATCGAGATGGCGCGGGCCGACTGGCAGGTGGGGTTCGCGCCCTGTCCGACGCCGAGCGGCAGGCCGATCACCTCGACCGCGCCGGCCACGAGATGCGTCTCGGCCGGGGCCTCGGCCCCGAAGCCGAGGGCGATCCGGTCGCGCACCGCCGGCGCCAGATCCAGCCGCAGGAGGCCCTTGAGGGCCGCGGGAACGGGGGCGTGATGCAGCACGCCGCGTTCGAGCAGCATGGCGAGGCCGTGAAGCGCCTGCGGTGTCGCGGGCGTGATCGCGGCGCGGATCAGCTCCTCGATCAGCCCGCGGTAGTGCCGCCAGCAATCGAGCCCGGTGGAGCCCAGGCCCATCGCCTCGGGCACGAGCGGACGGTCGGGATAGTCGAGCGCCCAGAGCAGGAAGGCCACGTGGTAGTCCGACACGAGGCCGGTGTCGTGCATCGAGCGGGCGAAGCCCATCGCCTCGCGCGAGAGGCCCGCGTCGTCGAGCGTGTCGAGACGGGCGCGATAGGCGTCGAGGCCGGGGTCGTCGAGCGTCTCGGCCGTCGGGCCGAAGAGCGCGCTGACCAGCCGCTCGGCGCCCAGCCGCTCGGCGCCGGGCTCGGTGCCCTGCCGGTTGAGCGCCACCGCGATCTGCGTGACCATGTCCTTGACCGGCGCCATCTGCACGGGCCGCTGCTCGAGGATGCGCCAGATCTCGGCGACCATCACGCCGAGCACGTCGCGCAGGCCCACCCGCTCGGCGATGAAGCGCAGCACGCGGCTCACCAGCGCCGCGCGCTCGCCCGCCGCCCGGCTCGCCTCGTCGGAGAACTCGAAGAAGCGCGGCAGGTTGAGCGCCAGCACCTGCGTCAGGTAGTGGCGCGAATGCTCCTCCTGCAGGAGCGGGTGGCGCGCATCGCCCGTCGCCACGGCGAGAAAGCGCATCAGGCTCGCCATCTCGAGGGCGGCCAGCACCCGGTCTTCGCTCTCGAGCGTCTGGCCCGACAGCTGCGGCAGGAGCGCCGTCGGCACGGCCCAGTCGGAGCCGGCGAACAGGCCGGCGGCATCCATTCGCGCGGCGCGGACATAGACCGCCTCCGGCCCGCCCGGCAGCGCCATCAGCCGCGCGACCACGTCGAGCACGGGGCGCTGGTGACGCGCCTTGGCGAAGGGCCGCGCCTGCTCGAGCCGCTCGAGGGCGACGTCGAGCGTGCCGGCCAGCCGGTCGGCGTCGCTGATGGTCTGCGTCATGGGCACCTGCCGCTGCTGTTCGGCCTCAGACGTAGTAGTCGAGCTCTTCCTGCGCCTTCAACAGGTCCCGCAGCGTGTGGGGATCCTCGCCGAAGAAGTAGGCCAGCCCCCAATGCGTTCCGAAGGCGGTGCGCTTGGCGACCTTCTGCTCCATCGGCTCGGCAAGCTCGTGGAACTCGAAATAGGGGTTGTCGGCCGTCTCCTTCGGCACTTCGAGACGGCTGATGACCCGGCGGCGCGGATAGACGCCGAAACAGCCGGCGTGGCCCCGGGCGCCCTCGACCGGCTTGGGGAAGAAGGCGTCGATCTCGTCCTGCGTCGTCTTGGGATCGAACATCAGAACCAAGCCCTGGTAGCCGTTGAAGCCGTAGGCGCGCTCGATCAGTTCGAGCGCGTTGAAGCCCGGCGGGCGATAGGCGACCTCGCCGAAGTAGAGGCGGTTGTCGGCCGTCAGGAAATACTCGGGGTGGATGAAGCCGAAGTCGATGTCGAACGCCTCGATCAGCTTCTCGATCTCTTCGGTGATGCGGGCTCGGTGCGCCTCGAGCTCTGGCGTGGCCGGCACGAAGACCGAGTAGCCGAGCGTCACGTACTCCGAGATGTTGAGGAACTGGATCTTTCGATCCTTGATCCACGCCTCCACCGCGAATTCCCAGCCGTCGAGGTGGCTCTCCAGGAGCGCCGGAAACTCCTCGTCGGGGATGTTGTCGACATCCTCGGGCGTGCGGATCACCCGGTGGCCGGCCGTGCCCGACTTGTCGAACGCCTTGAAGTGGATCGGGTCGTTGGGGTCGCCGTCGAGCTTGAGCAGCGTCTGGTTCACCCGCTTCAGGAAGCGGATGACGTCGCCGCGGTCGTGCGCCTCCTCGAAGACGCCCACGCGGATGCCGCCGAGCTGCGCCCGCCGCTTCATCAGCGACTTGTCGCGGAACAGCATCGACTGGCCGAGAAGGCGCGGGTTTTCGAGCAGCACCGCGTTGACGGCGCCGGCCCATTCCACCGTCTCCTCGTAGAGCGGAATGGCGACATCGACGCCTTCCTCCTTGAGCTTGTGGGCGAGCTCGTAGGACCGTTCGTTGAGCCGGTCGAAATCCCACGCAATGAAGGGGATGTCGTTTTGCTGGCAATAGTCCTCGGCCCAGGGCGGCGCCACGACGATATAGCGCCGGTCGAAGCGGTCGACGGCGTCGATGGCGTTCAGGCTCCAGCCGAGAAGCGCAATAAACCCTTTGTCGGGGTTGCGATCGGTCATCTGTCCTCCTCTCGTGCGCTCGCCCCGGAGGCGCGGCGCGCAGGTTCGGGGCCGCGTCGGCCTGCGGCCATACGCGGGTTGGCGAAACGCCCGACAGCGGGCGTTGTGCTCGGGGATATTGAGGGAATCGTAACGCCCGGCTGGCCCTCTTTCAACGCCTGGAAGTTTTACGGTTTCATATCAAGGCATTGCGCAGAGCGGCTCGCAGGCTCGTCGGTGTCCTTCCGGTGCCAGGGACGAGCTCGGCCGCGGGGCGAGAGCGAGGGGGCGAGGGCGGGGCCCGCCCTTGCGTCATGCGCCGAGGATGCGGGTCAGCGCGCCGCTCACCGCCCCGTTGATGGGGTTGGTGTCGTCCGGTGTGGCGTTCCGGCCCGGGGGCGGACAGGGGCGGCGCCCGCTTTTGGATGGAGGCCGCCGCGCGTGCCGCAGCCTGACCGTGCCCCAGCCTGACGGTGCCGCCCGCCTCGGCTAGCGCAGCCGCACCTCGAAGCGGCAGGCGGGCGCGCCCTGCGCGCAGCATTGCGTCTCGGTCACGCGCGTGCGGGAACTGACAAGGCTGCGGAACAGCCGCTCGAACACTGCCTCGTGCCACGCGCAGAGCGGCACGTCGGAGCGCTCGCCCCGCACCACCGGGTTGTCGGCCAGCGTGAAGGTGAGCGGATCGCGCGCCGCGATGGCGAATGTGCCCGAGCCGGCGAAGGTCCAGGCGTGTCTGGCGATGGCGCGGGCGAGGATCGGCGCGGCGAGGCGGGCCGGCAACACGCGCAGGAGCGTCTGCGCGGGCCGCGGGATACGGTGGGCGAGGATGTAGTCGCCGGTGCCGAGCCCCGCCTCTCGGGCGATCCGCGGCGCCTCGTGGGGCAGGCGGCGGCGCAGCGCCTGGTGCAGCGCGGCGGCCGGGCCTTCGGGGATCATCCCTGACCCGTCGGGCAGGTCGATCACCCCGGCCTCCGCGAGGAGCGACCGGCGGATGTCGGCCCCGGTATGGGCGTCGAGCACCGGCACCATCTGCAGGATGGCGTTGGGGCCGATGCGCGCCCCCCCGTGCGGGTCCCCGTGCGGGGAGGCGTCCGGGGGGGCTCCGGCGAGGGCGGCGAACATGTCAGGTCCGCTCCATCTCGTCCTCGGTCATCTGCTGGCTGCCGCCGCCGCCACAGCCGCCGATCTCGGCGCCGTTGGGCATCTTGAAGGCCTTGGCCGCGTTGCGCTCCTGCGCCCGCTCCTTGCCCTGCTGGCGGATTGCCTCGCGCCGCTCGGCGGCGCGCGCCGCCCGGTCGGCCGCGGCCTCCCAGTCTTCCAGCTGGGCCTCGGCGAGCTGCTTGGACATGTCGAAGTCGAAATGCACCTTGTCCTTCGATTGCGGACCCCAGTAGTTGTTCTTGCCGAGGTCGTAGAACGATCGCTGGACGCCCGCCTTCATGAAGGCCTTGAGACAGCCGAGCAGGTAGCGCCGGCGGAAGCCCGTGCCGCGCCACGGATAGTGGAACAGCGCCTTGCGGCTGTAGAAGCGGCGGTAGTTGTGCATCACCCGGTCGAGCAGGGTGGCCCTGTCCATCGCCGCGGGCTTCATGATCGGATTGACGAAGTTGTAGCGCGAGAAGTCGAACACCTCGACCTGGTCCTTCATCTCCTGGAAGAGCGGCGTGAAGGGCCACGGCGTGTACATCGCCCAGTTGGCGAGGTCGGGCTGCCAGTCCCAGCACATCTGGAACGTCTCTTCCAGCGTCTCGGGCGTCTCGTTGTCGAGGCCGACGATGAACTGCGCCTCGGTGAGGATGTCGGCCTTCCGGCACAGCTCGATCGCGCGCTTGTTGTCCTCGACCTTGGTTTCCTTGTTGAACTGGTCGAGCTTCATCTGCGCGGCGGCCTCGGTCCCGAGCGAGATGTGGACGAGGCCGGCCTTGCGGTAGAAGGGCAGAAGCTCCTCGTCGCGCAGGATGTCGGTGACGCGGGTGTTGATGCCCCATTTCACCCGGTCGGGCAGGCCGCGGTCGATCAGCTCCTGGCAGAACTGGACGAACTTCTTGCGGTTGATGGTGGGTTCCTCGTCGGCGAGGATGAAGAAGCCCACGTCGTGCTCGTTGACCAGCTTCTCGATCTCGTCGACCACCGCCTTGGGGTCGCGCACGCGGTAGTCGCGCCAGAACTTCCACTGCGAGCAGAACGAGCAGGTGAAAGGGCAGCCGCGCGCCATGTTGGGGATGGCGACGCGCGTGTTCAGCGGGATGTAGGTGTATTTCTCCCACTCCAGGATCGACCAGTCGGGGTCGAGCCCGTCGAGATCCTTCACCGTGGCGGCGGCGGGCGTGGCCACGATCTCGTCGCCGTCGGTATAGGCCAGACCGTTGATCTTCTTGCGGTCGGCAGGCCAGCGGCCCTCGGCGATGGCGTCGAAGAGCTGGACGACCACCTCCTCGCCCTCGCCGCGCACGATCACGTCGATCCACGGCGCCTCCGAAAGCACCTGCTTGAACATGAAGGTCGCGTGGACGCCGCCGAGGACGCCAACGGCGTTGGGCACGACCTCCTTGGCGATCTGCAGGCACCGCTCGGCGGCGTAGATCGACGGCGTGATCGAGGTGACGCCCACCACGTCGGGCTGGATCTCGGCCAGCTTCACCCGGATCTCGCCCTCGGTGAGGTTGTTGGTCATCGCATCGACGAAATGGATGTCGTCGTACCCCGCCTTGCGCAGGGCGCCGGTGAGGTAGGCGACCCAGGCCGGCGGCCAGTTTCCGGCGATCTCGGCCCCGCCGGAGCGGTAGTTCGGGTGGATGAACATGATGCGCATGGCGGTGCGTCTCCCTCCGCGTGTTTCGAGGGAAGCTGACAGGTGCTCTGTCAAGTTTCCTTGACATAGGTCAGAAATGCGCAGGACGGTCGATCGGTCGGGAGAGCGGGCGCCACGCCAAGACGCCACGACCCCGCAGACACGGCGTGGACGGCCATGGCGGCGCGGTCAGTGCAGGCTGGCGATCAACACGGCGAGTGCCATGCCCGTCAGCATGCCGGAGAGGAGGAGCAGTCGCACAGCGATCATCGTGGCATCCCCGCGAGTCGGCCGAGGGTCGAGTGTATAGCGGGTCGAATATGAGCGAAAAACCGCCGATTGACAAAGGGGAATCTCTCGCGAAACGCATCGTTTCCGACGGCTGAGCGTGCCGCCGGCGCGCCTCGATTTGTCGGAAGGGGAACCTTGTGGCATCCTGTCACCTTGTTGAGACACGGGGCGGTGCCCGGTGCGAGGGCGCTGCCTTTCCAAGGCGAGGGGGCGCCCATGTGGACAAGATTGCTCGACAACATGCTCTCGCGGCTCGTGGTGGTGGGTCGCCTCACGCTGGAGGGGCCGGGCCGGCGCGGCCCGCGCAGCTTCGGCCCCGGAGAGAACGGGCCTGACGTGACCATCCGGATCGAGGACGACGCGGTGCCGCGCCGGCTGGTGCTGCATCCCGAGCTCGCCGTGGGCGAGGCCTACATGGACGGCACGATCGCCATCGAGGGCGACGACCTGCACGGGTTCCTCGAGCTGCTCACGCGCAACCGCCGCGCCGGCGGCTCGCACTGGACGATCTCGGCCCACCAGGCCGCGCAGATGGCGCTGCGCCGCCTCGCGCAGTCGAATCCCATGCCCAGGGCGCGGGCGAACGTGGCGCACCATTACGATCTGTCGGGTGAGCTCTACGATCTGTTCCTTGACGCCGACAAACAGTATTCATGCGGCTACTTTCCCAGGGCGGGCATGACGCTCGATGCCGCGCAGGAGGCCAAGAAGCGCCATATCGCCGGCAAGCTGCTGCTCGAGCCGGGGATGCGTGTGCTCGACATCGGCTGCGGCTGGGGCGGCATGGCCCTGACGCTGGCGCGCGATCACGGCGCGCGGGTGGTCGGCGTGACCCTGTCGAAGGAACAGCACGCCGTCGCCACCCGCCGGGCCGAGATGGCGGGCCTGTCCGACCGCGTGGAGTTCCGCCTGCAGGATTACCGCAAGGTGCGCGAGGAGTTCGACCGCGTGGTGTCGGTCGGCATGTTCGAGCATGTCGGCGTGCCGCATTACGGCGAGTATTTCGAGAACGTTCACGCCCGGCTCGCGCCGGGGGGCGTGGCCCTGATCCACACGATCGGGCGGTCCAACCCGCCGGGCGTGACCTCTCCGTGGATCTCGAAATACATCTTCCCCGGCGGCTACATCCCGGCGCTGTCGGAGGTGATGACGCCGGTCGAGCGCTCGGGGCTGTGGACATGCGACGTCGAGGTCTGGCGGCTGCATTACGCCTACACCCTGGCGCACTGGTACGAGCGGTTCATGGCAAACATCGACCGGGCGCGCGAACTCTACGACGAGCGGTTCTGCCGGATGTGGCGCTACTACCTGATCGCCTCCGAGATGAGCTTCCGCCACCACATGCACTGCGTCTTCCAGCTCCAGCTCGCCACCGAGCGCGATGTCGTGCCGCTCACGCGCGACTACCTTTACGCTCCGCCGGAGCGGGCGCGCATGGCCGCCGAATAGCAACAAGCGCCGGGCCGGGCGGCGCGCGCAGGCGAGGGATCGCCGGGTGGGCGGGCCGATGGCGCAGCCGAGGTCCGCGCCGGCCGGCGGCGGTGGGGTCAGGCAGCGGTGCGGCCGGGGCAGCGGGCTGTGATCTTCGCGGGCGGCGGCCTCGGGCGGGTTTGCCTTGCCGCGCCGCTCGTGTATGAGGCGCGCTTCCAGTCTGGCGCGGTGACGCATGACCTTTTCTCTCGCCATCGTTGGCCGCCCCAACGTGGGCAAGTCCACCCTGTTCAACCGGCTCGTGGGCCGGCGCCTCGCGCTGGTCGACGATCAGCCCGGCGTCACGCGCGACCTGCGCGAGGGCGAGGCGCGGCTGGGCGACCTCCGCTTCACCGTGATCGACACCGCCGGCCTGGAGGAGGCGACCGACGAAAGCCTGCAGGGCCGGATGCGCAAGCTGACCGAGCGCGCCGTCGGCGAGGCCGATGTCTGCCTGTTCCTGCTCGACGCCCGCGCGGGCGTCACGGCCGCCGACGAGGTCTTCGCCGAGATCCTGCGGCGCAACGCCCGCCACGTGATCGTCGCCGCGAACAAGGCCGAGGGCTCCGCCGGCGAGGCCGGCGTGATCGAGGCCTGGGGGCTGGGGCTGGGCGAGCCGATCCCGCTCTCGGCCGAGCACGGCGAGGGGATGCCCGAGCTCTACGCCGCCCTGGCGCCGCTGGCCGAGGGCTTCGAGGCGCGGGCCGAGGCCGAGGCGCCCGAGACCGAGGTCGACGTCGGCGAGAACGATCTCGACGCCCCCCGCGCCATCACTGCGGAGAAGCCGTTGCAGGTGGCCGTGGTCGGCCGGCCCAACGCCGGCAAGTCGACCCTGGTCAACCGCATCCTCGGCGAGGAGCGGCTGCTCACCGGCCCCGAGGCGGGGATCACCCGCGACGCGATCGCGCTGCGGATCGACTGGGCCGGCACGCCGATGCGCATCTTCGATACCGCGGGCATGCGGCGGAAGGCCAAGGTGCAGGCGAAGCTCGAGAAGCTGTCGGTCGCCGACGGCCTGCGCGCGGTGCGCTTCGCCGAGGTGGTGGTCGTGCTGCTCGATGCCGCGATCCCCTTCGAGGCACAGGACCTGCGCATCGCCGACCTTGCCGAACGCGAGGGGCGGGCGGTCGTCGTCGCCGTCAACAAGTGGGACGTGGAGGAGGACCGCCAAGGCAAGCTCGCCGCGCTCAAGGAGGCGTTCGACCGCCTGCTGCCGCAGCTGCGCGGCGCGCCGCTGGTGACGGTGTCGGCGAAGACGGGCCGCGGCCTCGACCGGCTGCACGACGCGATCCTGCAGGCGCACGCTGTGTGGAACCGCCGGGTGACGACGGCGAGGCTGAACCAGTGGCTCGGCGCGATGGTCGAGGCGCATCCGCCGCCGGCGCCGGGGGGGCGGCGGATCAAGCTGCGCTACATGACGCAGGCCAAGACGCGCCCGCCCGGCTTCGTCGTGATGTGCTCGAACCCGAAGGATCTGCCCGAGGCTTACCGCCGATACCTCGTCAACGGTCTGAGGGCCGATTTCGACATGCCCGGCACGCCGATCCGCCTGACCTTCCGCAGCCAGGCGGACAGGAACCCCTACAAGGGCAGGAAGGCCCCGGGGCCGTCGAAGCTGCGCAAGCACCTGGGGAAGAACTGACGGCGGCAAGAACTGACGGCGGCAAGAACTAACGGCAGCAGTAGCGCCGGGGCAGGGGCCGGTGTGGGAAAGGTCTGGTGGGGGCGGAGTGCCCGACCGCCGCGCCGGAGCGGGGGGCCAGCCCCCCGCACCCCCCGGAGTATTTGGCCCAAGATGATGGAGCCGCGGCAATGGGGTCCTGGCCCGGGCCCGGGCCCTGGCGGATGGCTACCCCGCCCGGAGCCGGGCGAGGGCGGGAGCGGCCACCACGGCGGCGCCGCCGAGTGCGGCGGCGACGAGGCCCCACTGCGCGCCCCAGTTGGCGACGGCCACGGCGATCAGCGCCCAGGCCACCGCGGCGGCGTAGAAGGGGGCGGGCCCGGCGAGGCGGGTGACGGCAAGGGCGGTGGCAAGCGCGCCGGCGAGCCCGATCCAGGCCCATCCGACCTCGCCGGGGCCCACGCCGTAGCCCGCCCCGAGCAGCCCGACGGCCACCCAGCTCGCCGCCGTCAGCCACCCCGCGTAGAGCGAGATCGGCGCGCGCAGCAGCCACCGGTCCTCCCGCTCCGGGGCGCGCCAGAGGGCGAGGAGGGCCGACAGAAGCATTACCCAGATCAGCACGGTCGCCCAGATCGGCGAGACCTGCGCGATGGCGAGCCACCCCGCGCCGACGGCGAGCGACAGCGCCATGGGCCAGCGCGTGCCCTCCCAGCGGGCCGAGTCGGAGCGGCGGACCAGCCCGTAGAGCGCGTGCGCCACGAGCCACAGGTAGATCGGCCCCCAGATGCCGAAGGCGTAGCCGGCGGGTTGCACCGGCGGGTCGTCCTGCGGGACGGGGTAGGCGCCGGGCTCGAACCCGTCGAAGGGCACCGCGAGCGGTGCGGCGGCGAAGGCGACGGCGGCGGCCGCCACCAGCGCGGCCTTCATCCGGGCGGTGTCGGTGGCGTCGTCGGGGGAGGGTGGCAGATCTGACATGGCCTCTCAACGCGGGGATCTGGGCGGCGGTTGCACCGACCGTCTCCCCCCCGGGGCGGAAACGCCACCCCGCCCGGCCGGTTCGGGGCGCCCTGCGACGAAATGGAGCCGGGGCCGCTGAAGTCGCGCGCCCCGGTTCAGGCCAGCGCGCCCAGGGCCGTGATCTCGCGCGCGCCGCCAAGATACGGCGTCAGCGCCTGGGGCAGGGCGACCGAGCCATCCTCGCGCTGTCCGTTCTCGAGCACCGCGATCAGGCAGCGGCCCACCGCCAGCCCCGAGCCGTTGAGCGTGTGGACGTAGTCGGGCTTGCCCCCGCCGGCGGGGCGGAAGCGGGCGTTCATCCGCCGGGCCTGGAAGTCGCCGCAGACCGAGACCGACGAGATCTCGCGGTAGCGGTTCTGCCCCGGCAGCCAGACCTCGATGTCGTGGGTGCGCCGCGCGCCGAAGCCCATGTCGCCGGTGCAGAGCACCATCGTGCGGTAGGGCAGGCCGAGCCGCTCGAGGATGGCTTCCGCGCAGCGGGTCATGCGCTCGTGCTCGTCGCGCGAGTGGTCGGGGTGGGTGATC
Source organism: Rhodovulum sp. 12E13 (assembly GCF_003340565.1). Classification (GTDB taxonomy): domain Bacteria; phylum Pseudomonadota; class Alphaproteobacteria; order Rhodobacterales; family Rhodobacteraceae; genus HLUCCA09. The sequence goes on along the minus strand of NZ_QPLK01000021.1, from coordinate 45,457 downwards.
GACACCATCTCGACCTTCTCGAACTGGTGCTGGCGCAGCATGCCGCGGGTATCCTTGCCCGCCGCGCCCGCCTCGGAGCGGAAGCACAGGGAATGCGCGGTGAAGCGCATCGGCAGTGCCGCCTCGTCGACGATCTCGCCGGCGACGATGTTGGTCAGCGTCACCTCGGAGGTGGGGATCAGCCACCATCCCTCGCGGGTCTGGTAGCTGTCCTCGCCGAATTTGGGCAGCTGCCCGGTGCCGAGCATCGCCTCGTCGCGCACGAGCACCGGTGCGTTGACCTCGCGCAGCCCGTTCTCGCTCACGTGGGTGTCGAGCATGAACTGCGCGAGCGCGCGGTGGAGGCGGGCGGCCGCACCCGTCAGCATCACGAAGCGCGAGCCGGAGAGGCGGGCAGCGGTCTCGAAGTCGAGATGGTCGGCTGCCCCCTTGATCTCGAAGTGTTCCTTCGGAGCGAAAGCGAACTCGGGCGGGGTGCCCCAGCGGCGAAGCTCGACGTTGTCGTCTTCGTCGGCGCCGTCGGGGACGTCGTCGTGCGGCAGGTTGGGCAGGCCCATGAGCATGTCGGTGAGGCGCGCATCCTGCGCCTGGGCCTCGGCCTCGAGGCGGGCGACCTCCTCCTTCTTGTCGGCCACGAGGGCGCGCAGGCGGGCGAACCCTGCCTCGTCGCCACGCGCCTTGGCCTGGCCGACCTCCTTCGAGGCGGCGTTGCGTTCGGCCTGCGCGGCCTCGGCGGCGGCGATCTTCTCGCGCCTTATCCGATCTATTTCAAGGACTTCTCGGGCGATGCCCGACAGCCCCCGCCGCGCCATCGCGGCGTCGAACGCCTCGGGGTTCTCGCGGATGAAACGGATGTCGTGCATCGGGGCCTCCTCGGGTCGAGCGCCGCTCTCCTAGCCCCTCCCGCCGAGGGACGGAAGGCCCCAAGGCGGCCTGCGGTATCCGGTCGGTATCGCCCCGGTGTCGTGTCGCCGCGGGCGTGCAGACCCTCGGGGCGGTGGTTGCCCGCAGGCCTTGCGCGCAGGCCGCGGCCGAGCCCCCCCTTGGGCCCGAATTGCGAACGCCCGGTCCTCGACGATTGCGCCCGCCATTCAAGCCTCGGGTTCAACGATCCGGTGGCCGGGCACGACGCGCCATCCATGGAGGGAGGCAGGAGGCATGGGGGAGTCAGGAGGACGAGGACGCGAGACCGCCGGCGGGTCTCGCAAGTCCGTCAGTCGTCTGGCAGGGGCAGAGGGACTCGAACCCACGACCCTCGGTTTTGGAGACCGATGCTCTACCAACTGAGCTATACCCCTAAGCCGTTGTCCGCTTAGTATTTCGGCCCGCCGCCGTCAAGCGGCGGCCGGCCGGTTAGCAGTCCGGTTGTCAGCCGTACGGGTGTTCATGTTCTACCCCTGTTCCGTTCTTCTGCGCTTCTCCCAGGCCGACTTTGCCCTCACCCGCTGTCTTGCTTCGCCGACATGCTTCTTCACCATGTCCCGCGTGTCGTGGCCGGAATACGACATGATCTCCTCATCGTCACATCCGGCCCATGCCAGCTCCATGACGCCGCGGTATCGGAGCGCATGCGGGTCGTGTTCCAAGAGGTGACGTCCGTCAAGGTGGTGGAAAGAGCGAGTTGGCCTGAGGGCATGATCAGGGGGCTTCCGTGGTTATGCTGAGTATGGGGTCGACCTCCCCGGCTGGAAGTCGCGCGAAAAGGCGGTTCGCTACGACAAGCGCCGATAAAGGCGCCGCAATCGCATCGAGATCATGTTCGGTCGTGTGAAGGACTGGCGGCGCGTCGCAGCCCGGTACGACCGCTGCCCGAAAGTCTCCCCATCCGCAATCGCCCTCGCCGCAGCCGTCATCTTCTGGCCTTGACCCTCAACGAGTCTGGAGCCTGGCAGCTACGCGCTTTGGTCAGACTTCCCGCAAAAAATGCGCAACATACTGATTTTTTATAATTATTTTGGGTTTCGTGAGGTTCTGCTCCCGCGATCGCGGCTTCTGGTTCATTGCGCCGCTCGCCGGCGAGGATCACGTCTTCCATGTCACCGACGTCGCCGGCCTCCACCCTCCGGACATTGCTGCACGCCGTCGATCATCACCCGCCGCGAGCCCATATGTGCGGCACACGTCCGCGCGCGCCAGGCCGGCTTCCTCTACCTCGATCATCTCCATGATCTGCGCCTCGGTGAATGCGCCGGGGTGACGTGGCTTTTCCCCATGTCGGCTGCTCCTTCGCGGTTGGCCAGACCCAACGTCAGGGTGAGGGACTTCGCGGTGGGCAGGTCACCCGGTGCCGATCCACAATGTCGGCCTCAGCGCGTCGCGGCCATCGTCTTGCGAAAGCGCAGCAGAGCGAGGCCGAGGAACACGCTACCGATCCCCGCCACGGCGGCGAGGTCGGTCCAGACCAGCCCGAGCCCGGCATCGCGGTAGAGCACCGCCTGCGCGAAGCTGGTGAAATGCGTGGCCGGCGAGGCCTGCATCAGGGTCTGCAGGGGCTCCGGCATCGCCTCGACCGGGGTCACGCCGCCCGAGAGCAGGTAGAGCACCACGAAGACCGGGATCGCCAGCAAGCCGAACTGCGGCATCGTGGTGGCGAAGGTGGCCAGCATGATCCCCAGTGCCGTCACCGAGAACAGGTAGACGCCCGCGCCCACGGCGAAGACGCCGATCGAGCCCGGCACGGGGATGCCCATGAGCCCCTCCACCACCAGCAGCAACGACAGGACCGCTGCGGTGACAATCACGACGCCGTTGGCCCAGATCTTGGCCATCATCAGCTCGAGCGTCGTCACCGGCATCACCATCAGGTGCTCGATCGTGCCGTGCTCGCGCTCGCGGATGACCGCGGCGCCCGAGAGCACCACCGACAGGATGGTGACATTGCCCGTCACCTGCATCACCGCGAAGAACCATTGCGACTGCAGGTTGGGGTTGAAGCGGGCGCGCGGCACCAGCGTGGCCGCCTGCGCCGCCGCGCCCGCGCCGGGGCCGAGGAAGCCCGCCACCTCGTCTTGCACGACCCGCTCGATATAGGCGGTGCCGTTGCCCGCCAGCGTCATCGCCGTGGCGTCGACGGCAAGCAGGAGCGTCGGGTTGCGCCCGGACAGAACGTCGGCCTCGAACCCGGCGGGCACGTGGAGCACGAAACTGTAGGTGCCCCGGTCCATCGCCGGCGCCATTTCGCCGACGTCGATCAGGTCGGCCGGCTGGAAGTGTGGGGGCAGGAAGGCGTCGCGCAGGCGGGCCGAGAGGGTGGAGCGGTCCTTGTCGATCACGGCGATGGCGGCGTTGCGCACCTCGGTCTGCACGCCGTTGGCCACGAAGAAGACCGCGCCGGTGAAGGTATAGACGACGAGACCCATCAGGACGGGATCGCGGAACAGGCTCCACAGCTCCTTCAGCCCGAGGCGGTAGATGTTGCGCAGGCCCCGCATCGGCTCACGCCTCCTGCTTGCGCAGGAGCGCCGCCGCCAGCACCCAGAACAGCACGCAGAAGGCCGCGAGCATCAGATGATCGCGGTAGAGATCGGCAAAGCCCAGCCCCTTGTTGAACACCCCCGTGCTGATCCGCTGGAAGTAGAGGGAGGGGAAGGACTGCCCGATCGCGCGGGTCAGCCCGTCGAGCGTGGCGACGGGGTAGAGCATGCCCGAGAAGTTCACCGCCGGGATGATGACGATGATCGCGCTGCCGAAGATCGCGGCGATCTGCGAGCGCACGAAGGTGGAGATCACGAGGCCGAAGGCCGTGGCCGCCGTTGTGTAGAGCGCCGCGCCCGCGGCCAGCGCGGCGAAGCTGCCCTCGACGCGCAGGCCGAACACCGTCAGCAGCATCCCCAGGAGCGTCAGGAAGCTGACGAGGGCGACCGCGACATAGGGTGCCTGCTTGCCCAGCAGGAACTCCAGCCGCCGCACCGGGGCGGCGTGGAAATTGGCGATCGAGCCGACCTCCTTCTCGCGCACCACGCCAAGCGCCGTCATCATCGTGGGGATCATGACGAGCATCAGCATCAGCACGCCGGGCGGGATCGCGCGGGCCGAGTCGAAGGTCTGGTTGTAGAGGAAGCGCGGCTCGATCGAGACGGGGAACGGATCGGGGCGCAGGCCGGTCTCGCGTTCGGCCGCCTCGGCGAGAAAGTCTCGGAACACCGCCTCGGCATAGCGCCGCGCCGTCTCGGCGCGCACGGTATTCGACCCGTCGACCCAGAGCGCCACGTCGGGCCGGTCGCCCGCCAGCAGGTCGCGGCCGAAGCCGGGCGGCACCACCAGCGCCATGCCGATGTCGCCGCGGCGCAGGCTGTCGTCCATCCCGGCGAGGGAGTCGAGCGCGGGCGCTTCGCGGAAATAGCGCGAGCTGGAGAACTGCCGCGTCAGCGTCCGGCTTTCGAGGCTGCGGTCGCGGTCGAGCACGGCGTAGTCGAGGTTGTCGACGTCGAAGGAGATGCCGAAGCCCACCGCGATCATCAGGATCATCGGCCCGATCAGGGCGAAGGCGAGCCGCACGCGGTCGCGCATCAGCTCCGTCCCCTCGCGCCGTGCCACCGCCCAGGCCCGCGCGGGCGAGAACAGCGGCGGGCGGGCGGGAGCGGCCTCGTCGGCGTCCTCGGGCACCGGGTCGTCGCCGGGCGCCTCTTCGCCGGCCGCCTCGCGCAGGTGATCGACGAAGGCCTCCTCCAGCGTCTCGGCGCCGCGGTCTGTGCGCAGATCGTCGGGGGCGCCGACGGCCAGAACCTGCCCGGCATGCATCAGCGAGACCCGGTCGCAGCGTTCGGCCTCGTTCATGAAATGGGTCGAGACGAAGATCGTAACCCCGTCGTCGCGCGACAGCTCCGCCAGAAGCGCCCAGAACCGGTCGCGCGCCACCGGGTCCACCCCGCTCGTCGGCTCGTCGAGGATGAGCATCTCGGGCTTGTGGAGCACCGCGACGGCCAGTTGCAGCCGCTGGCGCACGCCCACCGGCAGCGACGGCGGGCGCGTGTCGGCCGCGTCCTGCAGGTCGAAGCGCTCCAGCAGCTCGGCCACCCGCTCGCGCTGGCGCGCGCGCGACAGCTGGAAGAGCTGGGCGTGCAGCACGAGGTTCTGGCGCACCGAAAGCTCGGAATAGAGCGAGAAGGATTGCGACATGTAGCCGACCCGCCGCCGCGTGGCGAGGTCGGCGCTGTCCACCGGCTTGCCGAACAGGCGCGCGGTGCCCTCGCTCGGCTCCAGCAGGCCGGTGAGCATCTTCATCGTCGTGGTCTTGCCGCAGCCGTTCGAGCCGATGAAGCCGAAGATCTCGCCCCGCTCGATGCGGAAGCTCACGTGGTCGACGGCGGTGAAGTCGCCGAACCGTTTCGTCAGACCCTCGGCCTCGATCGCCGTCTCGCCGTCACCCTCCTCTGCCGGCGGCCGGCGCACCGGGCCGTGCTCCCCATGCGCCGCCTGCGGCAGGAAGGCGATGAACGCCTCCTCCAGCGTGTCGGCGCCCGCCTCTTCGCGCAAGTCGGCAGGCGTGCCCTCGGCAAGCACGCTCCCTGCGTCGAGCGCGATCAGACGGTCGAAGCGTTCCGCCTCCGACATGTAGGCAGTGGCGACGATCACGCCCATCTCTGGCCGGCGCTTCCGGATGCGCGCGATCAGCTCCCAGAACTGCTGCCGCGAGAGCGGATCGACGCCGGTTGTGGGCTCGTCGAGGATCAGCAGGTCGGGGTCGTGGATCAGGGCGCAGCACAGGCCGAGCTTCTGCTTCATGCCGCCCGAGAGCTTCTCGGCGGGGCGGTCGGCGAAGGACGCGAGGCCGGTGCCCGCGAGCAATTCGTCGATGCGCCGGGCGCGGTCGGCAGCGCCCTGTCCGAAGAGCCGGCCGAAGAAGTCGACATTCTCGCGCACCGAAAGCGTGGGGTAGAGGTTCCGCCCCAGCCCCTGCGGCATGTAGGCGATCCGCGGATGCGTTGCGGCGCGGTGCGCGCGGTCGGCCATGTCGCCGCCCAGCACCTCCACCTCGCCCTCCTGGAGCCGCCGCACCCCTGCGACCAGGCCCAGCAGGGTGGACTTGCCCACCCCGTCCGGACCGATCAGACCCAGCATCCGGCCCGCGTGCAGCTTCAGGTCCACCCCGTCCAGCGCCGTCACGGCGCCGTAGCGGTGCGTGACCCCGCTCAGGCGGACGACCGGCCGCTCATCGGGCATCGGGCAGACGCACGGCCAGTCGCTCGGGCCACTCGGCCTCCGGGTCGACGCGGACATGGGCGAGGCCCGGCACGCCGGTCTTCACGATGTCCTGGTAGTCGGCGAGGATCTCGGGCGGGATGCGCAGCCGCACGCGGAACATCAGCGTCTCGCGCTCGTCCTCGGTCTCGACGTATTTCGGCGTGAACTGCGCCTCCCCGGCGACGAAGCTGACACGGGCGGGGATGACGAACTCCGGCGCGGCGTCGAGCACCAGACGCGCCTCGGCACCGTAGGCGAGCCGCCCGGCCTGGCCCGTGGGAAGGTAGACGGTCATCCGCACGTCGGTCAGGTCGAGCAGGGTGAGCACGCGGGCGCCGGCGCCGAGGATCTCGCCCGGCTCGGCCAGCCGGTACTGCACCCGCCCGGCCCGGGGCGCGCGCAGCACGTAGTCGTCGAGCTCCGCGTTCAGTCGCTCCACGGTGGCCTCGGCCGCCTCGATCCGCGCCTCGGCGGCGGCGACGCCGGCCTCGGCCGAGGCCACCGCCGCCTGCGCCGTCTCCATCTGCGTGCGGCGCAGGTCGACCTGTTCTTCGGAGACGACGTCGCGGTCGACGAGCACTTCGGCGCGGGCCAGCTCCTTGCGGGCGAAGGCGAGGCTGCTCTCCTTTTCCGCGAGGATCGCCCGGCGCTCGGCCAGCTGCTGCCGCGCGGAGGACACGCCCGCCTCGGCCTCGTGCAGGCGGGCGCGCAGTTCGCTGTCGTCCATCCGCGCGAGCACCTGATCCTTCTCGACCCGGTCGCCCTCGGTGACGGCGATCTCCTCCAGCCGGCCGCCGGATTTCGTGGCGACGTCCACCCGCTCCGCCTCGATCCGCCCGTTCGCGGCGGCGAAGCCCGGAGGGAGTTCATCGTCGTCGGACCAATAGATGTAGCCCAGCGCCGCCGCCGCGACGAGGGCGACAGCGACGACGACCGCGGCAATCCGTTTGCTGTCCATCACGCACCATCTCGCATCCAGGCGGCCGCCGGCTCAGGCGCCATGCGGGGCATGGCCGCTGCGCTGCTCCAGATAGATGTCGAGCTCGGCCATCACGTGGTCGAGCGGGCCGGCGGTGATCTGCTGGCCCGCGGCGTCCTCGGCGAAGAACTCGTCCGCCTCTCGGTGGCGGCCGACGCGCACGGCGCATTCCTCGTTCGGCCCGCCGCGGAAGATGTCGAAGCGCGGGTCGCCATCCTCTTCGGACCACGCGTAGCGCGTGGCCCAGCCGTGCTGGATGACATGCGCGCCGTAGCTTTCCAGCCGCCGTCGATCGGCCGGGCCGATCAGGTTCTCGGCCAGTCTGATGATGTCGTCGGACATGGTGCCTCCATCAGCCGGGGTCATGTGTCATGGCGCCGATCGGGCGCGCGGTGCGGGCCTGCGGCCCGATCCCGCTCCCGCCGATCTGCTCCACCCGGTCCAAAGTGCCGCGCGGTCGCAGCGCGTCGAAATCCCCGACGTTCACGACGTTGCGGGGGGAGTGGATCAGCCGGTGGTCGGTGGCGGTGATCTGGCCGACCCCCGCGCCGTGTTGATCCCTGCGATCCGGCCCGGTGTCGCACCGGGTGCGGCAGGGGCGCACGAGGCCGGCCGGCGCTGGCACGCCGCGCGCCGGACCGGTCGGAAGCCAGCCGACAAACGTCGCCTACTCCTTTGGTGCGGATCGCGATCCGCCGCGGGTCCCGGTGGCCGATTTCGCCGTCTTCGTGCCCCCGTTCGCGGAAGCTGCCGGCGTGGTCGGCGCCATGCGGCCCGCGCACCGCGCCCACAGGTCCGTCCATTGCTGGATGTCCTCGGTCATGCGCTCCATCGAGTGCCGTTGCCAATCGGCGATCACGGTCATGGCGGTCGCGGGATCGCTGCCGTTGCCGCTGACCTCGCGCACGGCCTCCAGCGCGGAGCGCGTCGCCGCGTGCCGCCGCTCGAACCAGGCCCGGGTGTAATCCTCCACATCGTCGAGGATGCCGTCCTGCGCCTTCCAGAACGCCTCCATTTGCGGAGTCATCGCCGGAACGCTCGCGACCATGCCCTGCGTCCTCCGTATCATCTCGGTGACGTCGGTCTTTGCGTCGCTTGCCATGTCGTGTCTCCTTTCGGGCCTCGGGGTGAAGTGCGCGCGCGCCGTGGCTCGCGCGTGGAACAGCGCCGTGCATTGACCGCGGTCAACACCGACATCGCGCCGCGGTCGTGCGCTCGCCCGCACGGGGCAGGCACAGGCCGGCGCCGACCGCCTCAGCGCTGGAAGACATACGTGCCCGGCGCATCCTCCATCGGTCGATAGGCCCCCGCTTGCGTTCCGAGTGCGGGCGGCGCCGTCTCGCCGCTCGACCGGGCGCGCAGCCAGTCGACCAGCGCCGGCCACCACGACCCGTCGCGCTGCTCCGCCGCCGCCTGCCAGCCGTCGGGCGAGAGGTAGGACTCGTCTTCACCGGTCGTGCGGATGCGGTATTCGCGCCCCTCATGGCCCGGCTCGCTGACGATGCCGGCGTTATGGCCGCCATTGGTGAGGACGAAGGTGATCTCCGTGTCGGCCAGCAGGTGAAGCTTGTAGACCGATTGCCACGGTGCGACGTGATCCGACGTCGTCGAGACGCAGAAGATCGGCACCTCGATGTCGCCGATCGTGACCGGGGCGCCGCCGAGGCGGTACTTGCCCTCGGCCAGCTCGTTGCCCAGAAAGATCCGGCGCAGATACTCGCTGTGCATCCGGTAGGGCATTCGGGTGGCGTCGGCGTTCCACGCCATCAGGTCGAACATGCCCTGCCGCCGGCCCATCAGGTATTCGTGGATGTAGCGCGACCAGATCAGGTCGGCCGAGCGCAGCAGCTGGAAGGCGCCGGCCATCTGCTTGGTGTCGAGATACCCCTGGTCCCACATCATGTTCTCGAGGAACGAGACCTCGCTCTCGCTGACGAAGAGCTGCAATTCGCCCGGCTCCTCGAAATCGGTCTGGGTGGCGAAGAACGTGAGCGAGGCAAGCCTGTCGTCGCCGTCGCGCGCCATCTGCGCCGCCTTGGCGGCCATCAGCGTGCCGCCCAGGCAGTAGCCCACGCCGTGGATCTTCTGCTGGGGAACGATCGTGCTCACCGCGTCCATCGCCTCCTCGACGGCGGCGAAATACGCGTCCATGCCGCAGTCGCGGTCCTCGGCGGTGGGGTTGCGCCACGACACGATGAAGACGGTGAAGCCCTGCTCGACGAGGTGACGCACCAGCGAATTGTGCGGGCTGAGATCGAGGATGTAGTATTTCATGATCCAGGCCGGCACGATGAAGATCGGCTCGGCCTGCACGGTCTCGGTCTGCGGCGCATACTGGATCAGCTCCAGCAGGCGGGTGCGATACACCACCTTGCCGGGTGTCGTGGCCACGTCGCGGCCGGGCAGGTAGTCCTCCGTGCCGACGGGCAGCTTTCCTGAGATCGCGCGCTCCCAGTCCTCGAGGAAGTGCTGCGCCCCGCGCACGAGGTTGGCCCCGCCCTCGCGCAGCGTCGCATCGGCGACTTCCGGGTTGGTCGCCACGAAGTTCGACGGCGCGACCGTGTCGAGCATCTGACGGGTGAGGAACGACACGACCCGCTCCTGCCGGTCGGTCAGCCCGTCGATGTCGCAGGCGGCGTTGTACCACCATTGCTGGGTCAGCAGGAAGTTCTGGTAGATCAGGTTGTAGGGCCAGCGCCGCCAGCCCTCGGCGTCGAACCGGTGGTCGTGGGGCAGCGGCTCGATGCAGGGCTCGGCCTCGGGGTCGCGGGCGACCTGGCCGGCGTAGATGCCGAAGCGCGTCGCCTTGCGAGCCGCCTTTTCGGCCAGTTGAGCCTGCTTGCCGGGCGAGCCCATCAGGTGCGCCCACCATGCGAAATAGGTAGAGGCGACGCCGTAGGGCGACACGCCCAGCGTGAACCGGGCGAGATGGGCGTTGAAGGCGCGGTCGAGGCTCTTCGTGCTGTAGCGGTCCGGTGCCTCGATGGGCGAGGTATGGACGAGTTCGGGGGGCTCGGCATCGAGCCCGCTGCGCGCTTCCTCGGTCTGGCGTTCCCCGTCGGAGGGCACGGCGTCGTTGTCGCGGGGCTCGGTCGTCGGCTCGATGCGTGTGTCGGGCATCACGGTCCTTTCTTGCGTGGCGTGCGTGCTCTGCAGGGGGTGCTCTGCAGGGGGTGATCAGCCCATCTGCAGGCCGCCGTTCACCGGCAGGGTCGCGCCGGTGATGAAGCCGGCGTCGTCGGAGGCGAGGAAGCGCACGCAGCGGCCGATCTCGGCCGGGTCGGCGAGGCGCGACAGCGGCACGTTGGCGAGGATGCCCTCCATGATCTCGTCCGGCAGGGCGTCGACCATGGGCGTGTCCGCATAACCGGGCGCGACCGCGTTGACGGTGATGCCCTTGCCCGCGCTCTCGCGCGCGAGCGCCCGCGTGAAGCCTTCGACTCCCGCCTTGGCGGCACTGTAATTCGTCTGCCCGGCCTGGCCGCGGGCGGCGTTCACCGACGAGATGTTGACGATCCGCCCGAAGCCGCGGTCGCGCATCCCCTCGATCACGTGGCGGGTGACGTTGAACATCGAGTCGAGATCGACCCGCATGACCGCGTCCCAGTCGGCACGGTCCATTTTGTGGAACATCACGTCGCGGTTCACGCCGGCGTTGTTCACGAGGATGTCCAGCGGCCCGATCGCCTCCTCGACATCCGCCACCCCCTCGGCGCAGGCGTCGAAATCGCTCACGTCCCATTCGAAGACCGGCATGCCGGTCTCGCGCCCGAATGCCTCGGCCCGTTCTCCCGCGCCAAGATGGGCCACGGCAACCTCCACCCCGGCTTCGGCGAGCGCCCGGGCCGCGGCCGCGCCGAGCCCCTGCACCCCGCCGGTCACGAGCGCCGTTCGCCTGTCGCTTGTCATGTCGTCATCCCTCGCGTTCTGTCTCGGCCTCTCCGGAAGCGACCGCACGGCCGCGCCACCGGACAGCCGCGCCACCACCCGTCCGCGCCACCGTTTTCGCCCCCCTCGGGGCGGTCCGCATTCACACACGCCGAAGACGTGCCGGGCCGGTCCCGTGTTCCATGACGCGCGCAGATGACGCGGCCCTCATCCGCCTCGTCGGCGCGCTGATGATCGAAACCAACGACGAACGGGCGTTCCGGGGTTTTCGCCGCGCCACTGGCGCGCCGGTCCCCTCCACCGCGCCGCCACATGGGGCTGGAGTCGCTGGCCCGCATCGCCGATCCTCACAACGTCAGCCTGCCCGCCGTGGCCTCCTGACCAGATCGGGCCTCTCCGATGGCCGGCCCCCATACACCATGCCGTGGGGCACTACCAATCCGGTCAGCCGTCGGGGGTCGTCCCGGCCGACCGCCGTTCAGGTGTGCCGGGCGCCGCGCGCGACGATGTGCCCCCAATCCGCTGCCTTGCCATGCCGGCATCTCCATCGCGCGGCGGACGGCGCTCAGCGAGGCGGCTGTGCGAAAGGGGCGACCGCCTCCCACGCGACGGGGATCGGGGCGACCGAGCCGCGTTCGCTTGCCGCCGAGACCACCCCGACGACCCGCCAGCCGGCGGCCGTTTCGGCGAGGACGGGCGCGCCGGAGGTGCCCTCGACCACGGTGCAGTCGGTGACGAAGGCGCCCGGGGCGCGGTGGGTCACCGCGCAGGGCGCCGAGCGGGTGGCGATGTGCGGCCGGTCCACCCGGTAGCCGAGGATGGCCAGCGACCGGGGCGCCTCGGGCAGGGGCGCGACGTGCAGGGGAGAGACACCGTCGAGCGGGCGGTCGAGCGTCAGCAGCGCGAGGTCGTGGACGATGCGCACCTCGCCGGCCGCGAGCCCCTCGGCGAAGCCCGGATGCAGGTCGAGCGCGGCGCCCCGGCCATCGGCCGCCGCCGCGCCTGCCCGCCACCCGGCGACGAAGACGATCTCTGCGGGCCTCGCGGGGGTGTCGCGCGGGCCCAGCACGCAATGCGCCGCCGTCAGGACCCGGTCGGGCGCGATCAGGGTGCCCGTGCACATCCGCCGAGTGTTGTAGCCGGCGATGTTGACGCGGCCGACCGCGTTCCACTCCGTCTGCTCGGCCTCGGGCAGGATCGAGCCATCTGCGACGGCAGCTGTGACGAGCCCCGCCACGACCAGCCCCGTCGCCACGGCCAGCCCCGTCGCCACGGCCAGCCCCGTCGCCACCGCACGCCCCGTCGCCACGGCGCGTGCGGCGGCGCTGACGGGGGCCCCCGTCGCGTGCCCGCGGCTGGCATGCGCGACGGCGGGCGCGGCAGGGGAGGGCGGGACGGTCTGGCGCAACGGAAGCCTCGCCTTCGGTTGAAGAAGTCGCGCCGCCGGCGCGGCTCGCCGCCCCAGCCTAGCGGCGACGGCGCGCCGCCTCCAGTGCCAGGCAGGCGCGGCCGCCGGGCGCGCCGGCCATTGCGCGCGCTCCTGCGCTGCAAGCCCTGTGGCGGCCCGGCCTGCGCCCCGGCGATGGCTCCGGGGGGCGCGCTTGCGCTTGCGCTCCGGTCGCCCCGTGCCTAGGTTGCGCGCCAATTCGAGGGCCGCGTGCCCCGACGACCCACCGATCTCATCCACCTATCCGGGGACACGCATGTTCGCCACACCCGCCTACGCCCAGGCCGCCGATGGCGGCGCCGCCGGCGCCTTCCTCCAGTTCCTGCCCCTCATCCTGATCTTCGCGATCATGTACTTCCTGCTGATCCGGCCCCAGCAGAAGAAACTGAAGGAGCATCAGGCCATGGTCGAGGCGCTGCGCCGGGGCGACCAGGTGGTCACCCAGGGCGGCCTGATCGGCAAGGTCACCAAGGTGAAGGACGGCAACGAGCTCGAAGTCGAGCTGGCCGAGGGCGTCAAGGTGCGCGTCGTGCGCAACACCATCGCGCAGGTGATGTCCAAGACCGAGCCGGCCGAGAGCTGAGCCGGGCGCATGCTCCACATCCCGCTGATCAACCGGATCGTGATCTGGGGGCTCGTCGTCGCGGGCCTCGCGCTTGCGATGCCGAATCTCTTCTATCCGCGGGTGGAGCGTCACAACGACGCCGTCGCCGCCATCGAGGCGCAGGGCGCGACGCCCGAGCGCGAGGCGGATTCCGGCGCGTGGCCGTCCTTCCTGCCGTCTGGCCTCGTCAATCTCGGGCTCGACCTGCGCGGCGGGGCCTACCTGCTCGCCGAGGTGCAGGTCGAGGACGTGTTCGCCGAGCGCATGGAGGCGCTGTGGCCCGACGTGCGCGACGCGCTCCGCGAGGTACGTGGCGAGGTCGGCGCGATCCGCCGGATCGACGGCGCTCCGGACGTGCTGCGCGTGCGAATCGAGAACGAGGGCGCGATGGCCGTCGCGATGCAGACGGTGCGAGAGCTCGCCCGCCCCGTCGTGTCGCTGACCGGCGCGGGGCGCTCCGACATCGAGGTCGCGGGCGACGGCGACGAGCTGGTGATCCGCCTGAGCGAGGCCGAACGGCAGGCCACGGTCGACCGCACGATCCAGCAATCGCTCGAGATCATCCGCAACCGCGTCGACGAGTCGGGCACGCGAGAGCCCTCGATCCAGCGCCAGGGCGAGCGTCGCATCGTCATCCAGGTGCCGGGTATCGGCTCGGCCGACGAACTGAAGGAGCTGATCGGCACCACCGCGCAGCTCACCTTCCATCCGGTCCTGTCGCGCACCTCCGACGCCGATGCCGATGCCGGCCCGCGCGAGATCATCCTGCCCTCGATGGACGAGGAGGGCGTGTCCTACGTCCTCGAGGAGCGCCCCGTCGTCACCGGCGAGGAACTGACCGACAGCCAGCCCACCTTCGACCAGAACGGCAGCCCGGCAGTCAACTTCCGCTTCAATCCCTCGGGGGCGCGCAAGTTCGGCGACTACACGCTCGAGAACATCGGCTCGCCCTTCGCCATCGTGCTCGACGACGAGGTGATCTCGGCCCCCGTCATCCAGGATCACATCCCTGGCGGCTCGGGGATCATCACCGGCAACTTCACGGTGGAGGAATCGACCCGCCTCGCGGTGCTCCTGCGCGCGGGCGCCCTGCCGGCCGAGATGACCTTCCTGCAGGAGCGCACGATCGGGCCGGAGCTGGGGGCGGATTCGATCGAGGCGGGTCAGATCGCCACCATCGTCGCCTTCGCGGCGGTGCTGGTGTTCATGTTCCTCAGCTACGGGCTCTTCGGGCTGTTCGCCAACGTCGCGCTGATCATCAATATCGGCCTGATCTTCGGCCTGCTGTCGCTGATCGGGGCGACTCTGACGCTGCCCGGCATCGCCGGCATCGTGCTGACCGTCGGCATGGCGGTCGATGCCAACGTGCTGGTGTTCGAGCGCATCCGCGAGGAGCTGAAGACGGCCAGAGGCCCCGCGCGTGCCATCGAGCTGGGCTACGAGAAGGCGCTTTCGGCCATCCTCGACGCCAACATCACCACCTTCATCACCGCCGCGATCCTGTTCACCCTCGGCTCGGGCCCCGTGCGCGGCTTCGCCGTGACGCTGGGCCTCGGCATCCTCACCTCCGTCTTCACGGCGATCTTCGTGACGCGGCTACTGCTGGTGATGTGGTTCGAGCGCCGCCGGCCCAAGACGATCGAGGTCTGATCCATGCGCCTGAAGCTCGTGCCCCGCGAAACGACCTGGGATTTCTTTCGCATCCTCCGGCTGACCTTCGGCGCCTCGGCGGCGGCCGTGATTGGCTCGATCCTCCTGTTCCTCCTTGTCGGCCTGAACTTCGGCATCGACTTCCTTGGCGGCACCACGATCCGCACCGAGAGCCCCGCCGCGGTCGACGTCGGCGCCTACCGCGACGCGCTCACCCCGCTGGGTCTCGGCGATGTCACGATAACCGAGGTGTTCGACCCCACCTTCGGCCCGGATCAGAACGTGGCGCAGGTGCGCATACAGGCCCAGCCGGGGCAGGAGAGCGTCGCGCCCGAGACCATCGCCGCCATCGAAGAGGCGCTGCGCGGCGTCGACCCCGGGATCACGTTCGCCTCGGTCGAATCGGTGGGGCCGGAAGTGTCGGGCGAGCTGGTGCGCACCGCGATCCTCGCGGTCACGCTCGCCATCGCGGCAGTGCTCGTCTACATCTGGCTGCGCTTCGAATGGCAGTTCTCGCTCGGGGCGGTGGCGGCGCTCGTCCACGACGTGGTGCTGACCATCGGGATCTTCTCGCTGCTGCAGATCCGCTTCGACCTCGCCATCATCGCCGCGCTGCTGACCATCGTGGGCTACTCGCTCAACGACACGGTGGTCGTGTTCGACCGGGTGCGAGAGAACCTGCGCAAGTACAAGCAGAAGGACCTGCGCGACGTCCTCAACCTGTCGATCAACGAGACGCTGTCGCGCACGGTGATGACCTCGGTCACCACGCTGCTCGCGCTCGTCTCGCTCTACGTGCTGGGCGGCGACGTGATCCGCGGTTTCGTCTTCGCGATGATCTGGGGCGTGATCGTGGGCACCTATTCGTCGGTCTTCGTCGCCTCGGCGATCCTGCTGTGGCTGGGGGTGAAGCGCGACTGGTCGAAGCCCGACCAGGAGGCCGGCACCCAGTTCGGCGGCGCCCAGCCCTGAGGGCGTCTCCATGCCGGTCTCGGAAGCCGTGCTCGCACTGGCGGGCGGGGTGGCGCCGTTCGCCGCGCTCGCCTGCACCATCGCCGCGGCGGGCATCGTGCGCGGCTTCACCGGGTTCGGCACGGCGCTCGTCTTCATGCCCGTGGCGGGCGCGCTGATCGATCCGCCGCTCGCGGTGCTGACCCTCGTCGTCACGGGCATGGCCGTCTGGCCCGTCCTGCTGCCGCCCGCCTGGGGCAAGGCCGCGCGCGGCGAGGTGGCGGTGATGGGAGCGGCGGCGCTTTTCGGCGTGCCGATGGGCGTGGCCCTGCTGGCGGCGCTGCCGGTCGAGACGCTGCGCTGGGTCGTCGCGGTGGCCGCCGCACTGACGCTCGCCGCGCTGGTCTCGGGCTGGCGGTACACGCGCCGGGTGGGGCGCGGCGGCCTGGCCGCGGTGGGCGCGAGCGCGGGGCTGCTGGGGGGCGCGACGGGCCTCGGCGGGCCGCCGGCCATCCTGTTCTACCTCGCCGGTCCCTCGGGGGCGGAGCGGGTGCGCGCCAACACCATCCTCTTCCTCTGCGTTCTCGACATCTCGATCACCGTCGCGCTTCTGCTGCGCTTCTCCTTCGGCTGGGCAGAGCTGGCCTTCTGCGCGGTCCTCGCCGTGCCCTATGCGGCCACCACGCTGCTGGGCCAGCGCCTCTTCCGCCCCGAACGCGAGCGTGCCTACCGCGGCGCCGCCTACCTGCTGATCGCCGGCGCCATCCTGATGGGCCTGCCGCTTTGGTCGTGACCGCTGCACGGCGAGCCCGGCCCCCGCGGCCCCAGCCACCCACGCCTTGCGCGACCGATCCCACCCCGCCCCGCTTCTTTCTGTTGCAAATACGCATGGCACGCCGGCGCCGCCGGGCGCCCCCTCGGGCAGGAGCGCCCCGCGCCCGGACGAAGGGTTGAGCCGCCCTGCAGGGCGGTCTAGGTCTCGCGTTATGCGGATTACCGAGATGTCCTTTCCCGATGCGCGCCCCGTCGAGGGCTACGGCCCCGGTTTCTTCCGGATCGGCGGAGAGGTGGTCGAGGGGCCGCTGCTGGTCGGGCCGGCGGGCCGGTCCGACTGGGCCGGGCTGGGGGATCCGGAGCCGCTGAGGGCGCTGGCCGGCGCGATCGACGTGCTGTTCCTCGGCACCGGGGCCGAGATCGCCCATGCCCCCCGCGCCCTGGTGCGGGAGCTCGAGGCCGCCGGCATCGGGGTGGAGACGATGGCCTCGCCCACCGCCTGCCGCGCCTACAACGTCACCCTGTCGGAGGGCCGCCGCGTGGCGCTGGCCGCGCTGCCTGTGGCGGCCGTCCGCTAGCGGCGCGCCCGAGCGTGCAGCTCGAACTCGGCCGCCGCCTCGCGCCGCAGCCGCTCCCGCAGCGCCACGGGCAGAGCCGTGTCGCGCGGCGGAGAGACGTTCACCCGCTCCGTCCGCACCGCCAGCCCCGTGCGCGCCTCGAGAAAGGCATGCAGCGTCGCGGGCGCCTCGTAGGCGAAGAGGTGGTCGACGCCGAGGCTGCCGTCGGACCGCGCGCAGAAGCGGCTCTGGCGGCCCACGTTGGCGAAGGCGGGCGGCGGCTCGGCCAGCCAGCCCTCGACGAAATCGGCAAAGCCCAGCGCCCTGGTGCTCCGCTCGGTACCGTCGAGATCGGGGCGCGCGCGGTAGCGATACCAGCTGCCCAGCCAGTCGACCGGCTCGCGCACCACCGCGAGCGTCTCGAGGCGCGCCTTGTCCCGGGGCAGGAACAGCTTCTTCAGGCTCTTCTCGTACCAGGCCACGTTCATGTGCCGGTAGAAGGGCGGAAAGCGGATCGCCATGTCGGCGTGGGGGGCGAGCGCGGCCTCGAGCGCCTCCGAGCCGGTCTTGGGCACGGCGAGGATCACCAGCCGCG
Organism: Rhodovulum sp. 12E13; assembly: GCF_003340565.1. Classification (GTDB taxonomy): domain Bacteria; phylum Pseudomonadota; class Alphaproteobacteria; order Rhodobacterales; family Rhodobacteraceae; genus HLUCCA09. The sequence continues at coordinate 27,829 of NZ_QPLK01000021.1, read as the reverse complement.
CCTTCCAGAACACCATCATCGCCCGCCCGACCCTTCCGCGCATCTCCCCATTCGCTAACGGCCCATTAACCAGAATCGGGTCATTCCGCGAGGTGTCGAAGATTTTTCTTGAATTGCCCGCGTCGCCCCTTCACGGTAGAACAAGAGGTGAACACGAGCAGTCGATGCCGGGCCGGGGGCGCCGTTGCCGCCCGCTCCGGCCTGTGAGACAAGGAGCCGAAAGATGGCCACGGGGACCCTTCTGGACATGGTGGACAAGAAGAGCGCGGACAAGCAGAAGGCGCTGGATTCGGCGCTCGCGCAGATCGAGCGGCAGTTCGGCAAGGGCTCGATCATGAAGCTCGGGGGCGACAACCCCGTGGCCGAGATCGAGGCGACCTCGACCGGCTCGCTCGGCCTCGACATCGCGCTCGGCATCGGTGGCCTGCCCAAGGGCCGGGTGATCGAGATCTACGGGCCGGAAAGCTCCGGCAAGACCACGCTGACGCTGCACGTCGTCGCCGAGGAGCAGAAGAAGGGCGGCGTCTGCGCCTTCGTCGACGCCGAACACGCGCTCGACCCGCAATATGCCCGCAAGCTGGGGGTGGATCTCGACGAGCTGCTGATCTCGCAGCCCGACACCGGCGAACAGGCGCTCGAGATCACCGACACGCTGGTGCGCTCTGGCGCGGTGTCGCTCGTGGTGGTCGACTCGGTGGCGGCGCTGACGCCCAAGTCGGAGCTCGAGGGCGACATGGGCGATTCGTCGGTGGGGGTGCATGCCCGCCTGATGAGCCAGGCGATGCGAAAGCTGACCGCCTCGATCTCGCGCTCGAACTGCATGGTGATCTTCATCAACCAGATCCGGATGAAGATTGGCGTGATGTTCGGCTCGCCGGAGACGACGACGGGCGGAAACGCGCTGAAATTCTACTCTTCCGTCCGGCTCGACATCCGCCGGATTGGCGCGATCAAGGACCGCGACGAGGTGGTGGGCAACGCCACCCGCGTCAAGGTGGTCAAGAACAAGGTCGCCCCGCCGTTCAAGCAGGTCGAGTTCGACATCATGTACGGCGCGGGTATCTCCAAGACCGGCGAGCTGATCGACCTCGGCGTGAAGGCGGGCGTGGTCGAGAAGTCGGGCGCGTGGTATTCCTATGCCGACGAGCGGATCGGTCAGGGACGCGAGAACGCCAAGACCTTCCTGAGGGAGCATCCGGACGTGGCGCTGTCGATCGAGGACAAGATCCGCGCCGCCCACGGGCTCGACTTCCACATGTCCGGGGACGGCGGCGACGACGATGTGGTCGAGGCCTGAGCCATAGGCGCGCTTCGGGCGCAAGCCCGGGCATGAGCGAGTCGCGTGCGCTCGCCTTGCGGGCGCCGCATCTTGCAGGTCGGAGGCGGCGCAGGCTCCGCACCTTTCAGGCCATGCGGGCGCTGGCACGGTAGAGCGCGTGGACGTCGGAGAGGGTGGGCGCGACCCCGCTCGGGGGCGGGGGCGCTGCCCCCGTCGCCCGGGCCGGGCGACTCCCCCGGAGTATTTGGGCCAAGATGATGGGCAGACGGCGTGCTGCGACGTGTCCGGAGGCGCTCGGTGTCGTGTGCCTCCCGGCCGCGGGGCGCCGAACGCGGACGGTCGGCGGGCATGGCGGTCGGCGGCCTGCGCCCCGTCGCCAAGGTCGCCGGGCGCGTCGGGCGTGGGAGAGACTGCGTGCCGGCCGGCCCGGGCCGGATCGCTCCTCCGGGGCGGCGGGGCGAGTCGGGCTGTGGACACCCGGCCGCGGCTTGACTATCTCACGCCGGTGCTTCGGTACGGCCCCGACCCAGCGAGAGACCTCACCGCCCCATGTCCAGCCAGTCCGCGCTTTCCCTCGCCGAGATCCGCTCGACCTTCCTCGACTATTTCGCGAGGCAGGGGCACGCGGTGGTGCCCTCTTCTCCGCTCGTTCCGAGGAACGACCCGACGCTGATGTTCGCCAATTCGGGCATGGTGCAGTTCAAGAACCTGTTCACCGGGCTCGAGACGCGCGACTACACCCGCGCCACGACCTCGCAGAAATGCGTGCGCGCCGGGGGCAAGCACAACGACCTCGACAATGTCGGCTATACCAACCGGCACCACACCTTCTTCGAGATGCTCGGCAACTTCTCGTTCGGCGACTACTTCAAGGAGCAGGCGATCCCCTTCGCGTGGGAGGTCGTCACGAAGGAGCTCGGCATCGACCCCTCCCGCCTGCTCGTCACCGTCTACCACACCGACGACGAGGCGGCGGGCCTGTGGAAGAAGGTCGCCGGCCTGCCCGACGAGCGCATCCTGCGCATCGCCACCGACGACAACTTCTGGATGATGGGCAATACCGGCCCCTGCGGGCCCTGCTCGGAGATCTTCTACGACCACGGCGATCACATCTGGGGCGGCCCGCCGGGCAGCCCCGAGGAGGACGGCGACCGCTTCGTCGAGATCTGGAACCTCGTCTTCATGCAATACGAGCAGTTCGAGGACGGCTCGCGCCGCGAGCTCGCCGCACAGTCGATCGACACCGGCATGGGGATCGAGCGTGTCGCGGCGCTCTTGCAGGGCACCAACGACAATTACGCCACCGACCTGATGCGCGCCCTGATCGAGGCGAGCGCGCACGAAAGCTCCACCGATCCCGACGGGCCGGGGCGCACCCATCACCGTGTCATCGCCGACCACCTGCGCTCGGTCAGCTTCCTGATCGCGGACGGCGTGCTGCCCTCGGGCGAGGGGCGGGGCTACGTGCTGCGGCGGATCATGCGGCGGGCGATGCGGCACGCGCACCTGCTCGGCACGAAGGATCCGCTGATGCACCGGCTGGTGCCCGAGCTGGTGCGCCAGATGGGGGCGCATTACCCCGAGCTGCACGAGGCGCGCGCGCTGATCGAGGCCACGCTCGAGACCGAGGAAGAGCGGTTTCGCCAGACGCTGGAGCGGGGCCTGCGCCTGCTCGACGACGAGTTGCAGCATCTGCCCGAGGGCACGGCGCTGCCCGGCGAGACGGCCTTCAGGCTCTACGACACCTACGGCTTCCCGCTCGACCTCACGCAGGACGCGCTGCGCGAGCGGGGCCGCAGTGTCGACCAGGCGGGCTTCGATGCGGCGATGGCCGAGCAGAAGCGCAAGGCGCGCGCCGCCTGGGCGGGCTCGGGCGAGGTGGCGGATGCCGGCGTGTGGTTCGACATCGCCGATGCGCACGGCACGACCGACTTTCTCGGCTACGACACCGAGGTGGCCGAGGGCCAGATCCTGGCGGTGGTGAAGGACGGCGCGCGGGTCGAGGCCGCGCAGGCGGGCGAAACCGTGCAGGTGGTGCTCAACCAGACGCCGTTCTACGCCGAGGCGGGCGGGCAGGTGGGCGACACCGGGGTGCTGACCACCGACGAGGGGCGCGCCCGGATCACCGACTGCCGGAAGGTGGCGGGCGTGCACATCCACTTCGCCGAGGTCGAGCAGGGGCGGATCGAGCCCGGCACGCCCGCGAAGCTCGAGGTCGACCATGCGCGGCGCGGCGCGATCCGGGCCAATCACTCGGCCACGCATCTATTGCACGAGGCGCTGCGGCAGCGGCTGGGCGAGCACGTCGCGCAGCGGGGGTCGCTCAATGCGCCCGACCGGCTGCGCTTCGACTTCAGCCACACCACCGCGCTCTCGCGCGACGACATCGAGGCGGTCGAGGCCGAGGTCAACGCCTTCATCCGGCAGAACGCGCCCGTGGTGACGCGGATCATGCCGACCGACGACGCCCGCGCGCTCGGCGCGCAGGCGCTGTTCGGCGAGAAATACGGCGACGAGGTGCGCGTGGTCTCGATGGGCCGGGCGCCGACGGGCAAGGGCGCCGACGGCGAGACGTGGTCGATCGAGCTGTGCGGCGGCACCCACGTGCGCCAGACCGGCGACATCGGGCTGTTCGTGACGGTGGGCGAGGGCGCCTCGTCGTCGGGCGTGCGCCGGGTCGAGGCGCTGACGGGCGAGGCTGCGCGCCGCTACCTGGCCGATCAGGCCGCGCGGGTGGCTGCCGTGGCGGGTGCCGTCAAGGCGCCGCGCGACGAGGTGGTGGACCGTGTCAAGGCGCTGGTCGACGAGCGAAAGAGCCTCGCGGCCGAGGTGGCCGAGCTGCGCCGGCAGCTCGCTCTGGCAGGCGGGGGGCAGGCGGCCGGCGATGCCGCGGGCCCCGACGCGCGCGACGTGGGCGGCACGCCGTTCCTCGCGCAGGTGCTCTCCGGCGTGACGGGCAAGGATCTGCCGGGCCTGATCGACGCCCACAAGCAGCGCATCGGGTCGGGCGCGATCCTGCTGATCGCCGACACGGGCGGAAAGGCCGCGGTTGCGGCCGGTGTGACCGACAACCTGACGGGGCGCCTTTCGGCCGTCGACATCGTGCAGGCGGCGGTGGCGCAGCTCGGCGGCAAGGGCGGCGGCGGCCGGCCCGACATGGCGCAGGGCGGCGGGAAGGATGCCGCCAACGCCGAGGCCGCCATCGCGGCGGCGGAACAGGTGCTGCAGAAGGTGGCTGCGGAATGAGCGAGACGAAACCGGCCTACTGGATCGCCCACGTCACCGTGACCGACGAGGCGGCCTATGCCCGCTACGCCGCGCTGGCGACCGAGGCCATCGCCGCCCATGGCGGCGAGTTCCTCGCCCGCGGCGGCCGCTTCGTGCAGCTCGAGGGCAGGGAGCGGCCGCGCAACGTGGTCGCGCGCTTCCCCTCGCTAGAGGCGGCCGAGGCCTGCTATCGCTCCGACACCTACCAGGAGGCGCTGAGCCACGCGCGCGGCGCCTCCGAGCGGGAGCTGATGATCGTCGAGGGCGCCTAGGGCAGGAAATCGGGCAGCTGCAGCGTCGTCTCTCCCCGGACAATGCCCTGCACGAAGGCGCAGCCGTCGTCGAGCCCGTCGAAATGCGCCCACGCGGTGAAGGCGAAGATATCGGGCTTCATCCACAGCAGGATGTCGTTCAGCCGCTCCTGCGGCACCTCTTGCGGCCGCTCGCGCCACGACAGCAGAGTGTCCCGTGCGCTCTCGGGGAGGCTGAGAAACTGCATGGCGTAGGCGACATATTCCTTGTCGGAGTCGCATCTGGGGTGGGCGCACTCGGCCTGGTCCATCAGGGCGTGGGCCAGTTCGTGCACGACGAGGCTGTCGTAATAGACCTGCGGGTCGAGCGTTGCGAACACGCTGTCGCCGGGCATGACCTCGGGCACGGCCGACGGCGGGACGAGCGCGATCGTGTCGGTGCCGCACTGGTAGAACCCGACGCACGTGTCGGACGGGCCGTCGATCCCGGGCACGATCTCTATGCGCACGGCGCGGCTCTGCGTCAGGCCGCAGGTGGCGAGCTGCGCCTTCGCGGTCATCGCCGCGGTGCAGACACGCTCGACGATGGCGGCGTCGGGCGCGTCGACCGCCAGCATCGGGTCGCCGCAGGCGGTGGCGTCTGCCAGGGCGCCCACGGCTGCAGATATTGCCAAGGCCGCGACACTGGCCAGGGCGGTCGGTCTTGCGGGCATGTCTGTCTCCTGTCGGGCGGTTCATCATCGGCGCATCGGCAGGTCGCCTCATTGATGCCGGTCAACGAAGAAGTCCCGTCGCGGCGATGCTGACGCTGGCCGAGTTGACCGCGCGCCACGCGCAGGCGGGCCGGATCGAGGCGGTCCTGCTGCGGCCCGCGCGACTGGCCCCGCCCGAGCCGGTCGCAGAGGCCGAGCTGGGGCAGGCGGGGCTCGATGGCGACCACGCGCGCGAGGGCAAGCGCGCGCTGACGCTCATCCAGGCCGAGCATCTGCCGGTGATCGCGGCGTTCGCGGGGCTGGAGCGGGTCGAGCCCGAAACGCTCCGGCGCAACCTCGTCGTGTCGGGGCTGAACCTTGCCGCGCTGCGCGGGCGCCGGCTGCGCCTTGGCGCGGCGGAGATCGAGATCACCGGCCCCTGCGCGCCGTGTTCGCGGATGGAGGCGGCGCTCGGCCACGGCGGCTATACCGCGATGCGCGGCCATGGCGGCTGGTGCGCCCGCGTGCTCGTGCCGGGCCGGATCGCGGTGGGCGACGGCGTGGCGCCCGGCTGAGGGCGCCCCGCCGGTCAGGGCCGCTGGCGGTCGAGCACGATATCGCCGCGGCCGATGGCGGCAAGGTAGGCGCACGGATCCCCCCGGGCGTCGAGATGGCGAACGGCCGATGCGGCGAAGCGGGCGGGGTCGAGCTTGAGCAGAACGAGCGACAGATCGGCCCTGTTGGCCGCGGCGACGCCGGCCGCCGCGAGGAACGCCGCCCGGTCGGCCTCGGGCAGGGCGGCGATCTGGGCAGTATAGGCCACGTATTCGCCCGTCACCTCGCAGGTGCCGAAGGGGCAGGGGACGGCATCATGCGCGGCATGCGCGATCTCGTGGGCGATCAGGCTGTCGAAATAGGCGGGCGCGGGGATCGTGGCGAAGGCGGTGTCGGAACGGCGCGCCGTCTCGAGTGCGCCCGGCGCCAGCACGTCGATCCGCCGGGCGCCGCAATGGTAGAGGCCGGTGCAGGCCTCGGGCAGCGCCGCGACGACGCGGATCTCGACCGGCCCGGACAGGGGCAGGCCGCAGCGCGACAGACGCTCGGCGGTTTCGCTGGCCACGCGGCAGATCCGGGGCGCGAGGGCCGGGTCGGCCTCGACCGTGATGCCGGTGCCGGGGCAGGGGCGTGGCTCGGCCCCGGCAGCGGCAGCGGCAGCGGCCCAGAGGGCGAGTGCGGCCGCCGCCCCTCTCATCCGGCGGCGCGGGCCTGCCGCTTGCGCTCGTGCGGGTCGAGGAACCGCTTGCGCAGGCGGATCGCCTTGGGCGTCACCTCGACCAATTCGTCGTCGTCGATATAGGCGATGGCTTCCTCCAGGCTGAGGCGGACAGGCGGCGTGAGCGTCACGGCGTCGTCCTTGCCCGCAGCGCGCACGTTGGTCAGCTTCTTGCCCTTGAGCGGGTTCACCTCGAGGTCGTTCTCGCGCGAATGCTCGCCGATGATCATGCCCTCGTAGACGTCTTCCTGCGCCCCGATGAACAGCTTGCCCCGCCCCTCGAGGTTCCACAGCGCGTAGGCGACCGACTGACCGTTCTCCATCGAGATCAGCACGCCCGCCCGCCGGCCGGGGATGGCCCCCTTCCACGGCACCCAGCCGTGGAAGACGCGGTTGAGCACGCCCGTTCCGCGGGTGTCGGTCAGGAACTCGCCGTGATAGCCGATCAGCCCGCGCGAGGGGACATGGGCGACGATGCGCGTCTTGCCCCCCTGCTGGCGCATCTCGGCCATCTCGCCCTTGCGCGGGCCGGTGAGCTTCTCGATCACGGCGCCGGCATGCTCGTCGTCGACGTCGATGGTGACTTCCTCGACCGGCTCCATCCGCCGGCCGTCTTCCTCGCGGGTCAGCACGCGGGGGCGCGAGATCGACAGCTCGAAGCCCTCGCGCCGCATGTTCTCGATCAGCACCCCCATCTGCAGCTCGCCCCGGCCGGCCACGTCGAACGCCTCGCCGCCGGGCGTGTCGGTGACGCGGATGGCGACATTCGTCTCGGCCTCGCGCATCAGCCGCTCGCGGATGACGCGGCTCTGCACCTTCTTGCCGTCGCGTCCGGCGAGCGGGCTGTCGTTGATGCCGAAGGTGACCGAGATCGTCGGCGGGTCGATCGGCTGGGCCGGCAGCGGATCGTCCACGGCGAGCGCGCAGATGGTGTCGGCCACGGTCGCCTTCTGCATGCCGGCCAGCGTGACGATGTCGCCCGCCACCCCTTCGTCGATCTCGTCCAGTCCGAGGCCGCGGAACGCCTGCACCTTGGCCACGCGGAACTGCTCGATCTTCTGGCCGACACGGGAGAGCGCCTGCACGGTCTGGCCAGTGCGCACGCGCCCCGATTCGATGCGCCCCGTCAGCAGGCGGCCGAGGAAGGGATCGGCCGCGAGCGTGGTGGCGAGCATGCGGAAATCCTCGTCGGCCCGCGCCTGCTGCTTGGGGCGGGGCACGTGGTTGACGATCAGGCGGAACAGCGCGTCGAGATCCTTGCGCGGCCCTGTCAGCTCGGCATCGGCCCAGCCGGAGCGGCCCGAGGCGTAGAGGTGGGGGAAATCGAGCTGGTCCTCGTCGGCGTCGAGGCCGGCGAAGAGATCGAACACCTCGTCGAGCGCGCGGTCGGGCTCGGCGTCCGGCTTGTCGACCTTGTTGAGCACCACGATGGGGCGCAGGCCGAGGGCGAGCGCCTTGGAGGTGACGAACTTGGTCTGCGGCATCGGCCCCTCGGCGGCATCGACCAGCAGCACCACGCCGTCGACCATCGACAGGATGCGCTCGACCTCGCCGCCGAAATCGGCGTGGCCGGGCGTGTCGACGATGTTGATCCGGGTGCCGTGCCATTCGACGCTGGTCGCCTTGGCGAGGATGGTGATGCCGCGCTCGCGCTCCAGCGCGTTGCTGTCCATCGCGCGCTCGGCGACCGCCTGGTTCTCTCGGAAGGCGCCCGACTGCTTGAGCAGCTCGTCGACGAGGGTGGTCTTGCCGTGGTCGACATGGGCGATGATGGCGATGTTGCGCAGGTCCATGGGATCGTCCTGAAAGGGGATGGCCGCGCGTTACCGTGCAGCCGCGGCGAAAGCCAGCAGGAAAGCGCCGCGCGCCCTCTGGGCGGGGGTCCCGCGGCGTCCTCCCGGTCGCCCCCGTCGCGCTGCCCGCGCCCAGCCTCGCGCCCATCGCGGCGGCCCCTGCTTCTTTCCGCCCCGACTACGCAGATCCCGACGCGGCCGCGAGAGCCGGCGCCGGGGCGGCGCGACGGGGCACGGCCTGCGCGGTTGCCCTGCGGGGCCGGGCGGGCGATGGTGGCGGCATGGAGAAGATCGTCATTCTCACCGGCGCGGGTGTCTCGGCCGAGAGCGGGCTCGGCACGTTCCGCGACGCGGGCGGGCTCTGGGCGCGCTACGACCTCGAGGACGTGGCGACCCCGCAGGGGTATGCAAGCGACCCCGCCCTCGTGCATGCCTTCTACAACGCCCGCCGGGCCGACTGCCTGTCGGCAGAGCCCAACGCCGCCCACCGCGCCCTCGCCCGGCTCGGGGCGGAGTGGCCGGGCGAGGTGGTGCTGGTCACGCAGAACATCGACGACCTGCACGAGCGCGCCGGCCAGCCCCGCGTCATCCACATGCACGGCGAGCTCATGCGGGCGCTCTGCGCCGCCTGCGACCACCGGTGGGCCGCGCCTCCCGAGATGTCGCCCGCCACGGCCTGCCCCGCCTGCGGGGGCGCGGCGGCGCGGCCCGACGTGGTGTGGTTCGGCGAGATCCCCTACCGGATGGACGAGATCGCGGCCCATCTCGAGCGCGCCGACCTGTTCGTGGCCATCGGCACCTCGGGCACGGTCTACCCGGCCGCCGGCTTCGTGCAGGAGGCGGCGGAGGCGGGCGCGCGCACGCTCGAGCTCACGCTCGACCGCTCGGAGGTGGCGAGCCTCTTCGACGAGAGCCGCCTCGGCCCGGCCTCTGCGCTGGTGCCCGCCTGGGTGGCGGAAATCCTGAGCACGGCAGGCGTCAGCCGAAGGTGACGGCGCGGCGCCGGTCGCGCACCGCGCGCACGAGGCTCATCGCCGTCAGCGCCGAGGAGCGGGGGGTGTCCGGCAGGCCACGCCCCTCGATCCGGAAGGTCAGGCGGCCGAAGGCGCCCTCGGCCTCGATCTCGTGCAGGTTCGCCCCGATCGTGGGGTCGGCCACGAGCCGCGCCTCGGTCGCGTCGAAGCCGAGGCCGGCGAGGGCGACGGCGGCGGCGACGTTGGCGTTCTTGGGGTAGGCCAGCGCGCAGGCCCGCGCGGTGCCCTCGAAATGCGTGGCGGGGGCCGCAAGCACGGCGAGGTCGAGAATGTCCTGCGCGGGCGAGCCGGCCCAGCCGGTGGGCGGTTTTCGGCCCGTATAGACGACGCGCGTCAGACCTCCTTCGCGCGCCGCCGACAGCGCGTCGAGCGCGCCGATGGTGCCGGTGGCCAGGTGCAGGCGCGCGCCCGCCCGCTCGGCCGCCGCGGCCAGTTCGGTCATGAGCGAGTCGTCGGCGAGCGCCCCGAGCGACACGGCGATCAGGTCGAGGCCGCGGTCGAGCACCGCCGCGCCGTGCGCCCTGAGGCCGGCATGCCCCCCTGCCTCGACCACGCAGTCGAGCCCTTCAGGCAGTGTCGCTGCCTCGGTCACGGCGGGGGCGCCCATCGCGGCTTCGGCGGCGGTCTCGCGGCCGGGCCGGCAGATCACGGCGGCAGGCCGGCCGGTGACGGCGACGAGGGCGCGCGCCACGGGGCCGTGCCCGATGACGGCGATGTCACTCTCGCGCCCGGTCACGGTGCGCGGCCGGTCGTGGCGATCCCGCCCGCCCTTGGCGGAAGGCCCGCGTGGCCCAGGTCGTGCGCGCCACAGCCGGCGCGTGCGCGCGCGCCGCAGATGGGCGTGCCTGGCGTCACGCCCGGTCTTCGCGGCGCGAACGGCGGGCCACGAGCGCGCGCACCGCACGGCGGCCGAGTTCGGCCATGACCAGGCCGGCGAGCGCGAGCACGATCCAGTGGCTCCACTCGGTCAGCCAGTGGGCGGCGCCCTGCGCGGCGGCGGCATCGTGGCCCGGATGGCCGAGGGCGGCCCCGGCGGTGGCGAGCAGGGCGACGGGGGGGGCGAACTTGAGCATGGCAGTCTCCTTTCGGCGGCTCCCGATCCGGGTCGGATCGTCGCCGCCAACAGACATGACGGACATGGAACAGGCAAGACGCGGCTCGGCAAGGCAGCCGGTGCGCCAGTTCTGTTCTGGCCTGTTCCCCGGCGGACCTGCGCGTGCCGCTCGCGCAGTGTGCAGGCGCGCGGGAAGGATGCCGAGAAATTCGGCAGGAGGTGGAGGATGGCAGTCACCAGAGCGCCCTGCGGCGTCTTTGCCGGGCGCGCGCCCGGCCGGGGAGGGCGCTACTCCGCGGCGATGCCAAGGCCGGTGACGGCCTTGCACAGCCGCTCGGCCGCCACTGCGCCCAGATGGGTGAGATGGCCGCGCGCAACCGTCATCTCGACCGACCGCGTCTCGCGGTCGATCGCCACGAAATCGGCTCGCTTGCCGGGCTCCAGCGTGCCGCGGTCGGCGAGCCCCATGATCTCGGCCGGGCGGGACGAGACGAAGGCCCAGGCCGACGCGAGGTCGCGCACGCCCCGGTCGGCCAGCGCGAAGGCCGCCGCGGCCGGGGCCGTCACGTCGTCGGTGGAGGTGAGGGCATCGCAGAGTCCCTGCGCGACGAAGCCCGCCGCCGGGCCCGGACGCGGCTGGCGCAGGAGGTCGGGCGCGGCGAGCACCACGGGCTCGTGCATCGCCTTGGCGGCGGCGGCCGCCGCGCGCGAGGCCGGCGCATCGGCGAAGCCCGCCCCGATCATCGAGAAGCGCTCGCGCGTCTCGCCGTCGGCGTCGCCCTGGCTGCCATAGGTCACGCCCATCGTGTCGAACGCCTCGGCCAGCCGGCAGAGATGGCGCGGCACCTCCGCCTTCCGCGCGAGCGCGGCCTCGGCGCGGCGGCGGAGGTCGGCCGGCGCGGCGGCATCCCCGGCGACGGCACGCGCGCGGTCGGAGAACACGACGAGATCGACGCCGTGGCGCCGCACCGCGCCGAGCAGCCGGTCGGCATCGTCGGTCTGGTGGGTCTCGGCGCGCAGGCGCAGGCGCAGGTCGCCGGGCGCCTGGCTGCGCCACGCGGCATGGGCGGCGAGCATCCGCTCGGCATGGGCGGGGCCGTGGGCGCCGCCCTCCCACGACCAGCCCTGGGTGAGCCAGCCGGTGGTGATCCCGGCTGCCGCTGCCGCCCGGCCTGCGCGCGCCAGGGCGTGCCGGGTGAGCGCGGGCGCATCTGCGGCCGCCTCCAGCGCGTCGCAGCGCAGGTCGACGATACCGGGCAACAGCACGAACCCGGACAGGTCGACCTCGGGCAGCGGGCCGCGCACGATCCGCCCCGCCTCGACAGCGAGCGAGCGGCGCTGTAGCGCGCCCGCGCGCAGGGTCTCGCCGCCGGTGAACCGCAGCGGCGGCAGCGGCACGGGGCGCGCAATGGCGCCGGACCGGAGCGCGGAGACGAGGGACATCGAGATGGACCGCCAGACTGCTCTAAACGTGATCGGGTCTGTGGATAACTAGCGGCGGTCTGTATCGCCCGTATGACATCGCGCCTTGAATCCCGGGCGATGACGCGGCGCGCCTGGCATGCGCGAGAGATGCCCGCTCGAGCGGCATTTGCCCTTTCGGCGGGCGGCAGCCCCCTCAGCCGCGGCGAGAGGTGTCGATCAGCCATCCGCCCGGCCCGGCGATCCGGTCGGGCAGCAGTGCCACGGCGGCGTCGCGGGCCAGGGCGATGGCGAGCCCGGCAAGGACCAGCTCTCCCAGGGTGATCCCGGCGATCATCTCTGCGATCGGCTGCATCCTGCGCCTCCGCCTTCCCGTCGTCCCGCGCAGAAACAAGCGGTGGAATGCGGCGCTGTCGTGGCACGATCCGGGGAAATCCGGGCCCGCGTGCCCCTCAGCCCGAAAGGGGGTATCGGTGCAGGTTGCGGAAGCGGCCGTCCTGACCCTCGCCGAAGAGGCAGATCTCGTCGATCCGGAAGGGGCGCTCGATCAGCGGCTCGAAGAGCGGTCGGAGGGCATCGGCCACCGCCGCGCGCTCCGCCGCGTCGGGGATCGGGCCGGTGAGGGTGATGTGAAAGCGGAACTCGTCCATCACGAAGGGGTAGCCCCAGCGCGCCAGCATGGTTTCCTGCCGCTCGGTCAGGCCCGCGGCGCGGCGGCGGGCGACCTCCGCGTCGGTCGGGGCCGCGCGGAACCCGTCGAGCGCCTCGACCAGCGTGGCGGCCAGCGCATCGAGCGCGGTCGTGTCGCCCTCAGGCACCAGCGCGAGGAAGTCGCCCATCTCGGCCACGCGCAGCCCGTCGAGCCGCAGCCGGTGCAGCCGCGGCGCAAGGGCCGAGACGGCGGCGTGCAGCCCGGTCACCGTGCGGTCCTCCGCCAGAGCGAAGGGCGGCTTGAGCGTGCCGTGAAAGCCGTAGGCGCGCGGCTGGCGGGTCAGCGCCTTCTGCGGGCGGGGCAGGGTCGGCCAGTCCTGCCCCGGCGGCAGCGAGGCGCCGCGGCCGGCCTCCGCATCCCACCCCAGCCATTGCGCCCCGAGGGTGGCGAGGGCGCCGGGCGGCGGCGCGTAGTAGAGCGCGAAGCGCGTATATCCGTCCATGGGCGGGCCTCCCTGCTCCCGGGCGTGCTCCCCGCGCTAGCACGCGGGCCGGCAGGGGCGCGAGGGGGCGCGCAGCGCAGCGCGCGAGCGCCCGCCCCGGTCAGAGCCCGAAGTCGATCTCGGCGCGCGAACTCGTCTCGAGGGCGGCAAGGCAGTCGGGCTCCGACCCGTCGGCCGCGGTGCACTCGGCCACGTCGTTGACCAGGAGGCGCGAGATGTCCTCGCAGGTCGTCTCGGCGAGGTCGAAGGCGATGGCCTTGGTCTTGCCGGCCATCATCGCGCCGAAATCGAGCAGGATCCGCGTGTCGGTCACCGTGCCATCGGCGTCGAACACCGCCATCTCGAGCGTCATCGTCGCGAGATCGGTGCCGAGGTTGTTGGTGGCGACATAGGTCACCCGGCAGCTCTGCCCGACCGTGGCGGTGGTGTTGAGCTCGAGCGTGAAGGCGCCGCCGCCCTCGCTCTGGGCCTCCTGCGCGGGCGCGAGGCCCGGCGTGGCGGCGGTCATGGCCGAAAGGGCCAGTGCGGTGAGTGTCCTGGACATCGTGGTGTCGCCCCTCGCAGATTGTCGCTGTCCCGTCCCTGCAGGTGCTACCACGGGGCCGCGCGCGGGCAAAGACGCCGCGGGCGGGCGGCGCGTGCGCCGTTGCCGCCGGGTCGCGCCTGTCTGCGGCCGACGCCGCGACGTTTGTGCTGGATCAGACACGGCGGCCGGGTGCAGGGTAAGGCTGGGGCAGGGCAGACCACGCAGGGAGGTGCGCGATGATCCGATGGAGACGGGCGGCGGCGATGGCGGCGGCAGTCGCGGCGCTGGCCGGGGGCGCCGCTGCGCAGCAGGCCGGGCCTTCCGAGCCGGCGGGCGATCCGGCCGGCTACCCGACGGGCGATCCGACGGGCCCCGAGGCGGGGCGCGTGGCCTTCCTCGAGGCGTGTGCCGGCTGCCACGGCCGCGAGGCCGGGGGCGACGGGCCGACCGCCGAGCTGCTGACCGTCGAGGTGCCCGATCTCACCCGTTTCGCCGCACGCAACGCGGGCACCTACGATATCGCGCGGGTGATCCAGACGGTCGACGGGCGGCAGGGCCTCGCCGCGCATGGCGGGCCGATGCCGATGTTCGGCGGGCTGCTGACCGGGCCGGCCGCGGTCGTCGACGGCCCCGGCGGCGCGCCGGTTGCGACGACCGAGCCGATTCTCGCCATTGCCCGCTGGCTCGAGACCGTCCAGGAGGACACGCCATGACCCGATTCCCGTTCCGCACCGGCGCGCGCACTGGCGCGCTCGTCGTTGCCGCCTGTCTCGCCGCCCCGCTGTCGGCGCCTGCGCAGGAGGCGGTGGGCGACCCGCAGCAGGGCGCCGCGCTCTACGACCTCTATTGCGCAACCTGCCACGGCGCCGAGGGGCGCGGCGACGGGCCGACGGCCGAGATCATGACGCTGCAACCCGCCGACCTCACCGCCCTTTCGGCCGGAAACGGGGGTGTCTTCCCCACGGCGCGCGTGGTCCGGCAGATCGACGGGCGCGACCCGGTGCTGGCGCATGGCTCGCCCATGCCGGTCTTCGGTCCGTTCTTCGAGGGCGAGGACACGGCCATGAAGACACCCGCGGGCCAGCCCGTCCTGACCTCGCGGCCGGTGGCCGACCTTGTGGCCTGGCTCATGGCGATCCAGGAGGGGTCGTGAGGGGGGCGCCTCTCGGGCCGGCGCTCGCAGTCGCCCTCGCCCTGCCGGTGGCGGCCGAGGAGCCGGGCCCGGACGATCCGGGCGCCTCGGCGTATGCCGCCTTCTGCGCCACCTGTCACGGCGCGCTGGCCATGGGGGCGGGGCCGACCGCGCCGCTCCTGACCGTGCCGGTGCCCGACCTCACGACGCTCGCCGCGCGCTCGGGCGGCACGTTTCCCCTGGCGCGGGTGCTGGCGCAGATCGAGGGACGCGACCCGCTGCTCGCCCATGGTGCGCCGATGCCGATCTATGGCGGCGCGTTCGACCGGGGCGGGCGCGTGACCGTCGAGACCGCGGCCGGGCCGGTCGAGACGCCGCGCGCTGCACGCGACATCGCGCGCTGGCTCGAGGCGAGGCAGCGGTCCCCGCAGTGAGCGCCATGCCGGCCCCGGCTCGTGCCCGCCTCGGGTGATGCCGGCCCGAGCCATTCGGCCTCGATGACGCCACGATCGCCGCGCGGGTCGGTCGCCAGACTGGCCGCTCGGCCGCTGACCAGAGTTACCTCATCGCGCGGCACGCGTGGTTGCGCAAAGAGCCGTGAAACCGGTCAAGGGCGCGGCGGCCCGCGCTCACAGCGCCTTGAGATCGGCCGCGAGCACCCGTCCGTCGCGGCCCTCGCGCAGCTCGTAGGCCACCTTCATGTTGTCGGCGAGGCCGGTCAGCCCCGCGCGCTCCACCGCCGAGATGTGGACGAATACGTCCTTTCCGCCGTCGTCCGGGGCGATGAAGCCGTAACCCTTGGTCGTGTTGAACCATTTCACGGTGCCGGTCGGCATGGTCCCGCGTCTCCCTGCGTCTTCCCTTCAGACCCGTCGGCGCCGCCATGCGGCGCCTCGAGGGGGCGCCGCCGCCGGCCGCGCGGCGGGTCGGCGCCCCCGCGTGAAGTGGCGCACCGCAGGAAAAAGACAAGATGTCGCGGCCCGCGCTGCCTTACGCTGGGTCGCGGGGGCTGTGGCCGATGCCCAGAAAACGGTCGGCCGAGAGCGGACCGCCTCCGCGCAGGGCAAGAAACAGCAGCAGGAACAGCCAGAACGCCCGCTGGTCTGCGATGGGCGCACCCGAGGCCCGGTCGAACCAGGCGCCGATCGTGGCGGCGTCGACGCCGTGGCCGGCGATGTCTGTCGCCGACATCACGACGACGAAGCCGATCATCCCCAGCGCGGCGAGGCGGGTGAACAGGCCGATCACGATCATCAACGGCAGAATGAATTCCGCCCAGGTGCCTGCGAGAGCGATCAGCTTGAGCGAGATCGGCAGCGCCGAGGGATCGTAGCCCGCCGCCTCGAAGGCGCGCGGAAACATCTGGATGTAGGCGCCCGTGTCGAGGCGGATCCAGCCCAGCAGGCCGTCGCCCAGCTTGGTGACGGCCGACGCCCAGAAGTAGAACAGCAGCACCCCCGCGAAGACGAGGCGCGCGGCGGTCGGCAGCACGATCTCGGACACGGCGGCGTCGAGGCGCGCGAAGGCGCGATCATGGAAGGTGATGAGGGCAGTCATGGCGCAGGCTCCGTCTCGAGCGAGGTGATGGCGCCGCCCGCAAGCAGGGCCGAGAGGGCGGCGGCGGGGGTGAAGGCGGGATCGTGGGCCGCTGCTCGGGCCACGGCCGTGCCGAGGGGGGCGCCCCGCGCCAGCGCGGCGACGAAGACGCCCTCTGACGGGGCGAGCGCGGTGACCACCGGGTCGAAACCGGGTCGCGTGACGAGGGCGGTCTCGGGGCGATCCTGCGCGCCCTGGGCGCTGCCCTCGAGCGCCGCCTGGCGCCGCGACACCACGGCATGCGCCGATGGCACGAGGCGCAGCGCGGGCGCGATGCCCAGGCGCAGGTTCTCCAGCCGCTCGGGCGTGATCTGCCCCAGCGCCGCGGGGTCGACGGGGGCTGTGTCGGCGGCGTGGTAGCTTTCGCGCACCGCGAGCTCGAGCCGCGCCACGTCGGCGAGCGCGGCGCCGAAGCCGGCCGCCTCGAGGAAGGCGGGCAGGTCGGCGCCTGCATGCATCATCAGCGGCGTTCGGGGCGGGTGGGCGCGGGCATGGGCGATGGCCAGCGCGCGGAAGCGGTCGGGCCCCACCAGTGCGCGCACCGCCGGAAACCCCGTCTCGAGCGCGGCGGCGAGCGAGGCGACCACGTTGTTGCGGTAGACGTCGAAGCGCCGCCCGGCCGGACGCCCTGCGGCATCGGTCAGCCCGTCGGGCACCGGCGCCGCGGGGTCGAGCAGCGCTGCGCGAAAGGTCTCCTGCGTGACGCTCATGCCGGCACCCGCGCCAGGATCGCCTCGGCGCGCGTCGCCTCGGCGGCGAGCGTCGCCCAGTCGGGCACGTCGGTATCCCACTCGATCAGGGTGGGGCGGGGGCCGGCGGCGGCGATCGCCTCGGCGTAGAGCGTCCAGACCGGGTCGGCCACCTCGCGGCCGTGGCTGTCGATCAGCAGGGGCGCGCCGTGCTCGTCCTCCTGCGCGTCGTGGCCACCGAGATGGATCTCGCCCACCCGCTCCATCGGGAAGGCGGCGAGGTAGGCGCGCGGGTCGGTGCCGAGGTTGGTGGCCGAGACGAACACGTTGTTGACGTCGAGCAGCAGGCCGCAGCCGGTGCGGTCCGTGATTTCGCGCAGGAAGTCGGTCTCGGTTATCGCGCTTTCGGCGAAGGAGAGGTAGGTGCTGGGGTTCTCCAGCAGGATGGGGCGGTTCAGCGCCGCCTGCACCTGGTCGACATGAGTGCAGACGCGGTCGAGCGTCACCTCGGTATAGGGCAGCGGAAGAAGGTCGTTGAGAAAGGCCGTGTCGTGCGTCGACCAGGCGAGATGCTCGGAAAAGCTCGCCGGTCGCAGCCGGTCGACGAGGCCCGCGACGCGGGCGAGGTGGTCGGGGTCCAGGCCCCGCTCGGCGCCGATCGACAGGCCCACGCCATGCACGGAGAGGGGGAACCGCTCGGCAAGGGCGGCGAGTTGCGCCTGCGGGCGGCCGCCGTCTCCGAGATAGTTCTCGGCATGTATCTCGAGCCAGCGGACGGCGCCGGGCGCGGACGTCACCGCCTCGAAGTGGCACGCCTTGAAGCCCACGCCAGGGGCATCGGGCAGGGTGCATGTGCGCGTCGAATCCAGCATGGCGGCAGGCTCCCCCGGGGGCGGCGCCGCCCGCAAAGCAGGCGGCGCTCGTTTCGATCAGCTGCTGAGTTCGGCGAGACGCTCGGGCGTGACATACTGGTTCAGTACATCCTCGGTCAGGCTCGCGTCGTCGGGAAGATCGCGCTTGATGCCGTTGAAGCCCCACTCCTCCAGCTGGGCGGCGGTCACGCCCGTGCGCCCGTCGGGCAGGTCGATATCGGTGCAGGTGCCGGCATCGACCAGCGTCCAGGCATTGCCCTGGTAGTCGACGGTCGAGGTGCCGGCGCAGGTCGTGCCGGGGCCGGCGGCGCAGTCGTTCTCGCCGGCGAGGCTGACGCCGTAGCACTTTTCCTGTGCCTGCGCATGCGCCGGCGCGGCGGCGTAGGCGGAGACGGCGGCAGCAACGGCAGCGGTCAGCGCCAGGGTCTTGGTGTCGGTCATCTGGGTCGGTCCCTTCTTGATCGGCAGTCGGTCTGTCGTGCCGGCGGCTCCTCCGCGACACATGCATCACGCTAGGCCGAAGCTGCCCGGACACCCCAGTCACGCGACCGTGCGGCACGCGAGCGTGACCCGCGCCGCTCCCGATCGCGTGATGCCGTAGCGTCAAGGCCCTGGCAGATCACGAGACTTTCCGTGATGCCGCCGCGCCGCTGCGCAGCATTGTTTCAGCTGGACACGGCGAAGCTGAAATAATGCGGGCCACACGGGCGCGCCCGGCACGGCTGTTCAAGGCCGGCCGTGAGAGGTGTTACAGTGGAGGCAGGGCGCCCGGAAGCGATCTGGCGGCGAGGGCCCGATCGGGGCCGACCCGGGGGCGGCTCAGCCCCGGTGCAGCTCGTCGAGCTGGGGCCGCAGCATGTCGAGCGCATAGCCCTGGGCGCGCGCCGCCGACAGCAGGGTGTCGGGCGACTCCTCGGGCGCGGCGCCGAGCATCCACACGACCGTCGAGCGGGTGCCCGACGCGCAATAGGCGAGCACCGGCCCCGGCGCCTCTTCGATCGTGCGCCGCTGCAGGTCGATCGTCTCGGGCGGCATCCCGCCATGCGTGATCGGGTTCTCGACGAAGGCGAGGCCCGCAGCCTCGGCCGCCGCGCGGATGTCGGCGGCCTGCAAGCCGGGCGGCACCTCCTCGTCCGGCCGGTTGCAGATGATGGCGGTGAAGCCGGCGTCCTTCGCCGCCGCGACGTCTTCGGCGGCGATCTGGGGCGAGACGGCGTAGCGGCCTGTCAGGGGGCGAATTTCCATATGTCCTTTTCCTGCTTCCGGCACCGCCGCGTCAAGAGCCCGCGGGCAGGGCGCCCCGCGCGGGATTGACCTGCGTCAAGGCGCCCCGGGCCCGGGCCGGCGCAGGATCGTTCAACCGTAGTGGAGGGGGAGACGCCGAGACATGTCCGACGCGCCCGATATCGCCGCCCGCAGGGAAACGCTGGAAGCACGGCTGGAGACGCTCGACCGGATGCTGCACGAGATCGAGGACGAGCTCGACAGCCACCAGAGCCGCGACTGGTCGGAACTCGCGCAGGAGCGCGAGGCCGACGAGGTGCTCGAGCGGCAGGGCGTTGCCGGCAAGGCCGAGATGGCCGCCATCCGCGCCGCGCTGCAGAGGATCGAGGAGGGGGCCTACGGCGTCTGCGTGCGCTGCGGCGACGACATCGCCCGGGAGCGGCTCGACCTCCTGCCCCATACCCCGCTCTGTGCGGCCTGCGCCGGCGCCCATCCGCGCTAGCCCGCCCGCAACGCCGCGTCAGGCCAGAATCAGCCCCACCGCGATCAGCCCGAGCCCCAGGGCAGAGGTGAGGAGTGCGGCCAGGTTCACCGTGACGACCCGCTGGAGGCGGGCGCGCAGGGCGTCGTCGTCGAGGCCCGCGCGTTTCGCGCGCCATACCGTCACGATGCACCACAGGATTCCGCCGAGGCCGGCGACCGACAGCGCCACGCCGGCAAGGATGAGACCGTCCATGCGCCGTTCGCTCCCTCGTGGCCTTCCAGTTCCTCTGTCGCGGCGGCCTAGCCTGTCGCGCGGGGGCGGGCAAGCCTTGCGGGGGGGCTGCGCTGTGGCTACCACGCGGCTCCGGACGCGGCGGCCGAGCGGGGCGACGCTGCGGCACAGGGGCACGAGGCAAGGGCGGAGGCAAGACGCATGGCCGATCAGATCGAGTCAGGGGTCGACGAGGGCGGTGCGCCCGACAGCTACCGGGTGACGGCCGACGAACTGCGCCAGTTCATTGAGCGGTTCGAGCGGCTCGAGGCCGAGAAGAAGGACATCGCCGACCAGCAGAAGGAGGTGATGGCCGAGGCCAAGGCGCGCGGCTACGACACCAAGGTGATGCGCAAGGTGATCGCCCTGCGCAAGCGCGAGCCCGACGACATCGCCGAGGAGGAGGCGGTGCTCGAGATGTACAAGCAGGCGCTGGGCATGTGAGCCGCCCCGGCGCGGTCTGCCGCGAGGCCGGGCTGCGGCGGCGGGCGGCCGGTCAGGGCAGCAGCAGGGTGACGCCGTGCATCGCGCCGATCCGGGCGATGTCGGCCTCGTAGCGCTCGGTCAGGCGCGCGACGCGGTCGGCGTCCCAGCCCGGCAGATCGTACTCGTCGGCCACCGCCTCGGGCCGGGCGAAGCGATCGAGGAACGCCGCGGCGACGCGGCGGCGGTGTCCCGCGTCGCGGGCAGGGTTCTCCGCCAGGTAGCCCTGCAGGCGGGCGAAGCCCTCTGGCGACATCAGGTCTGCCACGAAGTCGTCGCCGCCCTCGGGCGCCGCGTCGGGCGGGGTGCCGGCAAGCCGGGCGAGCAGATCGGGCCAGAGCAGCGGCGCGTCCTCGCTGCACCAGACCGTGATCTCGGCGTCGGGCACGGCGTCGCGCAGGCGCGCCACCATGTCGGTCCACGACAGCGCCTCGGGATCGATGCGGCCGACGAACTCCTCCCAGCTCTCGCGGTCGGCGAAGCGCGCCTGCAGGGCCGGAATGAGGCTCGCGGGATTGCGCAGCGCAAGGGCAAAATGCGCGGGCGCATCTGGAAAGAGGTTGCGGATCCATGGCGCGCGCTCGCGGGCAAGGGGGTAGAGCGTGCCGTCGGCGACCGCGCGCTGGGGCACGCAGAGGAAGCTGTCGGACGACAGCAGCACATGCTCCGGCTCGTCGATGTCGCAGATCGCGGCGAGAAGGTGCGCCTGCATCTGCGGCGAGGCGGCGGCGCCGCGAAGCTCGAGCATGGCCTCGCGCAGGGCCGGGCGAAAGACGCCGGGGCGCGCCACGGCGATGCCCTGGCGCGCCAGCGTGCCCGATTGTGCGAGCAGGCGGTCGAGGGCGCGGTCCGCGTCCGTGCAATGCAGCCCGATATGGTAGGTGAAGCGCATTGCCCTGCCTCTCCGATCCGCGGCGAGGAGTATAGGAGCGCCCCTGTCCGGTAGCAATTCGGTGCGCGGTCCGCGGGCCGACAGCGGAGGCCCGCGGCGCCCGGATGGCGGCCACGCGGCCGGCCGTTTTGCCCGCGGAGACGGACATGCCCGCATCGGCGCCGGCCTGCGGCGCAAGGGTGCGATGGCCGTGCAGCGCCGTGCCGCGCCGTGCCGCGCCGTGCCGCGCTTTTTGGGTGCCATGCCGTGCCGTGCCGTGCTGCGTGGTGCCATGCCGTGAAGTGCCGTGCTGCGTGGTGCCGCGCCGTGAAGTGCCGTGCCCCGCTGTGCAGTGCCACGCCGTGCCGCATCGCGCCGTGCCGCATCGCGCCGTGCCGCATCGCGCCGTGCCATGCCTTGCCTTGCCAGGTCCGCGCTGTCCTCTGCGTCTCGTCGGCTCGGCGTCGCGGTGTCCTGCCACCGGGGCCGAGCCTGCGGTTGCGGGGCGCCGCTCCCTGGCTGCCGCCCCACGGCTGCCCGAGGCAGCGCCCTCTCCGTGGCGGTGGTCTCCTGGTTCAGGCGGCTTCCGAGCCGGTCTTTCCGGGTAGGGTGCTGCGCGCCGGGTGAGGGGCGTTGCGCAGGCGCACCTTGCCGATCGCCTGCTGCATGCGCTCCGACTGGGTCGAGAGCAGCGCCGCCGCGCCCCGGGTCTGCTCGGCCACGGCCGCGTTCTTCTGCGTGATCTTGTCGAGCTGGGCGAAGGCGTTCGAGATGTCCTTCACCGCGGTCGCCTGTTCCTCGCTCGCCGCCTTGATCTCGCGCAGGTTCGCCGAGACGGTGCCGATGCGCTCGACGATCCGTGACAGCGCCTCGCCGGTCTCGTCCACGGCAGAGGATCCGCGCGAGATCACCCCGGTGCTCTGCGTGATGATCTGCTGCACCTTGGAGGACGCCTCTGCCGAGCGTTGGGCCAGGGCGCGCACCTCGTTGGCCACCACGGCAAAGCCCTTGCCCGCCTCGCCGGCGCGTGCGGCCTCGACAGAGGCGTTGAGCGACAGCAGGTTGGTCTGGAAGGCGATATCCTCGATGACGTCGACGATGGCCTCGATCTCCTTCGAGTGGGCCTCGATGTCGCGCATCGCGGCCACGGTGCCGTCGAGCACGGCGCGCGCCTTGCCTGCCTCGTCGTTCATTTCGGTCGCGGCGGTGTTGGTCTGCGCGGCCGAATGCGCGTTGGAGTCGGCCGACGAGGCGATCTGGGTCATCGCGGCCGAGGTCTGTTCCAGCGAGGCGGCCTGGCTCTCGGCGCGGCGGGCGAGATCCTCGGCTCCGGCCGTCATCTCGGCCGACTGGCCGGCCACGCCCTCCGCCTCCGCGGCGATCGACGACAGCAGGCCCCCGAGCGAGGCGATCATCGCCTCGATGTTCTGCTGCAACGACGCGAAGGTGCCCTCGAACTGCCCGTCCATGCCCTCGCGCAGATCGCCCTCGGCGAGGCGGCCGCTCACCTTGGCGATCTCGGCAAGGCCGCGATCGACGTTTTCCATCAGGCGATTGATGCCCTGCGCGAAGGGCGCGAGCTCGGGGTCGAGCGCCCCCGCATCGACCCGGCGCGAGAAGTCGCCTTCGGCCGCGGCCGTCACCACGCCGTCGACGGCCGCGCGCAGCGTCTCGAAGATCTCGCGCTTGCGCGCCTCCGCCGCCTGCGCCGCGGCCACGGTGCGCTCGCGTTCCGCCTCCGCCTCGCGCTCGGCCTGCTTCCGCTCGGCCTCGAGCCGCTCCTGCCGGGCGGCGTCCTCGCGGCGGGCGAGTTCCTGCGCCTCCCTGCCCTTGTCGCGGAAGATCACGAGCGCGTCGGCGAGGCGGCCGAATTCGGTTGCGCGGCCGGCCCCCTCGATCTCGACGTCCAGATCGCCGTCGGCGAGCGCGCCCACCGTCTCGAGCGAGCGGTCGAAATCGGCGCCGATCCGGCGCAGCATCGCCCGGGCCATCAGAAGCGCGCCGAGCAACGACACCCCCGCCAGCAGGCTGAGGGCGAGCGTCGTCATGGCGAAGGTGCCGCGGATCTCGGCATGAACGCCCTGCTGCCGGGTTACGAGGTCGTCGACCAGCGTGTCGATCGCGGACATCGTCGTGGCCTCGGCCTCGTGCATGTCGGCATAGGCCGCATCGCGGGCGGCCTGCGTCGCGGCGACGGCCTCGGCGCTCTCGGCGTAGGCCGCCACCAGGTCGCGCGCCGAGGTCAGCGTTGCGGTGCGCGCCTGGTCGGACACCATCGTGGCCATCCACGAAAGCTGCTGCTGCGCACCGGCGAGCACGGTGCGGGCCGTCTCGATCTGTTCGGGCGCGCCGGTGGTCGCGAACCGCTCCAGCGCGATCCGCCCTTCCATCAGGTCCCGCTGCACCCGCGCGGCCGAGAAGGTGGTGCCCGCGTCGCCGGCGCGGTTCGAGGCGTCCATCAGGGTGGTGAGCGCCTCTTTCGCGGCGTCGCCCTCGCCCAGCGCCCCGGCGACAAGCGAATCGCGTTCGCTTTGCCGGTCGGCCCCGGTCAGGAAGGCAGCGTGAAACGTCGCGGCCTCGGTCACGATCGTTTGGAGATGAGCGCGTGACTGCGCATCGATCTCGCCCGTGTCCAGCAGTCGACGCGCGACCTCGTCGATTTCCGCCAGGTTGGAGCCGACTTCGTCGCGCAGCGCTGCCGCGTCGCCCCGGCCGGCCTGCAGGGCGGCGACGGCGAGGCGGGCATCGAACATGTCCTCGGCGATGGCATTGATATCGTTGGTCGTCTGTGACGTGGCGCGATACTCTCCGAACTGGCCCTTGAGGAAGAGCGAGGCGCCCACGGCAACGAGTGCCACCACGAAGATCACGCCGGCGAGCGTGCCGAGGCCCACTTTCAGACGTCGCGCGACCGACCAATCCGCCATGGCGTTCTCCCGTACCTTTGGGGCATCGTTTGGCAGAGATCCGTTGACAGGGGCTGAACGGGGCAGGGCAATCATGATCGACAGGCGGGGGGCGATCCTGGGCGGCGCGGCCTGCCTTGCCGCCGGCGCGGGAGAAGGGCAGGGCATGGAGCGCGATTACGTCACCGATCCGGAGGGCCCGTGGCGCTACCTGAGCGACCGGGTGATGGGCGGTGTGTCGAAGGGGGCGGCCGAGGCGACCGGCGGCGCGATCCGGCTGAGCGGAACGGTCAGCACCGAGAACCGGGGCGGCTTCATCCAGGTCCGCACCGAGCTCGCCACGCCCCTCGACCCGGCCGCGCGCGGGATCGCGCTCGAGGCGCGGGGCAACGGCGAGCGGTATTTCGTCCATCTGCGCACGCGCGGCACGCGCCTGCCGTGGCACTACTACCAGGCCGGGTTCGCCACCGCGCCCGAATGGCAGGAGGCGCGTCTGCCGTTCACGTCGTTCCGGGCCTCGGGGGCGCTGTTGCGCGGCACGCCGCGGCCGCAGGATGTCACGTCGATCGGCCTCGTCGCCTATGGCCGCGACCATGAGGCCGACCTCGAGGTGCGGAGCCTGTGGATCTGGTGAGCCTCACAACCCGTCGAGATCGACCCAGACCGCCGCGTGGTCGCTCGCATGGGGCCGGGGCGCGCCCACCGCGCGGAACCGCGGGCCGGCGCGCGCCGCCGCGTCAGGGTCCATCCCGGCGCGGAAGATCCGGGGCAAAGCATCGGGGAAGCGGCGGGCGAGGGCGGGCGAGAGCAGGATCGCGTCGGGCCGCCCCTGCGCCGCGCCGTCGGGCGTGCGGAACGTCCAGTCCTCGCCCGGCGGCAGCCGCGCCATCAGGTCGACGGCGAACCCGCCGCGCAGGGGCGCGAGCGCGTCGCCGGCGTGCGGTGCCGCCTCGTTGAGATCGCCCAGCACGATCCACTCGGCCTCGGCCGGGGCGGGGTGCGCCCTCTCGACAATGCGGCGCACGCCCTCGGCCTCGGCCCGCCGGATCGCGCGTGCCCGCTTCCTGTCGGGCCACGGTGCCTTGAGGTGGCAGACGTAGAGCGAGAGCGCCCCGATCCGCACCGCGAGGCAATCGCGGCGAAAGAGCGGGCCGCGCGCCACCTCGCCCGGCGGGTCGGCGAGGCCGAGGCTGGCCGCCGTCGCCTCGGCGTGGCTCGTCACGGCGTCGGGGGCGCGGCGGCTCATCAGCGCGACGTTCAGCCCGTGCCCGTCGTTGCCCTTCAGGCAGATCCGGTGGGGGTAGGGCGCGGTGCCGGTCGGCAGCAGGACCGAGTCGTGGAACCAGTCGAGCGTCTCGCGGTCGAACACCTCCTGCAGCGCGACAACGTCGGCGTCGATCGCATGGATCACCTCGGCCGTCAGCCGCCGGTCGATCCGGTCGAGAGCGGTATCGTCGGGCCCCTGCCAGTCGCGGTCACGCGCCCCGTCGAGGCGGGCGCGTCCGGCGGTCCGGCGCAGCCGCATGTTCTGGACGTTGAAGGTGGCCAGCCGCATGGGCGCGAGGGTGACATGCGCGCCGCCGGCGGGAAAGCGGCCATTGCGGCCCCTGCCGCCCGCGCGGTCAGCCGGCGGCCGGCTCCAGCTGTTCCGCCCGCGCGGCGCCGGGCATCGGGCAGATGCCCCACCCCCGCAGGATGGTCAGCGCCACCTCGACCGCGGGGGCGACCGGCGCGTTGCCGTCCGTGTCGGGGCCACAGCCCACGAGCGCCATCCGGCCCGGCCGCGCACCGCCAGCCGCAGCGGTCTCCAGCGCATCGGCCAGCGCGGCGAGGCCGCCCGGCGGGGCCGCGTCGAGCACGTCCTGGGCCTTGTGCCCCTGCACGATCTGCAGCCCGCCCGCCGCGCGCGGCCCGAGCGCGCCGAAGACGAGCAGCGCCTGCGCCCCTGGCACGAGGTGCGCCACGCCGGGCGCGTCGGCTCCCACGCGCAGCAGCCGGACCTTGCCCGGAAAGCGCCATCGCGCGCCCAACCTCTCGAGGCAGGCGGGGCCGAAGCCCGGACATGCGTCCGACTGGTCGATGCCGAGGATGAGCGTCGCTGGCGTCATGGTCTCCTCCCGCGCCGTGCCGCCGGCAGGTCGCCAGCGGCGGTCCGGCCGCGGCCGAGGAACAAGCCCGCCCGGCGCGGCCGCGTCACGTGGCTTCCTTACCACGAATTTGCCCGGCTGTCGGCGCTTCCTGCCCGTCTCTCTTGCCGCTCGCGGAGCCTTGCCGAACGCGCACGGCGCGCGCCGCAGGCAGTGGCCGCACAGTGTCGGGCCTGCCTTCTTCCACGCGGTTCAGGGGCTTGGGGCCAACGTGAGGCGCCCGTTCGCCGATGGCGCGGTCCGGGGCGCCGGCAGGGTCGCCGCGACGTTTTGCCATCGACGCGCGCCACGGTGTGGCAGGCCGCACGCCGCCGCGGCCATGGCCCGCCCACGACCCTCCGCTGCCGGCTGCGCGAACGCGCAGCACGGGTCGCCCACGATCCCCCGCCGCGTCTGCCGGTGTCGGCTTCGGCCGCACATGCCTTCGATTTGCGCGCCAGCCGATTCGCCCCGGCCCGAATCGTGCTGCCCGTGGTCTGGGGCGCGGTTCGCGCGCCGGTTGTGCGGTGACCGGCTGGTCTGCCGGCTGCGACAGTTTCAACCATGCAGGCCACTCGGAGGCGGCGGCGCGGCGTGCGGTGCGGGCGCGTCCCGACGGGCGCGAGCGGCCGGCATGACAGGGAAGCATCTGTAATCCGGGCCGTTTGTGCGCGGCGTTGGCGCTAACCTTTTCAGGTGGTGTGCCGTTCAGTCAAAACATTGACAGGAAAAGCATTAAAGAAAAGAATGTTAGCCTCTCATTGACCAATTCGTGTATGGAGCCTCTCAGCGCCTGTCCGGACGACGCAGTTTGATCCCGGTCAAGGTTGCCGCCTCACGCCGCCCGCTAACCGGGGGTAATGCTTTTCGGGAGGAGCCCATGACCATTCACGACGCCGCCCCCGCCGCGCCTGGCCTGCAACCCGTCCCCGCCGGCTTTGCCGCGTCATCGCATGTCGGTTCTGCTGCGTACGAGGAGCTGTACGCGGCGAGCGTTGCGGATCCGGAGGGGTTCTGGGCGGAGCAGGGCAAGCGGGTCGACTGGATCAAGCCGTTCACGCGGGTAAAGCGCACGTCGTTCGAGCCGGGCCAGGTCGATATCCGCTGGTTCGAGGACGGCACGCTGAACGTCTGCGCCAACTGCGTCGACCGGCACCTGGCCACCCGGGCCGAGCAGACCGCGATCATCTGGGAGCCGGACGACCCCGCCGAGGAGGCCCGCCACATCAGCTATGCCGAGCTGCACCGCGAAGTGTGCCGGATGGCGAACATCCTCGAGGACCTGGGCGTCGGCAAGGGCGACCGCGTCATCCTCTACCTGCCGATGATCCCCGAGGCGGCCTACGCCATGCTCGCCTGCGCGCGGATCGGGGCGATCCACTCGGTGGTCTTCGCGGGGTTTTCCTCCGACGCGCTGGCCGCGCGGATCAA
>NZ_QPLK01000020.1 GCF_003340565.1 Rhodovulum sp. 12E13 | reverse complement strand
ACCGGCTGTAGCGTTTCACCCATGGCGTGCTCCGAGGGCTGCTGTCGGACTTGGTGTAGCAACTTGATTCTACAGAGCTTTCGCGGGCACGCCAGCCATTACCCCCGATTTCGATGAATAAGGCGGGGTGACGGATCCGCTTGGGCCGTCATCGGCGGGCCTGGTGGTGGCCGTCGTGCAGGCCCCGCCATCCGGGTGGCGTATGGACAAACCGCGCGCCCTGTGAAAGCACCGCGCCCGCACCGGAGAGCCGCCCATGACCGTCACACGCTTCGCCCCCTCGCCCACGGGCTACCTGCATATCGGCAACCTGCGCACTGCGTTGTTCAACTGGCTGATCGCGCGCAAGGCGGGCGGCACCTTCATCCTGCGGCTCGACGACACCGACCCCGAGCGCTCGCGCCCCGAATACGCCGACGCGATCAAGGAGGATCTGGAATGGCTGGGGCTGACATGGGACAGGGTCGAGACCCAGTCCGCCCGCCTCGACCGCTACGCGGAGACGGCCGACCGGCTGCGCGGAATGGGCCGGCTCTACGAGGCGTTCGAGACGCCGCAGGAGCTGGAGATCAAGCGGCGCAAGCAGCTCAACATGGGGCGGCCGCCGGTCTATGACCGGGCGGCACTGGCCCTGTCGGAGGATGAGCGGGCAGCCCTGCAGCAAGAACGCGGCCCCGGCGCCTGGCGCTTCCGGCTCGATCACGCGCGCATCGAGTGGGAGGACATGATCCTCGGCCCCGTCTCGATCGACGCGGCCTCCGTCTCCGACCCGGTCCTGATCCGCGCCGACGGGCAGGTGCTCTACACGCTCGCCTCCGTGGTCGACGACACCGACATGGGCGTGACCCATGTCGTGCGCGGCTCGGACCACGTCACGAACACCGCCACGCAGATCCAGATCATGGCCGCGCTCGGGCACGGCCACCCGGCCTTCGCCCACCATTCGCTGCTGACCGGGGCACAGGGCGAGGCGCTGTCGAAGCGGCTCGGCACGCTCAGCCTGCGCGATCTGCGCGCGCAAGGCGTGGAGCCGATGGCGCTGCTGTCGCACATGGCCCGGCTCGGCTCGGCCGATCCGATTGAGCTGCGACACGGCCACGACGAGTTGATCGAGGGCTTCGATATCGCCCGCTTCGGCGCCGCGCCCACGAAGTTCGACGCGGCCGACCTGATTCCGCTCACCCACCGCCTGCTCGCCGCGGCGCCGCTCGCGGCGGTGGCGGACGATGTGAGGGCGGCCGGCGTCCCTGACGACCTCGCCCCGGCCTTCTGGGAGGTGATCCGCGAAAACGTCGACACCCGCGCCGACATCGGGCCGTGGTGGACGGTCCTGCGCGAGGGCGCGCGGCCCGAGATCGACCCCGAGGACGCCGAGTTCGTGCGCGAGGCGCTGGCGCTGCTGCCCGAGCCGCCCTACGGCCCGGAGGCATGGGGCGACTGGACGGCCAGGGTGCAGGAAAAGACGGGGCGCAAGGGCAAGAAGCTCTTCATGCCGCTGCGCAAGGCGCTGACGGGCCGCGCGCGCGGCCCCGAGATGGCCGCCTTCATGCCGCTGATGCAGGCGCGCCCGAAGCTCTGAGGCTCCCGATGGCCCGGGCGCACCGGGCCGGCCGCCCCGGTGCGTCGACCTTGCCGCGCGCGCCCGGTGCGTGTCGGGGCGCGCGCTTCGGGTTTCTTTCTGTCTCAAATACGCACTGTCGCGCCCGTGGGGCCGGAGACGCCCCTGCGTATTTGGAACAGAAAGAAGCGCAAGGATGCGCCATGCAGGCAGCGGCGAGCGAGAGGGGCGCTCAGGCCGTGACGGCGCCGAGATGCCGGTCCACGATGGCGCGCTCGGCGGGGGTCAGCGCGGTGGCGCGCGGGTAGCGGGGCGCGGCGCGGTCGTCGGCGATCGGCCCGCCCCAGCCGGCGGTCGTCTCGAAGAAATGCGCGGCGCCCGCGCGCCCGAACACCTCGAGAAAGCCCTGCACCACGGTATCGATGTAGGACAGCAGCACCGGGTGCCGCGCGTCGGGTGGCGCGGCGTGATCGGGCGGCACGGCATAGACGCGCGCCGCCATCTCGGTGCCGCAGGCATGCAGGCGGGTGGTCACCGGGTGGCGGTCGTAGGCGGCCTCGCGCCGGTCGAGCGCCGTCCAGTCGCCGCCGGGCACCTCGGCGATCAGACCGAGGATCTCGCCCGCGGCGGGCTCGACCGAGAGGTAGGCGACCGGGCGCAGCGAGGTATGCACCCAGACGCGCCGCCAGCCCTCCAGCCGGGCGGGGCGCGGGTCGGGATAGGCATGGGTCGCCCGGTTGACGAGCGAGCCGTAGCCGAAGAAGCGGGCATCGGACATGGGCCGTGACATGTCTCGCCCGTCGCCGGGAGGCAAGGGTTGAAGCGCGCGAGGCGCATGGCTAAGGCTGGGGCGACCCCGCCGGGAGAATCCGTCTCGCACGGTGCCGAAGGAGCAACCGCCCCGGTAAACTCTCAGGCTTCAGGACCGGCGGGGGCGACAACACTCTGGAGAGAGGCGCGCACAGCGCCCGCCGAAGGGATAACGATCTCAGGCGAAAGGACAGAGGGGGCATCGTGCGGGCCGGGCGGCCCGCGTCAGCGATGCCGGGCCCGTGCCCCGGCGAAAGCGGGGGTCGCATGGCCGACGATACGAGCGGATTGCAGCGAACGCCCCTGGCCGCGCTCCATGTCGAGCGGGGCGGGCGGATGGTGCCCTTTGCCGGCTGGGAGATGCCGGTGCAGTTCGAGGGCACCCTCGCCGAGCACCGCTGGACGCGCGCGCGGGCGGGTCTCTTCGATGTCTCTCACATGGGGCAGGTGCTGATCGAGGGCGCCGGCGCGGCCGAGGCGCTCGAGCGGCTGGCGCCGCAGGCGCTGCTCGCGCTGAAGGAGGGGCGCCAGCGCTATGCCTTCTTCACGAGCGACGAGGGTGGCCTGCTCGACGACCTGATGGTGGCGGCGCAGCCCGGCCGCCTATTGCTCGTGGTCAACGCCGCGCGAAAGGCCGACGACCTCAGGCATCTCGCCGCCCGGCTCGCCGACGTCGCGATCGTCCCGGTCGACGACCGCGCGCTCATCGCCCTGCAGGGGCCGCAGGCCGAGGCCGCCTTGGCGCGCGTAGCCCCCGATGTCGTCGGGATGCGCTTCATGGATCACCGCGTGCTGGCTTCGCCTCATGGCGAGCTCTGGGTGTCGCGGTCGGGCTACACGGGCGAGGACGGCTTCGAGGTGTCGGTCGCGGCAGGGCAGGCCGAGGCGCTCGCCCGCGCGCTGCTGGAGATGGAGGAGGTCGCGCCCATCGGCCTCGGGGCGCGCGACTCGCTCCGGCTGGAGGCGGGGCTGTGCCTCTACGGCGCCGATATCGACGAGACGACGAGCCCCGTCGAGGCGGGCCTCGGCTGGGCCATCCAGAAGGTGCGGCGCCGGGGCGGAGCGCGCGCCGGCGGCTTCCCCGGCGCGGAGCGCATCCTGCGCGAGCTCGAGGAGGGGCCGGCCCGCCTGCGCGTCGGCCTGCGTCCCGAGGGGCGGGCGCCGATGCGCGCGGGCGTGGCCCTCTACGAAGCGGAGGAGGGGGGCGAGGCCGTGGGCCACGTCACCTCCGGCACCTTCGGCCCCTCGGTGGGCGCGCCCGTGGCGATGGGCTATGTGCCGGCCCGTCTCGCCGCCCCCGGCGCGCGGCTTTTTGGCGAGGTGCGGGGCAAGCGGCTGCCCGCCATCGTGGCCGAAATGCCGTTTCACCCCCACGGATTCAGGCGATAGGCGGCCGGCGGCAGGACCGGCCTCGTACAGACAGGGATCAGAGCGATGAAGTACACCGAAGACCACGAATGGCTGAGCCTCGACGGCGAGATCGTGACCGTGGGCATCACCGACTACGCGGCCGGGCAACTTGGCGACGTGGTGTTCGTCGAGCTGCCCGAGCCCGAGACGCGGGTTGCCAAGGGCGACGAGATCGTGGTGATCGAGAGCGTCAAGGCGGCCTCGGACATCGTGGCGCCGCTCGAGGGCGAGATCGTGGAGGTCAATTCCGCACTCGTCGAGAACCCCGCGCTCGTCAACGAGGACCCGACCGGCGCGGCCTGGTTCTTCAAGCTCAAGGTCGACGACCCCGAGGCGCTCGACGCCTTCATGGACGAGGACGCCTACAAGGAGATGGTCGAGTAGGCCGCCCGCTCGCCGCAGGCCGGCCCCAAGGCCCGACCCGACACCGCAGGAGACGCGCATGCCCTTCCAGCCGACCGACTACGCCCCCTACGACTTCGCCAACCGCCGCCATATCGGCCCCTCGCCCGAAGAGATGGCGGCGATGCTGAGCGCGGTCGCGGCCGAGAGCCTCGACGAGCTCATCGAGCAGACGGTTCCCGACGCGCTCAGGCAGGCCGAGCCGCTGGCATGGGCGCCGATGACCGAGGGCGAGGTTCTGGTACGCATGCGCGAGGTGGCGCGGAAGAACCGGGTGATGACCTCGCTGATCGGGCAGGGCTATCACGGCACGATCACCCCGCCCGCCATCCAGCGCAACGTGCTCGAGAATCCCGCCTGGTACACCGCCTACACCCCCTACCAGCCCGAGATCGCGCAGGGGCGGCTCGAGGCGCTGCTCAACTTCCAGACGATGGTGGCCGACCTGACGGGCCTCGAGGTGGCCAACGCCTCGCTGCTCGACGAGGCGACGGCGGCGGCCGAGGCGATGGTGATGTGCCAGCGCGGGGCGAGGTCCAAGGCGGGCGCGTTCTTCGTCGACGCGCGCTGCCATCCCCAGACCATCGCCGTGATCGAGACCCGCGCCGCGCCGCTGGGCATCGAGGTGATCGTCGGCGAGGTGGAGGACCTCGACGCGAGCGCGGTCTTCGGCGCGCTGTTCCAGTACCCGGGCACCGACGGGCGGCTGCGCGACGTCTCGGCCGAAATCTCGGCGCTGCAT
This sequence comes from Rhodovulum sp. 12E13, assembly GCF_003340565.1. Lineage (GTDB taxonomy): Bacteria > Pseudomonadota > Alphaproteobacteria > Rhodobacterales > Rhodobacteraceae > HLUCCA09. The sequence goes on along the minus strand of NZ_QPLK01000020.1, from coordinate 81,932 downwards.
GCGCGAGACGCGCTTGCCGTGGTGGCGACCGACCTGCTCGCGCTGACGCTCGTCAAGGAGCCGGGCGCGATGGGCGCCGACATCGCCGTGGGCTCGGCCCAGCGGTTCGGCGTGCCGATGGGCTATGGCGGCCCGCACGCCGCCTTCATGTCGTGCCGCGACGCGCTCAAGCGGTCGATGCCGGGGCGGCTCGTGGGCGTCTCGGTCGATGCGCGCGGCAACAGGGCCTACCGGTTGGCGCTGCAGACGCGCGAGCAGCACATCCGCCGGGAAAAGGCCACCTCGAACGTCTGCACCGCGCAGGCGCTGCTGGCGGTCATGGCCTCGTTCTACGCCGTCTTTCACGGGCCGAAGGGGCTGCGCGCCATCGCCGAGCACGTCCACCTCAAGACGGTGCGTCTGGCCGAGGAGCTGCGCCGCGCGGGCTATTCCGTGGGGCCGGAGGGCGGCATCTTCGACACGATCACGGTCGAGGCGGGGCCCTTGCAGGGCGCGATCCTGCGGGCGGCCGAGGCCGAGGGGATCAACCTGCGCCGCATGGCGGGAGGGCGCATCGGCATCGCCCTCGACGAGACGGTGACGCCGGCGATCGTCGAGGCGGTCTGGCGGGCCTTCGGCGTCGAGGCGGCCTTCGGCACGGCGGCGACGCCGGACATTCCCGACGGGTTGCTGCGGCGGTCCGACTACCTGACGCACCCGGTCTTCCACATGAACCGGGCGGAGTCGGAGATGACGCGCTACATGCGCCGGTTGTCCGACCGCGACCTCGCGCTCGACCGGGCGATGATCCCGCTCGGCTCGTGCACGATGAAGCTCAACGCCGCGGTCGAGATGGCCCCGGTCACCTGGCCCGAGTTCGCCTCGATCCATCCCTTCGCGCCGGCCGACCAGGCGCAGGGCTATGCCGAGATGATCGACGACCTTTCGGCGCGGCTCTGCGAGATCACCGGCTTCGACGCGATGTCGATGCAGCCCAATTCGGGCGCGCAGGGCGAGTATGCGGGCCTGCTGACCATCCGCGCCTGGCACAGGGCGCGCGGCGAGGGGCAGCGCGACATCTGCCTGATCCCGATGTCGGCGCACGGCACCAACCCGGCCTCGGCCAGGATGGCGGGGATGGAGGTGGTCGTGGTCAAGTCGGCCGGGAACGGCGACATCGACCTCGACGACTTCCGCGCCAAGGCCGAGCGGGCGGGCGAGAGGCTGGCCGCCTGCATGATCACCTATCCCTCGACCCACGGGGTGTTCGAGGATGGCGTGCGCGAGGTCTGCGAGATCGTCCACGCCCATGGCGGGCAGGTCTACATGGACGGGGCGAACCTCAACGCGATGGTGGGCCTCGTGAAGCCGGGCGAGATCGGCGCCGACGTCACCCACCTGAACCTGCACAAGACCTTCTGCATCCCGCATGGCGGCGGCGGGCCCGGCATGGGGCCGATCGGGGTGAAGGCGCATCTCGCCCCGTTCCTGCCCGGCCACCCCGAGACCGACGCCGACTTCTCCGGCGACAGCCCCGCGCCGGCCGGCCGCGAGGGGCCGGTGTCGGCGACGCCGTACGGCTCGGCCTCGATCCTGCCGATCTCGTGGGCCTATTGCCTTCTGATGGGGGGGGCGGGGCTGACCCAGGCGACCAGGGTCGCGATCCTCAACGCCAACTACCTCGCCGCCGAGCTCGAGGGCGACTACCCGGTGCTGTTCAAGGGCGCGCGAGGGCGGATTGCGCACGAATGCATCCTCGACACGCGCCCCTTCGCCGAGGCGGGCGTGACGGTCGACGATATCGCCAAGCGGCTGATGGACACCGGCTTTCACGCGCCGACCATGTCGTGGCCCGTCGCCGGCACCCTGATGATCGAGCCGACCGAGAGCGAGACGAAGGCCGAGCTCGACCGCTTCGTGACCGCGATGCGCACGATCCGCGCCGAGATCCGCGCGGTCGAGGCGGGCGAGATCGCGGCCGATCAGAGCCCGCTGCGCCGGGCGCCCCACACGGTCGAGGATCTCGTGGCCGAGTGGGACAGGCCCTACCCGCGCGAGCAGGGCTGCTTTCCCGCCGGGGCGTTCCGGGTCGACAAGTACTGGCCGCCCGTGGGGCGCGTCGACAACGCCTGGGGCGACCGGCACCTCGTCTGCACCTGCCCGCCGCTCGAGGACTACGCAGAGGCGGCGGAATAGCCCCGCCCGCCACCGGGTCGAAGCCCGCCCCGCCCGCCCGCCCGCGCGCTTCGCCCCGGCGGCGGGCGGGGCTGCGGCAACCTTTCGCCCTTCCGCCGGGCAGCGGCGCCCCCATGTATTCGGCTGAACGAATATGAAGGGTTCCGCCATGCCTGCCGCCACCGACCAGACCTCCTCGCTGACCCTCACCTGCCTGACCTGCGGCTCGGTCAACCGGGTTCCGACGGGCCGCCTCGGCGCCGGCCCGAAATGCGGCACCTGCGGCGCGCGGCTGATCGAGGGCAAGGTGGCCGAGCTCGACCTCGCAACGCTGGAGAAGGCGGCGCGCAGCGACGGGCTACCGCTGCTGGTCGATTTCTGGGCGCCGTGGTGCGGGCCGTGCCGGGCGATGGCGCCCGAATTCTCGCGTGCGGCGCAGGGGCTGGCGGGCGATGTGCGCCTCGCCAAGATCGACACGCAGTCGCACCCCGACGCGGCGATCCGCTACGCGATCCGGGGTATTCCGGCGCTGATCCTGTTCCGCCACGGGCGCGAGGCCGCGCGGCTCGCGGGCGCCCGCCCGGCGGCCGAACTCGTCCGCTTCGCCCGGCAGAACGCAGGCTGATCGCCGCTTGACATCGCCCGGGCGATGGGCGATCCCGCGCCGCACGGGGCCGTAGCTCAGTTGGGAGAGCGCGTCGTTCGCAATGACGAGGTCAGGGGTTCGATTCCCCTCGGCTCCACCAGTCCCATACAGAGGTCGCGGATGGCCCGCACGGGTGGTGCGCTCTGGTGCAGCCTTGCGGGAGACGGCGCGCGTCCGGGCTGGCGTTCGGTGCAGAAACGGCACGGACCTCCCTGATCGGCGGCCTTCGCAAGCGACCAGAGTGCCCGAGCGAGGCGCCGGCGGGTCAGGCCGCGGGCAACCCTGCCGGGCACGACCCTGCCTCGCAGCGCGTCATCTCCGTCGGTGCAGACCTGCCCAGACGGGGCGCGCTGGCCGGGCAGGTGCGATCAGGCTCTGCGGCGCAGGAGGGGACGGTCGCGCCGCGGCATCCCCGCTGTGCCGGTCGCTGCGACGCGATACCGGCCCGATGCCCGGCGGCCGTCAGAGGCCCAGCTTGGCGGCCACGATCTCGTTGACGGCCTTGGGGTTGGCCTTGCCGCCGGTGGCCTTCATCACCTGGCCGACGAACCAGCCGGCGAGCTTGGGGTTCGCCTGCGCCTTCTCGACCTGGGCGGGGTTGGCGGCGATCACCTCGTCGACGGCGGCCTCGATGGCGCCGGTGTCGGTCACCTGCCGCATCCCCCGTTTCTCGACGATCTCGGCCGGGTCGCCCCCCTCGGTATAGACGATCTCGAACAGGTCCTTGGCGATCTTGCCCGAGATGTCGCCCCTGCCGATCAGGTCGATGATGCCGCCGAGCTGCGCCGGCGAGACGGGGCTTTCGGAGATGTCGCGCTCGTCCTTCTTCAGCCGGCCGAACAGCTCGTTGATCACCCAGTTGGCGGCCGCCTTGCCGTCGCGCCCCTCGGCCACATGCTCGAAATAGGCGGCCGAGGCGAGATCGGCCGTCAGCACCGAGGCGTCGTAGTCCGACAGGCCGTAATCGCCCATGAAGCGCGCCTTCTTGGCGTCGGGCAGTTCGGGCAGGGCGGCCGCGATCTCGTCGACCCATTCCTGCTCGATCTCGAGCGGCAGGAGATCGGGGCAGGGGAAGTAGCGGTAATCGTGCGCCTCTTCCTTGGACCGCATCGAGCGCGTCTCGCCCCGGTCGGGGTCGTAGAGGCGCGTCTCCTGATCCACCGTGCCGCCGTCCTCGAGGATGGCGATCTGGCGCCGCGCCTCGTGCTCGATGGCCTGCTGGATGAAGCGCAGCGAGTTCATGTTCTTGATCTCGCAGCGGGTGCCCAGGTGGCTCGGGTCGCCCGTCTCCTGGAACCGCTCGTAGGCGCCGGGGCGGCAGACCGACACGTTCACGTCGGCGCGCAGGTTGCCGTTCTGCATGTTGCCGTCGCAGGTGCCGAGGTAGAGCATGATCTGGCGCAGCTTGGCGACGTAGGCGGCCGCTTCTTCCGGTCCGCGGATGTCGGGGCGGCTGACGATCTCCATCAGCGCGACGCCGGTGCGGTTGAGGTCGACGAAGGAGAGCGCCGGGTCCATGTCGTGGATCGACTTGCCCGCGTCCTGCTCGATGTGGATGCGCTCGATCCGCACCCGGCGGGCCACGCCCTCGCCCATCTCGACCAGCACCTCGCCCTCGCCGACGATCGGGTGGTAGAGCTGGCTGATCTGGTAGCCCTGCGGCAGGTCGGGGTAGAAATAGTTCTTGCGGTCGAAGGCGCTGGTCAGGTTGATCTGCGCCTTCAGCCCCAGCCCGGTGCGCACCGCCTGCGCCACGCAGAACTCGTTGATGACCGGCAGCATCCCCGGCATCGCCGCGTCGACGAAGGCGACGTTGTGGTTGGGCTCGGCGCCGAAGGCGGTCGAGGCGCCCGAAAAGAGCTTGGCCTGGCTCGAGACCTGCGCGTGCACCTCGAGCCCGATCACCAGCTCCCAGTCGTGCTTCGCGCCGGCGATGACCTTGGGCTTGGGCGGCGTGACGGCGAGATCGAGCATCGGAGACTCCACGGGGCTGCGGGCGAGGCCCAGTGTTTAGGCGAGCGGGCGACGCGCGGCAAGGCGGGGCCGCACCTGCCCAGCCCCGCCTGCCGGCCCGGCCCCGCCTGCCGGCCCGCCCGGCGAGGCGGCCGCACGGGAACGGGAGCGCGGCATACTGCACCCGTGATGCGAGCGGAAACCTGCCGAAGACGCGCCGCGCGGGGCGGGGTGGTTGAACGGGGCGCCTGCCTGTGGCCTCAGGGCGGCGCTGCCACCGTATGAGGAATCCGTTTCATGGTCCGCCGCCTGCTCGCCGCCCTCGCGCTTCCCTTCGCCCTCTGGGCCTGCTCGGCCGATGGACCCGGGCTCGTCGAACGGCTCACGGCGCCGCAGGAACGCCTCTCGACCTCGGCCATGCCCCCGCCCATGCGCTGGGATCATCACCCCGAGGCGAGCCAGTGGACCGAGACCGCCTTCGCCGCGCTCGAAACGCACGGCGCCGCGCTGTCGGCCATCACGCCTGCCGACATCGAGGCGTGGTGCCCCGCCTACCCGGAGGCGAGCCCCGAGGAGCGCAAGGCCTTCTGGGCGGGCCTCATCTCGACGCTCGCCAAGCACGAGAGCACGTGGAACCCGCGCGCGGTGGGCGGCGGCGGCCGCTGGTTCGGGCTGGTGCAGATCGCGCCCGCCACCGCCCGCGGCTATGGCTGCGAGGCGCGCTCGGGCGATGCGCTGAAGGACGGCACGAAGAACCTCTCCTGCGCCATCCGCATCATGGCCCGCACCGTTCCGCGCGACGGCGTCGTCTCGGCCGGGATGCGCGGCGTCGCGGCCGATTGGGGGCCCTTCCACTCGTCCCGCAAGCGCGAGGACATGCGCACCTGGGTGCGGGCCCAGCCCTATTGCAAGGGGTAAGTCGGCGCCGGGCGCCGCCTGCGTCAGCGCGCCGGCGGAGCGTCCGGCGACCGCGATCTTGCATCATTCGGCAGCGTTGCGCCATGCCGGGTCGAGATGGCGCGAGGCCCGCAAGGCTCTACGCCGCCGGCCAAGGGGACAGGCACGGCGCGCTGGTTGCGGCGCGGGCAGCGGCTGGCGCGGCCCGCGATCAATAGCCCGCCAGCCCCTCCATCTTCTTGGCCCAGGCCGGGCGGCGGGTGACCTCGGGCAGCGAGACATCGGGTGCGTGGCGGCCGCCGAGCTGGAGCGTGCGCGCCTTGAGTTCCTCGATCGCCTCGGCCGAGTTGGGCGAGAGCTTGGCCGCCGGGATCGGGCGGCCCACGTTGATCCGGTAGGGCTGACGGCCCTTGTTGAGCGTCTCGTGGAACAGCGTGATGTCGCGCAGGGACGGGTGGAGCAGGTCGAACAGGTAGAACAGCCACGAGTTGCGCGCACGCACGTTCACCGGGATCACGTCGAGGTCGAACTTGCGCGCGATCATCGCGGCCGAGGCCATCCATTCGCGCTCGTGCAGGCGCAGGCCGCGCCTCTTGGCCAGACGGCCCGACGGGAAGATCACCCCGATCCGGCCCGCCTCGATCGCCTTGCGCGTATAGGCCATCGTCTCGCGCGTCTTGGCGTGGGTGCGCTTGTCGAGCCGCCACTCGACGGGCGCGATCATGCTCTCGAATTGCGGCAACAAGCGCAGGATGTCGGAATTGGCATAGAAAAAGGCGTCGGGCCTCCGGTGACGCAGGGCGTGCCACATCATGATGCCATCGGCGATGCCGGTGGGGTGGTTGGCCACGATCATCGCGGGCCCCTCGGCCGGCACCCGCTCGAGCCCCCGCACCTCGACGTCGCGGCAGATCATGTCGGCGATGTCGGCCATGATCTCGGGCGTGGGCATGTCCCGGTAGCGCTCGGCGATCTTCAGGGTGCGCTCGTAGCCCAGGGCGCGGTCGAGCGCGAGGCGGGCGAGCGCGGCATAGGGAGCAGGGCGGAACAGCCACCGGGCCCGCTCCTCGATCAAGGGGTCGATTCTCTCTCTCATCTCCCACCCGCCCGCTATGACGCTCCGGCGCCCCGATCCTAGCAGGTCGCGAGGGCGGCTGCACCCCCGGGCGACAGCGACCCGGGGTGCAACCGGCCGGGACCCGCCCATGCATGCACCTGCCGCCCGAACGCCCTGCCGCAGACCCCGTCAGGCGGCGACGCGGTCGACGCCCTTCATCAGCGCGTCCATCACGCCCTTGACGAAGTCGTCGAGATCGGCCGGGCTGCGGCTGGTCAGGAAAGGGGAGTCGGCCACGAGACTCTCGTCGACGACCTGTGCGCCGGCATTCCTCAGATCGGTGCGGATCGACTTGTAGCTCGTCATTCGCTTGCCTTTGGCCAGACCCGCCTCGATCAGCAGCCACGGCGCGTGGCAGATCGCGGCCACCGGCTTGCCCGCATCGGCGAAGGCGCGGATCAGGTCGATCGCCTCGGACTTGGTGCGGAGGATGTCGGGGTTGATCTGCCCGCCCGGAAGGACGACTGCGTCATAATCCTCGGCCCTCGCCTCGGCGAGCGACAGGTCGGCCGCGGCCTGCTCGCCCCAGTTGTCCTTGTCCCAGCCGCGGATGTCGTCGCCCTCGGGCGTCGCCACATGGACGGTCGCGCCAGCGGCGCGCAGCCGGTCGCGGGGCACTTCGAGCTCCGACTGCTCGAAGCCGGACGCGGCGAGGATCAGGATCTTGGCCTCGTTCACAGCGGGCATGGTATCTCCTTCCTTTCGGATCTGCGCGGAAACGCCGGCCACCCTCGCCTGTTCCGAGCAGCCGTCCGCGCCCTTGCGTCATGCACGCGGCCTTCCCCAGGCCCGCCCGGCCCCGGGGCGTCCCGGCCCGGGTCTTCTCCCGGCTTCTTCTTGCGCCAAATATCCCGGGGGAGTCGCCCGGAACGGGCGACGGGGGCAGCGCCCCCCCACCCGCGCGACGGGGGCGCGACGCGGCCGCCGGGGCGGCGTCAGCCGAGGATGCGCGAGACCATTTCGCCCGTGTCGCGCGACAGGCCGGGCGCGGCGGCGATGCGCTGCAGCGCCGCACGCATCATCTGCTGGCGGTCCGCGTCGTAGCGCGGCCAGGTCTCGTAGAGCGTCGTCATTCGCGCCGCGGTCTGCGGGTTCAGCGGGTCGAGCCGCACGAGCCAGTCCGCCAGCATGGCGTAGCCCGCGCCGGAGGCGTGGTGGAAGCCTGCCGCGTTCATGCCCAGCGCCCCCAGCACCGCGCGGAAGCGGTTGGGGTTCTTCCAGTCGAAAAGCGGGTGGCCGGTCAGCCGTTCGGCGGTTGCCGCGGCCTCGTCGGGCGCGGCGTGAGCGACCTGCAGGGCGAACCACTTGTCCATCACCAGCCGGTCGTGCCGCCACCTCTCCTCGAAGGCGGCGAGCGCGCCGCCCGCCACCCCCGCCTCGATCAGAGGCCCGAGGGCGGCGAGCGTCTCGGTCATGTTGTCGGCCGCCTCGAACAGCGCGCCCGCCCGCGCGCCGCCGTCGATCCGGGTGAGCAGCTCCAGCGCCTGTGCGCGCAGCGCGCGCCGGCCCGCGGCCGGGGCGTCGGGCGTGTAGGGGCCGGGCGTCGCCATCTCGTCGTGGAGCCGTGCGAGCACGGCCTCGAGATGGCGCGCGATCTCCTCCTGCAGGGCGCGCGTGGCCTCCCAGATCCGCTGCGGATCGGGGACGATGCCGCTGGCGTGCAGCGTCTGCGCCATGTCGTCCTGGCCGGGCAGGCGCAGGGCGAGGGCGCGGAAGGCCGGGTCGAGCGTGTCGTCGGCGGCGAGGCGCGAAAGCGCGTCGAGAAAGGCCCTCCCGGGCGCGGCGTCGGCGCTCACCATCCGTGTCAACGTGTCCTTGGCGAGCGCGCGCCCCGCTTCCCAGCGGTTGAAGGGGTCGGTGTCGTGGGCCAGGAGCGCCAGCCGTTCCTCGGCGCTCGTCTCGCGCTCGAGGATCACCGGCGCCGAGAAGCCGCGCAGGAGCGAGGGCACGGGCCGCGCCGGCAGCCGCTCGAAGGTCCAGCTCTGGCTGCCCTCGGTCAGTTCCAGCACCGTGGTCGGCACCAGTTCCTTGCCCTCCTTCGTGAGCAGGCCCATGGCGACGGGAATGACCATGGGCGCCTTGTCGGGCTGGCCGGGCGTGGGCGGCGTGCGCTGCGAGAGCGTCAGCCGGTAGGTGCCGTTCTCGTAGGTTTCCGTCACCTGCACGCGCGGCGTGCCCGCCTGCGAGTACCACAGCTTGAACTGCGCCAGGTCGCGCCCCGTCGCCTCCTCGAAGGCGGTCAGCCAGTCCTCGATCGTGGCCGCCTGCCCGTCGTGCCGGTCGAAATAGAGGTCGAGCGCGGCGCGGTAGCCGTCTTCGCCCACCAGCCGCTTGAGCATGCCGATCACCTCGGCGCCCTTCTCGTAGACGGTCGCGGTGTAGAAGTTGTTGATCTCGACGAAGCTCTCGGGCCGGACGGGGTGGGCGAGCGGCCCGGCGTCCTCGCGGAACTGGCGCGCGCGCAGGGCCAGCACGTCGTCGATGCGCTTGACGGCATGGCCGCGCTGGTCGCCCGAGAACTGCTGGTCGCGGAAGACGGTCAGCCCCTCCTTCAGGCAGAGCTGGAACCAGTCGCGGCAGGTGATGCGGTTGCCCGTCCAGTTGTGGAAGTACTCGTGCGCGACGATGCTCTCGATCGCCTCGTAGTCGCGGTCGGTCGCGGTCTCGGGGCTGGCGAGCACGTACCTGGAGTTGAAGATGTTCAGCCCCTTGTTCTCCATCGCGCCCATGTTGAAGTCGTCGACGGCCACGATGTTGAACACCTCGAGGTCGTATTCGCGGCCATGGGTCTCTTCGTCCCAGCGCATCGAGCGCTTCAGCGCGTCCATCGCGTAGGCGCAGCGCCCCTCGTCGCCCGGGCGCACCCAGACGTTGAGCGCGATCTCGTTGCCAGACCGGGTACGGAACGTGTCGCGATGCGCCCGCAGATCGCCCGCCACGAGGGCGAAGAGGTAGGCGGGCTTCGGCCAGGGGTCGTGCCACTCCGCCCAGCCCGGGCCGGAGTCTGCCGGGTTGCCGTTCGACAGCAGCACCGGCAGGTCCGACTCTATCCGCACGTGGAAGGGCGCCATGACGTCGGGTCGGTCGGGGTAATATGTGATCTTGCGGAAGCCCTCGGCCTCGCACTGGGTGCAGAACATCCCGTGCGAGAGGTACAGGCCCTCGAGCGCGGTGTTGGCCGCGGGGTCGATCTCGACCTCGGCCTCCCAGGTGAAGCGGCCCTCGGGCACGCCCACCTCGATACCGCTCCCGGCCGGGCGGGGCTCCACCGCCGCGCCGTCGATGCGGGTCGAGACGGGCGTGAGGTTTTCGCCGTGCAGGAAGAGCGTGCGTGCTGGCGGGGCGGCGGGGTTTGGCGCGAAGACGATGCGCGACAGCACGCGGGTGCCCCGCGGCGCGAGGCGGAAGGTCAGGCGCACCTCCTCGACGCGGAAGGAATAGGGGGCATAGTCCGCAAGGTGCACCTGCTGCGGGGCGGCGTCCTTCATGGCAGTCCTCGCTCGTTGGGATGAGCGCAACCTAAGGGGGCGACGGCCGGCCGCAAGTCCGGTCGCGGGTCGAGGCGCTCCGGCTCCCGCGCGCAAGGCGCTTCGAAGCGCCTTGCCACGCGCCTTGCAAGGCGCGTCCCAAGGCCCTTGCAAGGGCCTTGTCCCCCGCACCACGACAGGGCTTGGCCGCGGCGCGGCGGCGCCTATCTCGCGCCGCATGACGATCCTCTTGTGGTTCAAGCGCGACCTGCGGGTGCAAGATCATCCGGCCCTATCCCATGCCGCCGCGCTGTCGGCCGAGACGGGGGCTGCCGTCCTGCCCGTCTGCATCGTCGAGCCGGCATACTGGCGTCTGCCCGACACCTCGGCGCGGCAATGGGGCTTCACGGCGGAGTGTCTGGCCGGGTTGCGAAAGGCGCTCGCGCGCCTCGGCCTGCCGCTCGCGATCCGCGTGGGCGACGCGGTGGAGGAACTGGCCGTTCTGTCGAAGGCGCACGGCGCCACGCGCCTCGTCAGCCACGAGGAGACTGGCAATGGCTGGACCTACGCGCGTGACCGTCGCGTCGCCGCCTGGGCGCGCGAGGCGGGCCTGCCATGGGACGAACTCGGCCAGTCGGGCGTCGTGCGACGCCTTGCCAGCCGCGACGGCTGGGCGGGCCGCCGCGAGCGCTGGCTGCGCCAGCCGCGCCTCGCCCCGCCCGGAGGGCTGCCGACGCCGGGCGGCGTCGAGCCCGGACGACTGCCTTCGGCGGCCGATCTCGGCCTCGCGCCCGACCCGTGCCCCGGCCGGCAGGCGGGTGGCCGCGCCGAGGCGGAGCGACTGCTGGAGAGCTTCCTCGCCGAGCGCGGGCGCACCTACCGCAAGGACATGTCGTCCCCGCTCACGGGGGAGCGGGCGTGCTCACGCCTGTCGCCCCACCTTGCGCTGGGTACGCTGTCGGTCCGCGAGGCGCACCAGGCCGCGCTCGCCCGCAAGCAGGCGGCACAGGGCAGGCGCGACGGCTGGGCGGGTGCGCTCGCCTCGTTCGCCTCGCGCCTCGCCTGGCGCGACCACTTCATGCAGAAGCTCGAGGACCAGCCCGATATCGAGCATGCCTGCCTGCACCCGGCCTACGAGGGCCTGCGCCCGGCCGAGCCCGAGCCCGCCCGCCTCGCCGCGTGGCAGCGGGGCGAGACCGGGCTGCCCTTCGTCGACGCCTGCATGCGATACCTCGCCGCCACCGGCTGGCTCAACTTCCGCATGCGCTCGATGCTGATGGCCGTCGCCTCCTACCACCTCTGGCTCGACTGGCGGGCGACGGGGCCGCATCTCGCCCGCCTGTTCACCGACTACGAGCCGGGCATCCACTGGAGCCAGGTGCAGATGCAGTCGGGCACGACCGGGATGAACACCGTGCGCATCTACAACCCGGTCAAGCAGGGGCACGACCAGGACCCGTCGGGCGCCTTCATCCGGGCCTGGGTGCCGGAGTTGTCTGAGGTGCCAGACCGCTACCTTCAGGAGCCCTGGCTGTGGGAGGGCGCGGGGCGTCTGCTGGGGCGCGCCTACCCCGCCCCTCTGGTCGACGTGAAGGCGGCGGCGAAGGCGGCCTCGGCGAAGGTCTGGGGCGTGCGAAAGGGCGCGGCGTTCCGCGCCGAGGCCGACCGGATCGTGACGAGGCACGCCAGCCGCAAGGAGGCGGGCGTGCCGATGCGGTTCCGCCGCGACCCCGAGCCGAGGCCGCCGCAGCGCACGCCCGATCAGCTGAAGCTCGACCTGTGATGGCGAGGCACCGGCGGAAGGGCGACCTGCCCACCAAAACATGCGCCACCTGCGGCCGCCCCTTCGCCTGGCGCCGCAAATGGGCGCGGGTGTGGAACGAGGTGCGCCATTGTTCGGACAGGTGCCGCCGGGCGCGGCGCTCCCCGGGCGCAGCAGGCGCCACCGATGGGCCCGGCCCGGCCGGGGCGTCGGACGGCCCCGCCGGGACGCGCTGAGCGCGCGGTTCGCCCGTTTTCCCGGCACGTGCCGTCCTGCAGGGCGCCCCCTGTGGCGCTTCACGTTGTATTTCGCGATCTGGCGTATATCCTTTCCCGGCAAGCAGGAGAGAGAGCGCGCAATGGCCCGACCCGTCGTCGGAATCATCGGAAACCGCCACTGGATCAACGACCAGTATCCCGCCCATGCCGGAGGAATGATGAACTCCGAGGCGGTGGCCGAAGTCGTCGGTGCGCTGCCGCTGCTGATCCCGGCGGATCCGCGGCTCGTCTCGGTGCCGGATCTGCTGGACACCTGCGCCGGGTTCGTCTTCACCGGGGGGCGCCCCAACGTCCACCCCGAGGAGTACGGCGAGGTTGAGACGGATGCGCATGGCGCCTTCGACCGCGAACGCGATGCCGTCGCCCTGCCGCTGATCCGCGCGCTGGTGGAACGGGGGCAGCCCTTTCTCGGTATCTGCCGCGGCTTCCAGGAGGTGAACGTGGCGATGGGCGGCACGCTCCACCCCGAGATCCGCGATCTGCCAGGTCGGATGAATCACCGCATGCCCCCCAACGGGACGCTGGAAGAGAAGTTCGCGCTGCGCCACAGCGTGAGGGTGCGCGAGGGCGGGCCGTTTCACCGCCTGTTCGGCGCGACCGAGGTGCTGACCAACACGCTTCACGGGCAGGGGATCAAGACACCCGGCCGCCGCATCGTGGTCGACGGCTGGGCCGAGGACGGCACCGCCGAGGCGCTCTATGTCGAGGGGGCGCCCGGCTTTACCCTGTCGGTGCAGTGGCACCCCGAATACCGCGCCGCCCAGGACCCGGTGTCGCGCCCGCTCTTCGAGGCGTTCGGTGCCGCCGTCGCTGCATGGGCAGCGGGCGAGCGCGCCCCGGTCCTGCGGACGGCCTGAGCCCCGCGCGGCTTCCCGCGGGTCCCGATCGGACCCACCGAGCGGCCACCCGACGTGCCGCGCCTCCGGTGCGCGTGCGGTTCAGCCCGCGCCTGCCGCCCGGTGACGGTCTGCGCTTGACCGGATCGCGCGACGAGACGAGCCTTCCGGCCAGACAACGGGAAGGTGCTGCATGAAGATTCTCGTCGCCTACGGCACGACCGAGGGGCAGACCCGCAAGGTCGCCCGTTTCGTGGCCGACCGGCTGGTCGATGCCGGCCACGCCGTCGAACTGCTCGACGCGAACGATGCCGAGGGGCTCGATGTCGGCCGATTCGGCGCGGCGGTGCTCGCGGGGTCGATTCATGGCGGGCGCTACCAGCCGGCGCTCGTGGATTTCGCCCGGGGCAGCGCGCAGGCGCTCTCGGCGCGGCCGGGCCTGTTCCTGTCGGTCTCGCTCAGCGCCGCGGGCGACGATGCCGGGGAATGGGAGGGCATTCGCGCCATCGCGGACGAGTTCGCGCAGGAAACGGGGTGGCGGCCGGGCCGGGTGGAGCATGTGGCCGGTGCCTTCCGCTTCGGCGAGTACGATTACTTCAAGGCCTGGATGATGCGCCGCATCGCCCGCGAGAAGGGCGAGACGGTCGATCCCGAGGGCGACACCGAATACACCGACTGGGCCGCGCTGGGTGCGGCGGTCGATGACTGGGCCGGGGCGCTGACGTGAGCATGGCGCGGTATGGCCCGGCGGCGGCGCGGGCGGCGGCGCGGGCGGGGCCTCCGGCGGGGATACTTGAAGCAAGAAGAAGCGCAGGGCGGTCGCCCGGTGCCTTCTGTCGAGCGCGGTAGGGAGGGGCGCATGAAGCGGTCGGAGGTGAACGCGATCATCGGCCGGGCGGCGGAGGTCATCGCCGGGCACGGCTTTCGCCTGCCGCCCTTCGCGTGGTGGTCGCCCGAGGAGTTCCGCGCCCGGAGGCACCAGGCCGGGCGGGTGATCGAGGCGCGCCTCGGCTGGGACGTGACCGATTACGGGCAGGGCGATTTCGACCGGCTGGGTCTGTTCCTGTTCACCTTGCGCAACGGGCGGCCGGGCGACCTGCTTGCAGGGGGCGGGATGTGCTATGCCGAGAAGCTGCTGATCTCGCGGGCGGGTCAACTGAGCCCGATGCACCGGCACATCGTGAAGGCGGAGGACATCATCAACCGCGGCGGCGCCACGCTCGCGGTCGAGCTCTACGGCTCCGACGCGGCGGGTCGCTTCGCCGAGGACCAGGGCGGCACGGTGTGGTGCGACGGGATCGCACGGCCCTTCGCCCCGGGCGAGGTGATCCGGCTCGCGCCCGGCGAGAGCGTGACGCTGATGCCGGGCGACTGGCATGCCTTCTGGGGCGAGGGGGGCGAGGTGCTGGTGGGCGAGGTCTCGACCGTCAACGACGACCTGACCGACAACGTATTTCGCGAGCCGCTCGGCCGCTTCGCCGAGATCGAGGAAGACGAGGCGCCGCGGCACCTGCTGGTGTCCGACTACGAGGCCTGGCTCGGGTGAGCCGCCGCGCGCGCCGGGCCGGCGGGGTCGATGCGGCCCTGCAGGCGCCTCTTCTCACTCCTGGATCGACATCAGGTAGTCGGTGAGCACGGCGATCCGCCCTCGGGTGACGACCTCGGCGCCGAAGGAGCCGTATTCGCCCCGTGCCCCGGCCGAGAAGCGGTCGCCCCAGACGGGCATCGCACCGCCGTGGCCGCGCACGCCGGTGCGCCCGTCGATCACCTGGAAGACGTCGAGGTAGGGAAAGGTGCCGTCGTTTTCGGCGGCGAGCGTCGTCAGCGACGGCACCTCGATGCTGAGGTATTCCGTCATCGGCCCGGCGCCCTTGCCGCTTTCGCCGTGGCAGACGGCGCAGGCGATCATGTATTCGGCCTTGCCCGCCTGCATGTCCTGCGCGCTGGCGGTGGAGCCTGTGCCGATCAGCCCGGCGGCGCAGAGAGCCATGATGTGAGGTGCCCAGGTCATGTCCGTCTCTCCCCTCGTTCGGTTGCCTCGCCACCGAGAGTAGACGCGTTTTCCGGGGCTCGAATTGTCGGCCGTCAACGCACCGTCGCGCCGAGGGACAGGCCGTGCCGGCCCGCGAGATCAGTGAAGAACTGCCAGGCGACGCGGCCCGAGCGGCCGCCGCGCGTGGCCTGCCACTCGATCGCCTCGGCGCGCAGCGTCTCGGCGTCGACGGCGAGGCCGAAGGCGGCGCAATAGCCCGCGATCATGGCGAGATACTCGTCCTGGCTGCAGGGGTGGAAGCCGAGCCAGAGGCCGAACCGGTCCGACAGCGAGACCTTTTCCTCGGTCGCCTCGGAGGGGTTGATCGCCGAGCCGCGCTCGTTCTCGATCATGTCGCGCGGCATCAGGTGGCGCCGGTTGGAGGTGGCGTAGAAGAGCACGTTGTCGGGGCGCCCCTCGATGCCGCCATCGAGCACCGCCTTGAGCGACTTGTAATGCTGGTCGTCGTGGGAGAACGACAGGTCGTCGCAGAACAGCAGGAAGCGGTGCGCAGCGGCGCGCAGGTGGCCCAGCAGGCGGGGCAGCGAGGGAAGGTCCTCGCGCTGGAGTTCGACGATCTTCAAGGGCAGCCCCTCGGACACGACCGCGCCGTGCACCGCCTTGACGAGCGACGACTTGCCCATGCCGCGCGCGCCCCAGAGCAGAGCGTTGTTGGCTGGCAGGCCCTGCGCGAAGCGGCGCGTGTTGTCGAGCAGGGTGTCGCGCGAGCGGTCGATTCCCACGAGCAGCGACAGGTCGATGCGCGAGACGACCGGCACCGGCTCCAGCCGGTCGGGCGCGGTGTGCCAGAGGAAGGCGTCGGCCGCATCGAACTCGGGCGCGGGCTGCGGGGCAGGCGCGAGCCGCTCGAGCGCCGCGGCGATCCGTTCGAGCGCGGCGCTCTCTTCCGGCCTCGCGCGGTCCGGCCCGCCGTCGCGCATCAGGCGGTTTCCTCGTCCTCGTCGTCGAGCAGGCCCTGCGCGCGCAGCTCGGCGGTGCGCTTGCGCTCCACGCGGGCCACGAGGAGGATCGACAGCTCGTAGAGCGCGTAGACGACCGTGAACAGGATCACCTGGGTGATCACGTCGGGCGGCGTGATCAGGGCAGCCAGCGTCAGGATACCGACGATGGCGTATTTGCGCACGTTCTTGAGCCCCTCGACCGAGACGAGCCCGGCCTTGCCCATCAGCGTCAGCAGCACCGGCAGCTGGAAGCACAGGCCGAAGGCGAAGATGAACTTGAGCGACAGATCGAGGCTCTCGCGCACCGAGCCGAGGAAGACGGTGCGCAGCTCCGGGTCGGTGCCGGGTGCGGGGGCGGCCACGTCGGGGTCGTTGCCGGCGACGAGATTGGCGATGGCCGGGACGGCATCGGAGAAGCCGATGAAGAAGTTCATCGCCAGCGGCGTGACCACCCAATGCGCGAACGAGGCGCCGGCCAGGAACAGGAGCGGCGAGGCGAGGATGAAGGGCAGGAAGGCGGCCCGCTCCGAGCGGTAGAGGCCGGGCGCCACGAAGCGCCACATCTGGTGCGCGATGATCGGGAAGGACAGCGCGAACCCGAAGACGAGGCTGATCCGGATGAGGACGAAGAACTTTTCCTGCGGCGCGGTGAAGATCAGCCGCGGATCCTCGCCGCGGGCGCGCAGGACGTCGGCGATCGGGTCGACCAGCAGGTCGAGGATCGGCTCGGCGACGAAGAAGCACGCCACCATCGCCACGAAAAAGGCGGCGACCGAGCGGATCAGCCGGGTGCGCAGCTCGGCCAGGTGCTCGATCAGGGGGGCGGCGGAGGCCTCGACCTCGTCGCGCTCGTCGGGGCGGTCGGTCATGCCTTGTCCTGTTTCGCCTCGGCGGCGGTGTCCTCGGCCCCGGGCACGCCGCCCACGGGCTCGGACCGACGCGCCGGCGCATCGCCGCCGGGCTCGGGCGCGGGCCCGGCGCCCGCCTCGCCCTCGTGCTCGAAGCCCCGGAAGCTGGCCGAACGCTCGTTGGCGCGGCGCACCGCCTCTTCGCGGCGGGCCTTCGCTTCGGCCGTGCGCTTCTCGGCGAGGGCGGCTGTTTCGGGCCCCTGGGGCGGCGCGTCGGGGCGGGCGCTTTTGGCCTTCGCCCCTTCGTCCTCCGCCTCGTCGTCGAACGCCGCCTCGATGTCGTCGAGGCCGGCGGCCGACTTGAACTTCCGCGCCGCGGCAGACCGCGGGTTCGACATCGAGCGCAGGTCGCGGGCAATGTCGCGGGCGCCGGACTGGTCGGCGGCCTCGTCCATCGCGCGGGAGAACTCGCGCGCCATGCCGCGCATCTTGCCCGTGAACCGGCCGAGCGCGCGGAACATCACCGGCAGATCCTTGGGCCCCACCACGATGAGGGCCACGATGCCGATGAGCAGGAGTTCGGTCCAGCCGAGGTCGAGCATGGTGGGTCAGGCCCGGGGCGGCGGGCCGCCGCTCAGACCTTGTCCTTGTCTTCGGGGGACACGTCGCGGGCGGCAGCGGTGTCGCTGTCGGACGTCTTGTCCTCGAGCTCCTGCTTGCCCTCGTTGACGCCCTTCTTGAAGGCGGTGATGCCCTTGCCGACCTCGCCCATCAGCGACGCCACCTTGCCCCGCCCGAACAGGACGAGGACGACGACCGCGATGAGGATGAGGCCGGGAATGCCGATCTGACCGATGCCCATGAATTGCTCCCTCGCTGGCGCAGCCCGAAGATCAAGACGGGACGGGGTGGGCGGCGCGCGGGCTTCCTGATCCGTCGCGCCCTACTTAAGGGGCAAGCGCTCCGGATCAAAGGGGCAATTCGCAGGGCGCGCAGCCGTGACGCGACGCCCCTCCCGACACGACCGGCGAAACGTGCGACGCGGACCCGTGCGGAGGGCGGGCGCAACGCCCTTGGAAGGGCGTTCCACGCGCGCGATCGCGCGCGTCAAGGCGTTTCGAAACGCCTTCGCCCCGCCGCGGCCGTGCGCTCCCCCGCCTCACTCCGCCGCGCGGGCGGTCGGCGGCGCGGCAGGCGCATGGTCGGCGGCCTGCGCGGCCGGCACGCCCGGCGACTCGCCTGCGGGAAACACGAAGCAGCGATCGCGCCGGATCGTCAACCACATCGGCGTTCCCGGGCGCGGCAGGAAGACCGAGGGCACCGTCGCCTTCAGCCGCGCGCCGCCCTCCTCGCACACGAACTCCACGAGGCTTTCGCGGCCCATGAAGCGCGCCCGCTCCACCAGCGCCCTGGCCGCGACCCCGTCGGTCTCGGTCGGCAGGGGGCCGCGGCCCTGCCGGTCGAAGTCGATCCGCAGGTGCTGCGGGCGGATCACGATGTCGACGGGCTGCCCGTCGCGCAGCCCCGGGGTCAGGAAGCGGCCGAACGGCGTCTCGGTCAGCGCGCCGTGCGAGACCCCGCGCACCACGTTGACATCGGAGAAGAAGGCGGCGGCGGCGAGGTCGGCGGGGTTGTTGTAGACGTGATAGGGCGAGCCGCGCTGCACCACGCGGCCCGCGCGCATCAGCGCGATCTCGTCGGCCATGCGCATCGCCTCGTCGGGCTCGTGCGTGACGAGCAGCACCGCCGTGCCCTCCTCCTTCAGCAGCGCGAGGGTCGTGTCGCGCACCTCGTCGCGCAGGCGGTTGTCGAGGCCGGAAAAGGGCTCGTCCATCAACAGGATCGCCGGCTGCGGCGCGAGGGCGCGGACGAGCGCCACGCGCTGTTGCTCGCCGCCCGAAAGCTGGTGCGGAAAGGCGTCGGCGAATCCCGCGAGATCGACCCGGGCGAGCAGGCCGTCCACCCGCTCGCGATGGGCGCGCAGGCCCCCCTTCAGCCCGAAGGCCACGTTGTCGCCCACCGAGAGGTGGGGAAACAGCGCGAAGTCCTGGAACATCAGGCCGATGCCGCGGCCCTCCGGGGGCAGGTGGACGCGCCCGTCCGAGACGGGCCGCCCGTCGACGGCGATGGTGCCTTCGTCCTGCCGGTCGACGCCCGCGATCAGGCGCAGCGTGGTCGACTTGCCGCATCCCGACGGCCCCAGAAGGCACGTGACCTGCCCCGCCGCGATACCGAGATCGACGGCATCGACCACCCTGCGCCCGCCGAGGCGGCGCGTCAGGCCGGTCGCGGAGAGCCGCGGCGGGAGAGCCTTTGGCTCGGCTGGGGCGGAGGCTGTCACGGGCGGTTTCCGACCAATTCCATCGGGATTGGATGACAGCTAGCAGCGGGGACCCCGCGGCGCAAGGCGGCCGGGCGTCGTGGCGCACGCCGCTTGCGGCGGCCCGGTCCGCGGCGGCCCGCTTCGCGGCGACATGGGGCGGGCCTGGCAGGCCCGGGGCCTCGGCTCAGCGGCGGATGCGCGGCCCGCGGCCGCGGCGCTCCGCCGGGTGCCAGGACAGATGGGCCTT
Organism: Rhodovulum sp. 12E13; assembly: GCF_003340565.1. GTDB lineage: Bacteria > Pseudomonadota > Alphaproteobacteria > Rhodobacterales > Rhodobacteraceae > HLUCCA09. The sequence continues at coordinate 62,410 of NZ_QPLK01000020.1, read as the reverse complement.
GAGGCGGTCGATCTTGCGGTCTCGGCGGTCGCGGGCGATTCGGTCGAGCAGCCGGCCGAGCCCCGTGCCCATGGCCGTCGCCGCGGCCTCCATCCTGCGCAGAACAGACGTCGTCATTGCTGTCATCTCCCGCTGACGGTTTCGGTCGAGGTGCGCGGCGCCCGCGCCGCCGGTGCCGCGCCGCGCGGCCCTCCGGCGCGGGGGCGGCTTCTGGGCGGGCGCAGGGCCAGATATGGCGCGGATTGTGGCAACTTCGCGGCCTTCATCCAGCCTTCGCCACGAAATTGCGCGAAACAGGGAATTTCCGGGGCGCGCACAATCGGGCGCGGGGCGGTGGTCTTCGCCCGTCGGGCGGCCTAGCCTTGCGCCCGATGGCGCCCGACCAGGGCCGCGGAGGACCGATGAGCGACGAAAGAGCGGACGGGGAAGGGGCCCGCGGCACCGGACCGCACACGGAGGACGAAGCGGCCCGTCGCCGCGCCGAGGAGCGGGCGCGCGGCCTTCGGGTGCTGCGCGACGCGATCCCCTACATCTGGCCGCGCGAGCGCACCGTCGAGGCGCGCCGCCTCAGGATCCGCGTCGTCGGCGCGCTGGCGCTGCTGGTGCTGGCCAAGCTCGTGTCGGTCACCATTCCGCTGATCTATTCGCGCGCGGTCGACACGCTCGCGGGCGAGGTCGACCCCGGCGCCGGGATGCTCGCGGTCGGCGCCGTGGGGCTGACGATCGCCTATGGCCTCGCCCGGCTGATGAACACCGGCTTCCAGGAGTTGCGCGACGTGGTCTTCGCCGCCGTCGCCCAGCGGGCGCTGCGCAAGCTGGCGCTGCGCACCTTCACCCACATCCACCGTCTGAGCCTGCGCTACCATATCTCGCGCAAGACCGGGGCGCTCTCGCGCGTGATGGAGCGGGGGGTGAAGGGCGTGCAGTTCCTGCTGCGCTTCATGGTCTTTTCCATCGGTCCGCTGATCCTCGAGCTGCTGCTGATCGCGGGGATCCTCGTCACGCTGTTCGACTGGACGTTCCTCGTCGTGCTGGCCGTCACCATCGCGGTCTATGTCTGGTTCACCTTCACGGTGACGGAGTGGCGGCTGCAGATCCGCCGCGAGATGAACGAGCAGGACGAACGCGCCAACCAGCGCGCGATCGATTCGCTGCTCAACTTCGAGACGGTGAAGTATTTCGGCGCCGCGGGCCGCGAGGCGGCGCGCTACGACGTGGCGATGGAGGGTTTCGAGACCGCCTCGATCCGCACCACGACCTCGCTCGCGGCGCTCAACACGGGCCAGGCGCTCATCGTCAATGCGGGCGTGGCGGGGGTGATGGTGATGGCCGCGCTCGGCGTGATGCGGGGCGACTACACGGTGGGGGAGTTCGTGATGGTGAACTCCTACATGCTGCAGATCGTGCTGCCGCTCAACTTCCTCGGCACGGTCTACCGCGAGATCCGCCAGAGCCTGCTCGACATGGGGCAGATGTTCGACCTGCTCGACCAGCCCGCCGAGGTGGTCGACCGCGAGGGCGCGGCGCCGCTGACCGTGTCCGGCGGGGAGGTGGTCTTCGACGCGGTGCGCTTCGCCTACGAGCCCGAGCGGCCGATCCTGAAGGGCATCTCGCTCAGGGCGGGGCCGGGGGAAACGCTGGCGATCGTGGGGCCGACCGGCTCGGGCAAGTCGACGATCGGGCGGCTCCTCTTCCGGTTCTATGACGTGACGGGCGGCGCGGTCAGGATCGACGGGCAGGACGTGCGCGACGTCACGCAGGCGAGCCTGCAGGCCGCCATCGGCGTGGTGCCGCAGGACACGGTGCTGTTCAACGACACGATCTGGTACAACATCGCCTACGGACGGCCCGACGCTTCGCACGCCGAGGTCGAAGCTGCGGCGCGGGCGGCCGAGATCCACGAGTTCGTGGTCGGGCTGCCCGCGGGCTACGACACGCTCGTGGGCGAGCGGGGGCTGAAGCTGTCGGGCGGCGAGAAGCAGCGGGTGGGCATCGCGCGCACGATCCTGAAGGATCCGCCGATCCTGCTGCTGGACGAGGCGACCTCGGCACTCGATACCGCCACCGAGCAGGCGATCCAGTCCTCGCTCCGGCGGATGGGCGAGGGACGCACCGTGATCGCCATCGCGCATCGCCTCTCGACCATCGTCGACGCCGACCGGATCGCCGTGCTCGACGCGGGCGAGGTCGTGGAGCAGGGCAGCCACGCCGAGCTTCTCGCCCGCGGCGGGCGCTACGCGGGGCTCTGGCGGCGGCAGGCGGCAGAGGACGCGGCCTGAATGTCGCCGCCGACGGCGCCTAGCCTCGGCGGCACGAGAGAGGTTTCGCCGCCTTCGGCGGCGATCCGCCGCGAAACGCCGCCCGGGTCGCCTGCGGTATCGCTGGTCGGGCGTCGCGGGGGGCTTGCGGGCGTCGGGGGCGCGGGAGAGGTCGGGAGGTGCGCTTGGGGAGGCGCGTGTTTCGCCGCCTGACGGCGGCGACCGGGGGGCCGCGGCTGGCGCCGCGGCCCTTTTCCGCCCCGCACGGGGCCGCCGGCTACTCGGCGGCGCGGAGGGGCGGGGCGGGCAGGGCCGGCTGTTCGGGCGCCTTGAGCGGACGCGCGCGCCGGGTGGCGGAGGCGGCGGGCGTCGGCGCGGGCGTCCGGACGGCGAGGGGGGCGGGGGCGAACTCGGCCGGGTCGAAGACGAGCAGCGGCCGCTTGGCCCGCCGCGCCGCCCGCGCAAGTGCGACGTCGCGGGCGATGCGGCTCTCGCGCCCCATCACCAGCGCGGCCAGGCCGCGGGCCGAGCGGTAGGCGCCCTGGCCCGCCCAGACGCGCACCGCCAGAAGCGACGGCGTCAGAACCAGCGTCAGCACCGTGGCGATGCCGAGGCCGAAGACGACGGCGGTGGCGAGCTGCGTCCACCACATGGCGGTGGGCGAGTTGAGCGAGTAGCCGCCGCCGAAGAAGTCGAGGCTGAGGCCCAGCATCATCGGCGTCAGCCCCGCCATGGTGGTGATCGTGGTCAGCAGCACCGGGCGCAGCCGCTGCTCGGCGGTGCGCACGATCGCCTCGAGCCGCGGCATGTAGCGCGACAGCTCCTGGTAGGTGTCGATCAGCACGATGTTGTTGTTCACCACGATCCCGGCGAGCGCGACGATGCCGGTGCCGGTCATGATGATGGAGAACGGCTGGTTCATCACCAGCATCCCGATCAGCACGCCGGTGGTCGACAGCACCACCGCGAGCAGCACCAGCACGGCATTGTAGAACGAGTTGAACTGCGCGAGCAGGATGATGAACATCAGCCCCAGCGCCGCGCCGAAGGCGTTCTGCAGGAAGGCCTGGCTCTCGGCCTGCTCCTCCTGGTCGCCTGTCCATTCCCACTCGAAGCCGTCGAGCGCGCCGGAGGTCTCGAGCCACTCGGTGAGCACGGCGATCCGCTCGTTGGCGTTGACCGGCACGACCGACAGGCCCTCTGACCCTATCCGTTCGGCGAGCGGGCCGCTCTGCGTCGCCGCGGCCGGCACCACGTCGACCGTTTCGCCGTCCGGGCCGGCCAGCCTGACGAGGCCTCCGGCCACGTCGGCCTTGACGTCGTAGTAGCGCGACTGGTCGACGCGGTCGATCCGGCCGAGCTTGGCCACCGGCTCGCGCGTGACGAAGTTCGACAGGGGCACGAGACCATCGGCCGTGCGCACCTTGAGCGTGTCGAGCGTCGACAGCACACGGTCGTCCTCGGGCAGGCGAACGCGGATGTCGATCTCTTCCTCCGAGGTCGGCACGCGCATCGTGTCGAGAAAGATGCCGCGGGTGACGAGCTGCACCATCGCTCCCACCGTCGCCACGTCGGCGCCGTAGCGGCCCGCCTTCTCGACGTCGACCGAGATCTCCCAGTCGATGCCGGGCAGCGGGCGGGTATCCTCGATGTCGATCAGGCCCGGCGTGTCCTCGAAGCGGGAGCGCACCGTCTCGACGGCGCGCTCCAGCTCGGCCAGATCCTCGCCCTTGATGCGCAGGTGCAGCGGCTTGCCCGAGGCAGGGCCCTGCGCGAGCTCGGTCACCTCGGTAAAGATGCCGGGGATCGTGTCGAGCCGCGCCTGCAGGTCGTCCATGATGGCCTGGCCGGAATAGGCGGGATCGACCGTGGCGCGGTCGAGCACGGGCAGGCCGAAGATCGTGAGCGGATCGCTGATGCGCGGCCTGTCCTCCCACCGGGTCATCTCGATCTGGACCTGCCCGATCGCGTCGCGCGGCCCCGACGATCCCCCGGTATTGGAGTTGAGCCCACCCTCGCCGGCAAAGGCGAAGGCGGTCTCGATGCCGGGGGTGCCCAGCACCTCCTGCTCGACCTCGCGCACCAGCGCGTCCTTCTCGGCGAGCGAGAGGTTGCCGCGGGCGCGGACATAAACGATCGCCTGCTCGGGCTCGGTCTCGACGAAGAACTCCACCCCGCGGTTGTTCTCGCCATAGGTGGCGAAGGTCGCCATGACGACGCCGATCACCACGGCGATCATCACCAGCGGCATCACCGGGTTGCCTGTGATGAACTGGATGAGCCAGCCGAAGGGCGTGCGGCGGTGACCGGCGCGCACCTTTCGCGGGCCCCACTGGATCGCCGCGGCGTGCAGCGTGATCGAGACGAGGATCGCGGCCGCCACGAACAGCAGCCCGCCGATGGCGCTGGCCGCGAGCGGCGGCAGGCCCGCGGGCAGCAGGTAGGTCGGGTTGAGCACCTGCATGGCCGCGGCGAAGGCGAGCCAGATCGCGCCGAGCGCCAGCGCCGCGCGCAGCACCCAGGGCAGGGTCGCCGTGAGCAGATCGGCCACGCGCCCGAAGGTGCGGCTCATCCGCCCCGAGACACCGCCCATCACCGGCAGGAAGACGAGCGCCGAGACGAACGAGGCCGAGAGCACGAAGATGAGCGTCACGGGGAGCATCCCCATGAACTCGCCCGGCACGCCCGGCCAGAACAGCATCGGCAGGAACGCGCAGAGCGTCGTCGCCGTCGACGACACGATGGGCCAGAACATGCGCTGCGCGGCCTCGACATAGGCGCGCATCGGGCCCGAGCCGTCGCGGATGCGCTTGTCGGCGTATTCCACCACCACCACCGCGCCATCGACCAGCATGCCCACGGCGAGGATCAGGCCGAACATGACGATGTTCGAGATCGACACCCCGATCACCGCGAGCAGCGCGAAGCACAGCATGAACGAGGTGGGGATGGCGAAGCCCACGAGCAGCGCGGGCCGGGGCCCGAGAGCGGCCAGCACCACGATCATCACCAGCGCGATGGCGGTCAGCACCGAGCCCTCGAGCTGCTGGACCATCGCGCGCACCTGGTTGGACTGGTCGTTCGAGGCGCCGACGATCACCGCCTGCTGCAGCTCGGGCGGCCACGTCTCCTGAGCCTCAGCCACGGTCTCGCGCACCAGCGCGACCGTGTCGATCAGGTTGAAGCCCTTGCGCTTGACCACCTGCAGGGCCACCGTCGGCTCGCCGTTGAAGCGGGCGGTGCCGGTGCGGTCTTCGAAGGTGAGGTTGATCTCGGCGAGATCGCCGAGCGTCACCACGCGGTCGCCGTTCACCTTGACGGGCAATTCGTAGATGTCGCGCGTCTCGTCGAACGACGACGGGATCTTGACGGAGAAGGCCCCGCTCGCGGTCTCGACCTCGCCCGCGGCGATCAGCTGGTTGTTCTGCGTCACCGCGTTGATCAGCTCGCCGGCGGTGACGTTGTAGGATTCGAGCCGCAGCGGGTCGATCACCACCTCGACCATCTCGTCGCGGTGGCCGGCGAGCGCGGCCTCGAGCACGGGCTCCAGCCCCTCGAGGTCGTCCTGCAGGTCGGTGGCGAGTTGCAGCAGCGTCCGCTCGGGCAGGGGGCCCGAGAGGGTGACGATGACGATGGGAAACTCGGAGAAGTTGAACTCGTCGACCGTCCAGCTTTCGGCGCCGTCGGGGAAGTTGGCCTCGGCCTTGTCCATCGCGGCGCGGATGTCGGCCAGCGTCTGCGACTTGTTCCAGCCGAACTCGAACTCGAGCACCACGTTGGCGTAACCCTCCGTCGCGGTGCCGCTCATGGTGTCGAGCCCGTCGAGATCGCTCATCTCGGTCTCGATCGGCTTGACGATCAGCTTCTCGGCGTCCTCGGCGGAAATGCCGGGAAAGGGGACGGAGATGAACACCGCCGGGATCTCGATGTCGGGCTCGCCCTCCTTGGGCAGGCCGACATAGGCCGCGCCGCCGATGACGAGCGACAGCACGATGAAGGCAACGACCATGCGTGCATGATCGGCGGCCCATTGAACGATGCCGATCATTGCGTGACCCCCTCGGCGCCGCTCACTGTGGCCGAGGCGGCCGCGGGCGCGGGCGCACCGGGCGCGGCGTCGCGCAGGGTGACCTCGATCGGCACCCCGTCGGTCACGTATTCCTGCCCCACCACGATCACGCGCACCTCGTCGTCGAGCCCCGTGACCAATACGCCCCGCGGCGTGTCGCGGATCAGCTCGACGGGCACGAAGGCGGCCACGTCGCCCGCCTCGCCCGCCCGCGCCGTCCGCACGCCGAGACGGCCCGAATCGTCGAGCGTCAGCGCCGAGGCGGGCAGCAGGTGCGCCTCGGCCCCGTCGGCCGCGATGGCGATCTCGGCGGTCTGGCCGTCGCGTATGGCGAGATCGGGGTTCTCCGCCGTGATCTCGACGCGGAAGGTGCGCGTCTGGGGGTCGGCCGAGCGGGCGACGAAGGTCACCCGGCCGGTCACCCGCTGGCCCGAGACGAGCTCGGCCACGGCCTGTGCGCCGAGGGCCACGCGTGCCACCTGCGCCTCGGGCACGAAGCCTACGACGCGGATCGGGTCGAGCTGGATCACCGTGGCGCAGGCCTGCCCGGGCTGCATCAGCGCGCCGAGCTCGGCGGTGTCGCTTTCCAGAAGCCCGCCGAAGGGCGCCTCGATCGCCAGCCGCTCGATCTCGGTCTCGGCGGCGGCGACGGCGGCCTCGGCGCTCTGCACGGCCGATTGCGCACCCTCCAGGCCGGCGCGGGCCGTCTCGACCTGCGCGCGGGCCGACGAGACGGCGGCGGCGGCCGCGGCGACCCGCGTCTCGGCGGCGAAGCCCGATTGCGAGAGCGACTGCGCCGCGCGGTCGTTGATCTGCGCTTCGGCGAGCCGCGACTCGGCCTCCTCGATCCGGGCGGCGGCCTCGGGGATGCGGGCACGGGCCTCGCGCAGGCGGGCGCGCGCCTCGGCCAGGGCCACCTCGCGCGTGCCGGGGGCGATCCGGCAGAGCACGTCGCCCGCCTCGACCAGCGCGCCCTTGCGCAGGGGCGCGTTGACGATGCGCCCCGACGTCTCGGCCTGCACCTCGACCTGGCGTGCGGCCTCGGTCCGGCCACGCAGCTGCACCGCGGTGTCGATCTCGCGCGCCTGCGAAGGCATGGCGACGACGCGAATGCGGTCGGGCGCCTCCTCGATGACCGAGGCGCCTGTTCCGGTCGAGCCGAGCGCCGTCTCGTCCTCGCGCTCAACGTCGGCCGCCTCGGTCGCTTCGGGGGGTGCTCCTTCGGGGGCCCCGCGGCCGGCGAACTCGAGCAGCGCCTCGCGCTGGATCACCACCATGTAGATGGCGAAGGCGACCAGAAGCGCCGTGAGACCGTAGATCAAGCGCATGTGGGGCGCCCCTTCCTCGCAAGAACCGGGCCGGTTCCGGCCCCGGCCAGACCTAACATGAATTTCTGAACCGACCAGTTCAGGTTATGCCGCGACGCACGCTTTTCCAAGGGTGTGTTGACGCAGGTAAAGGGCGGCATCCGCGCACCGGGGGTCGGGGGCGGGGCCGGTGGCGGGGGCGAGGCCGGGGCCGCGCCCCGCGGGCAGGCGCCGCGGCGGCGGGCTGTCGCGCGGCCGCATCCCCGGCCGGGCCCGGCCCGGGCGGGGCTGGCATCGGGCGGGGCGATGGGGTAGGGAGCGGGACGCAACCGGGGCCGGGCGCAGCATGAGCGAGACCGACAGCTTCATCGAGGAAGTGACCGAGGAGGTCCGCCGAGAGCGGCTCTTCCGATACCTGCGGCGATATGCGTGGATCGGCGTCGTGGCCGTGGTCGCGATCGTCGGTGGCGCGGCGGCGAACGAGTGGCGCAAGGCGCGGGCCGAGGCAGAGGCGCAGGCGCTGGGCGACGCGCTGCTCGCCGCGCTCGAGACGCAGGATGCCGGGTCCAGGCAGGAGGCGCTCGCCGCTGCCCCGGTCGACGGGGGCGCCGGCGACCTCGTGGCGCTGCTCGTGGCCGCCGAGCGGCTTTCGGCCGAGCAGCCGTCCGCGGCGGCCGACGCGCTGCGTCCGCTCGCTCAGGATATGGACGCGCCCACGCTCTATTCCGATCTTGCAGCACTGAAGCTCGTGATGCTGGGCGAGTCGGGCGGCGTCGATGCCACGACACGCGCCCAGCTGATCGAGCGTCTCTCGGCGCCGGGCGCGCCCTACCGGCTGCTCGCGCTCGAGCAGCAGGCCTACGGGCACCTCGCCGAGGGGCGGCGTGACGCGGCGGTTCAGGCGGCGCGCGATCTGTTGCTGGAGCAGGGCGTGACGCCCGGCATGCGACAGCGCCTCGCGCAGCTGGTGGTGGCGCTCGGGGGCGAGCTGCCGCAGGCCGGTTCCGGCTGAGGCGGGAGAAGGTGTGCTTGAGTGAGGGTCGCGTGACGGGGGACAGGGACGACATGCGCAACGGGACCGGCGCCGCGCGCAGGCACGGCCGCCTGCGCGGCGGGGCAGGCATCGCGCTCGGTCTCGCCATGCTGCTTGCTTCGTGCGGGCAGGAGCCGATCCTGCAGGGCGCGCGCTTCGACGTGCGCACCCCGCTCGAGGCGAGCCTGCCGGGCGAGGACGGCACGGTCGACGCCGGCGCCGCTGCCGCCGCCGACGCGCAGATCAACCGGGCCGAGCCCATAACCCTCCCCGCCACCGTCGACCACGCCGAGTGGACGCACCGCAACGGCACCCCCGCGCATCGCATTCGCCACCCCGCCCTCGGCGGAAACCTCCAGCCGGTCTGGACGGCGACCATCGGCGCGGGTGACGGGCGGCGGGCCTCGATCACTGCCGACCCGGTCGTGGCCGAGGGGCGCATCTACACGCTCGATTCGGCGGCGCGGGCGATGGCGCATTCCACCTCCGGCCAGCCCCTGTGGTCGCGCGACCTCGTGCCGGCCCCCGACAAGCCGGGCGACGCGACGGGCGGCGGCCTCGCCTATGGGGGCGGGCGGCTCTTCGTGACCACCGGATTCGGTGCGCTGCACGCGCTCGACCCGGCCACGGGCGCGGTGATCTGGACGCAGGACTTCGACGCGCCGGTCGACGGTGCGCCCACCGTGTCGGACGGGCTGGTCTACGTCGCCTCGCGCGACGCCCGCGCCTTCGCCGTGCGGGCCGACAACGGGCGGCTCGAATGGCAGCTGCCGGGTTCGCCGTCGCCCTCTTCGACCATCGGCGGCGCGGGGCCGGCAGTGACCGACCGGCTCGCCATCTTCCCCTTCGGTTCGGCCGAGCTCGTGGCGACTCTCAAGCGCGGCGGGGTGCGCGTGTGGTCGTCGACCGTGGCGGGCCAGCGCCGGGGCCGGGCCTATGCGGGCTTCTCCGACATCACGGGCGACCCGGTGGTCGATGGCGGCGTCGTCTATGCCGGCTCGCCCGCGGGCCGCATCGCCGCGCTCGACGCCCGCTCGGGCGAGCGTATCTGGACGGCGACCGAGGGCGCGATGAGCCCGGTCTGGCCGGTCGGCGGCTCGGTCTTCGCGGTGACCGACCAGGGCCAGCTCGTGCGGCTCGACGGCGCCGACGGCGGCGTCATCTGGGCGGTCGATCTGCCCCATTTCCAGAGCGACCGGTTCCGGCGGCGGCAGGCCGTCTTCGCCCATTACGGGCCGGTTCTGGCCGGTGATCGGCTGCTGGTGGCGGGAAGCGACGGGGCGATCCGCGCGTTCGACCCGCGCGACGGCAGCCTCGTCGGCAGCACCCCGATCCGCGGGGGCGCGACGACCAACCCGGTCGTGGTCGGCGGAACGCTCTACGTCGTCAGCGCCAACGGACGCCTGCACGCCTTTCGCTGATCGCCGGGGCAGGCGCACGCGCGGGCGGTTGCGGTTCCGGTGCCCGCTACCCTTTTGCGCGACGCAGGTCTTGCCCCGCGCGGGATGGCTGACGCCGGCGAGAGCCGGGCGGCGAGCCGCGCCCTTGGGTCCCTTCCCATGCGAGGGCGGCACGAGGCGGGGCATCGCCGCGCCGGGCGCCCGCCCGGCCCCTTTACCCCCGGCACCGGCGGCACTATACCCCGGCCCATGAGACTTCGGGTGGCGATCCTCGCGATTATCCGCCCGGCGCCCTGAGGGCATCGCGCCCCGCGCGGGCGTCGGGCCAAGGTGCCTGCGCGACGCGCGCCGCTTTCTTCCGCCCCCTTCTCGTTCCGTTCCGAAGGACCGCCCCATGTGCGCCCACACGACCGCCCCGACCGGACCCGACACCGAGACCGACGCCCCCGATTACAAGGACACGCTGTTCCTGCCGCGCACCGACTTTCCGATGCGCGCCGGGCTGCCCGCCCGCGAGCCCGCCTGGCTCGAGCGGTGGGAGCGGATCGGCATCTACGACCGTCTGCGCGAGCGCGCCGGGGGGCGGCAGCCCTTCACGCTGCATGACGGCCCGCCCTATGCCAACGGCCACCTCCATATCGGGCACGCCCTGAACAAGGTGCTCAAGGACATGGTGGTGCGCTCCCAGCAGATGATGGGGCGCGACGCGCGCTACATCCCCGGATGGGACTGTCACGGCCTGCCGATCGAGTGGAAGATCGAGGAGCAGTATCGGGCCAAGGGGCAGGACAAGGACGAGGTCGACGTCGTCGCCTTCCGCCAGGAATGCCGGCGTTTCGCCGAGGGCTGGATCGACATCCAGCGGCAGGAGTTCAAGCGGCTCGGCGTCACCGGCTGCTGGGAGCGTCCCTACCTGACGATGGACTATCACGCCGAGGCGGTCATCGCGTCGGAATTCATGACCTTCCTGATGAACGGCACCCTCTATCAGGGCTCGAAGCCGGTGATGTGGTCGGTCGTGGAAAAGACCGCGCTGGCCGAGGCGGAGGTGGAATACCACGAGCACCAGTCGCACACGGTGTGGGTGAAGTTCCCTGTCCTCTCGGACCGGCGTACCGAGCCCCTCGTCAAGGGCGAGGGCGTTGTCGCGGGCCGGGTCGAGGCGCTCGGCGATCTCGACGGTGCGTCGGTCGTCATCTGGACGACGACGCCCTGGACGATCCCGCAGAACCGCGCCGTCGCCTTCAACCCCGACCTGTCCTACGGCCTCTACGAGGTCACGGGCACGCCCGAGGAGTGCTGGGCCAGGGTGGGCGACCGCTACCTGCTGGCCGACGCGCTGGCCGAGGAGACGATGGTGAAGGCCCGGCTCGACGACGGCCAGTGGCGGCGCCTGCGCGACGTCTCGGCCAACGAGCTCGCCGGCCTCGCCATGGCCCATCCCCTGCGCGGCGTCGAGGGCGGGCAGGACGAGTGGGATTACGACGTGCCCATGCTGCCGGGCGAGCACGTGACCGACGAGGCGGGCACTGGCTTCGTCCACACCGCGCCCTCCCACGGCGCCGACGACTACGCGCTCGGCCAGCGCCACGGCCTCAAGATGACGCACAACGTGCTGGAAGACGGCTCCTTCCGCCCCGACCTGCCGCTCTTCGGGGGCGCGAAGATCTTCGACCACAAGGGCAGGGAGGGCGACGCCAACAAGCGGGTGATCGAGGCGCTGGTGGGCGCGGGCGCGCTGATTGCGCGCGGACGGCTCAAGCACTCCTACCCGCATTCGTGGCGCTCCAAGGCGCCGCTGATCTTCCGCAACACGCCGCAATGGTTCGCCGCCATCGACCACAAGCTCGACGACGGGATGGGCGACTACGGCGACACGATCCGCGCCCGCGCGCTGCGCTCGATCGACGAGCTGGTGACGTGGACACCGCCCTCGGGCCGCAACCGCCTGTATTCGATGATCGAGAACCGCCCCGACTGGGTGCTCTCGCGCCAGCGCGCCTGGGGCGTGCCGCTCACCTGCTTCGTGAAGAACGGGGCCAGGCCCGACGACGCCGACTTCCTGTTGCGCGACCCGGCCGTGAACGCCCGCATCGTCGCGGCCTTCGAGGCGGAAGGGGCGGATGCGTGGTATGCGCCGGGCGCCAAGGCCCGGTTCCTCGGCACCGATCACGACCCCGACGCCTATACCCAGGTCTTCGACATCCTCGACGTGTGGTTCGATTCAGGCTCGACCCACGCCTTCGTGCTTCGCGACCGCGAGGACGGCACGGAAGACGGCATCGCCGATCTCTACCTCGAAGGGACCGACCAGCACCGCGGCTGGTTCCATTCCTCTATGCTGCAGGCCTGCGGCACCAAGGGCCGCGCCCCCTATCGCGGCGTGCTGACCCACGGCTTCACGCTCGACGAGAAGGGCGAGAAGATGTCGAAGTCCAAGGGCAACACGGTCGCGCCCGAGGACGTGCAGAAGCAATATGGCGCCGACATCCTGCGGCTCTGGGTGGCGCAGTCGGACTATACGGGCGACCTGCGGATCGGGAAGGAGATCCTCAAGGGCACGGCCGACAGCTATCGCCGCCTGCGCAACACGATGCGGTTCATCCTCGGCGCGCTGGCGCACTGGGACGAGGCGCTGCGGGTCGAGCCGGCCGAAATGCCCGATCTCGAGCGGTCGATCCTGCACCGGCTCGAGGCGCTCGACCGCGAGGTGCGGGCGCGCTACGCCGCCTACGACTTCCAGGAGGTGTGGACGCGCGTCTTCACCTTCGCCACGGTCGATCTGTCGGCCTACTATTTCGACATCCGCAAGGACGCGCTCTATTGCGACGCGGCCGAGTCGCTCCGCCGCCGGGCCTGCCTGACGGTGCTCGACGCGCTGTTCCACCGGCTCGTGACGTGGCTTGCGCCGATGCTCGTCTTCACCATGGAAGAGGTGTGGCTCGAGCGGTTCCCCGGCGAGGGATCGTCGGTGCACCTGCAGGACATGCCGGCGACGCCCGTGGCGTGGCGCGACGACGCGCTGGCCGCGCGGATGGAGAAGGTGCGGCAGGTGCGGCGCGTGGTGACCGGGGCGCTCGAGATCGAGCGGCAGGCGGGGAGGATCGGCGCCTCGCTCGAGGCCGCGCCGCATGTCTATGTGACCGAGGAGGTGGCGGGCCTGATCGACCGAGAGACCTTTGCCGATCTCTGCATCGTCAGCGACATGCGCATCTCGACCGAGCCGGCCCCCGACGAGGCGTTCGCGCTGCCCGACGTGCCGGACGTGGCGGTGGTGGCGGCCCCCGCCGAGGGGGCGAAGTGCCAGCGCTGCTGGAAGGTGCTTCCCGACGTGGGCCACCACGCGCATCCCGGCGTCTGTGGCCGGTGCGACGCGGCGCTGACCTGACGGGCGGGGCGTGTTAGCCTCCCCCGCGATCGAGAGGGGGAGGACGGCATGGCGAGCATTCTCGTGCATATCCACACCGGGCCGGGCGACGCCACGAAGGCGGCGCTCGGCCTGCTCGTGGCGGCGACGGCCGCGAAGAAGGGGCACGCGGTGAGCGTGTTCCTCGCGGGCGACGGGGTGCACCTGCTGGCGCCCGACACAGCGGCCTCGCTCGAGGGGCAGGGCACGGGCAGGGCGCGCGACCACCTTGCCGCGCTGTCCGAGCACGGGGCGCGCTTCTTCGTCTCCGCGATGTCGGCACGGGCCCGCGGCTACGACGACAGCCTGCTCGCGGGACAGGCGGCAGAGTTCGCCTTTCCCGACCAGCTGGTGGACCTGGCGACGGAGGCCGACACGGTGCTGTGCTATTGAGCGCCTCGCCGGATGACGACCGGATCGCGGACATCCTGCGCGACCTCGCCCGGCGGCGCGGGCCGGGAAAGACGTTCTGCCCCTCCGAGGCGGCGCGGGCCCTCGCGGACGACTGGCGCCCGCTCATGCCCGGGGTGCGCCGCGTGGCCGGCGAGATGCGGCGACGGGGCGAGCTGCGGGCCACGCGCAAGGGGGCGCCGGTCGATCCCGAAACGGCGGCCGGCCCGATCCGCCTCGGCCTGCCGGATGCCTGACCGGAGGCGGTCAGGCCGGCTGCCGTGCCTCGATGAGTTGCTGCGCGATGCCGGCGAGCAGTAGGTACACGCTGGTCGCCACCAGACCCCAGATCGCCCAGCTCTGCGGGTCGAACTCCACCCACGCCGCCCAGAAGGCGAAGAACGTCCACGCGAAGGCGACGGGCAGCGAGACCGCGCGCCAGCGGTCGGTCCGCACCGGGTGGATGAACTTGAGATCGGTGAACATCGCGCCCGCAAGCACGATCACCAGCGCCAGCGAGACGAAGGGCGGCGGCGAGACCGCAAAGAGCACGAGCACCAGCATGTTCCAGCAGCCGGGGAAGCCCGCGAAGGAATTGTCCTTCGTCTTCATGCGGGTGTCGGCGAAGTAGATGGCCGAGGTGAAGACGATGGCGAGGAGCGCCAGCCACCCCGGCCAGCCGGGCAGCAGGCCCGACTGGAACAGCGCATAGGCGGGGATGAAGACGTAGGTCAGGTAGTCGATGATGAGATCCATCAGCACGCCGTCGACCTGCGGCGCGTGTTGCTGCACGCCGAACCTGCGCGCCAGCGGTCCGTCGATGCCGTCGACCGCGAAGGCGACCACGAGCCACAGAAACATCATCGGCCAGTCGCCCCGGCTCGCCTCGAGCATGGCCAGCATGGCGAAGATCGCGCCGGTGGCGGTGAGCAAGTGGACGGAATAGGCGCGCAGATGCGGGGTCATCGGCTTCTCTTGCCGCATCGCGGGCGGCGGTGCAAACGTCGCCGCCCCCGCGCGGCGCAAATTCCTTGACGAAGGAATTTGCAAATCCCTTGCGAAGGGATTTGCGCGCGCTCCCCGTCGCGCTTGCGCCTCATGCCTTGGGGTGCGCGCTTGCGTAAACCTCCAGAAGGCGGGCGGTGTCGACAGCGGTGTAGCCTTCGGTCGTGGCCAGAGAGGCGTGGCCGAGCAGGTCCTGGATCGCGCGCAGGTCGCCGCCCGCATCGAGCAGATGGGTGGCGAAGCTGTGGCGGAGCGCGTGGGGCGTGGCGGAGGCGGGCAGGCCGAGCTGCATCCGGGCCCGTTCCATGGTGCGCGCGACCAGACGGGGGTTGAGCGGCCCGCCACGGAGGCCGCGGAAAAGCGCGGTGCCTGGGACAAGCGGATGCGGGCACGCCGTGGCGTAGGCCGCGACCGCGTCGCGGGCCGGGGCGATCACCGGCACCACCCGCTCCTTGCCGCCCTTGCCGCTGATCCGCAGCGACTCGCCCAGCGGCAGCAGGCCGGCGTCGAGTCCGAGCGCCTCGGAAATGCGCAGTCCGCAGCCGTAGAGAAGCGTGAGAACGGCGGCGTCGCGCGCGGCGATCCAGCGCTCGGTCGCCTGCGCCGGCGCGGTGTCGAGCATGGCGCGGGCGGCCTCCTCGGCCAGCGGCCGGGGCAGCTTGCGCGCCACGCGCGGCGCGCGCGTGGCGAGGATCGCCGTCACCTCGACCCCGTCGTGATCGGCAAGCCACCGCGCGAAGGACTTCACCGACGACAGCGCGCGGGCCAGCGAGCGGGCCGAAAGGCCTCGGGCGCGTTCGCGCGCCATCCACGCCCGCATGTCGGCCTGTGCCATGCGGGCGAGCGCGGAGGGGCCGGGGGCGCCGCCAAGGTGCTCGGTCAGGAAAGCGAGAAAGCCGCGCAGGTCGGCCGTGTAGGCCGCCACGGTCGCCTCGGCCCGGCCCTCGACGCCGCGCAGGTGGTCGGCCCAGCGCGCCGAGGCGTCGCGCAGGGCGGGGGAGATATGCAGGCTCAGCTCAGCCAGCGCCGCATCTGCCGCTCGAACACGCCACCGAAGAAGGTGAGCAGGTCGGTGCCCTGCGACGGCTTGAACTGGTGCGGGTCCTCGGCGCCCATCGCGATCATGCCGGCCTGCCGCCCGGGCCCGAAATCGAGCCGGACGAGCGCCTCCGACGCCACCCACTGGGCCTGCTCGCCATAGGGGTTGTCTTCCCCCGGCACGGCCTGCCGCAGGGTCACGGTGCGCCAGGGCAGGCCCTCGCGCCCGCCGTCGATATAGGCGTCGATCCAGCCCTCGGGGCGGATCGAGAGGATGTCGGCAAGCCTCGCCTCGAGCGCGTCGCCCGACCCCGGCTCGGGGCTCTCGAGCACCAGCCGGATCGACTCGACCCGCAGGATCGCGGCGACGTCGGTGGCGAGGTTGTGCAGGAACTCCTCGAAATCGACCGGGTCGAGCATGCGCAGGATGGCGCGGTGCACCTGGTTGGTGCCGGCGAGGTTCTCGTAGGCGGCCGCGATGACCGAGCGGTGGGTGTCTTCCAGCCGGTCGAGGCGGGCCTCGAGCCGCTCCATCGCGATGCCGCGCAGATCGACGATCTTGCCGCCGGTGGTGCCGCGCTCCGCGCCCACGAGGGCGCGCATGACCTCGCGGTCCTCGAGGATCCGCTCGGGTGCGGCGAGGATCCGCTCGCGCAGGTCATCCCGCTCCATCGCCGCCTCGCTCATGCCCCGTCCCCCATGCGCCCCTCCTTGTCACGACCATCGCCATGCACATCAACTCTTCCGCCCTTCCCCTTGCGGCGTCAGAGAATTTTCTGCCCCGTCTTTTCCCAGTCCTTGAGGAAGGCGTCCAGACCCTTGTCGGTCAGGGGGTGGGCTGCGAGCTTCTTGATGACCTCGGGTGGCATCGTGGCCACATCCGCGCCGATCTTGGCGGCCTCGCTGACGTGGTTCACGGTGCGGATCGAGGCGGCGAGGATCTGGGTCTCGAAGCCGTAATTGTCGTAGATCTGGCGAATGTCCGAGATCAGCTCCATCCCGTCGAGGTTGATATCGTCGAGCCGGCCGACGAACGGCGAGATGAAGGTCGCGCCCGCCTTGGCTGCCAGCAGCGCCTGGTTGGCCGAGAAGCACAGCGTGACGTTGACCATACGTCCCTCGCCCGTGAGCGTCTTGCACGCCTTGAGCCCGTCGAGCGTGAGCGGCACCTTGATCGCCACGTTGTCGCCGAGCCTGGCCAGTTCGCGCCCCTCGGCGATCATGGTCTCGGCGTCGAGCGCGACCGTCTCGGCCGACACGGGGCCCTCGACCATGGCGCAGATGTCCCGCACGACTTCCTTGAAGTCGCGGCCCGACTTCATCACGAGCGAGGGGTTCGTCGTCACCCCGTCGAGCAGGCCGGTCTCGGCCAGTTCGCGGATGGCGGCGGTGTCGGCGGTGTCGGCGAAGAATTTCATGGCGGCGCTCCTGCTCGGTAGGGGGACGGTCGGGGCGGGTCCCGCCGGCCCCGGCCTGTTCGGGGGCGGGAATACCGCAGAGGCGGGGGCCGGGAAAGGCCGGAACGGGCGCGCACGGCATGGATGATCTGTTCACTCGGGGGCGGGAAGGGGCGGCGCCCGACTTTGCGGAGGGTGCGGTGGTGGCGGTGCTGACGGTCGAGCCGCTCGACCGGCTGCTCGACTACACCGCGCCGACGGGCGGCTGCGGGACGGGCGATTTCGTGGAGGTGCCGCTGGGCCCGCGCCGGGTGCTCGGCGTGGTCTGGGGGCCGGGCACGGGCGGCTACGACCGGGCGAAGCTCCGCCCGGTCACGCGGGTGCTCGATGTGCCGCCGATGGCCGCGGAGATGCGCGAGTTCCTTGGCCGCGCCGCCGACTACACCCTGACGCCGATGCCCGCGATGCTGCGACTGGCGACCCGCGCGCCGGGCCTCGGCGAGGCGCCCGGCACGCGGCGCGTCTATCGCCGGGGCACGGGCGAGCCCGCCCGTATGACCGAGCCCCGTGCCCGCGTGCTCGAAGTGCTCGAGGAGGAGCCGGGCGCGCTCTTCACCCTGTCGGAGCTCGCCGCGCGGGCGGGCGTGACGAGCGGCGTCGTCAAGGGGCTCACGAACGGCGGCTGGGTGGAGGAGATCGAGGCCCCGCGCGACACGCCTTTTCCCAGGCTCGACCCCGACCGCCCCGGCGTGACCCTGTCGGACGACCAGCGCGCGGCGGCCGCGGCGCTCTGTGCCGGCGTCGCCGCGGGCGGCTATGGCACGACCCTGCTGCGCGGCGTCACCGGCTCGGGCAAGACCGAGGTCTATCTCGAGGCGGTGGCGGCCTGTCTCGCGCATGGGCGGCAGGCCCTGGTGCTGCTGCCCGAGATCGCGCTGACCGGAGAGTTCCTCGCCCGCGTCGAGGCGCGTTTTGGCGCGCGCCCGGCCGAGTGGCATTCGGGCGTCACCCAGACCGAGCGGCGCCGGGCCTGGCGGATGCTGGCCGAGGGAGAGGCGCAACTCGTCGTCGGCGCGCGATCGGCGCTGTTCCTGCCGTTCCGCGACCTGGGGCTGATCGTCGTCGACGAGGAGCACGACCCCTCCTACAAGCAGGAGGACGGGGTGCTCTACAATGCCCGCGACATGGCGGTGCTGCGCGCCTCGATCACCGGGGCGCGGGTGGTGCTCGCCTCGGCCACGCCCTCGCTCGAAAGCTGGGCCAACGCCGAGGCGGGCAAGTATGCGCGGCTCGACCTCGCCGCGCGCCACGGCGCCGCCGACCTGCCCGTGATGGCCGCGATCGACATGCGGGGCGAGGACGTGCCGCAGGGCCGCTGGATCTCGCCTGCGCTGACGGCCGAGGTGCGCGCAGTCCTCGAGCGGGGGGAACAGGCGCTTCTGTTTCTCAACCGGCGGGGCTACGCCCCGGTCACGCTCTGCCGCGCCTGCGGGCACCAGGTAGGCTGCGCGCAGTGCGACGCGCGGATGGTCGAGCACCGGTTCCTCAAGCGGCTCGTCTGCCACCAGTGCGGCGAGACGACACCGATCCCGACCGTCTGCCCGGCCTGCGCGGTGGCGGGCAAGCTCGCCGCGCTCGGACCCGGCGTGGAGAGGCTCGCCGAGGAGGTGGCGGAGGTGTTCCCCGAGGCGCGCGTCGCGCTGCTCTCGTCCGACCTGTTCGGCTCGGCGCGGGCGCTCAAGGCGCGGGTGGAAGAGATCGCGCACGGCGCGGCCGACCTGATCATCGGCACGCAGATCGTGGCGAAGGGGCACAACTTTCCCAACCTGTCGCTCGTGGGCGTGATCGACGCCGATCTCGGTCTGCAGGGGTCCGACCTGCGCGCGGCCGAGCGGACCTTTCAGCTCATGCGGCAGGTCTCGGGCCGGGCGGGGCGGACGGTCGAGCACAGGGGCCGCGCGCTCCTGCAGACCTGGCAGCCCGCGCACCCCGTCATCCGGGCGATCCTGTCGGGCGAGGAGGAGGCGTTCTGGCGGGCCGAGGCGTCCGAGCGCGAGGCAGCCGGCATGCCGCCCTACGGCCGGCTGGCGGGCATCGTGCTGTCGGGGCCGGAACTCGCCCCGGTCTTCGACCTCGGCACCGCGCTCGCCCGCGCCACAGCGCCGCTCGACCGGATCGGCGCGCAGGTCTTCGGGCCGGCGCCCGCGCCTGTCGCTCGCATCCGCGGCCGCCACCGGGTGCGACTGCTGGTCAAGGCGGGCAAGGGCGCCGCGCTGCAGGGGGCGCTGTCGGCGTGGCTCGCGCAGGTGAAGGTGCCGAGCCGGATCCGCGTGACCGTCGACATCGACCCGCAGAGCTTTTTCTGAGGGTCGGTATCGCGGCGGAGCGCCTGCGGCGCGTTCCCCCTGGGTCGCGCCCGTTCCGGGCGCGGGCCTCCGGCGGGGATATTTTCAGCAAGAAGAAGGGGCGGGGGCCGCGTTTCGACTCGGCCCGCGAGGGCGCGGCTCACGAGGACCTGGCCTGCGACGGCGAGGACCGTGACGGCTAGGACCGTGACGGGTCAGACGGCGACGGGGGCGCCGCGCGCGCCGCGCTGGTCGAGCAGGCGGTCGGTGATCGCGGCGCCCACCCACATCGCCGTCAGCGCCGCCCAGGCGGTGCCGACGAAGATCGAGCCCCCGGTCACGCCGGCGCCGATCGCGCAGCCGCCGGCGAGCATGCCGCCGAAGCCCATCGCCGCCGCGCCCAGCCCCGAGCGCGTCATCGTGACGGGGTCGTGAAAGCTCTGGGCCTTGAGCTCGCCCGCCGCCCAGGCCGCCAGGAAGGCGCCGATGAACACGCCCGGCACGAGCCCGATATCGAAGTCGAGCACCCGCTCGGGCGCGAGGAAGAACATCAGCGTCGAGGCCGACGGCCCGGTGAAGGTGACGCTCTCGATCTGGACGGGATCGAAGGCGACCCGGGAAAGACCGAAGGTGACGGCCCAGCCCACCGCCACGGCGAAGCCCACGCCCGAGGCGAAGACCAGGGTGGCGACGCGCAGCCGGTTGCGGAAGGACAGCCACAGGGCGATGCCGGCCAGCGCGAGCCCGAGGGCGAGGCCCGACGCCTCGGGCAGGTGCAGGGCGGCCAGCAGATCGAGGTTCCGCCCGCCGCCGGTGATCCAGAGCCCCGCGATCTCGGCCCGCGCGGGGGCGAGGATGCCGTAGAGGCTCATCTGCGCCACGACGGCGAAGACGAGGCCCGCCACCACCGCGCGCAGGTTGCCGGTGCCCGCGAGCACCAGAAGCCGCCCCGAACAGCCGCGCGCCAGCACCATGCCGACGCCGAACAGGAGCCCGCCGACGATGGCCCCCGACCACGAGCCCGGCACCGCCATCATGCGGGCGTCCTCCGCGCGCATCAGCCCGGCGAGGTCGGCCGCCTGCACCCAGACGAGCGCGGTGGAGAAGCACAGCAGCCAGATCGCCATGCGGGGGCCGAGGCGGCCGCGGGCGAACTCCACCGTCGCCGCGCGCAGGCAGAACTGCGAGCGCTGGGCGGCGATCCCGAAGATCACGCCGGTCATGACGCCGAAGAGGGCGGCGGCCGGCGCCTCGCCGATGCGCTCCACGATGCCGAGGATATCCATGCCGCGTCCCTCCACCGACCGCGATCACGTATTCGCACCGCGGAATGGATGCCTTGATCTGGATCAGGGCGGGCGTGTCGCGGCGAAAGCGGCCGGGTTGCGCGGCCTGTCGCGGCGTCGGCGGCGCTCTGGCGGATCGGCCCGCGCCAGTCGGGCCGAAGAAAAACGACTCGCGCGCGTCGCCCGTGGGCGATCCTCGGCCGGCGATCCCGTGCGAGACGGGCGGCGGGGACGCACCGCCGCGAGGGAGACACGGCCATGACGCCCGACCCGACCCTGACCGCCTTCGACCTGGCCGCTGCCGCCCCGGGTGGCGTCGACTGGGAGGGAGCCGAGTGCTGTGGCGAGCTGATCGCCCCCGAGGCGCTCGACGACGCCGCCGGGGCGCCGGCCAACGTGCCCGTCGCGCCCGGGGCGGGCTTTGCCATCATGGCCGAGGCCGTGCCTCTCGAGGGGGGCGACGACCCGGCCTTCGGCACCGTGCGCTGGCGAACGGTGATCTGCGCCGACCGCACGCCCTCCTCCGGCGTGGTGCTGGGCGTGGCAGAGTTCGGCCCCGGCGACACCCTGCTGCCGCATCGCCACGGGCCCGCCGAGGTGTATTTCGGGCTCGAGGGCGGTGGCACGGTCACCATCGAGGGCGTGGCGCACGAGATCGCCGCGGGCGTGGCCGTCTACATCCCCGCCGAGGCCGAGCACGACGTGATGGCGGGGCCGGCGGGCCTGCGTTTCGCCTACACCTTCCCCACGGGGCGGTTCGCCGAGGTCGACTACCGCTTCACGCCGCGCTGAGGCCGTCGCGCGCCCCGGGATGTCTGCCCGGGGGCCCGAGATGCCGAGCCCGGGCCTATGGCGGGCCGCGCCGCGGCGCCCCCTGCGACAGCCCGCCCCGGCGGAGTGGGACGCCGATCGTGGCAGGACTATATCGCGCCCTGACACGAGGCGGAGGGACTCCATGTTCGGATTTCTGAGACGGACCGCGGCCAGGATCGCCGCCGACGAGACGCTGCCGGGACGCGACACGCCGATTCCCACGGCGGAGGCGCATTTCGTGACGGGCCGGCCCCTGACGCTCGAGGTGCCCGAAGGGATGGAGGTGGCGCTGTTCGGGATGGGCTGCTTCTGGGGTGTCGAGCGGATGTTCTGGCGCCGCGACGGCGTGTGGCTGACCATGGTCGGCTATGCGGGCGGCGAGACGCCCAACCCCACCTACCGCGAGGTCTGCTCGGGGCGCACCAACCACAACGAGGTGGTGCGGGTGGTCCACGACCCGGCAGTGATTCCCTACGAGGAGCTTCTGCGGGTGTTCTGGGAGGGGCACGATCCCACCCAGGGGATGCGGCAGGGCAACGACGTGGGCACGCAGTACCGGTCGGGGATCTACTGGACGACCGAGGCGCAGCGGAAGGCGGCCGAGGCCAGCCGCGAGGTGTATGCGGCACGGCTTGCCGAGGCCGGCTACGGCCCCGTGACGACCGAGATCGTCGAGGCGCCGCGCTTCTACTTCGCCGAGGACTATCACCAGCAATATCTCGCGAAGATCCCTGGCGGCTATTGCGGCGTCGGCGGCACGGGCGTGTCCTGCCCGGTCGGCACGGGCGTGGAGGCCGGGTCTGGCGGCGGCACGGGCGGCGGCACGGGCGGCGGCGCCAGGCGGGGCGCCTGACGGGGGCGGCCGGGCGGCCGAGGCGCGTGACGCGGGAAAGGGTGCGCATGGCGGCAGCGACGAGAGCCTCGACCGGTATGACGAGCCCCAGCCGGGGACGCCGCGAGGCGGAGCGGTGAGCGCCGAGGGTGCCTCGGGGGCGACGCAGGACTGCGTCGACGCTCCGCCACCCGGTCCCGGCATCGAGGTGGCCGGGCGCAGCCACCGCATCCACGTCTTCGGTGCCTCCGGCACCGGCACCTCGACGCTCGGGCGGCTGCTCGCCATGCGCCTCGGCTCGCAGCATTTCGATGCCGACGATCTCTACTGGTACCCGACCGATCCGCCGTTCCGCCGCAAACGACCGCCCGCGGAGCGGCGCGCCCTTGCCGGCGAGTTGTTCCTGCCGCGGTCGGACTGGGTGCTGTCTGGCGCAATGGAAAGCTGGGCCGCCGACATTCCCCGCCGCTTCACGCTGGCGGTGTTCCTGACCCTGCCGCAGCCGGTGCGCCGGGCGCGGCTCGAGGCGCGCGAGCGGCTGCGGCACGGGAAGGCCGCCGATCGCGGCGGGGCGGCACACGAAGAGGTGCGCGCCTTTCTCGCCTGGGCCGACGGCTACGAGCACGGGCGCCGCCCCGGACGCTCGCTCGCCCGCCACGAGGCCTGGATCGCCACGCTTCCCTGCCCGGTGCTGCGGCTCGACGCGACGCCGCCGCCCGAGCGCCTCGCCCATGCGGTGCTCGACGCGGTGGCCCGCGCCCCCATCCCCGCCCCTGCGCCCGCCTGAGCGGAACGCTCCACCGGCCGGCGGTGCGCCGCGCAAGAGCCTTCCGCAAGGCTCTTGCCAAATTCCTTCATGAAGGAATTTGCCTCGCGCCGGTCGGGCCGGGGTGCGCTGCTCGTCCGTCAGAGCGCGGCGAGGGCGTCTTCGGCCGGGGCGTGGTTGAGGTTCTGCGCTTCGGCCACAGGGGCGCAGGTGATCCGTCCGGCGGCCACGTTGAGCCCCGCGCGGAGATGCGCGTCGCGCGTCAGGGCCTCTTTCACGCCGAGATCGGCGAGCTTCAGCAGGTGGGGCAGGGTGGCGTTGTTCAATGCGTAGGTCGAGGTGCGCGCAACCCCGCCGGGCATGTTGGCCACGCAGTAATGCACGATGCCGTCGACGGTGTAGAGCGGATCGGCATGGGTCGTCGGCCGCGACGTCTCGAAGCAGCCGCCCTGGTCGATCGCCACGTCGACCAGCACCGCGCCGGGCCGCAGGATCGACAGGTCTTCGCGGCGCACCAGGTTCGGCGCCGCCGCGCCGGGCACCAGCACCGCGCCGATCACCAGGTCGGCCTCGGGGAGGAGCTCCAGCAGGCGCGTGCGCGTCGAATGGGCGGTCTTGGCCGAGGCGCCGAAATGCGTCGCCCGCGCCTCGAGCACCTCCGCGTCGCGGTCGAGGATGGTCACGTCGGCGCCCAGGCCCACCGCCATCTGCGCGGCGTTGAAGCCCACCACGCCGCCGCCGATCACCACCACCTTCGCCGGCGCCACGCCCGGCACGCCGCCGAGCAGCACGCCGCGCCCGCCCTGCGCCTTTTCGAGCGCGTGGGCGCCGGCCTGGACCGACATGCGCCCCGCGACCTGGCTCATGGGCTTGAGCAGCGGCAGGCCGCCCTGCGCGCCGGTCACCGTCTCGTAGGCGATGCAGGTGGCGCCCGAGGCGATCAGGTCGGCTGTCTGCGCCATGTCGGGCGCGAGGTGCAGGTAGGTGTAGAGCGTCTGCCCCGGGCGCAGGCGCTTGCGCTCCTCGGCCTGCGGCTCCTTCACCTTCACCACGATGTCGGCGGTGGCGAACACCTCTTCGACATCGACGACGCGGGCGCCGGCCGCCGCGTAGGCGGCGTCGGTCGCGTCGATCCCGGCACCCGCGCCGGCTTCGACGACCACCTCGTGGCCGTGCGCCACGAGCTCGGCCGCGCTCTCGGGCGTAAGCCCGACGCGGTATTCCTGCGGCTTGATCTCCCTCGGGCACCCGATGCGCATTTCGTCTCCTCCGGCCTGGCGTTTGGCCGGATCGTATCCCGTTGCATGCGGGAAATCGCGGCAAAGTGCTGGCGATTCGGCTCCTGAGATGGAATATTTCCGATCAATCGGCATCTTGGCGGGAAGAAGAGATGGATGAGCTCGACCGCAGGATCCTGGCGCGCCTGCAGGCCGATTCGGGCCGGCCCGTCGCCGCGCTCGCCGAAGAGGTGGGCCTGTCGACCTCGGCCTGTCATCGCCGCGTCCGCCTGCTCGAGGAGAGGGGGCTTGTCGCGGGCTATGCCGCGCGGCTGGATCCGGAGGCGCTGGGGCTGACGATCGAGGTCTTCGTCGACATCTCGTTGTCCGGGCAGGACGAGAAGACGCTGGCCGCCTTCGAGAAGGCGGTCGAGCGCCACGCCGAGATCCTCGAATGCTGGCTGACCGCGGGGCGGGCCGATTACCACCTGCACATCATGGCCCGCGACATGGGCGATTACGACCGAATCCACCGCCACGTGCTCTCGCGCCTGCCCGGCGTCGCCTCGATGCACACCCGCTTCGCGCTGCGCCGGATCAAGCCGTTCCGCGGCTACCCGGTGGCCTGAGCCGCGATCGCCGCGCGCAGCGACGCCTCGATCTGCCCGCCGCACCAGGCCTCGCCCCACGCCTCGACGCTGCGCGCACGCAGGGCGGCCTGCTCGGGCCGGGCGCCGATCCGATCCGACAGGGCGGCGAGCGTGGGCGCGGTGCGCTCGAGGAGGGGGCGAAGCGCGGGCAGCGTGTCGGTCATCGTGCCCCAGAGGACATGGCTCACGAGATCGGCGAGACCGGGCGCCTCCGTGCCGAGCAGGGTGCCGCCGCCCTCGGTCAGTCCGTGGCGCCGGCCCGTCTCGTCGAAGATCGCCATCCAGCGCGACAGGCGCGGCCCGTACTCGGCCCAGGCCTCTGCCGTCCACATCTGCGCGCCGTTGTGGCGGGTCATCTCCATCAGCACGTCGTTGGCGTCGGCCACGACCTTGCGGGTCAGCGCGTCGCGCGCGGGGTCGCCGGGCATCAGACCGTGGACACGGGCGAGGTAGTCGAGGATCGCGGGCATCTGCGCCAGCGTCACCCCTGCCTGACGGTCGGTCAGCACGGGCGGGCCCATGAAGGGCACCGGCTGGTCTTCCGGGTCTTCGGACATCGCGTCCGCGACCGCGTCGATATCGGCCTCGTCCCATGGCGCGTCGGCATGGGCGAGGGTCGCGCGGACGAACTGGCCACGGAACATGACGGGCCAGTATTGGAGGCCGTAGCGGGGGGGCGGATCGCCTTGCATCGCCTTCGCCAACGCCTGGCGGGTGCTGCCGGTTCCGCGCGACGGCGGGTCCGCTCGGAGGGGGCTCGCCCGGTCGGCCGGTCGAGAGCGTGACGCCGATCGACGGCGGCCGTGTCCGCCGAGCGGGGAGGCGCGCTCTTGCCCGAGGGCGGGCGGCGGGCGCGGCGACACACCCCCGTCCGCGATGCGGCCGGACCTGCCAGCATGCCAGACCTGCCAGCGTGCCACTGGCCGGGCGTGCCGAACGCTGGCGGCGATTGCGCCCGGTCGCGCGTATCGGTCCGGCCGGGGCGTGGCTCAGGCCGCCGCCACGCCTCTCGCGCCGGGGCGCCGACCCGACGCTGGGGAGGGCGCGGGGGCGTCGCCGGAGCAGCAGACGCGGTCGCGGCCTGCGCTCTTGGCCCGGTAGAGCGCCCGGTCGGCCCGCTCGATCAGCGTGTCGACGTCGGTCGGGCTGCCGCCGGGCGGCCCGGCATCGACGCAGGCGAGCCCGATCGACACGGTCGGCGCGACCGAGCCGCCGCCCGGCAGGGGCACGGGCAGGGCCGCGACGGCGCTGCGCAGCCGCTCGGCCACGGTGCGCGCCCCGTCGCGGCCTGTATCGGGCAGAACCGCGAGGAACTCCTCCCCCCCGATGCGGGCGAGCAGGTCGACGGCGCGCAGGCCGCGCTGCAGCCGGTCGGCTACCGCGCGCAGCACCGAGTCGCCGGCGGCGTGGCCGTGCGCGTCGTTCACCTGCTTGAAGTGGTCGAGGTCGAGCACGAGCGCGGCGAAGCCGCTGCCGCGCCGCGCCGCCCGTTCGGCCACGCGCCCGAGGTGCGACAGCGCGTAGCGGCGGTTGGGCAGGCCGGTGAGCGGGTCGGTCACGGCCATCTGCAGCCCCTCGCGCAGGCGCCGGCGCATCGCGTCGGCCGCCCGGGCCCGGCGCAGCTGCGTGGCCACGCGCAGCGCCATCTCCTCGGGCTCGGCCGGCTGCTCGAGCAGGTCGGACGCGCCGAGATCGAGGGCCATCGGCCCGAGCTGCGGCGCCCCCGCTCCCAGCACGACGAGGATCGCGGCGTGGCGCGTCGCGGGGCTCGCCCGCAGCTCCGAAAGCAGCATCAGGCCATCGCCGGGCGAGGCGAGGTCGGCCCCGAGCACGACCACCTCCGGCACGTCGTCGCCCGGATCGCGCGCGTCGTCCGCGGCGCCCGAGCGGGCGAGCCGCAGCGCCTCTGCCCGGGTCATGGCGTCGAAGCGGTGCGGCAGGCGGGGCGCGAGCGCGCGCTGCCAGCCGCGGGTCGTCAGGCGGTCGGGGCCGACGAGGGCGACGCGCGCGGGCGCCGCCGCGGCCTCGGCCCCGCCCCATTCGACGCGCGCCTGTGCCTCGCCGAAGCCGAGGGCGCGCCACGTGCCCTCGCGCAGCGCGAGTTCCTCGGCCAGCATTCGCGTGCGTAGCAGCGAGCGGACGCGGGCCGACAGAATCGCGTCGTCGACCGGCTTGGCGAGGTAGTCTTCCGCCCCGGCCCGCAGGGCGGCAAGGCGCGAGCGCGTGTCGGCTTGGGCGGTGACGACGACGACGGGGATCGCCGCGGTCTCGGCCTCGGCCTTGAGCGCCGCGAGCACCTCCAGCCCGTCCATCCCCGGCATGGCGAGGTCGAGCAGGATGAGATCGGGCCGCGCGCTGCGCGCAAGCTCGAGCGCGCGCGTTCCATCGGCCGCCTGGAGCACCTCGTAGCAGGCGATCGACAGCTTCGCCCTGAGCAGGATGCGGTTCGTCGCCACGTCGTCGACCACGAGTATTCTGCCGCCCATGCCAATGCCTCTCGTCGCGTTTCCGGTCGCCTGCCCGCCGCATGGCCTGCGCCTAAGGGGGTCCTTGCCCCGCGTCACTTTTCTTGTCAGTTGGTTAACAAATCCTTAGTCGTTGACCCTGGGGTAGTGGGATGCAGCAGGATCTTGCCGAGACGGTCGCCCTGCGCGCGCTCGCCTGGCTCGTGGCCGATGACGCGTTGCTGCCGGTCTTTCTCGGCTCCACCGGCGCGTCTGAGGCTGACCTAAGGGCGCGCGCCGGAGACCCAGAGTTTCTTGGCGCGACGCTCGACTTCCTGCTCCTCGACGACGCCTGGCTCGGGCGCTTCGCCGCCGAGGCAGACGTCGCGCCAGAGGACGTCGCCCGCGCCCGCGCGGCGCTGCCCGGCGGCGAAGCGCCGCACTGGACGTGAGCGTGCCGGCGGCCCCCGAACCCGGCGCCGAGGCGCGTGGCCTGCGCGGGCTGCTGTTCGACAAGGACGGCACGCTCTTCGGGTTCCAGGCGACGTGGGGCGGCTGGGCGGCCGACCTCGTGGAACGGCTGGCGGACGGCGAGAGCGGGGTGCGCGACGATCTCGCCGCGCGCATCCGGCTCGATCTCGACGCCCGCCTGTTCGACCCCGGCAGCCCCATCGTGGCCGGCACCGTCGACGAGGCGGTGGCGCTGATGCTGCCCGCCCTGCCGGGCTGGGAGTTCGGCGCCCTGCGCGCCCGCGTCATCGACGAAAGCCGCGCCATCGTGCCCGTCGAGGCGGTGCCGCTCGCGCCGCTCCTCTCCCGGCTCGGGCAGGCGGGCTACGCGCTCGGCATCGCCACGAACGACGCCGAGGAGGCCGCGCGCGCGCAGCTCGCCGGGCTGGGCCTCGGCGAGAGCTTTCCCTTCCTCGCCGGGGCCGACAGCGGCCACGGGGCCAAGCCGGGGCCGGGCCAGTGCCTCGCCTTCGCCGCCGAGACGGCGCTCGCGCCGGAAGAGGTGGCGATGATCGGCGACAGCACGCACGACCTGCACGCGGGGCGCGCGGCGGGCATGGTCTGCGTCGCGGTGCTGACCGGCACCGCCACGGCCGACGACCTCGCCCCCCATGCCGACGCGGTGCTGCCCGATATCGGCCACCTGCCCGGCTGGCTGGGCCTCTGAGCAGCCGCCGGCAGAGGTGGGGCCGCGGCCGCCTCCACGGGCTCGCGGCGTGCCGCATCGCCCGACTTTTCCGAAACCGACATCCCGCGTCGGAAAGCGGCATCCGCCCGGCCCTGCGGCTGCCAAGGTGACCCCGAGTTTGCCACGCTCCGGAAGGCCCGACATGTCCGACGCTCCCCGCCCCGCCGGCCGCTCCCGCCCGAACGACGATGCCGACGAGGCGCGGGGCGGGCGCCGCCGCCGGTCGGGCGGGCGCGCGGGCAACGCGCGCCGCATGTCGGCCGGCGCCATCGCGCAACGCCCCTGGCAACTGGTCGAGGCGAGCGACCCCTGGGTGGAGCCGCTGACGCAGGAGGGCGTGCAGGCGATCCACGATGGCGCCATGCGCATCCTCGAGGAGATCGGCATCGAGTTTCTCAACGACGAGGCGCTGGCGCTCTTCCGGCAGGCGGGCGCCACGGTCGAGGAGCGCAACGTGCGGATGGGCCGCGACTGGGTGATGGAGATGGTCGCCCGCGCGCCGGCCGAGTTCACCGTCACCCCCCGCAACCCCGAGCGCGCGCTGCGCATCGGCGGCCGCACCCTGCTGTTCGGCAACGTCTCCTCCCCGCCCAACTACTGGGACAGGCAGAACGGCAAGATGCCCGGCACGCGCGCGCAGTGCCGCGACCTGCTCAGGCTCACGCAGGCCTTCAACTGCATCCACTTCGCCGGCGGCTATCCGGTTGAGCCGGTCGACCTGCACCCGTCGACCCGCCATCTCGATGTCCTGTTCGACAAGCTGACGCTCTCCGACAAGGTGATGCACGCCTATTCGCTCGGGGCCGAGAGGGTCGACGACGTGATGGAGATGGTGCGCATCGCGGGCGGCCTGAGCCACGAGGCGTTCGAGGCGCAGCCCCGGATGTATACCAACATCAACTCCACCTCGCCGCTCAAGCACGACCAGCCGATGATCGACGGCTGCCTGCGCATGATCCGCCGCGGCCAGGCGGTGATGGTGACGCCCTTCACGCTGGCGGGCGCCATGGCGCCGGTCACGATGGCCGGCGCCGTGACCCAGTCGATCGCGGAGAGCCTCGCCGCGATCGCGCTGTTCCAGTGGGTGCGGCCCGGCTGCCCCTGCGTGATCGGCACCTTCACCTCGAACGTCGACATGAAGTCGGGCGCGCCGGCCTTCGGGACGCCGGAATACATGCGCGCCACCCAGATGACCGGGCAGATGGCGCGCTTCTACGGGCTGCCGATGCGGGCGAGCGGCAGCTGCGCGGCCAACGTCCCCGACGGGCAGGCGATGTGGGAGACGAGCCAGGCGCTCTGGTCGGCGGTGCAGTCCGGCGCGCACGTGATCTACCACGCCGCGGGCTGGCTCGAGGGCGGCCTGGTGGCCAGCCCCGCCAAGTTCGTGATGGATTGCGAGGTGATCCAGCAGATCCAGCGCTATTTCGATCCCGCCCTGGCCGCGACCGAAGAGGGCGACATCGCCCTCGAGGCCATCGCCGAGGTCGGCGCGCACGGGCACTTCTTCGGCACTGCGCACACCCAGGCCCGCTACGAGACGGCCTTCTACCAGCCGTTTCTCTCGGACTGGCGCAACTACGAGGCGTGGGAGGCGGGGGGCGCGCAGTGGACCGAGACGCGCGCCGACCGGATGTGGCGCGAGATCGTCGCCGCCTTCGAGCCGCCGCCGATGGACGCCGGCACCCGCGAGGCGTTGTCGGACTTCGTCGAGCGCCGCCGCGCCGAGGGCGGGGCGCCGACCGACTTCTGAGGCGTTGGGCCTTTGTTAAGCCCTCTGTCCTAGCGTTCCGCCTCGAACGGCAGGGGCCAGAGGCGATGCACGGACTGATCAATCGGTCGATCCAGCTCTTCATGCGCGACACCTATGGCGAGGAGCGGTGGCGCGCCGTCGCCCGTGCGGCCGGCATCGGGCCAGAGGGGTTTGAGCCCATGCTCGCGTACGACGATTCGGTGACCGACACGCTGCTGGCGATGGTCGCCACGCATCTCGACAAGCCAGAGGCGGCGGTGCTCGAGGATCTCGGCACCTACCTCGTCAGCCACGAGACGACACGCGGCGTGCGCCGCCTGTTGCGCTTCTCGGGCGAGAGCTTCGCCGATTTCCTCCACTCGCTCGACGATCTGCCCAGCCGGTCGCGGCTGGCCATGCCCGATCTCGATCTGCCCGAGCTCGAACTGCGGGAAGAGCAGGGAGGCCGGTTCCGCCTCTTCGTGCTGTCCACCCAGCGCGGCTGGGGATACGTGATGCTGGGCCTCCTGCGCGCCATGGCCGACGATTACGGCGCGCTGGTGATGATGGACATGGCGCCGGGGGCGAGCTCGGTTGCGGTGATCGAGATCGCGCTGCTCGACAGCGCCTACGCCGAGGGTCGCGCCTTTTCGCTCGCCGAGGGCGTCGCGCAAGAGGGTGTCGCACCGGCTGCCGGCAAGGCTTCCGCACGCACGCGCCAAGAGGGAGGGACACCGTGACCCTGCACACGCCCTCGCCCCTGCGCGCGCCCGGGGCGCGCTGCGCCGCGTCGGAGTGCCGGGGTGGCTGCGCCGCCGCGCTCGGCATCGACCGCGCCGCGCTCGACCGGCTGATGCCGCTTCACCTGATCGTGACCATGGAGGGCACGATCCTCCATGCCGGGCCGACCCTGCACAAGCTGCGGCCCGAGATCGAGCTGGTCGGTGCGCCTTTCCAGGCGCATTTCGACGTGCGACGCCCGCGCGAGGCCGATAGCGTCGCCGATCTCGCGCGCCTGACGGAAAGCCCCCTGCGGCTGCACCTGCGCGATCGCGATCGCACGGCCCTCAAGGGGCAGGCGGTGCCGCTGTCCTGCGGTCGGGCGATGCTGATCGACCTGTCCTTCGGAATCTCGGTGGTCGAGGCGGTGCGCCGCTTCCGGCTCACCTCGGCCGATTTCGGCGCGACCGACCTGACGGTGGAGATGCTGTTCCTCGTCGAGGCGCAGCGCGCCGCGCTGGAGGAGTCGAAGAAGCTGAATGGTCGCCTGCAATCGGCCCGCCTGGCCGCGGAGCAGGAGGCCGCGACCGACAAGCTGACGGGCGCCAAGAACCGCCGCGCGATGGATCACATGCTGATCCGGCTCTTGGGGCAGGGCACGCCCTTCGGGCTGATCCATGTCGATCTCGACGACTTCAAGGCGATCAACGATACCCATGGCCACCCGGCCGGCGACGCCGTGCTGCGCGAGGTCGCCCGCGTGCTGAAGGACGCGACGCGCGCGCGTGACATGGTCGCGCGGATCGGCGGGGACGAATTCGTGGTCGTCCTCCATGGCATGACGCATACCGCCCGCCTGTCTGATCTCGCCGAGCGGATCCTCGCGCGGTTCGACAGGCCGATCCGCCACGACGGGGCCGAGATCCCCGTCTCGGTCAGCCTCGGCATCGCGGCGAGCGCGCTCTACGACAGGCCCGAGGCCGAGACACTGCTGGCCGACGCCGACCGGGCCCTGTATGCCTCCAAGCGCGACGGGCGCGGTCGCTACAGCATCGCGCCCGGCAAACCGGGCTGACGCGGCAGCGGTCTGTCCGTCCGCTCGAGCAGGCCCGGCGACCGGCGATCTGATCGC
This sequence comes from Rhodovulum sp. 12E13, assembly GCF_003340565.1. Classification (GTDB taxonomy): domain Bacteria; phylum Pseudomonadota; class Alphaproteobacteria; order Rhodobacterales; family Rhodobacteraceae; genus HLUCCA09. Next base: position 29,975 of record NZ_QPLK01000020.1, on the reverse strand, counting down.
CCGGTTGACCGATGGCCGCGCCATGCGCTGCACCCTTCGCGCTTTGCCGACGACGGTCGCTTGCCCAAGCGGCGTGCCTCGCCCATATCCAGGGTATGCTGAAGCTCACGCCGCTCCTGATGATGCTGGCCTACGGGTTGGTGATGTATCGCTTTTCCGTCTGGCGGACGAAGCGCGAGCTCGACGCGCGCTCCACCGAGCTGGCCGATGCCAGCCTGCGGCGGCTGACCGATCGGATGGCCGACGCGCTGGGTCTCGAGCGGATCCGCGTGCATATCTACGAGGTGGCGCCGGTCAACGGGCTCGCCGCGCCCGACGGGCGGATCTTCATCACACGCGGCTTCCACGACCGCTACAGGTCGGGCGATGTGTCGGCCGAGGAACTGGCGAGCGTGATCGCGCACGAGTTGGGCCACGTCGCGCTTGGCCATGCCCGGCGGCGGATGATCGACTTCTCGGGGCAGAATGCGATCCGTCTCGTGCTTGCCACCGTTCTCAACCGCGTCCTTCCCGGGCTCGGGGCCTGGATCGCGGGCGCACTCGCCTCCCTCCTGGCCGCACGCCTCTCCCGGCAGGACGAATACGAGGCCGATGCCTACGCCTCGGCGCTGCTGGTCAAGGCCGGCATAGGCACGGCACCGCAAAAGAGCCTCTTCGCCAAGCTCGAGTCGCTGGCCGGTGGCGGGAGCGGCGGCATGCCGGCCTGGCTGATGAGCCACCCCAAGACCGCCGACCGGATCCGCGCGATCGAGGCGCTCGAAGCACGGTGGCAGGTTCCGCGCCTGCCGAGCTGATCGATGTCGCCTGCCGCCCGGTCTCGTCCATGCCGAGCAGGCCCTGTCCGAGGCGCGCGCATTGTAGGTTCGCCCCCCTAAGTCGGTTCGCCCCCTAAGTCGGGACGGCGCTTGACCCGGCATATGGGCGGACAGCTCGAACCGGCTGGCGCCACGGCTGGGGACAGGCCGTCAGAACTCCTCCCATCCATCATCGAGCCCCGGCTCTTCGGGGGCGGCCTCGGCGACGGCGGTGGATGCGGCCGCTGCGCCGGCCGCTCTGCCGCTGCGCACCGCGGACGGGCGGGCGGTCTCTGCGGCAGCGTGCGGTGCGACGGGGGCATGGTCCTTTGCGGGGGCCGGCGCGGCCGGTGGTCGGGGCGTTTGCGGCGCGGCAGAGCCGACCCCGGTCGAGAATCGTGCGACGGTTCCGTTGAGGCTTTCGGCAAGCTGGGTGAGTGAATGGCTCGCGGCGGTCGTCTCCTCGAACATCGCGGCGTTCTGCTGGGTCGACTGATCGAGCTGGTTCACGGCCGTGTTGATCTCGGAGACCCCGGTCGATTGCTCGCGCGACGACGACGCGATGCCCGCCACGAGGTCGGAGATCTCGGTGACCGAGCTCACGATCTGCTCGAGCGCCGTGCCGGCACGGTTCACCAGGTCTACCCCGCGCTGGACCTGCGTGCCGCTCGAGGTGATCAGCTCGTTGATCTCGCGCGCGGCATCCGACGAGCGCTGGGCGAGCGCGCGCACCTCCGAGGCGACAACGGCGAAGCCGCGCCCGGCCTCGCCGGCCCGCGCGGCCTCGACGCCGGCGTTCAGCGCGAGCAGGTTGGTCTGGAAGGCGATGTCCTCGATCACGTCGATGATCTTCGCGATCTTGCCGGCCGAGTCCTCGATGGCCGACATCGCCGCGACCGCCTCGCGCACCACCTCGCCGCTCTGCACGGCGTGACCGCGTGCATCCGACACCACGTCGTTGGCGCGCTGGGCCCCCTCGGCGGCGGAACTGACCGAGGAGGTCAGCTGTTCGAGCGCGGCAGCGGTCTCTTCCAGCGTGGCGGCGGTGCGCTCGGTGCGCTGAGAGAGCGAATCGGCCGACGACGAGATCTCGGCTGCCTCCTTGCGCACGTTCGCCGCCATCTCGGAGACCGACCCCACGAGGCTGCACAGGCTGTCGATCGCCGAATTGAAGTCGGCGCGCAGCCCCTCGTAATCGGCGGCGAAGGCGGTCTCGATACGGGCGGTCAGGTCGCCCTCGCTGACCTTGCGCAGTGCCACGGAGAGGCTGTCGACGACGCGGCTCTGGCGCTGCTCGAGCGCCTCGCGCTGGGCCGTCGCCTCTTCGCGGGCGCGCTCGACCTCCGTCACGTCCTGGCCCATCGCGTAGATGCCCATGAGCCGGTGCTTGCGATCCATGATCGGCGCGAAGCTGCCATCGACGATCGCGGCGCTGCCATCGGCGCGGTGCAGGCCGACCCGGGCGAAAACCGACCGGCCGCCGCGCAGCTCGTCCATGGCGTTCGCCGGCAGGTCGAAGAGCTTGTCCAGCCGGCCTTCGCCAACGGGGGGCTCGCCGCCGTAGGCTGCGCGGAAGTGCGCGTTGGCTGCCAGCAGTAGGCCATCGGGGTCGAACTCGGCCTTGATCTGGTTGTTCTCGATCGCGTCGTTCAGCGCATAGGTCTTGCGACGCTGGGTCACGTCGGTCCACTCGACGACGCTGCCGATGTGGGCGCCCGTCTCGTCGGCGACCGAGCTGACCTTCAGCGCGATGCGGTTGTTGCCGAGCGCGATATCCTCCTCGAAGGGCAGGCGCGACGGGTCGTTGAGGATGGCCTCGATATGGGCGGAGCCCTTGTGGAAGGCCGAGATGTGCCGTCCGACAACGTCGTCGGGGTCGAACCCCTCGATGATCCGGGCGAAGCCCTCGGCATGCTCGGTGAAGAGCTTGTCGACCTGGGCGTTGACGTAGCGGATGGTCAGGTCTTCGTCGATCATCATCATCGCCGCCGACGACGCCTCGAAGGCGGCGGAGCGGAAGGCGTTGTCGCGCTTCTGTTGCTCGGCGGCGGCCAGTCCCTCGCGGAATTCGGCGAGGCGCGCGGCGATCGCCCCGATCTCGTCTCCCCGCCGCTGAGCCGGCAGGTCGCCATCGTAGTCGCCGCCCGCCACGCGCTCCATCGCGCCGGCGAGCGCCACGAGCGGGCGCGAGACGTGGCGGCGCAGGAAGAGCATCGCGGCGAGCGTGGCCAGTATGGTGACGGCGCCCGCCGCCGTGAGCTGCGCCAGCATCTGGCCGCGCGCCGCCGCGAGCGGTGCGGCGGTCGACCATTCCATCGCCACGGCGCCCGCGACCGAGTCGTTCTGCCCGAAGAGCGCGGGGACGGCGACCGACAGCCGGTCGTCCGAAATCGCCACCTCGCCCGCCTCGGCCGCGCTTCGGGCCAGCTCGCGCAGGGCGGGCGACACTGCGCCGCTCTCGGCGGCGGGGCCGTTCGCGAGAGAGTGGCCGAGGCCCGCGAGCGCCTGGCCGTCGGAGGCGGCGATGGAACTGGCGAGCAGATCCGCCAGCGCCTCCGGCTTGTCGAACTGCAGCGCGCCGCCGCTCTGGGTGGCGATGAGGCGCGTGACTTCAAGCGCCCGGGTCTCGACCGTCTCGATCACGGAGGCGCGCTTGGTGGCGCCCGACATGACCGTGAGCGTGGCGCCGACCGCGAGAATGCAGGCGACGACGACCGCGGCGCTGACGAGGAAGACGGACCGGCGAAGCCGGGGCGTGGACGGGGCGGACATCTCGACACCTTTCGGGACGGGAACGGAACGGTCGGGGCGCGCGCACGCGCGATCGGGCGATGCGCGTGCCCTTGGGCGGGCCGGGCATGCCCGGCCGTGGCCGGATTACATCAGCGCCTCGGCGTTGACCCCGACGGTCATCGCGCCGATCGCCTCGCCCGTCGCGGGGTCGGTGATCGTCAGCGAGATCTGGCCCTGGAAGGTCTGCGTGCTGTCGTCGAATTCCACCTCGCCGAAATGCACGGCGTCGGCGCCGACGGGATAGGTCTCGGAGTATTTCTCCTCGTCGCCCTGCCAGTAGTCGGATGTCACGTCGGAGGCGGCGACGTTGAGGCCGCGCGCGTCGAAGGCGAAGACCTCGGTGATCATTCCGCCCGATTCGGACACGCGGGCGCGCAGGAAGTCGGCCGCCGCGTTCTGCATCACCGGGTCTATCGTGGGGGTGGCGCCGCTGCCCACCTCGGACTGCCACGCCTGGTCGAGCGCGTCGATCTCGGACTGGGCGAGCCCGCCCGTGCGGGCGTTCTGCGCGGCGATTGCCGAGACGAGCACCGGGTCCTGGGCCCAGGAGCGCACCTGGGCGTCGAGGAAGGCCTGCATGGCCGGGGCGTAGTCGTTGGCCTGCGCTGCACCGGCGAGAAACGCGGCGGTGGCGGCGGCGAGGGCGAGCGGTTTCATGGCACCTCCTGAGACGGCGTTGACGGCCGACCGCGCGACACTCCCCGCGGCCGGACTGGACGGCCCCGTTCTAGTTGCCGTCTCCGAATCATCCGTTAAGGCGGGCCCGCCGCCTCGCGCGCACGGCATGTCCCCGGAGGGCGTGGCGGCGCGCGGCGCACTTTTCGCGGCGGGGGCGCTTTGCTTCCCGGTTGCCAGCCCATAGACACTGGGTGGGCAGGGGCCGCCGCCAGGCCCAGGCACAATGGGGATTGCACAGCCCTTGTCGCAGACCGACCCGACCCTCGCCCTGATCGCGGCGCTGCCCTTCATCGGCGCGCTGTTCCCGGGGCTAATGATCCGTGCCGGCCGCACCGCCTGCGCCGCCTCGGCCGCCGCGGCGACGCTCGCGGCGCTCATCCTGCTGCTCACGCGGGCGCCGGCGGTCATGGGCGGCACGATGATCGAGGCGCGGATCGGCTGGATGCCGCAGATCGGGCTCGAGGCGGCGCTCAGGCTCGACGGGCTGGGCCTGATGTTCGGGATCATGATCCTCGGCGTCGGCCTGCTCATCCAGCTCTACGCGCGCTGGTATCTCTCGCGCGCAGACCAGGCGGGGCAGTTCTACACCTACCTGATGCTGTTCCAGGGCGCGATGCTGGGCATCGTGCTGTCGGAGAACGTGCTGCTGCTGCTCGTGTTCTGGGAGCTCACGTCGCTCTCGTCGTTCCTGCTGATCGGCTACTGGCGGCACCTGCCCGAGGGGCGGCAGGGCGCGCGCATGGCTCTCACCGTCACCGGCCTAGGCGGTCTGGCGCTGATCGGGGGTATGCTCCTGCTCGCGCAGGCCGCCGGCAGCACCGAGCTGACCGAGATCCTGGCGCGGGGGGATCAGGTGAGGGAGTCGCCGCTCTACGTGCCGGCGCTGCTGCTCATCCTCGTGGGATGCTTCACCAAGTCGGCGCAGTTCCCCTTCCACTTCTGGCTACCGCACGCGATGGCCGCGCCCACGCCCGTGTCGGCCTACCTGCACTCGGCGACGATGGTGAAGGCGGGCATCTTCCTGATGGCGCGGCTCTGGCCGGTGCTCGCGGGCACCGAGATCTGGTTCTACCTCGTGGCCACGACGGGCCTCGTGACGATGGTGATCGGGGCCGCCATCGCGCTGTTCAAGGACGATCTCAAGGCGCTGCTCGCCTTTTCCACCGTCTCGCATCTCGGGCTCATCACGATGCTGCTCGGCTTCGGCACGGCCGATGCCGCCGGCGTGGCGATCCTGCACATCCTGATGCACGTCATGTTCAAGGCGGCGCTGTTCATGACCGCGGGCATCGTCGACCACGAGGCGCATACCCGCGACATCAAGCGGCTCGGGGGCCTTCTGTCGCTGATGCCGATCACCGCGGCCATCGCCATCGTCACGGCGCTGTCGATGGCGGGGATGATTCCGTTCAACGGCTTCATCTCGAAGGAGCTGATGCTCGAGGAGACCACGCATTTCGCCTGGGCGGGATCGGATCTCGCGCTGCCCGTCGCGGCGACGGTCGGCGCGCTGCTCTCGTTCGCATATTCGCTGCGCTTCATCGCGCATGTCTTTCTCGGGCCGGTGCGCGACGACTACCCCCACACGCCGCACGACCCGCCCTTCGGCATGTATGCCGCGCCGCTCCTGCTGGCGGTCGCCGTGATCGTGACCGGCCTGTTCTCGGACGCCACGCTCGGCGCGCTCCAGACCGCGGCGGCCGACGCGACGACGAACGGCGCCTTCGAGTATCACACGCTCAAGCTCTGGCACGGGGTGACGCCCGCGCTGATGATGTCGGGCGTCGCCGCGCTTGGCGGGTTGCTCGTGCTGGCCTTCCATGCCCCGCTAGCGCGGGGCTGGGCCGCGCGGGGGCCGTTCTTCGCCAAGGATGCCTTCGACTGGGGGATGGAGAAGGCGGCCGCCGCCGCGGCCGCGGCGACCGACAGGGCGCATGACGGCGCGATCACCCGTTACCTCGCCATCTTCGCCATCGCCACGCTCGCGGCCGGAGCGGGCGCGTTCGCCATCGGCAATCACGGGCCGGGGAGCCGCCCGCCCGTGCCCGTGACGACGGTCGACGCGGTGGGCTGGGCGCTCCTGGTCGCGGCGACGCTCTCGATGCTCGTTCTCTACCGCCAGCGGCTGCTGGTGCTGGTGCTGCTCGGCATCGTCGGGCTGATCGTGTCTCTGGCCTTCGTCCACCTCTCGGCGCCCGACCTCGCCATGACGCAGGTTTCGGTCGAAGTGGTCTCGATCATCCTTCTGCTGCTCGCCCTCAACTTCCTGCCTCAGACCGACCCCGAGCCCGATCCGCTGCCGCGCCGGCTGCGCGACGGCGCCATCGCCGCGGCCGTGGGCCTCGGCGTCGGCGTGCTGTCGTGGATGCTGATGACCCGCGATTTCGAGACGATCTCGGGCTATTACCTCGAGAATGCCAAGCCGGGCGGTGGCGGCACCAACGTCGTCAACGTGATCCTGGTCGACTTCCGCGGCTTCGACACGTTCGGCGAGATCATCGTGCTGGGGATCGCGGCGCTGGCGATCTTTGCCCTCGTCGAGGCGCTGCTCGACGGGCGCGCCTCGGCCCGGCTCGCCAACTGGCGGCCCGCGGCGCCGAGGGCGGCCGACAGGCACCCGATGATGATGGTCGTGGCGACGCGCCTGATGATGCCCATCTCGCTGACGGTGGGGGGCTACATCTTCCTTCGCGGGCACAACGAGCCCGGCGGCGGCTTCATCGCGGGGCTCGTCGTCGCCATCGCCCTGCTGATGCAATACATGGCGTCGGGCTTCGCCTGGGCACAGGAGCGCGTGCGCATCCCCTACCACACCTTCATCGGACTGGGTGTCCTGATCGCGGGGCTGACCGGCATCGGCGCGTGGTTCGCGGGCTACCCCTTCCTGACGTCGTGGTACGACTACTTCCATATCCCGCCGATCGAGGAGTTCGAGCTGGCCTCGGCCATGGCCTTCGATCTCGGCGTGTTCCTTACCGTCGTCGGCGCGGTCATGCTCGCGCTCTATTCGCTGAGCCGGATCGCGCGGCGCACGGGCGAAGAGGTGAACGTCGAGGCGATGGACTACGACCCCTCGGTCGAGGCGCCCACGGGGCGGCGCACCTGATGGAGGCGCTTCTGGCCTCCGCCATCGGCGTTCTGACGAGCGCGGGGATCTACCTGATCCTGCGCGTGCGCACCTTTCCCGTGGTGGTCGGCACGACGATGCTGTCCTATGCGGTCAACCTGTTCCTGTTCGCCTCGGGGCGCCTCGCGCTCGACCTGCCCCCGATCCTCAGCCCCGATCAGGCGGGCTATACCGACCCGCTGCCGCAGGCGCTGGTGCTGACCGCCATCGTCATCTCGTTCGGCATGACCGCGATCACCGTGATGATCGCCCTCGGCGCCTATCTCGAGAGCGGCAGCGACCGCTTCGACATCGCCGCGGCGCCCCGCCCGGGCGACCACGGCGCGCCGCAGGACATGAGGCTCTCGGCCGATTACGACCCGCGGCGCGAGCCGGGGCCGCAGGGTGAGGGCGGCGGGGATCCGCACGACACGGCGCCGGAGGGCCGGCGATGAGCCACCTGATCGTCCTCCCCGTGGTGTTGCCGGCGTTGCTCGCGCCGGTCATGGCGATGGCCATGCGCCACGACCTCGTGCTGCAGCGCACCTTCGGCCTCGCCGGGCAGGTCGCTCTGCTGGCGCTCGCCGTGGTGCTGGCCGTGCAAGCCTTCACGACCGGCGAGATCCATGTCTACGAGCTCGGCGCCTGGCCCGCGCCGTTCGGCATCGTGCTGGTGCTCGACCGCCTTTCGGCCACCATGCTGACCCTGTCGGCCCTGCTGGGCGTCATGGTCACCCTCTACGCCATCGGCTCGGGCTGGGACCGGCGCGGCTGGCATTTCCACGCGCTGTTCGCCTTCCAGATGATGGGGGTGAACGGGGCGTTCCTGACCGGCGACGCCTTCAACCTGTTCGTCTTCTTCGAGGTGCTGCTCATTGCCTCCTACGGGCTGGTGATCCATTCGGGCGGCGCGTTCCGGCTGCGGGCGGGCCTGCAATACGTGGTGATGAACCTGGCCGGCTCCACCCTCTTTCTCTTCGCGCTCGGCACGCTCTACGCGGTGCTCGGCACGCTCAACATGGCCGACATGGCGATCAAGGCGGCCGCGGTGGCGCCCGAGGATGCCGCGCTGCTCGCGGTGGGCGCGGTGCTGCTGCTCCTCGTCTTCGCGGTCAAGGCCGCGGCCTTCCCGGTGCAGTTCTGGCTGCCGGCGACCTACTCGGCCGCGCCCGCGCCGGTGGCGGCGCTCTTCGCCATCATGACCAAGGTCGGCGCCTACGCGATCATCCGTGTCTACACGCTGATCTTCGGCGAGGGCACGCCCGAGCTTTCGGCACTCGTCTCGGCCATGCTGCTGCCGGCGGCGCTGGTGACGCTCGTCGTGGGCGCGGTGGGGGTTCTCGGCTCCGCGCGGCTCGAGCGCGCGATCGCCTTTTCGGTGCTCGCCTCGATGGGGACGCTGCTGACCGCCATCGCGCTGTTCACGCCGGCGGGCCTGACGGCGGCACTCTACTACATGGTGCACTCCACCTTCGCCGGCGCCGCGCTGTTCCTCGTGGCCGACCTCGTGCGGCGGGGTCAGGAGGGGGGGAGGCGTCCACACGGGGTCACGGTGGCCTTCTACTTCGTCGCCGCCATCGCCATGGCCGGCATGCCGCCGCTCACGGGGTTTCTCGGCAAGGTCTTCGTGCTGCAGGCGGCGGCCCCGGCAGAGGGGGCGCCGGTGATCTGGGGGGTGATCCTCGTCACGTCTCTGGTGCTGATCGTGGGCTTCACCCGCCTCGGCTCGGCGCTCTTCTGGAAGACGGCGCCGGTGCCGGATGGAGATCCGCCCGACGCCGGCGGCGGCCTCGCGCTGCCGGGCGGGCTCGCCGCCGCGGCCGCAGCGCTGCCAGTGGCCGCCCTGGCGCTGATGACGCTGGCCTCCGGCCCCGTGGCCGAGGCGATGGACCGAACGGCGGCGCAGCTCATCGACCGGCCGACCTATATCCGCGCGGTGCTCGACCCGGCCGAGCCCTCCGCCGAGGGCCTCAGGCGCGGCGGTGGTGCCCACGATCGCGGTGCAGACGATCCCGTCGCACCGGGCAGGGGCGCCGCGCCCGAAGAGGAGGCCGAGTGATGCTGCGCCGGATCTTCCCCCACCCGCAACTGACCCTGATGCTGACGGGCGTGTGGCTCCTGCTCGTCAACACCGTCTCGGCGGGTAACCTGCTCCTCGGCCTCGTGTTCGGCCTCGCGATCCCGGTCATCACGCAGCCCTTCTGGCAGAAGCGACCGGTGATCAAGCGCCCCCTCAGGGTCGTGGAATACATCGCCCTGGTGACCTGGGACATCGTGATGGCCAACGTCGTGGTGGCCTACACGATCCTGTTCAAGTCGAACGCGCGCACGCGCTCGGCCTGGGTGCGCGTGCCGCTCGACCTGACATCGCCGGAGGCGATCACCCTGCTGGCAGGGACGATCACGATGACGCCCGGCACCGTCGCGTCGGTGCTGTCGGCCGACGCCTCGTCGATCCTCGTGCATTGCCTCGACACCGACGACCCCGAGGCCGTGCGCGACGAGATCAAGCATCGCTACGAACGCCGGCTCAAGGAGATCTTCGAATGATCCAGGCCGCCCTGACCTTCGCCGTCACCTGCTTCGCGCTCGCGCTGGTGTTCAATCTATGGCACCTCGCCCGGGCGCCCGGCGTCGTCGACCGCATCCTCGCGCTCGACACCATGGTGATCAATGCCATCGCCCTGCTCAATCTCTACGGGATCAGCCAGGGCACGCCGGTCTATTTCGAGGTGTCGATGCTGATCGCCATGGTCGGGTTCGTCTCGACCGTCGCCTATTGCCGCTTCATCCTGCGCGGCAACATCATCGAGTGAGGAGAGACCCATGCTCGAGGACACGACCCTGATCGCCGAGATCGTCGTCTCGGTCCTGCTGGTTGTGGCGGGGGTGTTCGGCCTCGTCGGCTCGCTGGGGCTGGTCAAGCTCGATGACACGATGCGGCGGCTCCACGCGCCGACCAAGGCGACGACCCTGGGGATCGGCGGGGTGCTGATCGCCTCGATGATCTATTCGGCCGTGTTCCTCGACCGGCTGTCGTTCCACGAACTGCTGATCACGGTCTTCCTGTTCCTGACTGCGCCGATCACCGCGAACTTCATCGCGAAATCCTACATGCACCGCCATGTCGACGAGGGTGACCTGCCGCCCACCGAGGGCCCCTACGGCTGGGCCGTGTACGACGCGGTCCCCGAAGACGAGCGGCCGATCGACACGAAGTGACCGCCCGCAGGCGGGAAAGGTCAGGACCGGGGGGCCAGCCCCCCGGACCCCCCGGGATATTTCGGGCAAGAAGAAGCAGGGCCCGGGCGACGGCGACCACGGCTGGAGCGACGGGCGCCGCGCGCAGGCGAGGGATCGCCGGGCGGGCGGGCCGTCGTTCGAAGAACGCGGTCCGCGCCGCCCGGACCGTGGAGGGCGGCGTCAGGCGGCGGCGCGGTGTCCCAGGACGCGGGCCATCGTCTCGCCCATGACCGAGGGGTTGGGCGCCACCGTGATCCCGGCATCCTCGAGGATCACGACCTTTTCCTGCGCGCTCTCGCCGAATGCCGAGACGATCGCGCCGGCATGGCCCATCTGCCGGCCCTTTGGCGCCGAGAGTCCGGCGACGAAGGCGACGACCGGCTTGGTCATGTGCTCCTTGACGTAGGCCGCGGCCACGGCCTCCTGCGGGCCGCCGATCTCGCCGATCATGAACACCGCGTCGGTCTCGGGATCGGCCTCGAACAGCTCCAGGATGTCGCGGAACGACGAGCCGTTGATCGGGTCGCCGCCGATGCCCACGGAGGTGGAGACGCCGAGGCCCAGAGCCTGCATCTGGCTCGCCGCCTCGTAGCCCAGCGTGCCCGAGCGGCCCACGATGCCGACGCGCCCCTCCTTGTAGATGTGCGGCGGCATGATGCCCATGAAGCCGCGCCCGGGCGAGATGACGCCGGCGCAGTTAGGCCCGATCAGGCGCATCTTGCGCTCGCGCGGATAGCGGCGGAGAAACCGCTTGACGCGCATCATGTCCTGCGCGGGGATGCCGTCGGTCACGCAGACGGCGGTGCGGATGCCGGCGTCGGCCGCCTCCATCATGGCGTCGGCGGCGAAGGGCGGCGGCACGAAGAGGAGCGAGGCCTCCGCGCCCGTCTCCCCGACCGCCTGGCGCACGGTGTCGAAGACGGGGCGGCCGAGCACCTCGGTGCCGCCCTTGCCGGGCGTCACGCCGCCCACGACCCGGGTGCCGTACTCGATCATTTCCTGCGCGTGGAACCGGCCGATGCGGCCCGACATGCCCTGCACGATGACGGGGGTGGTCTCGTCGATGATGATGGCCATGGCTGTGTCTCTCCCCTCAGGCGGCGACCGGCTCGCGCGCCGCGACCGCGCGGTCGGCGGCCTCGGCCAGCGTGTCGGCGGTGACGAGCGGCAGGCCGCTCTCGCGGACGATCCTCCGCCCTTCCTCGACGTTGGTGCCCGACAGGCGCACCACGACGGGCACCTTCAGGTCGAGCGTGCGACAGGCCTGCACCACGCCTTCCGCCACCCAGTCGCAGCGGTTGATGCCGGCGAAGATGTTGACGAGTATCACCTTCACCTTCGGGTCGGTCAGCACGGTGCGGAACGCCTGGCAGACCCGCTCCGGCGAGGCGCCGCCGCCGATGTCGAGGAAGTTGGCAGGCGCGCCGCCGGCGATCTTGATCATGTCCATCGTCGCCATGGCGAGGCCGGCGCCGTTGATGATGCAGCCGATGTCGCCGTCGAGGCCGACATAGGCCAGCCCGTGGTCGTGGGCGTAGCTCTCGCGCGGATCTTCCTGCGCCCTGTCGCGCAGGGCCGCGACCTCGCGGCGGCGGAACAGCGCGTTGGTGTCGAAGCTCATCTTGGCGTCGAGCGCGATCAGGTCGCCCGCGCCGGTAACGACGAGAGGGTTGATCTCGACCATCGTGGCGTCGAGGTCCCGGTAGGCGCGGTAGCAGGCGCGCACGACCTGCACCATCTGCGCCACCTGCGGGCCGGTCAGGCCGAGCGCGAAGGCGAGCTCGCGCGCCTGGTACTCGACGAGGCCGGTGGCGGGGTCGATGACCATCCGCACGAGGCTGTCCGGGTCGGTCTCGGCGAGGTCCTCGATCTCCATCCCGCCGTGGCGGGAGGCGACGATCATGATCCGCTCCGACTTCCGGTCGAGCACGAAGCCAAGATACATCTCCTGCGCAATGTCGGTCGCGGCCTCGACCCAGAGCCGATCCACGGAGCGGCCCCGCTCGCCGGTCTGGCGCGTCACCAGCGTCCGCCCGAGCAGCGCGGCGGCAAACTCGCGCGCTGCGTCGGGGCTCTTGCAGACCCTTACGCCGCCCGCCTCGCCGCGGCCGCCCGAGTGGATCTGTGCCTTGACCACGCAGGGGCCGCCGCCGAGCTCGCGGGCGCGATACTCGGCCTGCTCGGGGCTCCAGGCGAGCGCGCCGGGCGGCACCGGCACGCCGAACCGGGCGAGGATCTCCTTGGCCTGGTGTTCGTGAATGTCCATGTGCGTCCTCCTTCGGATGCGTGGGGCGGGGGCGCGCCGCGCCCGCAGGCGACACGCCGCCACGAGCGCGACGCCGGGGCTGCGCGGGGAAAGGCGTTTCGAAACGCCTTCCCGCCCTGTCCCGGCGGCGTGCGGGCGGCCCGGGTCGCGCGCACCGGCGCCGCGCGCGGCTCGCCGCAGGGCCGGTGCGCGTGGCAGGGCGCCGGATCGGCGCGGGGCGGTTCGGGCGGGCGCAGGCCGGGGCGCGCGCCCCGGCCTGCCCGGCGTCACTCGGCGGCGACCTGCAGTGGCGTTGTCACCGGGGCAGAGTCGAGGTACCATTCCTGCGCGGCGGCCACGCCGGCACCGAGCGGCACCCGGGCGCCGGCGCGGGACAAGGAAAGCTCGGCCACCGACAGGGCGGTCAGGCACATCCCCTCGTTCAGGTCGCCGAGATGGCCGATGCGGAACACCTTGCCGGCGAGCCGGGCGAGGCCCGAGCCGAACGACGTTCCGTAATCCTCGTACGCGATCCTCAGGACGTCGCGGGCATCGACACGCGCAGGCACGCGGATCGCGCTGACCGTGTCGGAGTGAAACGACTGGTGTTCCGCCACGAGGTCCAGCCCCCAGGCCGCGATGCCGCGGCGCACGCCCTCGGCGAGGCGGTAGTGCCGGGCGATCACCGCGTCGAGCCCCTCCTGCCGCAGGATGCGGTCGAGCGACACCTTCAGCCCGTGAAAGAGCTGCGTCGGCGGGGTGTAGGGGAAGTAGCCGTCGGCGTTGAACTTCGCCTGGTCGGCGAACTCGAAATAGGCCCGGCGCATCGTGGCCGACTTGGCCGCCTCCATCGCCTTCGGGCTTGCCGCCAGCACACCCAGGCCCGCGGGCAGCATCAGGCCCTTCTGGCTGCCGGTCACGGCGAGATCGACGCCCCAATCGTCCATCCGGAAGTCGATCGAGGCGATCGACGACACGCCGTCGACGAAGAGCAGCGCGTCGTGAAAGCAGGAGTCGAGCGCCTGCCGCACGCCCGCCACGTCGGAGGTGACGCCCGTGGCCGTCTCGTTGTGGGTGGCAAACACGGCCTTGATCTCGCCGTGGCGGTCGGCGGCGAGGCGGCGCTCGTATTCCTTCACGGGCACGCCTGCGCCCCAGGCCACGTCGATCACCTCGACGTCGAGGCCGAGGCGCTCGGCCATCTCGACCCAGAGGGTCGAGAACTGTCCGAAGCGGCTCATCAGCACCTTGTCGCCCGGGTTGAGCGTGTTGGTGATCGCGGCCTCCCAGGCGGCGGTGCCGGAGCCTGGAAAGAGGAAGATCTCGGCATCGCGCGAGCGGACCACCTGCCGCAGGTCGGAGAAAAGCGACAGCGTCAGTTCGCCGAAATCGGGGGCGCGCATGTCCTGCATCGGCACGTTCATGGCCTGGCGCACCGCCTCGGGCACGTTGGTGGGGCCGGGGATGAAGAGATGGGTGATGCCGTTGCGCATTGGGCCGCTCCGCTGGCGATGTCTCGTGTCGCCCCGCTTGTGCGCCCCTCTCCCCCGTTTCTGCAAACGAAAGCGGGTCCTGCTGTGAAAGCGAGATTTTACAAACGGCCAAAAATGTGAAAATGTAAACATCACAGTTTCGCATGCCTTTGCGTACAACCGCCGCGGGAGGGGCCATGCACAAGACCTTCATCGGGCCGCACCTGCGGCGGCTGCGGCAGGAGCAGGGCAAGACGCAGGCCGAGATGGCGCGCGCGCTCGGCATCTCGACCTCCTATGTCAACCTGCTGGAAAACAACGAGCGCAGCGTGTCGGTGCCGGTACTGCTGCGGCTGTTCGAGGCCTTCGGCGTCGACTGGCGCGACATCGCCGAAGACGACGACCCGACGGTGCTGGCCGACCTGCGCGCTGCCGTGCAGGACCCGCTGTTCGAGGGAGAGCGGCCCGACCTCGCCCAGCTGCGCGCCGCGCTTGTCCACGCGCCGGGACTCTCCGCCTGCTTTCTGCGGCTGCACAAGGCGTGGCAATCCGCGACCGAGCAGATGATCTCGGTCGCCGGCACTGTGGGGGCGGCAGGCGGCGGGGGCGAGGCCGCGCCGGTGCTGGCCGAGAGCGCGGAATCGGCGGTGCACGCCTTTTTCCGCCGCAACCGCAACCATTTCCGCGCGCTCGAGAGCGCCGCGGCCGCCTTCTGGGATGGCGCCCGCGTGCCGACCGACGAGATCTATATCCGCGTGAAGGAGCGGCTGCAGGGCAAGCTGGGCCTTGCCGTGCGGGTGCTGCCGGCCGACGCCATGCCCAACACCCTGCGCACACACGACGAAGCGTCCCGCGAGGTGTGCCTGTCGGAGGCGCTCGACCACCCCAACCGCGTCTTCCAGCTCGTCCATGTCGCGGGGCTGATCGAGCAGTCGCGCCTGCTCGATTCGCTGCTCGAGGGCTCCGGCATCTCCGAGTCGTGGGGCCTGTCGCGCTGCCGGGTTGAGCTCGCCAACTACTTCGCCGCCGCGGTGCTGATGCCCTACGGGCCGTTCCTCGACGAGGCGCGCGCCTCGAAATACGATTTCGACCACCTCGCCACGCGCTTCGGGGTGTCGTTCGAGCAGGCCTGCCACCGGGCGACCACGCTGCAGCGCGAGGGGGCACAGGGCGTGCCGTTCTTCTTCCTGCGCGTCGACAAGGCTGGCAACGTGACCAAGCGATTCAATTCCACCGGCTTCCCCCTTGCCGAGCACGGCGGCGCCTGCCCGCGCCTCGACGTGCATACCTCGTTCCGCACGCCAGGGCGGATCGTGCCGCAATTCGTCGAGATGCCGGACGCCTCGCGCTATTTCGTGTTCTCGCGCACGGTCGACCGCCCGACCTTCACCCGTCACCGGCAGGACGTGCGGCTGGCCGTGGCGATGGGCTGCGCGATCGAGCATGCCGGCGAGATCGGCTATGCCGAGAGCGTGACTCCCACCGCCGAGACGGTCGTGCCCATCGGCATCAACTGCCGTGTCTGCCCGCGGTCGAACTGCGACCAGCGCGCCCACCAGGCGCTGATCCTCTCGCAGCCCTTCGACGAGCGCCGCCGCGGCGCGACCCGCTACGAGGCGTGAAGGCGCGCCGCCCGCAGGGCGCGCGGGGCGGCGGCGTCGGGCCGTGCGTATTTGGAACAGAAAGAAGCAGGAGTGTGCCCCACCCGAACCGGCGTGCCGGGGGTAAGCCCGGTAGCGGACACGGTGGCGGGTCCGGTGGTGGCTCCGGTCCTGCGCGTCAGGGGCAGGGGGCGGCCCTTCGATGCCCGCGGCGCCAAAGCGGGTGCACGGGACCCGGACCCGGAGACCGGGACCCCTCAGTCGCGCGGGGCGGCAGATCACGCGAGCAGGCGCATGCCCCGGTCGAGTCCATCGAGGGTGAGCGGCACCATGCGATCGTCGAAGACCTGGCGGATCAGGCCCACCGACCGGGTGTGGCCCCAGTGCCGCTCGGGGAGCGGATTGAGCCAGAGCGTGCGCGGCCACGCCTCGCGTGCGCGCCGGAGCCAGACCGCGCCGGCCTCCGGGTTCCAGTGCTCGGTCGCGCCGCCGGGGTAGAGCACCTCGTAGGGGCTCATCGCGGCGTCGCCGACGAAGATGCACACCCAGTCGGGCCCGTAGGTGTGCAGCACCTCCCAGGTCGGCACCTGCGCGCCCCAGCGGCGGCGGTTGTCGCGCCAGACGCCCTCGTAGAGACAATTGTGGAAATAGTAGTGCTCGAGATGCTTGAACTCGGCGCGGGCGGCCGAGAACAGCTCCTCCACCCCCTTCACGTGGTCGTCCATCGACCCGCCGACGTCGAGAAAGAGCAGCACCTTCACGGCGTTGCGCCGCTCGGGGCGCGTGCGCACGTCGAGATAGCCGTGATCGGCGGTGGCGCGGATCGTGCCCTCCAGATCCAGTTCCTCGGCCGCGCCGTCGCGCGCCCAGCGGCGCAGGCGCTTGAGTGCCACCTTGATGTTGCGGGTGCCCAGCTCCACCGTGTCGTCGAAATCGCGGAACTCGCGCCTGTCCCACACCTTGACAGCGCGGCGGTGGCGGCTCTCGTGCTGCCCGGTGCGGACGCCCTCGGGGTTGTAGCCGTAGGCGCCGAAGGGCGAGGTGCCGGCCGTGCCGATCCATTTCGAGCCGCCCTGGTGGCGCCCTTCCTGCTCGGCCAGCCGTTGGCGCAGCGTCTCCATCAGGCGGTCGAAGCCGCCGAGCGACTCGATCTCTGCGCGCTCCGCCTCGGTCAGGTGCGCCTCGGCTTCGCGGCGCAGCCAGTCCTCGGGCAGGTCGAGCGCCTCGAGCACGGCGGCGAGCGGTATCGCCTCGAGCCCGCGGAACGCCTCGGCAAAGGCCCGGTCGAAACGGTCGATATGGCGCTCGTCCTTCACCATGGCGGTGCGGGCGAGATGGTAGAAGCCCTCGACGTCGTAGGTGACCAGGCCGGCCGCCATCCCGTCGAGCAAGGCGAGATACTCGCGCAGCGATACCGGTACGCCGCCGCGGCGCAGGGCTTCGAAGAAGGGCAGGAACATGCCGCTCACCTCCTGTGGTCGAGGCTAGGGCAGGGGCGCCGCCGCGCCAAGGGGCTCGCCCCTCTGGCGCGCGGCCCGACGTCCGCAGGGAGGCGCGGGGCGCGCCGGCCGAGGGGGCGGGAGGACCCCCGGCGCAATCGGGCGTCGGAGTGCCGTGCGCTCAGAACAGGGTGTCGACCGCGATCGTGGCGAACAGGCCGAGGAGCGCGACGGCGATGGCGTGCGCGGCGGCGTATTGCGCCATGTCGGCCCGGCCCCCGCCCCGCAGCTTCGCCCGGCGTGCGCCGAGCGCCGCTCCTGCAAGCCCTGCCGCCAGCACGATCATCCGCCTCTCCCCGCTTCGGTCCCGCGGGGTCGCGCTTACCGGTCTGCCCGCACGCGGGCAAGGGTGGCGATTTCGGACGCCCGCGCCCGCACCACATCGTCGCGGCCGAAACCGTAGCGCGCCCAGCCGAGCGCGTCCTCGCGCACCGACGCGGCCTCGCGTCCGCGGCCGCCCGCCTCGAGCGCTTCGGCCCTGATCAGCAGGAGGGTGGCGAGCAGCGCCGCGTTCTCGGCCGCGCTCACCGCCGGCAGGCTCTCGTCGACCAACGCCAGCGTTCCCTCGATCTGCCCCGCCGACAGCGAGAAGGCGGCAAGCTGCATGTTGACGTGCGCCGCCTGAATGCGCGTGTCGGGCCGCGCGCGGTAGATCGCGGCCGCCTCGAGGAACGAGGCGAGAGCAAGCTCGGGCTCGGAGCCGAGCGACAGCCGCCCCAGCGCATAGAGCGAGAAGGCGCGCCGCGTGTCGCGCCAGCCGCGCGCCTCCGCGATCCGCACTGCGCGGCGGGCTGCCGCCTGCCGCTCGGCGGGCGTGGCGCGGGGGCCGAGCGCCGTCTCGATGGCGCGGGTCCATTCGGGCGGCGTGGGGTCGGTCGCGCGGCCTGTCCGCCCCTGGCCGGCGGGGTTGAGGCGGGCGAGCACGCCGGGCAGGCGGCTCGCCACCTCGGCGCGTGACAGTCCCGACGAGAGCGCGTCGTCATAGAACACCCGCAGCATCAGCATGTCGAAGCCGGTCAGCACGGTGTGGAAATTGTCGTCGTTGAAGACGCTGTCGGGCAGGCGATAGAGGTCGTTGAGCGGCCCCAGCGCCTGCGCGATCTCTTCGTGCAGGCAATCGCGCGTCTCCTGCGGGCTGACATCGCCCGGCAGGAACACGGCGGCGCGGGTGCGGGTGCGCACCGTCGTCCAGTCGACGGCCGCGGTGCGGCGAGCGCGGCGGAACTCCTCCCAGCTTGTGACGCGCGGCACCACGAAACAGGCGGCCTGCGGCACCAGCCGCTGCAGCTCGCGCCGCGAGAGCACCTCGACGACGAGATTGGCCTCGGCGGCGGGACGGGCGCGGCGGATGTCGATCCCGGCCTCGTTGCGCAGGCGGGCGAGCAGGGCATCGAGGTCGCGCTCGAGGCTCGGCGTGGCAGGGCCGCGCACGCCCACGCGCACCGGACCCTCGAAGCGCGCGAGCGCCGGCAGGCGGCGCCCGCTCTCCATCTGGAAGGAGAGATCGAGGAAGTCCTGCGCGATCTCGCGGTTGGATCGGATCGAGGGCGCGGTGCGCGCGCCGGCGAAGCTCTTCATCGGCGGCAGCGGCCCCTCGAACGCCACGCGGCGTTCGGCGATCTCCGGCGCGGGCGGCGCAGGCGCGCAGGCGGCGAGCGCCGCGGCGAGCGCGCCGGCAAGGATCGCACGCGTGCCAGAGGCCCGGCGGGGGGCGGGGCCGGCCGGAGCCGTCGGGTCGGAGCTGTGCCGCATCGCGCGCGCCTCGTGCAGATTGCGGCCGTGCTCGCCGCCAGTCGTGACCTTAACGGCGAATTGGGCCACATATAGAAACAATTACGCCGGCAAGTTGACCCGCTGCCCGAACGTTGCAGCGCTGCCTCGGCGGTCCGCCGCGCGCGGGCACCCGTTGCCGGGCGCCGGGCCGGGCGACGGGACGTGCGGCGCGGGCGCCCTAGGTGGCAGGGGCGACGCGAACAGGCAAGGGAGACATGCACATGGCCACGCAAGCCGCCGTCGCCGCCAATGACCGCCCCATCATGCGCATCCGCGACAGGGCGGAATTCCGCTCCAAGCCGCGCCCGTTGACCATGCGCGCCGAGACCACGGTCGCCGACGCCGTGGCCGAGATGAGCCGGCGCCGCTACGGCTCGGTGGTGGTGACCGATGCCGACGAGCGGGTGCAGGGCATCGTCACCGAGCGCGACGTGATGACGAAGATGGTCCACGAGGGGCGCGACGCGGCCACGACACCGCTGTCCGAGATCATGACCGCCGAACCGCGCGTCGCCTCGGCCGACGACGACGTGCTCGACTGGCTGCGGATCATGTCGAACGAACGGTTTCGCCGCCTGCCCGTGGTCGATGCCGACGGCCGCGTGACGGCGGTGTTCACGCAGGGCGATTTCGTCAGCTACACGTGGCCCGACCTGATGGGGCAGGCGCGCGAGCTCGCCAAGGCGACCGTGTTCCGCAACTGGCACTTCTTCCTGATCGGAGGCGGCCTGATGGTCTACACGATCGTGATGGCGATCGTGCTCGGCACGGTCTGAGACGGGGCCCGACCGGCCGGCGGGGCGGGATTTGACGCCGCCGGGCGCGGGCATACCTCGACATCGCACAGCGGGGGAGGGCGGAATGGCCGACGGCATCGAACACCACACGACGGGCGGGATCACCCGGCGCGCCACGCTGGCCGGGGCGGTCGCCGCGCTCGGCCTCGCCGCGGCGGGCACGCCGACGTCGCTGCGCGCCGCCGCGCCGTTCACCTTCGCCTCGATCGACGGGGGCACGCTCGCGCTCGGCGACTGGGCGGGGCGGCCGGTGCTGGTGGTCAACACCGCCTCGCTGTGCGCCTTCACGCCTCAATACGAAGAGCTGCAGACGCTGTGGGAGCGGTACCGCGAGCGGGGGCTGGTGGTGCTCGCCGTGCCGTCGAACGACTTCCGCCAGGAACTCGGCAGCGAGGAGGAGGTCAGGGAGTTCTGCGAGGTCACCTTCGGCCTCGACCTGCCGATGACCGAGATCACCCGGGTGCGCGGCCCCTCGGCACACCCGTTCTATCGCTGGCTCGCCGCCGAGCACGGCTTTCGCCCGCGCTGGAACTTCAACAAGGTGCTGATCGGCCCCGATGGCATGCCGGTGCGCAGCTGGGGCTCGGGCGCCTCTCCCCTGTCGGCCTCGGTCGTGGGCGAGATCGAGGCGCTCCTTGACCCGTGAGCCGCCATCCCAACCCGTCATGCTCGGCCACGAGATCTACCGCGGCTCGAGCTATGGCTCCTGGCATCCGCTGCACATTCCCCGCGTCTCGACCGTGATGGACCTGTCGCGCGCGCTGGGCTGGCTGCCGCGCGACCGCTTCCGCACCTCGCCCCGCGCCAAGCCGGCCGCCGTGACCGCGTGGCACACGCCGGATTACGTTGCCGCGCTCCAGCGGGCCGAGGCCGAGGGCGCGGCGCGCGCGGGCGATCCGCAGGCCTACGGCCTGGGGACCCATGCCAACCCCGTGTTTCCGGAGGTCTGGCGGCGGCCTGCCACCTCGGCCGGCGGCTCGTTCCTCGCGGGCGAGTTGCTGGCCGAGGGCGGCGTCGTGAACCACCCGGCGGGCGGCACGCATCACGCCATGCCGGGGCGCGCGAACGGCTTCTGCTATCTCAACGACCCGGTGCTGGCGATGCTGGCGCTCAGGCGCGCGGGCGCCCGGCGGATCGCCTATGTCGACATCGACGCGCACCATTGCGACGGGGTCGAGGCCGCCTTCGCCGGCGACCCCGACACGCTGATGATCTCGGTGCATGAGGAGCGGCGCTGGCCCTTCACAGGCGCGCTCGACGAGACGGCGGGCGGCGCGGCCGTCAACCTGCCGGTCCCGCGCGGGGTCAACGACACCGAGATGGCCTTCGTGCGCGAGGCGCTGATCGTGCCACTGGTGGCGCGCTTCGCCCCAGACGCCGTGGTGCTGCAATGCGGCGCCGACGCGGTGGAGGAAGACCCGCTCTCGCGGCTGTCGCTGTCGAACAACGCGCACTGGGCCGTGGTGGCGGCGCTGCGCCCGCTCTCGCCCCGTTTCCTCGTGCTGGGCGGCGGTGGCTACAACCCGTGGTCGGTCGGCCGCCTCTGGACGGGGGTGTGGGGCGTTCTGGCAGGCGAGGAGATCCCCGACCGGCTGCCGGTCGAGGCCGAGGCGGTGCTGCGCGGGCTGACATGGCAGAACCGGCGGGGGCGCACCCCGCCGGACCACTGGTTCACCACCCTTCGAGACGCGCCCCGCGAGGGGCCGCTGCGCCCCGAGGTTCGCGAGCGCGTGGCGCGGGCGCGTGCGCTGCGCGAGGCCGGGGCGGGCCGCTCTCGCGCCACGGCGTGAGCGGGGCGACGTCGCCCGCGGCAGGTCGGGCAGCGGGGCGACGGGGCGCGCCGGCGCTGAGGCGCGTGGCCTCCCGGCGCCCGGTCAGCCGGCCGAACCGAGACCGAGCCGATCGTGAAGCGCGTCGGCCAGAGGGCCGATATCCTGCGCGGCGAGCGTCTCGCGGGCGCGCATGCCGAGCCGCTCCTGGTCGCGGGCGTCGAGCGTGGCGAGCGCGTCGGCCAGCCCGGCTGTATCAGCGACCGGCACCGCCGCCCCGGCCGCGGCGAGCGCGGCGTAGGCGTCTGCGGCGTTCTCCACATGTGGCCCGTGCAGGATGGCGCAGGCGAAGCCCGCCGGCTCGTAGGGCGTATGCCCGCCCTTCGCCACCAGCGAGCCGCCGACGAAGCAGAGGCCGGCGGCGGCATACCACAGCGCCATCTCGCCCAGCGTGTCGGCGAGATAGACAGGCGTGTCGCCCGGCGCCGCCCCGGCCGAGCGGGTAGCAAGGCCGACGCCGCGCGCAGCGATCAACCGGGCGATTTCGGGCCCCCGCTCGGGGTGGCGGGGCGCGAGGATCAGGCGCAGCGCCGGGCGACGGGCGCGGGCGGCGAGGAAGGCGTCGAGCACCGGCCCCTCCTCGCCCGCATGGGTCGAGGCGGCGAGCAGCGTCTGCGCCCGGTCGTAGCCAAGGGCGGCGAGCGCCGAAGGATCGGGCGGCGCGAGCGCCACGGCGGATTTCAGCGGCGCGGCCGGGCCGAGCGCGGCGCGGGGCAGGCCGAGCGCCACCAGCCGCTCGGCCGAGGCCGCGTCGTGCGGGGCGGCCAGCGCGACCGGTGCGATGAGGCTGCGCACGAGCGCCGAGGCGCGCGCCCAGCGCGCCGCGCTGCGGGAGGAGAGGCGCGCGGCGACCAATGCCACCGGCATCCCGCCTGCATGGACGAGCGACAGGCGATTGGGCCACAGTTCGTTCTCGATCACGACCAGCGCAGCGGGGCGGAGCCGCCGCAGGAACGCCGCCACGGCCCGGCGATAGTCGAGCGGGGCGAGGCGCGCGTCGATGCCCGACAGCCGCCAGTCGCGTGCCGCGCGGCGCCCCGTCACGGTGTTGCAGGTGACAACGACCCTCAGCCCCGGCGCCTTCGCCTGCAGCGCCTCGATCAGGGGGCGTGCGGCGGCGAGCTCGCCCACCGAGGCCCCATGGACCCAGAGCGCGCCGGTCGCCCCCGGCTCGCCGCGGCCGAGGCGCTCGCGCAGGTCGGCCCATGTCTCGCGCCCCCGCGCGAGACGTACGAGCCAGAGCGCCAGCAGGACGGGCGCGGCGAGGCTCAGGGCGAGTCGATAGGCGCCGATCATCTGGCGCTCCCTGCGGTCACGGCGCGGCCCACGCGCGGCGGGCGGAAGGCGGTCAGCCCCCGAGGCCCTCGGTCGAGGCGAAGAACATCGCCTGGCTCACCGCGCTGCGCACCTGTTCCTCGGTGTAGGGCTTCGAGATCAGGAAGGCAGGCTCCGGCCGGTCGCCGGTCAGCAGCCGCTCGGGGAAGGCGGTGATGAAGATGACCGGCGTCTCGGGAAACGACTGCAACAGCTCGTTCACCGCGTCTATGCCCGAGCTGTCGTCGGCGAGCTGGATATCGGCCAGGATCAGGTCGGGCCGGTCGTTGCGGCCGAGCTCCACCGCGCGGGCGCGGGTGCGGGCGATGCCGGTCACCGCGTGCCCCATCGAGGTGACGATCCCCTCGATGTCCATGGCGATGATCGCCTCGTCCTCGATGATCAGGATGCGGCCCGTGACGCTGTCTTCCATCTCGGCGCGGGCACGGTCGAGAAGGTCGCGCGCCTCTGGCTCCGACACCTGCATGATGACCGCGATCTCGCCCAGCGGGAACTCCTCGATCGTGTGCAGAAGCAGCGCCTCGCGGCTGTTGGGCGTGAGCTGCGCCATATGGCCCTGCGCCCGGCGCGACATGGCGTCGTCGCCGTCCGAGACGGGCGAGCCGGCGCTCGACCAGATCAGGTGAAAGGCGCGGAAGAGCGCCGCCTTTCCCGACACGCTGTCGTCGAAGATCGAGGCATCCTCGATCAGCGCCTCGAGCGTGGCCGAGGCGTAGGTGTCGCCGGTCTCCTGGCTGCCGGTCAGCGCCCTTGCGTAGCGGCGCAGGAAGGGGAGGTTCTCGCCCACGACGTCGGCGAGCTGGGACGGGTTGGGCACGGACGATCCCTGTGATGTCTGCAAGTCTTTTCCCATTCTTCGGGAACCGGCAGGCCGCGTCAACGTTGAGACGCACCACTGGAAATGGCGAGACCGATCGCGCATGTATGCCGAGATGACGCAGGATGACCGGAAGAAGCGGCTGGACCAGCAGATCGACGAGAATCTGCGCAAGGTCTATCAGAGCACCCTCGAGGAAGAGGTGCCTGACCGCTTCCACGACCTCCTGCGCAAGTTGCGCGAACAGGGGCGGCCCGAATGAGGCTCCCCCGCACGAGACCGATGCGAGGATCGCCAGCATGACGACGCCCGACAAGGGCAGCTGGAAGGCGACCGGCCGGCGGCCCCGATCCTGATGGCCGGGGGCCAGCGGGACAGGGCGCCCGCGCGCCATGCGGGCGGGGATCGTGCGGGCCAGAGCACTCCGGCCGGTGCGACCGGCGGGCCGGTGCGCGGCGACCCGCGCGACGAGATTCCCGAATACCTGGCCGCGATGCGCGCCTTCGCCATGTCTCTCACCCGCGACCCGTCATCGGCCGACGACCTCGTGCAGGACACGGTGGTCAAGGCCTGGACCAATATCGGCAGCTACACCCCCGGCACCAACATGCGGGCGTGGCTCTTCACCATCCTGCGCAACCACTTCTATACCCAGCGTCGCCGCCTGCGGCGCGAGACAGCCGATAGCGAGGGGGCCTTCGCCGCGCGGCTTGCCGAAAAGCCTGCCCATGACGGCCGCCTCGCGCTGCGCGACTTCGCCGTGGCCTTCGCGCAACTGCCCGACGAGCAGCGCGAGGCGCTGGTGCTCGTGGGGGCCTCGGGCTTTTCCTACGACGAGGCCGCGCGCATGACCTGCGTGCCCGCCGGAACGGTCAAGAGCCGCGCGAACCGGGCCCGGCGCAAGCTCGCCGAGCTGCTCGGGCTGGAGGCGCACGAGGAGATGGAGATGACCGACCGCGCCACCCGCGCCGTGATGAGCGGGCAGGGGCGGCAGGGGCTCTGACATGGCACGCCTTCGCAGCGGCTCGGCGCGCGCGCGCCTCGCGGTGCTCCTCACGCTCGCCTTCGTGCCCATCGGGGCGATCGCGCTGGTCCAGGCGCACCGGATGGCCGAGCAGGCGCGCGAGATGTCGGAGCGGGCGCTGCTGGGCGAGACCCTGCGCGCGGCGGCCGCCCAGCGCGAGGTGATCCGGACCGCGCAGGGGCAGGCCCGGGCGCTGGTGCCGCTGGTGCGCGACGTGGCGGCCGCGCCCGACCGCTGTGCCGAATTGATGGCGCGCGTGGTCGAGGGGGCGGCGGCCCTGCGCTTTGCCGGCTTCCTCGGGAGCGAAGGTCGGCTCGACTGTGCGTCCGATGGCGTGCGCCGCGACCTCTCGGGCACGGCCCTGGTCGCCGGACTCGACGGCGAGGCCCGCGTCGTGTCCGGCATCGGCGGGCCGGCGGGGGGGCTGCTGCCGGTGGCGGAGGCGCTACTGGTTCTCCAGCCGGTGCGGGGGCGGGTGCGCCCCGTGCCGGGCGGCACGCCCGAGGAGGTGCCGCTCGGCACGATCCTGCTCGCCCTGCCGCAAGGCGCGCTGATCTCGGGCGAGCTCATTCCCGGCGAGACCGACGCGCCGCTCGAACTCGTCACCTTCGATCGGGGCGGAGAGGTGCTGTGGTCGTCGCCGCTGCCACCCGGCGCGACGGTGGGCCCGGTGGACGACGCGCGGGCGGCACGATTGCCAGAAGGGGGCGATCTGGGAGCCTTCATCGGCCAGCCGGCGCATGCGATGACCCTTCGTTCGGGCGAGGGCGACCGGCGCGCCTACGCCGTTGTGCCGGTGATCGAGGGCGAACTCATGACGCTCGGCGCCTGGCTGCCGGGCACGCTCTTCGCCGGGCCGGGCGTCGGGCCGATTGCGCTCGGTGCCCTTCTGCCCGCCCTGATGTGGGCGCTGTCGCTGCTCGTCGCCTTCGTCGCGGTCAACCGGATGATCCTGTCTCCGCTGGGCGCCCTGCGCGGGCGGATGCAGTCCTTCACCGCGGGGGCCCGCGCGCTGCCGCCCTTGCGCCTGTCGCGGGCGCCGGACGAACTGCGCGAACTCGCCGGGAGCTTCGACGCGATGACGGCGCGGATCGTCTCCGACGAGACGCGGCTGGAAAAGGCGGTGCACGACCAGCAGGTGTTGCTCAAGGAGGTGCATCACAGGGTGAAGAACAACCTCCAGCTCATCGCCTCCATCCTCAACATGCAGATCCGCCAGCACCGCGACACCGACGCGCGCGCGGTGCTGCGCCGGGTGCAGGACCGGGTGATGAGCCTCGCCACCGTGCATCAGCACCTCTACCAGACCCCCTCGCTGTCGGCGCTTCGGGCCGACCTGCTGCTGTCGGAGATCGTCAACCGCAAGCTCGCCGAGGCCGGCGCCGTGACCGAGGATGTCGCGGTGGACGTGCGGCTCGAGCAGGTGCGCCTCTATCCCGATCAGGCAGTGCCGCTGGCGCTGTTCGCGGGCGAAGCGGTGACGAACGTGCTGCACCATGTGGGCCGGCCGCCCGACGGCGGGCGGCCCTGGCTGCGGATCGGGCTCGCGCAGGGAAAGGACGGCGCGGTGACGCTCGAGGTGGCCAATTCCGGCGGGGCGCGGCTGCGCGAGGAGCAGCGCGAGCACCGGGCGGGCCTGGGAACGCGACTGATGGCGGCGTTTGCCAGCCAGCTCGACGGCGCGCTCGCGCGTGACGAGGGCGACGCCGCGGGCGCGCCGTGGCGCATCGCGCTCAGCTTCCGCGCTGAGGGCTTCGCCCCCCAGGCCGGAGCGCCGGCCACCGCTGCGACGGAAGAAGCGGGCGAGACCGCGGCCGGGGCGCGCGACACAGAGATCGGCGAGCGGGGCGCCTCCGGCCGGGCCGCGCCGGAGCCTGCCGCGCCGAGCCGTGCCGGGGCGGGGGGACGGCCCTTCGAAGGGCCGTGACGCGCCTTGCAAGGCGCGTCGCCGCGCTCCGACAGGCGGTGCTGCGGCAGCCCGGGCGGTGCAGTCGCGCCCTCCCGCGCACGCTGGGGGCGCCTGCCCGGGGGCGCGTGGTTGGGGGCCGGTGAACTCCGGTGGGGCAGGGGAAGGCCTTTCGAAAGGCCTTCTGCCCCGCCATCGGCGGCGCATGTCAGGCCGCGGCGGTCTCGCCGAGGCGGGTCGCGGCGCGGTCGAGCCGGGCCACGGCCTCGGTCAGCTCCTCCGCGGAAATCGTGAGCGGCGGCAGAAGGCGCACGACGTTGTCTGCCGCCGGCACGGTCAGCACCTGCTCCGCATGGCCCGCCTGCACCATCCCGGCCGGCGCGACCTTGCACTTCAGGCCCAGCATGAGGCCGGCCCCCCGCACCTTCTCGAACACGTTCGGGTGGGCCGCGACGAGGCCCTCGAGCGCCTGGCGGAAATCGCCGGCCTTGCGCCGCACCTCGGCGAGAAACGCCTCGTCGTTCACGATCTCGAGCACCTTCAGCCCCACCGCGCAGCCGAGCGGGTTGCCGCCGTAGGTCGAGCCGTGGGAGCCGGCCGTCATCGGGGCCGCCGCCGCCTCGGTCGCCAGCACCGCGCCGAGCGGAAAGCCGCCGCCGATCCCCTTGGCCACGAGCATGATGTCGGGGGCCGCGCCCGCCCATTCGTGGGCGAAGAGGCGCCCGGTGCGCCCCATCCCGCATTGCACCTCGTCGAGGATCATCAGCGCGCCGGTCTCGTCGCAGAGCGCGCGCAGCCCCTTCAGGCAGGCGTCGGGCAGGGGGCGGATGCCGCCCTCGCCCTGCACCGGCTCGACGATCACCGCGCCAAGCTCGGGGTCGGCCATCGCCGCGCGCAGGGCGTCGTGATCGCCGAAGGGCAGGTGGACGAAACCCGGCAGGAGCGGGCCGAACCCCTCGGTCAGTTTGGCCGAGCCCGCGGCCGAGATCGCCGCGATCGACCGGCCGTGAAAGCTGCCCTCGAAGGCGGCGATCTTCACCCGCTCGGGCCGCCCCCGGGCGTGCCAGTAGCGGCGGGCCATCTTGACGGCCAGTTCCATCGCCTCGGTTCCCGAATTGCCGAAGAACACCGTGTCGGCGAAGGTCGCCCGGGTCAGCGCCTCTGCGAGCGCCTGCTGCCGGGGCACCTCGTAGAGATTCGAGGTGTGCCAGAGCCGGCCCGCCTGATCGGTCAGCGCCGCGACCAGCGCGGGATGGGCGTGGCCCAGCGCGTTGACGGCGATCCCGGCGGCGAGATCGAGAAAGCGTCGCCCGTCGCGCTCCACCAGCCAGGCGCCCTCGCCGTGCTCGAAGGAGAGGGGCGCGCGATTGTAGGTCGGCAGGAGGGGGGGGATCATCTTTCTGTCCTCGCGCAAGGGAGGGGAGCCGGGGAACATGGCACGGAAGACGGCGTGCCCCGCGACGGAGCGTTCCGGGCACGTCAGGCGGGGCGTCGGAGCGTCGGTCTGGCCATGAGCCTCGCTCTAGGCATGCGGGAGGAGGATGTAAAGAAGGCGGGGCGCCCTGCGCCATCCGGCCGGCGCGCCTCGGGCGAAGGGCGCAGGGGGCCAGCCCCCGTCGGCGCCGCGGCGCCGACTCCCCCGGGATATTTCGGGCAAGAAGAAGCCGGGGGTGGTGTGGCCTGCCCGGGCGGCGCCTCCCGCGCCGCAAGCCGGCGCCGACAGGAAGTGCCGAAAGGGGGGTCAGGCTTCGTAGTAGGCGTACATCTGGTCGAGCGCCGCCAGGGCGCCGTTGTCGGCAATGCGGCTGCCGCGCGGGCGCGGGGCGGGCGCCTCGTAGGCATAATAGGCGGCCAACCAGCTGTCGCCGGCCAGCGGCACTGCGGCGGCAGCGCCAGCATGGTCGCTCGGGCGGGCAAGGGTGGGGTCATGGCGGCTCATGGCGCATCTCCTGCTTGGTGCTTGCCGGAAGATAGAGCTTTGCCGCTCCGCTGAGCACCGGACCACTCCGCATCCTCGGCATGCCCGGAACGCATGGCGAACGTTGCGTCGCGGTCCTTGATGTAAAACTGTTTTCCGGGGCGGAGCGGGGCCTCAGCGCGGCGCGCGGCAGACGTTCGGTGGCCGGCCCTTCGCCGTCTTCTCGGTCGCGCCGCAGACATGGCAGCGCCAGTAGCTCAGGCCCTCGGTGTCGACTGTGCGATCCTCGCGCCAGCGGCAGGCCGCCGTGCCGCCCGTGTTGAGCAGGGCGAGAACGATGAAGACGACGATCACGGCGACGATCAGAAGCATGGCGTTCAGCCTAGCGCAGCGGCCGCCGCCGGCCAGGGCGCGGGCGCCGCGCGAAGGTGTGGAGGGCGCAGGTGTTGGCGATGCGGCCGCGCCGGTCGAAGAGCGGGCCGCGTGCGCCCGGAATGGGACCGGGAACGGGCGGTGCTGGGCGCACCGGCGCGGCTTTCCTGCATTATGGAGCGGCCCGGCCGGAGTGGCAGGGGCGAAGCGGGCCTGGTCGACGCGGGCGTGGCCGACGCGGCCGTGGTCGACGCGGCACGGAGGCGCGGAGGCAGCGGCGGCGGACCGGCCGCGGGGAGGCCGCCCCTCAGCGCAGGCGTGCCTCGCTCTCGCCGTCGAAGAACAGGGCGCGTTCCGGGTCGAAATCGACGACGACGGCGCTGCCCTCGGGGATCGTCTCATCGCCGCGCGTCTCGACGATCACCCTGGCGCCGCCCGGCATTTCCAGGTGATCGTAGGCCACGCCCCCGAGCCGCTCGCGGATGTCGAGGCGCACGGGGCTCTCGCCCTCCTCGACGCGCAGGTGCTGGGGTCGGATGCCCATCAGCACCCTCCGCCCCTCGCCCGGCAGCGCGACCTCTGCCGGCACCGCCCGGTCGCCGAGCGCGGGAATGCGCACTGCCCCGCGCTCGGCCACGCCTTCCAGGAAGTTCATCGAGGGCGATCCGATGAAGCCTGCGACGAAGCGGTTGTCGGGGTCGTCGTAGAGCTGCATCGGCGAGCCGACCTGCTCGACGCGCCCGCCCCGCAGCACCACGATCTTGTCGGCCAGC
>NZ_QPLK01000002.1 GCF_003340565.1 Rhodovulum sp. 12E13 | reverse complement strand
TCGAAGAACCTCGCCGCTTACGGCCGCTGGCACGCCGCCCGTGACAACGCCGACCGGAGCTACCGCGACGTCCTCAGGAAGCTCCTCGCTTCAGGCCACCCCACCAACACGGTTTGCTGACACCGCCTTTGGGCAGGTTCAGGCTCTCGAAGAGCTCCAACTGTTCGGGGGTCGTGGAAGAGAGGCCGTCTACCGATCGCTCGCCGATCTTTGCCTGGTGTCGCTGGATGCGGCCCAGCAAATCGAGCGCGGTGCGCGGGCTGGCGGCATGGTCCCTCGCCTTGAGCCTCATGCGCATGACGCGGTGGAGCACGAGAGCGAGGAAACAGATCAGGGCGAGGGCCCGGATGCGGTCCGGCAGGCGATGATGGACCGGTGCGATCTCGATGTCGGATTTCTCCGAGCACATGCCGAGCGCGCATCGCCGCTTCGGGGAATGGACGCCCGCGCGCCTGATGGCCTCGGCCGAGAAGGTCGGGCCGTCCACGGCCTGCTCGAGCGCCGCGGTGATGGCGGCGCGCCCCCATCCCGAGCAGGGCTTCCGAACCTGCCTCGGCGTGCTGGCGTTGGTGAAGACCTACGGTGCCGCACGCGTCGACGCCGCCTGCCGCCGCGGCCTCGACCTCCGCGCCCACTCCGTCGCCTCCATCCGCTCGATCCTCAGGAACGGCCTCGACCGCGCCTTCCTCGAGGATGCGCCGGAAGCCTCGCCCATCCGCCACGGCAACATCCGCGGCCAGCGCCATTACCACTTGCGCCGCGCGATCGCGCGGCGCAAGGCCGCTGCCGGGGTGCGTGTTCCACTCCGATCGCGGATCCCAATACGCCTCCGAGCTCCACCGCGACCTGCTGAAGGAGTATGGCTTCGTCGGCTCCATGAGCCGGCATGGCAACCCCTACGACAACCCGCAGGCCGAGAGCCTCATGAAGACGTTGAAGGTGGAGGACGTCTACCTCATGGAGTACGAGGCCTTCGAGGACGTCGCCGCCGGCGTGCCCCGCTTCATCGACGCCTACAATGAAAGACGCCTGCACTCAGCCCTGGGGTCTCTCAGCCCCGCCATGTTCGAGGACCGCAACGCCCGCGCCCCTGTCAAAACCGCCGCGTGATCGTGTCCAACCGCAGGGGCGCACTCCACGTGACCGTCGGAACTCGACCACCCCTCGAGGAAAACAGGATGTCGATTGACGCGCATCGCCATGAGTACGGGGGGCAGCCCTTCCGCGTGCCGCCGTCGCGGCTGCAGGAGCGTACACGGGCCGCTTCGGCCTCTGCGGGCACTCTCGCGCCTGTTGCCGTGCCGACCTAGGGGCGTATGACACCCCAAAGACGCAGCCGCCGTCGCGCCCGTGCGCGCGCGGTGCGGCCGGTGTCGCAAACGGCACCGCATGCGGCGCTGCAGCGAAGACGTCGGGCACGCCTCCGTGTGAGGCGGGGCAGGCACATGGCGAACTCACGGCACGAAGGCTTCGCGCGATGATCCAAGTCCTCTCCGGGGTCTGGGCCCTGCTGCTCGGCATCGTGCTGATCATGCTCGGCAACGGCATGCACTTTACCCTGATCGGTCTGCGCGGCGGCATCGAGGGCTTCTCGGCCGCCGAACTCGCCGTCGTCACCTCGGGCTACTTTCTCGGCTTCCTGTCGGGCGCGCGCCTCACGCCCAACCTGATCCGGCGGGTGGGTCACGTGCGGGTCTTCGCCGCGCTCGGCAGCTTCATGTCGGCGGGGCTGATCGCCTTCCCGCTGCTGACCGAGCCGTGGGCGTGGACCATCCTGCGCGTGCTGGTGGGGTTCTGCATATCGGGCATCTACGTGGCAGCGGAGAGCTGGCTCAACAACGCCTCGACCAACGAGACGCGCGGCAAGGTGCTGTCGGCCTACATGCTCGCGCAGACGCTCGGCATCATCGGGGCGCAGGGCCTGCTGACGCTGGGCGACGCGGCGACCTCGGCGCTGTTCATCGGCGCCTCGATCCTCGTCTCGGTGTCCTTCGCGCCGATCCTGCTGTCGGTCACCCCCGTCCCTGCGGTGGAGATGGCACGGCCGATGACGCTGCGCGGGCTGTTCGCGAGCTCGCCGCTGGGCACGGTGGGCATCTTCCTGCTGGGGGGCGTCTACGCCACCCAATCCGGCATGGGCGCGGTCTTCGGCACCGAGATCGGCATGACGGCCGCGCAGGTGGCGCTCTTCGTGGCGATGCTGTTCGCAGGCGCACTCGCGCTGCAATACCCGGTCGGCTGGCTGTCCGACCGGCTCGACCGGCGGGCGGTGATCCTCGGCTGCGCCGTGATCGGCGCCGCCTCCTGCGGCCTTGGCTGGGTCGCCGCCGGCCTCGCCGTGGACGGCACGACCCTCTGGCCGCTGATGGGCGCCGCCTTCCTCGCCGGCGGCGTGACGACGCCCCTCTACGCCCTGCTTCTGGCCTATACCAACGACTACCTTTCCGCCGAGGACATGCCCGCAGCCTCGGGCGGCCTCGTGTTCACCTTCGGTCTCGGCGCGATTCTCGGGCCGCTCGCGACCGGCTGGGCGATGGAGCGGCTCTCACCGTCGGCGTTCTGGCTCGTTCTCGCGGCAACCTTCATTTGTCTCGCGCTCTATGCGCTCTACCGCATGACGCAGCGCACCGCCGCTCCGGCCGCGGAAACCGAGAGCTATCTCGGCGTCGTCCCCACCTCGTCGGTCGTGGCCGTGGAGGCCGCCGGAGCCTGGGCCGCCGAGCAGGCCGAGACGGAGGCAGAGACGGAGGCAGAGCCGGAGGCAGAGCCGCAATCAGGGCCCAGCCGCCCTGCCTGACCGGCGGCGCGGGGTGGCCCACAGCGTCCCGCTGGGGGCGACCATAAGGCGAACGTTTACCTCCGCCCTGTAGTCGACGCTGCGTCAAGGCTTGCCGGATCGGGGCATCATGCGGCTCTCCACGTTGTTTCTCTGCGCCTTCGCCTTCATCGGGGCGGTCATGGCTGTGCTCGGCGGCATCCTTGCCACCCAGTCGCTCCGCGAGCTGCGCGACATCCGGGCGACGGCCGTGCTGGGCACGGCCGACAGCACGGCGATGGCTGCAACCGTGGCCATGTCGCTGGAGCGTAGTGTGATCCAGGTCGGCCTCGCCTACCCCGATCCCTTGCCGCAGACGTTCCGCGACCTCGTGACCGAGCAGCGTGCGACCGCAGATTCGGGCCTTGCCGACGCGCTGGCGCAGATCGAGCGCATCGGCTGGCTCGAAACGCGTGACGCCTACCTCGCCCAGACGCGCGCCGCGCTGGCGCGGGTCGCCGAGTTGCGATCCGAGATCGACGCGCTCCTGTCCGTCCCGATCGGGGAGCGCGACCCCGGGCGCGCCTACGCGCTGCCCTACGAGCTGAAGGAGGAGGTCGTCGCCCTCAAGAACGCGACCGCGCTTCTGCGCAACCGTACGCGCATCTCGAGCCAGCTCGCGGGCGCGCTCGGCACGGTCCAGCTCAAGGCGTGGGAGGTCCGCGAATTCGGCGGCCGCGCGCGCACCTATTTCGCCATCGCGACCCTGAACGGCGCCATTATCGACCCATCCGACATCGAGGTGCTGACCCTCGACAATTCGCGTGCCCGCGAGGCCTGGACGGCACTTGCCAACGCGGTCACCTCGGTGCCGGGCCTGCCGGCGGATCTGCAGGCCGAGATAGACGCCGCCGACGCGCTCTACTTCGGCCAATACGTGCCCGAGATCGACCGCATGCTCGACGTGTCTCGCAGGACAGCGTTGGGCGAGACGCCCGACTACGGCATGGGATTCATGGATTTCTTCCAGTTCTCCAATGCCGCGCTCGGCGCGATGGAGGCGCTTTCGCAGAACGCGGGCACTGCGCTGGCTGCCTACTGGCAGGAGCGCGAACGCCGCGCCATCACGAACGCCGCGGTGATCTGCGCCTTCGCGGCGGCGGCGATCCTCTCGCTCGTGGCCATTTTCCTGGTGCTGCGGATCCGCGTCCTGGGCCTGCTCGGCGGCGCCACGCGCCTGCTTACGAGCCTCGCCAACGGTGACCTGGACGTGCAGATCCGCGAGAACCGGTCGGAACTCGTGGAAATCAAGCAGCTCTTCTCCACCGTCGAGACCTTCCGCGAGGCGTTGTGGAACATGCAGAGGCAGGAAAACGAGACGCGCGAGGCCGCCGAGCGCCAGAAACGGACCGAGGCGCGGGCCGCGGAAAGGGAGCGCGAGGACATGGCCGCGCGGGCCCGTCAGGCCGAAGCCGATCGGGCCGAGGCGCAGGCGCGGCAGGAGCGGGAGCGGCAGACCGCGGCCGAGATCGCCCGCGTGGTCGAGGCCTGCGCCGCGGGCGATTTCTCCCGCCGCCTGGACCTCGCCGGCAAGGAGGGCCTGTTCCGCGAGATTTGCGAGGGCGTCAACCGCATCGGCGAGGTCACGGATGCGGGGCTGAGCGCCGTCAGGCTGGCCCTCGAAAGGATGGCGGGCGGAGACCTGACCTACCGGATGCCTCTGGCGTTCGACGGGGTCTTCACCGAGATCGCGCATTCGATGAACGAGACCGCCGAAAGCCTGCAGGACACGCTGCTGTCGATCTCAGGTTCGGCCGCCGCCGTCGAATCCGCCTCTGTCATGGTCGCCGAGTCCACCGGCAGCCTGTCGGGCAGATACGAGGCGAGCGCCGGCCAGATCGAGGCGACGGCGACGCAGCTCGCGCAGATGACCGATCACGTGCGCGCCGCCGCCGCCTCGGCCGAGGAGGCGCGCACCGATGTCGACGACATCTCGCGCAAGGCCGCGGAGGGAAGCGAGGTGATCGAGCAGGCGGTCGGGGCGATGGATGGCATCAAGTCGTCGTCCGACGAGATCCGCAAGGTGCTCAAGCTGATCGACGACATCGCGTTCCAGACCAACCTGCTCGCGCTCAACGCCGGCGTCGAGGCCGCGCGCGCCGGCGATGCCGGGCGCGGCTTCGCGGTGGTCGCCTCCGAGGTGCGGGGGCTCGCGCAGCGCTCCTCGGAAGCGGCCAAGGAGATCGCCGGACTCGTCGAGACATCGGCGACGACGGTCGAGGGCGGGGTCGATCTCGTCAACCGCTCCGGCGCCGCCCTGCACGAGATCGCCGCCGGCGTGGCCGATGCCGCGACCCGCATCCGCGACATCGCCTCGGCCACCGTCGAGACGTCGTCGGGAGTTTCCGAAATCTCGCGCACCACGACGGAACTCGACAGCGCGACGCGCAGCAACGTCGCCGTGATCGAGGGCGCCGCCGATGCGGCGAGGCAGCTCAAGGCCGAGGCGTTGCGGCTCAAGCAGGCGGTCGAGGCCTTCCGGCTCGACGCGCCCGACCATGGGGCCGCCGCGGCCGCGGCGACCGCCGTGCACGGGGTGGAGGTGCGACCGGTGTCGTGAGGGGGCACCGCCGGCCGGAGAGGCGGCGCCCCTGGGCGCGAGTGCCGGGTCCTGGGCCACTCTCCCCTCAGGTCACTCCCCCCTGACGTCACTCTCCCCTGACGTCGCTCCCCCTCACATCACTCCCCCCTGACCACGAAGACCGACTGTCGTGCGTGACGCACGACGCGGGCGGCGTTGGGGCCGAGCAGGTAATCCTTCAGTTCCGGACGATGCGAGCCCATCACGATGGCGTCGCAGCCCAGTCGGTCGGCCGCGCCGATGATCTGGTCGTAAACCGTGCCGTGAAGCACGTGCGGATGCACCTCCACGCCTTCAGGCACATGCTCGACCACCCAGGCCGACAGCTCCTCGCCGATCTTGTGCAGCGCCTTCTGCTCGAAATCGGCCTCGAAATAGCTGCCCACGACCGACATTCCGTAATCCGGCATCACGGTGGCCACGTGCAGCGCCGCGCCGTCGTCGCGGGCCATCTTGATCGCCACCGGCGCCGCCTTGCGCCAGCTTTCGGGGGCCGAAAGATCGACGGGCAGGAGGATGGAGGTGAACATCGGGCATGCCTCCTCAGAAGGCCGGTTTCGTCTGGCGCCTGCGCTGCAGCAGGATGACCAGACCCAGGAGCAGCAGGGCGGGCACGTAGAAGACCTGCGCCGGCAGCCGGTCGGCCGGTGCCTGCACCTCGGCCAACGTGACCGGCGTCTCGGCGTAGAAGTCGAAGTTCGACAGCTTTTCGGCAGTGTCGGTGCCGAACATCGGCTCGTCCAGCCGCACCGCGTCGCCCTCGGGGAAGAGCAGCAGCCCGGAGTTCCGGATGCGCTCCTGCGCGGTCGCGCCCTCGATGTCCATGACCAGCGTCGTCTCGGTCATCTCGCCGGTGTTGAAGTCGGGGCCGCGCACCAGCAGGCGCAGCCGCGCCTCTTCGGGGGCGTTCGCTACCGCCTCCTCGAACTGCGCCGGCGCGATCTCGCGGAAGGGCGGCTGCACCATGTCGAGCCAGAAGTTCGGCACGAACAGGGTGAAGGCCACCGCCAGCAGCGCGAGCGACTCGTGCAGACGCGAGCGGGCGAGGAAATAGCCCTGCGTGGCGGCGGCGAAGAGCAGCATCGCGAAGGTCGCCACCACGAAGACGAAGATCGCCTGCACGATGCCCGCCGCCGTGCCCAGGTCGACCCCGTAGAGGATCAGCGTGGGATTGTAGACGAACAGGAACGGCAGGGCGACCGTGCGGAGCGAGTAGAAGAACGCGGTGAAGCCTGTCCGGATCGGGTCGCCCCCCGACACCGCCGCCGCGGCGAAGCTCGCCAGCCCCACGGGCGGCGTCACGTCGGCCATGATCCCGAAGTAGAACACGAAGAGGTGCGCCGCGATCAGCGGCACGATCAGCCCCTCCTGCGCGCCGAGGCTCACCACGACCGAGGCCATGAGCGACGATACCACGATGTAGTTGGCCGTCGTCGGCAGCCCCATGCCCAGGATGAGCGAGAACAGCCCCACGAAGACCAGCATCAGGAACAGCACGCCGCCCGACAGCTGCTCCACCAGCCCGGCGAGCTCGGTACCGATGGGCGTCTTGGTGACGGTCGCCACGATGATGCCCGCGGCAGCGGTGGCCACGCCGATGCCGATCATGTTGCGCGCCCCGGCGATCAGCCCGTCGCGCAGGTCGACGAACCCGGCGGCAAACTCGGAGGCCAGCCGCCCACCCTCGCCGCGGAACAGCGCCTTGAGCGGTCGCTGGGTGACGATGATGAACAGCATCAGCGAGGTGGCGTAGAAGGCCGATTTCGCCGGGCTCTGCCGCTCGACCATCAGGAACCAGATCAGCACGAAGATCGGCAGGATGAAGTGCAGCCCCGTGGCATAGACCTCGCCCACGGTGGGCAGCCTGATGTTGGGGTCGTTGGGGTCGTCGACCTCCAGGTCGGGGCGGCGCGCGGCCACGGCGACCAGCAGCAGGTAGACGCCGAGCAGCGCCGCCATGAAGACCGGCCCGGTCAGCCCCGGCGCCACGGCCTGCAGCGCGTTCGCGGCGTAGATCAGGGCGGTGAAGGCGACGCCGGTGATCGCGAAGCCGATCAGGAACTTCAGGATCATCGAGGCGAACGACTTCGCCTCGCCCAGCGCCGGCATGTCCTTCTTCAGCGCCTCGAGATGCACGATGTAGACGAGCGCGATGTACGAGATCACCGCCGGGATGAAGGCGTGCTTGATGACCTCGAGATACGAGATGCCGATGAACTCGACCATCAGGAAGGCGGCCGCGCCCATGACCGGCGGCATGATCTGCCCGTTGACCGACGAGGCCACCTCGACCGAGCCCGCCTGCTCGCTGGTGAAGCCGACCCGCTTCATCAGCGGGATGGTGAAGGTGCCGGTCGTCACCACGTTGGCGATCGACGAGCCCGAGATCACGCCCGTCATGGCCGAGCCGACGACGGCCGCCTTGGCCGGCCCCCCCCGCAGGTGCCCCAGCCCCGCGAAGGCCAGTTTGATGAAGTAGTTGCCCGCACCGGCCTTGTCCAAGAGCGAGCCGAACAGCACGAACAGGAAGACGAAGGCCGTCGACACGCCCAGCGGGATGCCGAACACGCCCGACGTGTCGAGCCACTGCGCGTTGATGAGCGCCGAGAACGACAGGCCCTCGTGCTCGATCAGCTCGGGGATCAGCCAGCCCGTGCCGAAATAGGCGTATAGGAGGAACAGCGATCCCACGATCGTCAGCGCCGGCCCCAGCGCCCGGCGCGAAGCTTCGAGCAGCACCACGAGCCCGACGGCGCCGAGGATCACCTGGAACTCGGTCGGCAGACCCGAGCGCGCCGTCATCGCCAGCCGGTCGGACCACGCGAAGACATAGAAGCAGCACGCCGCCCCCACCAGCGCCAGCGCCCAGTCGATCAGGGGCACGCGGTCGCGCGGCGACGACTTCAGCGCCGGGTAGGCGAGGAAGGCGAGAAAGATCGCGAACATCAGGTGCAGGGGCCGCGTCTGCGAGCTGTTGAGCACCGGCAGATACTCGCCGAACCACAGCTGCGGCTGCGCGATCCAGAGCTGGTAGAGCGACCACACCAGCGCCGTGCCCGAGATCAGAAGCGCGACCGCCCGATTGCTCGGATTGCGCGCGCCCGAGTCGGTGCTGGCGACGAGATCCTGAAGTTCCTCGTCGGAATACTGGCGCGTCCCGCGCCCGCCCGAAGGCTCCTGACCAGACGGGTCGGACATCTGCACCCCCTCGCTGTCCCCGCATCGCCCCTCGGGCGAAAGGGGCGGGGCGCCTGCGCGCCCCGCCCTTGTCTCAGGCCCCGCTCACTCGAGCAGGCCGGCCTCGCGATAATAGCGCTCGGCGCCCGCATGCAGCGGTGCCGACAGGCCGTCGCTGACCATCTGCTCCTTTTCGAGCACGGCGAAGGCCGGGTGCAGGCTCTTGAACTGGTCGAAGTTCTCGAACACCGCCTTGACCACCTCGTAGACCACGTCCTCCGACACCGCGGTCGAGGTCACGAAGGTCGCGCCGACGCCGAAGGTCGTCGTGTCCTCGTCGTTGCCGCGATACATGCCGCCCGGGATCGTGGCGACGCGGTAGAAGGGGTTGGCCTCGACCAGCGCCTGCGTCGCCGCGTTGTCGACGTCGACCAGCACGCTGTCGCAGGCCGTGGTGGCTTCCTGGATCGAGCCGGAGGGGTGGCCCACGGTGTAGATCATGGCGTCGATGTTGTTGTCGCACAGGGCCTGGCTCTGCTCGGCGGCCTGAAGCTCGGAGGCGACGGCGAAGTCGTCCATCGTCCAGCCCATCTCGTCCATCAGGACTTCCATCGTGCCGCGCTGGCCCGAGCCGGGGTTGCCGACGTTCACGCGCTTGCCCTGCAGATCCTCGAAGGTCTCGATGCCGGCATCGGCGCGGGCGACCACGGTGAACGGCTCGGGGTGAACCGAGAACACCGCCCGCAGCTCCTCGAACGGCCCCTGCTCCTCGAAGCGAGAGGTGCCGTTGTAGGCGTGATACTGCCAGTCCGACTGGGCCACGCCGAATTCCAGCTCGCCGCCGCGGATGGCATTGATGTTGAACACCGAGCCGCCGGTCGACTCGACGCCGCAGCGGATGCCGTGCTCGGCGCGGTTGCGATTGACAAGACGGCAGATTGCGCCGCCTGTCGGGTAGTAGACGCCGGTCACGCCGCCGGTGCCGATGGTGATGAAGGTTTCCTCCTGCGCCGCGGCCGGCGCCGCGGCCACGGCCGCAGACAGCGCCGCGACGGCAGCGGTGATACGCATGTTCATGGTAGTGCTCCCTATCGGTGGTCGCCGCGTCGGGTCGCGGCAGACGCGCAAAGGTGCGCCCGGTTCGCGCAGATGGTCAACCCTCTGCCGGCGGCGCGCCGGGCACTGGACAATCGCGGCGCCGACGCGGATGCGCCGTGCCGATGCTGAGCCGGCACTTCGAGCCCGAGCGCGCCCCACGAGGGCGCGGCAACGGCGCCGCTCGCTCGCCCCGGCGGGCGCCTCGACGGCTGCGGTCAACCTCGCGCTGGGCGCCCTGCCCCCATGGCGTCGGGCGGCGAGGCAGGGCAGCTCAGCTTGATTGACGGCGAGGTCTTCGGGCCGGCCTACCGGGGGCCTGTTGCCGGCCTTCCGGCTCGACGTCGCCATCTTCGGCGCGTTCCGGGCTGATCCGGTCCGGCATCTACTCGATCCACCACACCCAGCGCGCGACCGCCGTCGCGCCGGGGCTCTCACAGGGTGACACGATGCGCATCGTCGTGCTGCCGCAGGCGATCCGCGTCACCAAGGCGATCAATTCGGTTGCGGCGTCTCAGCCGGGCGACATGCCGCGCAACCGCTCCGAGCGGCGGCGCAGCAACTCGACCGTCATCAGCAAAAGGATCGAGATCGCGACCAGGATCGTCGCGACCGCGAGGATCGTCGGCGAGATCTGCTCGCGCAGGCCGGTGAACATCTGCCACGGCAGCGTCTGCTGGTTGGCGGAGCCGACGAAGATCACGACCACCACCTCGTCGAACGACGTGATGAAGGCGAACAGGCCGCCCGAGATCACGCCGGGCAGGATCAGCGGCATCTGCACCTTGAAGAAGGTCGTGACCGGGTCGGCCCCGAGCGACGCCGAGGCCCGCGTCAGCGACCTGTCGAAGCCCACCAGCGTCGCCGTGACCGTGATGATGACAAACGGGATGCCAAGCGCGGCATGGGCCAGAACCACGCCCACATAGGTGCCCTGCAGACCGATGCGGGAGTAGAAGAAATACATCCCCGCTGCCGAGATGATGAGCGGCACGATCATGGGCGAGATCAGGATCGCCATGATCGCCCGCCGATAGGGCACGTGCGGCTGGCTGAGGCCGATGGCCGCCAGCGTGCCGAGCGTCACCGCGAGGAGCGTCGCCGCCGGCGCGATGCGCACCGAGTTCCACAGCGCCTGTTGCCAGTCGGGATTGGTGAAGAAATCCCGGTAGTGCTTCAGCGAGTAGCCCTCGGGGTCGAACCTCAGCATCTCGGGCGTGAAGGTGAAGAAGTTCTCGGCGTTGAAGCTGAGCGGGATGATGATCAGGATCGGGGCGATCAGGAAGAAGAAGATAACCCCGCACAGCACGCGGAAGCCGTAGTACCAGATGCGCTGCGGTGTAGTGGCGTAGATCGGCGGTCCAGACATGGCTCTGCTCTCCCCCGCCCCTATCCGAGGCTCACGTTGTCGATGCCCACGATCCGGTCGTAGACCCAGTAGAGCACCAGCACGACCACGAGCAGGATCGTCCCGAGCGCGGCCGCGAGGCCCCAGTTGAGCGACGACGAGATGTGGAAGGCGATCCGGTTCGAGATGAACGTCCCGGTCGTGCCGCCGACGAGTTCCGGCGTGATGTAGTAGCCGATCGACAGGATGAAGACGAGGATGCAGCCCGCCCCGATCCCCGGCACCGATTGCGGGAAATACACCCGCCAGAAGGCTGTCCAGTTGGTCGCGCCAAGCGACTTGGCGGCCCGCACGTAGGACGGCGGTATCGTCTTCATCACCGAGTAGAGCGGCAGGATCATGAACGGCAGCAGGATGTGCGTCATCGCCACGATCGTGCCGAACTGGTTGTTGATCATGGTCAGGCGTGCGTCGTCGGCCACGAGCCCGATCCAGACGAGCGTGTCGTTGATGACCCCCTGCTGCTGCAACAGCACCTTCCACGCGCTCGTGCGCACCAGAAGCGATGTCCAGAACGGCAGCAGCACGAGGATGAGCAGCAGGTTGGCCGTGCGCAGGGGCAGGTTGGAGATGAGGTAGGCGATGGGATAGCCCAGCAGGATCGTGCAGCCCATGATCATGAGCGACATGAACAGGGTGCGCTGGAACAGCAGCATGTAGATGCGCTGGTCCTCGTCCTGGGCGACAACCTCACCGTCGGGCGAAAGCTTCAGGTCGACGGATGTCAGGAAGTAGCCTGGAGTGTAGGGGGGCGAGAAGGTCTTGATCGTGGCCCAAACCTCCGGGTCGAGCCAGTCTTCCTCCTCGGCGACGAACATCTCGCGGACCGGCTGACTTTCGAACCCCTCCACGGCCGCGCGCGCCTCGCGCAGCATCTCGGCCCGAGGCCCCTCGTAGGCGGCGATGGCGCCGGGGTCGGTCCGCATCAGGTCGTGATAGAGCGCCATGTGCACGGGCGCCCACGGCTCTTCCTCGCGCGGATTATCGTCGCTGCCCTGCTGGATGGCGCGGGCGAACGAGGCATAGGCGGCAGCCGTCTCGGACATCAGCGCGGCGAAGCGTTCGGACGGCTCGAAGGGCGCAGGGTGCTCCCACCCTTCGTCCGCCACGAGGTCCACCCAGGGGCCGGCCTCGTCCCAGTTGGGGTTCAGGTCCTCGAACTGGTCGAGATAGATCTCGCCGAAGTCGTCGACCCCCCGCCCCGTGCGGCGAAAGAGCGACGAGATGCCCGTCGTCTCGTAGTTCAGCCGCGTGCCCAGACGGGTATGAATCTTCAGTTCCTGCGCCTCGACGAGGTCGTAGGCCATCGCGAGGAACGTATCCTCCGAGGGCAGTTCGTCCTGCTCGGGATCCCACTGCTCCAGCGCCACGACCGTTCGCGGCAGCGTCTCGGAGACGATCTGGTTCTCGACCGAGCGGAACAGCATGTCCGCGATCGGGGCAATGAACGTGACGAGCACGAAAAGCAGCAGCGGCGCCACGAGACCGAAGGCGCGCAGCTTCTGCCGGCGCAGCGAGCGTTGCAGAGACTTCTTGAGCGGACTTCCGTCGGCGGCGAGGAGGGGCTCCTGCCGTTCGGGCCGGGCCCGGTCGCCCGCGTCGGGCTTGGGGATCGGCGCGTCGGCGGCGGCATCGGTCATCTGGATCGTCTCCCGCTGCGCTTGGGGGCGGTGCCGTGCGGCCGGCCGCCTTGCGGTCGCCTCCCCGCAAGAGGCGCGGATCCGGGCGCGCGACGGGGGCCGCGCGCCCGGACATCAGATCACTGGGCGAGCCAGGCCTGGAACTTGGCGTCCAGGTCGTCGCGGTAATCCGCCCACCACTCGTAGTTGTAGAGAAGCGTGTTCGCCGCGTTCTCGGGGTCGGTCGGCATGTGCGGCCCCATCTCGATGCCGAGCTCGGCATGGGTCGAGACGAGCGGCGCCGAGCTCTCGCGCGCCGGGCCGTAGCTGATCCACTTGGCCTGGTCGGCAAGGCGCTGCGTGTCGGTCGCGAAGTAGACGAAGTCCTTCACGCGGGCCAGGCGATCCTCGGGCAGGCCCGCGGGGATGATCCAGCCGTCGAGATCGAAGACCTGCATGTCCCAGAGCATCGAGATCGGCTGATCCTGTTCCTCGATCGCCGAGAACCAGCGGCCGTTGTAGGACGAGCCGAGCACGGCCTCGCCGTCGGCCAGCAGCTGCGGCGGCTCGGCGGCGGCCGACCACCAGATCGTCTGGTCCTTGATCGTGTCGAGCTTGGCGAAGGCGCGGTCCTGCCCTTCCTCGGTCTCGAGCACGTCGTAGATGTCTTCCTTGGCGACGCCGTCGCAGTAGAGGGCCCATTCGAGGTTGTTGATCGGGCGCCGCTCCAGCGTGCGGGTGCCGGGGAAGTTCTCGGTGTCGAACAGCGCGCAGACCGTGTCGGGCGTGCCGGTCCAGTCCTCGACGTCGTTGCGGTAGGCGAGCGTCGTCGAATAGACGATCTGCGGGATGTAGCAATCCGACACGATCAGGTCGCCGAAATCGTCCGAGGCGGGGGTGCCGTCGGGCGCGGGCGCGAGGATCTCGTCGTGATCGACCTCCATCGCGAGGCCTTCGTCGCAGAGGCGCATCGCGTCGGCCGCGACCACGTCGACGAGATCCCACGCGATGTTGCCGGCCTCGTTCTGGGCACGCAGCTTGGCCACGGCCTCGGGCGACGACTCGTCCCACGTGATCTCCACGTCGGGGTGCATCGCCTGATACGGCGAGGCATAGGCGTTGACCTGGCTGGCCTGATAAGCGCCACCCCACGAGACGAGCGTCATGGAGTCGGCCATCTCCTGCGCGATCGCCGCTGGCGCGATGGCCAGGGCGGCACCGGTCGAAAGCAGCACTGTCTTCAGCTTCATGGGTTACCTTCCTGTTTTCCTTGATGCCCTTAGGGTGATCTCCGCGCCCCCGGGCAAGGCGCGCGGATGTGCGGGCGCGCCGAGGTTCAGGCGTCGAGCGCCCGGCAATCCTCCGGCAGCCACCCGATCTCGATCTTCTCGCCCCGCTGCAGGCGCCGCTGGTCGGGCGCATTGCGGGTCTTGATGACGAAATCCTCGTTGCCCGCCACGCGCAGCCGCGTGCGGAAGATGTCGCCCATGTAGATGAA
Organism: Rhodovulum sp. 12E13; assembly: GCF_003340565.1. Taxonomy (GTDB): domain Bacteria; phylum Pseudomonadota; class Alphaproteobacteria; order Rhodobacterales; family Rhodobacteraceae; genus HLUCCA09. Next base: position 307,343 of record NZ_QPLK01000002.1, on the reverse strand, counting down.
CTCCAGCACCTCGGCGTGGATCGTGTGCGCGTCGGGCGACAGCCGCTCTCGGTTGTACTCCACCCGTTCGGGCCGGATGGAGACCTGCGTGCGCTCGCCAGGCTGGCTGACATTGACCGGCGTGCAGTCGATGATCTCGCCGTCGTCGAGGCGGACCGTGGCAACCTTGCCGTCGATGTCCTGGACAGTCCCCTGGAGCGTGTTGTTCTCGCCGATGAACTGGGCGACGAAGCTGTTCTCGGGCTTCTCGTAGAGCACGTCCGGCTCGGCCAGCTGCTGGATCTTGCCGTCGTTGAACACCGCCACCCGGTCGGACATCGTCAGCGCCTCGGTCTGGTCGTGCGTGACGTAGACCACCGTGATGCCGATCTCGTGGGCGAGGCGCGTGATCTCGAACTGCATCCGCTCGCGCAACTGCTTGTCGAGCGCGCCCAGCGGCTCGTCCATGAGCACGAGTTCGGGCTCGAACACGAGCGCCCGGGCGAGGGCGATACGCTGCTGCTGGCCGCCTGAAAGCTGGGCGGGGCGGCGACCGCCGAAATCGGCCATCTGCACCATGTCGAGCGCACGCCGGACCTTGGCTTCGCGCTCGTCCTTGCCGATCTTGCGCACCTCGAGCGGGAAGGCGAGGTTCTCCTCCACCGTCATGTGCGGGAACAGCGCGTAGTTCTGGAACACCATCCCGATACCGCGCTTGTGGGGCGGGATGTTGTTGATCGGCTTGCCGTCGAGGCGGATGTCGCCGTGGGTCGCCGTCTCGAACCCCGCCAGCATCATCAGGCAGGTGGTCTTGCCCGATCCCGACGGCCCCAGCATCGTCAGGAACTCGCCCTGAGCGATGTCGAGGTTGAGATCCTTCACGACAAGCGTCTCGCCGTCGTAGCTTTTCTGGACCCGGTCGAAGACGACGAAGTCCGTCTTGCGGTTGCCTGCGTCAAGCGCCACGCATGTCTCCCTGTTGGAGCGGGGCGCTGCCGGGGTCGGCGCACCCTCCTTTGTTGGCAAAAGACCGTATCAGGCTCGGTCAGGGTTTCAAGCCCGCTGACCGGGTGCCAAGCCAACTCATTGAGCGCGCGATTAAATTCTGGGCACACCGCCGCTTTGGGCCGCGCGCGCTCGACTACCTTGGCGGGAGCGGGGCTGTCCGAATGCAGCCTGTGCGAGAGCTCGCCGCTCGGGCGAAAGGCGGCTTGGCGGCGCTCAGCCGCCGAGCACCTCGCGCACCGCGCCAGCGGTCGCCTCGACCACGGTATCGGCCTCCTGGCGCGTCAGGCAGAGCGGCGGCGCGAAGCCGAGGATGTCGCCCTGCGGCATGGCGCGCGCGATCACGCCGCGCCGGCCCATCGCGGCGATCACCTCGCCCGCCGCCGCGCCGACCTTCTCGAAAAAGACCGGCCCCGTCCGGTCCTGCACCAGTTCGACGGCCGTCAGCATGCCGATGCCGCGCACCTCGCCGACATGGGGGTGCGCGCCCAGCGCCTCCTCCATCCGCGCGGTCAGGTACGGCCCCACCTCGGCAGCGTTGGCCACCAGCCCCAGCTCGTCCACGAGATTCAGATTCGCCACGCCCGCCGCCGCGCCGATGGGATGGGCGGAATAGGTCCAGCCATGCCCGAGCGGCCCGAACTCGTCGTTGCCCTGCACCAGCACGTCCCACACCCGCTGCGAGACGATCGAGCCCGACAGCGGCGCATAGGCCGAGGTCAGGCCCTTGGCGATGGTGATGAAGTCTGGCTCAAGCCCGAACGCGGGCGAGGCGAACATGCTCCCCAGCCGGCCGAAGCCCGTCACCACCTCGTCGGCGATCAGCATGATGTCGTGGCGCTTGAGGATCGGCGCGATCGCCTCCCAGTAGCCCTCGGGCGGCGGCACGATGCCGCCCGTGCCCAGCACCGGCTCGGCGATGAAGGCGGCGATGGTGTCGCCCCCCTCGCGGGCGATCAGCGCCTCGAGCTCGGCCGCGCAATGGGCGGTGAACTCGGCCTCGGTCATGTCGCGCTCGGCCCGGCGGTAGTAGTAGGGCGCCTCGGTCCGCAGCACCCGCTCGAGCGGCAGGTCGAACTTGGCGTGGAACGCCTTCAGCCCCGTCAGCGAGCCCGACATCAGGCCCGAGCCGTGATAGGCCCGCTCGCGCGTGATGATCTTCTTCTTCTCGGGCAGGCCGCGGATGTTGTTGTAATACCACAGCAACTTGACGTTGGTGTCGTTCGCGTCGGACCCGCCGAGCCCGAAATAGACCCGCGCCATGTGATCGGGCGCGCGCTCCATCACCATGTGGGCCAGCGTGATCGAGGCCTCGGTGCCGTGGCCGACATAGGCGTGGTAGTAGGCCAGTTCGCGCGCCTGCGCGGCGATGGCCTCGGCGATCTGCGTGCGCCCGTAGCCGACATTGACGCAGTAGAGGCCCGCGAAGGCGTCGAGCAGGCGGGTGCCGTCGCGGTCGGTGACGAACGCGCCCTCGCCGCCGACCATGATCCGCCCCGTGCCCTCGCCACGGGTATGCTTGCCCAGATGCGTCGAGGGGTGGAACAAGCTTTCGCGGTCCCAGGCGTCGAGAATGTCGTTGTCGAGCATGGCGGGGTCCCTGTCCGGCTGTGTAGATATGTCGGCCCTGCCCTAACCGCCCCCGCGCAGAGCTGCGATGCGACACGTTCGAGGGGCGGGCCGGCCGCAGGCCGGGCACAAGGCGTTTGCAAACGCCTTAAACGCGCGGCACCGCGCGTTCAACGCCGTTCCAACGGCGTTGCCCGTCTTGCCGGCGCGGGCGCACGCCGCTACCGGTCGACAGGCCACCCCTCGAAAGGCCCTGCATGCAGATTCCGCCCTTCTCGTCCGCCGAGTACGACCGCCGCCTCGCAGCCGCCCGCGCCGCCATGCACGAGCGCGACCTCGAGGCCATGATCGTCACCGATCCCTCCAACCAGGCCTGGCTGACCGGCTACGACGGCTGGTCGTTCTACGTGCACCAGGCGGTGATCCTGCCGGCCGAGGGCCAGCCGGTCTGGTGGGGCCGGATGCAGGATACCGGCGGCGCCCGCCGTACTGTGGACATCGAGCGCACCGGCATCGTGGGCTACGCCGACCACTACGTGCAGTCGACCGAGCGCCACCCGATGCAGCACCTCTCCGGCACCCTGGCCGATCTCGGCCTCGGCGGCGGCCGCATCGGGGTGGAGATGGACAATTACTACTTCTCCGCCAAGGCGCAACAGGTCCTTTTCGAGACGCTGCCCGCCGCCACCCTCGTCGACGGCACGGGCCTCGTGAACTGGTGCCGCGCCGTGAAATCCGACGAGGAGCTCGACTTCATGCGCCGCGCCGCGCGCATCGCCGAGCGGGTCTGCCAGGTGGCCATCGACATGGCCGCTCCCGGGATCGCCAAGAACGAAGTCGCCGCCGAGGTGACCCGCGCCGGCCTGCTCGGCGTCGGCGAGGACTGGGGCGACTACCCCGCCATCGTGCCGCTGATGCCCTCGGGCTCGGACGCCGCCGCGCCGCACCTGACCTGGAACGGCGACCCGATGCGCGAGGGCGAGGCGACGTTCTTCGAACTCGCCGGCTGCTACCGCCGCTACCACGTGCCGATCGCGCGCACCGTCTTCCTCGGCGATCCGCCCGACCATTTCCGACGAGCCGAGGAGGCGCTGCTCGCCGGCATGGAGGCCGGGATCGACGCCGCCCGGGCCGGCAACCGCGCCTACGACGTGGCCAACGCGCTGGGCGCCGAGCTCGAGCGTGCCGGCATCGAGCGCGCCGCGCGCTGCGGCTATCCCATCGGGCTGTCCTATCCGCCCGACTGGGGCGAGCGCACCATCTCGCTGCGCCCCGAGGACGAGACGGTGCTCGAGGCTGGCATGACCTTTCACTTCATGCCCGGTCTCTGGGTCGAGGATTGGGGCCTCGAGATCACCGAGAGCATCCTGATCCGCGAGGACGGACCGGCCGAGACCTTCTGCTCGATGCCCCGGCAGCTCTTCGTCAAGGGGTCGGCATGAGCTGGCCCCACCCGCGCGAGGGGGCGGCGCCGCTCGAGGTCTGCATCGCCACGCTGGAGCGTCTGGTCGCCTACCCCACCGTATCGGCCGACTCCAACTACGCGCTGATCGCCTATCTCGCCGAGCTGTTGCAGGAGGCGGGCGCGCGCGTCGAGATCCTGTCCGACGCCTCGGCCGCCAAGGCCAATCTCTGGGCCACGCTCGGCCCCGACGAACCGGGCGGCCTCGTGCTTTCGGGCCATACCGACGTGGTGCCGGTCGACGACCAGGACTGGTCGTCGGACCCGTTCATCCTGCGGGAGGAGAGCGGGCGCCTCTACGGGCGCGGCACCTGCGACATGAAGGGCTTCATCGCCGCCTGCATCGCCGCGCTGCCCGCCTTCGCGTCGGGCGAGCGGCGCACCCCGATCCACTTCGCCTTCACCTACGACGAGGAGGTCGGATGCGTCGGCGCGCGGCACCTTGTCGAGCATCTCAGGGCGGTCGGCGCGCAACCCGGCATGGCGCTGATCGGCGAGCCGACGCTCATGCACATCGTCGACGGGCACAAGGGCTGCTGCGAATACACCACGCGATTCAACGGCGCCGAGGGGCACGGCTCGCGCCCCGAGCTGGGCGTCAACGCGGTGGAATACGCCGCGCGCTACGTCGCCCGCCTGATGGCGCTGCGGGCCGAGCTGGCGGCAAGCCCGCCCGCCGGCTCGGCCTTCCTGCCGCCGCACACCACGATCAGCGTGGGCGCGCTGACGGGGGGCGTCGCGCACAATGTCATCCCAGGCCACGCGCAGGTGGACTGGGAGATGCGCCCGGTGGCCTGGGATGACGCGGTCCGCGTCAAGACGGTGCTGGAGCGCTACTGCGCCGAGGAGCTTCTGCCCGAGATGCAGGCCGTCACCCCCGCGGCCGGCATCGAAACCGACGTGATCGGCGAGGTCGCGGCGCTGGAACCGCGCGAGGCCAACGGCGCGCGCGACCTCGTGGCGAGCGTGCTCGGCGCGAACGGAACCGAGCTCGTCTCCTTCGGCACGGAGGCAGGCCTGTTCCAGGAGATCGGGCTCGACGCGGTGGTCTGCGGCCCGGGGTCGATCGAACAGGCCCACAAGCCCGACGAATGGATCGCGGTGAGCGAGCTGGAGCGGGCGCTGAGCCTGCTGCACGGCATCGCGGCCAAGGTGTGACGACCGGCAGCGCCGGGGCCTCCTGCAAAAGGGGTATGACAGCGCGCGGGCGGGCCGCTAGGCTGCGGCCATGTTCACGATAGAGCACGAATTCGACGCGACCGTGATCACCCTGGTCGACGAGGGGTCAGCGCCCCTGGGCGAGGACGTGACGATCCACGCCTTCGAGGAATGCGTGACGGTCGAGCAGCTCGACCCGCGCACCGACCGGGTGCAGAAAGTCACGCTGTCGATGCGCCAGCTGCAGGATCTGCGCGCGGCCATGAACCTGCCCGAAGGCGTCTATCGCCTGCGCCCCGCGCGCCGCTGAGCGGCAGCATGAGCGGGGAGACAGGAGGACAGGGCCTGTCGCATCCCACCGGGATCGACCGGCGCCCCGGGCCACGGCTCGCGGTGCGGGCCGTGATCGTGTCATGCGGGCGGCTTCTGATCGTCAACGCATGGCCCGGCGGCCAGAGCGACCTGTGGTGCGCGCCGGGCGGCGGTGTCGAGGCGGGCGCGGCGCTGCCCGACAATCTCGCCCGCGAGGTGCACGAGGAGACGGGGCTCGACATCGTGGTCGACGCGCCGTGCCTCGTGAACGAGTTCCACGACCCCGCCAGCGGCTTCCACCAGGTAGAGATCTTCTTCCGCTGCCGCCTTGCGGGCAGCACGTCACTCCCGTCGGGCTGGCGCGACCCCGAAGGCGTGGTCGACCGCGCACGCTGGGCGAGCCGCGCCGAGCTGGCGCGCCTGCGCCACAAGCCCGACAGCCTTGCCGAGATCGCCTTCGGCGCGGGGGTCGGCTACGATCCGCTCGAACTGCTGCAAGAATGACCCGCGCGCCAGCGTGCCCGCCTTCGCGGCGAGCCCGGCCCGGGTCCGGCGCTGTCCCGACCCGCCGCATCGCGGCCGGCGAGGGCAGAGTGGCCTCGTTGACGGTCACGCCACGGCCGCAGGAGGGGGGGGTGCCCGCTCGCACCTGCGGCAGCGCCAGGCCCGACGGAACCGAGGGGCACCGGCACCGAGCGGCCGGGCGCACCCGGTTGGCCCAGACCCCTGGCTCCTGGCTCCTGGCTCCTGGCTCCTGGCTCCTGGCTCCTGGCTCCTCAGACCGGCGGGACGACCGGCGCGAACCGGTCAAGCGGCATGTCACGCACCTTGCGCAGCAACTCGACGAACCCCGCCACATGGTGGGCGCAGGTCGCCGCGCCCTTCTCGGCGGTCGCCAGATGCGCGTCGCCCACGGTGCCCTCGGGGTTGAGGTCGCGCGCCATCCAGCCATGCGAAATCGGCCCGACGGGAGAGATCGCCGCCCCCTCCGCCGCCGAGCGGAAATCCGCGGCCGCCGCCATGTCCACGAGGTGGGGCCGGAAATGAAGCATCAGCGACGTCTCCACGTCGCCGCCATGAATTCCGTAGGTCGTCTCGCGCTCCGAATACATCCCCTCCGGGTGTCCGAACGCCCCCCACTGGCACTTCACCGCCAGCATCCCCGCCCGCACCCGGAGCTCGCGCGAGAGGATCGACACGAGGTCGAGGTTCCCCCCGTGCGAATTGACGATCACGATCTTGCGCACGCCCGCCCGCGCGACCGACAGCCCGATCTGCGTCCACGCCGCGAGCGCCGTGGGCGCGTCGAGCGTCAGCGTGCCCGCCGCGTCGAGATGCTCGTTCGACTTGCCCACCGCCTGCACCGGCAGGATGCGCAGGTCGAGATCGTCGGGGCAGACCCGCCGGACCTCGCCCAGCATGCCGTGCGCGATCATCGTGTCGACCCCCACCGGCAGGTGCGGCCCGTGCTGCTCGATCGCCGCGGTGGGCAGCACCGCGATCACTCGCTCGGGGTCGAGCCCCGCGAACTCCGTCCGGCGATACTCGGCCCAGTCCAGCCGCCTCACCCCTGCCCCTCCGCATAGGTCGCCTCGAGCCGCGAGCGCAGGTAGTCGGCCCCTGTGACCGCCTGGTATTTCGGCGTCCCCGTGCCCGGCAGGGCCGCGATCAGCGCGTCCGGATTGGGGTCGAGGAAGAAGGCGACCGACCGGCGCCGCCGCGCGGGCGGCAACACGCGGTGGGGCGTCGAGATGTAGGTGTCGTTCGACCAGCGCATCAGACAGTCGCCGATGTTGACCACGTAGGCATCCTCGACATGCGGCACGTCCACCCAGTCGCCGCCGCGCAGGCGCACCTGCAGCCCCGGCTCCCCGTCGGTCAGCAGCAGCGTGACCGAGCCGTAATCGGTATGCGCCCCGGCGCCGATCTCGCCCGCCTCGCCCCGTGCGGGCGGGTAGTGCAACAGGCGCAGGGTCGCCATGGGCGCCGTGAACTTGTCGTCGAAGAACGTCTCCTCGAGCCCGAGGTCGATCGCGAGCGCCTTGTGCAGCACCACCCCGAGGTTCTGCACCGACTGGTAATAGCGCAGCATCACGTCGCGAAACCCCGGGATGGGAGGCCAGAGGTTCACGCCGCGAAAGGGCTCGCCCGCCAGCACCCGCGGGTCGCGCGGTGCCAGGTCGAACCCGATGTTGAACGCCTCCTTGCGGTCGACCTGCCCGCTCGTCTCGTCGAGCCGCTCCGAACCCATGGCCGCCCAGCCGCGGTTGTGCGGGTTGGTGGCGATCGACAGCTTCGCCTTGTCCGCCTCGGCCATGCCGAAGAAGTCGTCGGCATGGGCAAAGACGTCGGCGATCAGCCCGTGGTCTATCCCGTGATGGCGCAACAGGAAGAAGCCGGTTCCGCGGCAGGCGGCCGACAGGTCGGCGACGAACCCCCACGGGTCGTCCCCCCCGGCGAAGCGGCGCCAGTCGAGCACCGGAATCGGCGAGATCGCCGCCGCGCCGCCGCTCATGCCGGCACCTCCTGCCGCCGCACCCCCGCGCGCCGGCCGCGCCGTGCCAGCCGGTCCACCGCGCGGCCGACCCGCGCAAGGTGCCGCGCCCGGCTCTCGGGCGTCGAGCTGTCCATCGAGTAATGCGCGGCGAAGGCCGTGCGCAGAGGCTTGGCGCAAAGCAGGCCCACCCCGCGCAGGAGCGTCTGGCGCCCCGGCGCCCCTACCCAGCGCGTCAGCCACCAGCTCGCCCCGCAGGTGGTGAAGACGCCGAGCCGGCGGATGTGGGTGAGCGCGGGCCGGATGTCGCGATGGCTCTCGTCGGGCATCAGGAAGGCGACATCGGGCAGAAGCACGCGATCGAGCCAGCCCTTGAGCGCCGCGGGCAGACCATACCACCAGGTGGGGTAGACGAACACCAGCGTGTCGCACCAGCGCAGGTCGGCCACGTCGCGCGCCACGGCCTCGGCATTGGCGGGGCTGTCGAGATATGCCTCCCACTCCGCACCCGTCAGGACGGGCGCGAAGCCGCGCGCGTACAGGTCACTCACCCGTACCTCGGCGCCCGCCGCCTCGAGCCGCGCCACGACGGTGTCGCGCACCGCAGCGGTGAAGCTGCCCTCCCGCGGGTGACAATGGACGACCAGCGCGCGCATGTCTCAGAATACCTCCATCTCCCGCCCGACCCGGTCGAGAAAGGCGGCCCGCCGCGCCGTGCTCGCCCGGTTCATGTCGTAGAGCGCGAGATATCGCATCTTGCGCGGGCGGCAAACATGCCAGACCGCCCGGGTGACGCAATGCCGGGGCGGGTCGCCCGCAAGCAGCGCCCTGACCCGCGTGCCGCCATAGGTCGTGACCGCCGCAAGCCGACGGATATGCGTCAGGTTCGGCCGCACCCTGCCGTCTTCCAGCCGGAACGACACCCCGGGCAGGAACACCCGGTCGAGGAACCCCTTGAGGATCGCCGGATAGCCGAAGTTCCACACCGGAAACACCATCACCAGCGCCTCGGCCGCCCGCAGGCGCTCGACATACCCGGCCACGGGCGCGATGTTCGGCCCCACCTCGTGATAGCCCCGCCGCTCCGCCTCGGTCAGCACCGGCTGGAAACCTTCGGCGTTCAGATCGCAATCGTCCACCTCCCAGCCGCGCCCCGCGAGCGTCTCGACCACCCGCCCGTGCAGCGCCGCCGAAAAGCTCTCCGGACAGGGATGGGCGAAGAGCACGAGCGCCCGCGTCATGCCCCGCCCCCGGCCGCTGCCCGGGCCGCGAGGGCGGACGCCTCCGGCGGGAGTATTTGGGCCAAGATGATGGAGCTCGCGCAAGGTTTCCTTAACCAACAGTCGCCATTTTCGCCAGCGCGGTACAGGCTGGAGAGCCGATGACCGCCCAAGGTGATGGACCGGCACAGGGCAGCCCCCGGCCGGACATGCCGCGCTCCGGCCCCCTCGGGCAGCGCCGAGCGACCACCCCCTCGGGGCCGGGGCGCCCCCCTTCCATCATCTTGGCCGAAATATTCTCGGGGGAGTCGCCCGGAACGGGCGACGGGGGGCAGACGGCCCCCCGGCGACGGCTGACGCTCATTGCGCCGCCTGCATTCGGGGATAGGCATACATGCGGGCGAAATCCCAATCCGGGTCGTCCCAGGCGATCATCTTGCCGGGGTTGAGCAGGCCCTTGGGATCGGCCTCGCGCTTGAAGGCGAGCTGGCGGTCGTCGACCGTCTGGCGCCCGCCCTCCTCGAGCGTGTAGCGGTGCGGGTTGAAGATCATCGCGCCGGCCTCCTCGTGGGCGCGCACGATCTCGTCGAGCCGCTCCTCGGTGGTGAACCTGACCAGCGTCAGCCCGGCGAACATGCACTTGCCGCCCTCGCGGATCACCTCGAGGTGCTGAAGGAGTTCGGGCGAGAACCGGCGGCGGATTTCCTCGACCTTCTCCAGATGGGTCGGGTAACCGTAGCGCACCTGCAGATAGGTGATCGAGGGATCGACCTTGAGCGCGCGCAGGGTCGTGTGGTTCCAGCCGTATTCGAAGACCGGGCCGGGCGACTTCGCCCAGCCCGTCTCGTCATCCGAGCGATAGATCAGCCGCGCCTCGGGCCGGCGGCCGAGGAAGGTGAGGAAGCCATCCATCGAGTGCGGGGCGGCCATCAGCGCCACAAGGTGGGTGCCCTCGCCCACGTGCGGGCGGACGCGCTGGAAGTAGTCGTGCGCCACGGGCGCCTCGAAGACGGTGGCGAGCTTGATCAGGATGCCGTCCTCGTTCGCCACGTCCTGGGCGAACTTCGCCCCCGCAGGGAAGTCGTCGAAGGCCACGAACAGCCCCGTCCAGTCGTAGGCGGGCGCGAGCGGCATCTCGATCTCGGTGATGATCCCGTTCGTGCCGTAGGCGTGGGAGACGCGCGCCAGCTCCTCGCCGCGGAACTCGAGCACGCGCGGCTCTTCCTCCATCGTCACCACCCGCAGGCGGATGATGTTGCCGAGATCGCGCAAGGATCCCCACGTGCAGGAGCCGACACCGCCCGAGCCGCCGGCGATGAAGCCGCCGATCGTGGCCGTGGCCCAGGTGGAGGAGAACATGCGCAGCTCCTGCCCCGAGTCGGCGATGCAGTGGGCGTCGAGATCCCTCAGCAGGATGCCGGGCTCGCAGATCACGCGGCCCGGCGCGACCTCCTTCACCCTGTCCATGTTCTTGAGGTGCAGGATGCAGCCGCCTGCCAGCGGCATGGCCTGCCCGTAATTGCCGGTGCCTGCCCCGCGCGTCGTGACCGGCACGTCGTGAGCGTAGCAGACCTTGAGCACCTCGATGACCTCGGCCTCGGAGCGGGGCGCCACGGCGAAATCCCCCGCGACGTGATCGAGCCGGTCCTTCAGCACGGGGGAGTACCAGAAGAAGTCGCGGCTCTTGGCCTTCACCGAGGTCGGGTTCTCGTCGATCTCGAGATGCGACAGCGCGGCCTTCGCCGCGGCGACGTTCGGGGACAGGTCGAGCGGGCTCATCGGGCGGTCTCCGTCACGTGGGTCTTCTTCTGCATCAGGTCGTCCAGTTCGGAATAGTCGGGCAGGGTCGTGTCGATGGCGCGGCCCGCGCGCAGCACGATCCGGTCGGCCTGCGGGCGGGCGAAGAGCTCGGTCCACTCGCGCGCGCGGCAGATCACGAGGTCGGCCGGTGCGCCGGGGGCGAGAGAGGGCGCGTCGACGCCGCAGGCGCGGGCGGGAGCGGCCAGGAACGCCTCGGGCCAGTCGTCGCGCGCGTGGTCGAGATGGCCGATGCGGGTCGCCTGACGCATCACCTCCAGCATGTCCATGTCGCCGTAGGCGTAGAACGGATCGCGCGTGTTGTCCGAGGCGAAGGCGACGGGGATGCCGCGCGCCCGCATCTCGTGGACGAGCGTGATGCCCCTGTTGCGCGGGGTGCGGCCGGCCTGCCTGTCCTGCAGGTAGAGGTTGCACATGGGCAGCGAGACGACGTGCAGCCCCGCCTCGGCCACGAGGTCGAGCGTGTCCATCGCGCGCGCCTCGTCCTGCGCGGAGAGCGAGCAGCAATGGCCCACCACCACGGGCGCAGCGAAGCCGGTCTCGAGCACCGTCTCGGCGATGGCGCGCAGGGTCTCGGAGCCGGGGTCCATCGTCTCGTCGACGTGGAAATCGGCCGACAGCCCCCGGGCCTCGGCCATGCGGAAGAAGGCGCGGAGCGAATCGCGCAGGCCCGGCACCGGGTAGGTGACCATGCCGAGCACGCCGCCCGCCGCCGCCACGAGGTCGGCAGTGTGCGCGAAGGCGCCGTGCTCGGAGAAGCTGTCGATCCCGATCAGGCAGACGCCCTGCAGCTCGATCCGCCCGGCCCACTCGGCACGCAGGTCGCGGAAGACGGGCCACGAGATGTCGTCCTGCGGGGCGCGCGAGTCGATATGGGTGCGGATGGCACGCGTGCCGTGGGCATGGGCGCAACGGAGGGAGAAGTCGGCGCGGCGGGCGACGTCGTCGGCCGACCAGTTGGCCTCGGTATCCGCGCGCACCGTCTCGAGCGCGCCCATGAAGGTGCCGTCGGGGTTGGGTGCGCGGCCCCAGATATGGCCCTTGTCGAGATGGGTGTGCATGTCGACGAAGGCCGGAAAGACCATCGCGCCGCCCATGTCGACCTCGGCGCCCCCTCCCTCGGCGATCCGGCCGCCCGCGATCGACAGGTCGATGCGGGTCAGCCCGCCCGGCTGGCCGAGCAGGCAGGCGGGCACGGTCAGGTTGGTCAGCCGCAGCGGGCCGTCGGGGAGGGTGCGGAAGGGGGCCATCACGTCTCGCGCTTGACGGCGCTCTCGTGCCACTTGCGCAGCAGGAGGTGCGAGACGAGCGACAGCGCGGCGAAGATGAACACGCCCATCGCCGCGACGAGGGAGAGGGCCGCGAACATCCGCGCGATGTTGAGCCGGTAGCCCGCCTCCTGGATGCGGAAGGCGAGGCCCGAGCCGATTCCGCCCGTGCCGGCCACGAGCTCTGCCACCACCGCGCCGATCAGCGACAGGCCGCCCGCGATGCGCAGGCCGCCGAGGAAGTAGGGCAACGCCGAGGGGAGCTGCAGGTGGACGAGCCGCTGCCACCGGCTCGCTCGGTAGATCTTGAATAGGTCGCGCAGGTTGTGGTCGACCGAGTTCAGCCCCAGCGTGGTCGACGACAGCACCGGAAAGAACGCCACGATCCAGGCGCAGATCAGCATGCCGGCGATCTTGCTCTCGACATAGATGAAGATCAGCGGCGCGATGGCGACGACGGGCGTCACCTGCAGGATCACCGCGTAGGGGTAGAAGCTCATCTCGAGCATCCGAGACTGGTTGAACAGGATCGCCAGCCCCGCGCCCCCCAGCACGGCGAGGATCAGCGCCATGAAGGTGATGCGGAAGGTGAGCCACGCCGCATCCATCAGCATCGCCCGGTCGTTGACCAGGCTCTCCCACACGAGGCCCGGGCCGGGCAGGATGTAGTGCGGGATCTCGTTGACGGTCACGACCCGGTGCCATCCCCAGATCGCCAGGACCATGACGAGCGCCGGCAGCGTCCACCGCGCGATCCTCTCGATGCGTCGGGTGCGGGCGCGGCGGGCTTCCTCGGCATCGATCTGCGCCGGGGGGGCATTGCCGTCGGGCACGTGGCGGGCGTCTTCGGCAATGCTCATGGGGCCGCCCTCCGGTGGCGCGCGTGGAGCCGTGCGTATTTGGAACAGAAAGAAGCCGGGGGCGCGAGGCGGACGGGACCGAGGCCCGCGGAGAACGGCTGCGGTGGTTGGGTCGGAGCGCGGTCGGGCGCCGCCGGGCGCGGCCGCGCGCGCCCCGCCCTGGCGGGGTGCGCGCCGGGCCCAACGACGCGAGGCGCCGGACGGCGCCGAGCGGAGGCGGGAGCGCCCCCGGCGGGCGGGTCGGCGCGCATCATGCGGCGTCTCCCATCGCCTCGTGCAGCGCCGCCGAGGCGGCGCGGCAATGGGCGGCGTAGTCGGCCGATGTCCGGAAGTCCTCGTCTCGGGGATAGGGCTCGTCGACCCCGAGCTCGCGGATCACCCGGCCCGGGCGCGCGGCCATCACCACGATCCGGTCCGAGAGGAAGACCGACTCGAAGACGGAATGGGTGACAAAGATCACCGTGCAGCCGATCCTGGCCTTCAGCTGCAGGAGGTCGTTGTTGAGCTTAAAGCGGGTGATCTCGTCGAGCGCGGCGAAGGGCTCGTCCATGAGGATCAGGCGGGGATGGGTGACCATCGCCCGCGCGATCGACACGCGCATCTTCATGCCGCCCGACAGCTCGCGCGGGTAGGCGTTCATGAAACGCCCGAGGCCGACGAGGTCGAGCGCCTCCTTCACCTCGTCCCTGGCCGCGGCGAAGGACTTGCCGCGAAGGCGGAAGGGCAGCCAGACGTTCTGGGCCACGGTCGCCCAGGGCATCAGCGTCGGCTCCTGGAAGACCACGCCGAGGTCGCCGGGGTGAAAGCCGCCCTGCCACTCGATCCGGCCCGCGGTGGGCGGCATCAGGTCGGCGATCAGGCGCAGCGCGGTGGACTTGCCGCAGCCCGACGGACCGAGGAGCGAGATGAAATCGCCCTCGCGCACCTCGAGCTCCATGCCCTCGAGCGCCACCACGTCGGCGCCGAACACCTTGTCGACGCCCGACATGGTCAGAACGCGGGAGCGGCCGGAGACGGCCCGGGCGGCGTGCTGCGGTCTCGAATGGGGCGCGGGCTGGGCTGTCATCGCACTGCTTCGGGGGCTGGGGGCGCGCGGCGGGAGAAGAGGGGAAGGCAGGCGCCGCGCGGGCGCCCGCCTCGACGAAGGCGCTCTCCGTCAGTTGGTCGGGCGCAGGTCCATGCCGACCTGCTTGTTGGTGAAGTCGAGCGTGTAGGCGGCCTGCCAGTCGAGACCGTCCTCGATCACGCCGGCATCGACCATCTTCTGGTAGAAGTCGCCGATCACCGCGTCGGTCATGGCGCCGACGCCAAGCTCCATCGCGTCGCCCGAGTCCACGATGCCCTGCTCGCGCATCATGTTCTTGGCGAAGTCGATCTTGTCCTGCGTCATGTCGGGGTTGGCTTCCTTGATCAGCTCGTCGGCCGCGGCGCTGTCGCCGTAAAGGTAGTTGTACCAGCCCGTCAGCGAGCCGTCGACGAAGCACTCGACCACCTCGGGGCGCTCGTCGATCGTGGCCTGCATCGTCTCGATCGTCGTGGCGTAGGAGGAATAGCCGTTGTCGGCGATGAGGAAGACGTTGGGCGCCCAGCCCGTCTCTTTCTCGACGGCGTAGGGCTCGGACGAGAGATAGCCCTGCATGCCCTTGCGCGGGTCGGCGATGAACGGGGCGGGGTTGAACGTGTAGGGCTCGCGCTGCTCTTCGGTGAAGCCGTGGGCGGCGATCATCCACTGGTAGTAGCTGGTGAAGCCGTTGTCGCCGATGAGCAACGTCAGGTCCTTCAGCTCTTCCCAGCTGTCGGCCTCGCCGGGATGGGCAAGGATCACCTGCGGGTGCTTCTGGAAGATGGCGGCGACGGCGACGACGGGAATGTCTTCCTTCACCGCGTTGAAGGCCTGCAGCATGTCGCCGCCCATGTGGAAGTCGATCCGCCCGGCGAGCATCAGCGCGCGATTGTTCACCTGCGGGCCGCCCGAGATGATCTCGACGTCGAGGCCGCACGCGGCATAGGTGCCGTCGGCCACCGACTGGTAGAAGCCGCCGTGCTCGGCCTGCGCCAGCCAGTTCGTGCCGAACACCACCGGCGTCAGGTCGTCCTGCGCCTGAGCGGCGGTCGCGGTGACAAGGGCCGCGGCGAGCAGCGCGGCCGCGGAGGTGGTCGTTTTCATCGTCGTCTCCCCATTGGCGTCGATCTTGGCCGACAAGCTAGCGGGCGGCCCGCCCGCGCGCAGGGAGGAGGCCCGGCCCGGCCGAAAGGCTACGGCAAATTGCGTAACAGGACAGCAGAAATGTGCCCCTCTGCCGAATTTCCAGGCATCCGACCTCGGCAAGGGGGGAGGGTCTGGCGCCGGGCGGCGGTGCGCGGCAGACAGGGCGGGAAGGAAGGAGGCCCGAACGATGCCCCACAGGATGCTCGCGCCCTCCGCGATTCGGCCGCCCTTTGCGCGCTACGCCCATGGCGTCGAGGTGCCGGCGGGCCAGCGTCTGGTGGTCGCCTCCGGCCAGCTCGGGATCGCCAGCGACGACACGATACCCGAGGGCGCCGAGGCGCAGGCGGATCTCTGCTTCGCCGCCTGCGGCGCGATCCTCGCCGAGGCGGGGATGGGGCCGGGCGATGTCATCCGGATAAACGCCTTCGTCACCGACCGGGCACATATGGCGGGCTACATGGCGGCGCGCGACCGCTGGCTGTCGACCCGCCCCGACGACGCCCTTCCCGCGTCGACGCTGGTGATCGTGGCAGGCTTCACCCGCCCGGAGTTCCTCGTCGAGGTCGAGGTGACGGCGGCGGCGCCCTAGCACGGCCCCTGGATCGGGCGCCGGCTCGACCGGCGGCCTCCCTCGGACGGGCAGCACGCGGCGCCTGCGGCCCGCGCGAGCTTCATGTGTCGGCCCCTCCCGGCCCGCCCCTCGGTCGCCGGCCGAACAGGGGCCGGACCGGGCACGACCGCCCCCGCCTACGGCAATTCGCCGTCGGCGGCGCGCCCCTGCCGGCGCGCCTCGAGCCAGCGGTTGAGCGCGCGGCGCCGACGCCATCCCGTCACCTGCCTCGCGCGGACGCTCTCGGGCACCATCAGGCGGGGATGGTCCGGGTCGATCGAGAACCCGCGCCGGGAGGCGCAGATCTTGTTGCGCGCGGCCACGGCGAAGATCGCCACGAGGTCGAAGCGGTCGACCTCTTCGATCCCGATCCCGCTATCGCGACCGAGGGCGCGGCGGATCAGAGTGTCGAAGGTTCCCAGGTTCTGGATCGCCCCGCTCTCGAGCGGTCCCTGGTTCGTCGCACGAAGCGCGTCGGTGTCGTCGCTGGTGTGTTCCGGCTCGACGTCGGTGATTGCCGCCACGGCGACGCGATCACCTGCCTCGACACGGATCGCCACGTCCATGACGTAGATCGGCTCCATCCCGAGGTTGGACAGGAAACACGATTGCCGCAGGCCCCGCCCGGCGCCGGTGTTGATCAGCAGCACGGGCCGGCGCTGGTGGCGCAGGTTCGTCAGCAGGAGTTGCAGGTAGGCGAGCCAGACCACAGCCGTCAGGGCGGACAGAACGACCTGAAGGGCGCCGGAGTATTCGCTGAGCCACGCGAGCATCGCTCTCTCAAGCCCGTGAGGCGCGGCCCTGTTCCGCCTTGCCTGCCGCCCTGGCGCGCTATCCTCCCCCACGTCGAAACGGGGAGGACGGACATGGAGATCGCGGCCCTTCTGCTCACCGCCACGCTGTTCGGCGGCATGGTGCTCTACTCGTTCGGCTTCGCGCCGTTCCTGTTCCGCGAACTCTCGCCCGCGCAGGCGGGCCCGCTGATCCGGGCGGCCTTTCCGCATTACTACCTGTTCGTGATCATGGGCGCGCTGGCGGCAGGGCTCGTGCTGACGGCGGTCGATACCCGCGCCGTCGCGCTGATGGGGTGGGTCGCCGCGCTCGGCGTGCTGTCGCGGCAGGTGCTGATGCCGCAGATCAACGCGGCACGCGACGCCGAGCTGGCGGGCGAGACGGTGGCACGGTCGCGCTTCGCCGCGCTGCACGGGGTGTCTGTGGCGATAAACTTCGTCCAGCTCGGGTTGATCGGCTGGGTGCTGGTGCGCTTCCTCTGACCTTCCTCTGCCGGGCGCCTTCGGCTAGGCGGACGCCATGAAGTTCCCCCTGCCCCCGCTGGCCGACCTGCCGCGCCTGCCCTTCGACACGATCATCGACACCCGCTCGCCGGCGGAATACGCCGAGGACCACATCCCCGGCGCGATCAACCTGCCGGTGCTCTCGAACGAGGAGCGCGCGCGTGTCGGCACGATCTACGTGCAGCAGAGCCCGTTCACGGCGCGCAAGATCGGTGGCGCGCTGGTGGCGCAGAACATCGCCCGCCACCTGCAGGGGCCGCTCGCCGACAAGGAGGGCGGCTGGCAGCCGCTGGTCTATTGCTGGCGGGGCGGGCAGCGCTCGGGCGCCTTCGGGCTGTGGCTGCGCGAGGTGGGCTGGCGGGTGCGCACCCTCGAAGGCGGCTACCGGAGCTATCGCCGGGCCGTCGTGCGCCAGCTCTACGAGGGGGCGCTGCCGCACCGTGTCGTCCTGCTCGACGGCAACACCGGCACTGCAAAGACCGAGCTGCTTGCGCTGGTGGCCGAGCGGGGAGGCCAGATGCTCGACCTCGAGGGGATGGCCAACCACCGCGGCTCGGTGCTCGGCCTGCGCCCCGGCGGACAGCCCAGCCAGAAGGGCTTCGAGACGCGGGTCTCGGCCGCCCTCGCCGCGCTCGACCCGACCCGGCCTGTGCTGGTCGAGGCCGAGAGCAGCAAGGTGGGCGAGCGACTCGTGCCGCCGGCGCTGTGGAAGGCGATGCGCGCCGCGCCCCGCTTGCGGGTCACGGCGCGAGCCGAGGATCGCGCCCGTTACCTCTGCCAGACCTATGCCGACCTCTTCGCCGACCTGCCGCTGTTCAAGCGGCAGCTCGCGCTGCTGACCCCGCAGCAGGGCAGGGCGAAGATCGACGAATGGCACGCGCTGGCAGAGGCGGGCGACTTCGAGACGCTGGTGCGAGACCTGATCGGCCGCCACTACGACAGCCGGTATGCCAAGCACCGCGAAGGCAAGGAGGCGCCCGCCGCCGAGATCCCGCTGACGCTCGACCCGGGCGGGCTGGCGCGTGCCGCCGACACGCTGATGCACCACCTGAACCACCTTTGATCGCCCCGGTCGATTAGGGCTATCGGAAAATCCGAAGGTGTGTTACGGAAATCCCGAAAGTAAGCGGGAGCAGGGCCCATGACCGTCACCACGCCGCCCAATGTCTACGATGCCGAGCCGATCCCCGAGGCCGCCCGTGCCGAGATCGAGCGTCTTCTCTCGAGCGGCGACCTTTTCCGCTACACCGCCCCGCAGGATGCCCCCGTGGCCCTGCTCGAGCGCGACTTCGCCGCGCTGATGGGCGCGAAATACGCGCTGGCCGTCTCGTCGTGCTCGGCGGCTCTGTTCCTGTCGCTCAAGGCGCTCGGCCTGCCTCGCGGGGCGCGCGTGCTGATCCCCGCCTTCACCTTCGCTGCCGTGCCCTCGGCCATCGTCCACGCCGATTGCCAGCCCGTGCTGGTCGAGGTCGGAGCGGACTATCGCATCGACCTGGCCGACTTCGAGGCAAAGCTGGCGCAGGGCGCCGACGCGGTCATGATCAGCCACATGCGCGGCCACACCTCCGACATGGACGCGATCATGGCGGCCGCCGACCGCGCCGGCATCCCCGTGATCGAGGATGCCGCGCATTCGCTCGGCACCACCTGGGCGGGCCGCAGGATCGGCACGATCGGCAAGGTGGGCTGCTTCTCGTTCCAGTCCTACAAGCTGGTGAACGCGGGCGAGGGCGGCATCCTGATCACCGACGACGAGGAGGTGGCCGCCCGCGCCGTCATCATGTCGGGCGCCTACGAGCACAACTGGAAGAAGCACGACGGCCATAACGGCACGCTGACCGCCGCCTTCGAGCGCTGGCAGAACCGGCTTCCGCTCTACAACATGCGGATGAACAACCTGTCGGCCGCCATCGTCCGGTCGCAGATCGGCGAGATCGACCGACGGGTGCGCGACGGCCGCGCGGGCCACGACCGGGTGGCGGAGCGGCTGAACGCCTCGCCCTGGCTCGAGGTGCCGCCGCCGCTCGCCCCCGAGCTGCGCGCGCCCGATTCGATCCAGTTCAACCTCGTCGGCATGTCGGATGCCGAAGTCGACGCCTTCACGGCGGCCGCCGAGGCGGGCGGGGTGAAGGTGCAGGTCTTCGGCCGGTCGCGCGACAACGCCCGCGCCTTCTGGAACTGGCGATTCATCGATGGCGAGCACGGGGCGGCCCCGGCCGACCTGCCGCAGACCCGCGCCATGCTGATGCGCGCCTGCGACGTGCGTCTGCCCGCGCGGCTGACCGAGGCCGAGCTCGACTTCATCGCCGACGCGCTGGTGGGCGCTGCCGCGCAGGCCATGGAGGAGGAGCGCGCCTACGGCACCTGACCGTCGCGCCGCTGCCACCGACGCGCCGCCGGGGGTTTTGCACCCCCGGACCCCCGCAGGATATTTCGAGCAAGAAGAA
The DNA here is from genome assembly GCF_003340565.1 of Rhodovulum sp. 12E13. GTDB lineage: Bacteria > Pseudomonadota > Alphaproteobacteria > Rhodobacterales > Rhodobacteraceae > HLUCCA09. The sequence goes on along the minus strand of NZ_QPLK01000002.1, from coordinate 287,637 downwards.
GGGGCGGGCGCCGCTCGAGCAGGCGTCAGAGCACCCGGAGATCGCCCGCGAGCCACGGCATGCGGGCGGTGGCCGGTGCCACGATGAGTTCCTGCAGCAGCGGCTTGAGCATGCCCGTCAGCCGCTCGGGCATGTCGCGCAGACCGCCGCGGCGCGCGGTCAGGCCGATGCGGCGCGAGAAGGGCGCAACGGGGAGGGGGCGCAACTCCACCTCGTCGCGGAAGCGTCGGGCGCGCAGGTAGCCGAGCGGGGTGAGGATCGTCCAGCCCGCGCCGCCGGCCACCATGGCGAGGATCGCGTGGTAGCTGTCGAGCTCGAAGCGATGGGCGAGGCGCAGGTCGTGGCGGGCGAGATGCGCCGTGATCTGGCGCCCCATCAGGTGCCGCTCGGTATACTGGATGAGCGGCAGCGCCGGCAGGTCGGCGCCCGCGGGCGTGCCGCGGGCGACAGCGGCGACGAACGGCTCGTCCATCAGCGGGTGCACCTCCATCCAGTCGGCGCGCGGCTCTCCCGTCTCGGCGGCCACGACCACGTCGAGCGCGCGGTTGTCGAGCTGGTCGAGCAGGCGGTGCGAGGCGCCCGTCTCGAGCAGGAACTGGCAACGGGCGAGCTCGGCCGACATGGCCGAGAGCAGGCGCGGCGTCACGTCGGCGTCGAAATCCTCGATCATGCCGAGGCGCAGGCGGGTAAGCGCGGAAAGGTCGGGCGCGGCGAGCTCGGCCCTGGCCTCGGCCGCCTCCTGCGCGATCCGGGCGGCACGGCGGCGGAACGTCTCGCCGGCGGGCGTCAGGCGGGCCGGCCGCTGGGCGCGGTCGATCAACTCGGCCCCGAGCGCCGCCTCGAGGTTGGTGAGTTGCTGGCTGACCGACGAGACCGAAACGCCGAGCCGCCGCGCCGCGGCCGAAACGGAGCCCTCCTCGGCGCAGGCGAGGAACACCTCGATCCCCCAGAGAGAGATCCGGCCCGCCTGTTCGCCCATGTCCCGCCCCGCGCGCCGCACCCGCCCTCAGGCGCTGCGGCGCATGGTGCGGCGTTCGTGGGTCATGTTGGCGTCGATGAAGTCGAGCACCAGCGGGCGGATGTTGTTGCGCCACGACCGGCCGGCGAAGATGCCGTAATGACCGGCGCCGGGCTCGACATGGCTCGCCTTCCTGCTGTCGGGCAGGCCGGTGAGCAGGTCGAGCGCGGCGACGCACTGGCCGGGGGCAGAGATGTCGTCCTCGGCGCCCTCGACCGTCTTCACGGCGACGTCGGTGATGGCCGAGATGTCGACCCACGTGCCGCCCACCGTGAAGGCGTTGCGGGCGATCTCGCGCTCCTTGAACACCCGCTCGACCGTCGAGAGGTAGAACTCGGCCGTCATGTCCATGACCGCGAGATACTCGTCGTAGAAGCGGTTGTGCCGGTCGTGGTCGCCGGCCTCGCCCTTGGCCACGGCAAGGATCTGGTTCTTGAAGGCGGTGGCGTGGGTCTCGGCGTTCATCGCCATGAAGCTGGCGAGCTGCTGCAGGCCCGGATAGACCATCCGCCCCGCGCCCTTGTACTTGAAGCCGACGCGCTGAAGGACGTGCCGCTCGAGCTGGCCCATCGTGACGCGGCTGCCGAAATCGGTCACCTCGGTCGGCGCGGCGTCGGGGTCGATCGGGCCGCCGATCAGCGTCAGCGAGTTGGGCTGCGCGGCCGGATCCTCGGCGGCGAGATAGGCGGTGGCGGCCAGCGCCAGCGGCGCGGGCTGGCAGACCGCGATCACGTGGGTGTCGGGGCCGAGATGGCGCATGAAGTCGACGAGATAGAGGGTATAGTCCTCCACGTCGAACTTGCCGACCGAGACGGGGATGTCGCGGGCGTTGTGCCAGTCGGTGATGTAGACCTCGCAGTCGGGCAGGAGGCTCGTGACGGTCGAGCGCAGGAGCGTCGCGTAGTGGCCCGACATGGGCGCCACCAGCAGCACCTTGCGCGGCAGCTCGTGGCGGCCCTGCACCTGGAAGTGGACGAGATCGCCGAAGGGCTTCTCCAGGACCGTCTCGATATTGACGAGGTGGTCGCGGCCATCCTCGCCGACGACATGGGCGATCCCCCAGTCGGGCTTGGCCACCATCCGGGCGAAGCTGCGCTCGGTCACCTCGCCCCAGGCGGCCGTCCACTGCACGACGGGGTTGGCCGCGAGGCCGAACACCGGGTAGGAAAACGCCGCCTTGGCGGTGGAGCCGAGCCACTCGTTGGTCACCCGGATCGACTCCATCATGTCGTAGGTCATCATGTATTTCATGTGCGCGCTTCCCCGTCTTCGGCGGCCGAACCGGGCCGTGGCCCGGACACTTCGTCGCTTGCTCCCCCCGGACAGGCAACTTAGTGAGGCGGCAGGTTAGGGGGGCGCAGTCAGCATGGCAATGGAACCCGACAGCGACGAAAAGCCCACCGGCGGCGACCTGGAGAAGCTGAACGCCAACCTCCACCGCATCGAGGAGCTCACCCAGCGCCTCGTCGCCGCCCTTTCGCACAAGCGCGACATCGACCCCGGCCTGCAGGGGCCGGGTCAGGATCTCTACGTCAAGGCGGCCACGGCGATGGTCACCGAGATGATGCAGAACCCCGCGAAGATCATCGAGCACCAGGTCAGCTACTGGGGCAAGACGCTCAAGCACTACGTCGAGGCGCAGCAGGCGCTGGCGAGCGGCAAGCTCGTCGCGCCAGAGGACCACACGCCGCGCGACCGCCGCTTCGCCCACGAGCTGTGGCAGACGCATCCCTACTTCAACTGGATCAAGCAGCAGTACCTGCTCGCCTCCGAGGCGGTGGAGCAGGCCGTCGAGGACGTCGACCACCTCAGCCCCAAGGACAAGCAGCGCCTGCGCTACTTCTCCAAGCAGATCGTCGACATGTTCAGCCCCGCGAACTTCCTCGGCACCAACCCGGATGCGCTGAGCCGGGCGGTCGAGACAGACGGGCAGAGCCTCGTCGACGGCCTGGAGAATCTGGTGCGCGACCTCGAGGCGAACGAGGGCGATCTCGTCGTCACGCTGGCCGACCGCGACGCTTTCCGCGTGGGCGAGAACCTCGCCACGACCGCGGGCCAGGTCGTCTATCGCAACCGGATGATCGAGCTGATCCAGTACACGCCGACCACCGAGAAGGTGCGCAAGACGCCGCTCGTGATCTTCCCGCCCTGGATCAACAAGTTCTACATCCTCGATCTCAAGCCGCAGAACTCGCTGATCAAGTACATCGTCGACCAGGGCTACACCCTGTTCGTCGTGAGCTGGGTCAACCCGGACTCCTCCTACCGCGACACCGGCATGGACGACTACGTGGAGGAAGGCTACCTCGCGGCGCTCGAGCAGGTGAAGGCGATCACCGGCGAGGCCCAGGTCAACGCGGTGGGCTACTGCATCGCCGGCACGACGCTCGCCGCGACGCTCTCGGTGCTCAAGCAGCGGGGCGACACTTCGGTCAAGTCTGCGACGTTCTTCACCACCCTCACCGACTTCTCCGACCAGGGCGAGGTGGGCGTCTTCCTCGAGGACGACTTCGTCGACGCGATCGAGGAGGAGGTGACGCGCGAGGGCATCCTCGACAAGTTCTACATGTCGGCGACGTTCTCCTACCTTCGGTCGAACGACCTGATCTATGGCCCCGCGATCAAGAGCTACATGATGGGGCAGGCGCCGCCCGCCTTCGACCTGCTCTACTGGAACGGCGACGGCACCAACCTGCCCGCGCGCATGGCGGTGGAATACCTGCGCGGCCTCTGCCAGGGCGACCAGCTCGCGCAGGGCGCGTTCCCCCTTTGCGGCACGACGGCGGCCCTGAAGGACATCGACCTGCCCGTGTTCGCCGTGGCCTGCGAGACCGACCACATCGCCGCGTGGCGGTCGAGTTATCGCGGCATCCAGAAGATGGGCAGCCGGAGCAAGACCTTCGTGCTCTCGCAGTCGGGGCACATCGCGGGCATCATCAACCCGCCCTCGAAGAAGAAATACGGCCACTACACCAACGACGACCTGTCGGGCACCCCCGAGCAATGGCGCGAGAGCGCGACCTTCAACGAGGGCTCGTGGTGGCCGCGCTGGCACGAGTGGCTCAGGAAGCGCTCCGGCCCACTGGTCAAGGCGCGCACGCCCGGCAACGCGGCGCACCCGCCGCTGGTGCCCGCGCCCGGCACCTACGTTCACGGCGACAGCGATCTCTGAAGCGACGCGCGACGCCGTGGCCGGGTTGTGGCGCGGCGCCCTTGTCGTTCCGCGCGCTCCGATGCGGCTCGCAAGGGGAGTGAGTCCCGCGTCTTTCCGCCCGACGCGGGCGGCCGACCGTGGCTACCGCACAGTCAGATTTTTTGCTGCGCCGCAGCATGAGGGGTTGAATTGCTGCACTGCAGCATGTATCTCTCCCCTGCAATCGGCAACGGGGCGCCCAGTAACGGAAACAGCCGGCTCCTGGGCATAAAACTCTAGGAGAGAGACCATGACCACGACCGACTACAGCAAGATGATGCAGGACATGATGGCTGCCTTCCCGATGGACGCCTCGGCGATGCAGGACGCCTTCAAGACCCAGGCCGCCCTCGGCGAGAAGATGTCGAAGGTGTTCCTCGAGGCCGCCGACAAGTCGAACGAGATCTCGGCCAAGTGGACGAAGGACACCCTGTCGAAGATGGGCGAGATGACCAAGGTCAAGGACGAGCCCACCGACTACACCAAGGCGATGACCGACTATGCGTCGGCCCAGGCCGAGATGGCGGCCGAGATGATGGCCGCCTACGCCGAGGTCGCCAAGAAGGTGCAGATGGAAACGGTCGAGCTGATGCTCGCCGCCGGCAAGGACTTCTCCGAAGACGCCTCGGCCGCCGTCAAGAAGGCGACCACCGAGGTGACCACGGCCGCCAAGAAGGCCGCCGCCGCCAAGTAAGGCAGAATCACGAGTTTCGCGCCGGCCTCCTCCTCCCTGCCGGCGCGGATCATCGGGCGGGTCGCAGCGCGGCCCGCCCTTTTTCCGTCAGGGGCGCGGGGCATGCGCGGCACGGCATGGCGCCGGCGCGCAAGACGTGCCGCGCCGTTTCCAACCTGCCCTTTCTTTTTGCAAACCCGTGTTCTACGCTCTGCTGCGCCGCAAGACGAAAGGGCAGCCCGTGGCCGAGACCTCTCCCCTTCTCATCAAGCGCTACGCGTCGCGGCGGCTCTACAACACCGAGACCTCCGACTACGTCACGCTCGAGGATATAGCGGGCTTCATCCGCGCGGGCCGCGAGGTGCAGATCGTCGATCTCAAGTCGGGCGACGACCTGACCCGGCAATACCTGCTGCAGATCATTGCCGAGCACGAGAGCAAGGGCGAGAACGTGCTGCCCATCAACGTGCTGACCGACCTCGTGCGCACCTACACGACTTCCGCGCAGTCGGTCGTGCCCCAGTTCCTCGCCATGTCCTTCGAGATGCTCCGCGACGGGCAGTCGAAGATGATGGAGAACATGGAAAAGATGAACCCGATGACCGCCATGCCGGGTTACGACGCGATGCGTGCCCAGCAGGAGGCGTTCCTCAAGGCGATGACGGGCGGCATGGGCGGGATGGGCAACTGGAAGGCGCCCGACCGCGACGACGAAAAGGGCGGCGACGACCTGCACGAGATCAAGAGCCAGCTCGCCGAACTGCAGGCCAAGCTCGACAAGATGCAGAAGTAGGACGGCCTCGGCGTTGGATTTGCCCGCCTTCATCCGCGCCTTCCCCGCCCTCGACCTGCCGCTCCCCGACACCGCCGTCAGCGCCAACGCCATGCAGACCGGGCAGGGCCTCGCCGTGTTCTTCACCTTTCACGAGGATGTCGAACTGCCCGCGCACAGCCACGGCGCGCGGGAGGCGCCGTGCTCGCCGGGCAGGTTGCGCTGACCCGCGACGGGGGGAGCGTGTGTTCCGCCCCGGCGAGAGCTCCGTGATCGCGGCGGGTGTCGTGCATTCCGCGCGTGTCGCCGCCGGACCGGTCGTGCTCGATGTCTTCGAAGAGGCCGATCGCTACCCGGTCCGCGCCTGAGCGGCGCTAGCGCAGCACCAGCGGCGCGGCGAGCCACTCGCGCAGGGCCTCTGTGGTCGCGTCGGGCTGTTCGAGCGGCGGCAGGTGGCCCGCATCCTCGATCACCTTCAGCACGGCCCCCGGTATCAGCTCGGCCATCGTCTCGTGACGCCGGACCGGAAAGACGGAATCGTGCGCGCCGCAGAGCACCAGGGCCGGCACCCTGCAGTCGCGCAACGTCTTCTGCTGGTCGGGCCGACGCTGCATGGCGCGCGACTGCGCGACGAAGGTGTCCGCCCCGAGCGACCGGCCCATGTCGAGCACCGTCTGGCCCACCTCGATCCGACCGGGGCCCGGCGCGAGCGCGGCGGGCGGGATCTCTTCTCGCAGCACCTCGTCGAGCCGTCCGTTCTGCGCGCCGATGATGCGCGGCTCGCGGGCTGCGGCATCCTGCGGGGTCTCGGCCAGCGGCGACGTGTCGAGAAGCGCGATCCGCGTCACCCGGTCGGGCGCGCGCGACAGCATCTCCATCGCCACCACCCCACCGAGCGCATGGCCCGCGAGCGCGAAGCGCCGCGGCGCAGCCTCGAGCACCGCCTGTGCCAGAGCGCCGACAGAGGTCGCCCCGGTCAAGGGTGCGACCATGATCGCGCGCATGTCGTTGAGCGCGAGGAAGGGGTGCGACCACAGCCGGGCGTCGCACATCAGCCCCGGCAGCAGCACGAGCGGTTCGGCCATCGCTAGCCCAGGCCCTGCGGGATCGCGTTAATCGCCTGCGCCCGGCCGCCCGATCGGATCGCCGTCATCCTGCACTCTGCCTCTTGCTGCGCGGGTTTGCCCCGTCTGAGCCGGACGTTTCCAGATCGGCGCGCCCGCGTCCAGCACCAGAAGAGCGCCACGGCACCGTCAGCCGGTTTCCGCCGGCGGACAAGCGTCGGTGACGAGCGGCGCCCGGCCGACGCGGGTGAGCGGGCGGGCTTTCGGGCGGGCGCCACCCGTCATCCGCCCGCCAGCGGCGCCGGCTCAGAGGCCCGAGGCCCAGTCGACGATCATGCGGGTCACCGGCGCGGTCATGCCGGGGCTCAGGATGTCGCCGGCGATGACATGCGACGCCGGGTCGTCGCCCGGCCCCACGACGACGGGCCGCAGCACGGCCGGCCCGCCCCAGCCGCGCGCCACCCGCGCCACCGCGGCGGGCGAGACGACGCGGTCGTGCTCCGACCAGAGAAACAGCGCGGGCACCTCGGCGCGGGCGGGGTCGAGGCCGCGGACATGCGCCACCAGCGTCGCCATCGGCAGCAAGGCAACGGTAGGATAACGGATCGTCCAGTGCGCGGCGTGCTCGTCGTTCCGCGGCACGAACCCCCGCTCTTCGCCCATCACGGCCGGCAGCCACGCCCGCGCCCAGGGCAGCGTCAGGAGGGGCGCGGCCGGGTTGTTGATCGCGAAGTTCGGCGCGACGAACACGATCCCCGACAGCCGGTCGGAGAGCGCGGGGTCGTGCGCGGCGAACTTGGCAAGCGTCCCGCCCGTCGAGGTGCCGATCACCACCACCCGCTCGCCGATCCGCCGGCCGATGGCGAGCGCCTCGGCCACGTCCGCGATCCAGTGATCGGCACTCGCCTGCGCCATCGCGGCCCCGTCGCGCCCGTGCCCGGTGAGCCGCGCGAAATGCAGGTTCGCGCCCAGCGCCTCGGCCACCCTGTCAGGCACCGGCCGGATTTCCTCGGGCGAGGCCGAGAAGCCATGCAGGTAGACGATCGAGAGCGGTGTGCGCTCGCCCGCCGCACCGGCCCAGACGATCCGCGCCTCGGCCCCCGGGCGCAGGTCGGGCACCGCCGCCTCGCGGCCAGCGATCCAGGCGTCGAGGTCGTCCGGCAGGTCAGCGGCATCGAAGGCGCCCGGCCCCCCGACCACCTCGCGCGGGCCGAAGGCGAGGGCGAGCGCCGCGCCGGCCACCAGCACCAGCGCCAAGGCGGCGAGCGCGCGGGCGAGCGCCCTCATGCCATGGCCTCGCCCAACACCTCCTCGACCGCCGCGACAATCATGGCGAGGCAGCAGGGCGTCGAGAAGCGGTGATCGGCCCCCTTGACCAGCGTCAGGCGGATATCTGGCCCCTCGGCATGGGCCAGCAGGCGCAGCGCCACCGACATGTCGACATCGGCGTCGTCGGTGCCCTGCAGCATCCGCACTGGCATCGGCAGAGAAAGCCGCGTGCGCAGCACGAGATGCCGCCGCCCGTCCTCGATCAGCCGGCGCGTCACCAGCATCGGTGCTCCGTAGTCCGAGGGCAGCGCCGTGCGCCCCGCCTCCGTCACCTCGCGCTTCTGCGCCTCGGTGAAGGTGCCCCACATCCCGTCCTCGGTGAAGTCGGGCGCGGCGGCGATGGTCACCAGGCCCGACAGCCGGTCGGGCTGCGCGCGCGCGGCCAGAAGCGCCTGCCAGCCGCCCATCGACGACCCGACGAGCACCAGAGGGCCGCGTGTGAGCGACGCCAGCACGGCGCCGGCATCCTCTGCCCAGTCGCCTATCGCCCCCTCCTCGAAGGTGCCCGAGCTCTGCCCGTGCCCGGAATAGTCGAACCGCAGGAAGGCGCGCCCCGTCTCGCGCGCCCACGCCTCGAGGTGGAGCGCCTTGGTCCCGTCCATGTCCGACCGCAGGCCGCCGAGGAAAACCACCATCGGGCCGGCGCCCTCCGTCCGGTGATAGGCGATGCGGCGGCCCTGCGGCGTGTCGAGATACTGCGGCTCTGCCATGCTCCCTCCCCTCGGTCGCGCGCAGCCTAGCGGGCGCGGCAGCCCCTGCAACCCTTGCCGGAGACGGGGCGAACGGGCTAGGCCCGCGATCATGTCCGAGCCGCAGAACGACCCCCGCCTGACCCCGCTCGCCGCCTCGCTGCCCTTCGCGGTGCCCTTCGTCGGGCCCGAAACGCAGGTGCGTGCCCGCGGTCGCCCCTTCGCCGCGCGCCTTGGCGCCAACGAATGCGGCTTCGGCCCCTCGCCGCGGGTGATCGAGGCCCTGCGCGCCGCCGCGCCCGAGGCGTGGATGTACGGCGACGCCGAAAGCTGGGAGCTGCGCCAGGCGCTCGCCGCCCATCACGGCGTGCCGATGGAGAGCGTGATCGTCGGCGAGGGGATCGACGGCCTGCTGGGCTATCTCGTGCGGCTGCTCGTGGCACCGGGCGAGACGGTCGTGACCTCGGCCGGCGCCTACCCGACCTTCGCTTATCACGTCGCGGGCTACGGCGGCGCCCTGCATGCCGTTCCCTACAGGGGCGACTTCGAAGACACCGAGGCGCTCGTGGCGGCGGCGGCGCAGACGGGGGCGAAGCTCGTCTACCTCGCCAACCCCGACAACCCGATGGGCAGCTGGCACGAGGCCGGGCAGATCGCGGCGGCGCTCGACGCGCTGCCGGCCCGCGCGCTCATGGTGCTCGACGAGGCCTATGCCGATTTCGCGCCGGCCGCGGCCATTCCCCCGGTCGACCCGGCCGACCGGCGGGTGATCCGCATGCGCACCTTCTCCAAGGCGCACGGGCTGGCCGGCATGCGCGTGGGCTACGCCATCGGCCACCCCGACCTGATCGCGGCGTTCCACAAGGTGCGCAACCATTTCGGCATGTGCCGCCTGTCGCAGACGGCCGCCCTCGCCAGCCTCTCCGACCCCGAGCACCTCGCCGCGACCGTGGCGAAGATCGACGCGGCCAAGGCCGAGCTCGGCCGCATCGCGGCGGCGCACGGGCTGAGCGCCCTGCCCTCGGCGACCAACTTCGTCGCCATCGATTGCGGGGCCGACGGCGGTTTCGCCCACGCGCTCCTGCGTGAACTGGTGTCACGGGATGTCTTCGTGCGGATGCCCGGCGTCGCGCCGCTCGACCGCTGCATCCGTGTCTCTGCCGGGCCGGAGGCCGACCTCGCCGCCTTCGCCCGCGCCCTGCCCGAGGCACTCGACGCCGCGCGGGAAGGCGCCGACGCAGGCGCCTGACCCCTTCACCGTTGCCGTGTCCGCGATATGTTGACAGCGTGGAGGGCGGGCGGCCATGCACGAAAGAGAGCGGAAGAAAGCCCCGGACTACACCGACACGACGCTCGTCACGGGGCTGATGCTGCTGATCTACCTGTTCTTCGTCCTCTGGGCGGTGTTCGGCTTCTGGGCGGTGCCGGCGGCGGGCCTCGTGCTCAACCTCGCCATCGGCCGCCTCGCGGCGCGGCGGGGGCGGGGCTGAGCTTGCCGCCGGCCGACGGGCCGCGGGTGGGGTTGCGCGGCCCTTTCTGCGGCCCTATGTCACCCCGATGTGGCTTGTCCCCCTTCTCGTGCGCACCGGCGCCGGCCTCGGCCTGACCTACACGGTCTTCGTGCTCTGGATGGCCGCGGGGCTGATCGGTGTCATCGGCCTCGCCATGATGATCTACGGCGGCCTGCAGGTCACACGCGGCGGCCCCCGCCCGCTGCGGCAGTGGCCGATTCTGCGCCGCATCTTCCGCCGCTAGGCGCGAGCGCCTCCCCTACCGCCCTGTGCGCCGCCGGCGAGCACCTCTGCCGCCGCGTCGAGCGCCCCCCGCCCATGAGGAATGTCGAGCGCCGCGAGGCCGGCGCCGATCGAGCCGAGCGCGCCCATCACCATCTGCGCATTGACGTGGCCCATGTGGCCGATCCGGAAGAACCCGTCGGAATTGGGGTCGTCGGGGCTCGCCATGCCGAGGCCGATGCCGAGCGTCACGCCCGCGTTCTCGCTCACCCAGTTGCGCAGGGCCGTTCCGTGCGGCGCCCCGATACGCAGCGCCGTCACCGCGTGGCTGCGCAGGCGCGCCTCGCGAATGTTCAGCTCCAGCGGACCGGCCGCGCCCCAGGCATCCACCGCCGCCCAGACCGCGCTGGCGAGAATGGCGTGGCGCTCCCAGATCCGCTCGAGCCCTTCGGCCTTCATCAGGTCGAGCGCGGCGCGCAGGCCGTAGATGTGGTGCGTGGGCGCGGTCCCGCAGAAAAACTGGTAGAAGCCCTGCGGCTCGACGCGCGGCCGCCAGTCCCAGTAGCGGGTCACGCAGTCGGCCCGATCGCGCGCCGCATCCGCCTTGCCGTTGAAGAACACGAAGGACAGGCCCGGCGGCGTCATCAGCCCCTTCTGGCTGCCTGTCACCATCACGTCGACGCCCCAATCGTCCATCTCGAACGGGTCGACGCCGAGACAGGCGATGCAATCGACCATCAGCAGCGCGGGGTGTCCCACCCGGTCGAGCGCCGCGCGCAGGCCCGCGATGTCGTTCTTCACCGAGCTCGCCGTGTCGACCTGCACGCACATCACCGCGCGGATCTCGTGGGCGGTGTCGGCCGCCAGCCGCTCCTCGACGCGGGCGAGGTCGATCGCCGCGCGCTTGCCGAAGTCGAGCCGGTCGACCGCGATGCCCATCGCCTCGGCCATGTCGGCCCAGCCATCGGCGAAGACGCCGGTCGAGAGCGACAGCGCCCGCTCGCCGCGGGAGAACACGTTGGCGAGAGCGGCCTCCCACGCGCCATGGCCGTTGGCGATGTAGATCGCCACATGATGCCGGGTGCGGGCGACCCAGCGCAGGTCGGGCAGGAGGCTGTCGACCACCTCGCGCAGCTCGCCCGTGTAGATGTTGGGCGCCGGCCGGTGCATCGCCCGGAGCACCGCGTCGGGGATCACCGAGGGCCCGGGTATGGCAAGGTAATGGGTGCCGGCGGCGAGCGACATCGGGCGTCTCCTGCGGTTGGGGCGTGGGCGGCTTAGGCCCGGTCGGCGGGGCCGTCAATCGCCGCGCCCTTGCGCCGCCGCGTCGCCTGGGGCACTGACCTGCCGAGCCTGCACCGGAAGGAGAGGATGGCCAGAGACACGGTCAAAGAGCCCCTGGGCGAGCGTCTGCACGGCGCGCTGAAATCGGCCGAGAAGCGCGCGCGCCGCTCCTTCGGGCGCGACATCAGCACGCCCGCCGCGCGGGCCTTGTCGTGGCTGCACTTCCACCTGTTCGACCATGCCTGGCTGCGCGGCCCGTGGACCAATTTCGACAAGGTGGCCGAGGGTGTCTATCGCTCCAACCACCCCGGCCCGAGGCGGCTGGCGCGCTACAAGCGCATGGGCATTCGCGCCGTGCTGAACCTGCGTGGCGACGACGGCTACGCGCCATGGCTCTTCGAGGAGGAGGCGTGCCGCGCGCTCGGGCTCGACCTGCGGGTGGCCAAGATCTATGCCCGCAAGCCCGCGACACAGGCCGAGATGATCCGCCTGATCGACACGCTGCGCGAGATGCCGAGGCCCTTCGTGCTGCACTGCAAGTCGGGCGCCGACCGGGCGGGGCTCGCCGCCGTGCTTTACGCCCATGTCATCGACGGGCAGCCGCTGGCCGAGGCGCGCAGGCACCTGCACTGGCGCTACATCCACTTCAGGGGTACCGCCACCGGTGTCGTCGACCATATTCTCGACATGTACGAGGCGCGTGCCGCCGAGAGCCCGATCTCGCTCGAGGACTGGATCCGCACCGAATACACCGCCCGCGATGCCGCGATCAGCTTCGCCCGTGCGCGGGGCAAGCCGGTTCCGGCGAAATACCGCGACGCCACGCGCCCCTGACCCGGTTTCGCAGCTTTCCCGCGGCGATTATATCGGGCCAAAGGCAAGGAGGACGCGATGGACGGGGAACGTCACGACGGACGCACGGTGCTGGCGCTCGGAGGGTCGGAGCGGACGGGCTTCCTGCAGGGGATCGTCACGAACGATCTCGCCGGGCTGTCGGAGGGGTTGGTCTATGCCGCCCTGCTGACGCCGCAGGGCAAGTATCTCGCCGACTTCTTCGTGAAGGACGACGGCGACCGCCTGCTGGTCGATGTCGCGACGCCGCTCGCCGCCGACCTCTTCAAGCGGCTCAGGATGTACAAGCTGCGGGCCGACGTCACGCTCGACGAGACTGGGCTGCACGCGATCCGCGGCCTCGGCCCCGCACCCGAGGGCGCCCTGCCCGACCCGCGCCACCCCGCGCTCGGCTGGCGTCTCTATTCCGAGACGCCGGGAGGCGAGCCGGTCACCGACTGGGAGGCCTTGCGCGTCGCCCACTGCATCCCCGAAACCGGTGTCGAGCTGATCCCGAACGACACGTTCATCCTCGAGGCGGGCTTCGAGCGGCTGCACGGTGTCGATTACCGCAAGGGCTGTTATGTCGGGCAGGAAGTGACGGCCCGGATGAAGCACAAGACCGTGCTGAAGAAGGGGCTCGCCACCGTCGCCGTCTCGGGCGAGGCGCCCCCGCCGGGCACCGAGATCACGCACGGCGGAAAGGTGGCCGGCACGCTCTACACCGTCGCGGGCGATCGCGGCATCGCCCATCTGCGCTTCGACCGCGCGGGCGAGGGCATGGAGGCGGGCGGCGCCCGGGTGGACTGGGCGCCGGAGACCGTGAGCTGAGGCAGACCGCCGTGGCCCGTGGTCGGGCCCGCGCCGCCGGTCAGGCCCGCTCGGCGTAGTCCATCGTCTCGGTATTCACGACGATATCCTCGTCGGGGCCGACGAATGGCGGCACCATCACCTTGACCCCGTTGTCGAGCACGGCCGGCTTGAACGAGTTCGCCGCCGTCTGCCCCTTCACCACCGGCTCTGTCTCGACGACCTTGCACGTCACCTTCTGCGGCAGCGTCGCGTTCAGCGCCTCGCTGTCGTAGTACTCGATCTGGATCGTCATCCCGTCCTGCAGGAAGGGGCGCCGGTCGCCGAGGATCTCGGCCGGCAGCTCGATCTGCTCGAACGTGTCGGTGTCCATGAAGACGAGCATCCCGTCGGTCTCGTAGAGAAACTGCTGGTCACGCTGTTCGAGGCGGACACGCTCGACCTTGTCGGCCGAGCGGAACCGCTCGTTCAGCTTCGAGCCGTTGCGCAGGTTGCGCAGCTCCACCTGGGCGAAGGCGCCGCCCTTGCCGGGCTTGACGTGTTCGACCTTCACCGCGGCCCACAGGCCGCCGTTATGCTCCAGCACGTTCCCGGGGCGGATCTCGTTGCCGTTGATCTTGGGCATGGCGTGGTCGAACCCTTGGCTGACTGGTCGGGCGAGCCTATATCGAGTGGTCGTGCGGGTGGCAAGCTGATGTGGCCCGGGCGCGGACAGGGTGGGTTCTGCGCGGCAAGCCATGCGCTCAGCGCATGCAAGCCATGCAGAAACTGACATACCGAATCGCCGCAAAAACGTCATATTCGGCCGCGAGCCGAAAAGACAAGACCAAGAATAAGGACATGGACATGTCGGAATTCGTTGACGGCACGGCGTTCAATCATGAGCAGGGCCAGCGCGCGCGAAAGCTCTTCGCCGCCGTGGTGCTCGCTGCTCTGGATGACGCCATCGCCGACGACAAGAAGTATGGCAACGGCCCGGAGCAGATCGCCCGCTGGGCGCGCTCGCGCGACGGTCGCGAGGTGCTGAGCTGCGCCGGGATCGACCCCAACGAGCGTGTGGTCACCGGCCTGATGGACTTCGTGGCGAAGGGCGTGCGCACCTCTGTCGCTCTGTCCCGCGAGGAGAGCGAGCGCCGGCAGGCCGCCGAGCAGGCCGAAGCCGCCTGACGCGACGCCGGCGAACGAGTCATGGGCGCCCCGACCGGGGCGCCCTTTTTCGTTGCGTCGGGGCCATTGGCCGACGGCGGCCGAGCGTGGCCTTGTAGGTCATGCTGCGCGAGTGTGCCGGGCACGCATGGGCATGCGCCGGCAGGGCGACCGGTGCTGCCGGTGCCCGCTCGCGCAGCGAACGCGCACCGGGCCTCCCCGCCACGTCGTGGCGGCTCAGCCGGTATTGCCTCGTCTCACTCGAGGTCGCCTCGTGTCAGCGCCCGCGCTATTTCGCGGCGCACGAGGGCGCGAATATTGCGGCTGACCCGCTCGCCGAGGGCGCCCTTCAATTCGTCCCGAACGACGTCCGCGACCATTGCCCGGAGAGCGGCCTCGTCGATCGCGCCGTCTTCGTCGCCGAACAGGTTGAACGGGGCGCCGGGGCCGGTCGCGTCGCTGCGAGCCGGCGTCTCGGCGGGTTCCACGGCGCCCGGCGTCGACAGGGCCTGACCGCGCGTCGCGCCTTCGAGGGCGTCCGCCCCCGCATGGGGCTCCGCCGCCGCGGGCGTCCGGGTGTCCGGCTCGGGGGCCAGAGGGCCTTCGTCATCCGACGGGGTGTCGGCCTCGCCGAGAGCCCCGCTGCCGGCAGGCTCGATGTCTTCCGCGGCCTGCGGCAGGCCGTTCTCGGCCCCGTCCCGCGATCCGTCCAGAGATCCGTCCTGCGAGACGGTATCATCGGATGGGGTCGTGTTCGCGTCCGGCGACTGCGCTTCGGAGGTCTCCTTCCCCGACTGCGCGTCGAGGCGCGACTCTTCCGCGGCAGAGGCCGGCTCTCGATTGGTCGGCCCGTCGTCAGTGATCGTGCCCCCGGTTGCGGCACCTGCCGCGTCGGAGCCCGTCCGCGCGCCCGGCGTCGCCCCGGGAGCGGGCCGCGACCGGAAGGGCGAGCGGCGTGCGAAGTCGCGCGAGATGATCGGCTCATGCGTTGGCGCGGCCTCCGACGAGGCCGGGCCAGCGGCGGTGCGTGTCTCGCCTGACGGGTCGGCACCGGCCTCTCCGTCGCCGTGATCGGTCGGCGGGGGGGCCGCACCCCGTGAGGGATCGTGCGCGGCCCTCCCCCCGTCCACCGGAGCTTTCGGGCCCGGTGCGGCGTGTGCATCGGGGCTTTCCTCGCCCATCGGAGACGTCGCGGCAGGCGCCTGCTCGTCCGTGCGGCCCATGCCGAAGCCGAATCCCTGGCGGGGCGCGGCCGGCCCGCCTGCCTGCATCGCCCGCGACAGCAGCGGAGAGACGGGCGACGCCGCATGCGGGGGCCTGCTCTTTGGCCTGCCTTCCGCCGGCCCTGCAGTGTCGACGTCAGGGGCGTCGCGTCCCGGCTCGATCCTCAGGGCCGGAGTCAGGACGAGGGCGGAGAGGCGCTCGTCGGGGGCGTCGGCCGTATCGGAAGCGTGACCGCCGGCCGCATCGGCGGAGTCTCCGTCGCGGTTATCGCCGTCCTCGGGCGGCCCGGCGAGAGTGCCCGCGTCGAAGCCGGTCTCTGCATCCGGAGCGGGCAGGTCGCCCGCGTCTCCGCCCGGATGGCCGGCCTCAGCCGCAGCGGGGGAGGGCGCGGAAGGCCCGGCCTCGGCCTCGGCCTCGTCGTCGCAGCCTTCCTCCGAAGTGATGTCTTCGGCAGGCTCCGCCCCGGCGGCAGAAACCGCACCGTCGGGTGCGACCGTCGCTCCGCCCGGGAGTTCGTTCGAGGCGTCGAGGCCGCCCACGCCCCCCTCTTTCTCAACGTTTCCTGCCGCAGCGGACCAAGCGGCATCCGCCGCAGCCTCGGGATCGTCGGGCAAGCCGGCCTCGTCTCGACCCGGCCCTCCGGCGCCCGCGTCTTGCGACGCGCCGGCCAGGGCACTCTGTCCTTCCGGCGTCGCGCTGGCCGCCTCGGCATCGGGGGCGGCGATCAGATCCGCCCCGGGATCGCTTCCTGCAGCATCGCGCCCTTCAGCGTCGGCCCCCTCCGCATCGGATGCCGGCGGCCCGGGCGGCGCGGCGCGTTCGGCATCGCCGCCGGCGACGAGCCTGCGGATTGAGGACAGGACATCCTCGATTTCGGCCGGCTTCGGCTGGTCGGACATGAAACTCTCCCGGTCAGACCCTGTCGTTCACCGACGCGCCTGCGCCCTCTGCACGGCCGCGCCCGAGACAGGCGCATGCCGCACCCTGCCTCACTCGCGGCCGATCCGCTGCAGCACCCGATCGAGCGCCTCGCCCTGGGCGCTGTGCCGCGCCGGGGCGTTCTTGACCGCGTTGTAATAGGCCGCCGGATCGTAGGTCGGCACGCCGAGATTGAGATGCTCGACGGTCAGAAGACCCATAGAGGACAGGAGTGAATAAATGGCAAAGTAGCGCTGGGCCACGGCCTCGATCCGGCTGGCCCGGGCGTTGCGCAGGTCCTGCTCGGCGTCGAGCACGTCGAGCGTGGTGCGCGCGCCGAGCCGTGCCTCCTCCCGCGTGCCCTCGAAGGCGATGCGCGCGGCCCGGATCTGCTGGTCGGTCGCCGCGATCTGCGCTTGTGCGACCTCGACATTCGACCATGCCACGCGCACCCGCTCCTGGATCTCGATCGTCGTCTGGTGCAGCGCCGCGCGGGTCTGGTCGGCGCGCGCGATGGACTGACGCTCGAGCGCGGCGAGGCGACCGCCCGAATAGATCGGCTGGCGAAACTCGAGCCCGACGATCTGCTGCTCGTTGCCGGTATTGTCGGTGGAGATCTGGCCGGTGGCCGAGATCGTCGGCCCGTAGGCACGGCTCGCGATGTCGACACTCAGGTCCGACACGGTGACCTCGCGCTGCGCCCGCTTGATGTCGGGGTGGAGACGCACGGCGATCGCCACGGCCTCGTCCAGCGTGTTGGCGACCGCGGGCGTGTCGGGGGGCAGTTGCAGATCGCCCGGCGGGCGCCCCACCGCGGTGCGGAACTGCTGGCGCGCCCGCTCGAGGTCGCCCCGGGAAGCGGCGAGCGTGCTGCGCGCGGCGGCCAGGCTGCTCTCGGCCAGAGCCACGTCGGTACGCGTCACCTCGCCCACCTCGAAGCGATCGCGCGCGGCCTGCAGCTCCTCGCCGATCAGGCGCACGTTGTTTTCGCCAAGCTCCACGAAGGCCTGCGCAGAGAGCACGCTGAAGTAGGCGTCGACCGCGGTCAGAAGCACGTTCTGCTCGACCACGCGCAGCGCTTCGCGGGTGGCGAGCACCGTTTCCTTGGCAACGTCGATCTGCAGCCCGCGCTGGCCGGAATCGATCAGGACGATCCGCGCCGCGAGCGAGAAGGTGGCCGACAGGTCGTTGAGGTCGTCGGTGCGGGGCGTGGCGCTCTGGTCGATCAGGTCGCCACGCAGGTTGGTGATGAAGTCGAGCGTCGGGCGCAGGGCCGAGACGGCCAGGGCCACATCCTCGTCGGCGGCACGCAGCACCGCTCGGTTCTGCTCGAGCAGGTTGGAATTGCGATACGCGTCGATCAGCGCGTCGGTCAGCGTCTCGGCGGCGGCCGAGAGCGGCGCGAGCGCGAGCGACGCGCAGATGAGCCCGACCCGTAGGACGTGCCGCGGGGCGGTTCTGTCGATTATCACCTCGTTGCTCCCTGCCTTGGGCATGTTTTCTCGACTATATCAGTCGCATCCCCGGCCCGCGAGCGCGGTTTCATCAGAGCGAGAAGGTGCGCTCGCGGGTGAAGCCTGCAAGCACCGGTCCCCCGGCGTTGAAGGCGAAGCGCCAGGTCACCGCGCCGTCGGCCTTGACGCCCAGGCGCACCACGCCGAGCTCGCCCTCCATGAAGAGGCACACGATGCGGCCGCCCTCGGTGAGCTGGTCGGCGAAGCTGTCGGGCAGCTCCTCGACCGCGCCCTGCACGAGGATGACGTCGTAGGGGCCGTGCCGGCCGGCGCCCTCGGCGAGCGGTCCCTCGATCACCACCGCGTTGTCGGCGCCCTCGGCCGCGAGCAGCTGTTCGGCCTCGTGGGCGAGCCCGTGATCTTCCTCCAGCGCGACGACCGCCTCGGCCATCCGCGCGGCGAGGGCGGTCGTGTAACCGAGGCCGCAGCCCACGTCGAGCACCACGTCGGTGGGCTGGATGTCGGCGGAATCGAGCATCTTGGCCACGGTGCGCGGCTCGAACAGGACGCGCCCCGGCGCGAGCGGCACATTCTCGCCCGCATAGGCCGCCTCGCGCCAGCCTTCCGGCACGAAGCGCTCGCGCGGAACGGACAGCATGGAGTCGATCACCGTGAAATGGGTCACATCGGCCGGCCGAACCTGGGTGTCGACCATCATGCGGCGCCGTTGCTCGTAGCTGATCATCCGGTCCTCTTTCCGCGCTCTGCCACCGGCGTCCGGCTTGGCACAGGCCGGCGGGGCAGGCAACTGCGGCACCGGCGCCGCGATGCCGCGGCGGGCGCCCCGCCCGGGGCTATTCGTAGCCGCCCTTCTGCGCCTCGTACATCCCGGCGTAGAGGCCGCGCTTGGCCATCAGGTCGGCGTGACGCCCTTCCTCGACGATACGACCGGCATCGAGAACGTAGATCCAGTCGGCATGGGTCACGGCCGACAGTCGGTGCGCCACGATGATCGTCGTCTTGTCCTTGCCGAGCCGGGCGAGCGCCGCCTTCACCTTGTCCTCGGTCTGCTGATCCAGCGCCGAGGTCGCCTCGTCGAGCAGCAGGATCGGCGCCGAGCGCAGGAAGGCGCGGGCGATGGCGATGCGCTGCTTCTGTCCACCCGAGAGCTGGCTGCCCTTGGGCCCGAGCGGCGCGTCGCCCCGCTGGTGGATCAGGTCGGCGATCTCCGCGGCCTCGGCGGCGGCCCAGATCTCGGCCTCGGTCGCCTCCGGCTTGACATAGCGGATGTTCTCCCAGATCGAGGCGTTGAAGATCACGATGTCCTGCGCCACCACGGAGAAAGCGCTGCGCAGCGGGCGGATGCGGATCTCGCGGATCGGCTTGCCGCCGATCGTCACCGTCCCGCCCTCGACGTCGTAGAGCCGTGTCATCAGGCTGAGCACGGTCGTTTTGCCCGATCCGGTGGCGCCGACCACCGCGGTCGTCTTGCCCCCTGGAACGGTCATGTCGAGCCCCTCGAAGAGAGGCACGTCGGGGCTGTAGGAAAAGCGCACGTCCTCGAGCCGAATGTCGCCGGCGACGTCGAAGTCGTCGGTCGCGCCGGGCGTGTCGGTGATCGTCGGCACCTCCTCGTACAGCTCCCGCACGCTGTTGAGGATGATGAGGTTGGCCTGCAGCTTGGCGAAGAACTGCGCGAGCATGCGCGCAGGATCGAAGATCAGGACGAGGCCGAGCAGGTAGGTGATGATCGCCGCGCCGTCCATGCCGCTCGTGCCCATGAGCACGAACCAGCCGCCGCCACCGATCACCAGCACATAGGTGATGGCCGAGGCGAGGTCGATCGTCGGCACCACCAGCGCCTGCGCCGCCTGCAGCCGCAGGGCGAGATCCTTGATGTCTTCCGTGGCCTTGCGCAGCCGGCCCTTCTCGTTCTCCTCCTGGTTGGAGATCTTCACGGTGCGCATGCCGTTGGCCATCTCCTCGATGCCGCCCATGTAGGCGCCCATCGCGTTCTCGGCCTTGCGCTGCACGTCCTTGATGCGGTGCGAGACGTACTGCATCAGCAGCACGATTGCCGGCAGGATCACCACGGTGGCGAGGAAAAGCGTCGCCGACTTGTAGATCAGGTAGCCCGACACGATCAGGATCGTGACCGCGTCGCGCACCGCCCCCACCGTGCCCTGGCCCACGAAGACGCTCAGCTGCTGCGCCTGGAGAACGAGCCGCAGGATCAGATCGCCCGGCTTGGTGCGCTCGAAATAGGCGAGGTCGAGCATCATGACCCGGTCGATCAGGTCGTGCCGGAGCTCCTGCACGGCGTTCGAGGCGAGAAAGACCGAGAGCCGCGGCACGAGGTAGGACATCGCCGCGCGCACGACGAACAGGCCGAAGACGATCGCGCAGACGCGCACCAGGTCGCTGAAATCGCCCTCCTCGAAGATCACCCGCAGGCCCGACTCGGTGAGCGCGAGGAACTGCTGGTAGACGACGCCCTGCACCATGATCATGCCGAGCACGACGAACAGCCAGGGCGTGCGCTTCTTGAGATAGCTGTTCCAGAACCACAGGATGTTGTCGCGGTCCCGCGTGGTGAACAGCTGTTGCCGAAGATCTGCCTCGTCGGCCTCGCCCTCGGTCGCGGCCCCGGTCGCGCGGCTGCCGAAGAGCGTCGACAGCCGCGCGCCGAGGCCGGCGCGGCGCGGCTCGCTCGGGCGGTCTTCGGTTTCGGTGCTCATCGGCGGCGGCCCCCTCGGCCGGGTCGGGTCCGGGCGCGGGCCCCGTGTCGCGGCCCCGTTGGTCTCGGGCGCGCTGTCTAGCTGGTGTGCGCGGCTGGATTCAACGGGCCATCTGCAGGTCGGACGCCCTGTCGCTCCAGACGCCATATGTGTCGCGCAGGTAACGGGCGCAATGCGCGTTGAGTTGGGCGCGGCCCATGTCCGAGGTGCGCCAGCGGAACAGCGCCTCGGTCAGGTCGGCCACGGTGTTCTTCGGTTCGTAGAGGCCGGCAGGCACCCAGATGCCGATGCCGCGGCGGGCAAGCATGCCCGACAACCACACATCGTCGACCGCCCAGAGCACCTTCGGGATGTCCCAGCACTCGTCGTCGAAGAAGCCGGGTCGCACGACGACGCCGCCATAGCCCTCGAAGATGTCGGCGTAGCCCGGGCGCGCGATCAGCCGGCGGGCCGGCTTGAGCCGGATCGGCACCTTGGCCTTGCCCGACAGGATCTGGCGGATCCGCTTGGCGCGGTAGTCCCAGTCCCACCGGCGGGCGCGCCGGGCATGGCGTGGCTCTGGCCGGGGGGCGTAGGCGTCGAGGCCCGTGCGCTCGACGTCCCACCCGGTGAGCGCCACCGCCTCGTCGGGGCGCGCGGCCTGCTCGGCGAACAGGCGCGCGGCCCAGCCGGAGTAATAGTCGCGGTCGTCGTCGCAGAAGAGGATCTGCGCTTCGGGCTGATCGCGGTAGCGGCGCGCGGCATGCAACACCTTGGAGGACGGTCCGAGATCGGCCTCGGGCTGCAGCACCGTCACGCCGGCGGGCACGGCGGGCAGCCGGCCATCGTAATCGGGGAAGCGGCGGTAGGTGCGCGGGATGTAGAGTTCCACGGAATCGGCCGCCGAGCCCTGCGCCACGAGGCACTCGAGCGTCGGCCCGATCACCTCGAACCTGGGGGGAATCGACGACAGGGAGATGACTTTCAAGGCTGCGCCCACCGCGAATTTGGCCCTCCCTTACGCGAGGCCGGCCTCGCCAACAAGCGACCCTCGCCCGGGATGCGCCGATGCGGCGCCCGTCCGCGGATCGGCGAGGCCGGCCTGCCGGGACCTGCGACTGCGGCGGGGGCGCACAACGAACGCCAGGACACGCGCCATCGTGCCCGTGTCCAAGGGCCCGTGTCCAAGGGCCCGTGTCCGAGCGCCCGTGTCGGCCCGCGCGACGGGCGCGGCGCGGCGGGCGGCGCGGCGGGGGGAAGCGGACTCGAAGACGGCCGGCACCAGAGTGCCCGCCGCATGGAGCAACATCGACCGACACCGATCCACCGGGCCCGGCTGCGCCCCTGCATGCCGGGACAGGCCGGCGCGGCGCAAACCGAGCGGTTCTGCCCGGCGGCTCAGGCCGCCTTCGGCGACCGGCCGCCGCCGGCTCTGGCGACGTCGGCGTCGGGGACGAAGACGGCGATCGTGCCGACCAGAGCCTCGGCGCCTCGGGCGAGCGACTGACTGGCGGCCGTCGTCTCCTCGAACATCGCGGCGTTGCGCTGGGTGACCTTGTCGAGCTCGCCCAGCGCAGTGTCGATTTCGGCGAGGCTCGCCGACTGGCTCTCGGCCGATTGCGCGATCTCCGATATGCGTTCGGTCACCCGCGCCACGCTCTCTGTCACCGTGGTCAGCGCCTCGCCCGTCTTGCGCACGAGATCGACGCCGGTGCCGACCTGCGTGCCGCTCGCCTCGATGAGTTGCTTGATCTCGTCGGCCGCCTCCGACGAGCGCTGCGCGAGCGCGCGCACCTCCGAGGCCACCACGGCGAAGCCCCGTCCCGCCTCGCCGGCACGCGCCGCCTCGACGCCGGCGTTCAGCGCGAGCAGGTTGGTCTGGAAGGCGATGTCGTCGATCACCTTGATGATCGACTGGATCCGCGTCGACGAATGCTCGATCTCGTTCATCGCCTCGACCGCGCGGGTCACGAGGCTCGCGCTCTCCTCGGTATCGGTGCGGGTGCGCGCGACTTCGCTGTTGGCATGCCCAGCACTCTCGGCGGTCTCGCGCACGGTGGCGACGAGCGACGAGACGGACGCCGAGACCTCGGCGAGGGTCGCGGCCTGGCTCTCGGTGCGGCGCGACAGGTCGGTGGCCGCCGAGGTGATCTCGGCGGTCTCCCGCCCGATCGCGTCGGCCCCCGACAGCACGCTGCGCATCGCTCCCTCGAGCGCCTCGACCGCGCGGTTGAAATCCTGCCGCAACTCCTCGTACTCGTCGGGGAAGCGCTCGAAAAGGCGACGGGCGAGGTCCTTTTCCGACAGCGCCTTGAGTCCGCCGCGCAGGGCATCGACAACCATGCGCTGGGCCTGGGCGACCTCGTCTCTCCGGGCGGCCTCGCGGGCCGCGGCTTCGCGCGCATCGCGGTCGGCGCGCTCGGCGCGCTCCTTCTCCTCCTCGGCCTCACGGGCGGCCTCGCGCGCCGCGCGGCTTGCCGATTCCGCCTCCGCCTTCGCGGCCTCGGCGCGGGTGCGGGCATTCTCCGCCTCGGCCCGGGTCGCCTCGGCCTCGTCCATCGCGGCGCGCAGGCGCTCGGCATCCTTGCGCCCCTGCGCATCCAGGCGGGCGCGTGTGTCGATGGCGTAGACCAGCGCGGCCGTCTCGACCACGACCGCTGCGCCGTGAGCCAGAAGGCGCTCGAGGTCGACCAGAAGCGAGACCGACGGGTAGATCAACGCGGGCATGGCGAGCGTCAGCACGCCGTGATGCACCACGATGGCCGCCGCGGCGGCGAGCGTGGCGGACCGGTCGTTCATGACCAGCGTCGCAGCGAGGGCTGCGAAGAAGTACATGTGGCTGTCGAGTTGCCACGGGTGGCCGGACAGCGTGCCGGTCAGCGCGGCGACCTGGGCCACCAGCGCGATCGCCGCGACCGGGCGGCCGAGCGCGGGTGCCATCCGCAGCGAACCGGCGCCGAGAACCGCGAAGATTGCGCCCGCCGCCAGCGCCGCCAGAAAGGGAGTTCCCGCCATCGCGGCGCCGCCGAGAGGCAGCAGGCCGCAGGCTGTGGCGGCCCGGGCGATGAGGACATGTCCGCGCCGGCGGGCGGCCTCGGACGCGTCGGTGGCGGCGTCCGC
This sequence comes from Rhodovulum sp. 12E13, assembly GCF_003340565.1. Taxonomy (GTDB): domain Bacteria; phylum Pseudomonadota; class Alphaproteobacteria; order Rhodobacterales; family Rhodobacteraceae; genus HLUCCA09. The sequence goes on along the minus strand of NZ_QPLK01000002.1, from coordinate 263,662 downwards.
CGCGGAGGCGTCGGTAGCGGCGTTCGCCGCGGGGCCGAGCGGGATCGGGGAGGTCTGGGTCATGTCTGCAATCCACAGAGCAGGGCGAGGCGATCGCCGTCGAGCACGAACCAGGCGCCGGCGTCATGCAGGCGTGCGGCAAAACCTGGCGCGTCGGATGTCGCGAAGCCGGCCAGAGGCGCCTGTGCCGGACCGACAGGCATGCCGCCGGCCGCACGCACGGTCGCGTCGCGCGCTGCGGAACCGGCAGGGCCGACGACCAGCACGAGGCCGCCCTCCGAGGGCGCCGTGCCCGCCACGGCCAGAAGCGGACCCGTCAGCGCCGACAGCGCTATCACGAGCGCGAGCACAAGCCTGTGACGCCGTTCCATCCGGGTTCCCTTCCAAGAAACGCACCCGCGGCGCACATGCCCGCGGCCGATGGGGTCATGCGGCCCGCGCCCTTAAGCTTCGGTGAAGAACGCCCCGAACCCGTAGAATTGTCGGGATGCGGCCGTCACCGAGGACGCGGCTGTCACGCGGGGCCGGGCCGCTCGCGGTCGGTCAGCACGGGCACGCTGGAGAGCCAGTCGGCATAGGGCGGGCGCGCCGCGCGGGCGCGCAGACTGGCGAGGTCGGCAAGCGGGTTCGCGCTCCAGTCGACGCGCAGGGTCAGGGGGGGCGCGGCCGGCCCCACGACGAGCAGAGCGGCCGATTGCAGGCCCCGCTTGTCGCCCCCCGCCTGCGCGCCGGCCTCCAGCGCGGCGAGCAGGCGATCGGCCAGCGCGCCGGGCGCGGCGCGAAACGCCTCCAGAGCCGCGTCGAGAACGCTCTCGCCCGTCAGCAGGTTTCCGGTGACGACGAGGCCCGGTGCGACGCGCGCGCCCATGGCGGGCGTGTTTGCGGTGCCGGTGAAGTGGCCGGTGGCGCCGTCCGGGCCGATCGCGGCAAGCTGGCGGTGGTCGCGCCCCGCATCGCCCCCCGTCACGGCCGAGACGGCCTGCGCGGCAGCCTCGCCCGCGCGCATCCGCACCAGCACGTCCTCGCCCCAGAACGTCGAGGGTGCAGCCCCCTGGCTGGCCGAGGCGCCGGCACGCGGGTCGGCGCGGAGCACCCAACCGCCGACGCACAGACTGCCGGTCGCGGCTGCGCCGCCGACCTCGCCGCCGGCGGGATCGCGCGCGAGGATCGAAAAGGTCATGCAGGCCCTCCTTCCACACAATTATCATGAAAATTTTGCCCGAAGCAAATTTTCATGATAATTTGCCCTCAAACACGTTCTCACAGGGAGCTGCACCATGATCATCACCTGGACCCGCCGGACGGTGCTGGCCGCGACCGTCGCGGCCGCAGGGCTCGGGCTCGGCCTCGCCCCGCTCGCAGGGCCGGCCGCGGCGCAGACGCCGCCGGGCGTGCTCGTCGTCGGACAGATCGCAGAGCCCAAGGCGCTCGACCCGGCCGCGGTGACGGCGGTCAACGACTTCCGCATCCTCATGAACGTCTACGACGGGCTGGTGCGCTACCGTTCGGGCACGCTGGAGGTCGAGCCGGCGCTGGCGACGGCCTGGGAGACCAGCGAGGACGGCACCGAATACACCTTCACCCTGCGCGAGGGCGTGACCTTCCACGACGGCTCGCCTTTCGACGCCGAGGCGGTCAAGTTCAACTTCGACCGGATGCTGAACGAGGATCACCCCTACCACGACACCGGCCCCTTCCCGCTCGCCTTCTTCTTCTCGGCCATCGAGGAGACCGAGGTGGTCGACGACATGACGGTGCGCTTCCACCTCAACGAGCCCTACGCGCCCTTCCTGTCGAACCTCGCCTACCCCACGGGCCTGCTCGTCTCGCCCGCCGCTGTCGCGGAGCACGGCAGCGATTACGGCCGCACCCCCTCGGGCACCGGCCCCTTCCGCTTCGTCGAGTGGCAGTCGAACCAGCGCGTGGTGGTGGAGCGCAACCCGGACTACTGGGACGGCGCGCCCGAGCTCGAGGCGGTCGTCTTCCGCCCGATCACCGACGCCAACACCCGCACCGCCGAGATGCTGGCGGGAGGCATCGACCTGATGGTCGAGGTGCCGCCCGTCGCGCTGTCGGAATTTCAGGACACCGAGGACTACACGGTGCACGAGCAGGCGGGGCCGCATGTCTGGTTCCTGATCCTCAACCTGCGCGAGGGCCCCTTCACCGACCGGCGCGTGCGGCAGGCCGCCAACTACGCGATCGACAAGGAGGCCATCGTCAACGACGTGCTCGAGGGCACGGCAGAGGTCGCCGCCGGGCCGACGCCGCCCGCCTTCGCCTGGGCCTACAACGACGCGCTCGAGCCCTACCCCCACGACCCCGACCGTGCCCGCGAGCTGATCGCCGAGGCCGGCGCCGAGGGGGCCGAGCTGACCTTCTTCGTCACCGAGGGCGGCTCGGGCATGCTCGACCCGGTGGCGATGGGCACCGCGATCCAGGCCGATCTCGAGGCGGTGGGCTTCGACGTGGCCATCGAGACCTACGAGTGGAACACCTTTCTCGGCGAGGTGAACCCGGGGCTGGAGGGCAAGGCCGACATGGCCGAGATGGCGTGGATGACGAACGACCCCGACACCCTGCCCTTCCTCGCGCTGCGCACCGAGGCGATGCCCGACCAGGGCGGCTTCAACTCGGGCTACTATTCCAACCCCGAGGTCGACGCGCTGCTGGAAGAGGCACGCGTGGCCACCGACCAGGAGCGGCGCGCCGACCTCTACAAGCAGATGCAGGCGATCGTGCACGAGGACGCGCCGTGGGTGTTCGTTGCGAACTGGAAGCAGAACGCGGTGACAGGGGCGAATGTCGAGAACTTCCAGCTCGAGCCGTCGTTCTTCCTGCTGCTGCACGACGTCGAGAAGAACTGATTTCGGGCCGGCGGGGGCCGGCCCGACCCATGCGAGGGGGCCAGCCCCCTCGCGCTCCCCCGGGATATTTCGAGCAAGAAGAAGGGGCGGGGCGATGGGCGCCTATATCCTGAAGCGGCTGGTCTCGGCGGTGCCCGTGCTGCTGGGGATCACGGTGATCGTCTTCCTGATCATGGCGATGATCCCGGGCGATCCGGCGACCGCCATCCTCGGCTCCTACGCCACGCCCGACAACGTGGAGAAGCTGAACCGCGACCTCGGGTTGGACAAGCCGCTGGTGCAGCGGTATTTCATCTGGTTGGGGAACATGGTGCAGGGCGATTTCGGGCGGTCGTTCTCGCTCAACCGGCCGGTGCTCGACGAGATCTTGGAGCGGTTCAACGCGACGCTGATCCTCGCCGGCACCTCCTTCGTGATCTGCGCGTTGCTCGGCATCCTGGCCGGCGTCGTCTCGGCCGCGCGCCAGTACGGGCTGGCCGACAAGGCGATCACCTTCGCCGTGCTGATCGGGATCTCGATCCCGTCGTTCTTTCTCGGCATGATGATGATCCTTCTGTTCGCGGTGAACCTGCGGTGGCTGCCCGTCTCCGGCATGTACGCGATCTACGGTGGCGGCGACCTGCCCGACCTCTTGCGGCATCTCGCGATGCCGGCCACGGCGCTGGCGGTCGTGGCCACCGGCGTCATCGCCCGCCTCTCGCGCTCGGCCATGCTGGAGGTGCTGCGGCAGGACTTCATCCGCACCGCCCGCGCCAAGGGCGTGCCCGAGCGCGGGGTGATCTGGCGGCACGCGCTGAAGGCGGCGATGGTCTCGATCATCCCCGTCCTCGGCATCCAGGCCGGCTTCGTGCTGTCGGGCTCGGTCTATATCGAGATCGTGTTCCAGTGGCCGGGCGTGGGGCGGATGCTGGTCGATGCCATCCTCACCCGCGACATCCTGCTGGTGCAGGGGGGGGTGGTGTTCGTCGCCGCCTGTTACGTGATGTTCAACATCGTGGTCGACGTGGCGCAGAGCCTGCTCGACCCGCGGATCAAGCCATGATCGGATTCGTCCGGCTGCTGGCGCGCAACCAGCTGGCGCTGGCGGGGGGCGTCGTGCTGGCCATCGTCGTGGTCATCGCCGCCGCCGCGCCGATCCTGCCCCTGCAGGCGCCGCAGGTGACGAACACCGCCGACCGCTTCCTGCCGCCCTTTTCCGATGGACACCTCCTGGGCACCGACCATCTGGGGCGCGACCTGCTCTCGCGGCTGATCTGGGGCACGCGGCTGTCGCTCTCCGTGGGCTTCGCGGCGGCGGTCATCGCCGCCGTGATCGGCTCGGCCATCGGCATCGTCGCGGGCTATTTCGGCGGCCGCATCGACAACGTCGTCATGCGCGGCGTCGACATGCTGATGGCCTTTCCCTACATCCTGCTGGCGCTCGCCATCGTCGCCGCCCTCGGCCCGGGGCTGCTGAACGCGCTCATAGCCGTAGCGGCCGTCAACATCCCCTTCTTCGCCCGCAACATCCGCGGCGTGACCGTGGGCATCGCGGGGCGCGAGTTCATCGATGCAGCCCGCCTCTCGGGCAAGGGCCACCTCGCCATCCTGACGACCGAGCTTCTGCCCAACGTCGTCCCCGTCATCGTCATCGCCATGTCGACGACCGTGGGCTGGATGATCCTCGAGACGGCGGGCCTGTCGTTCCTCGGGCTGGGCAGCCAGCCCCCGGTGGCCGACCTCGGCTCGATGCTGGGCGAGGCGCGCTCTGCGCTCATCACCAACCCCCATACTTCCCTCGTGCCGGGACTGATGATCTTCGTGATCGTCATGTCCATCAACCTGCTGGGCGACGGCGTGCGCGACGCGCTCGACCCCCGCCTGCGGTCGGGCGCCCTGAGCCGCCCCCAGCCCGCAACCACCGTCCGGCGCACCGGTCCCGTGCCGGACGGCCCCGGCGCCGGCGCGCTCGACCTCCAGCGGCTCGAGACGCGGTTCCACGTCGGCCGCCGCGTCTTCCGCGCGGTGAACGAGGTGAGCCTGACAGTCGGCCGGGGCGAATGCGTCGGCCTGATCGGCGAGAGCGGCTCGGGCAAGTCGGTCACCGCGCTCTCGGTGATGAAGCTCGTCTCCTCGCCGCCGGGCGTCATCACCGGCGGCGCCGTGTTCCGCGAGGGCGACGACCTGGTCGGCGCGCGCCACGACACGCTCCGCCGCCTGCGGGGCGACCGCGTCGCCTACATCTTCCAGGACCCGCTCTCGACGCTCCACCCGCTGATGCGCGTGGGCGACCAGCTGGCCGAGGCGATCCGTGTCCACCACGCCGTCGGCCGGGACGCCCTGCGCAGACGCGCCGTCGAGCTGCTGAAGGCCGTCCGAATCCCCAACGCCGAGAGCCGCATCGACGCCTACCCTCACCAGCTTTCGGGCGGCATGCGCCAGCGCGTCGGCATCGCCATGGCGCTCGCCAACGACCCCGACATCATCATCGCCGACGAGCCCACCACCGCGCTCGACGTCACCGTGCAGGCCCAGATCCTCGCCCTGCTCGACGACCTGCGCCGCGAGCGCGGTCTGTCGATCCTGTTCATCACCCACGATTTCGGCGTGGTCGCCCAGCTCTGCGACCGGGTCGCGGTGATGTATGCCGGCCAGATCGTCGAGGAGGGGCCGACGGGCGAGGTGCTCGACCGCCCCGGCCACCCCTATACCCGCCGCCTGATCGCCTGCGTACCCGAGCTCGGCGGCGGCCGTCGCCAGCTCCACGCCATCCCGGGCTTGCCGCCAGCCGTCGACGCCCTGCCGGCCGGCTGCGCCTTCGCACCCCGCTGCGACAAGACCCGCGATGCTTGCCGGCAGGGCCCGATCGCCCTCGAGCGCCGGGGGCGACGCGCTGTCCGCTGCCTCTACCCCGAGCATGCGGCGCATGCGCCCGAGGCCGCGCAATGATCCCGCGCCACGGCGCAGGGGCCGTCGCCGGACCCGCCCCATCATCTTGGCCCAAATACTCCGGGGGAGTCGCCCGGAACGGGCGACGGGGGCAGCGCCCCCGTCCCGGCCGGCCTGCCCGCGCGACAGGTGACGAGGCGCGCCCATGACCCACGCGCTCCGCCTCGACGGCGTCGCCAGGACCTTCCCGGTCGGGCCGCGTCTCTTCCGCCCGCCGCGTGGGGCGGTGCGTGCCGTGCGCCCCGTCTCGCTCGACGTCGCGAAGGGCGAGACGCTCGGCATCGTTGGCGAATCCGGCTGCGGGAAGTCGACCCTCGCGCGCATGCTCGTCGGGCTGGAGACGCCCACGGCAGGCACCATCGAGATCGAGGGCCGCGCCTTCGACCGCTCCGACCCCGCAGCCTTCGGCCGGATGATCCAGTACGTCTTCCAGGACCCGGTCTCGAGCCTCAATCCGCGCAAGTCGATCCGCCGGATCATGGAAATCCCGCTCGCGCGCCTGCACGGCATGGGCCGCGCCGAACGGGCCCGGCGCATCGCCGAGATCTTCGCCTCGGTGAACCTGCGCGAGGAGTTCCTCGACCGTTTTCCCCACGAGTTCTCGGGCGGTCAGGCGCAGCGCATCTCGATCGCCCGCGCGCTCGCGGCGAGCCCGCGCATCCTCGTCCTCGACGAGCCGGTCTCGGCTCTCGACGTCTCGGTGCAGGCGCAGGTCCTCAACCTGCTGGCCGAGCTGCGCCGCCGCTTCGGCCTCACGTATATCTTCATCTCGCACGACCTTGCCGTGGTCGAGGCCGTCAGCGACCGGGTCGCGGTGATGTATTTCGGCGCCGTGGTCGAGGTCGGCGCGGCCGAGCGCATCTTTTCGGCGCCGCGCCACCCCTATACGCGTCTCCTCGCCGGCTCCGCGCCGGTGGTCGGCCGGCCGCTGCGCCCGCCCGAGGCGAAGGGAACGGAGCTGCCCGACCCGCTCGCCCCGCCGCCGGGCTGCGCCTTCGCCGCGCGCTGCCCCCGCGCGACCGAGCTCTGCCGCCGCGAGGATCCCGCGCTCACGAAGATGGACGACGACCAGTATGCCGCCTGTCACCACCCGCTCTGACCCTCGCACCGCCGGCAACGCCTCGCGCCGCAGCCGGCCCGAGCGCGTGGCAGAGGCGATCAAGAGCTGGGTCGTCGCCGAGAACATGGCACCCGGCGACAAGCTGCCCGGCGAGCAGGAACTGATCGAGCGCTTCGGCATGGCCAAGGGCACGATCCGCGAGGCCATGCGCCTGCTCGAAGCGCAGGGACTCGTCAGGACGCGGACCGGGCCCGGCGGCGGATCCTTCGTGCATGCGGTCTCCGAGGCACGGGCGCAGGCGCTGCTCGGCAACTACTTCTACTTCAAGAACCTCACCATCGCCGACATCTACGATCTGCGCATCGCCCTCGAGCCCGAACTCGCCGCCTCGCTCGCCGGCCGGCTCGGCGAGGCGGACCTCGCCGCGCTCGAGGCCAACATCGCCCGCTACGACACGCCCCCCGCCACGGCCGACGAGGATCGCGCCCAGCACGTCGCCTCGCTCGACTTCCACCGGATGCTGGCCGGCTACGCGGAGAACCCGCTGCTCGGCTTCGTCATCGGCTTCATGGCGAGCATGCTCTCCGACATCACCGTCTCGCGCCGTCTCTACGAGCCACGCAACTACGACCTGTGGCGGCGCGGGCGCGATCACCAGCGCGCCCTGGTGGAGGCGCTGCGCGACGGCGATGCCGAAGCGGCGCGGCGCACCATGGCCGCGCACATGCGCGGCGCGCGCGACCTGATGGAGGTGCAGGAGGCGCGGATGGCCCGCCGCTTTCTCTCCGACCGGTGAGCCGCAGCGCGAGTCCGGGCGGGAATCACCATCCGCGAGGCCCCGCGATTGTCGCCGCCCCGCGCATTGAGGCGCAATCCGCGCGGCATCGTCTCCGGCGGGTGATCAAGGCCGCCGCGCGCCCCCCTCGGCATTGAGACGGAGGCACAGAGCCTGCTAGGCGCAAGGCTCAATGTCACGGGAGGGCCTTGCACGCCGGACGACGGCGGCGCGAGGCCGGGGCGCACGTCATGTTTCGATCGTTTCCGAGCCGTTCGTCAGTTCACCAACCGCGGGAGACGGCCATGCGATCGAGAGGCACGCCACCTGGCGGCACAGGGCCTATCCGTTCCGGCGCAGCCGTGGACGATCCCGCCCGGCATCTTGCGGTGAGGGTCGTCAGCCTGCCGCACAGCCGGGACAGGCGTCAGGCGATCGCGGAGAATCTGGCCGATCTCGCGCTGCCCTGGTCGTTCTTCGACGCCCTCGGCCCCGATGACGACATCGGGATCGCATGTCGCGTCGCGGAGCAGGTGGATCATTTCGGCCGCCCGCTCACGCCGGGCGAAATCGGCTGTTTCAAGAGCCATTATGCCGTTTGGCGGACATTCGAGGCCGACCCGTCGCTCGATTGGCTGCTGGTGCTCGAAGACGATGTCTGCCTCGATACGTCCTTCGACTTTCCCGCCCTCGTCGCGGCGCTCGAGCAGGAAGGGCTGGGATACCTGCGGCTGTTCTGCCGGGAGTGGCGGCGCGGCTGGCCCGTCAGGTCGCTCGGCGACCGTCAGATCCTGTTCCTCGCGTCGGATCCGTACGGCACGCAGGGCTACCTCGTCTCGCGCCGCGCGGCAGCCCGTCTCGTCGCGAGCATCGAGTCGATTCGCCGCCCGATCGATGACGAACTCGGCCGGTTCTGGGAAAAGGGCCTCGGGAACTGCGTGCTGTTTCCGTTTCCGCTGCTGGAACGGCAGGCGCCATCGACGCTGAGCGGCCAGCGTGACGTCGAGCGCGCGGCAGCGCGCGGCAAGACCCCGCGGCGGATTCTGAACAAGATCCGCGACTTCACCGCGAAGCGTGTCTATCTGGCGAGCCTTGCGCTCGGCCTGCGCAGGCTGGCACGGGACCAGACGTGACGCGCCTGCAGGGTCGTGCGCCGGCGGAGTCGCCCCGCAGCGCGTGACCTTGCATGGAAGATGTCGCGTGCGGCGGTGTTCACCGGCGAACATTCCTCCGCCCCTGCACGTTCCGACGACCGACCCGCCGTGCCCATGGGCCGCCGGCCCCGGCTTCCCTGAGCCGGCCGGCCGCGTTGCGTTCGCACGGCGCGGATGCTGAGGTCGCCAGGCCAGTCAAGGAGCGGAGCGCATGAAGATCGTCGACACCTTCCCCCACGCCGTGCGCGAGATATCCCACACGGAGGTGCCGATGCCCGACGGCACCCGTCTCGCCGCCCGCATCTGGATGCCCGAAGGGGCAGAGGGGGCGCCGGTGCCGGCGATCCTCGAATACCTCCCCTACCGGAAGAACGACTTCACCGCCGCACGCGATGCCACGATGCAGCCCTACCTCGCCGGCCACGGCTACGCCGTGGTGCGGCTCGACCTGCGAGGCGCGGGCGATTCCGAGGGCATCATGCCCGACGAATACCTCCCGCAGGAGCTGCAGGACGGGGTCGACGCGATCGCCTGGATCGCCGCGCAGCCCTGGTGCGACGGCAATATCGGCATGATCGGCATCTCTTGGGGCGGCTTCAACGGGCTGCAGGTGGCCGCCCTGCAGCCGCCGGCGCTCAAGGCGATCGTCACGCTCTGCTCGACCGACGACCGCTATGCCGACGACGTGCATTACATGGGTGGGTGCCTGCTGGGTGAACAGCTGTCGTGGGCCTCGATCATGTTCGGCCGCAACTCGCTGCCGCCCGACCCCGCCAATGTGGGCGACCGCTGGCGCGAGATGTGGATGGGGCGGCTGGAGGGCTCGGGCCTCTGGCTGAAGAACTGGCTCGCACACCAGACGCGCGACGCCTTCTGGAAACACGGCTCGATCTGCGAGGACTGGTCGGCGATCCGCATCCCCGTCTATGCCGTCTCTGGCTGGCCCGACGGCTATTGCCGGGCCGTCTTCCGCCTGATGGAAAACCTGCAGGGGCCGCGGAAGGGCCTCGTCGGGCCATGGGCGCACCGCTACCCCCATATCGGCGAGCCGGGGCCGGCGATCGGCTTCCTGCAGGAAGAGCTGCGCTGGTGGGATCACTGGCTCAAGGGCCGCGAGACCGGCATCATGGACGAGCCGATGCTGCGGCTCTACCGGATGAACAGCGCCGAGCCGGCCGGCCACTACGAACACCGGGAGGGGGAGTGGATCGCAGAGCCCTCGTGGCCCTCGCCCAACGTGCGGCCGGCCGAGTTTTACCTGGCCGCCGACCGCTCGCTGGCGCCTCGGAACGGGGGGCCGCATGGCGTGTGCGAGCATTCCTCGCCGCCCGACGTGGGCATGGCCTCGGGCAAGTGGTGCGGCTACTCGAAGCCGGGCGACGCGCCCCTCGACAAGCGCCGCGACGACGCTGGCTCGCTCACCTTCGAGACCACACCGCTGGACGAGGCGCTCGACATCGCGGGCGACGCGCAGGTGTTGCTCGACCTCGAGGCCGACCGCCCCGTGGCGCAGCTCGCCGTGCGCATCTCCGACGTCCATCCCGACGGACGGGCGACGCGCGTCACCTTCGGCGTGCTCAACCTCACTCACCGCGACGGCCACGAGCACCCCGAGCCGCTGGAGCCCGGCCGCCGCACCACGATCCGCGTGCCGATGAAGCACGTCGCCCAGCGCTTTCGCCCCGGCCACCGGCTGCGGCTGGCGATCTCGACCAACTATTTCCCCATGATCTGGCCCGCCCCCGAGCGCGTCACGATCCGCGTGCATACCGAGGCGTCGCGCCTGATCCTGCCTGTTCGCGCCCCCGCGCCGGAGGACGCCGCCCTGCGCCCCTTCGAGGAAGCCGAGGGCGCCCCTCCGCTCGCCAAGGACGTGCTGGAAGAACCCGAGGAATACTGGGAGATCGTCGAGGATGCGCGCACCGGCGCGATGGAGATGCGTCTGGCCGATGGCGGCGGACGTGTGCATTTCCACGACAACGACCTCGTCACCTACTCGCAGGGAACCGAATCCTACCGAATCGGCCCGGCCGAGCTGACTTCGGCCACCGGCCGCACGCGCTGGCGCTACGAGATGGCCCGCGGCGACTGGCACGTCTCGACAGAGACCGAGACGATGCTCACGGCCGACGCGACCGATTTCATCGTGCAGGCCCGCTTGCGCGCCTGGGAGGGCGAGACGCTGGTGCACGAACAGGAATGGGACGAGCGCATCCCGCGAATGCTGGTGTAAGGCCGAGGCTGCCGCCTGCCCTCTGCGCCGTCCGGTATCGCCGGACCGACATGCATCCCCTGCTCACTCCCCGGGCGGAGCGGCGGTCACGTCGCGCCCCAAGCAAGAGGCACAAGGGAAGCCGGCGACGTGCAGCGGATGCCCCGGCCGTCACCCGATCTCGAAATCGAGGATCGCCTCCGCGCGGTCCTTCTTGCGCAGCAGCTCCGCCTCGTCGCGCGCGCCGATGAACAGGTCGGCGAGCTCGTAGCTGTATTCTTCCTGTTCGGGCAATTCGCTCAGGCGTTGCCCCTCGGCCACCTTCAGCTCGACCAGCGTCTCGGGCTGCTCCTCGTGCAGTGCCGCGAGTTGGGCCTCGCCGGGCACGCGGCGCACGACACCGTCCTCCCAGCGGCGGACGAAGCACTTGGCGGCGAGGTCGAACCGGCCCGCGCCCCGCCGCCACCGCGGCGTGCGCCCGAGCGCCAGTTCGACCGCGAGCACCTCATGGGGCTGGCCGTCGACCTTGTGGAACAGGTCCGAATGCGACTGAGACAGGCGCGAGTTCATCTCCAGCACGTGCAGGTCGCCCGTCTCGGGCTCGAGGAAGAACTCCATGTTGAACGGGCAGCCGTCATAGCCGATCCGCGTGATGATCTTCGTCGCGATCTCCTCCATCCGGGCGACGGTCTCGCGGGGCAGATCGGCCGGATACTGGTAGCGCGAAAAGGTATGGCCGTTGGGCTCGCGCATCGAGGCGACCGCACCGTACACGACGACCTCTCCCCGATGCACGTAGCCCTCGATCGTGTATTGCTCGCCCTTCGAGATAAGCTCCTCGGCCATGCACATCGTCGCGCCGCGCCGCGCGAGCTCTTCCGGCAGGTCGACGCGACCGAGCGGATAGACGAACGGCTTCGTCAGCTCGCCGATGTCGCGGCGGATCTCGGCGAGCGCCGCGTCGAAATCCTCGCGGCGCGCGATCTCGAAGCCCAGCATCGAGGAATGGCCCACGACCGGCTTGATCCAGAACGGAAAGTCGAGCGTGATCTCGGCAAGCGGGTCGTCGGCGAAGGGATCGAACCCGCAGAAGCGCGGCGTTCCGATGACCTCTGCCTGCTCCTTGCGGAACCAGTACTTGTGCTCGCACCTCATCACCGAGGTCGTGCTGGCGTAAGGGTAGCCGCAGCGCTCGGCCAGAAGCGGGGCGATCAGCGACGAGGGAAAATCCCAGTAGGTGATGACGGCGCTGGCGCCGGCCTCACGCGACCGGCGCTCGGCCAGGTCGAGACGTGCCTCGAAGGGAAAGCCGCCATCCTCTATGATCACCTCCTGCCGCGTGAGGGCGGGCACGAAGCGGACATCTTCCCGCGTGCCGACGCGGCCCCCCAGATACTCTTCGGTAAAGTCGTCATAGCCGACGACTGCGACGGTCTCCATCGGCCTTCCCCACGTCGTGACTCGCGTTTGCCGCATGACAACGGGCCGTCGCACGCCGGGTTCCCACGCTGCCGCCCCGTCGCGGCGGCACGCCGGGCCCTGGCTCCACGCCGGCGGACCTACTCGTTGATGTCGTAGTCGAAGGTCTTCACCTGGCCCCTGGGGAGGCGGAACATCAGCCGCAGCGCGACCCACGACAGGATCGACAGCACGGCGAAGACGAGGGCGAGCGCGGGCAGCCCCTCGGGCAGCCAGCCCGCAACCGGCTCGCCGATCAGAAAGATGCCGGCCATCGCCGTCGCCGCGATCGAGAAGCCGAGAAAGATGTAGCCTGGCACGATCAGCTCGAGGATACCCATGAGCGCCGCGAGCATCCCCCAGGCCCACCATTCGCGCCACCAGCTCTCGCCGAGCAGGGCGAGGATCGTGGTCAGGTCCATCAGGAACGGCCCCCCTTCAACATGTTGAATGCGTTGCCGAACGCCTCGAGCGCCTGAGCGGGCACGATCACCGTCTGGCTGCCGCCCGACCCGCCGAGCGCGTTGAGCGCCTCGACCTGCTTGAGCGCCACCTGATATTGCGCGGCCTCGAGCCCGTTGTCCTGGATCGCGGCCGACACGACGGCGGTGGCGAAGGCCTCTGCCTCGGCCTCGACCCGACGGGCCTTGGCGGCCTGCTCGGCGGCGTAGAGCTCGGCGTCGGCCTGCAGCTCCACGGCGCGCTTCTGACCCTCGGCCTGGGTCACCGCCGCGCGCCGCGCCCGCTCGGCGTTGAGCTGCTGAAGCATCGCCTCGCGCGTGGCGTCGTCGAGATTCACGTCGAGGATCTCGGCGCGCGTCACCTCTATACCCCAGTACTCGATCGCCTCCTCGACGTTCTGCTTGATCGTCTCGGTGAGCTGCGACCGGTTCGACTGCACCTGGTCGAGCTCCATCTTGCCGATCTCGGCGCGCACGATGCCGGCGACGGTGGTCAGAACCGCGCCGTCGACGTCGCGGATGCGATAGACGGTCTTTTCCGGCTCGAGGATGCGGTAGAACACGCTGGTCTCGACCTTGACCAGCACGTTGTCTGCGGTGATCGCGTCCTGCGACGAGTTGGGCAACTGCCGCTCGAGGATCGACACGCGATGCGCCACCCGGTCGATGAAGGGCACGATCAGGTTGATGCCGGGGCCGAGCACGGCGCGCAGCTTGCCGAAGCGCTCGATCACGTATTTCTCGGATTGCGGCACGATCTTGACCCCGAGGAAGACCGACAGGATCAGAAGCGCCGCGATCAACAGCGTCAGGATCGCGCCGCCGGAGAAGTTCGCCGAAAGGAAGTCGAGGTCCATGGCCCACTCCATAGCATGAGACGGCGTGACAATGACCTCCCTTTGGCGCCGATTGTGGGCGCGGCGGCGACAGGATTGCGGCGAAGCGCCGAAAGGGCGGCCCACCGCTTGCGGGCGGCCGGCCCGTCAGGCTGCCCTGCGGGCGGCCTCGACCTCGACGAAATCGTGCAGGAGCTGCTGGAGGGCCTCGTTCACCTCGGGATCCTCGTCCAGGTCCTTGCCGGCCCAGGCCTCGATCCGGTCGAGCGCGCCCTTCTGCACGAAACGCCCGATTCGCCGGGGCAGGATGCCGGCGGCCGAGAGCGCCAGCACCCACGCCCGGTCGAGCGGCGGCCGCGCACCCTCGTCGACGCACCAGCAATGCTCGAACTGGGTCATGACGAAGTCGAGCACCGGCGCGGGCAGATGCCGTCGATCCGCCTTGTAGGGCGAGCGGAACACGTCGGTCACGATCTCGTAGGACGGCCAGTAGAAGACATCGCCCGCCCCGCGCTCGGCCCGCATCGTCTCGTCGATGGCCACGCGCAGCACCGCCTTCGACACCGCGTTGGAGGTGATGCAGGAATTGTCCCGGAACGTGGCGATCAGCGGGATGGGCGAGAGCGTCATGATGACCTTGGCGCCAGGGCGATGGGCGCGGATCAGCCGGACGATGGCCGCGATGTTGTCGCGGTTCTCCTCGACCGACGAGACGCGGAAGCGGTGGCGCTCCGGGTCGTGGGCGTCCTTCGGGATGGTGCGCCAGAACACCTCGCCGGTGGGGGCGTCGTACCACACCTCCGACAGGCCGAAGGTCAGGATGAACACGTCGGTCTCGTCGAACAGCCGCCGCGTCGCCCGACGCACGCTCTCGTCGTAGCCGAATTCCGAGGCGTCGTAGCCGTGCCAGAGCGGCTGGTCGAAGGTCCGCCCCTCCCAAGCCCACTCGAATTGCTGGCGGATCACGAAGGAGTTCACCATCCCCTCGCCGATCGAGACGACGTAGGCGCCCTGCGCGTCGGGATCCCTGGCCGAGACGCGGTAGTTGCGCTTGCCGAGCCAGGTCGAGATGTTGGCGGCGAAGCACGAGCCGAAGGCGGTGATCCGCGTCTGCCGGTCGATCGCCGGCGCCTCGGGCGCCCAGCCCTTCAGAACGTGCTCGGCGACCGAGCTGGGGGCGATCATGGCGGGCTGCTTGGGCGCACGGTTCGTGTGCGGCCCGCGATACCAGGTATGGTGCCGCGCCGGCCCCGCGTCTCGCCGGTCGTGCTCCACCTTTTCGATGCGCTTGCGCGGGTCCATCGACGATTCTCTCCCTGCTGCGTCCGGGCGGCAGTATCAGCGGAATATGGCGAAAATGATGCCGGACGGGGGACGCCGCCCTATTCGGAGAGCGCCGCGCGCTCTGCCGCGAGCCGCCGCCGCCGCTCGGCGATGCGCTCTTGCGCCTGCGGGTCGGGCGCCTGCCCGGCAAGCGCCGCGCCGGCGGCCCGCAGGGCCTCGGCCCGGGCGAGCGTCTCGTCGCGTGCGATCTCTGCCTGCCCCGCGCCCGGCTCCGCGAGCAGAGGCCCGAGCGGCTCGATCCGCGGCGCGGGCGCGGCGCGGGCCTGGGGCGAGATCGCGCGGTCGAGCTCGGGAAACTGCGCGCACCCCCCCAGAGCGAGCGCCGCGACGGCCGACGCAAGCGCGCGGCACCAGGGCGGACGGATCGCCGGAGCGGATCTGAGGGAAGGCAGCCGGCCCAAGACGGTCTCCTGCGTTGCGCCGCCGCCAGCCTAGCGGGGGGCGCGGGCACGGCAAGCCCCGCGGGCTTGAATTGAACGCCCGTTCAGGCGCACACTCGCCCCATGCCGCGCAAGACGGGTTCTCACGGGCAGATCACGGGCCCCCGCATCCGGCAAGCCGCGCTGAGGCTTTTCGCCCGCCACGGCTACGCCGCCGTCTCGATGCGCCAGATCGCCCGCGAGGTGGGAGTGCAGGCCGGCGCGCTCTATACCTACACGCCCGACAAGCAGGCCCTGCTCGCCGACCTGCTCCGCAACCACATGGCCCATCTGCTCGAGACCTGGGGCGCCGAGCGACAGCCCGAGGCGCCTATCGACCGGCTGGAGCACTTCACCCGCTTCCACATCGCCTATCATCTCGACCGGCCCGACGAGGTGTTCCTCTCCTACATGGAGCTGCGCAACCTCACGGCGGAGAACTTCGCCGAGATCGAGGGGCTGCGGCGCACCTACGAGAGGGAACTCGAGGCGATCCTGCACGACGGGCGCGCCGCCGGCGCCTTCGCGGTAGCCGACACGCGGCTCGCGGCGATGGCGCTGATCGCCATGCTGACGGGCGTGAGCACCTGGTTCCGCGAAGGCGGCCGGCTGAGGCGCGACGAGATCGCCGATCTCTACTGGGAGATGGTGCGCGGCGCCGCCGGCTGCACGGCCGGTGTCGACGCCACCAGGCCCGGCGCCGGGGCGGCGGCGCCGGGCCCGCCCCGCCCCACCGCAGCCCTTTTGCGCTAACGGTCTTGTTCCCGTCACCCTGCGCCGCTACGCGGACGCCACGCCGCTCCCGCCGCTGACCCGCGAGGCCCCGATGACGACCCCCCCGACCGATTTCAACGACCGCATGCTCTCGCTCGGTCTCGCCCGCGTGTCGGAGGCCGCGGCCCTGGCCTCTGCCCTGCTCATCGGCCACGGCGACGAGAAGGCGGCCGACCAGGCGGCTGTCAACGCCATGCGCGACCAGCTCAACAAGCTCGACATCCAGGGCGTCGTGGTGATCGGCGAGGGCGAGCGCGACGAGGCGCCGATGCTCTACATCGGCGAGGAGGTGGGCACCGGACAGGGACCGGCCGTCGACATCGCGCTCGACCCGCTGGAAGGCACGACGCTGACGGCCAAGGACATGCCCAACGCGCTGACGGTGATCGCGATGGGCCCGCGCGGCTCGATGCTGCACGCCCCCGACGTCTACATGGACAAGCTGGCCATCGGTCCGGGCTATCCGGAGGGGCTGGTCAGCCTCGAGCAGTCGCCGAGCGAGCGGGTGCGCCTGCTCGCGGCGGCCAAGAACTGCACGACATCGGACATCACCGTCTGCATCCTCGAGCGGCCGCGCCACGAGGACCTGATCCGCGAGATCCGCGAAACGGGCGCCGCGATCCGACTCATCACCGACGGCGACGTGGCCGGCGCGATGCATGTGGCCGAAGAGACGACGGGCATCGACATGTACATGGGCGCGGGCGGCGCGCCCGAGGGCGTGCTGGCGGCGGCCGCGCTCAAGTGCATGGGCGGGCAGATGTGGGGGCGACTGATGTTCCGCAACGACGACGAGCGCGCGCGCGCCGCCAAGGCCGGGATCGAGGATCTCGACCGCATCTACGCGCTCGACGACATGGTGACCGAGCACGTGATCTTCGCCGCGACGGGCGTCACCGACGGCTCGATCCTGCCGGGCATCAAGCGCGAGGTCGGCTATCTCACGGCCGAGACGATCCTGATGCGCTCCAAGACCGGCTCGGTCCGCCGGATGCGCTACCGCAACCCGATCAGGTTCTCGCCCCAGCCGCGCTACGCGCCGACCTCCTGATCCGGCCGCGGGCCGGCGCGGCACCGGACGCGGCCCGCCTGCCCCGCGAGAGGATGCACCGCCAGGGCCCGGCCTCGGCACCGCAGGCCGGGCGCACGGCGGCGCCGGCCCGGCGCGGGTGGGCGGGCGGGGCGTCGGGCCGGCGCCGCCGCCCCCTCCGCCCGCCCTGCAGCCCGCTTGCATCGCGCCACGGCCCCGCCTAATTCCAGATCCATGCCGATCCGCCCGATCCTCATCCACCCCGATCCGCGCCTCAAGACGGTGTGCGCGCCCGTCTCCGACATCACCGACGAGTTGCGCCGGCTCGCCGACGACATGCTCGCCACCATGTACGACGCGCCGGGCATCGGCCTGGCTGCGCCCCAGGTCGGCATCACCCAGCGCCTGATCGTGGTCGACGCGATCAAGGATCCGCAGGCCGAGCCGCGCCCGATCACCATGTTCAACCCCGAGATCGTGGCCGCGTCCGACGAGCGGTCGACCTACGAGGAGGGGTGCCTCTCGCTGCCCGAGCAGTATGCCGAGGTCGAGCGCCCCACGGAGGTGACCGTGAAATGGATCGACCCTGACGGGACGGAGCGGCAGCAGGATTTCGACGCTCTGTGGGCGACGGTCATCCAGCACGAGATCGACCACCTCGACGGCGTGCTCTTCATCGACTACCTCAAGCCGCTCAAGCGCCAGATGATCACCCGCAAGATGCAGAAGCTCAAGCGCGAGCGGGCGCGGGCCTGAGGCGGTGGCGGCCCGCCCGATCCTGCGCTGGCCCGATCGCCGCCTTTCGACGCCGGCCGCGCCGGTCGACGCGATCACCGACGAGATTCGCGGCATCTGGGACGACATGATCGACACGATGGAGGCGATGCCGGGCCAGGGCGTCGGCCTCGCCGCACCGCAGATCGGCGTCATGCTGCGCCTGGCGGTGGTCGACGCCTCCGACACGCGCGGTCAGGCGGTGCGCATGGCGAACCCGGAAGTGATCGACGCCGCGCCGCAGATGCGCGCCCACGACGAGGCCTCGCCGTGCCTGCCGGGCGTATCCGCGACGATCGAACGGCCCGCCACGGTGCGGGTGTCGTTCGTCGATCCGTTCGGCGTGCGCGTGGCGGAAACGTTCAAGGGTCTCTGGGCCACCTCCGTCCAGCACCAGATCGACCATCTCGACGGTCGGTTGTATTTCCACCGCCTGTCCCGGCTGAAGCGCGAGCGCCTGCTCAAGCGGGCGGGCAAGCTGGCGGGGAGCGGCTAGATGCGCATCGTCTTCATGGGCACGCCGGATTTCTCGGTGCCGGCACTCGACGCCTTGCACGGCGCAGGGCACGAGATCGCCGCCGTCTATACCCAGCCGCCCCGGCCCGCGGGCCGCGGCCAGCGCGACCGGCCCTCGCCCGTGCAGGCACGGGCCGAGGCGCTGGGCCTGACGGTGCGCCACCCGCCTTCGCTGAAGCCCGCCGAGGAGAAGGCGGCGTTCGCTGCCCTTGGCGCCGAGATTGCCGTGGTCGTCGCCTACGGGCTCATCCTGCCCCGCGCGATTCTCGACGCGCCCGCACGCGGCTGCCTCAACATCCACGCCTCGCTCCTGCCGCGCTGGCGCGGCGCGGCACCGATCCACCGGGCGATCATGGCGGGCGACCCCGAGACGGGGGTCTGCATCATGCAGATGGAGCCGGGCCTCGACACCGGCCCGGTGCTGCTGCGCCGCGCCACGCCCATCGGCGCGGACGAGACGACGGGCGACCTGCAGGTCCGCCTCGCCGCGCTCGGCGCCGAGGCCATCGTCGCCGCGCTCGAGGGGATCGACGCGCTCACCCCGATCGCCCAGGGCGACGCGGGCGTGACCTACGCCGACAAGATCGACAAGGCCGAGGCACGGATCGATTGGGCGCAGCCGGCCGAGACGGTGGCCCGGCAGATCCGCGGGCTTTCGCCCTTTCCCGGCGCGTGGTGCCTCGCGGGGCAGGAACGACTCAAGCTGCACCGCGCCCGTCCCGTGGCCGGCACCGGCACGCCGGGGCAACGGCTCGGGGGGTTGACCATCGCCTGCGGGACGGGCGCGGTCGAGGTGACCGAGGCCCAGCGCGAGGGGCGCCGCCCGATGCCCGCCGCCGAGATCCTGCGCGGCATGGACGTGCCCGACACGCTCGGCTGAGGGGCCGCCGCCGTCCTGTCTGCGCGAATTTGCACAGATCGTATCCGCCCTTCTGCATTTGTGCGAGAGCGTCGCATCGCTATCTCCGAAGGCAGGATCGCGGCCCGAAGGCCGCTCGCATCGGGAGACGAGAGCCATGCTCACCCAGATCAACGGATTGCACCATGTCACCTCCCTCGCGTCCGGCGCGCAGGAGAACAACGCTTTCTTCACCAGGGTGCTGGGCCTGCGCCGGGTGAAGAAGACGGTCAATTTCGACGCGCCGGAGGTCTACCACCTCTATTACGGCGACGAGACGGGCACGCCCGGCTCGGTGATGACCTACTTCCCCTTTCCCGGCGCGAAGCGCGGCCGCGCCGGCGCAGGCGAAGTCGGCACCACGATCTTCTCGGTGCCCGAGGGCGCCCTGCCCTGGTGGCGCGAGCGGCTGGCCAGCTTCGACTTGCACGGGCTGAAGGAAGCGAGGGTGTTCGGCGAGAACCGGCTGTATTTCGAGGGCCCCGACGGCGACGGCTTCGCGCTGGCCGAGGTGCCGGGCGACGCCCGCGCGCCGTGGCTCGCGGGCGGCGTCGATGCCGACCATGCCATCCGCGGCTTCCGCGGCGCGCATGTCCGCCTGTCGGACGGCGGCGCGACCGAGGAACTGCTGCGCTTCATGAACTACGAGGTGAGGGAGCGCGCCGACGGCCTCGTGCGGCTCGGCGTGCCGGGCGGCAACGGGGCCGACCTGATCGAGCTGGAGACCCTCGCGGACGGCACCCACGCCCGGCAGGGGGCGGGCTCGGTCCACCACATCGCGTTCTCGGTCGATCACCGGGAGGCGCAGCTGGAGGTGCGCAAGGCGCTGGCCGATACCGGCTACTCGGTGACGTCGGTGATCGACCGCGACTATTTCTGGGCGATCTACTTCCGCTCGCCCGGTGGCGTGCTGTTCGAGGTGGCCACCAACGAGCCCGGCTTCGAGCGCGACGAGGACACCGCCCATCTCGGGCAGGCGCTGAAACTGCCCTCGCAGCACGCCCATCTGCGCGAGGTGCTGGAGGAGAAGTACCTGGAGCCGATCCATGACTGAGGCAGGGTCCGTGGCGGGGGCAGCAACGGGGGCGGGGGCAGAAGACGTGTCCGGGACGGGCCTTGCGGGCTACCCTCATGCCCGCACGGAGGGCGCTCCGGGCGCGCCACTGGTGCTGACCTTCCACGGCACGGGCGGCGACGAGCGCCAGTTCCACGGGTTGGCCGGAGAGCTGGTGCCGGGCGCGCACGTGATCTCGCCCCGCGGCGACGTGAGCGAGGGCGGCCATGCCCGCTACTTCCGCCGCCGGGCAGAGGGTGTCTACGACATGGACGACCTCGCCCGCGCGGTTGGAAAGATGGCGGGCTTCGTGGCGGCGGCCCGGGCAGAGACGGGGGCGGCCCGGGTCATCGGGCTGGGCTACTCCAACGGGGCCAACATCCTCGCGGCCATGGCCTTCGCCCATCCCGGCCTCGTCGACGATCTGGCGCTGATGCACCCGCTGATCCCGTGGACGCCCGAGCCGCAGCCGGGCCTCGCCGGGCGGCGCGTGCTGATCACCGCGGGGCGGCGCGACCCGATCTCGCCGGCCGCGCAGACCGAGGCGCTGGCGCCCTGGCTGGAGCGGCAGGGGGCCGAGGTGGCGCTGCACTGGCATCAGGGCGGGCACGAGATCGACCGCTCGGAGAGCCCTGCCCTCCCGGCGTGCCGCGCCCCCGGGGGGGGGGGGGGGGGGGGCGGCGCCCCCCCCTCGCCCGTGCCGGGCGACTCCCCCCGAGAGTACTTGGACCAGGATGATGGGCGGGGCCGGGCGAGGGGGGCACGGCTGCTGACTTCGCAGACGGGCGCATTA
The DNA here is from genome assembly GCF_003340565.1 of Rhodovulum sp. 12E13. Lineage (GTDB taxonomy): Bacteria > Pseudomonadota > Alphaproteobacteria > Rhodobacterales > Rhodobacteraceae > HLUCCA09. The sequence continues at coordinate 242,309 of NZ_QPLK01000002.1, read as the reverse complement.
CGTGACGCGCCTGAGAGGGAGAGCCGATGGCCGACGAGAGCCCGAGGGGAAAGGCGCTGACCGTGCCTGCGAGCCGTCTCGCGCGGCTGTCGCGCTTCGGCACGATGACGGCCGGAATCGCGGGGGGCGTGGCGTGGCGGGGGGCGCGGGCCTATGCGGGGGGCGCACGGCCCGACTGGCAGGGGCTGCTGCTGACGCCCGACAACCTGCGGCGCGTGGCCGACGAACTGGCGCGGATGCGCGGCGCGGCGATGAAGGTCGGCCAGCTCGTGAGCATGGATGCCGGCGACGTGCTGCCGCCCGAGCTGGCCGAGATCATGGGGCGGCTCCGGGCCGAGGCCGACTACATGCCGCCGAAGCAGCTCCGCGGTGCCCTCGACGCGGCCTGGGGGCCGGGCTGGACGGGGCGCTTCGAGCGGTTCGACGTGCGCCCCCTCGCCGCCGCCTCGATCGGGCAGGTGCACCGGGCGCGGGCGCGTGGCGGGCGGGATCTTGCCATCAAGGTGCAGTATCCCGGCGTCAGACGGTCGATCGACAGCGACGTGGAGAACGTCGCGGCGCTGATCCGCTGGGCGGGCCTCGCGCCGCCGGGGATGGACCTGCGCCCGCTCCTGGCCGAGGCCAAGCGGCAGCTCCACGAGGAGGCGGACTACGCGCGCGAGGGGCAGGAGCTGGCCCGCTTCGGCGCACTGCTCGCGGGCGAGGAGGATTACGCCGTGCCCCGCCTGGCCGACGACCTGACCACCCGCGACGTGCTGGCGATGTCGTTCGAGCCCGGCGTGGCGGTGGAACGAATGGCCGAGGCGGATCAGGCGGAGCGCGACCGGATCGTGCGGCTTCTGCTCGAGTTGCTGTTTCGCGAGATGTTCGAGTTCGGCGTCATGCAGACCGACCCGAATTTCGCCAATTACCGGTGGGACGGGGAGCGCGGACGGCTCGTGCTGCTCGACTTCGGCGCGACGCGCGCCTTTCCGCAGGCGGTGACGGAGGGGTATCGTGACCTGTTGCGCGCCGGGATCGGCGGGGATGCGGGCGACATCGCGTGCGCAGCGCTGCGGCTGGGATTTTTCGCCGAGGACACGGCCGAGCACCACAAGCGGGCGGTGGTGGAGATGACCGGCATCGCCTTCGGCGCGCTGCGGCACCGGGGCCCGTTCGATTTCGGCAATGCAGACATGGTGCTGCGCCTGCGCGACCGGGCGATGGAGATGTCGGCCGACCGCACGTTCGTCCATGTGCCGCCGACGGACGTTTTCTACCTGCAACGCAAGTTCGCGGGTCTCTACCTGCTGGCGCGGCGGCTCGGCGCGCGGGTCGACGTGGGCGCGATCGCGGCGCACTGGCTCTGACGCAAGGGCCGCGTCGCGGGGTCTTGCAGTTCGCGGCGCGGGGCGGTTCTTTCGCCGTCGCAACGCACGAGGAGCGCCCATGCCCTACGAGTCCGCCTTCTTCGACCGGATCATCGACCGCCGCGGCACCAATTGCCAGAAGTGGGACGGGATGGCCGAGCGCTGCGGCGTCTCGCCGGAGGACGGGATCGCCATGTGGGTCGCCGACATGGACTTCCGCCCGCCCGCCTCGGTGCCCGCCGCGCTGCAGCGGATGATCGACCACGGGGTGTTCGGATACGCGGCAGGCGATGCCGGGATGCGCGAAGCGGTCGCGCGCTGGATGGCCGAGCGGCACGGCTGGCAGGTGGACCCTGCGCATATCTTCTCGACGGACGGGCTGGTGAACGCGGTCGCGCTGTGCCTCGACGTCTGGTCGTCGCCGGGCGACTCGGTGGTGGTGTTCTCGCCGGTCTACCACGCATTCGGCCGCGTCGTGCGGGCGGCGGGGCGCGAGCTGGTCGAGTGCGAGCTGGCGCTGGAAGACGGCCGCTACACGCTGGATTTCGAGCGATACGATGCGCAGATGACGGGGCGCGAGCGCATCCTGCTGCTGTGCTCTCCGCACAATCCGGGCGGGCGGGTCTGGTCGCGCGCCGAGCTCGAGGGGGTGGCGGCCTTCGCGCGGCGGCACGACCTGCTGATCGTCTCCGACGAGATCCACCACGACCTCGTGCTGCCCGGCTCGCCGCGCCATACCCCGACCGCGCTGATCGACGGGGTAGAGGATCGGCTGGTCACGCTGACGGCGCCGACCAAGACGTTCAACCTCGCCGGGGCGCATATCGGGCAGGTGACGATCGCCGATCCACGACTGCGCACGGCTTTCGCCGAACGGCTCGCGTCGCTCGCCCTCTACCCGGGCGCGATTCCGCCGGTGATCGCGGAGGCCGCCTATTCCGACGAGGGAGCGGAGTGGCTGTCGGGGCTGCTGCCCTACCTCGACGCCAACCGCGCGCTCGTCGACGAGGCCGTTGCGGCGATCCCCGGCCTCGCCTCGATGCCGCTCGAGGCGACGTATCTCGCCTGGATCGACTTCGCCGGCACCGGCATGGCCGCGGACGAGTTCACCGCGCGGGTAGAGAAGGGGGCGCGCATCGGCGTGAACCGGGGCACGACCTTCGGCACGGGCGGCGAGACGTTCCTTCGGTTCAACCTGGCCACGCCACGGGCGCGTGTGGCGGAAGCGATGGAGCGGCTGCGCACGGCCTTTGCCGACCTCCAGTGAAGCGCGCGGCGTGACGCGCACCGCTCCGCCGGCTCAGGCGGGCGGCAGCAGCGCCACCGGCGCGTCGGCGTCGCGCGCGAAATCGGCAGGGGGGGCGGTATCGGCCACGGGCGTGGCATACTTGAACTCGAACACGCGCTCTCCCCCTTCCTCCGTCGAGGCGAGGATGAGCGCCTGGCACAGGTGGCGGGCGCCGTCGTAGAGGTCGACCCGGCCGGGAAGGCTCGCCGCGTCTTCGGCGGCAAGGGCAAAGCCGGTCGACCAGTGGCGAAGGATGACGAATTCGTGCTCGCCGGCCCGCACCCGCATGCGGCTGCGCGACCGGAGCCGGGCGACGCGAGCAGCCTCCAGCCCGTCGCACACATCCTGCGGCAGATACGACATGGGCTGTCCCCCTTCGACCGGTCGGGCATGTGCCCCTGCTCCAAGAAGATGCGACAGGGTGTCGCCCTGTCAATGCAGGATCGTCGCCGCGCGCAACATGAGGGCGGCACGCCCCGCGGGTGGATCGCTCTGCGCCGCCGCGCGTTGCACGCTGTGCGCTGACGCAGGACGCCTCCGCGCCCTTGCCGGTTGGCGCAACGGCACTCCGGGCCGATCTTTGTCCAAAGCTGAGGAGAGCGCGATGGGATTGCTGATCGACGGCGAATGGCACGACCGCTGGTACGACACCGAGTCGACGGGCGGAAAGTTCGAGCGGAGCGAGGCGTCGTTCCGCAACTGGATCACGGCCGACGGCTCGGCCGGCCCCTCGGGCGAGGGCGGATTTGCGGCCGAGAGCGGGCGCTACCACCTCTACGTCTCGCATGCCTGCCCCTGGGCGCATCGCACGCTGATCTTCCGCGCGCTCAAGGGGCTCGAGCCCCATATCGGCGTCTCGGTCGTCCACCCCGACATGCTGACGGAGGGGTGGGAGCTGCGCGACGACTGGCCGGGCGCCACCGGCGACCGCCTGCACGGCCTGCATTACCTGCGCGACGTCTACCTGCGCGCGCGGCCCGACATGACGGGCCGCGTGACCGTGCCCCTGCTGTGGGACACGCAGCGCGACACGATCGTGTCGAACGAATCGGCCGAGATCATCCGCATGTTCAACTCCGCGTTCGACGGCATCACCGACGACCGCCAGGATTTCTATCCCGCGCGGCTGCGCGAGGAGATCGAGGCCGTCAATGCGCGCATCTACCCGGGGTTGAACAACGGCGTCTATCGCGCCGGCTTCGCCACCACGCAGGGCGCCTACGACGAGGCGGTGACCGAGGTCTTCGAAACGCTCGACTGGATGGAGGAGCGGCTGTCGCGCCAGCGCTATCTCGCCGGCGACAGCATCACCGAAGCCGACTGGCGGGCGCTGACGACGCTTCTGCGCTTCGATCCGGTCTATCACGGCCACTTCAAGTGCAACCGTCAGCGGATCGTCGACTACCCGTCGATCTTCGCCTATGCGCGCGACCTCTACCAGGTCCCCGGCGTGGCGGAGACGGTCCATTTCGACCACATCGTCCGTCATTACCACTACAGCCATGAAAGCATAAATCCGCACCGGATCGTGCCGATCGGCCCGCGCATCGACTGGGACGCACCGCACGGCCGTGAGGCGCTGCGGGCGGCGTGACGGCACCGCCCCGGGCGAAGGCGTTCGCCGGCGGAGCGCGGTCGGGTCAGGCCGGGCGCGCCGCCCCCCCGTAATGGCTGACCATCATGGCGAGGTCGGTGGGGTCGGTGTCGCTCTGCAGGTAGGCGCAGGCATTCGGGGCATGGCGAAAGATCGAGCCATCGGAGAAGAAGGTGGTGTTGGTGACGAAGACGACCTTGGCCTCGGGCCAGCGGTAGCTCGCGAAATCGGCGATGGCGAGCGGGCTGCCCCCGGGCAGGACCACGTCGAGCACGATCACGTTCACTTCCCGGTGGCGCATGATCTCCATCGCCGCATCCTGCGTCGCAACCAGGTCGACGCTGTGCCCCTCGCGTTCGAGGTGACGGGCCCAGATGCGCCCGAGCTCCGCATTCTCCTGCACGACAAGGATGTGCATGACTCCTCCGTGCCGCGCCGGCGGCACCACAGCCCGCTTAACGGATATCATCATAAGTCTTACCTCCGCGTTAACATCCACTCAACAAAGGTTAATTCGTCGTCGCACATGCGCGGAACCTCGCCGGTCTCGCGGCTGTCCCGCGCTGGCGGCCGGGCCTCGGCACGGCGGGCCGAGGCGGAGCGGGCGGGGGACGCCGCGGGTTGCAGGCCGGCGCCGCTCGGCTAGGCTCGCGCCCTGCAAAGCGCCGACGAGACGGATTGTTCCCATGCCCTCTTCCCCATCCTGCACGAGACTCCCCATCCTCGTCGGGGCGTTTGTCGCGGCCACCCTTCCTGCCGCGGCGAGCGTGCCCTGCGGCGGCAGCTTCGGCGCGTTCCGCACGGCCATGGAGCGCGAGGCGGTGGCGCGCGGCGCCGACCCGCGCGTCGCCGCGCGCTTCTTCGACGGCGTGCGCCAGGACCCGGCCGTGATCCGGGCGGACCGGGCGCAGGGCATCTTCCAGTTGCCCTTCGTCGATTTCTCGCGCCGCCTGATCAGCCGCAGCCGGATCGAGAACGGGCGCCGCAACGCCGAGCGGCACGACGCGCTCTTCGACCGGATCGAGGCGGATTACGGTATCCCGCGCGGCGTGCTGCTGGCCTTCTGGGCGTTCGAGACCGATTACGGCGCGGTCCAGGGCGACTACAACACGGTCAACGCGCTGATGACGCTGGCACATGACTGCCGGCGGCCAGACCTCTTCCGCCCGCAGGTCTTCTCGGCCCTGGACCTCTTCGCGCGGGGCGATCTCGACCCCGACCGCACGACCGGCGCCTGGGCCGGCGAGGTCGGGATGGTGCAGATGCTGCCCTCCGACATCCTGGAGCATGGCCGCGACGGCGACGGCGACGGGCGCGTGTCGCTCAAGACCTCGCCGCAGGACGCCCTGCTCTCGGGCGCGGCGATGCTGGCCGGCTACGGCTGGCGGCCGGGGGAGCCCTGGCTGCGCGAGGTGACCGTGCCCGCGGACTTCGACTGGGCTCTTTCGGGCCTTGATGGCGGCCGGACGGTGGCGGAGTGGGCGGCGCTCGGGGTCGCGGCGCGCCGGGGCGACCTCGGGTCCGCCGAGCTGCAAGCGCGTCTTCTGGTGCCGCAGGGGCGGCGCGGGCCGGTCTTTCTCGCCTACCCCAATCTCGACGTCTTCTTCGAGTGGAACCAGAGCTTCGTCTACGTGATGACGGCGGCCTATTTCGCCACGCGGCTCGAGGGCGCGCCGGTCTACCTCGCGGGCGATGCGGGCCCCGGGCTGTCGGACGCAGAGATGCGGCAGCTTCAGGAGAAGCTCGCCGCACGCGGCCACGACGTTGGCGGCATCGACGGCATCCTCGGCGCGATGACCCGCGCCGCGGTACAGGCCGAGCAGGAGCGCCTCGGCCTGCCCGCCGACGCCTGGCCCACGCGAGAGTTGCTCGACCGGCTCTGATGGCGCGCGCAAATCCCTTGAAGGAAGGGATTTGCAAATTCCTTGGACAAGGAATTTGCGCCCCGTCGCAGCGGATGGACAGGGGCGGCCGGCCGGGCTACCTGGGCGCGAGAGACAGCGGAGCCGTTCATGTCGCCCATGCGCCTGATCTTCCTCGCCCTTGCGATCTGGGGGGCGATCCACCCGATGTACTGGTTCGTGACCCACATGACGACCGAAGGCGGCGGCCTCGGCGGCCTGATCGACGCGTGGTATGTCAACGCCTCGACCACCGGCCTCGTCTGGGACCTGACCATCGCCGCCATCGCGCTGACGGTCTGGATCGTGGCCGAGGCGTTGGAGCGGCGCGACTGGCTGGCCCTCGCCGCCATCCCAGCGATCTACTGCATCGGCGTGAGTTGCGGCCTGCCGCTCTACCTCTTCCTGCGGTCGCGGCCGGGCGTTGGAACGGCCCGGACGGCCTGAGGGGATGGATCATTTCCTCTACCGCGACGGCCGGCTGCACGCCGAGGACGTCGACCTCTCTCAGGTCGCGGCCGAGGTCGGCACGCCGTTCTACTGTTATTCCACCGCCACGCTGACACGGCACTTCCAGCTCTTCGACGATGCGCTGTCGTGGGGGCCGCATCTGGTGTGCTTCGCGGTCAAGTCGGCGTCGAACGTGGCGCTGCTGCGCGTGCTCGCCCGGCTCGGCGCCGGGATGGACGTGGTTTCGGGCGGGGAATACCTGCGCGCGACCGCGGCCGGTGTGCCGGGCGAGCGGATCGTCTTTTCGGGCGTCGGCAAGACGCGGGAAGAGATGCGGCTCGCCCTCGAAGGCGGCGTGCGGCAGATCAACGTCGAATCCGAGCCCGAACTCGCCGCGCTGTCGGAGGTCGCCGCCTTGATGGGGGCCGTCGCCCCGATCGCGCTCCGGGTCAACCCCGACGTCGACGCCAGGACGCACGAGAAGATCGCGACGGGCCGCAAGGAGGACAAGTTCGGCGTGCCGCTCTCCCGCGCGCGGGAGATCTATGCCGAGGCAGCGCGGCTGCCCGGCGTCGAGGTCGTGGGCATCGACGTGCATATCGGCTCGCAGCTCACCGACCTCGCGCCGTTCGAGGCCGCCTATCTCAAGGTCGCCGAGCTGACCCGGGCGCTGCGCGCCGACGGGCACGACATCCGCCGGCTCGACCTCGGCGGGGGCCTCGGCATTCCCTACACGCGCTCGAACGAGCCGCCGCCGCTTCCGGCCGATTACGGCGCGCTGATCGAGCGGACGGTCGGCGACCTCGGCTGCGAGATCGAGATCGAGCCGGGGCGGCTGATCTCGGGCAACGCGGGCATCCTCGTCTCCCGCGTGGTCTACGTGAAGGAAGGCGAGGGCCGGCGCTTCCTGATCCTCGACGCCGGCATGAACGACCTGATCCGACCCGCCATGTACGGAGCGCACCACGACATCGTTCCGCTGGCGGAGCCGGCGCCGGGCGCCGAGACGCGGGAGCATGACGTGGTCGGCCCGGTCTGCGAATCGGGTGACACCTTTGCGAGAGCACGTGCGCTGCCACCGCTCGCCGAGGGCGATCTCGTGGCTTTCAGATCCGCCGGCGCTTACGGCGCGGTCATGTCTTCGGAGTACAATTCGCGCCCATTGGTGCCGGAGGTGCTGGTGGACGGTCATCACGTGGCCGTCATTCGCCCGCGCCCGACCTTTGACGAAATGATCGGCCGCGATACCATTCCGCCCTGGCTGGCGTGATGCGCGGGGCGCCGTGAGCACGGCGCGCCAGGCCGCTCCGGCCGCCGACGGACCGCCCGCCGCACGCGTCCCGACCGGGAATGCGGCCGCCGAAAGGAGCGAGATGACCGCCGACCGCCCCGACGTCCCCGCTTCGGCGCCCGCGCCGACACCGAGTGCGCCCGCGTTCTCCGATCCGCGGCAGCAAACGCTGGCCCGGCTGGTGCGCCCCCTGCGCCTGACGCGGGCGGGCATGCTGGCCGAGCGCGTCACGCGGGCGTTCTGGCCGCTCTGGTCGATTCTGATCCTGCTCGCCGCCGCGCTGTTCCTCGGCCTGCACGAGACGGTCCCGGTCGAGGCGGTCTGGGCGTCTGGCGCCCTCGGCCTCGCCGCCGCGCTCTGGGCCGCCTGGCGGGGGGGGCGTGCCTTCCGCGTCCCGACGCGCGACGAGGCGGTGGCGCGGCTCGACGCCACGCTGCCCGGCCGCCCTCTGCAGGCCCTGGCCGACAGCCAGGCGATCGGCGCGACCGACGACGCCTCGGTGGCGGTCTGGGCGGCACATGTCCGCCGCATGGCCGATCGCGCCGCGGCGGCGAGGCCGGTCGAGCCCGACCTGCGGTTGTCGTCGCGCGACCCTTATGCCCTGCGCTATGTCGCCCTCACCTTCTTCGTCGCCGCGCTGCTCTTCGGCTCGGTCTGGCGCGCGGCCAGCGTGACCGACGTGGCGGCTCCCGGCCCCGGCGCGGCGCTCGCAGCCGGCCCGGCGTGGGAAGGGTGGATCGAGCCGCCGCTCCACACCGGCAAGCCGAGCCTCTACCTCAACGACATTGCCGCGGCCGAGATCTCGGTGCCCGCGGGAAGCCGCGTGTCGCTGCGCCTCTACGGCGAGGTGGGCGCGCTGCGCGTCGAGGAGAGTGTTTCGGGCCGCCAGGAGCCGGCCGGGGCCGTGACTGCCGAGGGCGTGGCCGAGGATCCGGTGACGCAGGCAGAGGTGCCGGCGACCGCCGCTGCGCAGGGCTTCGAGGTCGCGCAGGACGGGCGCATCGCCATCGAGGGCGCGGGCGGCCGCGCCTGGGAGGTCGCCGTCGTGCCCGACGGGGCGCCCTCGGTCGCCTTCGACGGCGCGATGCGGCGCGAGGCGAACGGGCAATTCGCCCAGCCCTTCGCCGCAGAGGACGATTACGGCGTCGTCGCGGGGCGCGGCACGATTCGGCTCGACCTGACCGAGGTCGATCGCCGCCACGGGCTCGCCGCCGAGCCCGACCCGCGCGAAGCGATCGTGATCGACCTGCCGCTGCCCATCAGCGGCGACCGCGCAGAGTTTGCCGAAACCATTGTCGAGGATTTTTCCAAGCACCCGTGGTCGGGCCTGCCGGTCGAGTTCCGGCTGACCGCGATCGACGCCTCGGGCAACGAGGGGTATTCCCGGCCGCTCGACCTCGCCGCCCTGCCCGGACGCCGCTTCTTCGACCCGCTCGCCAACGCGCTGATCGAGCAGCGCCGCGACCTGCTGTGGTCGACGTCGAACGCACCGCGCGTGGCACAGGTGATTCGCGCCGTCAGCCATCGCCCCGACGACGTTTTCCGATCGACTTCCAACTACCTGCAGCTCCGCTTCGCGCTGATGCGGCTCGAGACCGCCACGGCGGCGCCCGGCGGCCTCGACGAGGAGGCGCGGGAGGAGATCGCCGAGGCGCTCTGGCAGATCGCGCTCGACATCGAGGAGGGCGACCTGTCCGACGCGATGGAGCGGTTGCGCCGCGCGCAGGACAGGCTCGCCGAGGCGATCCGCAACGGCGCCTCCGACGAGGAGATCGCCCAGCTCATGCAGGAGCTGCGCGAGGCGATGCAGGACTACATGAACCAGCTCGCCCAGCAGCAGCGCGAGCAGGGCGAGCAGCCGCAGATGTCGGACAACATGCAGGAGATGACGGGCGACCAGCTCCAGCAGATGCTCGATCGGCTGCAGCAGCTGATGGAAGAGGGCCGCACCGCGGAAGCGCAACAGCTTCTCGAACAGCTGCGCCAGATGATGGAGAACATGCAGGTCACGCAGGGCCAGCCGGGCCAGGGGCAGCAAAGCCCGGGGCAGCAGGCGATGGAAGGCCTCGCCGAGACGCTGCGCGAGCAACAGGGCCTGTCGGACGAGGCATTCCGCAACCTTCAGGAGCAGTTCAATCCCGGCCAGCAGGGTCAACAGGGCCAGCAGGGGCAGGGCCAGCAGGGTCAACAGTTCGGCCAGGGCCAGCAGGGCCAGCAGGGACGGGGCCAGCAACCCGGGCAGCAGGGGCAGCAATTCGGGCAGGGTCAGCCCGGGCAGGGACAACCGGGACAAGGGCAACCGGGCCGGCCCGGCCAGGGTCAGCCGGGGGCGAACGGCATGCCGTCGGCCGAGGATCTCGCGCGCCGGCAAGGTGAGCTTCGGCGCGAGCTCGACAGACAGATGCAGAACCTGCCCGGTGCCGGCACCGAAGAGGGGCGCACGGCGCGCGACAGCCTCGGCCGGGCCGGAGAGGCGATGGACAGGGCCGAGGAGGCGCTGCGCGGCGACGACCTCGCCGGCGCGATCGACGAGCAGGCCCAGGCGATGGAGGCGCTGCGCGAGGGTATGCGCGATCTCGGCGAGGCCCTGGCGCAACAACAGCAGCAGGGGCAGGGCCAGCAGGGCGAGCAGGTGGGCCAGTCGACCCCCAACGGTCAACGCGACCCGCTGGGCCGCGACGGCGGCAACAACGGCCCGCTTGGCACGCAGGAAAACCTGCTGCAGGGCGAAGATGTCTACCGCCGGGCCCGCGACCTGCTCGACGAGATCCGCCGCCGCGCTGCCGAGCAGGAGCGCCCCGAGGTCGAGCTCGACTACCTGCGCCGGCTGCTCGACCGGTTCTGAGGCACGCGCGCACCGCCCCGGCGAGATCGCCCTTCGGCGCGGTGCTCGGGGGCGCCGCCCCCGTCGCCCGTTCCGGGCGACTCCCCCGGGATATTTTCGGGCAAGAAGAAGGGGCGGGGCGGCGCGCGCGCAGGCGAGGGCGTCGGGGCGGGCGGGCCGATGCGCGCAGCGCGAGGTCCGCGCCGGCCCGGTCGGTCGGGGGCCTGTCCTGGCTCAGTCGCGGGGGGCGGCCGCGCGGGCGAGGCGGTCGGCGATCGCGGCGCCAAGGCCGGTTCGGGGGATACGGGCCACGGCGATCCCCTTTCCCTCCATGGCGTCGAGGGCGCGGAGATGGGCGAAAAGGTTGGCAGCCGCCTCTCCGAGATCGCCCGCCTCCGACAGGTTCAGGCCGTGGTGAGCCTCTCCCGGCCCGAAGCCGAGCCAGAGTTCGCCCGCGCGCGGCGCGTCCGCGTCGAGCCGGAGCGGCTTGGACGGCGCGTAATGCGACGCGAGTTGCCCGGGCGCGCTGACCGCCGCTCCCTCGCCCGGGCGCAGGAGGGGCCGGCCGAGAACGGCCTCGAGCGCCTCGGCCGGCACGCCGCCGGGGCGGAGCAGCAGGGGATCGGGCGCCCCCCCGACGATCGTGCTCTCGAGGCCGACCTGGCAGGGCCCACCGTCGAGCACCGCGGCGATGCGCCCCGAGAGACCTTCGAACACGTGCTCCGCGGTAGTCGGGCTGACCCGGCCGGACGGGTTGGCCGAGGGCGCAGCGACCGGCCCGCCGACCTCGGCCAGCAGCGCGCCGGCGAGGGGCGCGTCGGGCACCCGCAGGCCCACCGTGTCGAGCCCCGCCGTCACCAGATCCGACAGACCGGCCTCGGGGCGAAGCGGCACGACCAGCGTCAGTGGCCCGGGCCAGAAGGCGTCGGCGAGGCGGGCGGCGTCGCCCTCGATCCGGCCGATCCGCGCCGCCGCCGCGGCGTCGGCCACGTGCACGATCAGCGGGTTGAAGCGGGGCCGGGCCTTGGCCGCGTAGATCGCCGCCACCGCCCGGCCCGACCGCGCGTCGGCGCCGAGGCCATAGACCGTCTCGGTCGGGAAGGCCACGAGCCGCCCCTCCCGCAACAGGGCCGCGGCCCGTGCCACGCCCGCCGCGTCGCCCGGCAGCCGCTCCGTCTGCCTGCCGGCCGTTTCCGTCATGCCGCTCCCCGCCCGCAAGGTCGTGACGCCGCGTTGCGCTTTGGCGCGCGGCGCGGGAACACTAGGGTGCCGCGCGATCCAGCGCCACCCGGAGACGTGCCATGCCCTACACCCCGCCGCTCGACGAGCTCCGCTTCCTGCTGCGCGACGTGGTCGGCTTCGGCCGGGTTCAGGCGACCGGGCGCTTCGCCGAGGCGACCGACGATGTGGCCGCCGCCGCGCTGGCCGAGGCGGGGCGGCTCTGTGCCGAGGTGCTGGAGCCGCTGCGGCGGGTGGGCGACACGCAGCCCGCACGGCTCGAAAACGGGGTGGTCCGCACGCCGCCGGGCTTTGCCGAGGCCTATGGACAGGTGGCCCGGGGCGGCTGGGTCTCGGTCGCCGCGCCGCCCGAGCACGGCGGCATGGGCCTGCCCGTGACGCTGCAGACCGCCGTCAACGACATGATGAGCGCGGCCAACCTGGGCCTGCACACCTGCATCCTGCTCAGCCAGGGTCAGATCGAGGCAATCGCTGCCCATGCCTCGGACGCGCTCCGCTCGGTCTACCTGCCCAGGCTGATCTCGGGCGAATGGTCGGGCACGATGAACCTGACCGAGCCGCAGGCGGGCTCGGACGTGGGCGCGCTGACAACGAGGGCCGAGCCCAACGGCGACGGCACCTACGCGATCACCGGCCGCAAGATCTACATCACCTATGGCGACAGCGATCTCGTGGACAACGTCGTTCATCTCGTGCTTGCGCGCCTGCCGGATGCGCCCGCGGGGACGAAGGGGATCAGCCTGTTCCTCGTGCCCAAGCGCCTGCCCGACGAGAGCGGCGCGGCGGGCGTGGCCAACGCGGTGAGCGTGTCGGGCCTCGAGCACAAGATGGGCCTGCACGGCTCGCCGACCTGCACGATGGAATACGATTGCGCCACGGGCTGGCTTGTGGGCGAGGAGGGCGGCGGCATGGCCGCGATGTTCACCATGATGAACAACGCCCGCCTCGCCGTGGGCGTGCAGGGCATCGGCGTTGCCGAGGGCGCGACGCAGGCCGCGCTCGCCTGGGCGCTGGAGCGGCGGCAGGGGCGCTCTCCCCTGCCCGATGGCACCGGCGCCATCGTCGACCATGCGGACGTGCGGCGGATGCTGGCGGCGATGCGGGCCGAGACCTTCGCCGCAAGGGCCATCGCGCTCTCCTGCGCCGTGGCGATCGACATGGAGACGGCGACCGGCGCGCCGGAGTGGGCGGCCCGGGCGGCCCTGCTGACGCCCATCGCCAAGGCCTGGGGCACCGAGGTGGGCCACGCGGTGGCGCAGGAGGCGATCCAGGTACATGGCGGCATGGGCTATGTCGAGGAGACGGGCGTGGCGCAGTTCGCCCGCGACGTGCGGGTGGCGGCGATCTACGAGGGCACCAACGGCATCCAGGCGATGGATCTCGTGGGCCGCAAGCTGGCCGACGGGGGCGAGGCGCTTTTCCGCCTGCTTGACGAGATCGAGGCGGGGGCAGAGGCGGCACGGGGCTCGCTGCCCGCCCTCGCCGCGCCCGTGTGGCAGGCAGCCGAGAACCTGCGCGAGGCGACGGAGTGGATGATCGACCAGCCCCTGCAGGAGCGCTACGCGGGCGCGGTGCCGTTCCTGCACGCGACGGCGCGGGTGCTGGGCGGCCACGCCCATCTGGCCGCGGCGCTGGCGGGAGGCGAGGCGCGGCGGGCGCTGGCGGGCGTCTACATCCACCGCCTGTTGCCGGCGCACGATGGCCTGCTTGCGCAGGCGCGCGCCGGGTCCGAGGGGCTCTATGCGCTGTCGCCCGGCGACTTGGCCGCCGCCTGATGGCGCTCGCGGCAGGAGAGCGGGCAAAGAGCCACGCGCCGATCGATTTCCCGTGGGCCGAGCCGCCGGCGGAGGGCGCGGCGATCGAGGTGGCGGAAGGGGTGCTCTGGCTGCGCCTGCCGCTGCCGATGAAGCTCGACCACGTCAACGTCTTCGCTCTGGACGATGGCGACGGATGGACGCTGGTGGATGCCGGCCTCGACTGGCGGCGCGCCCGCGCCGCGTGGGAGGCGACGCTGGCCGGCCCGCTCGCCGGGCGCCCGGTGCGGCGGGTGCTCGTCACCCATTACCACCCCGACCACGTCGGCCTCGCCGGCTGGTTCCGCGCCGAGCACGGGGCCGAGATCGTGGCGACGCGCACCACGTGGCTCTTCGCCCGGATGCTCCAGCTCGATGTGCAGGAACGGCCCGCGCCCGAGGCGGTCGCCTTCTGGCGCCGCGCGGGGATGCCCGAGGCCGTGCTGGAGCAGCGCATGGGCGAGCGGCCCTTCAACTTCGCCGACTGCACGGCGCCGCTGCCGCTGGGGTTTACCCGCATCGAGGAGGGCGACACGCTGCAGGCCGGCGGGCGGGCGTGGGACGTGCGCACAGGCTCCGGCCACGCGCCCGACCACGCCACCCTCTGGAGCAGAGACGACGGGCTGGTGCTGGGGGGCGACCAACTGCTGCCGTCGATTTCCCCAAATCTCGGCGTCTATCCGACCGAACCAGAGTCCGACCCCATCGCGGCCTGGTTCGCCTCCTGCCGACGGCTCGCGCCCCATGCCCGCGACGACCAGCTCGTGCTGCCAGGGCACAAGCTGCCCTTCACCGGCCTGCCCGCACGGATGGTGCAGCTCGAGCAGAACCACGTCGAGGCGCTCGCCCGCCTGCGGGCCTGGCTGTCGGAGGCCCCCCGCACCGCGCACGAGTGTTTCGCGCCGCTTTTCGGGCGCGAGATCGGGCCGGGCGAGTACGGGCTCGCCCTCGGCGAGGCGGTGGGGCATCTCAACCATCTGCTGCGCACGGGAGCGGCGACGCGCTCCGAGCGGGGCGACGGCGCGTGGCTCTGGCACGCCGCGTGAGCGCGACAGGTGCGGCGCCTGCGGCCCTTTGCCCGCGGCCCGCGCTTAACACCGCGCCCCGCCTCCGCTAACAGGGGGCGCGGACAGACGGGAGACACGGGGCCATGGCCGAGAGCAAGCACGAACACGGCAAGATGGACATCACCGACCAGGAAAAGACCTTCGCCGGCTTCATGAAGGTGGCGACCTGGACAGCGATCGGCGTCATCGTCTTCCTGATTTTCCTCTACGCGATCGCCGGCTGATCCGGCGCCCATGCCTGCCCTGACCGCGCGCGCATGGCGCGCCGCCCTCCTGCTTTGCCTGCCGCTCGCCCTCGGTGCCTGCGCCGTCGAAGAGGTATGGGCGCCCGAGGAAGAGGTGCAGCGCGCGATCTACCGCCACGACGGGCCGCCCTCGATCACTCTGTTCACGATGATCAACAACCGCTCCAACGAGGGGGCGCATGCGGGCCTGATGGTCAACGGCTCGCAACGGCTGATCTTCGACCCGGCCGGCAGCTTCAACCACCCGCAGATCCCCGAGCGGAACGACGTGTTTTTCGGGATCACCCCGGCGGCGCACGACTTCTACATCGACTACCACGCACGCGAGACCTTCCGGGTGAAGGAAAACACGCTGGTCGTGACGCCCGAACAGGCGGAGCGCGTGATTCGGCTGATCCAGCAGGCCGGGCCGGTGCCGCCTACCCGCTGCAACATCGCCATCGTCGAGGTGCTGCGCGAGGCCGGCATCGGCGACATCCCCCGCTCGTGGTTCCCCCTCAACACGATGCGCTGGATCGAGAGCCAGCCGGGGGTGGTGACGCGGCTGCACCGTGACGACAGCCCCGACAACCGCGGCGACCTGATGCGGGTGCCGCTGGTCCGCTGAGCCGCCTCAGAACACCGCGTTCAGAAGGTAGAGCGTGCCCATCCCCGCCCCGATGGCGCCGAGCACCGAGCGCAGGCCGAAGCCCACGGCCAGGGCTGCGAGCGCGGCGAGCAGGCGCGCGGGGTCGGTCTCGCCCTCGGTCGCCCGTGGCCAGACGACGAGGGGCGCGATCAGCGCGGGGATGACGGCGACCGGCGTGTAGCGCAGGTGCCTCAGCACCCAGGGCGGCAGCCGGCGCCCGCCGATCAGACCGAGGAAGGAAAAGCGGATCAGCCAGGTGCCGAGAGCCAGCGCCGCAATGATCCCCCAGATCGCCGCGTCGGACCAGCCGCTCATTCCACTCTCTCCCGCCGGATCGGCCGCGCGAGGCCCTGCCGCTCTACCTCGGCGCCCGTGGCCATGGCGGCCAGCGCGGCAAGCGGCAAGCCGAGATTGTAGGGCAGCCCGGCGAGCGCCAGCCCGAGGATCACCGCCACCAGCGCAGCCGCGACATGGGCCAGCGTACGCAGGCCCGGCGCGATCAGCGAGATGAAGGTGATCGGCACTGCGAAGTCGAGGGCCAGCGCGGGCGGGATGCCGCGCCCGAGCAGCGCACCGGCCAGCGTGCAGGCATACCAGACCGGCGCGATCAGCGCGACGGTGCCGAGGAACAGCGCCATGCGCTGCGGCAGGCTCCACCGCGGCTCGGCCTCGTAATTGGCGAGCGACACCGCGTAGGACTGGTCGACCAGCAGGTAGGCCGCAAGCGCCCGCTGCCAGAGCGGCGCGGCCCCTATCCACGGCGCGAGCGAGGCCGAATACATCGCCATTCGCAGGTTGACTGCCAGCGCCGAGGCGAGGATCACGATGACCGGCGCGTTCTCCGACATCAGCTGCAGAGCGGTCAGCTGCGCCGCGCCCGCGATGACCAGCACCGAGAATCCCATGGTCTGCGCGAGGTCGAGGCCCGCTTCGGTCGCCACCACGCCGAAGAGCAGGGCGAAGGGGCCGACCACCAGCAGGAAGGGCGCGCTGTCGACCAGGCCCCGGCGGAAGGCCGCGCCGAGGGTGGCGGGCGGCCCCGGCCTTCGGGCGGAGGGGCTGGCAGCAGGCATCGGCGCTCCGTAATCTGTCAAGGCGATCGGGCGGGGCGATCGGGCGGGGCGATCAGGCCGGGCGCAGGCGCAAGACCGGCGAAACCGCGCGTGCGGTAGGACGGACGGAGAACGGATGCAACCTCAGGCAGCAGGGCCGCAGGGCGACGGGGCGCCGCCGGCGGGCGCGATCCTGGCCGGCGGTGCCGGGCGGCGGATGGGCGGCACGGTGAAGGCGGGCCTGCGCCTCGGCGGCGAGACGCTCCTGGCGCGAGCCGCGCGCCGCCTCGCGCCGCAGGTCCCCGCGCTCGCCGTCTGCGCCGGCCCCGATCCCGCCCGCCTTGCAGGGTTGCTCCCGCCCGGCGCCGCGAGCCTCGCCGACCCGCTGCCGGGCTACGAGGGGCCGCTCGCCGCCCTCTCGGCCGCGCTCGACTGGGCCGAGGCGGAGGGACATGCCGACCTGCTCACCGTAGCCGTCGACACGCCGTTCTTCCCGGCCGATCTCGCCACCCGTCTCGCCGCGGGGCGGGGCGCGGCGGCGGCGGCGCTGGCAGAAGACGGCAATGGCCTGCACCCGACCTTCGGCCTGTGGCGCAGCGCACTCGCCGCTCCCCTGCGCGCGGCGCTGGCGGGCGGCGCGCGGCGGATGACCGGCTTTGCCGACCGGTCAGGCGCGGTGCGGGTTCGTTTCCCCGGCGACGACACCTTCTTCAACGTCAACGCGCCGGACGACCTGGCGCTGGCCGAGGCGCGGCTGTGAGCGACCGGCCAGACCTTGCGCACGTGCATGTCGCCCGCGGCTTCGCCGACGCCGAGCGCCCGCTTATCGCTCGCCTCTTCTGGCAGGCCTTCTCGGGCAAGCTCGGCCGGATCATGGCACCCGAGCCGCGTGCGCTCTCGTTCCTCGAAGGTGCGCTCCACCCCGACTTCGCCATCGTCGCGCGCGACAGGCGGGGGCGGCTGCTGGGCGCGGCCGGGATCAAGACACGGGCAGGCGGCCTCGTCGTCGGCGGGTTCGGCGACCTCGCGCGCGCCTACGGCCCCCTCGGCGCCCTCTGGCGGGCGCCACTGCTCGAGATGACCGAGCGACGGATCGCGGCGGATGCGCTGATTCTCGACGGGTTGTTCGTGGCCGAACAGGCGCGCAGACGCGGGGTCGGCACGCACCTCGTCAGGGCGGTGCTGGAGGAAGCCGCGGAGCGGCGCTGCGTCGAGGTGCGCCTCGACGTGGTCGATGGCAACGACCGCGCACGCGCGCTCTACGAGCGTCTCGGCTTCCGCCCGGTGGCACCGCGCCCCATGGGCCTCGCCGGCGCCGCCCTCGGCGTGCGGGCGGCGACGACGATGGCGCGGCCCGTCGCCCCCCTCATCGCGCCGGCAGGGTGCGCACCGTCCGACTGACGCCGGGCATCCGGCGGGTGGCGAGCTTGGCGCGGCTCTCAGTCGAAGGTTCCCGACACCCGGCCGAGCAGCATGAAGGCACGGGCCGTGCGGGTTTCGGAAAGGGTCACGATCTCGGCATCCGACAGCCCGGGCTCGACCTCGGCGAACGTCTTGTCGAACTTGCGCAGGAAATGGTGGGCGGTGTCGCGGAAAACCGGATCCTGCCGCATGCGCCCCGTGGTCAGCGCGAGGCACGAGCGGTCGCGCACGCCGCCGAGGCTCGCCACGCCCTTGCCTCTCTCGCCATGCGCGAAGCGGCGCCACACTTCGGGGCGGGCGCGGTCGGGCGCCAGATCGTCCATGTAGATCCCGTCCTCTGCGAGCAGCGTCAGGATGTCCTGAGCCGAACGCACCAGCCCGGCGGTCGGCCGGTCGCGCAGGGCGGCACGCAGCGCGCGAAAGCCCTCGGTGTCGGCCTCGTCCTCGGGGAAGTTGAGCGCGCGCAGCAGGTCGGAGGTCGAGATCGGCTCGCCCGCGTCCTCCGGCGTGCCGAGCGCGAGGCTCTGCTGCGCGGCATCGGTCGCGGGTGCACCGGCCGGCCCCGCTACAGGCCCGCCACCGCCCGGCCCCTGCCCCGCCCGCCGCGACTGGCTCGGCCCAGCCGCCGGCGCCGGGGGCACGCGCCCGCGGCCCGGCCCCGCGGCCCCCGCCGCCGGCCCGCCGGCAACCGGCGCACCCGCCTGCGTGAGCCGTGTGATCGCCGCCTCGGTCTGACGCTGGGCGCGTGCGATCTCCTCGAGCCGCGCCTCGATGGCGGGGCGGATGCCCGAGCCCTGCGCCGGTTGCTGCTGCGCCGCAAGATGCCGGATCGCGTCGACCGCCGCCTCGAGGCGCGCGCCCTCCTCCCGCATCACGCGGGCGGCGCGCGCCGACAGCGCGGCGACCCAGATCAGCGCGACCGGCAGGACGATGGCGACGAGCGTGCCGATCCAGCCGAGCCCCGCCGGCCCCGCCCCGGCGCCCGGGGGGAAGAACAACAGCACGGCCACCACGACGAGCACCCAGACAGCCGACAGCGCAAGCCCGGCAGCGCCGGCCGGGTCGAGCCCCTCCCGGTGCGCGCGCCGCCTGCCTGCACCCGACGGAAAGCCGGGCGAAGCACCCCCGCCGCCCGCGCGCCGCGTCCCGGCGGGGCGTGGCTCCGGCGCGGTCTCGCGGTCGCTCGTGCCCTCGACGGTGCCATTGGGTGAGGTCATCGTGCTGCCATCCCCCGGCCGCGCCACCTGCGCTCAGACGTACCTGATGGCGAGTATCTCGTAGGATTTCTCGCCGCCCGGCGTGCGCACCTCGACGCTGTCGCCCTCGTCCTTTCCGATCAGGGCGCGGGCGATCGGCGAGCGGACGTTGAGCAACCCCTTCTCGAGATCGGCCTCGGGCTCGCCCACGATCTGATAGGTCTTTTCCTCGTCGGTATCCTCGTCGACGATCGTGACCGTGGCGCCGAACTTGATCGGGCCCGAGAGCTTGGCCGGGTCGATCACCTCCGCACGGGCGAGCAGGCCCTCGATCTCCTTGATCCGCCCCTCGATGAAGCTCTGCTTCTCGCGGGCGGAGTGATACTCGGCGTTCTCCGACAGGTCGCCGTGCTCGCGTGCCTCGGCGATCGCCTGGATGATCGCCGGCCGCTCCACCGACTTCAACTGCTTGAGTTCGACATCGAGCGCGGCGGCGCCCGTGCGCGTCATCGGGATCTTTTCCATTGTCGCCTTGAATGCTTGCGTCTGCGTCCCCGAAGGTGCGGACGCGGGCGCCGCTCTGCAACCTCTAATCCGCCGCCGCAAGGGCCGGACACCGCAAATCGCCCCCTCGGTCCGCCCTGCGCGCGCCGACGGGGCGCGCGGCCGACCGGCATGCGGCAGTCGTGCGACGCGCGCGCCTCGCCGTGCGGCTCCACGCACCACGCGCACGTCGTGCCGCGCCTGCCCGGGCATCCGTCTGGTCGCGGCGCGCAATACCTGACGATCGCCCCCCCATGCACCACCGCGGCGCGGCGGACAGCCGCACGGTCGCGATTGACGCCGCCCGGGGCTGTCGATAGTCCGGCCCGCGCTTACTTTCCCGTGCGGGGTAACAATCTTTCCCCGCCCCAGCGCACCGACAGCGAGGACGGACGGCGATGAGCGAGACGGCACGCGAGGCGATGGAATACGACGTGGTGATCGTGGGCGCCGGCCCCGCCGGCCTGTCTGCCGCGATCCGGCTCAAGGAGATCGCCCCCGACCTCGACGTGGTGCTGCTGGAAAAGGGCTCGGAGGTGGGCGCGCACATCCTGTCGGGCGCCGTGCTCGACCCGGTGGGCATCGAGACGCTCTTCCCCGACTGGAAGGAGCGCGGCGCGCCGCTGAACGTGCCGGTGAAGGAAGACAACTTCTACATCCTCGGCGAGGCCGGCCGGGTGCGGGTGCCCAACTGGATGATGCCGCCGCTGATGAACAATCACGGCAACTACATCGTCTCGATGGGCAATGTCTGCCGCTGGCTGGCCGGGCAGGCCGAGGCGCTCGGGGTCGAGATCTTCCCCGGCATGTCGTGCTCCGAGCTGGTCTACGGCGAGGACGGCCGCGTGAAGGGCGTCGTCGCCGGCGAGTTCGGCCGGCAGGCCGACGGCACGCCCGGGCCGAACTACGAGCCGGGGATGGAACTGCACGGCAAGTACGTGTTCCTCGGCGAGGGCGTGCGCGGATCGCTCACCAAGCAGGTGATGGCAAGGTACGACCTGCAGGAGGGCCGCTGCCCGCAGAAGTTCGGCCTCGGCATGAAGGAAATCTGGGAGATCGATCCCGAGAAGCACCAAGAGGGCACCGTCACCCACACGATGGGCTGGCCGCTCGGCAAGAACGCCGGCGGCGGGTCGTTCATCTACCACCTCGAGAACAACCAGGTCTACGTGGGCTTCGTCGTCCACCTCAACTACGAGAACCCCTACGTCTACCCCTACATGGAGTTCCAGCGTTTCAAGCACCACCCCATGGTGGCGGACCTCCTGAAAGGCGGCAAGCGCGTGGCCTACGGCGCGCGCGCCATCTCGGAGGGCGGCTGGCAATCGATGCCCAGGGCCGTGGCGCCGGGCGTCGCCCTCCTCGGCTGCGGCGTGGGGCTGGTGAACGTGCCCCGCATCAAGGGCAACCACAACGCGATGCTCTCGGGCATCGAGGCGGCCGAGGCCGCGGCGCGGGCCATCGCGGCGGGCCGGGCCGGCGACGAACTGACCGAGTACGACGACTACATCCACAAGGACGGCCCGATCGCGAAGGATCTCAAGCCCGTCCGCAACGTCAAGCCGCTCTGGTCGCATTACGGCATCCTCGGCGGTGTCGTGCTGGGCGGCATCGACATGTGGTGGGCCACGCTGACCGGCAACACGATGTTCGGCACGATCCGGCACCGCAAGTCCGACGCCGAGCACACCGAACCGGCCGAGAAGCACGAGCCGATCCACTATCCCCGGCCCGACGGCGTGCTCAGCTTCGACCGGCTGACCAACGTCTCGTTCTCGATGACCAACCACGAGGAGAGCCAGCCCGCCCACCTCAAGCTCAAGGACGCCAGCATACCGGTCGAGATCAACCTGCCGACCTATGCCGGCCCCTCGGCCCGCTACTGCCCGGCCGGCGTCTACGAGTTCGTCGAGGAAGACGGGCAGGCCCCGCGCTTCGTCATCAACTTCCAGAACTGCGTCCACTGCAAGACCTGCGACATCAAGGACCCGCTGCAGAACATCGAGTGGACGGTGCCGCAGGGCGGCGACGGGCCGAACTACCCCAACATGTGACGGCCCTGGATGCCCGGGGTGGGCACGCGCCCCCGCCCCGAGCCCGCTCCCACGACACGGCCGCGCGATGCGGGGCGCCACCGGCCGAGACCACGGCGACCCTTTCGCGCGCCGAACCCGGCCGGCATCGCATCGCTCCCCGACCGCATCAACCTCCCTGCTCCTTCTTCTTGCTCCAAGTATCCCGGGGGGCCGCCCGGAACGGGCGGCGGGGGCAGCGCCCCCTCCACCGGCTGGGTCCCGGGCATGCGGGCCCGGGCATGCGGGCCGCACAGGTGCGCCTGCGCCGCGCGCCGCGGGCGACGCCCGGCCAACCGAAAGCGGCCGGGCGCTCCCCGGCGGGTCATCACGAAGCCGTGGCGCGCAGGCCGCGCGCCGCGGGCGGCGGTTGCCGCATGTGCGCGGCAGGTCTAGGCTTCCCTTAGCCGTCCCCGAAGAGGTGTCCCTTGACCCAGCGCCGCGCCGCCCTGTTCGCCCTCGCCCTCGCCGCCGCCGCCGCGGCCGCCGCCGCCCCCGTCGCCGCGCAGCAGACGCGGGGGCTCGCCGGGTCCTACCTCGCCGCCCGCGCCGCGATCGGAACGAACGATTACGAGGCCGCAGCGCGCTACTATGCCCGCGCCCTCATCCGCGACGGGCGCAACCCCGAGCTTCTGCAGAACGCCATCGTGGCCCAGATGGGCCTCGGCAACCTCGCCCGGGCCGAGCCCATCGCCCGGCAGATGCGGGCGACGGGCGCCGACAGCCAGATCGCCAACCTCGTCCTGCTGACCGACCGGCTCGCCCGCGAGGACTGGTCGGGCGCGCTCGAGGATTTCGAGGCCGGCATGTCGGTCGGCCCCCTCGTCGACGGGCTGGTGGAAGCCTGGGCGCGCTACGGCGCGGGCGATATCGATGCCGCGCACGATGCCTTCGACGCCGTGGCCGACGCGACCGGCATGCCCGCCTTCGGCCGCTACCACGCCGCCCTCGCCCGTGCCGCGGCAGGCGACATGGCGGCGGCGGAAGAGATATTCTCGGGCGGCGCTGACGGCTCGGAGATGCGCCTGACCCGCCGTGGCCTGATCGCGCGCGCGCAGGTGCTCAGCCAGCTCGGCCGCAACGAGGAGGCCCTGTCGCTCATCGCCGACACGTTCGGCGCCGATCTCGACCCCGGCCTCGCCGCCCTCCGCGCCCGCCTCGCCGCCGGCGAAACCGTACCCTTCGACCTCGTGCGCGACGCGCGCGACGGCGCGGCCGAGGTCTTTTTCACCGTGGCGGGCGCGCTCCGCGGCGAAGCGCAGTCGAGCTACACGCTCCTCTATTCCCGTGCCGCCGAAGCGCTTCGCCCCGACCATGTCGACGCGATCCTTCTCTCGGCAGGCCTGCTTGACCAGATGGAGCAATATGCGCTGGCCACCGAGACCTACCAGAGGGTGCCGCGCGATCATCCCCGCTTTCACGTCGCCGAGATCGGCCGCGCCGAAGCCTTCGAGCGGTCGGAGCGCGAGGACGAGGCCATCGCCGTGCTCGAGCGGCTGGCCGAGACCCACGGCGACCAGCCCATCGTGCACATCACCCTCGGCGACATGCTGCGCCGGATGGAGCGCTACGCCGACGCCACCCCCGCCTACGACCGTGCCATCGCGCTCTTCACCGAGGAGCGCGAGGAGCATTGGGTCGTCCATTTCGCCCGCGGCATCACCCACGAGCGCGAGGATCAGTGGCCGCAGGCCGAGGCCGATTTCCGCAAGGCGCTGGAGCTCAACCCCGGCCAGCCCTCGGTGCTCAACTACCTCGGCTACTCTTTCGTCGAGATGCAGGAGAACCTCGACGAGGCGATGGACATGATCCGCGAGGCCGTCGCCGCCCGCCCCGATTCGGGGCACATCGTCGATTCGCTCGGCTGGGGTCTCTACCGGCTCGGCCGCTACGAGGAGGCGGTCGAGCACATGGAGCGCGCGGCCGAGCTTCTGCCCGTCGACCCCATCGTCAACGACCATCTGGGCGACGTCTACTGGGCGGTGGGCCGCAGGATCGAGGCGCGCTTCCAGTGGAACCGCGCGCTCTCCTTCGAGCCCGAGCCCGAGGAGGCCGAGCGCATCCGCCGCAAGCTCGAGGTCGGCCTCGACCGGGTGCTGGCCGAGGAAGGGGCGCCGCCGCTGCACGGCGACGAGGCGCGCTCCGCCGGCGCCGACATCGCGGATGGCGGAACGCCGGCTGGCGACGACGGCTGAGGCCGGGGCGTGACGGCGGTTTCCGTCTTCGCCCCTGCGAAGGTCAACCTGACCCTGCACGTCGTGGGTCGGCGGGACGACGGCTACCACCTGCTCGACAGCCTCGTCGCCTTCGCGGGCATCGGCGACACGCTGACGCTGACCGAGGCGGAGGTGCCGCGGTTTTCGGTCTCGGGTCCCTTCGGGCGCGCCGTGCCCCAGGGCGGGGACAACCTCGTGCTGCGCGCGGCGGCGCTGGTGGGGCACGCCCGCCCTGCCGACATCGTGCTGAACAAGATGCTGCCGCCGTCCTCGGGCATCGGCGGCGGCTCGGCGGATGCAGCCGCTGCCGTGCGCGGGATGCTGGCACTGGCCCTGGATACCGGATGGGACGACATGGCCTCCTGGTCCGATGCCGCCTTGCGCCCGATGGCCGAGACGCTGCTGCCCCTCGGGGCGGACGTGCCCATGTGCCTGATCTCCCGCCCCCTGCGGGCGCGCGGCATCGGCGAAAGGATCGACCTGCTGCCCGACCTGCCGCGCCTGCCCGCCGTCTTCGTGAACCCCCTCCGCGCGATGCCGACGCCGCGCGTCTTCGCCGCGCTGGAGACGCCCGACAACCCGCCGATGCCCGAGACGCTGCCGGAGTTCCCCTCGCTCGAGACGTTCGTGGCGTGGCTTTCCACGCAGCGGAACGACCTCGAGGCGCCCGCACGGACGATCCTTCCGGAGATCGGCACCGTGACCGATGCCCTCGCGGCCTGCGAGGGCGCGATGCTCGCCCGGATGTCGGGGTCGGGGGCGACGTGCTTCGGCATCTTCCCCGACAAGGACACAGCCTGGGCCGCGGCGGACCGTCTCGCAGCCGGCCACCCGGGCTGGTGGGTCAAGTCCGCGATCATCGGCGGACAGGGCACTCGCGCCTTGCCGGTCGCCGCCTGACCGGCGCGACGCAGGCGGCCCGGGTCAGGAAATGCGCGCGACGACGTAGCCGGCGAGGTCGGCGAGCAACCCCTTGATCTCGCTGTCGGGAAGGCCGTCGAGCGCCGTCCGGGCAGCCTCGGAAAAGCCCAGCGCGGCTGCGCGCGTGGCCTCCAGAGCGCCGTGACGTTCGAGCAGCGCAAGCGCGTGCTCGAGGTCGCCCGGCTCCTGCCGCCCCTTCTCGATGGTGCGCACCCAGAACGCGCGTTCGGTCTCGTCCGCCGCCGCGATGGCCTTGATCAGCGGCATCGTCAGCTTCCGCTCGCGGAAGTCGTCGCCGATGTTCTTGCCCGTGGCGCCCGCGTCGCCCTCGAAATCGAGCAGGTCGTCGACGATCTGGAAGCTGACGCCGAGCGCGTCGCCGTAGACGCGCAGGGCCTCGCTCACCGCGTCGGGCTCGCCGGCGATCACGCCGCCCACCTCGCAGGCCGCGGCGAACAGGGCCGCCGTCTTGCCCCGCACCACCTGCAGGTAGATCTCTTCGGTCGTGGCAAGGTTCTGCGCCGCCGTGAGTTGCAGCACCTCGCCCTCGGCGATCGTGGCGGCGGCGTTCGCCAGGATGTCGAGCACGCGCAGGCTGTCGGTCTGCACCATCAGCTGGAAGGCGCGGGCGAACAGGTAGTCGCCCACCAGCACCGACGACTTGTTGTCCCACAAGAGGTTGGCCGTTGGCCGCCCCCGCCGCTGGCCCGACTCGTCGACCACGTCGTCGTGCAGAAGCGTCGCTGTGTGGATGAACTCCACCGTCGCGGCGAGGCGCACGTGGTTGTCGCCCTCGTAGCCGCACATCCGCGCGCAGGCGAGCGTCAGCATGGGCCGCAGCCGCTTGCCGCCTGCCTCGATCAGGTGCGCCGTCACCTCGGGGATGCGGGGCGCATGGCGCGAGGCCATGCGCTCGCGGATGAGCGCGTTGACCCGCTCCATCTCGGGCGCGAGCAGCGCCGAGAGGCGTTCGTGGGGCTTGGTCGCGGCGGCCGCGTCGTCCATCTTCTCACCACTCCGGGCATCGCGCTCGACACCCGCCCCTGCGTCAGGCTAAGCCGAGACCATGAAAGAGCTTTTGCGCACCAACGATCCCACCGAGACCGCGCTGGCCAAGGCCCTGCTCGACGGCGAGGGGATAGACTACTTCGAAATGGACGTCCACATGAGCGTGCTCGAAGGCTCGATCGGCATCCTTCCGCGGCGGCTCATGGTCCGTGACCGCGACCTGTTCATGGCCCGTGCCGTGATGCGCGACAACGGCCTGCCCGTCACCGAGGACCGGTGAGCCGTCCTGAGCCGGGCGGCGAGGGGCTTACCCACGACGGGTTTCTCGGCGGGCGCGTGCGCCTCTGGCAGCCCGCACGCGGCTACCGCGCCGGCGTCGACGCGGTGCTGCTCGCCGCCGCGATCGATGCCCGGCCCGGACAGCGCGTGCTCGAGCTCGGCTGCGGCGTGGGCACCGCGGCACTGTGCCTCGCCGCGCGTGTGCCGGGCCTGTCGCTGACCGGAATCGAGCGCGACGAGACGGCGGCCGCCCTGGCCCGCCGCAACGCGGCAGAGGCCGGCGCGGCGCTCGACGTCATCACCGCCGACGTCGGCGCCATGCCGCGCGAGGTGCGACAAATCGGCTTCGACCATGTCATGCTGAACCCGCCCTACTTCCGGCGTGACGCCTCGCGCGCCTCGGATCACCCCGGGCGCGAGGCGGCGATGGGCGAGTCGCCCGACCTGCCGCTGGCCGACTGGCTGGCCACCGGCGCGCGGCGCCTGTCCCCTGGCGGGTGGATGACGGCAATCCACCAGGCAGAGCGACTGGCCGACCTGCTCGACGGCCTCGCCGCCCTCGGGAGCGTGCAGATTCAGCCGCTTGCGCCGCGCGAGGGGCGGCGCGCACAGCGCGTGCTCGTGCGGGCACGCAAGGGCGGGCGCGCGCCCCTCGCCCTGCTGCCACCGCTGGTGATGCATGCAGGGCGCGCCCATACGCACGACGGGGAGGATCACACGCCGGCGTTGCGCGCCATCCTGCGCGAGGGTGCGGCGCTGCGCTGGGGGGCCGATTAACGGGTTTGCAACATTTCGCCGCTCCCATCGTATTGCGAAAGTCTGATGACAGGTGCCCGCGAACGTGCTGCACTTGTCGAACGACACGATCAGAGAGGAGATCCGAATGTCCGTCAGCGCCCATGTCGAGCAACTGCGCCGCAAGCACGAGCATCTCTCCGCCGAGGTCGAGGAACAGCAGCGCCAGCCGGGGGCCGACCGCCTCCAGATCGCCGCTCTGAAGAAGCAGAAGCTTCGCCTCAAGGAAGAGATCAGCCGCCTGTCCGCGCGCTGACCGCCCGACGCTGACACCGTGACGGGCGGCAGACCCTGTCGCCCGCCGCCAGAGCCGGAACGACCGCCCCAGACGGGCCAGCATCGGCCCGCCCCGGGGCGGCACGGCCCGAACACACTCTCGCACCACGACAAGGCCCCCTTGCGCCCGGCTGGACGCGGCTCGCATGGCGGCCGCCCCTCCTGTGCGCTAAGCCCGGTGCATGGACCGTCCCGCCCTCATCGACAGGACCGACGCGCTCTCCGCCCGGCCCTGGCGGCGTCTGCTCGAGCGCGCGCTCGGGGCCGCGCGCGACGTGCCGACCATGCTCTCGACCGAGGAGCAGAAGCTCTATTACTGGCTCGCCGGCTTCTGGGCCGAGGGGGCAGGCGCGATCGTCGATCTCGGCTGCTTCGCCGGCGGCTCGACCGCGCGGCTCGCCGAGGGGCGGCGGGTGGCCGGCCTTGTGCCGCCCATTCACGCCTTCGACCGGTTCACTGCCGACGCGCGCACGAAGGAGGCGATCCTCTACCGGCAGGGCGTCGCGCCCTTCGAGGGCGATGACATCCTGCCCCTGGCGCAAGCCGCGCTCGCGCCATGGGCGCCCGGGATCGTGTTTCACCGGGGCGAGATCGACCGGATGGACTGGCAGGGCGGTGCGATCGAGGTGCTCGTCATGGACGCCTCCAAGACGGTGGAAAGCGGAGACGCGATGGCGGCGACCTTCTTTCCCCATCTCGTGCCGGGCGGCAGCCTCGTCGTTCAGCAGGATTGCCTGCACTGGTCGCAGCCCTGGCTGCCCGCCCAGATGGAGCGGCTGGGGGGGTGCTTCCGCCCCGTCGGCCATGCGCCGCGCGACACGGTCGTGTTTCTGTGCGAGCGGGTGCCCGGCGCGCAGGAACTGGAGGCGGCGCGGATCGCCCCGTTCGACGATGCCGCGCTCGACGCAAGCCTCGCTGCGGCCGGGGCGTGGCTCGCGCCCCTCGGCCTCGCCGGTCGGATCGAGCAGACGCGCGCGTCGCTCGCCGCGAACCCCGGCAAGCGCCGCGCCTTCCAGTTCGTCAAGCCGTGAGGCGACTCACACGGTGCGCGGGTCGCTGCCGTGGGGGTCGCCCCGGCGCTCGCGCGTGCGGCGGTGCCAGCCCCACGCGATGAGCGCCGCGCCGTTCACGATCAGCTCGACGCCGAGCACGATGCCGAGCAGCACCAGCGTCACCTGCGGGTTGACCATGATGAAGACCGCGAGCGCGAGCGAGACGAGGCCCGTCACGATCATCATCCAGAAGGTCGGCGTGCCGCGCGCCTCCCGGGCATGCATCAGCCGCAGCACCCCGCTCGCCCCGATGAAGGCGGTCACGAGGATCGACAGCGAGATCGTGCCCGCGAAGGGGTTGATCAGGAACGACAGCCCCAGCAGCGCCATTACCACGCCGAGGCCGATGGCCCAGGCCTTCGACCCGCCGCTCCTGTCGCGGAAGCCCGCCACGGCCTGCGCGACGCCCGCGACGACGAACATCGCCCCGACGACCAGCGTGACCGAGAGCGAGGTGAGCACGGCGAAGTTGAGCGCGAGGAGGCCGAACACGATCGACAGCCCCCCCAGCAGCATCCATTTCAGCGAATCCGACATGGCGTTTCTCCGTTCAGGTTCGGAGACCAAGCGTGGCGAGCGGCGCGGTTGTTCCGCGCCGCAGGTCCAGTGGGCTCAGGCCGGTTCGCCGTCAGCCTCGCGGCCGGCACGCTGCCCTTTCAGGTAGCTGCGCCGGAACAGGCCGAGCGCGATCAACCCGGCACCGTTGAACAGCAGTTCGACGCCGAGGAGGATGCCGAGCAACGCGACTGTCACCTCGGGGTTCAGCAGGATGAAGGCGGCGAGCCCGAGCGAGAGCACGCCCGAGGCGAGCATCATCCAGAAGAATGGCGTGCCGCGCAGCCGCAGCGCGAACAACAGCCGCAACACGCCCCCGGCGGCGATGAAGATGGTGACCAGCACCGCGAGCGAGATCGTGCCGGCCAGCGGGTCGGCGAGGAACGACACGCCAAGCAGCAGCAGCACGAGGCCGAGCAGGATCGAAAGGATCTTGTTGCCCCACCCGATGTCGGTGACACCGGCATAGGTCTGCACGGCGCCGGTGACCAGCAGCAGTGCGCCCACGACGATGGTCACCGAGACCGAGGTGAGGACGGCGTGGTTGAGGGCGAAGACGCCGAAGGCGATGGAGATGAGGCCGAGCACGACCCATTTGAGCCAGTCCGACATGCGACCGGTCCTTCAAGCAGTGAGCGGCGTTTCCGGCTGCACCCTACACGACTTCGTGAAGCTGTGTAAGCCGCGGGCGCCACGTGGGCTGCATCGTCGCCGGGGCATCTGCCCTCGGTGATCCGGCCTCGCGCTGCGCGCGGCGCGACCGCGCCGCGCGCTCGTGTCCTCCGGGGGCGGGGGGCGCGATCAGACCACCTCGCGCACGTCGGTCAGGCGGCCGGTGATCGCGGCGGCCGCCGCCATGGCCGGGCTCATCAGGTGGGTGCGGCCGCCGCGGCCCTGCCGGCCCTCGAAGTTCCGGTTCGAGGTCGAGGCACAGCGCTCGCCGGGCTTCAGCTGATCGGGATTCATGCCAAGGCACATCGAGCACCCCGCCATGCGCCACTCGAAGCCGGCTTCCTGCAGCTTCTGCGCGATGCCCTCCTCTTCGGCCTGGGCGCGCACGAGGCCCGAGCCCGGCACGATCATCGCGCGCAAGCCCTCCTTGACGCGCTTGCCCTCCATGATCCGGGCGACCTCGCGCAGGTCCTCGATGCGGCCGTTCGTGCACGAGCCGATGAACACGGTGTCGATGGCGATGTCGGACAGCTTCGTGCCCGGCTCGAGCCCCATGTATTCGAGCGACCGCCGCGCGGCCTCGCGCTTGCCGCCCTCGAAGCTGTCGGGATGCGGCACCACCCCGCTGATCGGCAGCACGTCCTCGGGAGAGGTGCCCCAGGTCACGACCGGGTCGATCTTGGCCGCCTCGAGCGTCAGCACCTTGTCGAAATGGGCGCCCTCGTCGGTCTTGAGCGTCTCCCACCACGCCAGCGCCGCTTCCCACTGGGCGCCCTTGGGCGCGTGGGGCCGGCC
Organism: Rhodovulum sp. 12E13; assembly: GCF_003340565.1. GTDB lineage: Bacteria > Pseudomonadota > Alphaproteobacteria > Rhodobacterales > Rhodobacteraceae > HLUCCA09. The sequence continues at coordinate 211,786 of NZ_QPLK01000002.1, read as the reverse complement.
CTTGACGTAGGCGTAGGTCTTGTCGTCGGGCGCGATCAGGCCCGCCCGCGCGCCACCCTCGATGGCCATGTTGCACACGGTCATCCGGCCCTCCATCGAAAGCTCGCGGATCGCTTCGCCGCAATACTCGATGACGTGGCCGGTGCCGCCGGCGGTGCCCGTCTCGCCGATGATCGACAGCACGATGTCCTTCGCCGTCACGCCGGGCGGCAGGCTGCCCGTCACCTCCACCTTCATGTTCTTCGACTTCGACTGCACCAGCGTCTGCGTGGCCAGCACGTGCTCCACCTCGGACGTGCCGATGCCATGGGCGAGCGCGCCGAAGGCGCCGTGCGTCGCGGTATGACTGTCGCCGCAGACGATGGTCATGCCCGGCTGGGTCCAGCCCTGCTCGGGGCCGATGATGTGCACGATCCCCTGCCGAACGTCGTCGACATCGTACATCTCGATGCCGAAGTCCTTCGCGTTCTGGCGCAGCGCCTCGACCTGGATGCGGCTCTGCTCGTCCTTGATGCCCGACAGCCGGTCGGGATCGGTCGGCACGTTGTGGTCGGGCACGGCGACCGTCTTGTCGGGCGCGCGCACGCCGCGCCCCGCCATGCGCAGCCCCTCGAAGGCCTGCGGGCTCGTGACCTCGTGGACGAGGTGGCGGTCGATGTAGAGCAGGCTGGTGCCGTCGTCGGCCTCGTGGACGACATGGGCATCCCAGATCTTGTCGTAGAGCGTCTTGGGGGCGGTCATTCTCGGGTCTCCGGCAGATCGGTCGCGGGGGCGTAGTCGACGGGGGCGTGTGTCGACGGGGGGGGTGGCGCTCACCCCGCCGGCGGCGCCCCGCGGAGCGCGCCGTGGAAGCGCCACGGCAGGCGCGCATGGTCGGCAAGGTCGAGAACACGAGTCCGGATCATGCCGCGGGGGTTAGCGCAGGGCGGGCGGCCGGGCAAGGTGCGACAGATGGGCCGGATCCCGGATTGTCCCGGCGCATTGGGGAACCGCCCTGCTGCCCCGCGTGTTGGCCGAGACCTCTGATGAAAGGTCGCCCCATGCGCCGGGCCTATCCCGTCCTCCACATCCTGCTCATTGCCGCGATGCTCGTCGCGGCCATCGCCGCCGCCGACGAAAACACCGTCGCCTCGGGCCAGTTCCTGCCAGAGCGGACGGCGGCGGCCGTCGCGCTCTGACTGGCGCGGCGCCCTGCTCCGCCACCGGTTAATCCGCGAGTCATTGTTATGTCACGGCCTCGATGCTATCTTACTCACAGCCCGAGCGCCGGGGCCGAGCGGCGCGATAGCGAAGGGAGACGATCCTGTCCACCTATGCGCAGGTCGCCACGCGAACGGCGGCAACCAACGCCTCTCCCGGCGGTTACCCCGCCATGACAGGCACCCAGGAAACGCAGGCGGCCGACCGGCTGCTCGACGCGGTCCTCGCTTCCCTCGACGACGACAAGGCCGAGGATATCCTCACGATACCGCTCGCCGGAAAATCGGAGATCGCCGACCACATGGTGATCTGTTCGGGGCGGTCGTCGCGTCAGGTCCAATCGATCGCCGAAAAGCTCACCGACCGGCTCAAGCACGACCACGGCGTGCTCTGCAAGGTCGAGGGGCAGGACTCCGGCGACTGGGTTCTGATCGACGCGGGCGATGTGATCGTTCACGTGTTCCGCCCCGAGGTGCGCGAGTTCTACCAGCTCGAGAAGATGTGGCTGCCACAGGGCCAGCCGGGCCGGGCCGGATCCGCCGACTGACAGGCGTGGGCACCGCGGCCAGCCTGTCGCCCTGCGCCTGAGCGCGCCATGCGCCTGACCCTGGTCGCCGTGGGCCGCACCCGCACGGGGCCCGAGCGAGAGCTTGTTGCCGACTATCTCACCCGGGCCGCGAAGACCGGGCGCGCCGTCGGTCTGACGGAGGTGCGCCTCGCCGAGGTCGAGCCGCGCGGCCGAGGGGGGCCGGAGGCCGAGGCCGAGGCGCTCCGCCGCGCGATCCCCGACGGCGCGGTCTTGGTCTGTCTCGACGAGCGGGGCCGGCAGCTGTCTTCACCCGACCTTGCCGAAACGATCGCCGGCTGGCGCGACGGCGGCCACCGCGGCGCGGCGTTCCTGATCGGCGGGGCCGACGGGCTCGACCCGGCGCTCGTGGCCGGCGCCGACCTCTCGCTTTCGCTTGGCCGGATGGTCTGGCCCCACCTGCTGGCCCGCGTGATGGTGGCCGAGCAGCTCTACCGCGCCGCCTCGATCCTCGCCGGCGCACCCTATCACCGGGGGTGAGCGCGCCGGTCTGTCCGGCAGGGGCAGGTCCGCCCCGCCGCGTGATCCGGAAGCGCCCGGCGTCCCGCCATCGAGCTTGCAAGTCTCGATGCCGCGGCATGAGCGGCGGCGCCCCGCACCGTCCCTGCGGGCGGGGCCCGCGCCAGCCCCCTGCCCTGCGCCGGCGCCGCCCGTCTCCCGTCGTGGCCGGAGCGCGCTGCGACGGGCTTGCCCCTGTTGTGGCCGCGCCAGCGCCCCCCTAGAACGGGCGGAAACCGGGGCACCGGAGAGGAGACCGCCATGGCCGCGCCGAAGCCCGTGATCCTGTGCATTCTAGATGGCTGGGGCATCGGCCCCTCGCCCGAGGGCAATGCGCCCCTTCTGGCCGACACCCCCACGATGGATCGGCTGATGGCGACCTGCCCGCACGCCACGCTGACCACGTTCGGCCCCGATGTGGGCCTGCCCAGGGGGCAGATGGGCAATTCCGAGGTAGGCCACACCAATATCGGCGCGGGCCGCGTGGTGGCGATGGATCTCGGCCAGATCGACCTTGCCATCGAGGAGGGCACGCTCGCCGACCAGCCCGCCCTCGTCGAGTTCGTCGCGCGGCTGAAGGAGACGGGCGGCACCGCGCACCTGATGGGCCTGTGCTCGCCGGGCGGCGTGCATGCCCATCAGCGCCACGTGGCCGCCCTCGCCCGCATCCTGACCGACGCGGGCGTGCCGGTGCTGATCCACGCCGTCACCGACGGGCGCGACGTGCCGCCGAAATCGGCCTCGACGCAGCTTGCCGAACTCGACACCGCGCTGCCCGAGCCCGCCCGCATCGCCTCGGTCGTCGGCCGCTACTACGCGATGGACCGCGACAAGCGATGGGACAGGGTCGAAAGGGCCGCCGCCCTCGTCCTGCGCGGCGAGGGGCACGCGGCCGAGACGGCCGAGGGCGCCGTGGAAGCCGCCTATGCCCGCGGCGAGACCGACGAATTCGTGACACCGACGAAGCTCTCCGCCTACGTCGCCCCGAAGGACGGCGACGGCCTGCTCTTCGCCAATTTCCGCGCCGACCGGGCGCGCGAGATCCTGTCGGCGCTCGTCGTGCCCGGCTTCGACGCCTTCGACCCCGGGCCGCGGCCCGACTGGGCCGCGGCGGCCGGGATGGCGCAATACTCGGAAGAGCTCGACCGCCACCTCACCGCGATCTTTCCCGACCGGGTGATCGTCAACACGCTGGGCGAATGGGTCGCGAAGCACGGGCTGCGCCAGTTCCGCCTCGCGGAGACCGAGAAGTATCCGCACGTCACCTTCTTTCTCAACGGCGGCCGGGAGACGCCCGAGGCGGGCGAAGACCGGTTCATGCCGGCCTCGCCGAAGGTCGCCACCTACGACCTCGCCCCCGAGATGTCGGCGGCCGAGGTGACCGATGCGCTCGTGGGGGCGATCGGGGCGGGTTACGACCTGATCGTGGTCAACTACGCCAACCCCGACATGGTCGGCCACACGGGCGATCTCGAGGCGGCCAAGGCCGCCTGCCACGCCGTCGACACCGGCCTCGGGCGGGCGCTCGCGGCGCTGGAACGGGCCGGCGGCGCGGCCGTCGTCACCGCCGACCACGGCAATTGCGAGACGATGATCGCCGAGGACGGCGGGCCGCACACCGCCCACACGACCAACCTCGTGCCGGTGATCCTCGTGGGCGGCCCCGAGGGGGCACGGCTGCGCGACGGCCGCCTCGCCGACCTCGCGCCGACGCTGCTCGAGCTCATGGGCCTGCCGCAACCCCAGGAGATGACCGGGGAAAGCCTGATCGCGCGATGAAGGCCGCCGCGACAGCCCTCATCGCCGCCCTGCTCTCGGGCGCCCCCGCCGCGGCCGACGATCCCGCGGCGCTCGCCGGCGCCGCGATGGAACGGCTGGCGCAGGCCGCCGATGCGCATTCGGCGGCCGAGACACGGGCCGACCGCGTCGCCGCCCTCACCGCGACGGTGCGCGCCTACGAGGACGGGCTCGCCGCCCTGCGCGCGGGGCTGAGGCAGGCCGCCGCCGCCGAGGCCCGGCTCGGCGCGGCGCTCGAGGCGCGCTCGGGCGAGGTGTCGCGCCTGCTTGGAGCGCTCGCGGGCATCGAGCGGGCGCCGCCGGCGCTCACGCTCCTGCACCCCGCGGGTCCGGTCGGCACGGCACGCGCCGCAATGATGCTGGGCGAGGTGACACCCGCGATGCAGGCGGAGGCCGAGCGCCTGCGCCGAGACCTCGCAGAGATCCGGGCCCTGCGCGACGTGCAGCGCGGCGCCCAGGAAACGCTGGAAGAGGCATTGCGCGCGGTGCAACAGGCGCGCACCGACCTGTCGCAGGCCATCGCCGAGAGGATCGAGCTGCCGCGTCGCTTCGATGCCGACCCCGAGCGCCTGCGCGACCTGGTCGCCGCGTCCGACACGCTGGCCGCCTTCGTCGCCGGGCTCGGCACGCTCGAGGCCAAGGCTGCCCCTCCACCCTCGCCGGAAGCCCGCCCCCCCGGGTCCGGGCCGCCCCGGTGGCCGCCGCGTGCGGGCCGCGCGCTGCCCCTTCCCGCTGCCGGCGTCGTCCTGCGCCGGTTCGGCGAGGCCGACGCTTCCGGCACCGCCCGCCCCGGCGTGACGCTGGCCACGCGACCCGCCGCACTGGTCACCGCGCCCGTCTCGTCGACCGTGCGCTACGCGGGGCCCCTGCTCGACTACGGAAACGTGATGATTCTGGAGCCGGAAGCCGACACTCTGCTCGTGCTCTCCGGCCTCGGCACGCTCTATGGTCGCGCGGGGCAGATCGTGGCCGCCGGCGACCCGCTGGGGCTGATGGACGGCGCGTCCGCCCCGCCCGCGGCCGGACTGGTCGACTCGACAGGTGTGGAACGGAGCGAGACGCTCTATATCGAAGTGCGACGCGGAGAGACGCCGGTCGACCCGGCCGGATGGTTCGCCATCGACAGACAGGAATGAGGAGCCAATGAAGAAATTCGTCATGGCCGCCCTGGGCGGCACCCTCGCGGGGGCGGTGATCGCCACGCAGGTGGCCGGCCCCCTCATCGCCCAGGAGGCGGACCGCAACGCCTCCGTCTACGAGCAGCTCGACCTGTTCGGCGACATCTTCGAGCGCATCCGCGCCCAGTATGTCGAGGAGGTCGACGAGGCCGAGCTGATCGAGGCGGCCATCGACGGAATGCTGACGTCGCTCGACCCGCATTCGAGCTACCTCTCCCCGCAGGATGCCGACGACATGCGCGTGCAGACCCGGGGCGAGTTCGGCGGCCTCGGCATCGAGGTCACGCAGGAAGAAGGCTTCGTCAAGGTCGTCTCGCCGATCGACGACACGCCGGCCGACGAGGCGGGCATCGAGGCGGGCGACTTCATCACGCATGTCGACGGCGAGTCGGTGCTGGGCCTCACCCTCGACGAGGCGGTGGAGCTGATGCGCGGCCCCGTGGGATCGGACATCGTGATCACCGTGGTGCGCGAGGGTGTCGACAACCCGTTCGACGTGACCATCGTGCGCGACACGATCAAGTTGACTGCCGTGCGCACCCGCACCCAGGGCGACACGGTCGTGCTGCGCGTGACCACCTTCAACGACCAGACCTACCCCAATCTGGAGGAGGGGCTCGCCGAGGCCGTCGAGGAAAAGGGCGGCATGGAGAGCGTCAACGGAATCGTGCTCGACCTGCGCAACAACCCGGGCGGCCTGCTGACCCAGGCGATCAAGGTGGCCGACGCCTTCCTCGACAAGGGCGAGATCGTCTCGACCCGCGGCCGCAACCCGCAGGACGGCGACCGCTACAATGCTACCCCCGGCGACCTCGCCGAGGGCAAGCCCATCGTCGTGCTGATCAACGGCGGCTCGGCCTCGGCGTCCGAGATCGTGGCCGGCGCCCTGCAGGATCATCGCCGGGCGGTGGTCATCGGCACGCAATCCTTCGGCAAGGGCTCTGTCCAGACGGTGATGCCGCTGCGCTCGGAGGGGGCTATGCGACTGACCACGGCGCGCTATTACACGCCCTCGGGCCGCTCGATCCAGGCGCTGGGGGTGTCGCCCGACATTGTGGTCGAGCAGCCGCCCCGCACCCCCGAGGTCGCGGAGGACGACGAGGCGTCGAACCTTCCCTCCCGCTCCGAGGCGGGGCTTCGCGGCCGTCTCGACAACGACTCGCTTTCGGAGGACGAACGCCGCCAGATCGAGGACGAGCGGCGCACCGCCGAGGAGGCGGCGCAACTGCGGCAGGACGACTACCAGCTGGCTTACGCCATCGACATCCTCAAGGGCCTGTCTGCGCTGGGCCCTGCGGCCCTCGCGGCGTTCGTCGAAAACCGGCAGTGAGCGCCGGAGGGCTGCAAGCCGCGGCTCTCCCCAGCTCCGGGCACTAGCAGAACGGCGGCCTCGTGCGGGCCGCCGTTTCGTTCGTTCCGACCCCGCGCGCAACCCCGCCGATCACAATGGCTTGTGCTGGCGTGACGCGCTCCGGGAATACGGCCGGCCCGAGACGCCCGGCAAGCGCCGGACGCGCGGGAGCAAAAGGGGCGTTTTCGCCCGGATGCTCGCGGCTCCGGCATCGACGGGCTGCCAGGCGCCCAGGCGGCGCTCCGGGGCGAAGGCGCGCGCGGCGACCTCGGCACGGGTGGCGCACGCCCGTGCCGTCCGACGATCTGGCCGGCCAAGGGCCCCGGTTTCCCCCGATTAGCGGTTGTTGCCGAACGCGCCTTTTGGCGACGAGGCCCAGCGCGCGCCAGTCGCGGGCAGGTAGCCGCCGCAGGCACGCCGCTTGTCCGCTGCCGGTCAGCGCCCGAGCAGGTCGTGCAGAGCGAGCGCCATCACGAGCGCCGCGTCGGCCATGTCGTCGATCCCCACCCACTCGTCGGGCTGGTGGGCCAGGTCGAGGATGCCCGGGCCGTAGGCGATGCAGTTCTTCAGCCGGCCGATCCGGTCGATGTGCTTCTGGTCGTAGGTGCCGGGGCTCGCCACATGCGCCGGCGCCCTGCCGAGCACCCGCCCCACCGCCGCGCCCACCGCCCGCACGACTGGCGCCTCCGCATCGGTCATCGAGGGAGCGACGTCGAACAGGTCGCGGATCTCGTAGCAGAAGCCCGGTCGGCTTGCCTTTACCCGCTCCATCAGCGCGGCGATCTCGGCCTTGACGGCGTCGAGCGACTCCTCGACCGGAAAGCGCCGGTCGATGGTGATGCGGCAGCGGTCGGGGACGCAGGGCGCGGGCAGGCCCGTGTAATCCTCGGCCTGCTCCGGTTCGCCGCCATGGATCGCGTTGATGTTGAGCGTCGCGGCCCGCGCGCCCTCGGGCACCACAGGCATTGCCGTGCCGCGTGCGGCCAGCAGGGGGAAGAGCGTCGCCTCCATCTCGGCCAGCACCGCCCCCATGTGACGCACCGCACAGTCGCCGAGAAACGGCATCGAGCCGTGCGCGATCCGCCCCTGCGTCTCGATCTCGGCCCACCAGACCCCTCGATGGCCGAGGCAGATGCGGTCGGGGTTGAGCGGCTCGGGGATGATGACGTGCTGCACCCGCTCGGGCGAGAACCAGCCCCGCTCGGCGAGCCACGCCACGCCGCCGTAGCCGCCCGATTCCTCGTCGGCCGTCGCGCTGATCTCGATGGCGCCCGCAAAGTCGGGGAAGGCGGCGGCGAACGCCTCGGCCGCCGTCACCGCACTCGCGATGCCGCCTTTCATGTCGCAGGCACCGCGGCCGTAGATTCGCCCGTCCTTCAGCTCGGCGCCGAACGGCTCGACCGTCCAGCCGTGGCCGACTTCCACCACGTCGTGATGGCCGTTGAAATGCACGCAGTCGCCCGGCCGCACCCCCTCGCGCCGCGCGACGAGGTTCCAGCGCGGATGGGCCTCGCTATCGGCCAGCGCCCCCTCGGCGCGGATGAGTTCGACCGAAAACCCCGACCGTTCGAGCCGCGCGCCCAGCGCCTCGCAGATCTCGCGGTAGCGCAGGCCGGGCGGGTTGAGCGTCGGGATGCGGACAAGCTCCTGCGCGAGAGCCACCATCTCGCCCCGCCGGGCATCGATCTCGGCACGCAGACGCGGGAGGGGATCGGCGCTCATGAGCGTCAGCCTAGGCGCGGCCCCCCGCGGTCACAAGCGCCCCGCGGCGCCGCACCCGGAACAGGAGCGGCTCACCCGCCGAACATGCGGTAATAGGCCCAGTCGGGCAGGAACTGGCTGCCGCGGAAGACGTAGGAAAACAGCGCCGGGAAGCTCTTCTTGAAGCGATCGGTCTGCATGAAATCGAACATGATCTCGGCTGCGGGCTCTGGATCCATGATGAACGGCATCGAAAAGTCGTTCTTTTCGGTCTGCCGTGTCCGGATGAAGCCGGGGTGGATCACCTGAACGTCGACGCCGGTCTTGCGCAGATCGTAATGCATGCACTCGGCCAGCGACAGCAGCGCCGCCTTCGACGCGGTATAGCCGATCGAGCCGGGCAGGCCGCGGAACGCCGTGAGCGAGCCGGTGATGACGACATGGCCCGAGTCGCGCGCCACCATCCCCGGCACGGCTTGCCCGAGAACGCGGGCGCATCCGGTAAAGTTTATGTCGCACATCGCCGTGACCTGGCCGGCGTTCCACTCCCGCGCCGATTGCGGCCAGTAGACGCTGGCGAGGTAGACCACCCCGTCGACATCGCCGGCGAGGCCGGCGGCCTCCTTCACGGACTCGTCGTCGGACACGTCGCACGGCGCGATGGTCGTCTGCCCCGGCAACTCCTCGGCCAGTTCGGCGAGCCGCCCCTCGTCGCGTGCCGAAACGACGAGATGCGCGCCGGCACGGCTCATCTTCGTGGCCAGCGCCCGGCCGAGCCCCTCGCTCGCGCCCACGACCCAGTAGCGCTTGCCCGCCCATTCCCGCATGTCGTCTCCTTCCTCGGGCCACGCTTTTGGCCCCCGTCCTCAGACCCCGGTCCCGCGCCCTCGTCTCAGGCCACGGCGACCGGCCGCATCGTGGCCACAAGCTCGGCCACCTTGATCCCGAACTTCCTGAACTGGCTCCTGTTCATGATCGTGCCGTTCTCGGTCAGATACATCCAGTCCGTGACGTCCAGTTCGTGCCCGCCCGCCTCCTCGGGCAGCTTCATGCGGTAGCTCAGCATCAGGGCCGGCCCCTGCTGGCGGCCCCGCCCGGTGCCCACGAGATCGGGCGCGGCGGCCTTTACCTGCCCGTTCGCGCCGACGCTCAGTGTCCACTCCCTGTCCTGCGTGCGGCCCGAATCATAACGGAAATGCTCGGTCATGCGGCCCGTGTCGCCTTCCCAAGTGGCCTCGAAATCGGCCACGAAGCGCGAGGTGACGCGGCCCGTCGGCCCGTAGATCACCCCCTCGCACAGGATCTTGCCGTTCAGGTGCTCGCGGATGTCGAGCACCGGCCCCGGCGCTGCGGCATAGTCGGCCGGCGCCTGCGCGGGGAAGTCGGCGAAGCGCGTGCGCGCCCAGACGGCGCCGAGCGCGAGGGCGGCGCCGATCAGCAGCCACAGGATGGTCATGGCGTTTCCTCCAGCTTGGTGGCGGCGAGCAGCGCGATCGCCGCGACTTTCAACACACAGGGCACGAGCGCGTAGAGCAGGGTCAGCAGGCGCAGCGCGTCCTCGGGATTGTCCGCCCCGGCCCCGGCGCGGAATCCCGCCGCCTCGAGAGCGGGCAGCAGCAGCGCGGCGGCGAAGGCGAGCGTGAACTTGGTGGTGAACGACCACAGGCCGAAGCCCTGCCCCCCGTTCGGCGAGACCGCGGCCATCCGCCGGGCAAAGAGCGCGGGCAACAGGACAAGGTCGGCGCCGATCGTGGCGCCCGAGACGATGCAGACGAGCGCGAAGGCCACGGTATCGCCAGGGCCGAGGGCGAGCACGACGGCGAAGGAGGCGATGGCGAGCACCATGGCGACCAGCAGCACCCGCTTCTCGCCGAAGCGCGCGGCGAGGCGGCTCCAGACGGGGGCCGAGGCGGCTGCGGCGAGGAAGAACAGCACCAGAAGCGGCCCCTCCCAGCCGGGCGCCTCGAGCCGGCTCTCGACGTAGAACAGGAACAGGGTCGAGGTGATGGCAAGCGGCGTTGCGTTGACGAGGGCGAGGATCAGGAGCCGCCGCGCCTGCCGGTCCGAAAGGATCTCGCGGATCGGTGTCGCCTCGCCCCCGGCCACCGTCCCCCATTCGGGCGCCATGGCCAGCGCGGCGAGAACCGTCACCGCCGCGAAGCCCCACGCGAAGACGGCGAAGGGCGCGGGCGCCACGCCGCTCAGGACGGTCGGCGCGATGGCAGCGAGGCAGACGCCGAGCAGCGCGCCCGTCTCGCGCCAGCCGGCGAGACCGACATGGCCGCCTCTCAGCGTGCCCGCCTTGGCGACGCCGCGGGCATAGAAATTGATGGTCAGGAACGAGAAGGCACTGAAGAGCCCCGTGATCGCGATGCCGAACCACCAGAGCGGCGCGACGGGCGGGGCGACGGCGAAGAGCGCCACCATCGAGCCCGCAAGCACGGCCGCGCCGAGGGCCACGGCCGCGGGCCGCGCCGACCCCAGTCGCTCCGAAAGCCAGCCGAGGGCGGGATCCTGCACCACGTCGAACAGGCGCAGGCCGAACAGCACCGCGCCGAGGGCCGTCAGGCTGACGCCATAGCTGTCGGCGTAGAACTTGGGCGCATAGATGTAGATCGGCAGCCCCGCCCCTGAGAGCACGGCGGCGTAGAGCGAATAGGCCCACAGCCTGTCCCCCCCGGCCCGCGAGACGACGGCCGTCACGGCCCCAGGATCCCTTCCGGAGCGCGCCCTGTCACCGCGAGACCTCCTCCAGCGGTGGCTCGGGTCGGGAGCGGAAGGTGGCCCCCTTCCACCACAGCTTGAGCGCCTGCCAGTGGATCAGCGCCAGCACCCGGCGCGAACCGAAGGGCCGGCGCAGGCTCGACCGCAGGATGCCGCGGCTCGTCAGGGGCAGGCGGGGACCGGTCAGCGTGGCGATCAGGCCGCCGTTGCCACGGGCATAGTCGATCCAGATGCCCACCTTGTCGGGCCGGATGTCGAAGCGGAAGGTGTAGCCCCCCTCGATGGGCTGAAAGGGCGAAACATGGAAGATCTTGGTCGCCTCCAGCACGTCCTCGCGCGCGATGGGCTGCCTGTCGTTGCGATAGGCGAGGTAGGAATGACGGTCGCCGAAGGTGTTGCTCACCTCGGCGATCACCACCCGCAGCGCGCCCGCCCGATCGTGGCACAGCCAGAACGAGACCGGGTTGAAGACATGCCCCAGCACCCGCGGCTGCGCCATCAGCAGGATCTGCCCGTCGGCCTCGACCAGACCGTGGGCATCCAGCACCTCGCGTGCCCATGGGGCGCCGCGCCCCAGCTTCGGCGGGCCGCCGTGGTCGGCATCGTGCAGCGCGGCGAGGTTGGCGCGGTTGCGCGAGAACAGGCGCGGCAGATGGTCATACGCCGCCTCAGGGTCGAGGATGACGTAATCCACCCCGTAGCGGAACGTGTTGCCCACGCCGCCCCGTCGCCCGTGAAAGGTCTGCCCCGGCACGTGATCGAGCACGGCGGTCATTCCGCGGCGACCTCGGATGCACGCTCGCGGCCGAGCGCCTCGACCACGTCGACGGCGCTCGCCAGCCCGTCCTCGTGGAAGCCGTTCTTCATCCATGCCCCGCAGAACCACGTGTTGCGGCTCCCGTTCCGCGCGGCGATCCGCTCGCGCGCGGCAAGCGCGGCGAGATCGTACATCGGGTGGTGCATCACCGTGGCGTCGTGGATCAGCTCTTCGCGGATGCGGCCCGTCTGGTTGAGGGTCACGAAGAGCGGATCGTCCTTGGGGATGGGCTGGAGCGCGTTCATCCAGTAAGTCACGCCGATTCGTTCGGGCCGCTCGCCCGCGTCCTCGGTGTAGTTCCACGACGACCAGCACAGCCGGCGGCGCGGCATCACCCGCGTGTCCGAATGCAGCACCACCTCGTTTGGCTGGTAGCGGATCGCGCCCAGGTCGCCCTGTTCCTCCGGCGTCGCGTCGGCGAGTGCCGCGAGCGCCTGGTCGGTATGGCAGGCGAACACGACCTCGTCGAACGCCTCCCACTCCGCCCCCGCCACGCGCAGTTCGACCTCCGCGCCCACGCGGCGCACGCCCGCCACCGGCGTGCCAAGGCGGATGTCGACGCCCTGCGCCCGCATGGCGGCCTCGAGTCGCGTGACATACTGGATCGAGCCGCCGGGCACGGTGTACCACTGGTGCTGGCCCTCGTAGTCGAGCAGGGCGTGGTTGCGGAAGAAGTCGATCATCGCCTTCGCGGGGAAGTCGAGGATGCGATCGACCGGCGTCGACCAGATCGCGCCGGAAAACGGCGTGAGGTAATGGTCGCGGAACCACGGCCCGAGCCGCAGCGCGTCGATCAGCCCGCCGATGGTCATGCCCGGCCGCGCCGCCGCCTCGGCCTGCCGGTTGAACGTCACGATGTCTCGGATCATCCGCAGATAGGCCGGGCGGGCGGCGTTGCGGCGCTGCGCGAAGATCGAATTGTAGCTCGCCAGACCGTATTCGAGCCAGCCGCCCCGGATCGAGGCACCGAACGACATCTCGCTGTCGACGCGCGGAACCCCGAGCCGCTCGAACAGCGCGGTCAGATGCGGATAGTTCGGCTCGTTGAACACGATGAAACCGGTGTCGACCGGCTGGTCGCCCCGTTTTCCGGCGATTTTCGTGCGGGCATGGCCGCCGAGGCGCGGCTCGGCCTCGATGAGCGTCAAGCGATGGCTGTCGGCGAGCATGTGCGCCGCGCCCATTCCGGCGATCCCGGCGCCGACGACGGCGATCCGCCGGGGGGCGGGCGCAATGGCTTCGAATGGCATGGAGAGGTCGTTCCTTGGTCGTTGCTTAATTCTTACGGAGGCCCGGTGGAACCGGATCACAGCTTGCCGCGTTGATCCAGTCCAGGCCGGCGCGCGTATCCGTGGCATGTTGACCGACGTGTCGCACTTCTCATCCACGGTCCTGCCGTGCGGCCCTTCCCCCCATGCGCCTTCGCCGGCGCAGGACTGGAGGCGCCTCGTGGCCAAGGACGACAGCCTCGCGCGGACGACCGACGCGCGTGACGCGGAGGATGCGGAGGATCGCGAGACCGACACACCGGACGAGGCGTGGGTCTGGCACCTGCGTCGCATACACGAGCACAAGGATCACGCGGCCTTCGCCGAGCTCTTCGCCCATTTCGCGCCGAGGGTGAAGTGGTTCCTGATGAAGGCGGGGGCCGACGAGACGACGGCGGAGGAATGCGCGCAGGACGTGATGGCCACGCTCTGGCGCAAGGCGCACATGTTCGATCGGCAGCGCGCGACGGTGGCGACATGGATCTTCACCATCGCGCGAAACCGGCGGATCGACATGATCCGCCGCGAGAGACGGCCCGAGCCCGAGGCGCTGCCCTGGGGCCCGGAACACGAGCCGGAGCCGGCCGAGCAGGTCGCGCTCAGGCAGGAGAGCGAGCAGCTCGTCGCGGCCCTGCGACGGCTACCGGAAAAGCAGAGGGAATTGGTGGAAAAGGCCTATTTCGCCGACTTGAGCCATTCCGAGATCGCCGAGGCCACGGGCCTGCCGCTCGGAACCATCAAGTCGCGGATCAGGCTGGCGCTGGAAAAGCTCCGCCACGAGATGAAGGTGAGCGAGTGACGATGACGACAGAGGCGACCCTGCACGCGGCCACCCCCGCCGCGCACCAGCTCGACGAAGAGATACTGGCAGCCTACGCGGCAGGCACCCTGCCCGAGGCGCTGGCGATCGTGGTGGCCGCGCAGGCGTCGATCTGCCCGGTCACGCGCGAGCGTCTGCGCGAACTCGAGGCGATCGGCGGCGGTCTGCTGGCGCTCGGCGAGAGCCGCAAGATGGCTCTGGGCAGCTTCGAGGCGACCTTGAAGAAGATCGCCGAGCAGGCGCAGGAACCCGAGGCCGACGCAGCGGTATCCGCGCCCTGCGACGTGCTGCCTGCCCCCATCCGCGAATACGTCGGGGGCGGGATCGACGCGGTGCGCTGGCGGCCGGTGGGCCTGGGCGCGCGGCAGGCGATCCTGCACGATTCGGGCGAGGCGAGCGCCCGGCTGCTGCACATTCCGGCCGGAACGGAGCTGCCCGATCACGGCCACAAGGGGCTCGAAATGACGCTCGTGCTGCAGGGCGCCTTTCTCGACGGCGACGCCCGCTATGCCCGTGGCGACGTGGACGTGGCCGACGAGGGGATGGAGCACCGCCCCATCGCCGATGTCGGCGAGGATTGCGTGTGCCTCGTGGCCTGCGAGGGCAGGCTGAGGTTCTCGGGGCTGCTTCCCCGGCTCGCGCAGCCTTTCATCGGCATCTGATCAGGGCCGCAGGATCGTCACGCCCTTGCGCTGGGGCTCGTCCGGCGCCGTGGTGTCGAGCTCGAAGTTCTCCAGCTTCGCCGCCCGTCCCATGGCCCGGTGCGCGGCCGTGCCGATGCCGTCGAGGTCGCCCTGCGCTTGGGCGAGGTGTGTCTGCAGCTTGCCGACGCGCTCGACCACCTGCTCGACATCGCGGTGCAGCAGACCGAGCGTGGCCCGGATCGCGCCCGCCTGCTCGCGCATCCGCGCGTCCTTGAGCACGGCGCGCAGCGTGTTCAATACCGCCATGCAGGTCGTCGGCGAGACGATCCATACCCGTGCGGCAAAGCCCTCGCGCACCACGTCGCCGAAGCGGGCGTGGAGCTCGGCATAGACCGCTTCCGACGGCAGGAACATCAGCGCGCCGTCGGCGGTCTCGCCCGGCACCACGTATTTCTCCGCGATCGCCCGGATGTGGCCACGCACGGCCGTCCGAAACGCGCGTGCGGCCTCCTTGCGCTCGGCCTCGGTCGCGGCTGCACGGAGCGCCTCGTAGGATTCCAGCGGGAACTTGGCGTCGATCGCCAGCGGCCCGGTCGGCGGCGGCAGGTCGATCACGCAATCGGCGCGCTTGCCGTTCGCCAGCGTCGCCTGCCAGCGGAAGGCGTCGGGCGGCAGCGCCTTCGACAGGATGTCGTGCAGCTGGATCTCGCCGAAGGCGCCGCGCGTCTGCTTGTTCGACAGGATGTCCTGCAGGCCCAGAACGTCGCCCGACAGCTTCTCGATATTGGCCTGCGCCCGGTCGATCGCCGCCAGCCGCTCCTGCAACTCGCCCAGAGAATGGGCGGTGCGGGCGGCGGCCCCCGACAGGCTTTCGCCCATCCGCTCCGAGACGTCGGCCAGCCGCGCCTCCACCGCCTGCACGGCCTGCGCCTGCGCGCCCGCGCTGCGGCTCTGGGCGTGGGCCAGCGCCTCGACCTGCGCGGCGAGGCGCGCGGCGGTGCGCGCGGCGCGGCCCGCGCGGATCACGGCGAGCGCAAGAAGGAGCAACAGGAGCGCCACCGCACCGCCCACCGCCTGCACCAGCGGGTCGGCGGGGTCGACCGGCAGGGCGGCCAGCACCGACTCGGGGCTCATGCCCGGCCGAACAGGCGGTCGATATCGGCGAGCCGCAGCTCGACCCAGGTGGGCCGGCCATGGTTGCACTGGCCGGAATGCGGCGTCGCCTCCATCTCGCGCAGCAGCGCGTTCATCTCGTCGGCGCTCATGCGGCGGCCCGAGCGGACCGACCCGTGGCAGGCGACGCGGGAGAGCACGGCGTCGAGGCGCGCGCCGAGCGTGGTCGTGTGCCCCATGTCGGCGATCTCGTCGAGGATGTCGTGCACAAGGCCCCTGGCATCGACAGGGCCGAGCAGGGCGGGCGTCTCGCGCACGGCGACGGCGCCCTGCCCGAAGGGCTCCACCGTCAGGCCGAGACGCGACAGGTCATCGGCCACGGCGAGCAGGCGGGCGCAATCGTCGTCCGACAATTCCACGATCTCGGGGATCAGCAGGGCCTGCGCGGCGATGCCCGCCTCGGCCGCCTGCCGCTTGAGCTTTTCGTAGACGAGGCGCTCGTGCGCGGCGTGGGCGTCGACCAGCACCATCCCCGTCTCGGTCTGCGCGACGATGTAGGTCTCGTGGAGTTGCGCCCGCGCCGCACCGAGGGGCCTGTCCAGGGGCGCATCGTCTGCCAGCGGCTCGACCCGCGCCGCGGGCGCCTCGGCGAAGCCGGGCGCGGCAGGTTCTGGCGACACGGGCAGCGGCGCCCCCCACCCGGCCGGCGCCTGCGCGGCCCGGGCGGCAGACAGGGCACGGGGGCCGGGCCTGTCCATCTGGTAGACGCGGCGGCCATGGGCCTCTCCGGCGGGCTCGGGCCGCATCGCGCCCAGCGCGGCGCCGGCGAGCGTGGTCGACGCGCGATGCCCGGTCTCGGCCAGCGCGTGACGCAGGGCCGAGACGATCAGCCCCCGCGCCAGCCCGGGCTCGCGAAAGCGCACCTCGGCCTTGGCCGGGTGCACGTTGACGTCGACGCGCTGGGGGTCGCAGTCGAGGAAGAGCGCCGCCGCCGGGTGCCGGTCGCGCGACATCAGGTCGGCATAGGCGGCGCGGAGCGCGCCGATCAGCAGCTTGTCGCGCACGGGGCGGCCGTTGACGAAGAGATACTGCGCCACCGCCGATCCGCGCGAGAAGGTCGGCAGCGCGGCGAAGCCGGTCAGCCGCAGTCCCTCGCGCTCGGCCTCGATGCGCACGGCGTTGTCGACGAACTCCGCTCCCACGATCCGCGCGAGCCGGCCCGCGAGCGCACCGAACAGGTCGCCCGTCTCGGCGTCGGCACGGAAGGTGACGCGCGGCTCGGCGGTGCAGTCGGTGAGGGTGAAGGCGATCGCGGGCTCGGCCATGGCGAGGCGACGCACGACATCGCCGATGGCCTGCGCCTCGGCCCGATCGGTGCGCAGGAACTTCAGCCGCGCCGGCGTGGCGTGGAACAGGTCGCGCACCTCGACCACGGTGCCCCGCGACAGGGCGGCGGGGCGCACCGCGCCGCCTCTGCCCCCGTCGACGCGGATCTCGGCGGCCTCGGCCGCGCCCTCGGCCCGCGAGGTCAGCGTCAGCCGGGCGACGGCGTCAAGCGAGGCCAGCGCCTCGCCCCGGAAGCCGAAGGAGCGGATATCGAGCAGGTCGGCGCCGTCGATCTTGGATGTGGCGTGGCGGGCGAGCGCAAGCGGCAGGTCGGCCGCGGCGATGCCATGACCGTCGTCGGCCACCCGGATCAGCCGCTTGCCGCCTTCGGCGATCTCGATCGAGATGCGCCGCGCGCCCGCATCGAGCGCGTTCTCGACCAGCTCCTTGACCGCCGAGGCGGGGCGCTCGACCACCTCGCCGGCGGCGATGCGGTTGACGACCGTCTCGTCGAGTTGAGCGATCCCGCGCCGTTCAGCGCCTATGTTGCGGTCGTGCAGCACCATGCCACAAGGGGTAGCATGGCACGGCGCCTCCCGTCCAGCGGGCTCAGTTGCCCGCGTCCAGCCCCTGCGGCTTGCCCACCACGACGAAATGCAGGTCGTCGGGGCGGATCACGCGGGCCGCGACGCGCTGCACGTCGTCGAGCGTCACCGCCTCGACCTTGGCGTTGCGGGTGTTGACGTAGTCGATCGGCATGTCGTCGAGCTGCATGCCGACGAGAATGTTGGCGATCCGCTCGTTGCCGTCGAAGCGCAGCGGGTAGGCGCCGGTCAGGTAGGTCTTGGCGCGCTCGAGCTCTTCCTCGGTCACGCCCTCCTCGGCCATGCGTTGCCACTCGTCGCGCACGACGCTCACCGTCTCGCCCACCCGGTCGTTGACCGTCGAGACGAAGCCGCGCAGCTGGTCGGCGTAGAGCTGCGTCCAGAGCCCGGCATAGATGCCGTAGGTCAGGCCGCGCTCGCGCCGAACCTCTTCCATCAGGCGCGAGTTGAGCCCGCCACCGCCCAGGATCTGCGTCAGCACGAAGGCGGGGAAGAAATCGGGGTGATCCATCCCGATCCCCTCGTGGCCGAAGGCGACGACCGATTGCGGCGTGTCGAATTCCACCACCGTCAGACCGCCCTCGAGGGCGCTCGCGGCCTGATCGGGCAAGGGCGCACCGGTCTCGGGCAGACCGCCCAGCAGGTCGTCGAGCATCGCGCCGAGCTCCTGGGCGTCGATGTCGCCCACGGCCGCGACATGCACCCGGTCCCGTGCCATCACACGGCCCCTCGCCGCCACCAGGTCGTCGCGCGTAAGCGCGGCGACGCTCTCGGGCGTGCCCTCGTGCGGGGAGCCGTAGGGATGGTTCGGGAAGGCGAGCGCATTGTAGCGGTCGGTCGCGATGGTCTGCGGATCTTTCGCGTCCGAGGCGAGATTCGACAGAACCTGCCCGCGCACCCGCTCGATCGCGCTCTCGTCGAAGCGCGGCTCGGTCAGGGCGAGGCGCAGAAGCTCCAGGGCCTCGTCGGCGTTCTCGCTGAGGAACCGCGCCGACACGGCGAGCGAGTCGGGGCCCACGTCGAAGTCGAAGCGGGCGGCCAGCTCGTCGGCGGCGATGGAGAAGGCTTGCGCGTCCATGTCGCCCGCGCCCTCCTCCAGCAGCGCGGCCATGAGGTTTATGGCGCCGCGCTTTCCCTCGGCGTCGAGCGAGCCGCCCCCCTCGAAGCGAAGCTCGAGCGCGACCATGGGGATCGAGTGCTCCTCGACCATCCAGGCGTCGATGCCGCCGGGCGAGGTGACCGGCGTGATGTCGATGGCCGCGCGGGCGGGCGCCGCCACGGCGAGCGCGAGGCCGAGAGCCGCGACCAGGCGGAGCGGGGCGGTCATTGCGTCACCTCCGCGGCGCCGGCGCCAGGCACAGGCGCGACCTCGGCGGTTTCGTCGCGCTCTGGCGTGCGCAGGTAGCCGGTGACCGAGCGGCGCGGGTCGAACACGGCGCGGGCGGCCGCCATGATGTCGTCTTCGGTCACCGAGTCGAGGATCTCGGGCCAGGCCTCCACGTCCTCGACCGTCAGGCCGCTGGTGAGCGCCACGCCGTAGCGGCGGGCGAGGCCCTGCAGGTCGTCGCGGGCATAGATCTCCTGCGCGCGGACCTGCAGCTTGAGCCGCTCGAGCGCCGCGGCGTCGACGCCCTCGTCGAGGAAGCGGGCGATCATGCGATCCATGTCGGCCTCGGCCTCGGCCAGCGTCCTGTCGGGCGTGGGCACCACGACGAGGCCGAAGGTCGTGTCGTCGAGGGAGGTGCCGTTGTAGAATGCGGCGGCGTAGAGCGCGCGGCTCTCCTCGATCTCGAGCACCCGCTTCATCAGCGGCGTCGGCCCGTCGCCGCCCAGAAGCTCGGCCAGCAGCGTCAGCGCAGCCGCCTCCTTCTGCGCACCGGCGTCGCGCTCGGGCGCGAGGTAGGTGCGGATGACGTAGGGCTGCGCCACGCGCGGATCCTCGTAGGTGACCGTGCGGGGCGCACGCTGCGGCGGCTCCTGCGGGCGGGCGCGATCCACGATGTCAGGGTTGGCGGGGATCGGCTCGTAATGCGCCTCGGCAAGCGTGCGCACCTCGTCGGGGGTGACATCGCCCGCGACGATGAGGATGGCGTTGTTGGGGGCGTAGTGCTCCTCGTAGAAGGCAAGCGCGTCCTCGCGCGTCAGCTCGCGCATCTCGTGCTCCCAGCCGATGACGGGAATGCGGTAGGGATGGGCGAGATACTGCGCCGCGCGCCGCTGCTCGGCGAAGACGGCGCCGGGGCTGTTCTCGATGCGCTGGTTGCGCTCTTCGAGGATCACGTCGCGCTCGGTGGCGACGAGCGCCGGGTCGAGCGCGAGATTCGTCATCCGGTCGGCCTCCATCTCCATCATCAGGCCGAGGCGGTCGGCGGCGACGCGCTGGAAGTAACCCGTGTAATCCTGAGCGGTGAAGGCGTTGTCGCTGCCGCCCTGCGCCTCGACCACGGCAGAGAACTCGCCCGGGCCCAGCGTCTCGGTGCCCTTGAACATCAGGTGCTCGAGGAAATGCGCGATGCCCGAGGCGCCCGGGGGCTCGTCGGCGGCACCGACGCGATACCAGACCATGTGCACGACGACGGGCGCGCGGGTGTCTTCGAGCACGACGACGTCCATTCCGTTGTCGAGGGTGAAGGTGGTGACCTCGGCGGCGCGCAGGGGCAGCGCGGCGAGGAGGAGCGCAGCGAGCGGGGCGATCAGGCGCATGGGCTCTCCGTTCTGACTTGGCCGCCCATAGGTGTTGCCGGCGCGGCCCGCTTCAAGCCGGGCTACGCGCTTGTGAGCGCCGCACCGGCCTCGGCAGCGACGCGGCGGGCCTGTTCAGAGGGGCGGTTGCCGGGGACTCGGGCGTCACTCGGCAGGCAAGGGCGGCGCGGCGGAGGAGCGGGCCCCGGCCCGCCGCCAGCGCTCCTGCTCGGCATGCTGGTTCAGTTCGGTCTGCGCGTAGGCGTCGAAATAGGTCGTCACGTTGAACAGCCGCTCGAGCACCCGCCCGCGATTGTTGCGGCGGAACTCGAGATCGGCCGCCGCCAGCTCTTGGCGCACGCCGGGCTGCACGCCGTACCGGCTGGCCGAGCGCACCAGATCGGGGGCGGACGTGCGGCCGTCGCGCACCAGCCGCGACGGGCTGCCGCCGAGGGCCGCCACCGCGTCGCGATCCGGCGTGGCATCGGTACGGTTGCCGCTGCCGGGGGCCGACGGCGGCGGAAGCGCCGACAGGTCGTCGGGTATCTCGATGGGCTTGCCCGGCACGATGGCAAACTCGTCGGGACCCTGCGTGCTCTGGATGCGCATGAGATTGGGCTCGCCCCGCGCGCAGGCAGACACCAGCGCCACGAGCGCCAGAGCCGCGACCGCCCGATATGTCCGCGCCCCGATCATTGCCCTTCTCCTAGCAGGGGTCGCCGCCGCCGTCACGGCCCATTCTGTCGGGCGTCGCGCCGTCCGTCGCCCGAAAACAGCACCAGCCCGATGGCGCCGGCGAAGATGAACACGTCGGCCACGTTGAAGATGTAGGGATTGTCGATGCCGCAGCACGACATGTTGAGAAAGTCGAGCACGCCCGGATGGAACACCCGGTCGAGCGCGTTGCCGAGCGCACCGCCCACCAGAAGGCCCGCCGAGACGAACTCGACGCGCCGGGAAAAGCCGCGCGCCCACCACAGCACCAGCCCGCAGAGCACCAGGGCCACCGCGATCAGCCCGTAGCGCAGCGCATCGGAGTCGCCCGAGAGAAGCCCGAAATTGACACCCGTGTTCAGCCCCTTGCGGAAGACGAGGTAGGGCGGCGCGACGTCGATCTGGCGCAGCGTGATCAGATCGAGCCCCCAGATGACGCCGTATTTCGTCGCCTGGTCGATGGCGAAGGCCATCGCTGCCGCGATCCAGAGCGCGCGCATCAGTGCCGGAAGTGGCGCATGCCGGTGAAGACCATGGCGAGGCCCCGCGCGTCGGCCGCCGCGATCACCTCCTTGTCGCGCACGGAGCCGCCCGGCTGGATGACCGCGGTCGCCCCCGCCTCGGCCGCGGCGATCAGACCGTCGGCAAAGGGGAAGAAGGCGTCGGAGGCGACGACCGAGCCCTTCACGGTCGGCTCGGGCAGGCCGAGCGCCCCGGCCATGTCGGCCGACTTGCGCGCGGCGATGCGGGTGGAATCGACCCGGCTCATCTGGCCCGCGCCGATGCCCACGGTCGCGCCGCCCTTGGCATAGACGATGGCGTTCGACTTGACGTGCTTGGCAACGGCCCAGGCGAAGAGCAGGTCGGCCACTTCCTGCTCGGTGGGCTCCCGCTCGGTCACCACGCTCAGGTCTTCGGCCGAGACCAGCGCCGTGTCGCGATCCTGCACGAGGAAGCCCCCCGAGACCTGCCGGATCGCCTGCCCGGGCGCGCGGGGGTCGGGCATGCCCCCTGTCAGCAGCAGGCGCAGGTTCTTCTTGCCCGCGAACACCTCTCGCGCGGCGTCCGACGCGCCGGGGGCAATGACGACCTCGGTGAAGATCTCGGTGATGGCGCGCGCCGTGTCCTCGTCGAGCGGCCGGTTGAGGGCCACGATCCCGCCGAAGGCCGAAACGCGGTCGCAGTCGAACGCCTTGCGATAGGCTTCCGCAGGCGTGTCGCCGCGGGCCACGCCGCACGGGTTGGCATGCTTGACGATGACGCAGGTGGGGTGGTGCGGCTCGAACTCGGCCGCCAGCGCCCAGGCGGCGTCGGTGTCGTTGATGTTGTTGTACGACAGCGCCTTGCCCTGCACGTGCTCTGCCGTGGCCACGCCGGGACCGCCCGAGCCGTCGGCGTAGAAGCTCGCCTGCTGGTGGGGATTCTCGCCGTAGCGCAGATCGAGCGCCAGCCGCCCCGCGACAGCGACGCGCCGAGGCGCGTGCGGCTCCATCATCTCGTCGCCGATCCGCGCGGCCATCCAGCCCGACACCGCGGCGTCATAGGCCGCCGTCCGGGCGAAGGCGGTTGCCGCGAGGCGCCGCCGCGTGGCGTGGCGCGTGCCGCCCTCGGCCTCGATCTCGGCCAGCACTTCCGCATAATCCTCGGGGTCGGTCACCACGGTCACGAAGGCATGGTTCTTGGCCGCAGCCCGCAGCATCGCCGGGCCGCCGACATCGACGTTCTCGATCGCCTCGTCCCAGCCGGCGCCACCGGCCACGGCCGCCTCGAACGGGTAGAGATTGACCGCCAGCAGGTCGATCGTGGGGATGGAATGCTCCTGCATCGCCGTCAGGTGATCGACCTCGTCGCGCAGGGCGAGCAGGCCACCGTGGATCCGGGGGTGCAGTGTCTTGACCCGCCCGTCCATCATCTCGGGGAAGCCCGTGACCTCGGCGACGTCGCGCACCGACAGGCCGGCCTCGCGCAGCGCCCGCGCGGTGCCGCCGGTCGAGATAAGCTCGACCCCGGCGCCGGCGAGCGCGGTGGCGAAGTCGACCAGCCCGCTCTTGTCGGAGACGGAGATCAGCGCACGGCGGATCGGCAGGATGTCGGGGTCGGCCATGGTCAAGCCCTCCGGGATCGGCTCAGCCCGCCTCGTCCTCCACCTCGGCAAGGGCGAAGTCGCGGGTCACGCGCGGGGTATCCTCTGCCTTCGCCAAGGTCCAGCCGATCTGGCGCGCGCCCTCGGTCACATGCCCGGACAGCACGATCTGCTCGGTGCCGCGCGGCCGCAGCCGCCCCGCCTCGAGGTAGACCGACGGCTCCAGCCGCATCTCGGCGCTGCCGTCGTGGCGGAACACCCATGTCTCGCCCGAGCGCAGCACGAGGCTCACCGCGCCGCCGCCCATGTCCTCCTCGGCGTCGACATCGGGGTGCAGGTGGAATCGGATCGAGTAGGGCACGCCCTGCATGCGGCTGCGCGTCATCTCGTCGTCGAAGGCCGCGCGATCGCGCTCGGTGAGGGCACCCAGCGTGTCCTCGCCCGTCAGCACCCGCCCGTCGCGGCTCAGCGAAAGCTTCCGGACATGGGTCATGCCATGCGTGGGCACGTAGCCGTCGTGGCCCACCATCAGGTGCTGACCGCGGGCGTTGCGGGTGACCTGGGCGCGCACGTCGCGGGGGATCTCCTCGAGCACCTCGACCTCGCCCGTGCCGCGACCGCGGTTCAGCGCCGAGAGAGCCAGCCTCGACGACGACGTTCCGTCTATGGCGAGGGTCGAATGGCTGGCCGTCGCCCGCCCCGCGCGTCGCCACGTCTCGCCGAAGATCGCGCCCGAGCCGCAGTTGACGATCACCGGCCGCCGGCCCGATGTGAGCTCGAAGGCGAGGGTGGAGGCGTGCGCGTTGCGCGAGGCCGCGCCGCCGGGCGGCACGGCGGCATCGACGATGACGGAGGTGCGCGCCGCGGCGAGCCGGGCGAAGCCCATGGCCAGCCCCTCCCGCCGCGCGCCGCCGCGGATGCCGGCGGCCGCGAGCGCCTGGTCGAGCCGCCCCTCGGCACCCCGCCCGCCGCCGTGGAAGCGGGCCAGCCCCCCGTCGACATGGCGCAGGGCGCGCAGGGTCGGCGCCATCCGCTCCAGCGCGGCGGTGAGCGGCGGGCGCCCCCCCCGACCCAGGCCATGCAGCGCCTCGGCGACCCAGCTCAGCAGCGTGAACACCTCCATCAGCTGCTCCGGGTTGCGAGAGGCAATGCCCCCCGCCGCGTCGATCTCGCGGTCGCACTGCGTGTCGAGCGCGGCGAGCGCGGGCTCGAGCCGCGTCTCGAGCCCCGTGAGCGAAAGCCCGGCATAGACAAGCCCGCACAGCGCCTCGAAGCGCGGCAGGCCGGGCGAGGCGGCCCGCCAGCGCCGCGCGAGGTAGGCGGCCTGACGGCCGAGCGCGGCGAAATAGGCGTCGGATGCCGCCCGGTCGCGGGCATGGAGAAGAAAGAGCGCATGGTTGATCCAGCGGATCAGGCGCCGTCCCGTCAGGTCGGGCGTCCAGCCCGGGCCACGGCCGGTGCCGTAGCGTGCGATCCAGCCCTGCAGCCAGTCCTGTGCCTTGGCGCGGGCCTCTGCGGTGCCGAGCGCGGCGAGATCGTCGAGCCAGAGAAACCCGTGCAGCTCCTGCTCGAAGCGCGGCGCCGGAATCGGCAGATCCCACAGCGGCGTGCCCGGCGCCTCGATCAGGAACCCCGAGAACAGGAAGTTGCCGGCGACGAGCTGCCGCCCCCGCGCCACGGAACCGAAGCTGCGCGGCTCGGGCTGCGACACGAATCCGGTCGCGCCGCGACCCCGGCCGGCAAGACGCGCGTGCACCCGGTTCCACGCGCCGTCCGCCTCGCTCCGCCCCGCCTGCTTCCTCGCCGCCGCCATTCCGCCGCTCGCCTCTCTCAGCCGCCGCGCCAGGCTAGGCGAGCCGGCCGGCGCTGTCACGACGGCCGGGCGGTCCGGGCCCCGAGCCTGGTCGGGGCGTGGCGGGACTGCACGGCGCAGGGCGCGGGACTCGCGGCACGGCGTTTCGAAACGCCGTGACGACGCGGCTTCGAAGCCGCGTGACAAGCCGCGTCGACGCGGCTTGGGCCAACGGCCTTCGAAGGCCGTTTCCTCCGTCGCCCGGGCGGTCCGCCTCAGGACTCGCGGCGCAACGCGGCGATATGGAAACCGTCGAGACCGCCACGGTCCTCCCAGGTCTCGGGGGTGATGCGCAGGGCGCCCGGCCCGGCATCCCACGCCGCCTCGAGCCCCGGCAGCGCCCCGATCGCCGCGGGGTCGGGCGCGAGCCCCGGATGGCACGCCAGGGCGTCGGCAACGACCGCTTCGCCCTCTTCGGGCAGCAGCGAACAGGTGCAGAAGACAAGCCGCCCTCCCGGCCGCAGCCACCCCGTCGCACGCTCGAGCAGGGCTGACTGGATCGTGGCGAGCGGCTTGAGGTCTTCCCGCTTGCGGACGAAGGGCAGGTCGGGGTGCCGGCGCAGCGTGCCCGTTGCGCTGCAGGGCGCGTCGAGAAGGATCGCGTCGAAGGGCGCCTCGGGCGCCCACTGCAGCGCATCGGCCGTGACGATCTGCGCGGCGAGGCCCGTGCGCGCAAGGTTATCCCGCAGGCGGTCGAGCCGCGCATCCGACACGTCGAGGGCGGTGACCTCGGCCCCCGTGGCGGCCAGTTGCAGGGTCTTGCCGCCCGGCGCAGCGCAAAGGTCGAGAACGCGCTGACCCGGCGACGGCGCGAGGGCCCGCGCCGGCAGCGCCGCGGCCGCGTCCTGCACCCACCACGCCCCCTCGGCGTATCCCGGCAAGGCCGAGACCTGCCCGCCCGCGCGTCGCCGCAGCGTGCCGGTCGGCAGCACGTCGGCCTCCAGCCGCTCGGCCCAGTCGCGGCGATTGTCGCGCAGGGTGAGGTCGAGCGGCGCGGGCGCGGAGCACGCTGCCTCGATCCGCGCCGCCCGTGCGTTGCCGTAGGCCGACGAGAGCCGACCGCGCAGCCAGCCCGGCAGCCGCTGCGGCGGCAACGCGGCCCACATCTCCGGCTCGGTCTCGGCCACCCGGCGGAGGATCGCGTTGACCATTCCGGCGGCGCGGGCTTGCCGCAGACGGGCCAGATCGACGCAGGCGTTGACGACGCCATGGGGCGCGGCCCCTTCCTCCAGAATCTCGACGGTGCCGAGGCGCAGGACGGTGCGGATGTCGGCGCGCGGCGGGCGGCGCAGGAGCGGGGCGAGCACCGCATCGGCCTGTCCGAGCTTGCGCAGCGTGGCGCGGGCCAGACGGCCGGCACGCGCCCGTTCGGCCGGGGCGGCCGCGGTGAGGGGCGGCGCGTCCTCCTGCTCGGCCAGCGTCTGCCCCCGCTCCAGCACGCCGGTCAGCAGGCGAAGGGCCAGGGCGCGCGCATCCTCGGCGATCGTCTCTCTCCCTGCGTGGGCGCCGGCCACGTTGCCGGAACTCGCTGCGCGCGTATATCAGGCGCACGGGGCCGACAAGCGACGGAGGCGGCTATGAGCGACGATAGCGACACCGGCGAGGCGGAGCCCGGCCCGCCCGACCTGCCCGAGGCCGCGAAACGCGCGCTTGCCGAGGCCGAGGCGCGGCGGGCCGGGATCGACGCCCGCAGTGCCGCCCTGCCGAAGGAGATCGGCGGGCGCGACGGCCCCGAGCCCGCGCGCTACGGCGACTGGGAGCGCAAGGGCATCGCCAGCGACTTCTGAGCCGGCACCACAGCCCCCTCGGACGCCAAGGGCGATACCCGCTCAGCGCAGGCGGAAATCGGCGGACTGCCCCTGCCCCTGGTCGGACACGAAACGCAGGGTCGAGCCGTTGCGCAGGACAGCCTGGCAGTTGTAGCCGATCTCGCGATCCCCCCAGTAGAGGTCGCGGCAGAAGAAGTTGTCGCGCCAGCGCCAGTCGCCGGTCACGTCGATGCCCAGGCCCTTGCCCCGGATCGCGCCGTCGGGCGTCACGCGCAGGCGCACGCCGGGGTACTTGAGGGTGCGCCCGTCCACGAGGCTCACGAATTCCGAGCGGTCGCGCACCAGCTCGAAGGACTCGGCGCTCGCCTCCGCGGCGAACATGGCGATTGTCGCTGCGGCAAGCGCCGCGATCGAAGTCTTGGCAGGCATGGTCGTCTCCCAGGTTCGCGGCGTTTTAACGCAGCGCGGCCCGGGAATGGATTTCCGGCACCCGCACCCTCACGGGAATGTGACCGCAAGGCGGTCGGCCGCTGCCGCCGTCAGAGCCCGAGCACGTCGGTCATGGCATAGTGGCCGGGCGGGCGCCCCTGCCCCCAGAGCACCGCCCGCAGCGCGCCGCGGGCGAACAGCGCCCGGTCGGAGGCGGCGTGGCGCAGCACGATCCGCTCGCCCGGACCGGCGAAAAGCACGTCGTGCTCGCCCACGATGTCGCCGCCGCGGATCGCCGAAAAGCCGATACGCCCCGGCTCGCGGGCGCCGGTGATGCCGTCGCGCGCGGCCTCGTAGACGTCGCGCAGCGCCACGCCACGCCCCTCGGCCGCGGCCTCGCCCAGCATCAGCGCGGTGCCCGAGGGCGCGTCGACCTTGTGGCGGTGATGCGCCTCGATCACCTCGACGTCGAACTCGGGGCCGAGCGCGGCGGCCACCTGGCGCGTCAGCGCGAGCAGCAGGTTCACGCCGAGGCTCATGTTGCCGGCCCGCACGATCACCGCGTGCCGCGCCGCCGCGTCGATCCGCGCGAGATGATCTTCGGTGAAGCCCGTCGTCCCGATCACGTGCACCGCGCGGGCCTGCGCGGCGATGCCCGCAAGCTCGCAACTCGCCTCGGGGGCGGTAAAGTCGACGACGCCCTGGGCCTGCGCAAGCGCCTCCCACGGGTCGTCGGTGACGCGCACGCCGAGGGGGGCCGCGCCCATCGCCACGCCGGCATCCTCGCCGAGCCAGGCGTGGCCGGGCCGCTCGAGCGCGGCCGAGAGCTCCATGTCGTCGCGCCCCGCGATCTCGTGCAGGAGCATCCGTCCCATCCGGCCCGACGCCCCCGCGACCACGATCCTCGGCATCTCGGACATCTGCGCCCTCCCGCTCCCGTTCGCCCCCCTCTACGCCGGGCGCGCGCGGGCTGCAAACCGCGCCGCTTGCGCGGGGGCGCGGCCCGCCCTAGGTGACCCGCATGGCTCGCAACGCGCATCACTCCGGCCCCGGCCCGTCGCAACGGCAGC
Source organism: Rhodovulum sp. 12E13 (assembly GCF_003340565.1). GTDB lineage: Bacteria > Pseudomonadota > Alphaproteobacteria > Rhodobacterales > Rhodobacteraceae > HLUCCA09. The sequence goes on along the minus strand of NZ_QPLK01000002.1, from coordinate 183,559 downwards.
TGCGGGTCGGCGAACTCGTCCGCCGGACGCTCTCAGACGTGCTCGCCCGCGGCGAGGTGCACGACCCCGACCTGTCGGGCGTCTCGATCACCGTGGGCGAGGTGCGCCTCTCGCCCGACCTCAAGCACGCGACGGTATTCGTGCTCCCGCTGGGCGGAAAGGGCGCCGACGAGATGCTCGCCGCGCTCAAGCGCAACCACTCCGAGTTGCGCCGGCTCGTCTCGAAGCAGCTGACGCTGAAATACGCGCCCGACCTGCGCTTTCGGATCGACGACACGTTCGACAGGATGGACGAGACCCGCCGCCTGTTCTCGCAGGACAGGGTGGCGCGCGACCTCGCCCCCCATGCGGGCGAGACGCCCGACAACGAGTAGCCGGATGCTCCGATTCGTTGCGCTCGTCCTCGCCGCGCTGACCGGGGGCACGGCCGCCGCGGCCGACGCCGAAGCCGCCTGCCGTGCGATGGAGCACGACGGCGCCGCCTACACCGTGTGCAGCTACCGCGCCGATACCGACGACATCCGCCTCTGGCACAGCGACGCGACCGGCGCGCTCTACGGCTCGTTCAACGCGATCGACCGCGCGCTGCGGGGGGAGGGGCTGCGGCTGGCCTTCGCGACGAACGGCGGCATGTATCACGACGACCGCGCGCCGGTCGGCCACTACGTCGAGAACGGGGTCGAACGGGTGCCGCTGATCGAGGGGGACGGGCCGGGAAATTTCGGCCTTCTGCCCAACGGCGTGTTCTGCTGGGGCGACGGCCGCGCGGCGGTGATCGAGACGACCGATTACGCCGCCCGCCGGCCCGCCTGCCGCTTCGCCACCCAGTCGGGCCCGATGCTGGTGATCGACGGCGCGCTCCACCCGCGTTTCCTGCCTGCCTCCGACAGCGTGCACATCCGCAACGGGGTGGGCGTGGCAGCCGACGGGGTGACGGTCCATTTCGCCATCTCAGACGAGCGGGTGAATTTCCATGCCTTCGGACGGCTGTTCCGCGACGGCCTGGGCGTGCCGAACGCGCTCTATCTCGACGGCAAGGTCTCGCGCCTCTACGCACCCGCGATCGGCCGAGCCGATGTCGGCTGGCCGCTCGGCCCCATCGTGGGGGTCGCGGAGGCGGCGGACTGAGGCGCCCCGCGCCGGGACGCGCGGACCTCGCCTTCGGCATCGGCCCACCCGCCCCGGCAGCCCTCGCCTGCGCGCGCCGCCCGTGGCAGGCGAGGCGCTCCGATCCCGCGGCGCAGCGCGGCGGCGGTCGGGCGCCTGCGTATTTGGAACAGAAAGACGCGGGGCACGCGCGACCCTGTCGTCGGCCGGGCGCGCTGCCTGGGCTTGGGTGAGGCCGGCTGCGGGTCGGCCCTCGGGCGCTCAGGCGAACCGCCCGTGGCAGAACCAGCCGGCGGAAAGCGCGGCGCCATGGGCGTAGTAGAGCCAGAGCCGCTCGCCGCCTGCCACCTCCACCTGCCAGTAGTCGCGCACGCCCGTCCGCCAGTCGGGCTCGTCGAGCCACCACTCGGGCGCGATCCGCTCGGGCCCGGTGGCCGCCACCGTCTCGAAGCGGCGCCGCCGCCAGCGGAACCGCGCGGGCGGGCCCGCGGAGCGGACCGATGCTGTCGCTTCGGGGGCGGGCTCGGGGGGAGCGTTGGGCACAGCGCCGGGGTCGGCACCTACCGGCGCTGCGAGCACGGGCTCGGGGTGCACGGGCTCGGGGTGCACGGGCTCGGGGTGCACGGGCTCGGGGTGCACGGGCTCGGGGTGCACGGGCTCGGGGCGGAAAACGGCCAGCGGCCGAGGCACCGGGGCGGGCACGACCCAGCCGCGTGCAGGCTCCGACCAGGCCGCGCCCTGCACCTGTGTCGTCTTCTCGGGGATGTGGCTGTCGCCAGGATGCAGGCGCAGCACCGAAGCCTCGCCGACCCGCGCGCCGAGCCGCCCCACAAGGTCGTCGAGCGCCGTTGCGGCGCCGGCCGCTTCCCCCCGCTGCACCGCGTCGCTCACCGCGAGCTGGCCGCGATGGCGGGCGGTGTGTACCGGCTCGGTCACGTGCGCCTCGAGGCGCACCACGTCGATCCCGTCGCCGGCTTCGATGTCGGGCAGCCGCATCGCGAGCAGGGGCCGCAGCCGCTCGGGGTCGGCCGTGGGCCGGGCGAGGCCCACCTCGGCCCAGTGCTGCGTGCGGTCGGTGCGCTCCACCCGCAGGCGCACCCGACGCGCGCCCCTCCCCTTCGCCTTGAGCCGCTGCGCGAGCTCGGGCAGCAGCCGGTCGAGCGCCGCGGCGAGATCGGCCTCGAGCCCGATCGGCTCGGGCAGGGTCAGCCGCACGGCGAAGCGGGGCGGCGGCGCGGCGGGCGCAAGCGGCTCGGGCACCGTGCCGAACGCCTGGTCGAGCCGGAGCACCAGCTCCTGCCCGAACCGCCGGGCGAGGCCGGCCCGGGGCTGGCCGGCCACATCCTCGATCCGCCGCAGCCCCAGCCTGGCGAGCTGCGTCACCACCGCGTCGGGCAGCCTGAGCGCGGCGACGGGCAGCGCGGCGATGGCGCCGCGCGTGCGCCCCGGCGGCGCGATCCGCCCCTCGGGCGCCGGCACGGCCTGTGGCGGGGGGCGCACGCCGCCCCGCTCCCAGTGCCGGCGCCTGGCCGCACGAGAGCGCGTCGCCCGCGCCTCCTGGTCGATCGCGTCGCCGCTGCGCGCGGCCGCCGGGCCGCCGGCCCCGCCATAGCGGGCGAGCGCCCAGGCCGCGCCGAGCGTGTCGGCGATCCCGGCACGTACCGTCAGGCCTAGCCCCGCGCAGTCCGCCTCGACCTGCGCGAGCAGCGCCGCCTCTCCCCCGAACAGATGGGCGCAGCCCGTCAGGTCGGCGGCCAGCCCCGCCGGCGGCTCGGCCGCGATCCAGGGCGAGAACTTGCCGGCCCAGCGCTGGAGCGCGGCGAGGAAATCGGCCTCGGCCCTCGGGTTCTCGATCCGGGTCACGAGCTCGGGGCACATCGCGCGCGCATCCCGCACCGGCTGGCCGCGGGCGAGCCCCGCCGCCTGCGCCTCTCCCGACAGCGCCACGAGCAGCGGCACGCCCCGCCGCTCGCCCACCACGGCGAAGGGCGCAGCGCCGAGCCCCGGCTCGGCGCGCAGGCAGCGCTCCGCGGCAAGGCGCGGAAACCACAGCGAAAGGATCCGTCGGGTCGGCATGGGGCAGCGTGCGAACCGGCAGCCAGTTGTTCTCTTTATGTTCTACCTGCTGAATCCACCCCGAGTCGAGTCCGCCCACGCCGCAGACACCGCCGATCCCATAATCATCCTGGCCCGAATACTCCGGGGGAGCCGCCCCGGAACGGGGCGGCGGGGGCAGCGCCCCACGCCACGGCGCCGCCGGACCAAACGCGACCGAACGCGCGTCAGACCCGCTCGATGGCCAGCGCGATGCCCTGTCCGCCGCCGATGCACATGGTGACGAGAGCCCGGCGCGCGCCCATCCGCTCCAGCTCGTGGAGCGCCTTCACCATCAGGATCGCCCCGGTCGCCCCGACCGGGTGGCCAAGCGCGATCGCGCCGCCGTTGGGGTTCACCTTTGCCGGGTCGAGCCCCAGCCCGCGATTGACCGCGATGGCCTGCGCCGCGAAGGCCTCGTTCGACTCGATCACGTCGAAGTCGTCCACGCTCAGCCCGGCCCTCGCGCAGAGCGCCTCGACCGCCGGGATCGGGCCGACGCCCATCACCTCGGGCCGGACGCCGGCATGGGCATAGCCCAGCACCCGCGCCCGCGCCTTCAGCCCCGCGCGTTCCGCCGCCTCGGCGCGGGCGAAGACGAGGGCCGCCGCCCCGTCGTTGATGCCGCTCGCGTTGCCGGCGGTCACGGTGCCGTCCTTCCGGAAGGCCGGCCGCAGCCCCGCCAGCGCCTCGGCGCTCGTCTCCTTGGGGTGTTCGTCGCAGGCGAAGGCGACCGTCTCGCGCTTGCGCTTCACCTCGACCGGCACGATCTGGCCGTCGTAAAGACCGTCGGCCAGCGCGCGCGCCGCGCGCCGCTGGCTCTCGAGGGCGAAGGCGTCCTGGTCCTCGCGGCTGATCTGGCGCTCGTCCGACACGTTCTCGGCGGTCACGCCCATATGCCCGGTGCCGAACGGGCAGTTGAGCGCGCCGAGCATCATGTCGAGCGCGCGCACGTCGCCCATCCTGGCCCCCCAGCGCCCCTCGGTCAGCACGTGAGGGCTGCGGCTCATGCTCTCGGCCCCGCCGGCCACGCCGAACTCCGCGTCGCCCAGCGCCAGCCCCTGCACGACCGAGACGACCGCCTGCGCGCCCGAGCCGCAGAGCCGGTTGACGTTCATCGCCGGGCAGGTGTCGGGGATTCCCGCCTCCATCGCCGCGACGCGGGAAAGATACATGTCGCGCGGCTCGGTATTGATGACGTGGCCAAAGGCGACGGTGCCCACCTGCGCCCCCTCGACGCCGGCATCGGCGAGAGCGGCCTGCGTCACCGCGGCGCCCAGCGCGATGGGCGGGGTGCCCGCCAGCGCGCCGCCGAAGGTGCCGATCGCCGTGCGGCGCCCCGAGAGAATCACGATATCGTCCATGCGCCTGCCCTCCCCGTCTGGTCACGGGCGAAGGCTAGCGCCGAACGCGAGCCGGCGCCGAGATGACGTAACGTCCCGTGCGGATCAGCGCAGCGGTGCGGGACGGTTCAGCGGTGCGGGCGGGGCGACATGGGCGCGCGCCGCCTCGGGGTCGAGAAACCGCGCGACGAGCGCGCGCAGCAGCGGGCTTTCGGCCAGGGGGCCGCGCTCTGCCGTCGGAAGGCGGCCGTCGCCCGGGCCGCCTGGGGGGGTGATGGTCATGACCGCCTCCTCGTGGCCATCGTGGACAACGAGGGAACCGCCAGATGATTGAGAGGGTATGAAGAATGGCCGGGCAAGACGCCCTGTGCGGCCCGATTTCGCCGCGAGGCCGAAAAAGGAATCAACCCCAGCGCGAGTGCCCGATTGACGGGCGGCGCACGAACGGTATCGCTCTGCCCATGTCCCGCGCGCCCGACCGCTCCGAACTTCGCCTGCGTGTCGCGATCAGCGTGGGCGGCCTCGTGCTGCTCGGCGTGGCGGTGGCGGTCCATGGCGTGCCCAACGCCGCCGCTCTGGCCGAGGTCTTTGCCGTCGCGGGCCTCTTCTTCGGTGTGACGCTCGTGCGCGCCCTGCGCGCCCTCGGCAGGGCGCGCAGGGACGCGTGGGTCACATGTCGAACTGGAGCGGCCGCACCTGGCCGAACAGACCGGTGTCGCGCAACTGCGTCAGCACCGGCTCTGGCACCACGTCGTCAACGTAGAGAAGCGCGATGGCGTCGCGCCCCTTCTCCGACCGGCCGAGGGTGAAGTTGGCGATGTTCACGCCGTTCTCGCCCAGCGTGCGCCCCAGGGTGCCGATGATGCCCGGAACGTCCTCGTTGGTGGTGTAGAGCATGTGGCGCCCGATCTCGGCGTCGATGTTGATGCCCTTGATCTGAATGAAGCGCGGCTTGCCGTCGGAGAAGACGGTGCCGGCGATCGACCGCTCGCGCGTCTTCGTCACCACGGTCATCTTGACGTAGGCCTCGAAGACGCCCGTCTGCGGCTGGGTCGTGCGGCTGACGCGAACGCCCCGGTCGGCCGCGATCACCGGCGCGGAAACCATGTTCACGTCGGGGTTGGTGGCCTGCATGACGCCCGCGATAGCCGCGCAGCCCATCGCCTCGAGGTTCATCTCGGCCACGGCGCCGTCGTAGAGCATGTTGATGGCCTCGATCGGCTCGTCGGTCATCTGCCCGATGAAGGCGCCCAGATGCTCGGCCAGCTTGAGCCACGGCTTCATCACCGCGGCCTCCTCGGCGGTGACAGAGGGCATGTTCAGCGCGTTCTGCACCGCGCCCGTCAGAAGGTAGTCCGACATCTGCTCGGCCACCTGAAGGGCCACGTTCTCCTGCGCCTCGGAGGTGGCGGCGCCGAGATGCGGGGTGACCACCACGTTGTCCAGGCCAAAGAGCGGATTCTCGGTCGCCGGTTCCTCGGCGAAGACGTCGAAGGCCGCGCCGGCGACATGCCCGTTCCTCAGCGCCTCCGCCAGCGCCGCCTCGTCGACGAGGCCGCCCCGGGCGCAGTTGACGATCCGCACGCCCGGCTTCATCTTCAGGATCGCGTCGGCCGACAGGATGTTGCGCGTCTTGTCGGTGAGCGGCACGTGCAGGGTGACGAAGTCGGCGCGGTGCAACAGCTCGTCCAGCTCCGCCTTGGTCACGCCCATCTTCGCGGCGCGCTCCTCCGAGAGGTAGGGGTCGTAGGCCAGCACCTTCATGCGCAGGCCGTGGGCGCGGTCGCAGACGATCCCGCCGATATTGCCGGCACCGATCACGCCCAGGGTCTTGCCCGTGAGCTCGGTGCCCATGAAGCGAGACTTTTCCCAGAGCCCGGCATGGGTCGAGGCATTGGCCTGCGGGATCTGCCGTGCAATCGCCATCATCATGGCGACGGCGTGCTCGGCGGTGGTGATCGAGTTGCCGAACGGCGTGTTCATCACGATCACGCCGCGCTTCGAGGCGGCCGGGATATCGACGTTGTCGACGCCGATGCCCGCCCGCCCGATCACCTTGAGCCGCGGCGCGGCCTCGAGCAGTTTCTCGGTCACCTTGGTGGCGGAGCGAATGGCGAGCCCGTCGTAGTCGGGCAGCTCGGCGAGCAGGCGCTCCTTGTCCTTGCCGATGGACGGATCGAACGTCACGTCGATGCCGCGGTCGCGGAAGATCTGGACGGCCGTCTCGGACAGCTTGTCGGAGACGAGCACGCGGGGAAGATTGGAATCGAGAGCCATGGATGAGCCTCTGGAATGGAATGACTACGGTGCCGCCGGGCTCCAGAATTTTGTCCAAAATTCTGGAGCCCGTCCGCGATGTCAGGCGTCGACCGAGAGCGCGGCGCGCTCGGTCTCGTAGGCCCATGCGATCCAGGGCATCAGCGCCTCCAGATCGGCAGCCTCGACGGTCGAGCCGCACCAGATGCGCAGCCCCGGCGGCGCGTCGCGGTAGGCGCCCACGTCCCAGGCGACGGCCTCGGCCTCGAGCCGCCTCGTCACGGCCTTGGCGAAGGCTTCGCGGTCGGCGATGGCCGGGTCGGTGAACCTGAGGCAGACCGACGTGGTCGAGCGCGTGGCAGGGTCGTTCGCCAGGTAGTCGATCCAGTCGTGCGAATGCACGAAGCGGTCCAGCACGGCGGCGTTCGCGTCGGCCCGGGCGATCAGCGCCGGCAGGCCGCCGAGCGAGCGCGCCCAGTCGAGCGCGAAAAGGTAATCCTCGACGCACAGCATCGACGGCGTGTTGATCGTCGCCCCCTCGAAGATGCTCTCGTTCAGCTTGCCACCCTTGGTGAGGCGGAAGATCTTGGGCAGCGGCCAGGGCGGGGTGTAGCTCTCGAGCCGCTCGACCGCCCTCGGCGAGAGGATCAGCACGCCATGCGCCGCCTCGCCGCCCAGCACCTTCTGCCAGGAGAAGGTGGCGACGTCGAGCTTGTCCCACGGCAGCTCCATCGCGAAGGCGGCCGAGGTCGCGTCGCACAGCGTCAGGCCGCCCCGGTCGGCGGGGATCGCGTCGCCCGACGGCATGCGCACGCCCGAGGTCGTGCCGTTCCAGGTGAAACAGACGTCGTGGTCGTAGTTCAGGGCGGCCATGTCGACGATCTCGCCGTAGTCGGCCTCGTGCACCTGCGCGTCGAGCTTGAGCTGCTTGACCGCGTCCGTCACCCAGCCGGCGCCGAAGCTCTCCCACGCCACCATCTCGACCGGGCGCTCGCCCAGCATCGTCCACATGGCCATCTCGAAGGCGCCGGTGTCGGAGGCCGGCACGATGCCGATGCGGTAGTCGGCGGGGATGCCCAGCACCTCGCGGGTGCCCTCGATCGCGGCCTTGAGCTTCGCCTTGCCGGCGCTTGCGCGATGCGAGCGTCCGAGCGGCGCGTCGGCCAGCTTGTCGAGCGAGAAGGTGGGGGGCTTGGCACAGGGGCCGGAGGAAAAACGCGGATTGTCCGGCCGCGCGGCCGGTTTGACGGGCTCTGTCATGGTATCCTTCCAGATATGCGCCCCTCGTTGGGGAGAGGTGTCCCGCCTTTGGCCCTACGCCTGCGCAGACATGAGCGCAATTGGGAAATCCGCAGGAAGATGATGAGCTTTGTCGCAGGTTCGCCGGGGCTGGCCCGTCGGGCCGTGCCGTGCTTTACCCGCCGCCGCAAACCGGAGACCGCATGCCCGTCGTCGTCCTGATCACGAACCCCGCCCGGCCCACGCTCGACCCCGCAGCCGTGCGCGCCCTGCGCGATGCCTGGGGCGGGGGCGCGGCGACCTGGCTCGCACCCGACCTGGCGGTCGAATTCACCATTCCGCAGATCCCGGACACTCTCGGACAGGCCTGGACCGACATGCAGGCGCTGGACGTCGATCTGTGCGTCGTGCCCGAGGCGGACCGGCGAAAGCGGCTGCTGATCGCCGACATGGACAGCACCATGATCGGGCAGGAATGCATCGACGAGCTGGCCGAGACGGCCGGCGTCGGCGACCGCGTGAAGGAGGTGACGGCGCGGGCGATGAACGGCGAGATCGACTTCGAGGGCGCGCTGCGCGAACGGGTGGCCCTGCTCGAAGGGCTCGAGACCGCCGTCATCGCGCGGGTGCTGGAGGAGCGGATCACCGAGGCGCCGGGCGGGCGAACGCTCGTCGCCACGATGCGGGCGCACGGGGCGCACACGCTGCTCGTCTCGGGCGGTTTCACGTCCTTCTCGGGGCCCGTCGCCGCGCGCCTCGGCTTCGACGACCATCAGGCGAACGTGCTGCTCGAGGCGGACGGGCGCCTTACCGGGGGCGTGGCCGAGCCGATCCTGGGGCGCGCGGCGAAGGTCGCCGCGCTCGAGGCCGGCGCGGCGCGGCTCGGCATCGATGCGGCCGACGTCATCGCGCTGGGCGACGGCGCCAACGACCTCGGGATGCTGGGGCGCGCAGGGATGGGCGTGGCCATGCACGCCAAGCCGGCCGTCGCCGCGCAATGCGACCTGCGGATCAATCACGGCGACCTGACCGCGGCACTCTACCTGCAGGGCTATTCCGCCGGCGCGTTCGCCTGAGGCCCGGTGGCGCTCCGCCGTCCCGCGCGGGCGGCGAGTTTTCGCCGGAACGGCTTTCGCGCCCTGTAAAATTTGCGCTAGTGTCCCGACGGGAGCTTGCGGTCGCCCCCGACTTTCCGCCATGCCGCGGCGCGGTCGATGGTCGTCCGGCACTGGCCGGGCCGATGGGGCCGCGGGAGACACGGACCGGGCATCCCGAACGCGGGGCAGGCGATCAGGCAATGGACGGAGGCAGCGGACAGATGACGGCACGGGCGAAGGGTGGACACGTGGCCTTTGCACTGGCGCTCGCGGGCGCGATTCTCGCGGGAACGAACGGCGCGCAGGCGCAGGAGGAATCGACCAACCGCGTGGCGGCCAAGACCGACTGGTCGGTCTTCGTCGAGGACAGCCCGCGCGAGTGCTGGGGCGTCTCGGCCCCGAAATCGTGGCAGGCGCAGCGCAACGGCTCCGACGTGACCGACGACGTGCTCCGCGGCGACATCCTCCTTTTCGTCACGTTCCGCCCCGGCTCGGGCGCGGCCGGTGAAGTATCGTTCACCGGCGGCTACCCCTTCGCCGGCGGCTCGACCGCGACGGTCGAGATCGGCGGGCAGGAATACCAGATGTTCACCGACGGCGAGTGGGCCTGGCCGGCCGACGCCGAATCGGACGCCGCCATCGTCGAGGCGATGAAGGCCGGCGCGGAGGCGACGGTGACGGCCGTCTCGTCGCGCGGGACGACGACCATCGACACGTTCTCGCTCATGGGCTTCACCGCCGCGATGGAGGACGCCGAGAGCCGCTGCGCCGAGTGACCTCGCCTGGCGTCGGCCGCGCCCGGGTTTCGCCGGGGTCGACGCGCGCTATATGGAGTCGGTCGAGCCCTGACCGCCGGAGAGCCGAGCCATGACCGCAACCGCGCCCATCACGCAGGACGTGCTGACGCTGCCCCGCAAGCTGCCCGAGGCGGCCGACGGGCGGGGCAACCTCGTCGGCCTGACGCGCGCGCAGCTGCGCGCGGCGCTGATCGCGGCCGGCACGCCCGAGAGGCAGGCAAAGATGCGCGTCGGGCAGATCTGGCAGTGGATCTACCAGAAGGGCGTGCGCGACTTCGGCGCGATGACCAACCTCGCCAAGGACTATCGCGCGCACCTTGCCGAACACTTCGCCATCGAGGTGCCCGAGATCGTCTCCAGGCAGGTGAGCGCCGACGGCACGCGCAAGTATCTCGTCCGCATCGCCGGGGGGCACGAGGTCGAGACGGTCTACATCCCCGAGGCGGATCGCGGCACGCTGTGCATCTCCAGCCAGGTGGGCTGCACCCTGACCTGCTCGTTCTGCCACACCGGCACCCAGCGGCTGGTGCGCAACCTGACGGCGGGCGAGATCGTGGGGCAGGTGATGCTGGCGCGCGACGATCTCGGCGAATGGCCCGAGCCGGACCGCGCGCCGAAGGACGAGACGCGCCTTCTGTCGAACATCGTCCTGATGGGGATGGGCGAGCCCCTGTACAATTTCGACAACGTGCGCGACGCGATGCAGATCGTGATGGACGGCGAGGGCATCTCGCTCTCGCGGCGCCGGATCACGCTGTCGACCTCCGGCGTCGTGCCCGAGATCGCCCGCTGCGCCGAGGAGATCGGCTGCCTGATGGCGGTGTCGTTCCACGCCACGACCGACGAGGTGCGCGACCGGCTCGTGCCGATCAACCGCAAGTGGCCGATCGCCGAGCTGCTCGAGAGCCTGCGCGCCTATCCGCGGCTGTCCAATTCGGAGCGGATCACGTTCGAATACGTCATGCTCAAGGGTGTGAACGATACCGATGCCGATGCGCGGCGTCTGGTGAAGCTGATCGAGGGCATCCCCGCCAAGATCAATCTCATCCCCTTCAACGAGTGGCCCGGCGCGCCCTACGAACGCTCCGACTGGGAGGGGATCGAGCGCTTCGCCGACATCGTCTACAAGGCGGGCTACGCCGCGCCGATCCGCACCCCGCGCGGCGAAGACATCATGGCCGCCTGCGGCCAGCTGAAGTCGGCCTCCGAGCGCGCCGCGCGCCGGCGCGTGCTTGAGGGGCAGCCCGCGGCCGCCGGTCAGCCGCCCGCCTGAGGTGAGCACCGGGGCGCCGTCGACCCGGCGCGAGAGCCGCCGCCACGCCCTGCTCGGCGCAGCTGCGCTCGGGCTCGCGGCCCTGGCGGGCTGGGGCGCCTGGCGCGACCGGGCCGGCCCGCCCCCCACACGGCCGATCCCCACCGCGCCGGGGTTCCTTCGCCTCGACAGGGGCGCATCCGCGTCGGGCGCCGACCTCCTGACCCTCGGACTGGACGCGGGCACCCCCCCCGAGCCGATGGCGCGGGAGGCGCTCTGCGCCGCACTGTTCCGCGCCGGCGACCCCGGGGTGCCCGTCGCGGTGTTCTCGGATTACCGCTGCCCCACCTGCCCCGCGCTCGCGAGCCGGCTGCGCGGGTTGGGCGGGCCGGCCCTGTCGATCACGTGGCACGAATGGCCGATCCTGGGGGCGGCATCGGTCTTCTCGGCGAAGGTGGCGCTGGCAGCGGGGCTGCAGGGGCGCCACGACGAGATGCACGCCCACCTCACCCGCCGCTTCCTGCGCCCCTCCGAAGCGGGCGCACACGAAGCGGCCGAGGCGATCGGGCTCGACGCAGGGCGCCTCGTGGCCGACATGCAGGGGCCGGCAGTCGCGGCCCGCCTCGCCGAGACTGCCCGCCTCGCCGCCCTGTTCGGCTTTCGCGGCACCCCCTCGGCCGTGGTGGGAGGGACAGCGACGGAAGGGCTGGTCGACGCAGCAACGCTGCGCCGCCTCGCGGAGGCGGGCGCCGGCCCCTGCCGCGGCTGACGGCCCGGCGGCAGCCGCCCCGCCATGGCCGACGCGTCCGCTAGAGGTAGCTGCGCACCAGCGCCTCCGAGATGAGGCTCCAGCCGTCGGCCACCACGAAGAAGGCGAGCTTGAAGGGCAGCGAGACGAGCGCCGGCGGCACCATCATCATGCCCATCGACATGAGTACCGCCGCCACGACGAGGTCGATGATCAGGAACGGCATGAAGATGAGAAAGCCGATCTCGAAGGCGCGCTCGATCTCGCTGAGCAGGAACGAGGGCACCAGCACCGACAACGCCGCATCCTGCGTCAGCCCCCCGGGCGTGGCGCTGTCGGGGCGCAGATCCTGCAGGGTGGCGAAGGTCTGCGGATCGACGCGGCTGGCCATGAACAGGCGGAACGGCTCCATCGTCTGCGTGAAGCCGGTGGCGAGGTCGACCTCCTCGTCGAGCAGGGGGCGGATGCCCGCCTGCCAGGCGTCGGTCAGCACCGGGTCCATCACGAAGTAGGTGAGGAACAGGGCCAGCGTGACGATCAGCATGTTGGGCGGCGATTGCTGCAGGCCGATCGCCATCCGCAGGATCGACAGCACCGTCACGATGAACGGAAAGCAGGTGACCATCACCGCAAGGCCCGGAACGAGGCTGAGCAGGGTGATCGCGGCGATGAGCTGGAGTGTGGTCGCGGTGAGCGAGGCATCCTCGCCGAGCGAGATCGACAGTTCCTGAGCCCCGGCAGGGGCCGCTGCGCACAGGAACGCCGCCGCGCAGACCACGAGGGCGCTGGCCGTGCCGCTGCGGCCGGGCGCCGCGCGCCCGGCGGAGCCCGGGCGCACCACGGGGGGGCTGCCCGCTCTCCCGCGGAGACCCGGCACGGGGGAGGTTGGCACGATCGGGGAAGACCTCACGCGAGCGCGGCCCCCGTCCGGCAGGGACGCCCGGCCACGGCAGGGCGGCTCCGGATGGGCGGCCTCGCGCATCCGGTCAGACCCGATCCTCGATGGCGACGATCTCGGTGAGGCGCACGGCGAGCTGGCCGGGGGGGCCGTCGTCGTCCTCGACGAGCTCGCCGCGGGCGATGAGCCGGTCGCCCACGAAGAGTTCCACGGGGTCGTCAACGCTGCGGTCGAGGGGCAGAACGCCGCCGGGGCCGAGGCGCAGCAGATCGCGCACTCGGGGGCGCGCACGGCCGACGCAGACCGTGACCTCGACGGGGACCTGGGTGAAGGGGCTGGCGTGGCTCGGTCCATCCTCAGGCATATCGCATCTCCATCGACTCGCCCCGGCCTGTCTCGTCGTCCCCCTCCGGAGCGTCGTCCCGGCCCGCTGCGGTCGCGCCGGCGCTCCCCTCCGCCGCGAAGCGGGCGACAGCGGCGCGCAGATCGGCGAGCGCCGCGTCGAGATCGACCTTCTCTTCGCCGTCACCGAAGCGCAGGAAGGCCTGCCCGGCGCCGAGCGAGGGCTCGCCGACCACGCGCAGCGGTGGTGCCGGCCGGCCCTCCGCCAGCGCCTCGATACGGGCGACGTTGTCGGGCGCCACGACGATCTCCACCGTCGCGCCCGATTGCCCGGCGAGCTCGCGCGCCCGGTCCCGGACCAGCGCGGCCAGTGCCGGCACGCGGGCCTCGGGCAGCACGGCCTCAACCAGCCCGGCGAGCACGCCCTCGACCTCCTGCATCAGCGCCGCCTGCGCCTCGTGGAACGTGAACGACATCTCCTGCAGTGCGCGCCCGAACTCGGCCGAGATCCGGTCCTGCTCCTCGCGGTGCGCGCGCGCCGAATCTTCCCAGCCGGCGCCGTAGCCCTTCTCGAAGGCCTGCAGCCGTTCCTGTTCGAGCTCCGCGGCGGTGGGGCCCGGGTTGTCGCCTTCGGGCTGTTGCCGCGCCGGCACGCTGCGGTCGAAATCCTCCAGCGTCAGGGGTTTGCCCATCAGGCCCGTTCCTTTCCGTCATCCATCCAGCTCTGCAGGATCTCCATCGTCTCCTCCTGTCTTTCGTCGATCAGCGTCTTGAGACGGGCGACGGCGTCGTCGCCCTCGAGGCCCGACAAGGCGCCGCCGTCCCCGAGATCGAAGTCGAAATCCGCGACCGTGTTCATGGCCGGGCCGCCGAAATCGTCGGCAATCTCGCCCGTCAGCGCGGGCGGGGCGCCCGCCTCGCCATCCGGGGACGGCAGCGCGTCGGGCGTGCTGCGTGCGCCCGTCAGGATCGGACGCACGACGAAGAGCCCCAGCGCGAGCGCGACCACGGCGAGTGTGGCGAGTTGCGCAAGCTGCATGATGTCGAGCGGAAAGGCCTCTGCCGGCGCGGTCGCCTCGTCGGCCCCGGGCAAGGTCTCGAAGGGCAGCGACTTGATGGTGATCGCGTCCCCGCGCGCCTCGTCGAATCCGACGGCCGAGGCTACCAGTTCGCGCATGTCAGACAGCTCTTCCGCGCTGCGCGGCTGCCAGATCTCGGCGCCGTCGGGCCCCGTCTCGCGCGTGCCGTCGACCAGAACGGCCACGGTGAGCCGACGGATGCCGCCCGGCTCCCTCAGGATTTCGCGGCTCGTCTCGGACACCTCGAAATTGGTGCGCTCGCGCAGTTCGGTGTCCTGGCTGCTGCGCTGCCCGCCCTCGGCGTTGGCATCGCCGTCGGGAAGGTCGGAGGCGACCGTGACCGCGCCGTCCGCGGGTCCCTGGCTCTGCGAACTGCGTTCCTCGGTCTCGGTGGCGATGGCCACCCGGCCCTCCGGGTCGATCCGCCGCTCAACGATCGATTCGCGGTCGGTCTGCGGCTCGATCCGCACCTCGACGACCGCCCGGCCCGGCCCGACGCGCGCCTCCAGAAGTCGCTCGACCGAGCGCTGAAGCTCGGCGGCGCGCTCTGCCTCCATCTCGCCGATCGAGGCCTCGGCCTGCCCGTCGATCACCGTCCCCGAGGCGGCGTCGATCACCGAGACGTTCTGCGGCTGGAGCCGCGAGACCGCGGAAGCCACGAGAAACTTCAGCGCCTGCGCCTGCTCTTGCGACAGGCTCGCGCCGGCGGGGGTCACGAAGACCGAGGCTGACGGCGCCGAGTCGCGCCGGAACGGCTGCGATGCGGGATTGGCGATGTGCACTCGCGCCGACCGGACCTGCGGGCTTGCCGTGATCGTGCGCGCCAGTTCGCCTTCCTTGGCGCGCCAGTAGGCGGCGTCGAACATCTGCGACGTGGTGCCGAAGCCCGACAGCCCGTCGAGCAGCTCGTACCCCGCCGAGCCATTCTGCGGCAGGCCATCGCCGGCGAGGGCCATGCGCAGCGCGTCGCGCTCGGCCTCGGGGGCATAGATCGCGGCGCCCCGCACCTCGTAGGGCACGCCGCGCTGCTCGAGCGCGGTGATCACCTCCGACGCAGCCGGCCCTTCGAGCCCGGCATAGAGCAACGCCATGCTGGGTGACATCGCGAGCCGCGACAGGAACAGCACCGCGGCGAACATGGCCACCGTGGCGACCGCCACCGTCACCCGTTGACGCAAGTCGAGACCAGACCATACCCCGGCAACATTCTGCATCGGCCACTCCCTCGTGTGCACCCTTCTGGGATGCCCCGATCCCTCGCCGGTTTCGCTTAAGATTCGGTTAGCCCCGACGACCTATGAAGGACGGGCGTCACGACAGGGGATTCGCGTCGATGTCCGCCACCGACACCGCCGACGCGGCAGAACCGCCGCGCAAGTCCAGGTTGCCGCTGCTGCTCGGGATCGTCCTCGCGCTCGCGCTGGGGGCGGGCGGCTTCTATGCAGCGTGGTCGGGCCTCCTGCCGTTCGGCCCCGGGCACGAGACCACGCGCGACGCGCCCTCGACAGCGGAGGCCGTCGCGCAGGACACGGGCAAGGAGATGCCGGTCTTCGTGCCGATCGAGCCGATGGTGGTGATGCTCGGACAGTCCGCAGAGAGCCGGCATCTGCGCTTCCGTGCGCAGCTCGAGGTCGCGCCTGCAGCCGCTGCCTCGGTCTCGGGCCAGATGCCGCGCATCCTCGACGTGCTGAACAGTTACCTGAGAGCCGTCCCGGTCTCCGAGATCGAGTCGCCGGCGGCTCTGGTGCGCCTGCGCGCGCAGATGCTGCGCCGGATCCAGCTCGTCACCGCGGAAGGAGCGGTGCGCGACCTGCTCGTCACCGAATTCGTGCTCAACTAGGAGGCCGACAAGATGATGCTTATCGCCGATATCCTTCTCGCCGCCGGCGCGATCGGGGCGGGGTTCTACTGCCTCGTCCTGTCGCGGCGTCTCACGCGCTTCAACGACCTCGAGAACGGCATGGGCGGCGCGGTGGCGATGCTCTCGGTGCAGGTCGACGACCTCAAGCGGGCGCTCGAACAGGCGAAGGCCACCGCGGCCGAAGCCTCCGCCAACCTCGAAGACACCACCGAGCGCGCGGAAGAGACCGCGCGACGGCTCGAGCTGGCGATGGCGTCCAGCCACGACGTTCCGCATGGCCGCAGCGCGCCGGATGGCCGGGAGCGACAGGTCAGACGTCGCCGACGCGGCGGTGCCGAGGGCGCTGTCGGCGAAGCCGCGTGATGGGCAGGGCAAGCGGCCGTGCGACCGCGATCGAAGGCTTCGCGGCGCCAGAGCATGGTCGGGATCGCGGCGACGCGGCCCCGTGGGAGCGCGTTGACCGCCTCGGTGCGGTGCGTCCCGTTGCGTCGCTTGCGGTCACGCAAGCCCCGGGAGAGCGGGTCTGCGACTGCGACGGCAGAGACGGCGTTCCGCTAGCAGAGACGCTTGAGCGCATTGCCCTCGTCGCAGGAACGGCGTCACCCTCGATGGTTCGCCCGGCACGACGGTATGCTGCGCCTGGCCGGTCTGCGGCGCACGCTCGACGAGGCCATCTGTCCCATGCAGGCGCGGCATGTTGCCTTGACGGGCGCGCGGGCGAGACTGACCGCCGCACGGGATCTCGGCGGGCGCAAGATGACGCGCGGGCAGCGCCGGCGTTCCCTTACATGCTCTCGGCACTTGCCCTGCCGTTTGATGCCCGACTGCCTGCCTCGTCTCGCCGGAATCGCCTCGAAATGCCATCGCGGGCCTCGCGCAATCGGCGCTCGATCGGAGGCGGCCGTGCCAGGGGCACGCCTCCGGAGCCATCGATGACAGCCGGCACGATGGCCAGGACCGCCTTGCCGGCGCCGTGGCGGCGTGCCGTCACCGAGAGCGTAATCAAAAGGGGTAAGACGGGATGAGCGACGCATCGCGGCAGCAGGACGGTCGGAGCCGAACGGCGCAGATGCGACCGGCGCGGGCCCGCCGGCGAAGGGCGGCCGGCCGGGGCACGCTCGGTCTCCTCGCCGCCCTGTTCCTCGTTTCGGGCGGGCTCCGCCTCGCAGAGGGCAACGGCAGCAATATCGGCGACAGTCTGCGCGCCTTCGCAGCCTCGGACACCGACGGAGAGACATCCGACCCGGGAGCAACCTCGCAGGAGGTGCGACCTTCGCCCGACGCACTGCTCGCCGCCCTGGCCGAGCGCGAGAGAGACCTCGATCGCCGCGCAGCGGCGCTGGCCGATCGCGAGCGGGCCGTGGCAATCGCCGAAGAGCGCATCGCAGCCAACCTCGACGCGATGGAAGAGGCGGAACGCCGGCTGCGCGAGACCATCGCGCTCGCCGACGGCGCCGCGGCGGACGACCTCGCGCGCCTGACGCGAATGTACGAAACGATGAAGCCGAAGGAAGCGGCCGCCCTTTTCGAGACGATGGACCCGAACTTCGCGGCGGGCTTTCTCGGCCAGATGCGGCCCGACGCAGCGGCAGCCGTCCTGGCCGGCCTCACCCCCGAGACGGCCTACACGATCAGCCTGGTGCTCGCAGGCCGCAACATGCGGGTCCCGACCGAATAGGCAGGCAGCCCCGCGGCGATCGACGCCGTCACGATGGCGCCGCAACGGCACTCTTCACAGCGCGAAGCCCGCCGGGCGGCCCGCCGGCAGCTCTCGTTGCACCGGGTGATCGATTCAGCCGTGATCGACCGGACGAGCAGGCCCGGTTTCATCCGACCGAAGATGGAATGTTAACCGGCCGGCGCCAAAGTCGCCGCATCGCCAAGTCACGAATGGGCAGGGGAGCGGACGGGCATGTTGGGAATCGTCGGCATCGTCGTGGTGTTCGTCATGGTGTTCGGCGGCTACCTGCTCGCCGGCGGAAAGATGGGCATCATCCTCAAGGCCCTGCCCTACGAGTTCACCATGATCGGCGGCGCCGCGATCGGCGCATTCCTCATTTCCAACGACTTCGCCTCCGTGAAGCACGCGGTGAAGGATCTCGGCAAGGTCTTCAAGGGTCCCAAGTGGAAACCGGAGGACTACCGGGAGTTGCTCTGCCTGCTCTTCGAGTTGATCCGCCTCGCCCGGCAGAATGCGGTCGCCCTCGAAGAGCACACCGAGGCCCCGAAGGACTCCGCGATTTTCCAGCGATATCCCAAGGTCCTGGCAGATCGCGAGGCGACGGAGCTGATCTGCGACACGCTGCGCTCCGCCTCGATGAACTTCGACGACCCGCACCAGGTCGAGGAGGTGCTCGAAAAGCGGATGGAAGCGAATCGGCATCACGCGCTGCATTCCGCGCACGCATTTCAGACCATGGCCGACGGCCTGCCCGCGTTGGGGATCGTGGCCGCCGTGCTCGGCGTGATCAAGACGATGGGCTCCATCGACCAGCCACCAGAGGTACTCGGCAAGCTTATCGGCGGCGCGCTCGTGGGGACGTTTCTCGGTGTGTTCCTCTCCTACGGGCTGGTCGGCCCGTTCGCCAACCGCATCCGAACGGTGACGGAGGAAGACGCGCATTTCTACGAACTGATCCGCGAGGTTCTGGTCGCCAACCTGCACAATCACGCAACCAACATCTGCATCGAGGTCGGCCGCCAGAATACGCCGAGCCACATCCGCCCCGCTTTCTCTGACCTCGAAGATGCCTTGCGCGCCGTGAAGAACCAGGAGGCTGCATGACCGCTCCGGATACCGCGAGTCTGCGAAGCATCGCCGCGGTCATGGCGGTTCTCCTGTGGCCGGCGTGCGCCTGGGGTCAGGCGCGCATCCTTTCGGGCGAACACGAGGATTTCTCGCGCCTTGCGGTGATTCTACCCGCGCAGACGGAGTGGGACGCCGAGCGGGTCGAGGGTGGCTGGCGCGTGACCTTCGAGCCACCAGTCGGACAGATCGACCTTGGGCGTGTGTTCGACCTGATACCGCGTGACCGCATCGAAGCCGTCCGACAGGACGAGGCGGATGGAAGCCTGTTCATTGCCAGCGCTTGCGATTGCCACCTCGACGCCTTCGACGCGGGGCCGAGCGTCGTCGCCCTCGATGTCAAGCATGGCCCGGACCCCGACGCCGTCGATGCGCGACAGCCGGGCGCGACACCCTCGGCTTCTGCGCCCGCCTCTTCGGCGCTACCAGCGGATCTGACCATCCGATCGACGGCGACGCCGGCACAGGCCGTCCCGCCTCCGGTACCACCGGCCGTGCCGCAAACGGGGATCCGCTCCGCGCCCCTTCCGCAGCGGCCCTCCGACCTGGCCGCCGAGGCCCTCGACCGCGCGATCGCCGGAGCCAACCTCGAAGCATCGCTGCGCGAGGACATGCGCCGCGCCGCAGAAGCCGGACTCGTGGAGCTCGCCGACGATCAGCCGCCGGCGACCAGAGCGACCGGGCCCGCCCCCGCGGCCGAGCCCCGAGCGCCGCCGGACACGAGAGCGCCGGAGAACGCGGCGCCCCCGGTCCATGATGACGCCAAGGCTGCCTGGGGCACGGACGCGCCCCCACCGGACCCGGAGAGGAACATCGCGCTGCGCACCTCGCTCGCCCCCGCACGCCCCGACGACGGGGCGGCCGCGGGGCTCGATCCCTGCCCACCGGCTGATCGCTTCGCCTTCTTCCACGGGCACGGCACATCCGACGAGCTTCTCGGCAGACTTCCCGAATTGCGCGCCGGCATCGTGGACGAAGCCGGTGCGCTCGACCCGGAAGGGGCACGCCGCCTGACTGAAGCCTGGCTCGCTCTCGGCTTCGGCGCCGAAGCGGCTGCGCTGGCCGAAGACAGCCCCCTTCCGGCACCGCTGACACAGACCTATGGCAGCCTCGCACGCATCCTGGACTTCGGTCGAGACGAGGCGCCCCTTGTCTGGTCGGGGATGCAGCGCTGCCCGTCTGCGGCGGCGCTCTGGGCATTCCTTGGTCATACGCCCGAGCCGGGCGCACCCCCGACCGATTCCGGCGCGCTGCAGCGGGCGTTCTTCGCCTTGCCCGCCCATCTGCGGCTGCAGACCGGGCCCGATCTGGCCACGCTTCTCCGCCTGCGCGGCCTGCCCGCTGCCGCCGCTGCCATCGACGGCAACCTCGCGGTCCTGAATGCACCCGATGGGCGCCCTCCGGACCCCGGGCCCGACGACCCCGACGAGGACG
Source organism: Rhodovulum sp. 12E13 (assembly GCF_003340565.1). Taxonomy (GTDB): domain Bacteria; phylum Pseudomonadota; class Alphaproteobacteria; order Rhodobacterales; family Rhodobacteraceae; genus HLUCCA09. The sequence goes on along the minus strand of NZ_QPLK01000002.1, from coordinate 163,206 downwards.
GGGCGTCCGACACCGTTGGCACACCTCGGATCGTGCCGGGCCAGTCGCAGGCGCGGGTCGATGCACTGCTGGACGACGCGCGCAGCCGGCTCGAGCGAAACCGCCTGCCAGCCCCGGACGACCTCGCCGTCGCGGAGGCGCTCACCCGGGAACATGCCGGAACCGAGCGGGGCGACCGCCTCGAGGGGCTGGTGGGTCTGCGCCTTCTGGCCGACGGCGATCTCGACACCGCGGCGGAGATCCTCCTCCGCCCAGGCCGGCCGGAGGATCCCGGCTGGCGCGCCGCCCTGCGCGGCGCGACCGCGGCCACGATCGCGGCCATGCCCGATTCCGACCTGCTGGCTCTCGCCCTGCATCCATCCGCGCCCGGATTGATGCAAAAGCTCACTTCGGCGCAGGCCGCCGATGTCGCCGATCGCCTCACAAAGCTGGGATTCCCTGCGCTCGGGCTCGCGGCGCTGGAGACGATCGAAATCACGCCGGGCTCCGCCGCGGAACGCGCGCGGGCGCGGGCCACGCTCGCCACCGGAGACGCCGCGCGGGCGCTCGCCCTCGTCGCCGGGCAGAACACGCCGGAAGCGGCTCGTCTGCGCGGCGCCGCCCTCGCGCAACTGGGCAGCCACGCGCTCGCCGCGGCCGCCTTCGCGGCAGCGGGAGAGCCCGAGCGTGCCGCCCGCGAGGCCTGGCTGTCGGGCGACGCCGATTCGATCGAACGCTACGGCAATCAGGACCAGCGCGACCTCGCCGCGGCGATCCTTCCGCCACGTGCTCGGCCCGAGACCGACACCGCGGACTCCGCGGCGCAGGCCGTAATCCCTGCAGTCACGTCCGCGACCGCACCGGGCGGCACGGCCCCCGCAGCGAGCACCATGGCGGCCGATGCGGGGGCGGACCCGCGCCAGCCCCTCGACGACGGCACGGTGGGAGTATCCGCCGCGGCCGACCCGCCCGAGGCTCGCGCATTACCCGATTCGGGGCCACCCTCGCTATCGGCCGCCCGCTCTCTCGTGGATGACACCACGTCCCTGCGGCAGTCTCTGGAGCGACTGCTGGATGCGAGCCAGACCGATCCCTGAGACGTCCAGGCGCGTGAACGAGCCGATGCAAGGACCGCCGCGTGCATCGCTCGAAAACCGTTGGTTAAGGCAAATGCCCTAACCGGGACAGGCAGACACCAGAACGGTGCGATCCATGGCTACTCCTCCAGCCCGCCCCGCCAACACGCGGGGTGCAGCCCACGAGCCCGGCGCTCGACCCACCTCGCGTGTCGACGGCCGCATCTGCGCGACCGGCCGGCGCAGGGCGACCGGCCCTGCGCGTCGGGCCGCTATCGCGGCGAGCCTGCTGGGCCTGTTAGCCCACGCCAGCGTCGCGGAGGCCGTCCGCCCGATCACGGCAGAAGCCGACGCCGCCACCCTGTGCGAGGACTGGGCCGCCGTCGCGGCTGCCGAGCACGCCGTGCCGGAGCGTCTCATGCGCGCCATCGCCCGCGCCGAGACCGGGCGCGAGCGCCTGGGAACCGTGCGCGCCTGGCCCTGGGCCGTGAATGTGGAGGGTGAGGGCCACTGGTTCGACAGCCGGCAGGAGGCGCTGGACTATGCCGGCGCGCGGCTCGCCGCCGGCGCCGCGCAGGTTGATATCGGCTGCTTCCAGCTCAATGTCGGCTGGCACGCGCGCGCCTTCGCCGGGCTCGATCAGATGATCGACCCGGCGCGCAACGCCCGTTATGCCGCCCGCTTCCTCGCCGCTCTCCACGACGAGTTCGGCGACTGGACGCGAGCCGCCGCCGCCTACCACTCGCGGACGCCGGAGCACGGCCGCGCCTACGTGGCCCGTCTCGCCGCGATCGTCGAGACGATCCCCGAGCGCGCCCGCGACTCCGACGGTAAAGGGCTCGCAGCGCTCCTGCCTCTCGCCACGCCTTCCGTCGGCACGGCCACTGCGCGCCCGCTCGCCGCGACGCAGCCACCACGGCTTGGCAGCCTCGTGCCCCTCGGCGGCCCCTCGGCCACGCCAACGGCGGCGCTCGGGGCGACACGATGAGCGGGCTGGACTTCGGGGCGCTTTTCCGCCCGCCCGTCCTGCTGGCCATCGCGCTCATGGCGATCATCGTCATGATGATCCTGCCGGTGCCCGCCTGGGTGCTCGATATCGGTCTCGCCCTGTCGTTCTCGCTGGCGATCCTGATGTTCACCGTCACGCTGTTCATCGAGCGCCCGCTGGATTTCTCCGCCTTTCCGACGGTGCTGCTGGCCTCGCTGATGCTGCGCCTGTCGCTCAACGTCTCGTCGACCAAGCTGATCATCGGCGAGGGGCACACCGGCACCGACGCAGCAGGCGGCGTGATCGAGGGCTTCGCCAATTTCGTGATGGGCGGCTCGACGGTGCTGGGCCTCGTGATCTTCTGCGTCCTGCTGATCGTGAACTTCATCGTGATCACGAAGGGCGCCGCGCGGATGGCCGAGGTGGGCGCGCGCTTCGCCCTCGACGGGATGCCGGGCAAGCAGCTCGCCATCGACAGCGACATGTCGGCCGGCGCCATCGATCATGCCGAGGCGAAGGAACGGCGCGAGCGCGAGCAGGCCGAGACGAACTTCTTCGGCTCGCTGGATGGCGCCTCGAAATTCGTCAAGGGCGACGCCATCGCGGGGCTGCTCATCACCCTGCTCAACCTCGTCGTCGGGCTGACCGTCGGGCTGGCGATGCACGACATGCCGATCGGCCAGGCCTTCCAGACCTACGCGATCCTCACGGTTGGAGACGGCCTCGTCACGCAGATCCCCGCCGTGATCATCTCGATCGCCTCGGCTCTGCTGCTCGCCCGCGGCGGCGCAACCGGCGCGACCGACCTCGCGCTCGCCACCCAGCTCGGACGCCACCCCGCAGCGCTCTTCGCCGTGGGCGTGCTGATGGGTCTCTTCGCGCTGGTGCCCGGCCTGCCCTTCCTGCCGTTCATGCTGGGTGCGCTCGCGCTGATCGCGATCGGCCTGCGCGCCCAGGCCCGCCGGCGCCGGGAAGAGGCCGAGGCCGCCACCGAGCAAGTCGTGGAGCCGCCCGCCCGCGCGGAGCCGTCGATCGGCGACATGCTCGATCTCGACGAGATCCACGTCGAGTTCGCGCCCGATCTCGTGTCGATGGTGCTCGATCCGGCAACCGGGCTCGACGCGCGCATCTCGAACATGCGCAACCACGTCGCCCAGACCTACGGCCTGATCCTGCCCGAGATACGCCTGACCGACAACGCGACCCTGCCCCCAGGCACCTACGCGATCCGTATCCAGGGCGTGGTGCAGGCGCGCGACCGGCTGCGGCCCGAGGGCTTCCTCGCACTCAAGCCCGAGGATGCGGGCGCCCTGCCGCCGGGCGAAGACGTGTCGGAGCCCGTCTACGGCGCGCCCGCGCGCTGGATCGGCGCCGACGATCGGGAACGCACCGCGCTCGACGGCGCGACCGTGGTCACCCCGGCCGAGGTGCTGGCCACCCACCTTCTCGAGATCATCAAGCGCAACTTCCCCCGCCTGATGACGCTCAAGGCCCTGCGCCGCCTGCTCGCCTCTCTGACCGAGGTCTCCGACCCCGCCCGCGCCGAGGCGAACCGCAAGATGATCGACGAACTGGTGCCCGACAAGGTGCCGGTCGATCTGCTGCTGTCGGTTCTGCGCCTGCTGCTCGAGGAGCGGGTGTCGATCCGAAACCTGCCGCTCATTCTCGAGGCGATCTCGGAGGCCCGCGGCAGCTACGGCACGCCCGAGGCGATCTGCGAGCATGTCCGCCAGCGGCTCGGCTTCCAGCTCGTGGCCGAGCTGCGGCGCGACGACGGCACCGTGCCGCTCATACAGCTGGCCCCCGAATGGGAAGAGCGGTTCCAGCGCTACCAGGTCGATGGCGCAGGCGGCGGCGACGTGGCGCTGCCGCCCGACGAATTTACCCGCCTCGTCAACGGCATCGCCGAGCGACTGTCGAGCGCCGCCGACAGCGGCACCTTCCCCGCCCTCGTGACCTCCATGCGACGGCGGCGGTTCCTGACAACGCTCGTCGCCGCCAAGGGCCTGTCGGCGCCGGTGCTGTCGTTCGAGGAGATCGGCCTCGATGCGCGCCCCGCGATGGTCGGCCAGGTGCCGGCGTGACCGAGCTGATCGCGGCCGCGACCCTGATGTGGGAGGGGGCGCTGGCCGGCGGTCTGGCCGTGTTCCTGCGGATCGGGGCGGCCATGGCCGTGCTGCCCGGCTTCGGCGAGCAGACGCTCTCGATGCGCGTCCGCCTCGCAGCCACGCTGGCCCTCACCCTGCTGGTCGCGCCTGCCGTGGCCGACGGAATGGCCCCGCCCGCCTGGGGCGAGTTCGCCCGCCTGCTCGGCACCGAGACGGCGGTCGGTCTCGCGTTCGGGCTGATGCTGCGCCTTCTGATCCACGCCCTGCAGATCGCCGGAACCATAGCCGCGCAATCGACGTCGCTCGCCCAGCTCTTCGGCGGTGCGGCGGCCGAGCCCCTGCCCGCCATCGGCCACCTTCTCGTGGTGAGCGGGCTCGCGCTCGCGGCGATGACCGACCTGCATCTGCGCGTGGCCGAGGCGCTGATCCTGACGTACCAGCTCTTTCCCGCCGGCACCCCGCTCGCCTCGGGCGAACTCGCGCAACTGGGTATCGGCCACGTGGCGCGCGCCTTTTCGCTGGCCTTCAGCCTCGCCGCACCCTTCGTGCTCGCCGCCTTCGTCTACAATCTCGCGCTCGGGGCGATCAATCGCGCCATGCCGCAGCTCATGGTGGCCTTCGTCGGCGCCCCCGCGATCACCGGCGCCGCCCTCGCCCTGCTCGCGCTCACCGCCCCCCTGATGCTCGAGGTCTGGCTGACGGCGCTGCATGCCACGCTCGACCGGCCCTTCGCCACCCCGTGAGAGGCGACCGACATGGCCGAAGAGAAGAGCCAGGAAAGCAAGATCCACGACCCGACGCCGCGGCGGCTCGACGAGCTTCGGCGCAAGGGCGAAATACCCCGCTCGGCCGACCTGGCCACCGCGATCGGCTATGCCGGCATCCTGCTCGCTCTGGTGGCGGCGGGCGGCATGATCGTCGATCGGCTCGGCGCACTCGCCACCGCGCTGATCGCCCGACCCGAGCGGATCGCGCCGCTGCTGTTCGACGGGCACGGTGCAGCGTTGCCGGGGGCGCTGCTCGGGGCGACCGGGGTAGCGCTTGCGCCGATCTGGGCGGCGCCGGCGGCGCTTGTCGTTCTGGCGCTCATCGTGCAGCGGGCGCTCATCTTCACACCCGACAAGCTGCTGCCCAAGATCTCGCGCATCTCGCCCCTGCAGAACGCCAAGAACAAGTTCGGCCTGTCGGGCCTGGTGGAGTTCCTCAAGAGCTTCGTCAAGCTCGTGGTCTACTCGGGCGCGCTGGCCGTCTACATCGCGAGCGCGCTCGACGACCTGGTGCTCTCGGCGACGCTCGACCCGCGTCAGGTGGCCCTCTTGGTCGGACGGCTGGGAGTCGAGTTCCTCGCCATCGTCGTCGGGATCATGCTGGTGATCGGGGCGCTCGATCTCGTTTGGCAGCATGTGGAACATCGCCGGAAAAACCGCATGAGCCACAAGGAGTTGCGCGACGAGGTCAAGGAATCCGAGGGCGACCCGTACCTCAAGGAGCGGCGCCGGCAGAAAGGCATGACGATCGCGCAGAACGCGATGCTGGCCGATGTCGGGCAGGCCTCGGTCGTGGTGGTGAACCCCACCCACTATGCCGTCGCCCTGAAATGGAGCCGGATACAGGAGGGCGCGCCGATCTGCGTGGCCAAGGGCGCCGATCAGGTGGCGCTGCGGATCCGCGAGGTGGCCGAGGAGGCGGGCGTGCCCATCCGACACGATCCGCCGACGGCGCGCGCCCTGCACGCGACCGTCGAGATCGGCGAAGAGATCGGCCCCGAGCTCTACGCCCAGGTCGCCGCCGCGATCCGTTTCTCCGAGGAGGTGCGCGCGCGGGCGCGCCGGTCGGTGCTGTGAGCCGGGCGGCGCGGCGGAAGGCGCAGCTCGAGCGGCTGGAGCGGTTGGCCGACCTGCAGGCCCGGGCCGCCCGGCAGCGGCTTGCCGCCGCCCAGCGTGCGGAAGTCGAGACGCGGCAGAGCCTCGGCCGGCTCGAGGGCGGGCGTCTTGCGGCGCTCGCCGCCGGGCCTGCCGACGGCCCGGCCGGGGCACGGGCGGCGGCGGCCTGGCTGCGCTGGGCCGAGCGCGAGCGCCGCCGGCTGCTGACGGAGCAGGCCGCGCGCCGCGCCGAGACCCTGACGATCCGGCAGGACAGCGCGCGCCTGATCGCGCGCCATTCCGTTCTGGAGCGGCTTCTTGCGCGCGAGAAGGAGACCCGGCGCTAGGTGTCCTGCCGGGCGATGTCGGTGATGAGCACGTCGAAGAGATCGGCCCCGAGCACGGGTCGTGCGGCCTCCCACAGGTTGCGGCGCAAGGTGGCCATCTGCGGGCCGGAGGTGAAGACCCCGTCGAACCCGCCGGCATTCGCGTGATCGAACATCACGCGCAGAAAGGCGTCGCGCAGCTTGGGCTCCCGCGCGAAGACCATGTCGCGCAGGCCCGCCCGAACCTCGACACCGACCGACACGACGACCAGCGCGGCCACGTCGCCCTGGCGAAGGACGGGGACGACGAACTGGTTGGTCATGCGGACGAAGTCGATCTGCTCGATCGGCGGGCGGTCGCGACCCGACATCGGCGACATGCCTGGCCCCGGCTCTGCCGAGGGATCTCCGCCGGAGACCGGATCGCCGCCGGGGCTCTCCTGACCGGGGTCGGAGGGGCCGGCCTCGCCACCGGACGGCGACTGCGGCGTTGGCTGCAGCCACAGACCGGCGCCGATGCCGGCGCCGGCGCCCGCGAGGCCGAGAACGATGGGGAGGATCAGCGCCTTCATCGCGGGCCTCAGAACGGCAGGAGGATGTCGCCGATCTGCTGCCCGTAGCGCGGCTGCTGCACGTCGGTGATCTGGCCGCGACCGCCATAGGAGATGCGCGCCTGGGCGATCTTGTCATAGGTGATCTCGTTACGGCGCGAGATGTCCTCGGGCCGGACGTAGCCGCTGACGATCAGCTCGCGCACCTCGAAGTTCACACGCACCTCCTGGCGGCCCTCGACCCGAAGCACGCCGTTGCGCAGCACCTCGACCACGGTCGCGGCGACCCGAAGCGTCAGTTCCTCGCTCCGCTGGACAGAGCCCTCGCCGCCGAAGCGGCTGGAGGAGTCCAGCGACACGGCGTCGTCGAGGGTCACCCCCTCGGGCAGACGCTCGTTGGCGCGCTGCGGCAGGCCGAACAGCTGCGGAATACCCAGCTCCTCGCCGGCGTTGCGCGAGCGCTCGGTCGAGTTCTCTATCTGCGCGCTCTCGTCGATCTCGATCACCACGGTGAGGATGTCGCCGCGGGCGCGCGCGCGGCGGTCGCCGAGCAAAGAGCTGCGGTCGCGGCTCCAGAGCGAGGCCGCGTCGGCGGGAAGCGCCGGATCGAGCCGGTCGGGCAGCGGCGTGACCGACATCGCCCGTTGCTCCGAGTTGCCTTCGATCGGTGTCAGGGCGGGCGGCTTTCCCACATGGTCGAGCCGGTCGCAGCCGGCGAGCGCGACGCCGCCGAGACAGCAAAGGGCGAGCGCCCTCGTGAGGGGGCGGCCGGCGAGCGGGCGATTGGCGGTCATGATCACTCCGTCGTTTGGGGCAGGTCGCCCACGTGCACGCGGCCCTGGGCGTCGAGGATTCCCGTCACAGTGTTGCGCGAGGCGAGGTTGAGCACGCGCACCGCCTCGCCGGCGGCGGCACGGTCGAGGGCGCGGCCCTCGGTCTCGATGGCCAGCCCGTTCTGCCGGTAGATCAGCGGCACGATCTGGTTGCGGTCGATCAGGGCGGGCGGGCCGAGGTCGGCGGCGCGTATCGGCCGGCCGGCATAGAGCACCACGCGGGTCTCCAGCCCGACCGCCTCGACCGGGTCGGCGAGCGCCCCCGGCACCGTCTCGGGCACCACCGCGAGATGCTCGGGCGCAAGCACGGTGTGGCTGCGGATGGTCGCTGCGGCGATCAGGGTCTCGGCGGACGCGGGCGGCGCGAGCGCGGCGAGAAGCAGGAGGGAGGCGATCCGCGTCATCGGATCTGCGTGGTCGTGCCGAGCATCTGGTCGGCTGCGGTGATCACCTTGGCATTGAGCTCGTAGCCCCTCTGCGCCTCGATCAGCTCGGTCAGTTCGCGCACGGCGTCGACCGAACTCTCCTCGAGAAAGCCCTGCCGGAGGGTGCCGAGCCCGTCCTCGCCCGGGTTCGACACGAGCGGCGGGCCCGAGGCGGGGCTTTCGAGGAAGAGGTTGTCGCCCATCGCCTCGAGGCCCTTCTCGTTGGAGAACGTGGCGAGGGTGAACTGGCCGAGCAGCTCGGGCTCCACCTCGTCGGCGAAGAAGGCGTAGATCTCGCCGTCGGCCGAGATCGAGATCGCGCGGGCGTCGTCGGGGATCGTGATGTCGGGCACCACAGGGTAGCCCTGCGCGGTCACGATCTGGCCGTCGGGCGAGCGTTTGAGGGCGCCGTCTCGGGTATAGGCGGGCAGCCCCGCCGGCAGCTCGATCTCGAGATAGCCGCGCCCCTCGATGGCCACGTCGAGCTCGCCGCCCGTGCGGCCGAGCGCGCCCTGGGCGAGCTGGACGCTGACCGCTGCGGGCCGAACGCCAAGACCGATCTGCACGCCGGTGGGCAGCACCGTGCCGTCGCTGGCGCTGACCGTGCCGGGGCGAACCTCCTGCCGGTAGTGCAGATCGGCAAACTCGGCGCGGCGGGCGTTGTAGCCGGTGGTCGACATGTTCGCGAGGTTGTTGGCGATGGTGTCAACGCGCATCTGCTGCGCGCCCATCCCCGTGGCGGCGATCTTGAGCGATTCCATCGGTATCTCCTCAGCGGGTGAGCGTGTCGATCAGTTTGGAGCGGCGGTCGGATTCGCGGTCGAGAAAGGCCTGCCCGAGCTCGTAGGCGCGCTGGACCTCGATCATGCGGGCGATCTCGGTGACGGGATCGACGTTCGGCCCTTCGATCCGTCCCTGCAGGATGCGCCCGCCGTCGATCACGGGCTCGGTGCCCTGCTCGGCGCGAAAGAGGGCGCCCGCCTCGCGCACGAGGTCGGTGGGGTCGATGGGCCGCCAGAGACCGATCTGGGCGATCGGCGCGCCGTTGGCCGACATCGTGCCGTCGGGCGCGATGGTCACGACCTCGGCGCCGGGCGGGGCAAATACGGGGGCGCCGCCGGCGTCGAGCAGGGGGTGCCCGTCTGGGGTGACCAGGTCTCCCGCCTCGTTTGGCGTGAACGTGCCCGCCCGGGTCAGCCGCTCACCCGCGGGAGTCTGCACGAGGAAGAACCCTTCGCCTTCGATGGCCAGGTCGAACGTGCCGCCGGTCTGCGTCAGCGCGCCTTGCGACAGGTCGATCGTGCGAGCGCGGGCTGCGGCCATCGACAGGCTGTCGCCGCCCGGCGTCGCCTTGATGTACTCGGTGAAGAGCACGCCCTCGCGACGGTAGCCCGTGGTCGCGGAATTGGCGATGTTGTTGGCGACGGTGTTCATCTCGCGCATCAGGCCGACCTGGCGGGCGAGGGTGACGATCGAGGTGCTCATGGGCCGCCTCCGGCGATCTGGGGCACGATGTCGGCCTGGAAGTAGCCGGTCAGCGTCTGGGTCATGAACCCCATCGACCCCCAGAAGACGAGGACGATGGCCAGCAGCTTCGGCACGAAGGTCAGCGTCATTTCCTGGACAGAGGTCAGCGCCTGGAAGAGGCCGACCGCGAGGCCCGCGATCAGCGCCATCGACAGGATCGGCACCGAGATGATCACCGACACCCAAAGGCCATGGCGCATCGTGTCGTAGAAGACGGCCTCTTGCATGGGTCAGACCGGCATCCGCAGGATTTCCTGGTAGGCCTCGACCACCCGGTCGCGCACGGCGACGGCGGCCTCGACCGCGAGCTCGCTCTGGCTGAGCGCCTCGACCAGGGCGTGCGGGTCGGCCTTGCCCACGAGCGCGTCCTGCGCGGTGCGCTCCGCCGCGCCGAGCGTCTCGGCGAAGTCGCGGGCTGCGGCGGTCGCCGTCTGGCCGAAGCTGCCGGGGGCGAACGGGCCGGCGGCCGGCGGACCCGACGAAGAGGGTGCGGTGAGCGACGGGCTGGGCGCCGCCGCACCCTGGTAGAGGCGGGCGGCCTGGGTCGCGCGGATATCCATTCTGGTCTCCTTTATCTGCGCAGCAGCTCGAGCAGGCTCGTGGTCATCTGCCGTGCCTGGTCGAACATCTTGAGGTTGGCCTCGTAGCTTCGCTGGGCCTGCCTGGCGTCGGCGATCTCGACCACGAGATCGACGTTTGACCCTCGGACATTGCCGCTCTCGTCGGCCAGCGGGTTGCCGGGGTCGTGAACCAGCGGCAGCTCGGACGTGTCGAGGCGTACGCGGCCGGTCTCGACCAGCGCGGGCTCGCCCATCCGCGCCGGCGCCGGCTCGAACGAGACGAGCTTGCGCCGGAAGCCGGGCGTGTCGGCGTTGGCGATATTCTCGGAAACGTGGCGCAGGCGGGTCGATTGCGCCTTCATGCCCGAGGCCGACAGCGCCATGGTGCGAAGCAGATCGCTCATCGCCTTACCTCCGCCCGATGCCGGCGCGCAGGACCGTCATCGCGCTGCGATAGACGGCGAGCGCCATGTCGTGGTCGCGCCGGAGTGTGGCGGCCTCCATGATCTCGGTCTCGAGCGAGACCGAGTTGCCGTTGGGCGCCTCGCGTGCTCCGGCGACCTCGCGCGCGGCCGGCGTCGGATAGCCGTGGCCGGCACCGAAATGGCCGGCGCGGGTGGCCTGCAGCCCCAGACCCTCGCCGGAGCGGGTGCGGTGGGCGTAGAGCGCCGCGAAATCGGGGATGCCGACCCGCTTGTAGCCCGGCGTGTTCACGTTGGCCACGTTCCGGGCGACGGCCTCCTGCCGGGCGGCGGCATGGCGGGCGAGGCCCTGCGCCATGCGGAAGATCTGCAATTCGCCGAACATCGGGCTTCTCCCTCTGTCTTCAACGTCGGCTTAAGGCTGATTCCTTTAGAAACGGTGCACCATCGCCAGGAGGGCAGGATGCAGGGCAGAAGTCTGACGGGGCTCGCGGCAGAGATTGCCGCGATCAGGCCGGCGCGCGCGGTGGGGCGCGTCACGCGGGCGGGCGGTGGCCTCGTGCACGTCACGGGGCTGGCCGACGCGGCGGCTCTGGGCGACCGGGTGCGCCTCGAGTCGCGCGACGGCCCGATCGCGGGCGAGATCGTCGAGATCCGCGCAGACGGGGCCGAGATATTGCCCGAGGGGCCAGGCGAGGGGCTGCGTGTGGGCGACGCGGCGCTGCACCTCGGCCCCGCACGCGTGGCGCCGCACGACGGCTGGATCGGCCGGATCGTCGATGCCGACGGATCCCCGCTCGACGGGCGCTCCCTGCCGCGCGGCGACACCGCGCGCCCGCTGCGTGGCCTGCCTCCGCCTGCGGTGGCGCGGCGGGCCCTCGGGCCGCGGCTGGCCACCGGCATGGCCGTGTTCGACACAATCCTGCCCATCGTGCGGGGGCAGCGCATGGGCCTCTTCGCCGGGGCTGGCGTCGGCAAGTCGCGGCTGCTCGGCGCGCTCGGGCGGCAGGTGCAGTCCGATGTCACCGTCATCGCCCTGATCGGCGAGCGCGGTCGCGAGCTGCGCGAGTTCGTCGAGCGCGCGCTCGGGCCCGAGGGGATGGCGCGTGCAGTGATCGTGGTGGCCACGTCGGATCAGCCGCCGCTCGTCCGCCGCCGTGCGCTCTGGACGGCGATGGCGGTGGCCGAGCATTTCCGCGATGCAGGGCGGCACGTTCTGCTTCTGGCGGACTCCGTCACCCGGTTCGCGGAGGCGCATCGCGAGATCGCGCTCGCTTCGGGCGAGAGCGCGGCTCTGCGAGGGTATCCGCCCTCGGTGGCGCATGCGATCATGGCGCTGGCCGAGCGGGCGGGGCCCGGCGCCGAGGGCGCGGCGGGCGACATCACGGCGCTCTTCGCCGTTCTGGTCGCGGGCGCCGACATGGACGAGCCCGTGGCCGACATCCTGCGCGGCGTTCTCGACGGCCACGTCGTGCTCGAGCGGGCGATCGCCGAGCGCGGCCGCTTTCCCGCCGTCGACGTTCTGCGCTCGGTCTCGCGCAGCCTGCCAGATTGCGCCAGCGAAGACGAGAACCGCCTGATCGGCATCGCGCGGCGGCGGCTCGCGGCCTACGAGGACGCAGAATTGATGATCCAGTCAGGGCTTTATACCCCCGGCACCGACGGCGAGACCGATACTGCGGTAGCGACCTGGCCTGCGCTCGACGCGTTCGTGGCCGAACCGTCGTCCGACGGCGCGGCGGCCGCGTTCCGCCGCCTCGCCGCGTGTCTCGGTCAGCCGGCACCCGGCGGCGCCGCGCCACGCCCTGCGGAGGGGAAGGCCTAGAAAAGCGAGATCGGCGCGCCGGCGGACGCCGACTGCAGCAGTTGCAGCGCGGGGGAGGTCGGGCCGGCGCCAGCCCCGAACCCGCCCGAGATCTGCGCACGCGCGAGGAAGATGCGCATCAGCTCTTCCTGCTTTTCGGGATCGGCAAGGTCGGCGAAACTGGACAGGCCGAACAGGCGCTCCCCCCGCTCGCGGAACTCGACGAGCTGGCGGTCGAGGTCGAGCGCGCCGAAGGATTGCGGCAGGCCCATCGCCGTCTCGAAGACCCGGCGCAGCGGAGGGTTGCCCATGACCGTCAGCCACTTGGTGTCGTCGCTCACGTCGCGCGACGCGATCCCGGGCAACTCGCGCTCCAGCGTCAGGGCGAGGCGCATCGTCTGGTCGCTTTCGCCCACGCCGGCCTCGAACCGGCGACGCAGATAGGCCCCGCCGATCTCGTCGGCGAAGCCGGACAGGGCAGTGCGCGGCAGAACCCCGTTGCCGAAGCCGAAGGCCGCCGAGAACTCGCGGTAGCGGCTGTCGGCCAGCTTGTTGGCGAGCGCCCCGCGATCGAGCGTGCCCTCATCGAGCACCTTGCGGATGAACGCCTTGCTGTTGATGTCGTCGTCCAGGCCGAACGCGCCGAGAGCGACCGACAGAAGGCGCCGGTCGTCCACCAGTTGCTCGGCGGTGGTCACCTTCGCGATGTTCTGGCGGAAATAGTCCAGGTCGCGCTGACGGCCGGGCGCGGCGTCGAACGCCGCGCGCTGGGTCTCCATCGTCCGCTTGAGGAACTGCCAGCCGGCGATGCCGCCGAACGGGACGACGGGCTGAAAGCTCATTGCGCCCGGCCCATCGCCCGTCGCGGCTCGGCAGAGCCCAGCGCAGAGGATCGCGGCCCGCCGGAGTCGCCGTTCGGGGCCGGGGCGGCGGCGAGCAGCCGCTCCTCGCGCGGCAGCAGCGCGCGAAGCGCCTTGAGCGCCTGGTAGGCCTGGCCCTCGTTGACGGCGCGCGTCGCGGCGGCGAGCTGGATGCGGCTGTCTTCGTCGAGGAAGACCTGGCTGAGCTGCTCGATGCCGCGCAGCAGCTGCAGCCGCGCCTCCTCGGCATCGGCGTCGCCCGACAGGACGAGCTGGGCGATGTAGCAGACGCGGCGCACCGGGGTCGTCGCCTCTTCGGGGTGGATGGCGTCCTTGAGGCGCAGGATGTTGGCGCCCGGCGTGAGGATCGAGATTCGCGCCCGGCGGTCACCGTTCTCGATCACGGCCCCGTTGACCAGGACCCGCTCCTTCGGCCCGAGCTTGAGAACGAGCCCGCTCATCGCACGACCTCCGGCCGCGTGGCGGGCTCTGCCGTCTCTGCCGGTTGTGCGGGGGGCTGGCCGAGCAGGCCCCGCATGACGGCAGCGTTGATCTCGATCAGCGGGCGCACGTCGGCCTCGCGGGCCAGCACCTTCGAACTGTGCTGAAAGGTGAACTCGGCGAGGTAGACCAGCCGCGCGCGCAGGTCCCGCGGCAGCCCGTTGTCACCGTCGGCGACGTTGACGGCGAGCGTCGTCCACAGCCTGCGGTTGTCGTGCAGCGCCTCGGCGAGGGCGGGAAAGCCCGCGCGGCCCTTCTCGGCGGCGGCCTTCATGCGGCGCGTGACCTGCGAGAAGACGGCGTATTCGGTGCCGCGGGGGGTGCGGGCGGCGGCGGACTGGGCGCCGTAGGCGGTTTCGGCCATTTTGGCCGTGGTCATCATGGTCACGGTCGGTCCTTCCGGTTGCGATGTCCGTGTCACGTGGGCTGGTGCCCCGCAGGGCGAGGGAAGGGCGGATCACGCCGCCCTCCCCCGCTCGCTTACCGGAAGAGCGCGAGGATGTTCTGCGGCGCCTGGTTGGCGATCGAGAGGGCCTGCACGCCGAGCTGCTGCTGCACCTGGAGCGCCTGCAGCCGTGCCGAGGCCTCCTCCATGTCGGCATCGACGAGCGCGCCGATGCCGGATTTCAGACTGTCGGAGAGCCGCGAGACGAAGTCGTTCTGGATTTCGAGGCGCCTCTCGGAAACGCCGAACTCCGAGGCCGCGCCCACCGCGATCTCGATCAGCCCGTCGATGGCGCCGAGCGCGCCGGCAGCGCCAGTTTCGGTCGAGATGTCGAGGTCGTCCAGCAGTTCGAGGCCGCCGCCGGCGGTTCCATCGGTATTGTTGTCGCCTTGGATGTCATTCGCAGCGATGGTGACATCCGTCCCTGAATTGTTCTGCAGGGCGAGTTCGCCGTTCTGAATGGAGAAGACTAGATCTTCGCCGGCTTCGCCCGCCGCCGCATTCAGCCGCGCAGCGAGCTGGCGGTAGACGTCGGTGAAGGTGTCACCGTCGCGGGCAACGTAGGTCTGGGAGGCTAGCCCGCCGATAGTCGCTGAGTATTGCGCCCCCGCGACGGCGTCCTGTCCGGTGGAATCGGTGACCGCCGTAACAGCGTCACCGTCGGCGACAGTCTTGGCGTCACTTAAGTCAACCGCTGTGCCGGCACCATCACTACCAACAGCCTGTTCCGCGTCCACCGAAAGATCCCGCTTCGTGACATCCACGGTGGAATTGCCGACGCCGCCGGACGCGTTGCGATCGAGCGACGAGAGCACCTCCATGGTGCCGTCGCCCGCCGTCACGGACGTCTGCTTGAGCAGGTTCTGGCCGTTGAACTGCGCGGCGTTGACGATGCTTGTCACTTGGTTGCGCAGGGATTCGAGATCGTCCTGCAGCTTGGCGCGATCGACGTTATCCTCCTGCGCGGCAACGATTTTCTTCTTGATCTCACCCAGCAGTTCGGTCACCTGCTCGGAACCGTTTCGGGCGACCGCCACGGTCGACTGGCCGAGCGACAGGGACTCGGAGATCGCCGTGAATCCCTTGACGTCCGACTCCATGACCTTCGAGATCGACCAGATCGCCGCGTTGTCCTTCGCGGTGGCGACCTTCTTGCCGGTCGAGATCATGTCCTGCGTCTTGGTCAGATTCTGGTTGATCCCGCGCAGGGTCTGCAGCGCGGTCATCGCGCCGGTGTTCGTGAGAATGCTGGACATCTCTGGTCCTTCCCTTGGGCGGCAGTTTCGCCGCGGTCCCGTCAGCCGGCGCGTTGGGTCGCGTGCCGGCGCTCGCGAGGCGTTCTGCCCTCTACGGGAGGCCCTGATCCGGGCCCTGACCGTGCCACCCCCTCTCGAAGTGCGAGGGCGACACTGGCGGGGGCCGGTTTACAGACGCCTAAGGGAAGGGCCGGGATTGGTCTGCATTCGATGCAAACTCCGTTCGTTCATCGGTGACGACCGGGGGCGCCGCGCGCGCGGGCAAGCGGGCCGTCACAGGCGGCGGTGCAGGTTGCCGGGGGTAGAGGCCAGCGCGCGGCGGTTCCCCTCCGCGTCGTAGGTGTCGTGGCTGCGGGCGAGGCGGGCGCGTTCGGCCATCCGCTCCATCGCCGCGCGCAGGCCGGCGCGGGCGGCCTCGAGCAGCCGGGCGTTGCGGCGGGCGGCCTCGCGCAGCGCCTCGGCCTCGCCCTCCGCGCAGCCGAGGCCGCTCGTGGCGAGCTCCTCCGCGAGGCTCTCCTTGGCGGCCAGGATATCGCCGAGCCGCTCGAGCGCGCCGTCGCGGAGCGCCGCGCGCTCGGCGTCGAGGAGGGCGCGCAGGCGCCCGGCAAGGGTATCAGCCATCTGCCTGCTCCCGTGCGATCATCGCCTCGAACAGGCGCTCCGCGATCCCGATGCCGCCCGATTCGGCCATGTGGCGGGCCTGTGCCTCGCGCATGAGACTGGCGAACTGATCCTCGCCGACCCCGCCGCCGAAGGCCTCGGGCGTCTCACCGAGACCCGCGTGCTTGAGCATTTCGGCCAGGAAAGCGGCCTCGAAGGCGCGCGCCGCCGCGCGCATCGCCTCGCGCGTGGCCTCTTCCGCCGCGCGCGATGGGCGGAGCGCGGCCGCCGGCGGAAGCGCGCCGGTCGCGCCGTGGGTCGAATCGGCCATCGGAAGCCTCGTCAGTTTGCTGCAATTTCTCGGTTTGTCGCAGAATTCGGTAAAGGCTTGGTAAGCCTCCGCATGGCACGACTTCGGCCAGAGTTTCGGCAGAAGGCTGTCAGACATGCAGATCGGCGCGCTGTTCGACGTATTCCGGGCGGTCACGGGCCGGGCCGACCCTGGGTCGGCCGCAGCAGGGCCCGGCACGTCCGACAGCGGCACCGCCTTCGCCGGGCATGTCGACGGGGAAGGTGCAGGGGAAGGTGCATCCGAGATGCGCCTCCTCCCCGAGAGCCGCATGCGGGAGAACGAGGTCGGACCGGCGGCAAGGCGCGCCGTCGGAGAGACCCCCGGCGCAGAGGCGGCGGACAGGCCGACCCGCCCCGCGCCAGAGCCGAACGCGTCTGGAGACGCCGAAGGCGCGTTGCCGCAGGTCTCGCCCGAGGTATCTCCGCCGCTCTCTACCGGGGGGCCAAGGCCGGCGACTGTCCGCGAGGCCGCCGCGACAGGAGACGTCGACGGCGCAGGCGGGTCGCGTCGCGGGGCGACACGGCCGGACCCGCTCCCGCTCGCCCGGCCGGATGACCTGCGCACCGGACAGTCCTCTGCGCCCCCTCGAGCAACCCCGGCGCCGGAGGCGGCCGGCGCCCCGCAGGGGGCGCTGGCATCGGACCATGGCTGCGGCTCGCGGATCGGCACCGGAGCGCTCGAGAGCCGCAATCTGTCGGCCGCGCCCGCTTCGAGACGAGAGAGCCCCGGAGAAGGGCCGATACCGGGCGGGAGCGCGCTCGCCGCCTCCCGCCCTGACGACACCGCGACGGCGCCGCGGCAGGAAACATCCGGATCGACGGCGCCCCGCCGCCTGCTTCGTCCGATCCCGTCGGCCGACGCCGAAGTGACCTCACCCTCACAGCCGGTGACCGGAACACGCGGGGCCGCCGGCGCCGAACGGCAGGCCACCGCACCGCGCCTCCCCCCCGGCGGGGCCGAATCCATCGAGATGCGCGTATCAATGAACGTCGAACCGGGAGACCGGTCGAGCCGGCAGACCTCGGACAGCGCCCTTCCGCCGGTGGCCGCGAGGGTGTCCTCCGCCATCGACGCGCGCGGCGACGAAAGGCAGAGCCTGCCGGCGGGCAGCCTGCGTGCCCTCGGCCGCCCGGATGTTTCGGGATCGGCATTAGTGCCTGAACAGGCACGTCCGGGGGCCGAGACCGTCGCACCGGGAGCGATCGGCTCCGAGGCGCCCGCGACCGGCACGCGCGCGCGGCCCGAAGCGGTTGATCCGGTGGCACGTCTCTCGCCCGGCGCGGGGCAGCTGTCGGACCGATCCGCCGTTCCCGCTCGTCCAGCCCCGCCAGGTGGGAGCAGCGGAGGCAGGCTGGCAGCGTCGGGGCCTGTCATCGATGAGACCTTGCGCTCGCCCTCTCCCGCAGCGTCACCCGGCCTGCACGATGCCGCCCGGGCGGAGATCGCCGCCCAGAGCACGACTGGATCCGTGGCACCCGCCAAGCCGGCCTCCCGTGTCGATCGGAACGGAACGAGCGGCGTCCGCCCCCCCCAGGGGGTGCCTGTCGGGCCTGTCGGCGAGACGCGATCTGTCGCGCCCCATGGCGGGCGCCAAGCGGTGGGAGCGGGCGAGGCGGAGGGCACTCCGCCAGGAGGCGCTTCCGGACAGGCACCGGGCATGGCGACCGTCGCATCGTCTGCGGCACAAGCGGCTGCCCCGCAGGCGGTGGTTCCGGCGCACGCGCTTCCGGTGCAGGCAACAGCTCCGCCGGCCCCGCAGGCGATGACCGGTACGCCCGACACCGCCGCGGCACGGGCCGCATCGAGCGACCCGTCCGGCCGGCACGGGCGTGACAGGGAGAGGGCGGACGACCGCGCGTCGATCCCCGCCCCCCGGCCCGGAACCGGCACGGCTGGGCCGGCCGCAACCGGCATGGCGACGCCGGCCAATGCAGGCGTCGCCCAGGCGGCCCCGGTCGGGGCCGATGGCCCCTCCGGCGCACTCCTGCAGCCCGAGGCGCCCCTCGCTGACGGCGACACCCGGGGCGACCGGGCTGGCGGCGAGGGGCGTTCGGGATCCTTCCCCTCGCTCGTCGCAGCCGAGGCGGGCGCCTCTCGCGCCGCCGGCGGCTCCGGCGCGGGCAACGCCGCAGGAGGGTCTTTCAACGGCGCGGCCGGGCCGGCGCAACAGGTGGCCGACGCAGTGCGCCAGGGCTTTGCGCGCGGCTCGGTCGACGTTGCCCTGCACCCGGAGGAGCTCGGCCGCGTCCGCCTATCCTTCAGCCCGGCCGAGGCGGGTCTCACCGTCACGATCCAGGCAGATCGGCCAGACACGCTCGATCTTCTTCGCCGCCACGCCGACCTGCTCGGCAACGATCTGCGTCAGCAGGGCTTCGGCACGATTTCCTTCGAGTTCGGCGCCCAGGGCGGCCGTGACGGGCGCGGCGCCGACACGCGGGGTCCAGCGCCTTCGTCGGCCGAGACCGCCGGGCCGGACGGACCGGTGCAGCACGATCCAGTCTCCCCCGCAATCCCGACGCTGGAGACCGCGCATTCCGGTGGCCTCGACCTGAGGCTCTAGGGCAGCGGCCCGTCCCCTTGCACAAGAACAGGAGGTTCCGTGAGCGATACCGCCCCCCTTTCTCCGGCCGCCCCCCTCGGCGCCCCGCCGCAGGCGCCGCCGCCGCCCGCCGCTGCGGCCCGGTCAGCCGGAGCCGCCCCGGAGACGGCAGACGCATCGGACGACCGCCGCCTGATCAGCTCGGATTTCGAGACGTTCCTGCGCATGCTCACAACGCAGGTCGTCAACCAAGATCCCCTCAACCCGATGGATTCCACCGAGTTCGCCGTGCAACTCGCGACGTTCTCGACGGTCGAGCAACAGGTCAAGACCAACGAACTGCTCGGCCAGCTCGCCTCGTCCGGCCTGTCGCAGGTGGCCGGCTGGGTCGGGATGGAGGGGCGCGCCGCGGTGCCCGCCCGCTACGAGGGCAACGCGCTGACCGTCGAGACGGCCCCGACGGCCGAGGCCCGGCGCGCCGAGCTGGTGATCGCCAACGCGTTCGGCAGCGTCGTCGACCGCTTCGACATCGCTGTGCAGGGCGGCCCAGTCGACTGGCCGGGCGGCGGCGGCACCGTCGCCTTCGAGCCCGGCACCTACCAGTTCGAGGTCGTCAGCTACGACGCAAGCGGCCAGGTGCTCGACCGGACGGTGCCCGAGGTTTACGGCCGGATCACCGAGGTGCGCGCAGGGGCCGACGGCACCGAGGTCGTCTTCGCCAGCGGCGAGGCCGTGCCCGCCTCCGAGATCGACGCCATCCGCGAGGCGCAGCCTGCCACCTGACGGCTCTCCCGCGGGGGCGCCGGCGGTGAGCATGGGCCGCAAGGCGCGCGCCCCGTTCGTCGATCAGGCGGCACGATCGAGCCCCCTGCCGCGCAGAAGGGCTTCGATCCCCGGCAGCCGCCCCCGAAACGCGGTGTAGAGATCCTCGGGCTCGGCCGAGCCGCCTGCCGAGAGCACCTGCCGCTCGAGCGCTGCAGCGGTCGGCGGGTCGAACGGGTCGCCCGCCTCCTCGAAGGCGGCGAAGGCGTCGGCATCCATCACCTCGGACCACATGTAGGAATAGTAGCTCGACGCGTAGCCGCCCGAAAAGACATGGGCGAAATGCGGCGTGGCGTGACGCATCCCGATGGCCCGCGGCATGCCGATCCCTTCCAGCACCTCGGCCTGCTTCTGCATCGGGTCGACCGGAGGTTCGCCCGCGTGGAATTCGAGGTCGACCAGCGCCGAGCCGATGAACTCCACCGTCTGGAACCCCATGTCGTAGGTCGCCGCGGCGAGCACGCGGTCGAGCATCTCGCGTGGCATCGCCTCGCCGGTCTCGGCATGGGTGGCGAACCGCTCCATCACCTGCGGCACCTCGAGCCAGTGTTCGTAGAGTTGCGAGGGCAGCTCGACGAAATCGCGCGCGACGGACGTGCCCGAGATCATCTCGTAGGTCACGTCCGACAGGATCTGGTGCAGCGCGTGACCGAACTCGTGGAACAGCGTACGCGCGTCGTCATAGCTCAGGAGCGCCGGCTGCCCCGCAGGCGGTTTGGCGAAGTTGCACACGTTCAGCACGTGTGGCCGCACCTCGCCGGCAAGGCGGCTCTGCGGGCGCAGGGCCGAGCACCACGCGCCAGACCGCTTGCCCCCACGGGCGAAGTCGTCGGCGATGAAGACGGCGAGATGTCGTCCCTCGCGCCTCACCTCCCAGGCGCGGGCGTCGGGGTGGTGCAGGGGCACGTCGAGCGGCGCGAATTCCAGCCCGAAAAGGCGGGTCGCACAATCGAAGGCAGCCTCGCGCATCCGGTCGAGCTGGAAATACGGCTTGAGCGCAGCCTCGTCGACATCGTGCTCGGCCTGCCGCCGCTTCTCGGAATAGTAGCGCCAGTCCCACGGCTCGAGCGGGCCGGCCACGCCGTCGGCGCGCAGCAGCGCCTCGAGCGCGGTGCCGTCCGCCTCGGCCTGCGCGCGAGCGGGCGCCCAGACCGCGTGCATCAGGTCGCGCACCGCCTGGGGGGTCTTGGCCATCTCCACCTCGAGGCGGTAGTCGGCGAAGCTGTCGTAGCCCAGCAGGCGCGCGCGCTCGTGACGCAGCTTCAGCGTCTCGGCGGCGATGGCGCGGTTGTCGGTTGCGCCACCTTGCATCCCCCGGGCGGCCCAGCCGCGATACGCCCGCTCGCGCAGGTCGCGCCGCGGCGAGAACTGCAGGAAGGGCACGATCAGCGAGCGCGACAGCGTGATCGCCGGCCCGTCGAGCCCACGCTCGGCACCCGCCGCGCGCGCCCCCTCGACGACGAAGCCCGGCAACCCGTCGAGATCGGCCTCGGCCAGCGGCAGCGCCCAGTCGCGCTCGTCGGCGAGCAGGTTCTGACCGAAGGCGGTGGAGAGTTCCGCGAGCCGCGTGGCGATCTCGCGCAGCCGTGCCCGCCCTGCCCCGTCGAGCGCCGCGCCCGCGCGCACGAAATTGCGGTGCGTCAGGTGCAGCACGCGCATCTGCTCGGGGGTGAGGCCCAGCGTTTCGCGCGCCTCCCACAGCGCCGCGACCCGGGCAAAGAGCGCGGCATTCAGCATCACGTCGGAGGAATAGGCGGCGAGCTTCGGCGAGATCTCGCGCTGGAGCGCCTCGCGCGCGGGATTCGACTCGACGCTCGCCAGCGTGAAGAAGACCGACAGCACGTCGGACAGCGTCTTTCCCGCAAGCGCCAGCCCGTCGATCGTGTTGGCGAAGCTGGGCGGCTCCGGGCTGGTCGCGATCGCCTCGACCTCGGCGCGCGCATCGGCGAGCGCCGTGTCGACCGCCTCTGCAAAGTGCATGTCGTCGATAGCGGCGAAGGGCGGCAGTCCGAAGGGCGTCTCGCGCGGGGCGAGCAGGGGGTTGGCGTCGGTCATGGGGGCGGGCTCCTGCGTGTGCTCCACGCAAGCTAGGGGCGCACCCGCGAGCCGACCAGAGCGGATCGGCGCCCGCGGCGCGGGCGCCGATCCCGGATCACTCGACGGTGATCGTGATGCGGTCCGACAGCAGCGGCGGGTCGTGGGGGACATGGCCGTAATCGGCCAGCACCAGTTGCAGAACGTGCTCGCCCGGGGGCAGTTCCAGCGTCACCTCTGTCTGCCCGCCGCCGAAATGACGGTGGTTGTCGTCGGCCGGCAGGGGCAGCGTGAACTCCTCCGCGCCGAACTGGCCCTCGCCCAGCGGCGGCCGGTTGATCATCAGGTGGTGATGGCCGGTATTCTCGATCTCCGCCCCTGCCGGCGCCACCCCCATCCCGCGCAGACCGAACACGAGCGTCAGGGGCGAGGCGACCGTGTCGCCGTCGTCGACGTTGACGAAGTAGAGTTCGGCCGCGTCCGGCCGGGGTGTGCCCTGCGCGGTGGCGAGCGCAGGCATCGCCGCGAGGCAGAGTGCCGCAAGGATCGGTTTCATGACGTGGCTCCTCCCTGTCACATGCGGCGAAATGTAGCACACGCACCGCAAACGGCAATCGGAGAGGATCAGACCACGCCACAGACCGGGCAGCCCTCGCGGCGGGCGACGGAGATGCGCCGGGTCTCGCCCTCGAGCGCGTCGTAGATCAGCATCTGCCCACGCAGGACCCTGCCCGCCTCGGCGATCAGCTTGACCGCCTCGACCGCCATCATCGACCCGACCACGCCGGGCAGCGGCCCGAGCACGCCCGCCTCGGCGCAGGAAGGGGCGAGGCCCGGAGCCGGCGCCTCGGGAAAGATGCAGGCATAGCAGGGGGCGCCGCGGGCAGGGTCGAACACGCTCACCTGCCCCTCCCACTGGCTGAGCGCGCCCGAGACGAGCGGTTTGCCTGCCGCGACGCAGGCCCGATTGACGAGATCGCGCGTCTCGAAATTGTCGGAACCGTCGAGAACGAGGTCATAGTCCGCCAGCAGGTCGGCGGCGATCTCGTCGGTCAGGCGGCGGTTGTAGGGGCGCACCGTGACCCAGGGATTGAGCGCGCCGATCACCTCCTGCACCGAGAACACCTTGGGCATGCCGATGACCCAGTCGCGGTGGATGACCTGCCGCTGGAGATTGGCGTTGGCCACCTTGTCGTCGTCGATCACGCCGAGCGTGCCGACGCCCGCCGCCCCGAGATAGAGCAACGCGGGCGAGCCGAGGCCGCCGGCCCCGATCACCAGCACCCGCGCCTCGCGCAGCCGCGTCTGCCCCGCGCCACCGATCTCGCGCAGCACGATGTGGCGGGCGTAGCGCTCGAGCTCGGCTTCCGAGAACCCCTCGGATCGCGGCGCCTCGACCGGCACGTCGGTGCCCGCGCGCGCCCGCACCCGTTTCAGCACGGCGCGGTAGAGGTAGACGACGCCGGCGATGCCCGCGAGCAGCAGCCACAGGCCCGGCTCTCCGCCCGTCGCCTCGCGCACGGGATGGCCATCGGGCAGCGCGACCTGCAGGGCGAGCACGACGACGAACAGCAGGCCCAGCAGCAGGGCGCGCGCCTGCCGGTCGATGCCGAAGGCACGGCCGCCGAACCAGATACCGAGGGCGAGCAGGCCGACGAGGATCACCGCGTCACCCCGCGCCCTGTCGAGCCGAAGCCGCCCGCGCCGCGGGCCGTCTCGTCGAGCGCCTCGGCCGGCTCGAATTCCGCCTGCGCAACCGGGGCCAGAACCGCCTGCGCGATGCGCTCGCCGTGGGCAATCGCGTAGGGCTCGGCCCCCAGGTTGACCAGGATCACGCCGAGCGGCCCGCGGTAGTCGGCATCCACGGTGCCGGGCGCGTTTGCCAGCGTCACGCCATGCTTCAGCGCGAGCCCCGAGCGCGGGCGCACCTGCATCTCCCATCCCGCGGGCACGGCGACGCGCAGGCCCGTTGGCACCAGCGCCCGCGCGCCCGGGGCGAGAGCGAGGCCGTGGGCGCGGCTCTCTTCGGGCAGGTTGGCGCGCAGGTCGGCCCCTGCGGCACCGCCCGTCTCGTAGGCGGGCAGCGGAACCGCGGGGTCGGCCCAGTCCTCCCGCAAGCAGGCGACCCGGGGCCTCATGCCAGCGCCTCGGCAATGCGGGCGGCGAGGCGGCGGGCGACCTCGCGCTTCGAGGCGCGCGGCCAGTCCTCGGCGCCCGCGTCGTCGATCACCGTCACCGCGTTCTCGGCGCCGCCCATGACGCCGGACGCGGGCGAGACATCGTTGGCCACGATCCAGTCGCAGCCCTTTCGCGCGCGCTTGCGTTCTGCATGGGCGACCACGTCCTCGGTCTCGGCGGCGAATCCGACCACGAGGCGCGGCCGCCCCTCGGCGAGATGCGCCACCTCGGCCAGAATGTCGGGGTTCTCCGCGAAGTCGAGCGCGGGGGGCCGGCCCGTTCCGTCCTTCTTCATCTTCTGGTCGGAGGCGTTGGCCACCCGCCAGTCGGCCACCGCGGCGGCGAAGACGGCGGCATCGGCCGGCAGGGCCGCCAGCACCGCGTCGCGCATCTCGCGCGCCGTTTCGACCGGCACGACGCGGGCGCCCTCGGGCGGCAGCACCTCGGCCGGGCCGGTGACGAAGGTGACGCGCGCGCCGAGCGCGAGCAGCGCCTCGGCCAGCGCCGTGCCCTGCGCGCCCGATGAGCGGTTTGCGATGTAGCGGACCGGGTCGATGGGCTCGTGCGTGGGGCCCGAGGTGACCACGACATGCCGCCCCTCGAGCGGCCCGCCGGAAAAGGCGGCCTCGATGGCCGCCACGATGGCGGGCACCTCGGCCATGCGGCCCGGCCCGTATTCGCCGCAGGCCATCGGCCCCTCGTCCGGGCCGACCACGATCACCCCGTCGCCCTGCAGCTTGGCGAGGTTGCGTCTGGTCGCCGGGTGCTCCCACATCCGCACGTTCATCGCCGGGGCGATCAGCACGCGCTTGTCGGTAGCCATCAGCAGCGTCGTGGCGAGGTCGTCGGCGTGCCCCCCTGCCATCTTCGCCATCAGGTCGGCCGTGGCCGGGGCGACGACCACGAGATCGGCGGCACGCGACAGCTCGATGTGGCCCATCTCGGCCTCGTCGGTCAGGTCGAACAGGTCGCGGCAGACCTTCTCGGCGGCCAGCGCCGAGGCGCTCAGCGGCGTGACGAAATGCTCGGCGGCCGGCGTCAGCACCGGCGTTACCGTGGCCCCTCGCTCGCGCAGGCGGCGGATGAGATCGAGGCTCTTGTAGGCGGCGATCCCGCCCCCGATCACCAAGAGCAGCCGTTTTCCCGCCACCATGACCTTCTCCGCTCCGCGCCCCGGCCAACCCCGGCCTCGCCCGGAGAACATAGCCTATCGGAAGGCGGCGCAAGGGTCGTCTCGCTCGGGCGCCACGGTGACGCGCCAGAGGTCGAAGGGCACGGGCGGCTCGGGCGGCGCCTCGACCTGTCCGAACGAAAGCACATCGACCTGCGGCGCGGCGCGGGCGATCGCCGCGGGGATGCCCCAGTCGGTGCGGGCATGTCCGTTGCCGGTGATGACGGCGACGGGGCCACCCGTCTCGCCCAGGGCATCGAGCGTGACGCGGGCGAAATGGGCGTCGCGCAGGCGCTGGGCGGCGACCATGCCGGGCAGGATGTCCTCGGGCAGCGCGTCGCAATGGGCGGCCATCTGGCCGGCCTCGCGCGTCGCCTGCTCGGCATCGGGCAGAGGGTCGCCAAGGCCGAACCGCTCGTAGCCCTGCCCGAAGACCTCGGCCGCCCCGTCGGTCACCGCGGCGCGCACCCGGTCTCGCGGCAGGGCGGCGCCGTAGATCGCGGCGTCGCCCGCGGCCGCGAGGATCGGGTGATACATCGCGAAGTCGGGCCAGCCCGAGCGCGCCCAGCCCAGAGCCTCGGCCAGCGCCTCGACGCCCGAATCCGCGCCCATGTCGACGATCGTTCGGGCCTGCTCGGGCGTCAGCATCTCGAACACCACGGCCGCCGGGGCCATCCGCGCGACGAGCTCGGCCTGCGCCTCGTGATGTGCGGGATTGTCGTGCACCTCGCCGAGGATCACGACCTGCGCCGCACCCGGATCGAACTCTGCCAGATCGGTCAGCTCCGACGAAAAAACGGGCGCCGCAAGTGCGGCGCCCGCCACGAGGGACCCGATGAAACTCAGGCGAGGAATTGCAGCACCTCGCGCGACTGGCCTTCGAGGCTCTTGCGCATCTTCTGGAAGGCGGCCGCCTCGAGCTGGCGCACACGCTCCTTGGAAAGGCCCAGCTCGTCGCCGAGGCTTTCGAGCGTGCGGGGCTGGTCGCGCAACTTGCGCTCGGTCACGATGAACCGCTCGCGCTGGTTGAGGCCCTGCAGCGCGACCAGAAGCCACTCACGCAGCTGCTCGGTGTCGTGGGCGGCCTCGACCGTCTCGCTTGCCTGCTCGCTCTCGTCTTCCAGGGTCTCGATCCACTCGCGCCCCTCGTCCTCGGCCGACTGGGTGGCGTTGAGCGAGTAGTCGGAACCCGAAAGCCGGCCCTCCATCATCTCGACGTCGGCAAGCGGCACGCCGACCTCGGTGGCGATCAGCTGGCGAAGCTGGTGGCTGTCGAGGGTCATGCCCTCGGCGGCGGCCTCCCGCTCCAGCCGGGCCTGAACGCGCCGCATGTTGAAGAACAGCGATTTCTGCGACGAGGTGGAGCCGGTGCGCACCATCGACCAGTTGCGCATCACGTAGTCCTGGATCGACGCCTTGATCCACCAAACCGCGTAGGTCGAGAACCGCACCCCGCGGTCGGGGTCGAACTTGTCGGCGGCCTTCATCAGGCCCAGCCCCGCCTCCTGGATCAGGTCGTTCATCGGCGCGCCGTAGCGCTTGAACTTCGCCGCCATCGAGATAGCTAGCCGCATATAGGCGGTCACGAGCCTGTGAAGGGCTTCTTCGTCGCGCTGGTCGCGCCAGCGATAGGCGAGCTCCAGCTCGGTCTCGGCGTCGAGCAATTCCGCCTGCATCGCGCGGCGCGAGAGCGTCCGGTCAAACGTGCCATCAAGTGCCATGTCAAACCCCCCGGTTCCGGGCTGCACGCGCCGCCCGTTCTTGGCTTTGCGACATTGATACGACAGCGCGACCCGATCGGATCACCTGCGGCACGTATGCCGCGCTGCCTGCCGGGACTTGGATCGGGTAGTTCATCGCATGACACCTTCGGGATAATCGCAAGGCAACGATTGACGGTGCCTCATGGTTCCCCGCAGGCGCTGTATTTCAGGTTAACGGAGGCGCGATGGTCAGCTGGTGGTGGGTGCGGCACGGGCCGACCCGCAGGACCGACATGAACGGCTGGACCGACGTGCCCGCCGATCTCTCCGACCGGGCGGCACTCGCCCGGGTGGCCGCCTTCCTGCCCGAAGACGCGCCGGTGATCTCGTCCGACCTGTCACGCGCCGTGGCCACCGCCGACGCGATCGCGGCCGGCCGCCCCCGCCTGCCGCACGAGCGGGCCTTGCGCGAAATCCATTTCGGCGCGTGGGAGGCACGCCCCTTCGCCGATATCGAGGCCGAAGACGGCCCGCTCGTGCGCCGCTACCTCGATCAGCCGGGCGACGTCGCGCCGCCCGGCGGCGAATCGTGGAACGCGCTCGCGGCACGCGTCTCGGACGCCGTCGACGCGCTGACCGGCATGGCGGGCGACGTGATCGCGGTGGCTCATTTCGGCCCGATCCTGACCCAGGTGCAGCGGGCCACGGGCTGCACCGCGGCCGAGGTCTTCACCCGCGAAGTCGCGCCGCTCTCGGTCACCCGGATCGTCTGCGACGGGCGATGGCGGCTCGAAGAGATCAACCGGCAGCCCTGACCGCGCGTCCCGCGCGCCGATACGCCGCGGCACGGACAGTCGCGCGTTAACCCATCCGTAACGCGCCGGCGACTACTGATTAACCATATTCGGCGGGTTCGGGAGGCGGGAGGTGCTGGCGCGCGCCCATACGGTGGCATTCGAGGGGATCGACGCGCGCGCGGTCGAGGTGCAGTGCGCCGTCTCGCCCGGCGTGCCTGCCTTTTCCATCGTTGGCCTGCCCGACAAGGCGGTGAGCGAGGCGCGCGAGCGCATCCGCTCGGCGCTGTCGGCCATGGCCATCGCGCTCCCCTCCAAGCGGATCACGGTCAATCTCGCGCCTGCCGACCTGCCCAAGGAGGGCTCGCATTTCGACCTGCCGATCGCGCTCGCCCTGCTCGCCGCGCTCGAGATCGTGCCGCGCGACGCGGTCGACGGCATGCTGGCGCTGGGCGAGATGTCGCTCGACGGCACGCTGGTGCCGGTGATCGGCGCCCTGCCCGCGGCGATGGCGGCAGCAGGCGACCACCGCGCGCTCCTGTGCCCCCGCGGCTGCGGGGCCGAGGCCGCGTGGGTCGGCGCGACCGAGGTCATCGCGCCGGAGACGCTGGCCGAGGTGATCCGCCACGTCACCGGGCAGGCGGCCCTCGCCCCCTCGACACCGGGCGAGGTGGTGACAGAGGCCGGCCACCGCGACTTCGCCGAGGTCAAGGGGCAGGAACGCGCCAAGCGCGCCCTCGAGATCGCCGCCGCCGGGCGCCACCACGTGCTGCTCGTCGGCCCGCCCGGCTCGGGCAAGTCGATGCTCGCGGCTCGCCTGCCCGGCATCCTGCCGCCGCTTTCGGCCGCCGAGGCGCTCGAGACGTCGATGATCCACTCGCTCGCGGGCCTGCTGAAGGAGGGCGGGATCTCGCGCACCCGCCCCTTCCGGTCGCCGCACCACACCGCTTCGCCCGCCGCGATCATCGGCGGCGGCAAGGGGGCAAAGCCTGGCGAGATCTCGCTCGCCCATAACGGCGTGCTGTTTCTCGACGAGTTCCCCGAGTTCGCGCGCCCCGTGCTGGAAACCCTGCGCCAGCCCGTCGAGACCGGCGAGGTCGTGGTGGCGCGCGCCAATGCCCATGTCCGCTACCCCTGCCGGTTCCTGCTGGTCGCCGCCGCAAACCCCTGCAAGTGCGGCTACCTCGCCGACCCGGGCCGCGCCTGCGCCCGTGCCCCGGCCTGCGGCGCGGATTATCTCGGCCGCATCTCGGGCCCGCTGATGGACAGGTTCGATCTGCGGGTCGAGGTGCCGCCCGTCCCCTTCACCGATCTCGACCTGCCGGCGCCCCCCGAGGGATCGGCGCAGATCGCCGCGCGGGTGGCGACGGCGCGCGAGGTGCAGGCGGGGCGGTTCGAGGGCCACGACCATGCCCGCTGCAACGCCGACGCCGAGGGTGCCCTGCTCGACGAGATCGCCACGCCGGACACCGAAGGCCGCGACCTGCTGCAGAAGGCCGCCGAACGCTTCGGCCTGTCGGCGCGCGGCTATCACCGGGTGCTGCGGGTGGCGCGCACCATCGCCGATCTCGACGGCGCCGAGGCAGTCGGCCGCGCCCATGTCGCCGAGGCGGTCGGCTTTCGCCTCAGCTTCGGCCCCGGGGCCTAGGCAGCACCTCGGCCACGAAACGCGCCGCCCCGTGCAGCGTCTGCCGCGCCTCGGGAACCCAGCCGTCGAAAAGCGGCCAGGCATGGGGCACGAGCGGGCGCACGCCGAGGCGCACCTCGCCGCCGGCCGCCCGCAGCCGATCGGCCATCCGCAGCGCGTCGTCACGCAGGATCTCGGTCTCGCCGACCTCGATCATCGCGGGCGGCGGCCGCTCGAAGCGGGAAAAGAGCGGCGAGAGGCGCGGATCGTCTGCGGCGAGGGGGCCGCGCACGTAGCCCACGACCTCCTCGGCCCGGGCGACGGGCAGGAGCGGGTCGGCACGCGCGTTCTCGCGCAGGGAGGCGCCCGAGAGGGTGAGGTCGACCCAGGGCGAGAAGGCGATCACGCCGGCCGGCGCCTGACCGCTTGCGCAGAGATCGGCGAGCAGCGCCAGCGCGAGGCCGCCGCCCGCGCTGTCACCCGCCAGCACGATCTCGCCCGGCCGATAGCCCCGCGCGCACAGCGCCGCGTGGGCCGCACGCGCATCGTCAAAGGCCGCCGGCCCGGGGTGGTCCGGCGCCAGGCGGTAGGCCGGCAGCGCCACACGCACGCCCGACAGCCGCGACAGACGCGCCGCAAGCCCCGCGTGGGTCGCCGGGCTGCCGGCGATGTAGGCACCGCCGTGCAGATAGAGGATGACGCCGCGCACCCTGCTGCGGCCAGACGACACCCAGTGGATGGGCGGCGCGCCGTCGTCGACGAGGTGCAGCACGAACGGCGGGCGCCGCAAAAGCCCCCATGCCGCCGCCCGCTCGAAGGCGCGGCGCGCCGCTTCCGGGCCGGACATCCGGGCGAGGGCGGGTTTCGCCGTCACGCGCAGGAGGGCGACCAGCGCGCGGAGGCGCCGGGAGGGCGCGGGCACCGACCCGCGCGACCGTATCACGCCGGCCGCTTCGCCTCGACGGCATCCCAGATGCGGCCGGCCACGTCGATCCCGTCGAAGCGCTCGAGCTCCTGGATGCCGGTGGGCGAGGTGACGTTGATCTCGGTGAGGTAGGGCCCGATCACGTCGATCCCGACGAAGACCTGCCCCCGCTCGCGCAACAGCGGCCCGATCGCGGCGCAGATCTCGCGGTCGCGCTCGGTCACCTGCGCGGGCTCGGGGCGGCCACCGACATGCATGTTCGAGCGTGTCTCTCCCTTCGCCGGCACCCGGTTGATCGCGCCCACGGGCTCGCCGTCGACGAGGATCACGCGCTTGTCGCCCTCGGCCACGTCGGGCAGGAATTTCTGCGCGATCAGCGGCTCGCGGCTCATCTGCGCGAAGAGCTCGTGCAGCGAGGCGAGGTTGCCGTCGTCGCGCCGCAGACGGAAGACGCCGGCGCCGCCGTTGCCGAAGAGCGGCTTGACGATGATGTCGCCATGCTCGGCCTTGAAGGCGCGCAGCTCGTCCAGCCGGCGGGCGATCACGGTGGGCGGGATCAGCTCGGGAAAGTCGAGGACGAGCAGCTTCTCGGGAAGGTTGCGCACCCAGAACGGGTGGTTGACGACCGTCACCTCGGGCATGAGCGCGTCGAGAAGGTGGGTGGTGGTGATGTAGCCCATGTCGAAGGGCGGATCCTGCCGCAGCCACACCACGTCCATCGCGTGCAGGTCGAGCGTCTCGCGTGGCCCCAGCGTGGCGTGGTCGCCCTTCACCCGCCTGACGGTCATCCGATGCCCCGCCGCGCGCACGCGCCCGCCCGCCCAGACGAGATCCTGCGGGTCGTAGTAGAACAGCTCGTGCCCTCGCTCCTGCGCCGATTCGGCCAGCCGGAACGAGCTGTCGGCGTCGATGTCGACCGCGCCGATCGGATCCATCTGAAACGCCACGCGCATCGCCCGCTCCCTCGCCCTGCCCGGCACGTCTTCATCGCCGATGAGCCGAAGGGGCGCAAGCCGGGCGAACGATCGAGATCAGGCGCCGAAGGCGTTCTCCACGACCTCGACGCGCCCGGCCCCGTCGACAAGGGCGAGATCGAAGCGGACCGGCGTGAGCTGCCCCTGGGGCATGCGGCCGAGATACTCGGAGGCCGCCGAGACGATTCGCGCGATCTGGCGCTCCGTCAGGCGGCAGCCCGCCTCCGAGAGGGTGCGCGCGCGCTTGACCTCGACGAAGATCAGGCCGTCGCCGTCACGCGTGACGAGATCGATTTCGCCGCCCGTGCCCCGCCAGCGGCGCTCGGTGACCTCGCGGCCGCAGCGGGCATAGTGGCGCGCGACGCTGTCCTCTGCCGCGGCACCGCCGAGATGCGCACGCTCGCCGCGTCTGCGCTTGCCCCCAAGGGCCGCCGCGGCATCGGCACGATCGCCCCGGCGATCCTGCCGCCCGGTGTCACAAAACAGGCTCGGATGTGTCATGGCCCTTCCTATCGGTCATCCCGCTTGAGGCGTAAACCCAGCTGGTAAACATCTCGTTTCCCCATCCCCGTCCGTTCCGCGACCTGTGCCGCGGCCCGCTTCAGCGGCATCTCCGCGAGGGCGGTGCGCAGCTGTGCCTCGACCTCCGCCTCGCTCGGCGCGGCCTGCACCGGCGGGCCGACGACCAGCACGAGTTCGCCCCGGGGCGGCTCTCCCTTCGCAAGCGTCTCGGCCAGGTCGGCCAGCGGGGCGCGACGCACCTCTTCGTGGAGCTTGGTGAGCTCGCGGCAGAGCGCGGCGTCGCGTCTCCCGTGTCCGCCCGCAGCCAGCTCTGCAGCCAGCGCGCCGATCCTCCGGCCGGTCTCGTAGATCACCAGAGTCGCCGGCGCCGACGCGATCTCGGCGATCCAGCGCGCCCTCGGGCCGGCCTGCGGCGGCGGGAAGCCCGCGAAGAGAAAGCGGTCGGTGGGCAGGCCCGCGACGCTCAGCGCGGCGAGCAGGGCCGAGGCGCCGGGCACGGCATGCACCGCGTGGCCTGCCCCGGCCGCCTCGCGCGCCAGCCGGTATCCCGGGTCGGCCACGAGCGGCGTGCCGGCGTCGGAGCAATAGGCGACGCTGCGCCCCTCGGCCAGCGCCGCCAGCAGTCGCGGTCGCCGCGCCTTGCCGTTGTGGTCGTGGTAGGAGGTCACGCGCCGGCCGCGCAGCGGAATGCCGTGGATCTCCATCAGCCGGCGCAGGGTGCGGGTGTCCTCGGCCACCAGATCGTCGGCCGCCGCCAGGACGTCGAGCGCCCGAAGGGTGATGTCGCGCGCCGCCCCGATGGGCGTGGCGACGAGGTAGAGCCCGGGAGCGAGGGGGTGCCCGCTCTCCGCCGCAATGCCGTGGCCGCTCTCCTGCCCGGTCCCGCGCGCTCCGGCGGCCCCTCGCTCGCCCTCGGCTTCCGTCATTGCCTTGCCTTTCTCCGCCGCATAACGTGGCCGAGGGCTTTGCCCTTCGCCGGCAACACCCGGTGGACCGACACGAAGCGAGACCGACCCGCGACCCGAACCGACCGACGAGGCCGAGCCACGCGAACCGATGCGCGCCCTGTTGCGCCCGCGACGCCGGGGCGCCCCCCTCCGCGTCGCCCGCCCACCCCTGACGGCCAGAAACTGCCTGAGGTCTAGACCATGCCGGCACTGCCGAACATCCCCCGCGCCTTCTCCGCCCGCTTCCTCGCCCTCGCCGCGGCCCTGGTGCTCGCGGCCTGCACGCCCACTGCCGGCCCTGGCCCGGGGGGCGGTCCTCGGGTGCAAGCCGGCGAGCCCGTGCCCGTGGCGCTGCTCGTGCCGGGCGGCGGCGGCAATGCCGGCGACGCGGTGGTGTCGCGCGATCTCGAGAACGCCGCGCGCCTGGCCATCGCCGATCTCGAGGGCGTCGCGGTCGATCTGCGCGTCTATCCCACGGGCGGCACCGCCGGCGGCGCCCAGGCCGCCGCGCGGCAGGCCGCCGACGAGGGCGCGCTGATCCTGCTCGGTCCGCTCTACGCCGAGGCCGCCAACGCCGCCGGCCGCACCGTGGCAGGAGACGGGCTCAACGTGCTCGCCTTCTCCAACAACGCCGCCATCGCCGGCGGAAACGTCTTCGTTCTGGGCAACACCTTCGACAACGTGGCCGGGCGCCTGACCGCCTACGCCGCGTCGCAGGGCAAGGGCGACATCTTCCTCGTCTCCGCCCAGACAACGGCCGAGGAGGCAGGGCGCGACGCGGTCGCCCGCGCTGTCGGCGCGAGCCGTGCCAACCTCGTCGGCAACCTCTCGTTCGCGCTCAACGAGGCGGCGATCCGGGGCGCCGCTCCGCGCATCGCCGAGCAGGTGCGCGCAACGGGGGCCGACTCGATCTTTTTCACTTCGGGCAATGCCGGCGCCATGGCCTTCCTGCCGCAATACCTCCGCGAGCAGGGCATCAGTTCGCAGACGACGCAGTTCATCGGTCTCACCCGGCTCGACATCCCGCCGGAAGCGCTGTCGCAGCCCGGCCTGCAGGGCGCGTGGTTCGCCCTGCCCGACCCGGCGCTGCAGTCCAACTTCCGAGGTCGCTACGCCCAGGCCTTCGGCGGGCAACCGCATCCGCTGGCCGGCCTCGCCTATGACGGGATCGCCGCGATCGGCGCGCTGGCGGCCCGCGGCGACGCGCTGTCGCGCTCGTCGCTGACCACGGGCTCGGGCTTCGTCGGCGTCAACGGGATCTTCAGGCTCAGGGCCGACGGAACGAACGAGCGCGGCCTCGCGGTCGCGCAGATCCGGAACAACCAGGTGGTAGTGATTGACCCTGCTCCAAGACGGTTCGGCGGCGCCGGCTTCTGAGCCGGCCCGCGCCCCCGCCGCGCCACTGGACGGCACGAGCGGCAACCGGCGGCTTCTCCTTCCCGCGGGAGAGATCCTCGACGTCGACGCGCTGCGCGCGGCGCTGTCGCGCGAGGTGACGGCGGCGCGTGCGTCGGGCGACGGGCCGAGCGCGGGGCGTGCGGCCGCCGTGCCGGTGCTCGCCGCCGCGCTGAAGGCCGGGCGCGCGCGGCTGGAGGCGGCATTCGCCGCCGACCCCTTCGCCGCACGCCCCCTCGCGGCCTCCTACGCCTGGCTGGCCGACGGCATCGTGACCTCTGCGCTCTGGGTGGCGACCGACCTGCTGCACCCGCGCCTCTCGTCGAGCAATGCCGATCGCCTCGCGCTGCTCGCGGTGGGCGGCTACGGCCGGGCCGAGATGGCGCCGCATTCCGACATCGACCTACTGTTCCTCGCCCCCGGCAAGGTGACACCGTGGATCGAGACGGTGATCGAGGAGACGCTGTATATCCTCTGGGACCTGCGGCTGAAGGTCGGACACGCCACGCGCACGGTGAAGGAGTGCCTCCGCCTCGGGCGGGAAGACTACACGATCCGCACCTCGCTGCTCGAGCATCGGCGCATCGCAGGCGACGCGGCGCTGGCCGAAGACCTCTCGGAGAGGCTGTGGAACGAGCTGTTCAGGTCCACCGGAAAGGACTTCATCGAAGCCAAGCTGGCCGAGCGGGGCGAGCGCCACACGAAGCAGGGCGGGCAGCGCTACATGCTCGAGCCCAACGTGAAGGAGGGCAAGGGCGGCCTGCGCGACCTGCAATCGCTGTTCTGGATCGCCAAGTACATCCACCGCGTCGACCGCACGGACGACCTTGTGGCCCTCGGCGTCTTCACGGCGGAGGAATACCGCGCCTTCGAGGAAGCGGAGGGTTTTCTCTGGGCGGTGCGCGCGCACCTGCACCTGATCGCGGGCCGCGCGATGGATCAGCTCACATTCGACATGCAGGTGGAGGTGGCCGACCGCATGGGCTTCCGCGACCACGGCGGGCGGCGGGCGGTCGAGCATTTCATGCAGGCCTATTTCCGGCACGCCACGCGCGTGGGCGAGTTGACCCGCATCTTCCTGACCGCGCTCGAGGCCGCCCACGTCAAGAGCGCGCCGCCGCTCGCGGGCCTGTTCCGGCGGCGGCGCAGGGTGCGCGCGGGCTACGCGGTGAAGCAGGGCCGCCTCGCGCTGGCGGACCCCGAGAGCTTTCTCGACGATCCGCTGAACCTGCTGCGCATCTTCGACGAGGGGCTGCGCACGGGCCTGCTGATCCACCCCGACGCGATGCGGCTCATCACGGCCAACCTGCACCTGATCGACGACAGGATGCGCCGCAACCCGGAGGCCGCGCGCATCTTCCTCGACCTGATGCTCAAGCACGGGAATCCCGAGCGGGCGCTCCGCCGCATGAACGAGCTCGGCGTGCTCTCGGCCTTCGTGCCCGAGTTCGAGCCGATCGTGGCGATGATGCAGTTCAACGTCTACCATTCCTACACGGTCGACGAGCACACCATCCAGGTGATCCGGGCGCTGGCGCAGATCGAGAACGGCGAGCTGGCCGAAGAGCTGCCGCTGGCGACGCGCATCGTCGGCAACGGTGTCAACCGCAAGGTGCTCTACGTGGCGATGCTCCTGCACGACATCGGCAAGGGCAGGCCCGAGGATCACTCGATCCTCGGCGCGCGCATCGCCCGCATCGTCGCCCCCCGCCTGCGACTGAGGAAGAGCGAATGCGAGACGGTCGAATGGCTGGTACGCTATCACCTCGCCATGTCCGACTACGCGCAGAAGCGCGACATCTCCGACCCGCGCACGGTGCGCGACTTCGCCAAGATCGTGAAGACGCAGAAGCGGCTCGACCTGCTGACGGTGCTCACGGTCTGCGACATCCGCGGCGTCGGCCCGAACACCTGGAACAACTGGAAGGCGCAGCTGCTGCGCGCGCTCTACCGCGAAACCTCGACCGTGCTCGACGAGGGGATGGAGGCGCTCAACCGCGACCGGCGGGGCAACGAGGCGCGCCGCGCCTTCCGCGAGGCGCTGCCCGACTGGCCCGAGGGGGCGCTGCGCACCGAGATCGGCCGGCACTACCCGCCCTACTGGCAGGGCCTGCCGACCGAGGCGCACGTCGTCTTCGCGCGGCTTCTGCAGGGGATCGGCCCCGACGAGATCAGGATGGACCTCACGCCCGACGCCGACCGCGACGCGACGCGCGTCTGCTTCGTGCTGGCCGACCACCCGGGCCTCTTCGCCCGCATGGCCGGCGCCCTGGCGCTTGTGGGCGCCAACGTGGTCGACGCGCGGACCTACACCACCAAGGACGGCTACGCGACCGCGATCTTCTGGGTGCAGGACGGCGAGGGCCGCCCCTACGAGGCCGAGCGCCTGCCGCGCCTGCGCCAGATGATCCTCAAGACTCTCGCGGGCGAGGTGGTGGCGAACGAAGCGCTCGGCCGCCGCGACAAGCTGAAGAAGCGCGAGCAGGATTTCCGCTTCCCCACCTCGATCACCTTCGACAATTCGGGCTCGGACATCTACACGATCATCGAAGTCGACACGCGCGACCGGCCCGGCCTGCTGCACGATCTTGCCCGCACGCTGGCCGGTGCCAACATCTACATCTCGTCGGCGGTGATCGCGACCTACGGCGCACAGGTGGTCGACAGCTTCTACGTGAAGGACATGTTCGGGCTGAAGATCCGGCAGGAGGCCAAGCAGGCCGCGCTCGAGAGGAAGCTGCGCGCCGCGATCGCCGCCGGCGCCGAGCGCGCCCACCGCGCCGGGTGAGGCCGCTTGCACCCGCCCACCCCGGCGGCTAGCAAAATCTTCCAGAAGATTTTGCACAGAATTTTCATGAAAATTCTGGCACCGGCACCGCCGGACCGGAGGGAGACCCGGCCGCATGAAACCCATCCGCCTCGTTGCGGGCTTCCTCACCGTCGGTGCCTGGACGATGGCGAGCCGCGTCTTCGGCTTCGCCCGCGACATCCTGCTGGCGGCCAAACTGGGCGACGGCCCGGTGGCAGAGGCCTTCGTCGTGGCCTTCGCCCTGCCCAACATGTTCCGCCGCTTCTTCGCCGAGGGCGCCTTCAACATGGCCTTCGTGCCGATGTTCTCGAAGAAGCTCGAAGGCGGGGCCGACGCCGAAGGGTTCGCGCGCGACGCCTTCTCGGGCCTTGCGGCGATCCTGGTGGTGTTCACGGTCGCCGCACAGGTGGTCATGCCGTGGCTCGTGCTGGCGATGGCCTCGGGCTTCGCCGGCGACGAACGGCTCGACCTTGCCACGGTGTTCGGCCGTATCGCCTTTCCCTACATCCTGTTCATCTCGCTCGCCGCGCTGCTCTCGGGCGTGCTCAATGCGACGGGACGCTTCGCGGTGGCGGCCGCCGCGCCGGTGGTGCTCAACCTGATCCTCGTGGCGGCGATGCTGGGCGCCGGCTGGATCGGCGCCGATATCGGCCTCGCGCTCGCCTGGGCCGTGCCGATCGCCGGCATCGCCCAGCTTGCGCTGCTCTGGGTCGCTGCCAGGCGCGCCGGCTTTCGACTCGCGCCGCGCCTGCCGCGGCTGACACCGGAACTGCGGCGCCTGGCAAGGATCGCCGCCCCCGCGATGCTCGCGGGCGGGGTGATGCAGGTGAACCTGATCGTCGGCCGCCAGGTGGCAAGCTATTTCGACGGCGCGATCCAGTATCTCAATCTCGCCGACCGGCTCTACCAGTTGCCCCTCGGCGTGGTCGCCATCGCCATCGGCGTGGTGCTGCTGCCCGATCTCTCGCGCAAGCTCGCGGCAGACGACACGCAAGGCGGGCGCGACGCCTTCAACCGCGCCACCGAGTTCGCGCTCCTGCTCACCGTCCCGGCCGCTTTGGCCCTGATCCTCGTCGCGCACCCGATCGTCTCGGTCCTGTTCGGGCGGGGCGCCTTCGACGCCGAGGCGGTGGCGAACACCGCCAGCGTCACCGCGATCTACGGCGCGGGCCTGCCCGCCTTCGTGCTGCAGAAGGTGCTGCAACCGCTCTACTTCGCCCGCGCCGACACGGTTACGCCCTTCCGGTTCGCCGTGGTGGCGATGGTGGTCAATGCCGTGCTCGCCATCGGCCTCGCACCCCTCATCGGCTTCACCGCCGCCGCCTGGGCCACGACGCTCGCCGGCTGGGCGATGGTGGGCCTGCTGTGGTGGGGTAGCCGCGGCATGGGCGAGGCGGCGCGTCTCGACCCGCGCATGCGCCGCCGCGCCCCCCGCATCGCCGCTGCCGCCGCCCTGATGGGCGCGGCGCTCGTCGCGCTCGAGGCCGCGCTCGGCGGCGCGCTCTACGCCACGACCCTGCGCTACGCCGCCCTCGCCGCCCTCGTCGCCGCCGGCATCGCGGTCTATTTCGCCGCCGCCCAGATCCTGGGGGCCACCTCGCTGCGCGAGATCAGGGGCGCGGTTCGGCGCGGGACGGGCTGACCCTCCGCGCAACGCCCGAAACGCCTTTCAAAAGGCGTTGCGCACGCGCGTTCGAACGCGCGTCTCAAGGCGCTTCCAAGCGCCTTGCCGCGGCCCCGATCAATGTGCCTCGGCCCAGCTCCTGCCGCGCCCGGCATCGACGACCAGTGGCACCGACAGTTCGACGGCCGGCCGGGCCGCCCCCTCCATGACCTCGCGCACGTGGGCAATCACGTCATCGGCCGCCGTCTCGTCGACCTCGAAGATCAACTCGTCATGAACCTGCAGCAGCATACCGGCGGGCAGATCCCCCAGCGCCGTCTCCATCCGCACCATCGCGCGGCGGATGATGTCGGCCGCCGTCCCCTGGATCGGCGCGTTGATCGCCGCCCGCCGGGCAAACCCGGCACCCGGCCCGCTCGCGTTGATCTCGGGCGTGTTGATGCGCCGCCCGAAGAGCGTCTGGACGTAGCCGTGCTCCTTGGCGAAGCGCACGGTCTCGTCCATGTAGGCGCGGATTCCGGGGAAGCGCTCGAAGTAACGGTCGATGAAGTCCTTCGCCTGCTCGCGCGGGATGCGCAGGTTGCGCGACAGGCCGAAGGCCGAGATGCCGTAGATCACCCCGAAATTGATCGCCTTGGCCTGGCGCCGCACCTCCGGCGTCATCTCGCCCAGCGGCACGCCGAACATCTCCGAGGCGGTCGCGGCGTGGATGTCCTGCCCCTCGCGGAACGCCTGCTTCAGCGCCTCGATCCCCGCGATATGGGCGAGGATGCGCAGCTCGATCTGGGAATAGTCGAGCGACACCAGCACCTTGCCCGGCTCGGCGACGAAGGCCTGACGGATGCGCCGCCCCTCCTCGGTGCGCACGGGGATGTTCTGCAGGTTGGGGTCGGTCGAGGCGAGGCGCCCCGTGTTCGCCCCGGCGATGGAATATGAGGTGTGCACCCGGCCTGTCTCGGGGTTGACGTGGTCCTGCAGCGCGTCGGTATAGGTCGATTTCAGCTTCGACAGGGCACGCCAGTCGAGCACCCGCGCGGGCAGGTCGTGCAGCGTCGCAAGGTCCTCCAGCACGTCGGCAGGCGTCGACCACGCGCCGGCCTTGCCCTTCTTGCCGCCCTCCAGCCCCATCTTCTCGAACAGGATCTCGCCGAGCTGCTTGGGCGAGCCGACGTTGAAGGGCTCGCCCGCCAGTTCGTGGATCTCGGCCTCGAGGCCGGCCATCTTCTGTGCGAAGGCGGCCGACATGCGGCTCAGCACGTCGCGGTCGACCTTGATGCCGCGCA
The DNA here is from genome assembly GCF_003340565.1 of Rhodovulum sp. 12E13. Lineage (GTDB taxonomy): Bacteria > Pseudomonadota > Alphaproteobacteria > Rhodobacterales > Rhodobacteraceae > HLUCCA09. The sequence continues at coordinate 123,384 of NZ_QPLK01000002.1, read as the reverse complement.
TCTCCATCGCCGCGAGCACGGGGATCAGCGGGCGCTCCATCGTCTCGTAGACCGTCGTCACGCGAGCCCGGTGGAGCTGCGGCTTGAAGGTGCGCCAGAGCCGCATCGTCACGTCGGCATCCTCGGCGGCATAGGCGGCGGCCTTGTCGATGGGCACCCGGTCGAAGGTGATCTGCGTCTTGCCCGAGCCGATCAGCTCCTTGATGGGGATGCAGGTATGGGCGAGGTAGCGCTCGGCCAGCGTGTCCATCCCGTGGCCGTGCAGGCCGGCGTGCATGGCGTAGGACAAGAGCATCGTGTCGTCGATGGGGGCGACGTCGATGCCGAGCCGGGCGAAGATCTTGGCATCGTACTTCATGTTCTGCCCGACCTTGAGGATCGCCGGATCCTCGAGCATCGGCTTGAGCATCTCGAGCGCGCGGCGACGGTCCATCTGCCCCTCGGCCAGTGCGGCTTCGCCGAACAGGTCTCCGCCGCCCTCGCCCCGGTGCGTGAGCGGCAGATACGCCGCCTGCCCCGGCTCCACGCACAGGCACACGCCGACCAGCTCGGCGGTCATCTCGTTCAGACCCGTCGTCTCGGTATCGACGGCGATCACGCCCCTGGCATCGGCCCGGTCGAGCCAGACCTGCAGCGCCGCCTCGTTGCGGATCACCTCGTAGGCGCCGGGGTCGATGGGCGGCATCTCGGGCGTGGCCTCGCCCTCGGGTTTCGTCGGCTCCGGCACGGCGGGGGCGGAGATGCCGAAGGCCTCGGCCACGCGCCGCGTCAGCGTGCGGAACTCCATCCGGGCGAGGAACTCCATCAGCCGGTCCATGTCGGGCGCGCGAGTCGCCAGATCGTCGAGCGCGAAGTCGAGCGGCACCTGATCGTCGAGCGCCACGAGCTTCTTGGACAGGCGCACCGCGTCCTCGGCGGCGGCGACCTTGGGCGCGATCGAGCGCAGCACCTTGCCCCTCTCGCGCATCGTGACCAGCTGGCGCGCCGCCTCGTTGCCCTTGGCGACCAGCAATTCGAGATCCTTCGGCGACAGCTCCGGCCCCACGTCCTCGCCCGAAAGCACCTGCACGATGGCCGCCGCGTCGGCCTTGGAGCCGAGCTTGACCTTGCGCTCGAGCCGTTCCTCGACGTCGCGCTGCCAGGTCTCGATCTCGTCGGCCACCTCGGCCAGCGCCGCCTCGCGCGCCCCCTCGTCGAACAGCCGCTCGACCGGGCCGACGGCCTGCAGGAGCAGCGCCGCCGAGGGCGCGCCGATGCCCTTCACGCCGGGGATGTTGTCGATCGTGTCACCGGCGATGGCCTGCAGGTCGATCATCAGCTCCGGCGGCACGCCAAAGCGCGCGCGAACGCCCTCGATGCCGAGCCGCTCGTCGGGCTTGCCCTGCATGCCGGGCCGCACGATCTCCACCGCGTCGTTCACCAGTTGCGCGAGATCCTTGTCGGACGAGACGATGGTGACGCGCCCGCCCGCCTCGCGCGCCTGCCGGCAGAGCGTGGCGATGATGTCGTCGGCCTCGTAGCCCTCCATCTCCTCGCAGGCGACGTTGAAGGCGCGCGTCGCCTCGCGCGTCAGCGGGATCTGGGGGCGCAGATCCTCCGGCATCTCGTCGCGGTTGGCCTTGTAGGCATCGTAGAGATCGTTGCGGAAGGTGTGGCTGCCCTTGTCGAAGATCACGGCGATATGGGTCGGCCCGTCGTCGCCGCCGTTCCCGTCGAGGTAGCGGAACAGCATGTTGCAGAAGCCGGCGACGGCGCCGATGGGCGCGCCGTCGGACTTGCGGGTGAGCGGCGGCAGGGCGTGGAACGCCCGGAAGATGAAGGCCGACCCGTCGATCAGATGCAGATGGTCGCCTTTGCCGAACGCCATGGCCGTCTCTCCCCGCGCGATGCGCCGACGCATCTATCGCGCCGGGCGGCGGCGGTCCAGCGAAGGCAGCGGCGGGCCGAAGACGGGCAAGCGCCGCGTCAGGGTGCCTCGAGCCCGAAGCGCGGCAGCACCCGGGCCGCGAAATCCTCGTGGACGAAGAGCTTGTCGCAATAGCCGCACTCGACATAGCCCTCGTCGCGATCCACCGAGAGCCAGACGCGCGGATGCCCCAGCGCGCCCTCGCCGCCGTCGCAGGCCACGCGCCAGGCCGACACGATCTCGAACTCGGGCGGGGCGTAATCCTGTGGGGTGGCGCTCATCTGCGGGGCCTTCCTGTTGCCGCCGGTCCGCGGGCCGGCTAGGTGCGGCTTACGCAATCGCAGCCGGTCCGACAAGCGGGAGGAACGCCCATGGCGGGCAACGCCATCGACATCGAGGGCCTGTCGAAGACGTATCGCGCCGAGGGCGGCATGCCCGAGAAGGTGGCGCTGGAGGGCGTCGACCTCGCGATCCCGCGCGGCGCGATCTTCGGCCTGCTCGGTCCGAACGGAGCGGGCAAGTCGACGCTCATCAACATCCTCGCCGGGCTGGTGACCAAGACCACGGGCCGCGTCTCGATCTGGGGGTTCGACCAGGACGTGAACCCGCGCCAGAGCCGCGCCGCGATCGGGGTGATGCCGCAGGAGCTGAACCTCGACCCGTTCTTCACCCCGCGCGAGAGCCTCGACACGCAGGCGGGCCTCTACGGCGTGCCCAGAAAGGCCCGGCGCACCGACGAGATCCTCGAGATGATCGGGCTCTCGGATAAGGCCGACGCCTATTCGCGCTCGCTCTCGGGCGGGATGCGGCGGCGGCTCCTGCTGGGCAAGGCGCTGGTGCATTCGCCCGCCGTGCTGGTGCTCGACGAGCCGACCGCCGGCGTCGACATCGAGTTGCGCCAGATGCTTTGGGAAAACGTGCGCCGGCTCAACGAGGCCGGCATGACGATCATCCTGACGACCCACTACCTCGAGGAGGCCGAGGAGATGTGCGACGAGATCGCCATCGTGAACCACGGCCGCGTGGTGGCGCAGGACAGCACCGCCAACCTGCTCGGCCGGCTCGACGCCAAGACGATGGTGATCGAGCCCGAGGCCGAGGCGCCGGCCGACATCCCGCTCCCCGAGGGCGTGACGCTGGAGCGGCGGGCGGGCGGCACGCTCGCCTTCGGCTACCGGCGCGGTCGGACGCGGGTCGAAGACGTTCTCGACGCGGTGCGCGCGGCCGGCATCCGCATCGCCGACGTGGCGACCGAAGAGCCCGACCTCGAGGACGTGTTCCTCGCGCTGACCTCGAGCACCGCGGCCCGGGCCGCCTGATGTTTCGCACCGTGCGGCCGGGCGACGCCTGGCTCGCGGGCCGCCGGCCCTTCCTCACCCTGATGGCCGAGGCGGCGGAGCACCTCGGCGGACGGCTGGAGCTGGAAGAGCGGTTCGGCCATGTCGGGCGCTACCACGCGCCCGGCGGCGCCGTGCGCCCGATCTTCGGCAACGCGCTGGGGCTGAACGCGGAGGCCGCCGCGATGCTGGCGGCCGACAAGAGCTATACCGCCGAGACGCTGGCCGCCGCCGGGCTGCCCGTGCCGAGGGGCGCGGTGCTGTTCTCGCCCGCCTATGCCGCGCGGATGCAGCTCAAGAACGAAGCCGTCGCCGCCGCGCTGCCCGGCCCCGATGCGGCGCTGTCGGCCGCCGACGGGCTGGGCTGGCCACTGATCGTCAAGCCCAACAGCGGGTCGGAAGGGCGCGGCGTGTCGCGCGTGGAGACGCCCGGGCACCTCGCCGCAGACCTCGCCGCGCTGTTTTCCACCGACGACCGGGTGCGGATGGAGGAATGGGTGCCGGGCCTCGACACGCGGGTCACCGTGCTCGACGGGGCGGTGCGGCTGGCCTACCGCCGCCTGCCGCCGATGGTGGTGGGCGACGGGGTGCAGAACGTGCGCGCGCTGGCCGAGGTGGCGCTGGCCGCGCTCGCCGCTCGGCACCGGGGGCCGAAGCTGTCGGTCGACGACCCGCGCGTGGCGCGGGCGCTCGCGGCGCAGGGCGCGGCCCTCGACACGGTGCCCGCTGCCGGGGCGGAACTGCGCCTGCTCGACACGGCGAACCTGTCGGCCGGCGGGCGGCTCGACGACCTGACGGGGCGCCTTTCGCCCGAGGCCGAGGCGCTTGCGACCCGAACGGCAGAGACGGTCGGGCTGCGCCTTGCCGGGGTCGACCTGCGCGCCGCCGATCTGGCGGAAGGCACGGCGGACGCCGTGGTGATAGAGGTCAACGCCGCGCCTGGCCTCGACTATTACGCGAGCCACGGCGCGGCCCAGTGGCAGGCCGCGCTGGACCTTGTGACCGACGCCCTGTCGCGCTGAGCCTCACCCCGGCTGGAGCATCCGGCCCAGGTTGCGCCCGCCCACCACGTGCAGGTGGAAATGCGGCACCTCCTGCACACCGTCGACCCCGGCATTGGACAGCAGGCGATAGCCCTTCTCCGCCCCTTCCGGCGCGACGCCCGTCTTGCGGATCACCTCGCCCACGACGCGGTTGAAATCGGCCAGTTCGGCGTCCGACGCCTCCGACGCGAAGTGGTCGAAATTGACGTACCTGCCCTTCGGGATCACCAGGACGTGCACAGGCGCCTGCGGACGGATATCCTCGAAGGCGAGCGTGTGCTCCGTCTCGACCACGGTGGTGTTCGGAATCTCGCCGCGCAGGATCTTGGCGAAGATGTTGTCGTCGTCGTAAGCGTAGGGCATGCGTTCCTCCTTCAATCGTCGAACAGGCGGGCCGCCTGCAGCAGCGCCTCTGCCTCGCCCTCGGGTATAGAGAGAAACGCGGCGAGCGACACCGCCCCGTCCCCCCCGGCCCCGCTCGCCTCCTCGCGCAGGCGGTGCAGGTGGGTGAGCCCCGCAGTGGCGAGCACGTCGCTCTCGTGGCGGATCGCCCGGCGCACCACGGGCAGCAGCCCTGCCATCACCTCGGGCGGCGTCCCCTCGCCGGCGAGGCCCGAGCGCCGGGCATGGCCCGCGAGCCAGTCGTCATCCATGGCGCACTGGATCTCGAGCACGCGGACGGTGGCATGCGCCGCATCGAAATCCTGCATGATGTCGAGCCGCTCGGGATCGACGCAGAGCAGCAGTCGGTCGGCGCCGTGATGGGCAAGCAGCAGGTGCACCAGCGCCCGGCGATGGCGGGTGCGCTTGTCGAGCGAGCCCTCGGCACCGCCCAAGTCGGGCAGCGCCGCGCCCCAGTCGTCGAAGACGTATCCGTGCGCCGGCACAAGCCCGGCGGCGCGCACCGCCTCGGCCAGCCGCTGCGCCACATGCCATTTCTTGCAGGCGACGAGCAGCAGTTCCTGGTGGCGCTCGAGCGTCGCGTCGGCCTCCCAGAAGCGGGGGGCGAAGCGGCGCCCCTCACGCCCCTGCGCGGTGAGGAAGCGGAAGAGCCGCGCGCCCTCGCCCGAGACGTGGAACTCTGCGTCGTCGTCGGCCCAGAGCGCGCGCAGCCGCCCCTGCAGCCCCGCCGCCTCGCGGCTGATCTTGCGGGCGAACAGCGCGTCCTGCGCCACGAGCAGGTCGTAATGGTCGTTGTAGAAGGTCGCGGGCATCCCGTAATCGGTGAACAGCAGGAAGGTGAGCGACCGGTTTCGGATCTCGTCCCGGGTCACGAGGTGGCGCACGAGGGTCTGGAAGAACGTCTCGTCGGGGATCCATGTCGTGCGGAAGAAGCGCACGACGTCGGGCCTGCGATCGACGAAGTCGAGCACACGCTCGGCCGTGGTCCGGCGCAGGCACCACCACTGGCTGCCGATGTGCACCCGAAGGCCCTGCGGCAGGGCCCGTCGCAGGCGCAGACGCTCCTGCACGGCGAGCGCGGCGTAGAACAGCCGCTTCGCACGCCGCTCGTTGAAGACATGGCGGTAGATCAGGCGCTCTTCCTTCAGGCCGGTCCTGATCCAGGCGCTGTCGAAAAAGTCGTGGCTCTCGATGAAGTCGGCGTTCTCGCGGTCGAGGAGAGCCCCGGCATATGCCGCCGACTTCACCGGGGCGCAATCGCCCGACAGAAGGTAGACATGGGTCGCGTCGGGAAAGGCCGCGAGGGCGGCGCGCATCGTCGCGAGCGTGGCGGCGACGAGGGACCAGTCGCCCCAGCCGCAGCGCAGCCGCCTCGGGGCGAAGGCGACGCCCGCCTCGCCCGCCAGTCCCGCGCGAATACGGTCGAACTCGGCCCTCGGCGCGCGCGCGTCGTAGTGGATGGCGACCGCGCTCCCCCCGCCCAGCAGGCCGCGGGCCTGGGCGATCACCGTCTCCGGCTCCTTGTGGGCGATAAGGAGAAAGGCGATCCGCGCCATCGAAGCTCCGTTGTCACACACTCGAGCCGACTTTGCCCATCACGGCGGCGGGGGCAATTGCAGGTCGATCCTTTGTGGGGTCAATGTGGCGGCGCGGCGCGCAGGCGGCGAGGGGCAGGGAGCGAGGGAGATGGGCTTTCCCGGCGTGTGGATGACCGAGAGCGAGAGCATGGTCTATCGCGTGGTGCCGAAATGCGCCTGCTCGACCATCGGTCAGATCATGTTTCACTCCGACCACGGCCGCTTCTTCGACGGCGACATCCACGACGCGACCGAGGGCCTGCACAAATGGGCGCGCGAGGATAGCCGCGACGCCATCTCGCGGGTCGTGCGCGAGCGCGGGGCGCCCGCCTTCACCGCAGTGCGCAACCCGTTCTCGCGCATCCTGTCGTCGTTCTTCGACAAGATCTGCGGCATCCAGCGCAACGGCCGGCGCTATCGCGGCAACCTCGTGCCGCTTCTGATCGAGAAATACGGGGTGGAGGTGGGCAGCCCCGACGACGGCTTCGCCTTCGACCAGGTCAGGAGCTTCCGTCGCTTCCTGCTGTTCGCGCGCGACACGATCCGCTGGAAGCGCCCGATGGAGCCCGACATTCACTGGTCGGCGATGTCGAGCCACATCGCGACCTTCGTGCATAATGGCGGCCGCTACGACGCGATCTTTCCCGTCGAGCGCTTCGACGCCGGCATGGCCGGGGTGCTGGCCCGCTGCACGACACCCCACCCGGTCGACCTCGCGGCGATCCCCCGCTTCAACGAGAGCGAGGGACACGGCCCCAGGCGGGCGCACCCGGTCGAGGCCTATTTCGACGACCTCGCGATGCACCTGATGTGGGAGATCTACCACCGCGACTTCCAGCTCTTCGGCTATGCCTTCGACCCCGCCCGGAAAGACCCCGAACGGGGCGTCGACCTCGACGAGGTCCACGCGACGCTGGGGGAGTGAGGCAGCCCGGGACCGGGCCCCATTCTTCGTACGAAGAATGGGGTCGAACTCTCGCACGAAACTCCGCGAGGTCTTTCGCGGACAGTGCCGGCGCGGCCCGGATCACGCGCCTCGCCGCAGCACCAACGTCCTCCCCCGGCCTCGTCCGTCCCTGCCCTGTGATACCGCGGGCAGTCAGCCTTTTGCCGGGCGCGCGCTGGCTGGCCTGGCCGGTCAGGCCAGCCCTGCCTCTGCAAAGCGCGCGCGCATGTCGGCCTCGGGGCGCGGACCCATGTGCGAGATCACCTCGGCCGCGGCCATCACTCCCATCCTGCCGCAGGTTTCCAGGTCGCGGCCCGTCGACAGCGCGTAGAGGAAGCCGGCGGCGAACTGGTCGCCCGCGCCGGTGGCGTCGACCGGGGTGACCGTCTCGACAGGCACCTCCACCCGCTCGCCGCCCCGGATCAGGATCACCGGGTCGCCCGAACGCGTGCAGACCACCGTCTCGCAGTCCTTCGCCGCATGGGCGAGCGCGTCGTCGAGGCTGGCGGTCTCGTAGAGGCCCAGCCACTCCTTCTCGTTGCCGATGACGAAGGCCATGTCGTCGCGCACGAGCACGCGGAAATCCTCGCGGTGGCGGTCGACGCAGAAGGGATCGGACAGCGCGATGCCGGGCTTGCCGCCGGCCTCGTGGCACAGCCGCGCAGCCCGCAGGAACGCCTCCTTCCCCTTGTCCTTGTCGAAGAGGTAACCCTCGAGGAATAGGATCTCTGCGCCCTTCGCCACCTCGTCGGGCACGTCGCGCGGCCCCAGTTCGGCGGAGATGCCGAGATAGGTGTTCATCGAGCGCTCGCCGTCGGGCGAGACGAAGATCATGCAGCGCGAGGTGGGCAGCTCGCCGACGGTGACGGGCGGGTTGACGAAATCGCAGTTCACCTCGGCCATGCCGTCGGCGTAGTGGCGGCCCAGAGCGTCGTCGTGGACGCGCCCCATGAACGCCGTCTGCACCCCCAGCGCGCCGAGGCCCGCCATGGTGTTGGCGACAGAGCCGCCGGGCACCTGCGTGCGCCCGTCCATGGCGGCGTAGAGGCGCTCGGCGCGGTCGCGGTCGACCAGCGTCATGATCCCCTTCTCGATGTCCATCATCTCGAGGAAGTCCTCGCCGGCGTGGGTGAGCACGTCCATGATGGCGTTTCCGATACCGGCGACCTGATACGTGCGGGTCATGCGACTCCTTCCTTGCAGCAATACTCTTCCAGCAGGCACACGTCGCAGCGGGGCTTCCGCGCGGTGCAGACGTAGCGACCGTGCAGGATCAGCCAGTGATGGGCGTGGCGCTGGAATTCGGCCGGCACATGGTCTTCGATCGCACGCTCGACGGCAAGGGTGTCCTTGCCCGGTGCGATGCCGGTGCGGTTGGCGACGCGGAAGATGTGGGTGTCGACGGCCTGCGCCGGCATCCCCCACCACATGTTGAGCACCACGTTGGCCGTCTTGCGCCCCACGCCGGGGAGGGATTGCAGCGCGGCGCGCGACGAGGGCACCTCGCCGCCGTATTCGTCGACGAGGATGCGCGAGAGCTTCATCACGTTGCGGGCCTTGTTGCGGTAGAGACCGATCGTCCTGATGTGCTCGATCAGCCCCTCCTCACCGAGGGCGAGCATCTTCTGCGGGGTGTCGACCACCTCGAAAAGCGGCCTCGTCGCCTTGTTCACGCCCTTGTCGGTCGCCTGTGCCGAGAGGGCCACGGCCACGAGCAGGGTAAAGGCGTTGGTGTGCTCCAACTCGCCCTTCGGCTCGGGCTCGGCGGCCCGGAATCGCTCGAAGATCGTCTTGATCGCGGCGTAGGGCAGCTGCTTGGCGGGCACGGTCGCTCCTGTCGCTGGGGTCCTGCGCGGTGTAGCGTGCGCGGCGGGCGATGCAAGCGAGGCGCAGGATCCGGGTCGCGCGGGCGCTTCCCCGGCGCTAGATCGGCGGCCAGGAGGGCGAGAGATGGATGGCACCGAAATCGACACGGCGCGCGAGGGCTATCATTTTCACGTGGTGCGGCGGGCGCTCGACGAGATCGACGCGGCCAGTGAGCCGCTCTCGCTCGAGGATCTGGCGGCGCGGATGCGGATGAGTCCCGCGCATTTCCAGCGGGTGTTCAGCCGCTGGGTAGGCGTCTCGCCCAAGCGCTACCAGCAATACCTCGCTATCGACCATGCCCGCGCGCTCCTGCGCGCGCGGCACACCACGCTCGAGACCGCGGGCGCGGTTGGGCTGTCGGGCGGCGGGCGGCTGCACGACCTGTTCCTGCGGTGGGAGGCGATGGCCCCGGGCGACTACGCGAAAGGCGGCGCTGGGCTGGTGATCCGCTGGGGGTGGTTCGACACGCCCTTCGGCGAGGCCCTGGCGATGGGCACCGAGCGGGGGCTCTGCGGCATCGGCTTCGCCGCCGAGGCGGGGCGTGCGGAGACCTTCGCCGACCTCGCCGGGCGCTGGCCGGCGGCGACCTTCGTCGGGGAGGCTGCCCCCCTGCGCGGCTGGGTCGAGGCGGCGTTCGGCGGGGGCGGCGAGGCACGGGTGATGATGATCGGCGCACCATTCCAGATAAAGGTGTGGGAGGCGCTGGTCACCGTGCCTTCGGGCCATGTCACCACCTATTCCGACATCGCCTCGGCCATCGGCCACCCCAGGGCGGTGCGTGCGGTCGGCACGGCCGTGGGGCGCAACCCGGTCGGCTGGCTGATCCCCTGCCACCGGGCGCTGCGCAGGTCGGGCGGCCTCGGCGGCTATCACTGGGGCCTGCCGCTCAAGCGCGCGATGCTGGCGTGGGAGGCGGCGCGCGCCGAGGCAGGAGCGGACGCGACGGCCCGGTAGGCGGGCCTCTGCCGAGCCGCGCCCTTTCATCGGCGGATCGACGGTGCAATACCGCCGCGCAGACGTTACCATGCCACGCAACAGGCAAAAGCATCGAAGGCAGTCCCATGAGCATCCGCATCACCGCCGCCCTGTCCGTCTCGGCTGTCATGGCCCTCTCGGCCTGCACCGACCCGGCCGCGTTCTCGACCGGCCCGGACCCGAACCGCACTCAGGGCGGCGCCATCATCGGCGGCATCATCGGCGGCGCGGCCGGCGCGCTCGGCTCCGACGAGGAGGACAGGGGGCGCAACGCGATCATCGGCACCGCGCTGGGCGCGGGCGTCGGCGCGGCGATCGGCAACCGGCTCGACCGGCAGGCGGCCGCGCTCCGCCAGGAGCTCGGCGACGGGCGGATCACGATCGAGAATACCGGCGAGGTGCTGATCGTGCGGATGCCTCAGGACATCCTCTTCCCCGTCGACAGCGCCGAGTTGCAGCCGGCCGTGGTGCCCGACCTGCGGGCGGTGGCCGCCAACCTCAACCGCTTCCCCGACGGGACGGTCGAGGTGGTGGGCCATACCGACAATACCGGCGCCGCGAGCTACAACCTGCAGCTGTCGCAGCGTCGGGCGCAGTCGGTCGCCAACGTGTTGACCGCGGCCGGCGTGCCGCAGGGGCGTCTGGTCGTGCGAGGGGTCGGCGACGACCAGCCGCGCGCGTCGAACCTGACGCCCGAGGGCCGGGCGCAGAACCGGCGCGTCGAGATCATCATCCGCCCCTCGCGCTGAGCCGACCGGGGCGGGGGGCCAGCCCCCCGCGCCCCCCGGAGTATTTCGGCCAAGATGATGGGGACAGGGCGCGCGGGCCAGACTGGCGGGAGTGACGGCATGCCGTTTTCACCGGTTGAGCCTGAGAAGATCAGCGCCGCAGTGGTGCGGCAAGTCGAACTCCTCATCCTGCGGGGCATCCTGCGGCCCGGCGAGCGGCTGCCGGCGGAGCGCGATCTCGCGGAGCGTCTGGGGGTCTCGCGCCCCTCGCTGCGCGAGGCAATCGCGGAGCTCGAGGCACGCGGTCTGCTCGCGCGGCGGGCGGGGGCCGGCATCTTCGTGGCCGACGTGCTGGGTTCGGCCTTTTCGCCGGCGCTCGTCCGGCTGTTCTCGGCGCATGACGAGGCGGTGTTCGACACGATCGCCTTTCGCCGCGACATGGAGGGGCTGGCCGCCGAGCGGGCGGCGCGGCTGGGGTCGGACACCGATCTTGCCGTGATCGACACGATCTTCGGCAAGATGGAGGCGGCGCACTCCAAGCGCTCGGGCGCCGACGAGGCGGCGCTCGACGCCGAGTTCCACATGGCCATCGTCGAGGCGAGTCACAACGTGATCATGCTGCACATGATGCGGTCGATGTACGACCTGCTGCGCGAGGGCGTGTTCTACAACCGGCAGATGATGTTTCGCCGGCGGACGACGCGGGCGGCGCTGCTCGCCCAGCACCGGGCGATCAACGACGCCCTGCAGGCGCGCGACGCCGCGGCTGCCCGTGCGGCGGTGGCGGCACATCTCGACTATGTCGAGCAGGCGCTGGTGGAGAGCCGCAAGGCCGAGCGGAACGAAACAGTGGCGCGACAGCGGCTGGAGCACGAGACGCGCCGATAGCCGCGCCATCGCACACCCCCCGACCGCGGCCGGGACGCAGGGCCGGACCCGGCCTCGCGTCAGTGCAACCGGGCGTCGACCACCGACAGGCTCTCGTCTATGAGCCGCGCACTGTCCTTCGGACCGAGCTGGGCACGGATGACATCAGCCGAGGCGGCGACGGCCACCTGCACGGCGCGATTGCGGACGTCGCGCACCGCAGCCTCCTCGGCCGAGGCGATCTGGTCTTCGGCCGCCTTGAGGCGACGGGCGATGGTGCGCTCGAGGTCGCGCTTCGCCTCGGCAGCGCCGGCCTCGGCGTCGGCCCTGGCCTGGGCCACGATCCGTTGCGCCTCGTCCTGCACGTCCTTCTGCTTGCGCTCGAACTCTGCCAGCAGGGTCTGCGCCTCCTCGCGCAGGGCGCGGGCGTCGTCGAGCTCCTTGCGGATCGTGTCCGCCCGCTTGTCGAGCATGCCCGTGAGTATCGAGGGCACCTTGAAGTAGACGAGAATTCCGCCGAACAGCACGAAGGCGATCAGCACCACGAAGTCGGAATTGCGCAGCGACACCCAGGGGTAGTCGCCGGTGGCAGAGACCGCGGGGGCGGCAGCGAGGGCCAGCGCCCCGACAGCCCCGACAGCGACGCGGGCAGGCTTCATGGTGCATCTCCCGTCATGTGGCGCGCCACCGCCTTTTCGACGGCGGCCGGGTCGGCCCTGCTCCCGAGGGAGGCGACGATCTCGGCCGCGACGTCTTTGGCGACGGCCTCGACGTTCTGCACGGCGGTGTCGCGGATCTCGCCGATACGCTTCTGGCTCTCGGCGGTGCGCGCGGCGATCTCGGCCTCGGCCTTTTCCGTCGCGGTGGCCACCTCGGCGTCGATCTCGGCGCGGGTCTCTGCGCCGATCTTCTGGGCCTCGGCGCGGGCGTCGGCGAGCGCCCTTTCGTAGGCACGCTCGGCCTCGGCCGCCTTGAGCTTGAGCTCTTCGGCCGCGGCGATGTCGTTGGTGATGGCGCCGTTGCGCTCTGCGATCACCGCCTCGATGCGCGGCAGGGCCACGCGCGTGAGGATCAGGTAGATCGCGCCCAGGGCGACGATCAGCCAGAAGATCTGGTTGGGGAACCAGTCGAAGCACAGCTGCGGCATCCCGATGGCGCCACCGTCGGGCCCGACACAGCGGCCGACCGCGCCTGCCGTCTCTTCGCTCTCCATTCAGGCCCTCCGTCGAGAAAGGGTGCCGCGGCGGGGTCGGACCCCGCCGCCGGCGGCAAGGATCGGCGCGGGGGCGATCACACGGCGAACATCAGCAGAAGCGCGACGAGGAACGAGAAGATGCCCAGCGCCTCGGCGAAGGCGATGCCGATGAAGAGGGTCGCGGTCTGGCCCGCGGCGGCCGAGGGGTTGCGCAGGGCGCCGGCGAGGAAGTTGCCGGCGACGTTGCCCACCCCGAGCGCGGCGAGGCCCGCGCCGAGGCCGGCGACGCCCGCACCGATGAACTGACCCATTTCCGCGATGTTGCCTTCCATGTCCGATGCTCCTTGCGTTTGTCCGGATTTGGCGTTGGGTGATGTCCTCGGCGGCCCGCGTTCAGTGATGCGGGTGCAGTGCGTCCCTCAGATAGACGCAGGTGAGGATCGTGAAGACGTAGGCCTGAATGAAGGCCACGAGCAATTCGAGCGCGTAGATCGCCACCATGCCGCCGATGGCGAGAGGCGCGATGGCGGCGGCGGCGGCGAAGCCGGCGAACACCTTCATCACCGCGTGGCCGGCCGTGATCGCGCCCGCCAGACGGACGGAATGGCTGACCGGCCGCACGAAATACGAGATCAGCTCGATCACCGCGAGCACCGGGCGCAGCACCAGCGGCGCGCTCTCGACCCAGAACAGGCTGAGGAAGTCCTTGCCGTTCTTGACGAATCCGATGGCCGTGACCGTGACGAAGACGGCGAGCGCCATGACGGCGGTAACGGCGATGTGGCTGGTGGTGGTGAAGGCGGTGGGCACGAGGCCCAGCATGTTCCCGAACAGGATGAACAGGAACAGCGTCATGATGTAGGGGAAGTATTTCAGGCCGTCGCGGCCGGCCACGTCCTCGACCATCTTGTGGATGAAGCCGTAGGTCAGCTCGGCCATCGACTGCCCGCGCGAGGGAATGACCGCGCGCGCCGACGAGCCGGCCACCATCAGCAGCGCGATACCCGCCACGCCGAGCGCCATCCAAAGGGTGACGTTGGTGGGGGTGTACCAGTGCACCACGTCGCCGCCGAAGAGCGGTTTCACGATGAACTGGTCCATCGGGTAGATGGAGAAGCCGCCGCCTGTCGCCTCGTCTGCCACGTGCCTACCTCTCGTCCGTCCTGTCGGGCGCCCCGACGGGCTGCCCTTCCGTCCTGTCGCGCGGGGCGTCGCCGCCCTGCCCCGTCTTGTCGCCGCCCGCCTCGTGCGCCTGCGGCGCGCGGGCCTGCACCTCGCGGGCGGTGCGCAGCATCACGTTGATGCCCGCGGCCAGCCCGAAGCCGAGGAAGATCACCATCAGGATGGGGGTCGTGCCGAACAGCGTGTCCAGCCCGAGCCCGATGGCGAGGCCGATGCCGAGACCGGCGACCAGCTCCGTCACCATCCGCCAGGCGATGTTGGCCTGGCTGTAGTGTTCTTCCTGGTGCGGGCGCGGCTCCGTCCTGCCCTTGGCCGCGGCGATCCTCGCCTCGAGCCGGCGCAGACGCTCGCTGTCGCTTTCGTCGGGCACGTGGCGCCCCCCGCTCCGTCGCCGAGGTGTCTAGGCAGAGGGCACGCGGGAGTCAATCGCCGTGCCGCGGCGCGGCAGAAAGCGTCAAATATTTGATTTGTAATGGATTTCTGCGCGACCCCACCTTGGGCGCCCGGCGACGCGCGGGCGCGGGCGGAAGCCCCAAGTTCAACCGCTCGGTTGAGCATGGCGCCCCGGACGCACGAGGCATGACGCACGGAGCATGTTGACGCGTAGGGCAGGCGCTGCCATGCGAACGTGGTCATGAGCCACACGGGCGCCGATATCGTTCCGCTGCATCGGCGCCCCGGCCCCGAGGCCGAGGCCGCCGCGCTCGACGCCGTGTTCGCGGCGCTGGCTGACCCGACCCGCCGTCGCATTCTGGCGATGTTGCTGGAAGACGACATGGCCGTGACAGACGTGGCCGACCCCTTCGAGATGTCGCTCGCGGCCATCTCCAAGCATCTGGGCGTGCTGACCCGCGCCGGGCTGATCAGCCAGGACAAGCGCGGCCGGATCACCTGGTGCCGGCTCGAGCCCGACGCGCTGCGCGCCGCGTCTGCCTGGATGCAGGGCTTCGGCCAGTTCGAGCCGCTCGACCTCGACAGCCTCGAAGGCCTGCTCGTCGGCGGCGGGCTGCTGCCGCGACCCGACGCGGCAGAGGACGACGCGGCACCGTGAGGGTCAGACCCTGCCGCCCCACTCCCCGGCCTTGTCCTTGAGGAACTTCACCAGCGTCTGCACCTTCGCGGTGCGGTGCAGGTCGACATGGGTGACGAGCCAGACCGGCACCGCGCAATCCGGCTCGGGGGGCGCCACCTGCACCATCCCGGGCCGCTGCTCGGCCATCCAGACGGGCATGAAGCCGATACCGGCGCCTGCCTCCACCCCGTCGGTCACCGTGCGGTCGCGCGAGGCGCGGTAGCGGATCTGGTCTGCGGGGATCGTCTCGTGCATCCAGCGGTAGAAGGGCGCGCGCGCCCCGTCCGACTGGATCGACACGAAGCGGTGCCCGGCCCATTCGCCGGGCGTGACGGGGCCGTGCCGGTCAAGGTAGCCCCCGGTCGCGTAGAGCGCCATCTCCATCGTGAAGAAGTGCTGCACGACGTTGTCGGGCTCCTCCGGTCGCGCGCCCGCGCGGATCGCGACATGCGCCTCGCCGTATTCGAGGCGGTAGAGCCGCTCGTCGGAGAGGAAGCGCACCGAGACGTCCGGATGCCCCTCCATGAACTCCACCAGCGCGGGCGCGACGCGGGGCGACAGGATGGGCAGCGAGGTGACGATCAGGTCGCCCGTCACCCCGGCGCCCTGGCCCTTGATGCGGCCGATGAGCTGCGTGAACTGGTCCTCGGTCGTGGCGGCGACGCGCAGCAGATCCTGCCCGGCCTCGGTGGGGGTGTAGCCGCGGGCATGCCGCTGGAAGAGCTTGGTGCCGAGACGCGCCTCGAGCGCGTCGACGTGGCGGATCACCGTGGCGTGGTGAACGCCGAGCGCCTCGGCCGCGCCCGACACGGTGCCCATACGCGCGACGTGAAAGGCGGTGCGGATCTCGTCCCAGGTGTCGACGGCCATGTGCTGCTCCCTTGCGAATGACGCCTGGTCTAATTGTGCAAAATCGCACGATCAAGAGGTTCCAGCCTGCTTCTTGCGCATGTCTTGCAAAAGGGCACGAGCCCCGCCGCCTTGCGCACGGTGACGTCGTGCGCCAGACTCACGCCCATGACGCTGGAGACGAAATCGGTGGCGTTCCGCGTGGCCGGCCGGGTGCAGGGCGTGTCGTTCCGCGCCTGGACCGAGGCCGAGGCACGGCGTCTCGGGCTGTCGGGCTTGGTGCGCAACCGCGACGATGGCGACGTCGAGGGCGTGGCCGCCGGCCCTACGGGCGCGGTCGACACCCTGCTCGCGCGGCTGAACGAGGGGCCGCGCCTCGCCAGGGTCGCGCGGGTCGACACCGAGCCGACCGACGCGCCGGCCGGCGACGGCTTCGAGATCCGCGCCTGAGCCTCAGAACGCGAAGGTGACACCGAGGATTGGGCCTGAGAACGTGGCGTCGATCGCCACCCCGTCGTCCTCGTAGTCGACATGCAGCTGCCGGTAGCCGGCTGAAAGGTAGAGCCGATCGGTCGCGGCGTAGTTGACCGTCGCCATGACCTGCCCCGTCTGCTCGGAGCCGACGCCGAAGCCGCCGACGTCGCCATAGACGATGAGCGACCAGTCATCGGCCAGGCTCACGCGGGTGCGAGCGGCGAGGATCGGGTCGGCGAAGGTCACGTCGCGGCTGGCCGAGACGCCGAGGGCCGGCACGTCGAGTTGAGCGTCGAGGGTCCAGAAGCGGACACCGGCGAGAAAGTCGATCGTCCATGCCGGATCGGCCTGCGCCCGGTACCCGGCGGCGAGGGTGAGCGAGCTCTGCGTGACCTCGCCCTCGGCGGGCAGCCCGGGCGGAAGGGTGCCCCCGCGCGAGCTGGTCGAGGTGCTGAAATCGCCGAGTGCAACGAAGCGCCCCTGCCGCACCAGCCCCGAGACGAAGAACGCTCCATCGAGATCCTCGAGCACCTCCGAGAACGAGCTGTCGAACTCTAGCTCGGGGCCGCGCGCCACGGGCCGGATCGATCCGCCGATGCCGGTCGCCCAGACGTAGGGCGTGATCTGCGCGGCACGGTCGGCAGGCTGTGCCGGGGCGACGGCGGGAACGCCGAGCGCCACGGCAAGGGCGGCGGCCGGGCGGATCATGCGAGCGCGTCCTTCACCAGAGCGCCGCCCTTCAGGATGAGAGGCAGGTTGGCGGCCGGGTCGTCCAGCCAGTCGAGCCCCGCCTCCGGGTCGCCCTCGACGACCAGCAGGTCGGCCGGCGCCCCCTCTTCGATCACGCCCAGCCGGCCCTCGTAGGGCGCGCGCTCGCCCGACAGAGCCAGAAGCTCGCCCGCCGCGCCGGTGGCCATGCGCAGCGCTTCGAGCGGCGGCATGAAGCGGGTCAGCTTGGCGAGCTGCCGGCCCTGGCTGGCCGTGCCGGCGGGGTTCATCAGGATGTCGGTGCCGAAGGCCATGTTGACACCCTCGGCCCGTCCCTCCTCGAAGGCCCGCACGGTGCCCTGCGCCACCTCCGTCTGCTTGGCCTGCTGGCGGGGATCGGATTTGGGGTTGGCATCCTCGTCGGCGAGGAAGGGCTGGATCGACCACCACGCCCCCTCCTCGCGCATCATGCGGATCGTCGCGGTATCGGCGAGCTGGCCGTGCTCGATCGACTTCACGCCGGCCCGGAGCGCCCGCTGGATGCCCTCCGAGGTGTAGACATGGGCGCAGACATAGGTGCCCCAGTCGGCGGCGCCGCGCACGGCGGCCTCCATCTCTTCCTCGAGGAACTGGAGCGACTCCAGCGGGTCGTAGAGCGACGAGACGCCGCCGCCGGCCATGATCTTGATCTGGCTCGCGCCTTTCATCAGCTGCTCGCGGGTGCGGCGCAGCACCTCGGCCCGCCCGTCGGCGAGGGCGGCGACACCCGCCCGCTCGGCGTGGGAGAGATCGCCGTCGGCGCGCGGAAGCTCGTTGAGCAGGCGAAAGTCGCCGTGGCCCGAGGTCTGCGAGAGCATCGCGCCGGAGGGAAAGATGCGCGGGCCGGGCAGCAACCCCCGGTCGATGGCAAGCTGCAGGCCGAAGGCGGGGCCCCCGGTATCGCGCACCGTGGTGAAGCCGCGCATCAGCGTCGCGCCGGCCTCGCGCCCGGCCATGAGGTGGACGAAGCCGATGTCCGCGGCCATCGCCTGCGTCTGCGTCACCGCGACGAGGGTGGAGTGCCAGTGCGCGTCGATCAGGCCGGGGATGACGGCGCGGCCGCCGCAGTCGATCCGCTCGGCATCCTCCGGGCCCTGCCCCGCGGGGGGCAGCGCGGCGACGCGGCCGCCCTCGATCAGGATGTCGCGCCCCTCCCGCATCGCCGGCGTCGTGCCGTCGAAGAAGCGCAGGTTGGTCAGCAGGAGAGGCCGCCCCGGCGTCTGCGCCCGAACTTCGCGCGGCGCGAGGCCGAAGCCTGCGAACATGCCCAGCACCGCCGCCGTGCCACCGAGCATCTGGCGGCGTGTCAGGTCCGCCTCCATCCGGGCGAAGGCGGCTTGCGTCTGCGGCGCACCGCACAGGCACATGTCGATGGCCGCCCCGGCTGCGGCGGCCTCGGCGCAGGAATGGCACATGGCGAAATGGCTCCGTTAGGGAAGGCAATGATCGCGGCCAGCCTGCACCAGCCGGAAGGGCCCGGGAAGCGAAATTCACCTTAGGTCGGGGCGCCGGGTCCCGTTGCCGCAGCCGCCGGCTTGACTTGGCGGGATCGAGGCGCTAACCGCCCCGTCACGTTCCGGGAGTGTCAGGCTTCCGGTCCCGCCCCGGCGGCGGGATCGCCCCCCACCAGCGCGTCGCGCCCGTGGGGGCATTTGCGGTTTGGCGCGCGCTCTCCCATCTGAGAGCGACGAGGAAAAGGCAGAGGGGCCGACATGTTCGAAAATCTCTCCGAACGCCTGTCCGGCGTCTTCGACCGGCTCACCAAGCAGGGCGCGCTCAGCGAGGACGACGTCAAGACCGCGTTGCGCGAGGTGCGCGTCGCGCTGCTCGAGGCCGACGTTTCGCTGCCGGTGGCGCGCGACTTCATCAAGGCGGTGCAGGACAAGGCGACGGGCCAGGCGGTGACGAAATCGGTCACGCCCGGCCAGCAGGTGGTCAAGATCGTGCACGACGAGCTGGTGCACTTCCTCGCCGGCGACGACGGTGAGATCGGCACGCTCAAGATCGACAACCCGCCCGCGCCGATCCTGATGGTGGGCCTGCAGGGCTCGGGCAAGACGACGACGACCGCCAAGCTCGCCAAGCGGCTCAAGGAGCGCGACGGCAAGCGGGTACTGATGGCCTCGCTCGATACCAACCGCCCCGCGGCGATGGAGCAGCTTCAGATCCTCGGCGCGCAGGTCGGGGTCGATACCCTGCCCATCGTCAAGGGCGAGACGCCGGTGCAGATCGCCAGGCGGGCGAAGCAGCAGGCCACGCTGGGCGGCTACGACGTCTACATGCTCGACACGGCGGGCCGGCTGCACATCGACCAGGAGCTGATCCAGCAGGCCGCCGATGTGCGCGACGTGGCCGAGCCGCGCGAGACTCTCTTGGTGGTCGACGGCCTGACCGGGCAGGACGCGGTGAACGTCGCCACCGAGTTCGACGGCAGGATCGGCGTCTCGGGCGTGGTGCTCACGCGGATGGACGGCGACGGCCGTGGCGGCGCGGCCCTGTCGATGCGCGCGGTCACCGGCAAGCCGATCAAGTTCGTCGGCCTCGGCGAGAAGATGGACGCGCTCGAGGAGTTCCACCCCGAGCGGATCGCCGGCCGCATCCTCGGGATGGGCGACATTGTCAGCCTCGTCGAGAAGGCGCAGGAGACGATCGAGGCCGAGCAGGCCGAGCGCATGATGAAGCGCTTCCAGAAGGGTCAGTTCAACATGAACGACCTGAAGATGCAGCTCGACCAGATGCTGAAGATGGGCGGCATGGAAGGCATGATGGGCATGCTGCCCGGCGCCAAGAAGATGGGCGCGCAGATGACCGAGGCGGGCATCGACGATTCGATGCTGCGTCGCCAGATCGCCCTGATCAACTCGATGACCAGGAAGGAGCGTGCCAACCCGCAGATCCTGCAGGCCAGCCGCAAGAAGCGCATCGCCAAGGGCGCCGGGCTGGAGGTGCAGGAGCTGAACCGCCTGCTCAAGATGCACCGGCAGATGTCGGACATGATGAAGAAGATGGGCAAGAAGGGCATGCTCAAGCAGATGATGGGCGGCATGTTCGGCAAGGGCGGCGGCGGCGGGCAGCCCGACATGGCCGCCCTCGAAGCGGCGGCGCAGGCGCAGGCCGCCAAGATGCCCAAGGGGATGGGCGGCTTCGGCGGCATGCCGGGCGGCCAACTTCCCCCCGGGCTGTCCGGCTTCGGCAAGAAGAAATGACGGCCATGGCCGTGTCACGTCGTTCCGCGCCGCGGGCCGGCCTTTCGCAGCGAGGATGTCACCGATGAGACTGACCATCATCGAAACGGGGCGGCTGTTTCTCCGCCCGCCGTCCGAGCGCGATCTCGCCTGCGCCATGCGCCACCTCGCCTCGGGCGCCTGCCTCGCCACGGCACCGCTGAGCGGGGCGGCCGCGCGGCGGCAGTTCCCCGTGCTGATGACGCACTGGCACCTGAACGGCTTCGGCCTGTTCGCCGCGGTGCCCGAGGGCGCCGACGTGCCGATGGGCCTCGTCGGGCCCTGGCAGCCCTCGGGCTGGCCCGAGCCCGAGATCGGCTGGCTGGTCTGGCGGCAGGCCGACGACGCGGTGGAGCTGACGGCCGAGGCGGTGTCGGCGGCCTGCGACCATGCCTGCGCCCGGCTCGGCTGGCGCGAGGCGGCGAGCTTTCTCTGCCCGGCCGATGCCCGCTCGCTCGCCGTGGCGGAGCTCACCGGCGCGCTGGCCGATCCCTTCGCCGACTGTGCCGGGGCCATCGCCTACCGCCATCCCCGCGCGCCCCGCCGCCCCCTGCCCCGCGCCGCCTGATCCCCGACCCGAGCCGATGCCTCACCTCTCCGACACCCCCGTGCCCGAAACCGAGCGTCTGGTCCTGCGCGTCCCGCGCGCCGGGGATTTCGGCATGTGGGACACCTCCGCGCAGAGCGATCGGTCACGATACATGGGCGGGCCCTACAGGGCGCGCGACCCGTGGCGCGCCTTCGCCAATGTCGTCGGGCATTGGGTGCTCCGTGGCTGGAGAGAGTTCGTCTTCGGCCTCGAAGGCAGCGACGTGCCGCTCGGCCATGGCGGCCCGTGGTTTCCCGAGGGCGGGCCCGAGCGCGAGATCGGCGGGGCGGTGTGGGACCCTGCCGCCGAGGGCAAGGGCTATGCCTTCGAGGCCGCGCAGGCCGCCCGCGCCCATGCCTTCGACGTGCTGGGCGGGGAAACGGCCGTCAGCTCCATCGCCCCGGGCAACGCCCGCTCGGTCGCTCTGGTCGAGCAGCCTCGTGCGGTGCGCGATCCGCAGGCCGCGGTCGTCGACGAAGGCGACCTCGTCTATCGGCACCCCGCGCCGGCGCGGAGCGCGGCATGAGCGAGACGGTCCTCCGCATCCCCACGCTCGAGACGGAGCGGCTGCGCCTGCGCGCGCCGCTGGCATCCGATTTCGAGGCCTATGCCGATTTCCGCACCGGACCGCGCGCGACCTTTCTCGGCGGCCCCTACACGCGGGCCGAAGCGTTCGATCAGCTGTCGGCGCTGATCGGCCACTGGCTGCTGCGCGGTTACGGCCGCTGGATGGTCGCCGACAGGCAGAGCGACCGTCCCCTCGGCGTCGTCGGTCTCTACTACCCCGAGGACTGGCTCGAGCCCGAGATCGCCTGGTCGGTGTTCGACGAGGCAGAGGGCCGCGGCATCGCCTTCGAGGCCGCCTGTGCGACGCGCCGCCACGCCTACGAAACGCTGGGCTGGAGCACGGTCGTCAGCCTGATCGACGCGCGCAACGCGCGCTCGGCGGCGCTGGCCGAGCGGCTCGGGGCGACGCGCGAAGGCGTGTTCCACCATCCGAGCCTGGGCGCGATGGATGTCTGGCGCCACCCGGCCCCGGGGGAGGCGGCCTGATGGGACATCGCGACATCCCCGTGCTGGAGACGCAGCGGCTGATCCTCGCCGGGCCTGAGCCGGGCGACTACCCCGATTTCAAGGCGACCTTCGCCTCCTACCGCTCGCGCTTCATGGGCGGGCCGCTCAACGCCTACGAGACGTGGATGCTCTACGCCGCCGAGATCGGCCACTGGGAGATCCGCGGATTCGGCATGTGGGTGATCCATGACAGGCGCACGGGCCAGACCTACGGCATGGCGGGCGGCTGGCAGCCCGCGATGTGGCCCGAGCCCGAGATCGCGTGGATCATCTGGCCCGACGTGGCCGGCAACGGCTATGCGCTCGAGGCGACCGACCGCGCGCGCCGCTACTTCTACGAGGAACGCGGCTGGGACGGCGCGGTGAGCTATATCGACCCGCACAACCTGCCCTCGATCCGCCTGGCCGAGCGGCTGGGGGCGAAGCGCGACGCGCAGGCCCGCACCGTCGACGGCAACGATGTGGTCTACCGCCACCCCGCGCCCGCGCAACTGCGCAACACCCAGCTCGCCGACGGGATCGCGATGGAGATCGCCAACTACGCCGACCCGCAATTCACGCCGAAAGGATGGGCCCTTGACTGAGACCGCTCTCCCCGACGAGGCCGCCCGCGCGGCGGATCTGCTCAAGGAGCACCGCGAGTCGATAGACCGGCTCGACGCGATCCTCGTCTACACGCTCGGCGAGCGGTTCAAGCACACCCAGGCGGTGGGCCGGCTGAAGGCCGTGCACGACCTGCCGCCGTCGGACCCTGACCGCGAGGCGGCCCAGATCGCCCGGCTCGAGGACCTGGCCAAGCGCGCCGACCTCGACCCCGAATTCGCCAAGAAGTTCCTGGCCTTCGTCATCCAGGAAGTCATCAAGAACCACGAGGCCCACCAGTCCTGACGGGCCGAAGAGACCACGGCGGCACCGCCGCCAAGCCATCGAACCAAGGAGAGAACGCATGGCCATGAAGATCAGACTCGCCCGCGGCGGCAGCAAGAAGCGCCCCCACTACTCGATCGTCGCCGCCGACAGCCGGATGCCGCGCGACGGCCGCTTCATCGAGAAGCTCGGCACCTACAACCCGCTCCTGCCCAAGGACAGCGAGGACCGGGTGAAGATGAACATGGAGCGGGTGCAGTACTGGCTCGACCAGGGCGCGCAGCCGACCGACCGCATCTCGCGCTTCCTCGAGGCGGCGGGCGTCAGGGCGAAGACCGAGCGCGCCAACCCCAACAAGGGCGAGCCGGGCAAGAAGGCGAAGGAGCGCGCCGAGCAGCGCGCGGCCAAGGCCGCCGAGGCGTCCGCTCCCGCCGGGGAATCGGCCGAGGCATAAGCCGGGGAGGTCGCCCATGCCGCAGCGCCACGGCAGCGTGTCGCACCGCCGCAGGGCAGGGCCCGAACCGCAGGCGGCCGCCTGCCGTGTGGCGCCGCGGCGCGACGCGGCGGCATGACCGGGCGCGTCTGCGTCGGGGCCATCGCGGGCGCCTTCGGCGTGCGCGGCGAGGTGCGCCTCAAGAGCTTCTGCGCCGAGCCGCAGGCCATCGCCGCCTACGGACCGCTCACCACCGAGGACGGCACGCGCCGTTTCGAGGTGACGCTGATGCAGCCGGTCAAGGCGGGATATGCCGCGCGCCTGTCGGGCGTGACCAGCAAGGAGGCGGCCGACGCCCTGCGCGGCACCCGGCTTTATGCCGACCGCGCCGCCCTGCCACCGCCCGAGGAGGGGGAATACTACCACGCCGACCTGATCGGGCTTGAAGTGCGCGACACCGGGGGCCACCTTCTCGGCCATGTCCGCGCGATCCACGACCACGGCGCGGGCGACCTGCTCGAGGTCCACGGTCCGGGCCTGAAGCAGACGGTGCTGCTGCCGTTCACGCACGAGGCGGTGCCGACGGTCGACATCGCGGGGGGAAAGATCGTGGCCGACCCGCCCGAGGGGCTGTTCTGATGCGCCGCGCGGGGCTGATCTTCGCCATGCTCGTCTTCGTCGCCATGCCGGTGGGGGCGGGTGCATCGGGCCACGCCTCGCTCGCCATGCTCGGCTTCGCGGGCCTCTTCCTGCTGGGCAACGCGGTCATGCGCCCGACTTCGGTACGGCTCGACGCGCCCGGCGACCTTGCCGTGCAGGCGGTGACGGCGGCGGCGTTCGCCGCGCTGCTCGTTGGCCTCGGCCAGTCGCTGCGGGCGCTGGCCGGCATCGAGGGCCGCGTGGAGCTCTTCGGCTGGCTCTTTGCCGGGGCCTGGGCCCTTGTGCTCGCGCGGATCGTCTGGCCTCCGGGACTGACCGACCGGGCCGCCCGCAGTGCCGAGGCCGCCCTGCGGGAAGTCCATCGCGCGGGCGAGCGGGCGCGGGAGGAGGCGGCCGAGACCGACCACCGCGCGACGGAGCAGGCCGTCTCCGACCGGCGCGCGGCAGAGCGCAAGGGGGCCACGCATCGGCCGGCGAAGCGGGGGGCCGAGCGGAGGTCGGGCGAGCGGCGCCTGCCTCCCCGCTCCGATCCGCGCGCCACGCCGCGCCACACCCGCGATCGGTCGATCGACGCCCCCCCCGCCATGGCGGAGGCCGCATCGACCGATCCGGCCCCGTCGCCGGACTCGCCGGCCGATGACCGCGCGCGCCCCGGCGCCACGGTCGATCCGGAATTGCAGCCCGCCTTCGCGGCGCTTGACGCGCTGCCCGAAACGGCGAGCGCCGAACGTGTGCGCGCCAGCCTGCGGGAGGTGGCGGGTGCCGGCCCGCCCGACCGGGTGTTTGCCGCGCTCGTCGCCCGCGCCGCGCCCGACCGGCCCCGTCGAGACCGCCGCGCCCTGCTGCTGCACGCTCTCGACACCTCGCTGGCCATGCGGCGACGGGGCGCGGGCGAGGCGGCCGCGGCATTCGAGGCCATCGTCGCCGCAGCCGACGCGGCGGCTCTCGCCGACTTCGTCGCGCTTGCGGACGCCCTGCTCGACGCTGATGCCGAGGCGCGGGCCGACATGCCCGGAGTCGCCCGGCTGATCGAGATAGCCGACCAGATCGAGGACAACCACGAGGATCAGGCCGAGGCGCTGATCTCGCTTGCCCATCGGATCGAGGATCTGGCGCTCGAGGCGGAGAACGGCGCCGATGCCTGACACGCCCCGGCAGGCCGGCCGCTCGCACGGCCGCCTCTCGATAGCGCCGAGCACCCGCCCGCGCGACCTGATGGACGACCGGCCTGCCCTCGCCGGCGCCTGGACGGCACAGGTGATCACCTTGTTCCCGCAGCTCTTTCCGGGCCCGCTCGGCGCCTCGCTCACCGGAAGGGCCCTCGACGCGGGGCTGTGGCGGCTGGAGACGCTGGATCTCCGCCGCTTCGGCGAAGGCAAGCATCGCAACGTCGACGACACGCCCGCGGGCGGCGGCGCCGGCATGGTGCTGCGCGCCGACGTGGTCGACACCGCGCTGGCCGCGGCCGGCGCCGGCGTGCCCCCCGGCGCCGACTGGCCCGTGATCTACCTCTCGCCACGGGGCACGCCGCTGACGCAGGGCCGCGTTCGGCGCCTTGCCGAGGGTCAGGGCGTGACCCTGCTCTGCGGCCGCTTCGAGGGGGTCGACGAGCGGGTGTTGCAGGCACGGCAGATCGAGGAAGTGTCGCTCGGCGATTTCGTGATGACCGGCGGCGAGATCGCCGCACATGCCTTGATCGACGCCACCGTGCGCCTTATACCGCGCGTGCTCGGGAATCAGGCGTCCACCGAGGAGGAGTCGTTCTCCGAGGGTCTGCTCGAACATCCCCAGTATACGCGGCCGACCGTCTGGCAGGGTCGCGCGGTGCCCGACATTCTCCTGTCCGGCCACCACGCGGAGATCGCCCGTTGGCGAAAGGCCGAGGCCGAGAGGCTGACACGGAAACGCCGCCCTGATCTCTGGCGGGCTTACCTTGAGCGTCAGGGTAGGGACCCGGACGGAGACCGAGAGCTCTGAGGGCGCACCCACCTTCGCGGCGTAACCGCGAGCGACAGAGGAGATCGGTCTGATGGACCTGATCGCACAACTGGAGGCCGAGCAGATCAGCGCTCTGGCCAAGGACATCCCCGATTTCAAGGCCGGCGACACCGTGCGCGTCGGCTACAAGGTGACGGAAGGCACGCGCACCCGCGTGCAGAACTTCGAGGGCGTGTGCATCGCCCGAAAGGGCGGCGAGGGCATCGCCGGCTCGTTCACCGTCCGCAAGATCAGCTTCGGCGAGGGGGTGGAGCGCGTGTTCCCGCTCTACTCGACGAACATCGAGCACATCCAGGTGGTGCGCCGCGGCAAGGTGCGCCGCGCGAAGCTCTACTACCTGCGCGCGCGCCGCGGCAAGTCGGCCCGCATCGCCGAGGACAACACCTACAAGCCCCGCAAGCCGAAGGCCGGCGCGGCGGCACAGACCCAGGGCTGAGGAGCACGGCGATGAAGAAGGACATCCACCCCGACTACCACATCGTCGACGTCAAGATGACCGACGGCACCGTGATCCAGATGAAGACGTGCTGGGGCAAGGAGGGCGACACGATGACCCTCGACATCGACCCCACCTCGCACCCGGCCTGGACGGGGGGCTCGACCCGCCTGATGGACCAGGGCGGCCGCGTCTCGAAGTTCAAGAAGAAGTACGAGGGCCTCGGCTTCTGAGAGCCGCCCGCTCGCACGACACGAAAAGGGCCGCTCCTCGGGGCGGCCCTTCGCTTGTGTCGGCTCGGGCGGCGCTCAGGCCGCTTCCATCACCTCGGCCACGGGGCCGGGAAGCGCATCGCGCACATGGGCCAGCTCGCCCGGATCGCAGTGCAGCTTGAGCACGGTGAAGAGCGCGTTGGCCGCGAGGCGCGGCTCGATGCCGTCGGGCAGATCCTCGGCCAGCCTGTCGAGGAATTGCTCGAGGCTGCGCTCCTTCGTCGGCGTCGCGGCGGGGCGATAGCTTTCGTAGAAGACACCGCGCACGAAGTGCGGCAGTTGCGCCGCGAGGTGCGCGGCCTCTTCCACCGTCATGCGGTCGCGCAGGACGTGCAGACCGCGTCGCAGCACATGGTAGGCCTGCTGCCTCGACGCGCCGGTTACCTCGGAGATCTGGTTGAGCCACTCGTTGGTGACGTCGATGTTGCGGTCGAGTACCTGCAATCCGCTGCTCATCGTCATCCCCCTTCTCATCGCATGTTGCTCACCGCGAACCAGCGCGCGCCGCGCCCTTGCGTTCCATGCCACGCGCGCCCTTCTGCCCGCCGCGGCGAGCGGCTAGAAGCGCACCGAGGCAGACAGGGGGCGGTCGGCGTGGCGCACATCATCGTCGTGGGCAACGAGAAGGGCGGCAGCGGCAAGTCGACCACGGCGATGCACGTGGCCACGGCGCTGGTCCGGATGGGGCATTCGGTCGGCTGCCTCGACCTCGATCTGCGCCAGCAGAGCCTTGGCCGTTACATCGAGAACCGCGCCGCGTGGTGCGCGGCCGAGGGCAGGCGCCTCGCCATCCCCGAGTTCCGCCAGCTGCCCGACGAGGTGCCGGATGCGACGGGCAATCCGGCCGATGCCCGCCTGCATGCGGCAGTGGAAGACCTCGCCTCGCGCCACGATTTCGTGCTGATCGACTGTCCCGGCTCGCATACCCGGCTCGCGCAGGTCGCGCACACGCTGGCCGATACCCTGGTGACCCCTCTCAACGACAGTTTCGTCGATTTCGACCTGCTCGGGCGAATCGACGCGGCTACCGGCAGGATCCTCGGACCCTCGGTCTATTCCGAGATGGTCTGGCAGGCGCGGCAATGGCGGGCGCATGGCGGGCTGCAACCCATCGACTGGATCGTCACGCGCAACCGGCTCGGCCAGACGCAGATGGTCAACAAGCGCAAGGTGGGCGACGCGCTCACCCGCCTGTCGAAGCGCATCGGCTTCCGAATCGCCACCGGCTTCTCCGAGCGGGTGATCTTCCGCGAGCTGTTCCCGCGTGGGCTGACGCTGCTTGACCTGCGCGACGTGGGCGAGGCGCGGCTGTCGCTCTCGGGCGTCGCCGCCCGGCAGGAGCTGCGCGACCTCATGAGCGCGCTCGACCTGCCGGGAGTGAAGGTGGCCTTCTGACGTCAGTCGAGCCCAGCGAGCCGCCGCACGAACGGGTCGGCGGCGAGCCGCCGCTCGGCACGGGGCGAGAGTTGCCGCCCTCCCCGCGGCCTGGCGCCGAAGCGGGTCGCGGAGATCACCGC
Source organism: Rhodovulum sp. 12E13 (assembly GCF_003340565.1). GTDB lineage: Bacteria > Pseudomonadota > Alphaproteobacteria > Rhodobacterales > Rhodobacteraceae > HLUCCA09. The sequence continues at coordinate 95,148 of NZ_QPLK01000002.1, read as the reverse complement.
GCGGAGCGTCTCGCGGCGCCTGCGCGGCGCCCCGGCGCTCGCCGCGATCTCGGGCAGCAGCGCGGCGCGCCCGCCATGCGGGGCCGGCACCGGTGAAGGCGCCGCACCCCCGGCCGACGCATCGGGGCGGAAAGGCACCAGAAGCGCGCGCGCTCTGCGCAGGAAAAGAGACAGGTCCATCGTTACCTCCGTCACAGAACACGGTTGATCGTTCACTAATCTCATCCAGGGGCAAGAAATGGGCGACGTGGCGGCATGTTGCGGCGCGATCGTGGCGGCAGGTCGCATCGCTTCATGGCTCCTCAACCGTCTTTGCCGATGATCGGCGCGCGGCGGCCCGATACGCCGCTTCCGGGGTTGGAAGACATTGACGAACATATGACGCAAGCACGGATCGGCAGCCTCCCGCTCGCCCTCGCCCTCGCGCTGGGGGCGATCTTCGGTCTGGCCGGGTGTGGCGGCGGATCGACCGCCACGCCGGCCCGACTCGCGCCGGCCGACACAGGCGCCCCCCTCGGGATGCCGGGCGGCCCCGAGCCGGCGCGCGGCGGCGCGGCGACGGCGGGTTTCTCCTGCGCGCAGCGCCTGCTGGCAGATAGCCCCGTCATGGCCGAGCCGGCGCCGATCGCGCAAGGCTGGCGGCTGAAGCTGCGCGTCTGGTCGAGCCCGCCCGCGGGCTGGATCGAGAAAGGCAGCCTCGTGCATGACGGCGTGCGCCTCGCCTATCTGCCCGACGGCGCCACCCGTGGCCTCGCAGACGACGCCGTGCGCGCCGTGGTCGAACCGATCGTCGAGACCTGCCGCTAGGGGCGGCGCCCGGACACGCCGGGGGAGGATGCCTTGTCCCTGCCGGCGTGGGAGATATGGTCGGCCGCGCCCCAACTGGACGGATCGTCATGCGCCTCCTTCTGATCGCCGCGTCGCTTGCCGGGCTCACGGCCTGCGGCCCGCCCCCCGAGCGATTCGCGGCCCCGCTCGCACCCTCGGGCGAGCGCGTCGCGGTTGGCGCGCGCTCCATCGAGGTGCGGCAGGTCTCGCTGCCCTCTTATGCGCTCGACGAGGAGATATGGATCGAGACGGCGGAGGGCGCGCTCGTGCCGTCGGAGGGGCAGCTCTGGGCCGACGACCCGGTGCGCGGCATGACGCTGGAACTGGCCCGGCAGCTCGCCACGATCACCGGCGCGCGCGTCGCCTCCGAGCCGTGGCCCTTCGACGACCTGTCCGAGGCCCGGGTCGAGGTCCGGGCGGATCGCTTCGTCGCCGGCGCCGACGGCCGGTTTCACATCTCGGGCCAGTACTTCGCGATCGACAGCGAGCGCGGACGCGACCGGTCGGCCGAATTCGCGGTCTCTGCCCCGATCCCGCCCGAAAGCGGGCTGCCCGGGATCGCCGCCGCCCGCGCGGCCGCCGTGCGCGACCTGGCGCGGCTGATCGCGCGCGACGGGTTCTGAGCGACGGGCAGACGGCGCCACGGGGCAGACGGGCGCCACGGGGCAGACGGGCGCTAGGGCGAGGGCTGCTGGGCGCCAGGCAGGAGCGGCTCGACCGTCCCTCCTCCGCCGGCCGCGCGCCGGTCGGGCGGGGCGCAGGGGTGGGCGGGTGGGCGCCCCGCCCGACCGGGGCGCGGCCGGCCCCTCAATCGTAGCGCAGCTCGGTCGCCTTGCCGCGGAAGACCACGTAGGCCAGCACCGTGTAGGCCGCGATCATCGGCATCACCACGATCGCGCCCACGAGGATGATCATGAGCGACTCGGGCGCGCTTGCCGCCTCGAAGATCGTCAGTCGCTCCGGCACCACGTAGGGGTAGAACGAATACGCCATCCCGAAGAAGGCAAGTACGAAAAGGCCGGTCCCGCAGGAGAACGGCACCCAGGCCCCCCGGTCGTCGTCGGAGGGCAGGCGGCGCAGGGCCGCCCAGAGCGCGACCAGCAGCGCAGCCGACAGGAGCGGCAAGGGCGACAGCCACAGGATCTCGGGCCACGAGAACCACCGCTCGAAGATGCGCGCGCTCACCAGCGGCGAGGCGACCGAGATCGCCCCGATCCCCAGCAACAGCCCCCAGATGCCGCCCTGCGCCCATTCCACCGCCTTGTCCTGCAGCGCGCCCTCGGTCTTGCCGATCAGCCACGCCGCGCCGATGAAGCTGTAGCCCACCGTCAGGAACACCGCCGTCACCGCGGAGAAGGCGAGCGTGGCGAGCGTCACCTCGAGGCCCATGATGTACATGCCCAGCATGAAGCCCTGCGACAGCGAGGTCAGCGCCGAGCCCGCGAAAAAGGCCGCGTTCCACCCCCGCTTGTAACGCTCGGGCGCCTTGACGCGAAACTCGAAGGCGACGCCGCGCAGGATCAGCCCCACCAGCATCACCGCGACGGGCAGGTAGAGCGTCGTCAGGATCGCGCCGTGGGCGACGGGGAAGGCCACGAGCAGCAGGCCCACGGCCATGACCAGCCACGTCTCGTTCGCGTCCCAGAACGGGCCGATCGACGCGACCATGCGATCCTTCTCGGCCTCGTCGGCGAAGGGAAACAGCAGCCCCACCCCGAGGTCGAAGCCGTCGAGCACCACGTAGATGAGGATCGACAGCCCCATCAGCCCCGCGAAGGTGAGCGGCAGCCAGAGGGCCGGGTCGGCGAGAATCTCGGCCATCGCGCTCACTCCGCCGGAGTTGTCGCGCCGGGTCGCGCGCCCGTCTCGACCGCGCGCTCGACGGGGTCTGCCGTGCCCCCGCGAGTGGGCAGCGACTTGCCGTGGGTCGCGGTCCACGCGAGGTAGACCAGCACCGCCACGTAGGCCCCCGTGAGCACCGCATAGACGGCGAGATAGGCGACGAGCGTCGACAGAACCATTGGCGCGGGCACCTCGGCCACCGCCTGCGCGGTCGACAGCACGCCATGCACGAGCCAGGGCTGGCGGCCGATCTCGGTCGTGTACCAGCCGGCGAGCACGGCGAGCCAGCCCGACAGCGCCATCGCCACGAACGCGTAGAGCACCCAGCGCGGCAGCGCCTCGACGCTCCAGCGGGCGCCGTCGGGGCCCCGTCGACGGGCCATCAGCGCGACCGCGGTCCACGACAGCAAGAGCATGGCCACGCCCGTCGCCACCATGATGCGGAACGAGTAGAACACGGGCGCGACCGGCGGGTGGGTCACCGTGCCGTCCTCGGCCACGAACTCGTCTAGCGCGGGGATCGTGCCGTCCCAGCTATGGGTGAGGACGAGCGAGCCCAGATGCGGGATCTTGACCTCGTAATCGTTGTCGCGCGTCTCGGCGTTGGGCACCGCGAAGAGCACCAGCGGCACGCCCTCGCCGTCGGGGTATTGCTCCCAGTGGCCCTCCATCGCGGCGACCTTGGCGGGCTGATGCTCGAGCGTGTTCAGCCCGTGCATGTCGCCCACGAAGATCTGCACCGGGATGAGCACCGCCCCCATCACCGCGCCAAAGCGCAGCGTCGCCGCCACCGAGCGCGAACGGTCGCCGAAGAGCAGCCGCAGCGCCGAGATGCCGGCGATCAGGAAGGCGACCGTCAGGCCCGAGGCGAGCAGCATGTGGGCGAGGCGGTAGGGCATCGAGGGGTTGAAGATGATCGCGAGCCAGTCGGTCGCGTGCACCACGCCGTCGCGCAGCTCGAAGCCCGCGGGCGTGTGCATCCACGAGTTCAGCACGAGGATCCAGAAGGCCGACAGCGTGGTGCCGAAGGCCACGAGGAAGGTGGCGAAGGTGTGCAGCCAGCCGGGCACGCGGGAAAAGCCGAACAGCATGATCCCGAGGAACCCCGCTTCCAGGAAGAACGCCGTCAGCACCTCGTAAGCCAGGAGCGGCCCGGCCACGTTGCCCACCGTCTCCATGAAACCCGGCCAGTTGGTGCCGAACTGGAACGACATGGTGATGCCCGAGACGACGCCGAGCGCGAAGGACAGCGCGAAGACCTTCACCCAGAAGCGATACGCCTCCATCCACTTGAAATCGCCCGTCGCATTGTAGCGCAGCTTGAACCACAGGAGCACCCAGCCGAGCGCGATGGTGATCGTCGGGAACAGGATGTGGAACGAGATGTTCGCCCCGAACTGGATGCGTGACAGAAGCAGCGTGTCCATCGACCCTCCTCGCCCGGCCGGCGCCGGACAATCGCCGGCCAGGCCCTGCTGTCGCAGCAGGGTGGCCAACGTGCTGATACCCATGAAGCCCGGCCTGTTCGCGCGCCGAACCTGCCGGTGAGGTAGGGAGATTTGCCGTGCCGTCCAAACGATGCGCCGGGTCTGCGACATTATTGTCCGTCGGAGCGCATGCGCCGTCCTGTATCGCGCACCGTCGCCATGCGCCGCCGCGAACGGCAAGACGAAGGCGGCGGGCCCGGGCCCCCGAACGGCGCGAGGGGGGCGCACCGCTCACGCGGGGCGCGGCGCCTCGATCAGCCCGGCCAGGCGAAGCTCTGCGCCCTGCGCATCAGCGCCGCCACCGGCGGCGGGAACGGGCGGCCGCGCACCGAAGCGATACAGATCTCGCGGCTGAGCGACGGCTCGATCAGCGGGCGCTGCACGAGGCCCGGCAGCGTCACCGAGTATTCCGGCATGAAGGCGAAGCCGAGCCCGGCGAGCACCATGGCCTGCACCCAGTCTTCCCGCTCGGAGCGGAAGCGGGCGTAGAGATCCACACCTTGCTCGGCGCACGCCTCGGCAACGAGCGTGCGCATCTCGCAGCCGAGCCGGTCGACGTAGGGCTGACCGTTCAACGCCGAGAGGGACAGCGCGTCGCGCCCCCCCAGCGGATGGTTCGGCGGAAGGATCACCACATAGCGCTCGGAGTAGAGGGGCAGCAGGGCGAAGGCATCTTCCGTCTCGGCGAGGCGCGCGGTCACGGCAATGTCGATCTCGTCGTCGCGCAGCGCCTGCCGCAACTCGGCTTCCTTGCCCTCGGTCACGGCGAGCTCGACCCCCTCCTGCGCAGTGCCGAAGTCGCGCAGGAACCGTCCGAACCGGACATGCCCGATCGAGGCGAGCACACCGATCCGCACCGGCACGTCGTGCAGCAACTGGAAATTCTGCGCCAGCATGCGTGCCGCCTCGGCCTCGGCCGCGATCTGGCGCAGGTGGGGCAGCATGGAGCGGCCGAACTCGCTGACGAGGATTCGCCGGCCCTCGCGATGAAAGAGGGGCGAGCCGAGCTCCCGTTCCAGGGCCTTGATGCCCTTGGTCAGGGCGGGCTGGCTCACGTCGCACGAAGCGGCGGCCCGGGTGAAGTTCAGGTGATCCGCCGCCGCGATGACGTAGCGGACCTGATGCATTTCCATCGTTTCGTTCTCGTTCCCGATCCAGGGGGAAGATTCGGCCGAGAGGCCGGCGACCGCAACCCGCCAGATCGGACAGGTGGCGACTACTCGCCGAAGGGCACCCAGACCGTCTTGACCTCGGTCGCCGCGCGCAGAAACGAGCGACCCTCGGCCTGAGGCGCGTGCCAGTCGGTGCGCAGGCTCCACGTGCGCTTGATCGTATCGGCGGCCTTCTCCTCGATTGCCCGCGTCAGCGCAGGGTCGGCGAAGTTCCACACAGCGCCCACTGCCGCATGGGCGGCGAGCACGGGCGCGAGATCGGCGGGCGCGCCGGTGACGATGTTGACCACCCCGGCCGGCACGTCGGAGGTGTCGAGAACCTGGTAGAAGTCTGTCGCCGCGAGCGGAAACGGCTCGGACGGTATCAGCACCACGCGGTTGCCGGTGGCCACGGCCGGCCCCATCGCGGAGATCAGCCCCAGGAGCGGCGCCTCCGCCGGGCAGAGGGCCCCGATCACGCCGATGGGCTCGTTGAGCGCCAGCGCCAGGCCCCGCATCGGCACCCCCTTGGCGGCGCCGTCATGCTTGTCGGCCCAGGCGGCCCAGGTGAACAGGCGGCGGATGGCGGCTTCGACCTCTTTCGATCCGTCGTCGCCTCCGGTCATCGCGTCGATCCGGGCCGCGAACTCGCCCGTCCGGGCGGCGAGGTTCTCGGCGACGTAATAGAGGATCTGCGCGCGGCTGTGCCCCGTCATGCGTGACCAGGCTTCCGCCCTCTCGGCCGCGTCCACCGCGTTGCGGATGTCCTTGCGGTTGCCCACGCCCACATGGCCGAGCAGGTGGCCGCCCGCCGCCCGGATCGCGCGCGAGTATCCACCGTCGGGCCGGGCCTGCTTGCCGCCCACATACATCTTCGCGGTCCGGTCGATGCCGGGGGCGGCCTGCGGCGCGGCGAGAGCGGGCGCGGGGTGCGGGATGGGCAGCGGCGCCGGCCAGTCTTCGCGCAGGTAGGCCCCGAGCCCCTCCCACCCGCCTTCCCGGCCGAATCCGCTCTCGCGCACCCCGCCGAAGCCCGCCGCCGCGTCGAAGAAGTTGGTGCCGTTGACCCAGACGACGCCCGCCGCCAGCCTCGGCGCGACATCGAGCGCGAGGTTGACGTTCTCCGACCACACCGAGGCGGCGAGGCCGTAGCGCGTGTCGTTGGCCAGCGCCACGGCCTCGGACGGCGTGCGGAAGGTGGTGGACACGAGGACGGGGCCGAAGATCTCTTCCTGCATCAGTCGGGCCGAAGGGGCGAGGCCGGTCACCAGGGTCGGCGGGTAGTAGCAGCCCTCGGGAACCTGCACGGCGGCGTGATACACGTCGCCCTCGGCGCCGCCCGCGTCGACCATGCTGCGGATCGCGGCGAGCTGCACCGGATCGACCACCGCACCGAGGTCGATCGACTTGTCGAGCGGGTCGCCCATCCGCAGCCTGTCCATCCGCGCCTTGAGCTTGTGATGCAGCCGCTCCGCCACCCCTTCCTGCACCAGAAGGCGCGAGCCGGCGCAGCAGACCTGGCCCGCGTTGAACCAGATGGCGTCGACCAGCCCCTCGACGGCCGAGTCGAGATCGGCGTCGTCGAAGACGATGTAGGGCGACTTGCCGCCCAGCTCGAGCGTCAGCGCCTTGCCCGAGCCGGCCGTTGCCCGGCGGATCTCGCGGCCCACGGCGGTGGAGCCGGTGAAGGCGATCTTGTCGACCTCCGCGTGCACCAGCATCCGCCCCGCCGCGCCGTCGCCGGTGACGATGTTGACGACGCCCGGGGGAACGCCCGCCTCCTGGCAGACCTGCGCGAACAGCAGCGCGGTGAGCGAGGTGTATTCGGCGGGCTTCAGCACCACCGCGTTGCCGGTGGCGAGCGCAGGCGCGACCTTCCAGGCCAGCATCAGCAGCGGGAAGTTCCACGGCACGATCTGGCCGCAGACGCCATGCGCGCGGCGGTCGGGCAGCTCGGCCTCCATCAGCTGGGCCATGCCGGCATGGTAGTAGAAGTGGCGGATGGCCAGCGGCACGTCGATGTCGCGCGCCTCGCGGATCGGCTTGCCGTTGTCGAGCACCTCGAGGACGGAGAAGAGCCGCGCGTGCTTCTGCAGGAGGCGGGCGAGGGCGTAGAGCACCCGAGCGCGCGCAGGCCCCCCCTGCCCCTCCCATGCCGGCTGGGCGGCCCGAGCCGCCGCGACGGCCGCGTCGATGTCGGCCTGCGTTGCCTGCGTCAGCCGCGCCAGCACGTCCCCCGTGGCCGGGTTGCGGCTGTCGAACCCCTCGCCCGGCTCGGTCCACAAGCCACCGATGAAATGCCCGAAGGCGCCCCCTGCCTCCTCGATCCACGCCAGCGCCGCCTCGGCGCTCTCGGGCGCGGGGCCGTATTCCATCGTCTCGAGGATCTCTTGAACGGTCATCGGGCTTCTTCTTGCTTCAAATATCCACGATCCGGCGCGCGCCGCCGGGCGCGACCGCCGGGGTGTCAGGCCATCGGTTGATGCCACGACACCGAGTAGGCGCCGGTCAGGTGGTGTTCGAGCTGCCGCTCGATGTCGCCCAGCAGCGAGGAGGCGCCGAAGCGGAACAGGTCGGGCGAGAGCCACCGGTCGCCCAGCTCCTCCTTCACCAGCGCGAGGTACATCAGCGCGTCCTTCGCGGTCGAGATGCCGCCCGCGGGCTTGTAGCCGACGCGGGCGCCGGTCAGCTCGTGGTAGTCGCGGATCGCGCGTAGCATCACCAGGGTCACCGGCAGGGTGGCGTTGACGCTCTCCTTGCCGGTCGAGGTCTTTATGAAGTCGGCGCCGGCCATCATGCAGACGAGGCTCGCCCGCGCGACGTTGCGCAGGCTGCCCAGCTCGCCCGTCGCGAGGATCGCCTTGACATGGGCGGGCCCGCAGGCGGCGCGGAACTCGGCCACCTCGTCGTAAAGCGCCTGCCAGTCGCCGGTCAGCACGTGGCGGCGCGAGATCACGATGTCGATCTCCTCGGCGCCGGCCGCCACGCTCTCGCTGATCTCGGCCACGCGCAGGCGGTAGGGCGACAGGCCCGCGGGGAACCCGGTCGAGACGGCGGCAACGGGGATGCCCGAGCCCTTCAGCGCCGCGACGGCCGTCGGCACCATCGCGTGGTAGACGCAGACGGCGCCGGTGGTGACACCCTCCACCCCGAGCGCCTCGGCGATGTCGTGGCGCAGGGGCCGCCGCGCCTTGGCGCAGAGGCGGCGGACGCGGCCGGGCGTGTCGTCGCCCGACAGCGTGGTGAGGTCGATGCACTGGATCGCGCGCACGAGCCACGCCGCCTGCCAGTCCTTCTTGATCGAGCGGCGGCCGGGCAGCGCCGCGCAGCGCCGCTCGATGGCCGAGGTATTGGCCTGCACGCGCATCACGCGGTCGAGGTCGAGCGGCATGCCGGGGTTGCGCGGCGCGCTCACCTGCGGCAGCGCGTGGCCGCCCTGCCTGCCGTCGCCCTCGCTCCGGGCCGTGGTCGTGGTGTCGCCGTCCATTCGGGCCTCCCTCGTGCGCACGGTCTCACTTGTGCGGCGGGCCGGCAAGCGCGCAGGTGCCCAGAGCCCGCTCGAGGATCGCGGCCGTCGAGGCGTCGCGGGGGCCGATATCGCCGGGCTTCAGCCGGCCGTATCCCTTCCAGTCGGTGGTGATGCCGCGGCAGTGCCAGTAGCCCATGTCGCGCCTCGGCCGCAGGCCGACGGGGAGCGCCGTGTCGGGGCGGTGCACGTCCCACCCCGCCCAGCGCAGCGGGCCGTCCGGGCGGATGCAGTATTTCGTCGGGCACGGCCACTCGCCGGTGCGGGTGTGGACATGCTGGGCGTGGATGAAGGGCGGCGCGGTGCGGGGCGGCGGCTGGCGCCATTCGCCGGCGAAGGAGACGAGGCCGAGCGGGCTCTTCACCGCGGCGTCGAAGACCGAGCCGCCGTGCGCCCATACCAGCTCGTCGATGTCGACGTTGAGCACCGCACGGGCGCGGCGGAGGAAGCGCAGCCGCGCGAGATTGAGCATCGCGGGCTGCAGGAACTTCGCCCCTCCCTTGCCCGACTTGCCGCGCGTGGGCCCATAGGGCTGGGGGACGACCAGCACGACCGCGCGTTCGAGCCCGGTCGGCGCGAGCGCGTCGAGGATCGCATCGGGCGGGTAGTCGGAGGCGTTGTCCATCACCAGCATCGCCTGCAGCCCGTGCTCCGCGACGTGAAAGCGCGCCCAGTCGGCCAGCCATTCCGGGCGGTTGTCGCGGCTGATGTGGAGCGAGGCGTTGAGCCCGGCGAAATGCCCTGCCGCGTCGTCGCTGATCGCGCAGTCTGCCTGCCAGTCGCGCAGCGCGAGCGACAGCCGCTCTGCCCGCTTCGGCGCGGCGAGCGTCGCGATCTCGTGGCGGCGCGAGCGCCTGACGCGCGGGGGCCGCAGCCTCTGCCCGTCGGCCTCGACCGTGTCGAGCAGGGGGCGCAGATCGTAGAGGCGCGGGCAGACGAGGTGCACCACGCCGCCGATCCGCACCGCGTCGTACCACAGCGTGTCGAAGTCGTAGGCCGCACCGAAGCCGGGGGCGCGGTGCTCCTCCGGCACGCGGATCGGGCGGGCACGGCCCGAGCCGGCGAGGCTCAGGCTCGCCATCCGGGCGACGTGGAAATCGGGCGGCGCGGGCATGACGCCCGCCTCCTGCCCCAAGCCGGGCCGCTTGTGAAGCCTACTCGGCCGCGCGGGCGAGGCCGCCCGGCCCCTCGGGCGGGCGGGCGAGCCTGGCCCAGGCGTCGTACTGGCTGAGAAAGACCTCGCCCGTCAGGTGCTCGAGGAAGTGCGAGCGCTTGAGGCGGTCCATCACCGGGCCCTTCACCTCAGACAGGTGCAGCCTGAGCCCCATGTCCTGCAGCCGCGACGCGATCGCCTCGAGGCTTTCGAGCGCGGAGAGATCCACCTCGTTGACGGCCGAGAACTGCAGGACGACGTCGCGGATCTGGTCGTCGCGCGTGACCCGGTCGAGGATGTAGTCCTCCATGAAGCGGGCGTTGGCGAAGTAGAGCGACTCGTCGATCCTGAGCGTCAGCAGGTTCGGCGCGGTCTCGACCCGGTGGCGGCGGATGTTGCGGAAGTGCTGGGTGCCGGGCACCAGCCCTACCTCGGCCACGTGAGGGCGCGACGTCTTGTAGAGATAGAGCAGGATCGACAGGGCCACGCCCGCCGATACGCCCGCCTCGACGCCGAATCCGAGGGTGAGCGCGATCGTCGCGGCGACGGCGACGAAATCGGCCTTGGAGTAGCCCCAGGCGGTCTTGAGGATCGAGAAGTCGACGAGACTGAGCACGGCGACGATGATCGTCGCGGCAAGCGTCGCCGTGGGCAGGAAGTAGAGCAGCGGCGTGAGGAACATCGCCGCGAGCAGGATGCCGATGGCGGTGAAGGCGCCGGCGGCCGGCGTCGCGGCGCCCGCGTCGAAGTTGACGACCGAGCGGGCGAAGCCGCCCGTCACCGGATAGCCGCCCGAGACCGAGGCCGCGACGTTGGAGGCGCCCAGCCCGATCAGCTCCTGGTCGGGGACGATGCGCTGACGCTTCTTGGCGGCCAGGGTCTGCGCGACGGAGACCGATTCGACGAAGCCGATGATCGAGATCAGCACCGCCGAGCCGATCAGCGCGCCCCAGAGCTCGAGGTCGAACGAGGGCAGGGTCGCGGGCGGCAGACCGCGGGGGACGTCGCCAACGATCGACAGGCCGCGGTCGGCCAGGCCGAGGCCCCACGCGACGAGCGTGGTGACGACCACCGCAGCCACCGGGCCGGCCTTGGTGAGGATGTCGGCGAGCCGCGGCGGGAGGCCCCAGCCCAGCAGCAGCGGCTTCAGACCCTTGCGCACCCAGAACAGGAACGCGGTCGCCGCCACGCCGATGCCCAGCGCCCAGAAATTCGTCTCGGGCAGGTGCGCCCAGAGCGAGGACAGCAGGTCCGGCAGGGTGTGGCCGTGGGCGGTGACGCCGAGGATGTGCTTGAGCTGGGACGTGGCGATGAGGATGCCCGAGGCGGTGATGAAGCCCGCGATCACCGGGTGCGACAGGAAGTTGGCGACGAAGCCCAGCCGCAGGAAGCCCATCGCCATCAGGAACACGCCCGACAGGAAGGCGAGCGTGATCGCCGCGAGCGCCATCGCGCGCGGGTCGGTGAGCCCGAGATTGCCGATGGCGGCGGCCGTCATCAGCGAGACGACGGCGACGGGGCCCACGGCGAGCGCGCGGGAGGTGCCGAAGACCGCGTAGCCCACCAGCGGCAGGATCGAGGCGTAGAGCCCCATCTCGGCCGGCAGGCCCGCGAGCAGCGCGTAGGCCAGCGATTGCGGGATCAGCATGATCGTGACGATCACGGCGGCGAGGCCGTCGGCCTCGAACGTGCGCCTGTCATAGGCGGCGCCCCAGTCGAGGATCGGCAGATAGCGGCGGAGGGCGGGCGGAATCATTCGGATCGGTCTCTGGCAGGGCCGGCAGGACCGGGGGGCCAGCCCCCCGGACCCCCCGGGATACTTGGAGCAAGAAGAAGCGCACGGGGCGGCGTAGAGGGGCGCGCGTGACGCTCTTTCGGGCGGCGCCTCCGCCGGGGCGGGGACGCCATGGGGCGGTGGCCGCCCTCAGGCAGCGCGGCGGGTCACTCGGCCGGCTCGGCCGCGCGGACCTTTTCCGGCTTGATCATCCATTCGCGGCCCTTGAGCATCGCCTTCCAGTAGACCGGCGGCAGGATCTGCTCCTTGAGGATCCAGGCGGCCCGGGAGGGATGCGTGTCGTCGATGAACCAGCTGGGGAAGGACGGCAGGCGCGTGCCGCCGTAACCGAACTCGGCCAGCACGATCTTGCCGCGCTCGACGGTGAGCGGGCAGGACCCGTAGCCGTTGTAGGCGGCCACGGGGCTGCGGCCGCGGATGTCGGCAACCACGTTCTCGGCGACGATGGGGGCCTGCATGCGGGCGGCGGCGGCCGTCTTGGCGTTGGGGGCGTTGGTGACGTCGCCCAGCGCCCAGATGTTGTCGTAGGTCTTGTGCCGCAGCGTCGTCTGGTCGACATCGACCCAGCCGGCCGCATCGGCCAGCGGCGAGACGCGGATGAAGTCGGGCGCCACCTGCGGGGGCACGACATGGATCATGTCGAAGTCGGCCTCGACGGTGCGGGGCTCGGCGTCAGGCTCGGCCACCTCGAACCACGCCTTCTTCGCACGCCCGTCGATGGCCGTGAGGTTGTGGTGGAAGTTGAGGGTGGCGTCGTACTTGCGCACGTATTTCATCAGCGCCGGCACGTAGTCCTTCACGCCGAAGAGAACGCCGCCGGCATTCATGAAGTCGATCGAGATGTTCTTGAGCCGGCCGCTGCGGAGCCAGTGGTCGGCCGACATGTACATGGCCTTCTGGGGCGCGCCGGCGCACTTGATGGGCATGGGGGGCTGGGTGAAGAGGGCGCGGCCCTTCTTCATCTCGCGCACCAGCTGCCAGGTATAGGGCGCGAGATCGTAGCGGTAGTTCGACGTGACCCCGTTCTTGCCGAGCGTCTGGACGAGCCCCTCGACCTTGTTCCACGCGAGTTTCAGGCCCGGGCACACGATCAGGCGGCGGTATTTCACCACGCGGCAGCCATCGAGGATCACAGCATTGTTCTGCGGCTCGAAGGCGGCCACGGCGGATTTCAGCCAGTGCACGCCCTGAGGGATCAGAGCGCCCATCGGCCGGGCGGTGGTGGCGGGGTCGAAGATGCCGGCGCCGACCATCGTCCAGCCGGGCTGGTAGTAGTGGATGTCTGCGGGGTCGATCACGGCGACCGACAGGCCCGGCTTGCGCGCCTTGAGCGAGGCGGCGGTGGCGATGCCGGCCGCGCCGCCGCCCACGATCACCACGTCGTAGCTCGCGTCGGCCTCGTCGGTGGGCGTGCGGCCGCCGTTGGCGATGCGGCGGGCGACGCCGTTCATATCGTAGCCTGCCGCCTGCGTCGCGGCGAGGATGTCGGGCAGCGGGCGGGAATCGGCCTCGGCGAGCGACCAGAGCGTGGCCGAGCGGGTGCCGGTGCGGCAATAGGCGAGCACCGGGCCGGGCAGCGTGGTGAGCGCGGCACCGAAGGCGGTGGCGTCCTCGTCGCGGACGCGGCCGGCGACGACCGGGATGTAGGCGGCCTTCATCCCGTGCCTCTCTGCCTCGGCCTCGATCTCCTCGAAGGTGGGCTGGTCGGCGCCCTCGCCGTCGGGGCGGTTGCAGACGATGGCGCGGAAACCCGCGCGGGCGGCCTCGGCCACGTCCTGCGGGGTGATCTGGGGGGCGACGGAGATCTCGTCGGTGATCCTGCGGGCGTCCATGTGCGCGTCTCCTCCGATGGGGCGGGCTGTCTCCTGCGCCCGGCCTGAACAGGGGCCGGGGCCGCCGCGCGGGCGGCCCCGGTCACGTCGGTCGGCTCAGAGCTTGTTGACGGGGACCTTGAGCATCATGTTGCCGTCGCCGTCGCGGGGCACCTCGCCGGCGCGCATGTTGACCTGCAGCGACGGCAGGATCAGGCGCGGCATGGCGAGTTGCGCGTCACGCTCGGTGCGGAACTTGACGAACTCGTCCTTCGTCTTGCCGCCGCCGACATGGATGTTGTTCGCCTTCTCCTCGGCCACGGTGGTCTCCCACGCGATCTCGCGGCCGCCGGGGCCGTAGTCGTGGCACATGAACAGGCGCGTCTCGTCGGGCAGCGCCAGCACCTTCTGGATCGAGTCGTACAGATCCTCGGCCGAGCCGCCCGGGAAGTCGGCGCGCGCCGAGCCGCCGTCGGGCATGAACAGCGTGTCGCCCACGAAGGCCGCGTCGCCCATGACGTGCACCATGCAGGCCGGCGTGTGGCCCGGCGTGTGCATCACGAAGACGTCCATCTCGCCGACGGTATAGGTGTCGCCGTCCTTCAGCAGCTTGTCGAACTGCGAGCCGTCGCGCTGGAACTCGGTGCCCTCGTTGAAGATCTTGCCGAACGTGTCCTGCACGATCAGGATGTTCTCGCCGATGGCGATCCTGCCGCCGAGCTTGTCCTGGATGTAGGGCGCGGCCGACAGGTGGTCGGCGTGCACGTGGGTCTCGATGATCCACTCGAGCTTGAGATCGTGGCTCTGGATGTAGGCAATGATCTCGTCGGCGGAATCGTAGGTGATCCGGCCGGCGGCGTAGTCGATGTCGAGCACCGAATCGACCACGGCGCAGGCGTTGGTGGCCGGGTCCTTGACCACGTAGCTGATGGTGTTGGTGGCCTCGTCGAAGAAGGCCGTCACCTCGGGTTTGACCTGGGTGTCCACGGGGTAGTCGAACATCTGTTTCTCCTCCGGTCAGGCGCGGGCCGGCTGGGCCGGGCCTGTCATGTTCTGGGCGTATCGGGCAGCCGCCATGCCGGCGACGAGCGAGACGACGAACGCGATCACGTTGAGGTTGCCGGTGCCGAGGGCGGGCAATGCGCCGCCCGGGCAGAAGCCCGAGATGCCCCAGCCGATGCCGAAGACCGCCGAGCCCCCGATCAGGCGCGCGTCGAGGTCGGTCTTCGTCGGCAGGTGAAAGGTGCCCTCCATCAGGGGTGCCGGCCGTTTCAGCACGAAGCGGTAGCCGATGAAGGTGGTGACCAGCGCGCCGCCCATCACGAAGATCAGCGACGGATCCCATGTGCCGGCCACGTCGAAGAAGTTGAGCACCTTGGCGGGGTTGGCCATGCCCGAGATCGAGATGCCGATCCCGAAGACGAGGCCGATCAGGTAGAGGACGATCAGGCGCATGTCAGCCTCCCAGAACGTGGCGGACGACGTAGACGGTGATCCCGGTCGTCAGCATGAAGGTGAGCGTGGCGACGATCGAGCGGGTCGAAAGCCGCGCCATGCCGCAGACGCCGTGCCCCGAGGTGCAGCCGGCGCCGAACGTCACGCCGATGCCCACGAGCACGCCGCCGAGCACCATGGCCAGCGTCGAGACCGGCACCTCGATGGTGGGGAAGCTGCCGGTGAGCGCGAGCAGCACCAGCGGCCCGGTGGCCATGCCGGCGAGCAGCGCGATCCGCCAGTCGCGGCCCTGCGGGCCCCAGATGGCGCCCGACAGGATGCCGGTCGCGCCCATCACCCGGCCCGAGACGAGCATCAGGAGCGTCGCCGCGAGGCCGATCAGGATACCGCCGCCCAGCGAGGCGAAGGGGGTGAAGGCCGTCTCCATCACTTCACCTGACAGGTATTCATGCCGAGCAGGCGATAGGCCGGGCAGAAGCGCATGGCCGAGGTGCCGAGCATCACCAGGCCGACCACGGCGGCGATGACGGTGCCGGCGGTGCCCCACCCGGCGGTGAAGGCGGCGACCAGCAGTATGACGCCCAGCGCGGCGCGGGCGATCCGGTCGATGTTTCCGACATTGGCTTGCATGGGGTGAATCCTTTCGACGATTCGGTGTGTCTGCCCGCTGTCTACAGGGCCGGGCGGCGGCACTCTGTGACCTAGTCACCAAGACGGGGAAGCCCGGCCGCGCGGCCCTCCGAGCCTGCGCGCCATCTCCCCCGTGCGCACGAGCATGCAGGAAAAATTCGCTTCCGTGAATGTGACATTCGCCCTCAGGGGGCTCCTGCGGCCCGGGGCGGGCGGCCCCGGCCCGCGCGCGAACGGAGGGCGCGCACGGCGCGGCGTGGCCCGCCCCCCTTGGCTTGACTTCGCCGCCCGCGCGCGGTTTGGGGGCGCCAGACTGCGCCACGCCGCCCAAGGAGCCTGCCGATGCACGCCTATCGCAGCATGACCTGCGCCGACCTCACCCGCGAGAACGTGGGCGAGACGGTCCGCCTTGCCGGATGGGTCCACCGCGTGCGCGACCACGGCGGCGTGCTGTTCATCGACCTGCGCGACCATTACGGCGTGACTCAGGTGCTGGCCGACCCGGATTCGCCCGTCTTCGCCGAGGTCGAGAAGGTCCGCGCCGAATGGTGCATCCGCATCGACGGCGAGGTGAAGGCGCGCGACCCCGATCTGGTGAACCCACGCATCAACACCGGCGAGATCGAGGTGTTCATCCGCGACATCGAGATGCTGGGCGCGGCCGAGGAGCTGCCGCTGCAGGTGTTCGGCGAGCAGGAATACCCCGAGGAGACGCGCCTGCGCTACCGCTACCTCGACCTGCGGCGCGAGCACATGCAGCGCAACATGACGCTCCGCTCCGACGTGGTGGCGTCGCTGCGCAAGCGGATGTGGGGGATCGGATTCCGCGAATACCAGACGCCGATCATCACCGCCTCGAGCCCCGAGGGCGCGCGCGACTTCCTCGTGCCGTCGCGGCTGCATCCGGGCCGGTTCTACGCGCTGCCGCAGGCGCCGCAGCAGTTCAAGCAGCTCCTGATGGTGTCGGGCTTCGACAGGTACTTCCAGATCGCGCCCTGCTTCCGCGACGAGGACCCGCGCGCCGACCGCTCGCCGACCGACTTCTACCAGCTCGACATGGAGATGAGCTTCGTCACGCAGGACGACGTGTTCGACACGATCCAGCCGGTCATCGAGGGGCTGTTCGAGGAGTTCGGCGGCACCGCGACGGTCGACAAGGTGTGGCCGCGCATCCCCTTCGCCGACGCGATGCTGCATTACGGCACCGACAAGCCGGACCTGCGCAACCCGATCCGGATGCAGGTCGTCTCCGACCATTTCCGCGGCTCGGGCTTCGCCATCTTCGCCAGGCTGCTCGAGAACGAGGGCACCGAGATCCGCGCGATCCCCGCGCCGGGCGGCGGCAGCCGCAAGTTCTGCGACCGGATGAATTCCTTTGCCCAGCAGCAGGGCCTGCCGGGGATGGGCTACATCTTCTGGCGCGAATGTCAGGCGCCAAACAAAACCGCGGAAACGCTCAATGAATGGCTTGCGGACCGCACCGTGGACGAGGAACGACTTAACGAGCTTGTTCAAGGTCCAGCCGCCGAAGGAGAAGGCTTTGAACGCTTCAACAAGATCGTTGATCTGATCAGGTCCGGAGATCCTCTGGACATCCAGATAGCTTCCGACCTTCGGCGTGTCTTTTTCCCGACCACTGGCGAAATGGAACCGTCAGGCCCGCTGGCCAAGAACATCGGCCCCGAGCGGACCGAGGCGATCCGCCAGCAGCTCGGCCTCGGCAAGGGCGATGCGGCGTTTTTCCTCGGTGGGCGGCCGCACGAGTTCGAGGGCGTGGCCGCAAAGGCGCGCAACGTGATCGGTGACGAGCTCGGCCTGACCGAGCACGACCGCTTCGCCTTTGCCTGGGTCGTCGATTTCCCCATGTACGAGAAGGACGACGAGGGGCGCGTCGACTTCTCTCACAACCCGTTCTCGATGCCCCAGGGCGGGCTCGAGGCGCTCGAGGGCGACCCGCTCGCGGTCAAGGGCTTCCAGTACGATCTGGCGTGCAACGGCTACGAGATCGTGTCGGGTGCCATCCGCAACCATCGCCCCGACATCATGTTCAAGGCGTTCGCCGTCGCGGGCTACAGCGAGGACGAGGTGCGCACCCGGTTCGGCGGCCTGCTCAACGCCTTCCGCTTCGGCGCCCCGCCGCACGGCGGCTGCGCGGCCGGCATCGACCGGATCGTGATGCTGCTCGCGGGCGAGGTGAACATCCGCGAGGTCATCCTCTTCCCGATGAACCAGCGGGCGGAAGACCTGATGATGGGCGCGCCTTCGGCCCCCACGAACCAGCAGCTGCGCGAGCTCTCGCTGCGCGTCGTCGAACCCGACTGACCGTCGTGCCGGGCTGACCGTCTAGCCGGGCTGACCGTCGAGCCTGGCTGGGCCGCCGCCGGGGCGTCGGCTCAGATCGCGCGCCTCTCCGAGAGCCGCTCCTGCACGACGCGGGCGAGCTGGCCGCGCGCATCGTCGGCGCAGCGGCCCTCGGCCCGCGTCGCGGCGAGCCGCTGCGCCGCCTCGGCCAGCGGCGCGTCGCGGGCGGCGCGGGCGACCGAGGCCACGAACTGCGCGGCATACCCGTCGTCAAGCGTGCCCGCGGCCAACCCCTCGGCCGCATGTTCGAGGTCGTCCTTCAGGGCAAAGGTATCGGGGCGAACCTCGCCGCTCTCGAGCGCGCGCAGGCCCGCAGGGCGGGCCTCGCCCGGCAGGTGGGCGAGGATCGCCTCCTGGAAGGCGCCGAGGCTCGCGACCGGCTTTTCGAGGAAGCCCTGGGCGCCGGCCTGCATCGCCTCGCCCCGCCGGGCGGCGTCGCCGCTGACGGCCAGCACGATGGGGCGGGCGACGGTGCCGCGAGCGATCTCGCCGATCAGATCCAGCCCGCAGCCGTCGGGCAGGCCGAGATCGACGAGCGCCACGCTGGGCCGATAGACGGCGAGATGCCGCCGGGCCGAGGCGAGACAGTCGGCGCGTCGAAGCCGCGCCCCCGAGCGCATGGCCAGCAGGCGCAGCGCCTCGCAGGCGAAGCGGCTGTCCTCCACGGCGAGGATGGTGAGGCCCATCAGTGGCTGCGCCGCGGTCGGCCTGCGGGTAAGCGTGAGGCGCGTCAGATCGTCCGGCATCGCTGTCGTCCCCCTGGCGAGTCGAAGGTCTGCCAGAATTTAACGACCGACGGGGCTAACGATCGGTAAATGCCAGTGCAGAAACGCGCCCCTTGCGCCGGGGCCTTGCAATTCCGATAACCGCCGGCGCCAGAGAGGGAGACCCGCATGATCGGCCGCCTGAACCATGTCGCCATTGCCGTGCCCGATCTCGAGGCCGCGGCAGAGCAGTATCGCGGCGCGCTCGGCGCGCAGGTCGGCCCCCCGCAGGACGAGCCCGACCACGGCGTGACGGTGATCTTCATCGAGCTGCCCAACACCAAGATCGAGCTGCTCCATCCGCTGGGCGCGGACAGCCCGATCAAGGGGTTCCTCGAGAAGAACCCGGCGGGCGGCATTCACCATGTCTGCTACGAGGTCGAGGACATCCTCGCGGCCCGTGACCACCTGAAGGAGACGGGCGCGCGCGTGCTGGGCGACGGCGAGCCGAAGATCGGCGCGCACGGCAAGCCGGTGCTGTTCCTCCACCCCAAGGACTTCGCCGGGACTCTGGTGGAACTGGAGCAGGTCTAGTGCAGATCACCTCGGCCCTCGTCCTGCTCGCGGTCATCTGGTTCATGGTGCTGTTCGTCGTTCTGCCGCTCAACCTGCGCACGCAGAGCGAGGAGGGCAGCGTGGTGCCGGGAACGCCCGGCTCCGCCCCGGTCGACCCTCAGCTCAGGCGCAAGGCCAGGATCGTCACGCTCGTCAGCCTGCCGATCTGGGTGGTGGCCTGCACGGTCATCATCACCGGCGTCATCACGGTCGAGGATTTCGACCTGTTCCGCCGCTTCGGCCCGCAGGACGCGACACCCGATCGCTACTAGGGCCGCGTGCCCTGCCCCGGCCGCTCCCACGCATGGAACAGGTGGGTGAAGGTCGCCGCGCCGAGGATCGGGATCACGAGGTTCACGAGCGGGATCGACAGCGGCGCGGCCATCAGCGTGCCGGCGAGCCAGATGCGCCCGCGGTGGCGCTTGCGGGCGGCGATGGCGCCCTGCCGCCCGAGCCGCCGCATGGCGACGAGCTGGAAGTATTCCCGCCCCAGCAGGAAGCCGTTGACCGCCCAGAACAGCAACGGCGCAAACGGCCCGACCACGAAGTAGAGGGCGAGCGCCACGAGGTTCACCGCCACCAGAAGCCCGAAGAAACCGACCGAGTCGCGCAGGGCATCGGACCACGGCAGCCGCGGCACGGGCGGAAGGTGCGGGTAGTAGCGGCCCTCGACCGCCGCCGCGACATCCTCGAGGAACAGCCCCGTGAACGCCGAGGCGACCGGCACCATCAAAAAGACCGACAGCACCAGCATAAGGATGATCGAGCCGACCGACAGAAGGTCGTCGACCCACGCGATCTCGCGCCCGCCGGGGAGGGTGATCGTCTCGGGCAGCACCCAGTCGAGCAACCACAGGAACACGCCGTAGACGGAAAAGAGCAGCGCGACCGTCAGCCCGATGCCGAGAAGCAGCACCCGCAAGAAGCGCCGGTCGGTCGCCTGGGCCAGCGCGCGGCCGAAGGCCGTCAGGATCACGCCTCGACCCATGTCACCAGCGCGTCGAGATCGGGCCGCGGCCGCTCGGGCGGCGCGGCGGTCTCGGTGCCGATATGCACGATGCCCGCCACGCTCTCGCGTTCGGTCAGGCCGAGCGCGCCCTCGACGAAGCCGCGGTCGTGCATCGCCCATCCTGTCAGCCAGTTGGCGCCCCAGCCGGCGGCGAGCGCGGCGATCAGCAGGCCGTAGCACGCGGCGCCGGCCGACAGGAGCTGCTCGACATCGGGGATCTTGTCGGAGGGTTTCGGGCTCGCCACCACCACGACCGCGAGATGAGCCTCGGTGAACTGCCGCTCCATCCTGGCGATCTTCTCTTCCTCGATGCCCACCATGTGCCCGTGCGGCGCGACCGAGGCCGCGAGCCGCTCGAGCGCGGGTCGTTCGAGCACGAGAAAGCGCCACGGCTCCAGCTTGCCGTGGTCGGGCGTGCGGGCCGCGATGGCGAGCAGGTCGCGCACCTCGTCGAGGCCGGGAACGGGCGGCGACAGCGTCTTGGCCGGTCGCGAGCGGCGGCGGCGCAGGAAGTCGAGGGTCTCGGGCGATTGCTGTGTCATCTGGCTCCCCCTTGTCCGGTGCTATCCCGCCCGGCGCGCGCCGACAAGCGGATGGTCCGGCGCACCGCGTGGGCGCACGGCGACCGCCCCGCCGGAATCGGGGCCGGTCATCGACGCGCGGCCCCTGTCGCATCCGGTGCGACATGCGCCAGGCCCCGCCCCGGTGCGGCACAAGGCTCGCAGATGCCGACGGGCGGCCGCGCGCCGCACGCCCCGGGGCGGAGACGTCGGCCACATGCCATGTCAGGAGGACGAAAATGGCGGGAGTGGGAGTGGCCGTAGCGGGCCTGGAATTCGTACTGGCGGTCGTGGGGCTGGGGAGCGATGCCCAGACCTCTGCCAAGCTGGAGGAGATGGACAGCAAGCTGGACGATATAGATGCCGGTATCGGCACCGTGAGCTCGCAGATCCTGCAGAGCGCCGTGTCGGAGGCGCGCACGGCACGCCAGCAGCTCGACAATTTCGCGGTGCTCGACACATCCGACCCCGGCGTTCGAGAGCGCGAGCGCGACCAGATCGTCGACCGCGCCGACGGGGCGCTCAACGACGTCCTCGCGCAGGCCGATGCGCGCCTGTCGGCCGGTGCAAGCTACGAAACCGTCATGGAGACGCTGGGCGCCGTCAGCTTCGCGCTGGGCGTGCGGTTCAAGGTGGGGCTCGAGCTCGAGGCGGGGCTGCTCGGCGCCCTCGGGGTCCGCGAGCAGGTGACGACGGCCAGCGATCTGTTCGAGGCGGCAGAAGGCCTGCTGCGCAGCGCGATCTACCGCGAGCAGGACAACGCAGTCGCCGCGCTCCCCCCGCTCCCGTTTCCGACCCTTGGTCTCGCCCCCGGCTATTACCAGGAGACGTGGAAGAGCCTGAACACCGGCAATTCCGAGACCTTCCGGATCGAGCAGAAATTCTTCGAACCCAACACGGTCTTCCTCGCACGGCTCGCCATCGAACGCGGCCAGGCCCGGTCGGAGGCCCGCGACGACCTCTACCGCGAGGACCTGCGCGACCTGAAATATCTCGATGTCGTCGGGACAACCAACCAGTTGGAGCGGCTCGCCTCCGGCGAGAACATTCTCGGCGACTCGAGCGGCAATCGACTGGAACCGGGCAGCTTCGGCAACGATCTCCTTGTCGGGCTCGGCGGCGACGACATGCTCGACGGCGGCCGCGGCAACGACGCGCTGCGCGGCGACAGCGGCAACGACCACCTCGACGGCGGCTTCGGGACCGACGTACTGATGGGCGGGCCGGGCAACGACTTCATCGACGGCGGCGAGAACTTCGATATCGCCCGCTTCCTGGGCCGGAAGCAGGATTACGAGATCAGCGGCTCGACCCTGAACGCCCGGATCGAGGGCCCAGAGGGCATCGACGTGCTCGCCAATGTCGAGAGCCTGCTGTTCGATGACGGCGAGTTTCTTCTGCCCGAAGCCGACCCGGCTCGCGAGGTGTCCTACGAGAAGATGGTCGCGTTCCTCTATGGCTGCGCCTTCGACCGCGACCCTGACATCGGCGGCCTGAACTACTGGATCGACCAGTACGAGTCGGGCATGTCGATCTTCCAGATCGCCAAGTTCATGACCAACGAGGAGGGTGGCGAGTTCGAGCAGCTCTACGGGCCGATCGAGAGCCTGCCGGCCGACCAGTATGTCCGCCAACTCTACCTGAACACGCTCGATCGCGTGCCGGACTCGGGCGGCTTCGACTACTGGGTGGACGCGATCGTCAACAAGGGCGTGCCCCGCGAAGACCTCGTCTTCCACTTCTCGAAGAGCCAGGAATACCGCGAGGCCAACGACGACCTGGTCGATACGCTGTTCGAGGCCGTTCCGGGCACCTGGGAATATGTCGCCTGATGCGGGGGCGACGAACCACGGTGGGCGCCACGTCTCCGGAGCAGGGCCCCGACGCCGCCCCGCCCTCGCGGCGCGCCGATCCCGGGCGAGCCGACCGCGCGCACCTTGGCACCATCCACGCCTGCGCCCGCGCCTTCAGCGTGCAACCTCTTCCTGTGGTGCCGGTGAAGGGACTCGAACCCCCGACCCACGCATTACGAATGCGTTGCTCTACCAGCTGAGCTACACCGGCCTCGCGGGCGTCTTAGCCACTGTTGGCACCGACTGCAAATCCCTTCCGCAGCCGAGCGGCCGATTTTTGCCCCGCCCGTCGGGCGAGGACCGCCAGCGCACGACAGCCCCGTTGACAGCGCCTGCAGACGCGTCAGGCGCGGGCGGTTTCCGCTTCCTTCGACGGGGTCGCCCCGTCACCGTCTTCCGCCCTGGCGCCGGGCATGTCGACCACATCGGCCTCGGGCGCGGCGTCGGGCGCCGGGGCCGGGGCGCCCACGATCAGCGGCAGCATCTCGGCGCCGGTGGGCGAAGCGGTGGTCTCGGGCACGGTCGGGCGGCGCCACGACAGGGTGTCGAACGCGCCGCAATTGCTGCAGGTCGGCCCCCATTCGGCAGCGATGGCCTGGCACTTGTCGCAGACCCATTGCGGACCGCGCGGCGCCGTGACCGCACGGGCGAGCCAGCCGCGCACGACGGCCTCGTCGGCGCCCTCGCCCCGCTCGATCGCGGCCATGATGGCGAGCGTGCGAGTCGTCGGGTCCTCGCTGGCGAGGTCGCCCATGGCACGGCGGGCGGCGGGGAAATCCTCGGCAGCGATAAGAAGCTCGGCGCGCAGCATCTTCGATTCGGGGTGATCGGGCTTGAGCCGAAGAAGCTGCTCGAAGCGCTTGAGACGATCCCTCGGCCCCTCGCCGGCCTCGATCTCGGCGAAGGCGGTGGCCAGCTCGGGATGGGGCTGCGACTCCCACGCCTTCTTGATGACGCGGGCAGCGTAGCGCGCCTTGTCCTGCTCGATGTAGGCGCGCGCGGCCATGGCCGCGGCAGGCACGAGATCGGGCGAGAGACGCGCGGCCTCGATCGCGGCCTCGCGCGCCTGGATCGAGTTGCCCTCGGCCAGCACCTCCTTGGCCTGGCTGACGGCGAGCACCGCATCGCGGCGCCGGTGCACGTCGCGCGGCATGCCGCCATGCTTGAGCTTGGCGCCGAGCGTCTGGCGCGCGCCCTTCCAGTCGTGCTTCTCCGCCTGCAGCTTCAGGAGCGTGTCCTGCACGCCCTCGTTGCGGGGCCTGAGCGCGAAGGCCTTCTGCGCGAGTGCAAGGGCGGTGTCGGTATCGCCCTCGTCGAGCTTCTGGCCGAGGATGCCGCGAATGCCGACGAACCGCGTCTTGTCGCTCTTGAGAAGCGTCTTGTAGGCCGCCTCGGCACGCTTGCGGTCGCCCACCATCTCGCTGGCCTGCGCCGTGACGAGTGCCGTCACCTCGGGCTTTCTGAGATATTTCTCGGCCTTGGCGGCCTTGGCCATCGCCTGCCGCCCCTCGCCGGACGACAGCGCCAGCAGAGCTTCCGACAGCGCCTGGTAGCCCTTCCGCTCGCGGTTGCGGCTGAAATAGCGCGACACGGCGGTCTCGTCGCCGTTGAGGAAGTGAAGGAACGCGACCAGAAGGCCCGCGAGCTTGAACACACCCCAGATGACCGCAAGGCCCACAAGCGCGGCGATGACCGCTTGCAGAGGACCGAGGTTGAACTCGAGCGTGCCGACGGCGAGGCGCACGCCGGGGCCTGTCTCCATCAGCAGGTTGGCGCCCATGGTGAGGGCCGCCACGAGCGCCACGAAAAACAGGATCTTGATGAGTGACCAGAGCATGGGCGGTTCCTCAGTTGGTCGCGAGCGACGCCGCGAGTTGATCGGCCGCGTCCGTCGCCTCGGCTCGGGTGCGGGCGCGGTCGATCCAGCCCTGCATCGCGGCGAGCGCCGGTTCGGGCAGGGCCTGAAGTTCCTCGACCGCGGTCGAGAGATCGCCGTTCTGCGCGGCGGCCTGGGCGCGGCTGAGGATCGCGTCGGCGCTGTCGCCTTCGCGCGGCTCGAGCGAGCGGACGCCGAGCTGCGACTGCAGGAAGGTCAGCGCGCGGTCGCCCGGATCGTCGCCGGCATTGGCGCGGCGCGCGGCGTCGAGCGCCTCGCGTGCAGCGCCGGGGAAGTCGGCCTGCAGCGCGGCGAGCGTCGGCACGCCCGCGTCGGCCACGGCGGAGAGCGCGGCGGGGATCTCCATGTCCGACAGCTCCGCGAGCGGCTCGGCGAAGGGTTGGCCGGCATCGAGCGCTGCCTGCACGTCGACGAGGGCCTGCTGGCGTGCGGCCATCGCGGCCCGCTCCGCCGCAGCCTGCGCCTCGGCCTCGGCCGCGGCGCGCGCCTCGGCGGTGGCGGCCGCGGCCTCCTCGATCAGGCGCTGATTCTCCTCGGTCTGGCGCTGCACCTCGGCCCGCAGCGCCTCGACCTCGCGGCCGTAGGACTCGAGGGCGGCGACCACGGCGGGGTCGGTCGCATCCTCGAGCGGCGCGCGCTCGGCCTCCTCGATCCGGGTGGCGAGTTCGTCGTCGGTCGTCTGAAGCGCAGCGATCCGCGACGACAGGTCGTCGAGCCGGGCGGAGAGGTCGCTCTCGAGCGCGGCGACCCGCTCGGACAGGGCCGAGAGGTCGGCCTGCGAGGGCGCGCCCTCGAGCGCTCCGATCGCCTCGTCGAGGCGGCCGGCCATCGTCTCCATCTCGTCCGACTGTTCGGCGAGACGGGCCTCGACCGGCTCCAGCGACATGACGGGGCGCATCGCGTCGGGCAGGACGTAGGGCGCGGCGAAGGCGGCGCCGGCCACCGCGATCACACCGCCGAGAAAGCCGGGTATGACACCGCCGCGGCGCTCGACCACGACCTTTTCGCCGGCCGGCGCCTCGGCCGCGGCGGTTGCAGGAGCGGCCGCCTCGGAGGCAACCGGCTCGGGCTCCGGCGGTGGCGACTCGGCCGCGTCGCCGGCAGTGCCGGGGGTCTCACCGGCGTCCTGCCCCCCGGTTCGGGGATCGTGGCTCACGGCCCGCAAGCCCGTCTCCGCCCCCGTCTCCGCCGGTGCATCTTCGGCCTCGTGGGGCCGGTCGGCCCCGTCGGACGCGTCGGCGGCGCGCGCGGCTTCGCCCTCCTCCTGCGTGGTCTCGTCGTGGGCGCGGGCATCGGGCGTGTCAGGGAGGTCGGGCGCATCGGACCCGCCCATCACGGCTGGCTCCTCGGCGGCAAGCTCGTCTGGCTTTGCCTCTGCCCCCGCCGTATCGCCGTCGGTGTGCGAGGGTTCCTCGCCCGTCTCGGCCTCGGTCGACGCGGCATCGTCTCGGGTGTCGTCGTCGGGGCGCTTGCGCGCATCCTCGCCCGCGCCCGGGGGGGCATCCTCCGGCTTGTTCGGCTCGGTCACGAAACGGCCCCCCTGTCCTGCTGCGAATCTTCCCACGGGAGCCGGGCGGCCCCGCCGGACGCAACCTTATCCCGCCGGTATCGGAGCCTCAAGCGCCGGGCGCTGCGGCGAGAAGGCTGGATATGGCGTCGATCATCGCCTCCGACCCGGGCCGCGATGCGGTCGCCAGCGCCATCGGGGTGGGTCCGGCCCAGCCCCGCGCCACGGCGGACGACAACGCGGCAAGCAGCAGCGGCGCCTCCGCGCCCTCTGCCATCGCCCCGGCAAGCGCGGCGCTTCGCGGCGAGAAGAGCGGCAGCAGCACCGGGCGCGGCCCGCCAAGGGCGGCCAACGCCTCGGCCGTTGGCGGCACGGGCGCCTGATCGTAGATCACCGACCGGCGCGCGGTCAGACCGGCGGCGGCCAGCCGCTCGACGAGCTCGCCGCGCTGATGCGCGCCCGCGAGGTGCACGATCTCGCCCGCCGGCCGCTCGGCGAGAAGCATCGCCACCAGCGCGTCGGCGTCGCCCCCCGCGGCCACCGCGTCGAACCCGGCCGCCTGCGCCGCCTCGGCCGTGCGGCTGCCGACGCACCACGCGCGCCGCCCCGCGGGCGCCAGCCGCGCGGCGGCGATGGCCACCGCATTCTCCGAGGTAAAGGCGAGCGCGGCCTCCGCGGAGACTCGTGGAAACGACCCGGACGGCACGATGTCGAGCAGAGGGGAGATCACGGCCGCGGCAAAGGGGCCGGTCGCCGCCTCGAGCTCGGCGGCGAAGCGAATCGCTGCCGGGCGGGGCCGGGTCAGCAGGAGCGTGATGTCGATCGGGGTCACGTGCAGGCGCCCAGGGCTTGACTGGCTGCCCGACCTAAGCCACCGCCTCGCCGCCATGCAAGCCGCCTCACCTACCCCCCTCACCGTGCTCGGCCTCGAGAGCAGTTGCGACGATACCGGCGCGGCCGTCGTGCGCTGGGCCGAGGGGGCGCCGCCCGCCATCCTGTCGAACGTGGTCGCCGGGCAGGCCGATCTGCATGCGGCCTTCGGTGGCGTGGTGCCCGAGATCGCCGCCCGCGCCCATGCCGAGAAGCTCGACCTCGTGGCGGAGCGGGCGCTCTTCGAGGCGGGGCTCGGGCTTTCCGACCTCGATGCGGTGGCCGTCACCGCGGGGCCGGGGCTGATCGGCGGCGTGATGGCGGGGGTGATGTGCGCCAAGGGGATCGCGCTCGGCGCCGGCCTGCCGCTGATCGGGGTCAACCACCTCGCCGGCCACGCCCTGACGCCCCGGCTGACCGACGGGCTGACCTTCCCCTACCTGATGCTCCTCGTCTCCGGCGGGCACTGCCAGTTCCTCGTGGTCGAGGGGGCAGAGAGCTTCCGCCGCCTGGGCGGCACGATCGACGACGCGCCGGGAGAGGCGTTCGACAAGGTCGCGCGCCTGCTCGGCCTGCCCCAGCCCGGCGGCCCTGCGGTGGAGCGCGCGGCGGCGCAGGGCGACCCCGCCCGCTTCGCCTTCCCCCGACCGCTGCTCGACCGGCCGGGCTGCGACCTGTCGTTCTCGGGGCTCAAGACCGCCGTCCTGCGCGCCCGCGACACGGCGATGGCCGGGGCGGGCGGGCTGCGCCGGCAGGACAGGGCCGATCTCTGCGCCGGGTTCCAGAGCGCCGTGGCCGAGGTGCTCGCCGAGAAGAGCCGCCGCGCGCTGGCGGTCGCCGGAGACGTCGCGGCCTTCGCCGTGGCGGGCGGCGTCGCGGCCAATGGCGAGATCCGCACCGCGCTCATGCAGGTGGCCGATGAGGCGGGCGTGCCCTTCACCGCGCCGCCGCTGGCGCTGTGCACCGACAATGCCGCGATGATCGCCTGGGCGGGGATCGAGCGCCTGCGCCTCGGCGCGCGCGATGGCTTCGACCTGCCGGCCCGCCCGCGCTGGCCGCTCGACTCGGGCGCCGCGCCGCTCGTGGGCGGCGGCCGCAAGGGCGCCAAGGCCTGAGCCTTGCACCCGACGGCCCGGGGCGCGAAAGTGCGGCGCGACCAGAAGGACAGGCCGGAGCGAGGGACGAATGAAGGTGGTGCTCATCTGCCGCGACAAGCCGGGGGCGCACGACATCCGCGCCGCCAACCGCGACGCGCATCTCGCCTACGCCGCCGAGACGGGCGCGGTGTGGATGGGCGGGCCGTTCCTCGACGAGGCGGGCAACATGACCGGCTCGCTCATCATCCTCGAGATCGAGAGTCTCGAGGCGGCGAAGGCATGGTCGGCGGCCGACCCGTACGTCAGGGCCGGTCTCTTCGAGAGCGTCACCATCGACGCCTGGAAGAAGACGGTTGGCTGATGGCCTTCTGGCTGTTCAAGTCCGAGCCGTCGACATGGTCGTGGGACGACCAGGTGGCGAGGGGCGCGGCCGGCGAGGAATGGGACGGCGTGCGCAACTACCAGGCGCGCAACCACATGCGCGCGATGCGGGAGGGCGACCGCGGGTTCTTCTACCATTCCCAGAAGGAGAAGGCGGTCGTCGGCATCGTCGAGGTGATCGCCGAGGCGCATCCCGATTCCACCACCGACGACGACCGGTGGGAGTGCGTCGACGTCAAGGCGGTGCGCCCCTTCGCCCGGCCGGTGACGCTCGATCAGGTCAAGGCCGAGCCCGCGCTGGCCGGCATGGCTTTGCTGAAGAACTCGCGCCTGTCGGTGCAGCCGGTCACCGAGGCCGAATGGCGGCGAGTCTGCGAGATGGGCGGAACCGACCCCGACTGAGGGCGGGGCCGTCGCATCGCGGCGCCTGCCCGAATCGCAGGGCCCGCCCGAGCATTGACCGGACGAGCAGCGTGCGGCCCGGGACAGCGTGTCGCCCGATGGCGCCGATGCCCTTTGGTTCGGCATCGCAGCCCATCGCTGCGGCGGCGGTCACACCGGACGTGAATGGCCGAGGATGGTGAGCCCGGAAGGATTCGAACCTTCGACCAATTGATTAAAAGTCAACTGCTCTACCACTGAGCTACGGGCCCACTCAGGGGCGGGCAGATACGGCCCGGGGCGCGCCCGGTCAAGGGCGAAAACCCCGATGCTCCGCGCGACGGACTGGATCAGACCGCGCGCGTTGTGTATCCGGCGCGCGATGGATGGCACCGACCCGCAGACGCGCCTGCGCTTCATGAAGATGCACGGCCTCGGCAACGACTTCGTCGTGCTCGACGCCCGCGCGGGCGGCGTGACGGTGACGCCTGCGCTGGCCCGCGCGCTGGGCGACCGGCACCGCGGCGTCGGCTTCGACCAGCTCGCGGTGATCGAGGCGGATGCCGAGGCGGCGGCCCGGCTGACCTTCCGCAACGCCGACGGCTCGCTGTCGGCCGCCTGCGGCAACGCCACCCGCTGCGTCGCCCGTCACCTGATGGACGAGACGGGCGCGCGCGCCCTCGCCCTGCGCACCGAGCGCGGCCTGCTCGCCTGCGAAGATGCGGGCGGGGGGCTGACTCGGGTCAACATGGGGCCGCCGGTGCTCGACTGGCGCGCGATCCCGCTGGCCGAAACGGTCGACACGCTGCACCTGCCGATCCCGGGCGACCCCGTCGCGGTGGGCATGGGCAACCCGCATTGCGTGTTCTTCGTGAGCGACGCCGACGCCGTGGACCTCGCCGCGTTCGGCCCCGCGCACGAGACGCACCCTCTCTACCCCGAGCGCACGAATGTCGAGGTGGTCGAGGTGCGCTCGCCAGAGACGATCCGCCTGCGGATATGGGAGAGGGGGACGGGCGTGACCCTCGCCTCGGGCTCGTGCGCCTGCGCGGCGGCGGTCGCCGCGGCGCGGCGGGGGCTGACCGGCCGCGCCGTGCGGGTCGAGGTCGATGGCGGCACGCTGCATGTCGACTGGCGCGACGACGGGGTGTGGATGACCGGAGCGACCGCGCATGTCTTCGACGGGGTGTTGACCGCAGCCTTCCTCGCCGCGCTCGCAGAGACGGAGCCCGCCTGATGGATGCGCGCGCCCCCCGCTTCGCCACGCTCGGCTGCCGCCTCAACGCCTACGAGACCGAGGCGATGAAGGAACTCGCGCAAGCCGCGGGCCTGTCGGACTCGGTGGTGGTCAACACCTGCGCCGTCACCGCCGAGGCGGTGCGCAAGGCCCGGCAGGAAATCCGCCGTCTGCGCCGCGAGAACCCCACCGCGCGGATCGTGGTGACGGGCTGCGCCGCGCAGGTCGAGCCGCAGACCTTCGCCGACATGGCCGAGGTCGATCATGTCGTCGGCAACGCCGAGAAGATGCGCCCGGAGACATGGGGCGCGCTCGCGCTGGGCGAAACCGAGCGCGTGCAGGTCGACGACATCATGTCGGTGCGAGAGACGGCGGGCCACCTGATCGACGGCTTCGGCACGCGGGCACGCGCCTATGTCCAGATCCAGAACGGCTGCGACCACCGCTGCACGTTCTGCATCATCCCCTACGGCCGCGGCAACTCGCGCTCGGTGCCCGCGGGTGTCGTGGTCGAGCAGATCGCGCGGCTGGTCGACCGCGGCTACGAAGAGGTGGTGCTGACCGGCGTCGATCTCACCTCGTGGGGGGCCGATCTGCCCGCCACGCCGCGGCTGGGCGACCTGGTGCGGCGGGTGCTCAGGCTGGTGCCGGGCCTCCCGCGCCTGCGGCTGAGCTCGATCGACTCGGTCGAGGCCGACCCGGCGCTGATGGAGGCGCTGGCGACCGAGCCGCGGCTGATGCCGCACCTGCACCTGTCGCTTCAGGCGGGCGACGACATGATCCTCAAGCGGATGAAGCGGCGGCACGCGCGCGACGACGCGATCCGCTTCTGCGAGGAGGCGCGTGCCTGCCGACCCGACATCGCCTTCGGAGCCGACATCATCGCGGGCTTCCCGACCGAGACCGAGGCGATGTTTGCCAACTCCCTGCGCCTTGTCGAGGAATGCGGGCTGACATGGCTGCATGTCTTTCCGTTCTCGCCCCGCCCCGGCACGCCCGCCGCGCGGATGCCGCAGGTCGACGGCGGCACGATCAAGGCCCGCGCCGCGCGCCTGCGCCGGCTGGGGACGGAGCGGGTCGCCGCCTTCCTGGCCGATCAGGTCGGGCGGGAGCCGACCGTGCTGGTCGAGAGTCCGCGCATGGGCCGGACGGAGCAGTTCGCCGAGGTGATCTTCGCCACCGATCAGCCGGTGGGTCGCATCGTGGCCGCCCGTGTCGTCGGGCACGACGGCACACGTCTGCTGGCCGAGCCGGCCTGACGGCGCACGGAAGCGGTTGATCAGCGCCCCGCCGTCGCCTACGCCACGACGAAAGGAGAGCGCCATGCGGATTATCGCCCTGGTCATCGCGGCGAAGGTCGTGCTCTACATCCTCGTGGGCCCGGGCGAATGAGCGCGCGCCCCCTCCAGCTGTACCACACCCCCGCCTCGCCCTTCGCGCGCAAGGCGGTCGTGACGCTGATCGAGACCGGCCACGCCGACGAGGTGGAGCTGATCGACACGCAGGCCACGCCGACCACGCCGGACCCGCGGCGCATCTCGGTCAACCCGCTGGGCAAGATCCCCGCGCTGGTGCGCCCCGACGGGCCGACCCTCTTCGACAGCCGGGTGATCTGCCGCTACCTCGACGCGCGCGCCGGCGGCGGCCTCTACCCCGAGGCCGGCCTGTGGGAGGTGCTGACGCTCGAGGCGCTGGCCGACGGGATCATGGATGCCGCCGTGCTGATGGTCTACGAGCACCGCTGCCGCCCCCCCGAGGGGGTGAGCGCGGAGTGGGTCGAGGCGCAGTGGGGCAAGGCGAGCCGCGCGCTCGACGCGCTCGAGGACCGGTGGATGCCGCACCTCGCCGGCCGTCTGACGATGGCGCAGGTCGCCGTCGCCTGTGCCCTCGGTTACCTCGACCTGCGCCACGACGGGCGCGACTGGCGGCAGGGGCGGCCAGCCCTCGCGGCATGGGAGGCGCGCTTCGCCGAGCGGCCGGCGCTGGCGGCAACCCGGCCCGGCTGACCGGCATCCGCCCCGTTGGGGGACGGGCTTCCGCCCCGTTCGGGGCCGGCCCGGAGGCGGCGCCGACGCGGCCGGAAGGACGCGACGCGCGGTCGGATCGGCACACTGGCTGATGTTAGCGCCCCAATCGCGACAACCTGCCGCATCTGTGCGCGCGTGTCCGGTGGACTGTTCGCCAACCGCCCTCTAGATACCCCGCCAAGGTCGGCGAGGACGGGTACGCCCTGCGCGGACTCTATCCGACGATACGAGCAAGAAGGGAGTAGCCACGTGTCCCAGGCAGAAGACCACGGCGGCGGCTCGCGCCGCGATTTTCTCTACTATGCCACCGCGGGGGCCGGGGCCGTGACCGCCGGCGCGGCGATCTGGCCCCTCGTCAACCAGATGAACCCGTCGGCCGACGTTCAGGCCCTCTCGACCATCCGGGTCGACATCTCGACCATCGAGGTCGGCAGCCAGATGACCGTGAAGTATCTCGGCAAGCCGGTCTTCATCCGCCGTCGCACCGAGGAGGAGATCGCCGAGGCGCGCGCCGTTGACGTCGACTCGCTTCCCGACAAGATCGCGCGGAACGTGAACATCCCCGGCAACGTGCCGGCGACCGACGAGAACCGCGCCCTCGACGAATCCGGAGAATGGCTCGTCCAGTGGGGCGTCTGCACCCACCTCGGCTGCGTGCCGATCGGCGATGGCGCCGGCGATTTCGGCGGGTGGTTTTGCCCCTGTCACGGGTCGCACTATGACTCGTCGGGCCGCATCCGCAGGGGGCCCGCGCCCGAGAACCTGCCCATCCCGGCAGCAGAATTCGTCGACGACGTGACCATCCTGCTCGGCTGACTGATTGAGGGAGAGCACAGAGATGTCCGGAATTCCCCACGACCATTACGAGCCGACGAGCCGGGGCGAGAAGTGGCTGCACAGCCGCCTGCCCCTCGTCGGGCTGATCTACGACACGATCATGATCCCCACCCCCAAGAACCTGAACTGGATGTGGATCTGGGGGATCGTGCTGACCGTCGCGCTGGTGCTGCAGATCGTCACCGGCATCGTGCTGGCCATGCACTACACGCCGCATGTCGACCTGGCCTTCGCCTCGGTCGAGCACATCATGCGCAACGTGAACGGCGGCCACATGCTGCGCTACCTGCACCAGAACGGCGCGTCGCTGTTCTTCGTCGCGGTCTATGCGCACATCTTCCGCAATCTCTACTACGGCTCCTACAAGAGCCCGCGCGAGATCACGTGGATCATCGGCATCCTCATCTACCTCTGCATGATGGGCACCGCCTTCATGGGCTACGTGCTGCCTTGGGGGCAGATGTCGTTCTGGGGCGCCACCGTGATCACCGGCCTGTTCGGCGCGATCCCCTTCGTGGGCGACTCGATCCTGGTGTGGCTGCAGGGCGGCCCGGCGGTGGATAACGCGACGCTGCAGCGCTTCTTCTCGCTGCACTACCTGCTGCCGTTCGTGATCGCGGGCCTGACGGTCGTGCACATCTGGGCCTTCCACACGACGGGCAACAACAACCCGACGGGGGTCGAGGTGCGGCGCACCTCGAAGGACGAGGCCGAACGCGACACGGTGCCGTTCTGGCCCTACTTCGTCATGAAGGACCTGTTCGCGCTGGGCGTGATCATGGTGGTGTTCTTCGCCATCGTGGGCTTCATGCCGAACTATCTCGGTCACCCCGACAACTACATCGAGGCCAATCCGCTGGTGACGCCGGCGCACATCGTGCCCGAATGGTACTTCCTGCCGTTCTACGCGATCCTGCGCGCCTTCGACTCCGAGGTGTGGCTGGTGATGTTCGTCGACTGGATCACCTTCGGCATCGTGGACGCCAAGTTCTTCGGCGTGCTGGCGATGTTCGGCGCGATCGTGGTGATGGCGCTGGCGCCGTGGCTCGACACGTCGTCGGTGCGCTCGGGTCGCTACCGTCCGATGTTCAAGTGGTGGTTCGCTCTCTTCGTCGTCAACTTCTTCGTCCTGATGTGGGCGGGGGCGATGCCGGCCGAGGGGATCTACCCCTACATCGCGCTGATCGGCTCGACCTACTGGTTCGCCTATTTCCTCGTAATCCTGCCGCTGCTCGGCGTGATCGAGAAGCCGCTGCCGCAGCCCGCGACGATCGAGGACGACTTCAAGGCCAAGTACGTGGAGCGTGACGACGACGACGATGCCGTCGCGGCGCCGACGCCCGCGGAATGACCGGAAAGGACGCAAGACAGATGTTCAGAAACCTCACCCTTTCCGTGATCGCTGCCCTCGGCCTGACGGCCGGGGGGGCGATGGCTGCCGGCGAGGCAGGCCAGGTGACCGATTACGACTTCTCGTTCGAGGGGCCGTTCGGCACCTACGACCAGATGCAGCTCCAGCGGGGCATGCAGGTCTACACCGAGATCTGCTCGGCGTGCCACGGCCTGCGCTACGTGCCGTTCCGCACGCTGGGCGACCCGGGCGGCCCCGGCCTGCCGGAAGATCAGGTGCGCGCCTATGCCGAGATGTTCGAGGTGTTCGATCCCGAACTCGACGGCGGCTTCGGTGGCTTCCGCCCGGCCACGCCGGTCGACCACTTTCCCGAGAGCCAGTTCGAGGGTGCGCCCGACCTGAGCCTGATGGCCAAGGCGCGGGCGGGCTTCAGCGGCCCCTATGGCACCGGCCTCGCCCAGCTCTTCAAGGGTATGGGCGGCCCGGAATACATCGCGTCCTACCTCAGCGGATATACCGGCGAGGACAGGATGGAGGCGGGCACGCTGCTCTACGAGAACACCGTCTTCCCGGGCGGCTGGACGCAGATGGCCCCCGTCTTCTACGGCGACGACGTCCTCTACGAGGATGGCACCGCGGCGACGATCGAGCAGCAGGCGCAGGACGTGGCAGCCTTCCTGATGTGGACGGCCGAGCCCAAGATGATGGCGCGCAAGCAGACCGGCTTCGCCGCCGTGATCTTCCTCGGCGTTCTGACGGTGCTGCTGTATCTCACCAACAAGCGGCTCTGGGCCCCCATCAAGGCCCGCGCGAAGGAAACGCCGGCCGAGTGACATCTCGCGCCAGCGACGACGCGATGAGTGGGGCGCGCCTGCCAGGCGCGCCCTTTCTCGTTGCGCAGCTCCCCCGGAGGAGCGGAACACGCGTCACGGCCTGCCGTTGCCCCGGCGGATCAGATCCGACCAGCACCGGAGTTTGCCATGCCCCCCCGCACTGCAACCGCCCTTCCCCTCGCCGCGCTGGTCGCGGCCGGCCTCGCCGCCCACGTCTCGGCTCAGGAGGGCCGGGCGACGCTGTCGGTCGCCGAAACCGGCGACTACCTCGTCGGCCCCGAGGGCAAGCCCGTCTACCTCTTCACCACCGACACGCAGGGCAACGGGGAGCCGCCCGTCCTCTCGTGCCCGGTCGAGTGCAGGGAGGTCTGGCCGCCTGTCGAGGTCGAGGGCGACGTGCGTCTTGGCGACGACGTGAACGCGGAGATGGCCGGCACCGTCGAATTCGACCGGCGCTCCGTCGCCACCTACAACGGCTGGCCGCTCTATACGTTCGAGCGCGACACTGCCGGCGAGCCACCACGAGGCAACCATGTCGAGAGCTTCGGCGGCGAATGGTACCTGATCGGGCCGGACGGCACCCGCGTCGAGGACATGGCCGGCTGAGCGCCGCACGTCCCGTTCCTGCCGGGATGATCGCTTGAGGGGCCGCTCCCGCCCCGTTAGACGGGCGGGGAAGGAGAGCGCGCCCCATGAGCCTGAACACGTTCGGTCACGTCTTCCGCGTCACCACCTGGGGCGAGAGCCACGGGCCCGCCCTCGGCGCCACGATCGACGGCTGCCCGCCCGGCGTGCCGCTGACCGAGGCCGATCTGCAGGTGTGGCTCGACAGGCGCAAGCCCGGGCAGAGCCGCTACACCACCCAGCGCAAGGAGGCCGACGCCGTCGAGATCCTGTCGGGTGTGTTCGAGGGGGTGACGACGGGCACCGCGATACAACTGATGATCCGCAATACCGACCAGCGGTCGAAAGACTATTCCGAGATCGCCGACAAGTTCCGCCCCGGCCATGCCGACATCACCTACTGGCAGAAATACGGCCTGCGCGACTATCGCGGCGGCGGCCGCTCCTCGGCGCGCGAGACGGCGGCGCGGGTGGCCGCGGGCGGCGTCGCCCGCGCGGCGCTGACGGCGCTGGCACCAGAGCTGCGGATCATCGGCTACATGGTGCAGATGGGGCCGAAGCGGCTGGACCGGGACCGGATGGATCTCGGCGAGATCGACAAGAACCCGTTCTTCCTGCCCGACGCCACCGCGGCCGTGGAATGGGCCGATTATCTCGACGCCCAGCGCAAGTCGGGCAGTTCCGTGGGTGCCACGATCGAGGTGGTGGCGCAGGGCGTGCCCCCCGGCCTCGGCGCCCCGATCTACGCCAAGCTGGATGCCGACCTCGCCGCGGCGATGATGTCGATCAACGCGGTCAAGGGCGTCGAGATCGGCACAGGGATGGCGGCCGCGGCCCTCACGGGCGAACAGAATGCCGACGAGATCGCCATGGGCGCGGGCGGGCCGGTCTATTCGTCCAACCACGCCGGCGGAATCCTCGGCGGAATCTCGACCGGACAGGACGTCGTGGTGCGCTTCGCGGTCAAGCCCACCTCGTCGATCCTCACCCCCCGCCGCACGATCACCACGGGCGGAGCGGAAACCGAGATCGTCACCAAGGGCCGGCACGACCCCTGCGTGGGCATCCGCGCAGTGCCTGTGGGCGAGGCTATGATGGCCTGTGTGCTGCTCGACCACCTGCTCCTCGACCGCGCCCAGACCGGCGGCATCCGCGGCCGCATCGGCTGAGGCCGGCGAGGTTCCCGCGCGCTGTTCCGGTCCGGCGGCGCCCGGCGCGAGGGCGGCCGTGCGCGCCTGCCCCGCCGGCGCCCGGCCTTATCCCTTGTCGGGTGCCAGCGGCGCCGGCGCCGCCCGGGCGAGCTGAACGGCAAGGATGCCGCCCATCACGATCGCCACGCCGGCGAGATCGGTCCAGCCCATCCGCTCGCCCAGCACCAGCGCCGCGATGGCCACGCCGAAGAACGGGTTGAGAAAGTGGAACGTGGCCGCCCGCGTCGCGCCGATCCGCCCCACCAGCAGGAACCAGACGACCGTCGCAGCGAGGCCGGGCACCAGCGTGGTGTAGGCGAAGGCGGCGGCGAGCGTCCACGACGGTTGCACCTCCCACGTCTCGAACAGCACGGCCGGCACGAACAACGCTGCCGAACCTACCCACATCTGCAGGCCCACGATCATCAGCACGTTGCCGCCCGACGAGGCGCCGCGCACCGACAGCGTGGCGAAGGTGAGCGCGACCACGCCGACGACGCAGAGCGAGACCCCCCAGGGGTCGGCCCCGCCCTGCACCCGCGTGCCCATGATCAGCGCGACACC
The DNA here is from genome assembly GCF_003340565.1 of Rhodovulum sp. 12E13. Taxonomy (GTDB): domain Bacteria; phylum Pseudomonadota; class Alphaproteobacteria; order Rhodobacterales; family Rhodobacteraceae; genus HLUCCA09. The sequence continues at coordinate 57,572 of NZ_QPLK01000002.1, read as the reverse complement.
TGCAAGGCCCGCCACCAGCCCCGCGATACCGAGCGGCGGCAGGCGCTCGCCGAAGGCCAGCCACGAGGCGAGCGCCACGGCCAGCGGCATGGTCGAGGCGATGATCGCGGCGAGCGAGGCCTCGACCGTCTGCATCGCCACGAAGTTGAGCCCCAGATAGAGGGCGTTCTGGCACAGGCCGAAGACGACGGTCGCCCGCGCCTGCCCCTTGGTGAGCCGCCATGTCTGACCCAGCGCGGCAGCGATGCCGACGGCCAGCGTGCCCGAGATCAGAAAGCGGATGGCGAGCGCTGCGAGCGGCGGCGCATCGGCCACGATGATGCGGGCCGAGGCAAAGGCCGACGACCACATGACCGCGAAGGCCAGCCCCATGACCAGTGCGCGCAGCTCCATCAGGAGGGCGGCTGCCAGAGCTCGACCGGGTTTCCCTCGGGGTCGTAGATGCGGGCGAAACGGCCGTGCGGCCCGTCCCATTCATCGCGCCGCTCGGCCGCGATTCCAAAGACGGCGAGGCGGGCCAGCAGATCGTCGAGGTCGTCGACACGGAAGTTGAGCATGAAATCCCGCCCGGGCGGGAAGTAATCGGTATCGGCGGGGAAGGGAGCAAAAACGGTATACCCCGCCTGCTGGCTCCACGGCGCCTCGCCGCCGCCCACGCCGAGATGCGTCTCGTACCAGCCGGCCAGCTGCTCGGGATCCTTCGCGCGGAAGAACACGCCGCCGATGCCGGTCACCTGTGCCATGACGCCCTCCCATGGGCGGGTCGGGAGTGAGAAAGGGCCGCCCGCGCGGGCGACCCTTTCAGCAAACTTCAGCGAGAGGCAAGCCTCAGCCGTTGACGCTGTCCTTCAGCGCCTTGGCGATGGTGACCTTCACCTGCTTGTCGGCCTCCTTCTTGATCTGCTCGCCCGTCGCCGGGTTGCGCACCATGCGCTCCGGGCGCTCGCGGCAGTAGATCTTGCCGATGCCCGGCAGCGTTACGGCGCCGCCGCCGGCGACCTCCTTGGTGACGATGTCGGTGATCGCGTCGAGCGCGGCGCCCGCCGTCTTCTTGTCGCTGCCCATTTCGTCGGCGAGCGCGGCGACGAGCTGCGTCTTAGTCATCGGCTTGTTGGCCATGTGGGTCTCCTCGTGTCCGCCCCCCTTTTTCTTGGGGGTCTGATCCAGTGATTCTACGCCATCTAGCGCACGCTCACAACGATTAGTGGCGCGTCAATCAAGAAAACAAGGGTTTTCGAGCCTCCGAGCGCCGATCAGAGGAAGGCTGTTTCCTCGAAGCTGCGCAATTTGCGGCTGTGGAGGCGCTCGAGGGGCATGTCGCGCAGCCGTTCCATCGCGCGGATGCCGATCAGCAGGTGGCGGGCGACCTGCGTCTTGTAGAAGTCCGACGCCATGCCCGGCAGCTTCAGCTCGCCGTGCAGCGGCTTGTCGGAGACGCACAGAAGCGTGCCGTAGGGCACCCGGAAGCGGAAGCCGTTGGCGGCGATCGTGCCCGACTCCATGTCGAGGGCGATGGCGCGCGACTGGCTGAGGCGCTGCACCGGGCCGGACTGGTCGCGCAGCTCCCAGTTGCGGTTGTCGACGGTGGCGACCGTGCCGGTGCGCATGATGCGCTTCAGCTCGAAGCCCTGCAGCTCGGTCACCTGCGCCACCGCCTGCTCCAGCGCCACCTGGATCTCGGCCAGCGGCGGGATCGGGACCCACACCGGCAGGTCGTCGTCGAGCACCTTGTCCTCGCGCAGATAGGCATGGGCGAGCACGAAATCGCCCAGCTTCTGGCTGTTGCGCAGGCCCGCGCAGTGGCCGACCATCAGCCATGCATGGGGGCGCAGCACCGCGATGTGGTCGGTCGCCGTCTTGGCGTTCGAAGGCCCGACCCCGATGTTGACCAGCGTGATCCCCGCGCCGTTCGGCCGCTTGAGGTGGTAGGTCGGCATCTGCGGCAGCTTGGGCGGCACCGGCAGCATGCCACGCGGATCGGTCAGCACGTGGTTGCCCGGTCCGACGAAGCTCTCGTAGCCGCTTGCGGGATCGGCCAGCGCGACACGGGCGTAGGCCTCGAACTCCTGCACGTAGAACTGGTAGTTCGTGAACAGGACGTGGTTCTGGAAGTGCTCGGCATCCGTCGCGGTGTAGTGCGACAGGCGCGCGAGCGAATAGTCGATGCGCTGCGCGGTGAAGGGGGCGAGCGCGCCCGAGCCGTCCTCGTGGTGGAACTCGTAGCCGTTGACGATGGCGTCGTTCGTCGTGGCGAGGTCGGGCACGTCGAACACGTCGCGCAGCGGAAAGTCGAGCGCCCCCTCCTGCGGCACGGTGGGGTCGTCGGCCCCCGCCATGGCGAAATGGATCGGGATGGGCGTTTTCGACGGCCCGATCTCGACCTGTTGCCCGTGGTTCTCGATCAACAGGCCGATCTGCTGGATCAGGTAGTTGCGGAACAGGTCGGGCCGCGTGATCGTGGTCGAATACGTTCCCGGCAACGGGACGTGGCCGAAGGCCAGCCGCGTGTCGGCCTCGGCAAAGCTGGTGGTGGTGAGGCGGATCTCGGGATAGTAGGCGCGAAAGCGGGTGTCGGGCTTGCCGGCCCGCACCGTATCGGCGAAGCGGCCGCGCAGGAAGCCGATGGCGCCGTCGTAGAGCTGTTGCAGGCGGTCGACGGCGGCCTCGGCATCGCGGAACAGCGCCGGTGCCTGGCCATCGGGCGTCAGGACCGGGGCGACACGATCGCGAACGTTCATGGCGCGGCCCTCCGGCCGAGGGAATGCGGGACGGCGCAGAGCGAATGGATCATGGAACATGTGGTATCAGCCATGGCAGAGTCTTTCGTATCCGGAGCGCCGATGCAAGCGGCGACAGAGATGTCGGGGCTGGCCAAGAGGCCGTCGGCATGATCCCATCCGTGCCGTTCCCGTGGCAGCGCCCCGTGACCGGGGCATAACAGGAGGGCCGAGATGAACGCGCCGCGCACCGCCAACATCACCCACTGGGACGAGCGGGTGGACCTTGCCGCCGCCCTGCGCTGGGCCGCGAGGCTGAACCTGCACGAGGCCGTGGCCAACCACTTCAGCCTTGCCGTGACCGAAGCAGGCACGCGCTTTCTGGTCAATCCCAACCGGCGGCACTTCTCCCGCGTGCGCGCCTCCGACCTGATCGAGATCGACGCGACCGACCCTGCCACGCTCGACCGCCCCGACGCGCCCGACGCCACGGCGTGGGGCCTGCACGGCGCTCTGCACCGGCGGGTGCCGCATGCCCGCTGCGCGATGCACGTCCACTCGCCCTTCGCCACCGTGCTCGCCTGCCTCGAAGACCCGCGCCTGCCGCCGCTCGACCAGAACGCCTGCATGTTCTACGGCCGGCAGCTCATCGACACGCATTATGGCGGGCTGGCGCTCCAGGAAGAGGGCGAACGCTGCGCCGAGCTGCTCTCCGACCCCGCGCTGTCGGTGCTGATCATGGGCAACCACGGGGTGATGGTGGTCGGCGAGACGGTCGCGCAGACCTTCGACCGGCTCTACTACTTCGAGCGCGCGGCCGAGACCTATATCCGCGCCCTGCAGACCGGCCGGCCCCTGCGCATCCTCTCCGACGAGATCGCCGCCAAGACCGCCGCCGAACTCGAGAGCGAGCCTTCGGGCGGCGCGGCGCACCTGGCCGAGCTCAAGGCGATCCTCGACGCAGAAGGGGCTGACTATGCCAGCTGAGCGCGCGGGGCTCGCGCCCTTCCTCGATGCACAGGCGCCGGTGATCGACACGGTGATGGCAGAGCTCGCCCGCGGCCGGAAGGAGACGCACTGGATGTGGTTCGTCTTTCCCCAGCTTCGCGGCCTCGGCCGGTCGGAGCGGGCGCGCTTCTACGGCATCGAGGGGCTGGAAGAGGCGCGCGACTACGCCGCCCACCCGGTGCTCGCTCCGCGACTGCGTGCGGCGGCAGAACTGGTGCTGTCGCATGCCGGGCGGCCGGCCGAGGCGATCATGGGCGCGGTCGACGCGGCCAAGCTGCGCTCCTGCGCGACGCTCTTCGCCGCTGCCGACCCCGCAGCGCGCGTCTTTCCGGCGCTGCTCTCGGCCTTCTACGACGGCACGCCCTGCCCAGAGACGGCAGCGCGGGTCTGAGCGATGGCGGGCACCCTTCTTTCGCTCGGTCACGGCTATTCGGCGCGGACGCTGGCGCAGAGCCTCGGCCCCGGCTGGCGCGTGATCGGCACGACCCGCAGCCCGGACAAGGCCGCCGCCCTGCGCGAAGAGGGCGTGGAGCCGCGGGTCTGGCCGGGCGCCGACCTTTCCGACGACATCGCCGAGGCGACCCACATCCTGGCCTCGGCCGGCCCCGACGAGGCAGGCGACCCGTTCCTGCGGCGTCTCGGCGGGGCACTGGCGCGGGCACGGCCGGCCTGGGTGGGCTATCTCTCCACCACCGGCGTCTACGGCGACGCCGACGGCGATTGGGTCGACGAGGACAGCCCGCTTGCGCCGGGCACCGAACGGGGACGCCGCCGGGCGCTCGCCGAAGAGCAGTGGCGCACGGTCTCGGAAGATGGCGGCTGGCCGCTCGCCATCTTTCGTCTCGCCGGCATCTACGGCCCCGGCCGGGGTCCCTTCGAGCGGGTGCGCAGCGGCACGGCGCGGCGGATCGTCAAGCCCGGCCAGGTCTTCTCGCGCATCCATGTCGACGACATCGCCCAGGTCGTCGCTGCCGCCATGGCCCGACCCGAGGCGGCCGCGCCCGGCGGCACCGCCTTCAACGTGTGCGACGACGATCCGGCCCCCCCGCAGGACGTGCTGGAGGAGGCGGCCCGCCTGCTCGGCCTGCCACCGCCCCCGGAGGTGCCCTTCGAGGCGGCCGGGATGTCTCCCATGGCCCGCAGCTTCTACGCCGAGAGCAAGCGGGTGCGGAACGACCGGATCAAGGAGCGTCTCGGCGTGCGCCTGCTCTACCCGACCTACCGCGAGGGCCTCGCCGCCGTGCTCGCCGCCGAGGGCGGCTGAGCCGTCAGCCGAGCTCGGCCAGCCGCGCCTCCTGCCGGGCGATCAGCGCCTCGATCTCGGCGACCGTCTCTTGCGACAGGGCCGGCCCGGGCTTGCGCAGGGCAGGGTGGGCGATGGCGCCGCGCTTCGCCAGCGTGTGCTTGCGGATGGCCAGCCCGAGGCCCGGCTGGCTCTCGTAGCGCACGAGGGGCAGGTAGGCGGCGAAGGTGGCGTGCATCCGCTCGGTCTCGCCCGCGTGCCAGAGGCGCACGATCGCGGCCATCATCTCGGGGTAGGCGAATCCGGTCATCGCGCCGTCGGCGCCGCGTGCCATCTCCTCGGGCAGGAACAGGCCGCCGTTGCCGGTGAGAATCGAGATGCGCCGCCCGCCGGCGGCCGAGGTGCGACGCAGCGCGCTGATCTTTTCCAGCCCCGGCCAGTCCTCGTGCTTGAGCATGACGCAGCGCGGGCACTCCGCCACGATACGGTCGATCACCTTCGGCGCGATCTGCACGTTCGTCACCAGCGGAAAGTCCTGCAGGACCCACGGGATGTCGCCCAGCATTTCGGCCACGGTGCGGTAGTAGCCCAGGATCTGATCGTCGGTGCGCAGGCTGCCGGGGGGCGCCACCATGACACCGGCCGCGCCCGCCTCCATCGCCTCGCGCGCCAGGGCGGTGATCGCGGCAAAGCCGGGGGCCGAGACACCCACCACCACCGGCAGGTCGGTGCGCGCGCAGACCCGGCGGACGACAGTCACCGATTCTTCTGCCGTCAGCTTTCCCGCCTCGCCCATCATGCCGAGGATGGTCAGCCCCGTCGCGCCCTTCTCGACGTAGAAATCGACCATGCGGTCGATGCTGCCCTCGTCGAGCGTGCCGTCGGGCAGGAAAGGGGTGCAGGCGATGGTGAAGACGCCGGAGGCGGTTTCATCGAGCATGTGCAGGCTCCTGTGCGTGGGTGAGACCGAGGGCGATCTGGCTCAGCGCCATCGCCGCGCCGGCCTGGCAGGGGTCGATCACGGGCAGGCCGGTGGCCTCTTCCAGCCAGGCCCGCGCATGGGCCATGCCGGCACATCCGAGGATCAGCACGTCGGCGCCGTCGTCGTCGCGCAGCGCGAGGGCTGTCTCCTCCATCCGGTCGCGCGCGTCGGCGGCAGCGAGGTCGCCCACGCCCAGGCCGATGGCGCGGTCGCCGGCGCAGCGGCCCTCGATCCCCATGGCGCGAAGCGCGCGCCGGTGGCGGGGGATCGAGGCGGGCAGGATCGAGATCACGCCGAAGCGGTCGCCGAGCGACAGCGCCGTCAGGCAGGCCGCTTCGCCGATGCCGGTCACGGGCAGGGCCGTGCGGCCGCGCAGTGCATGCAGGCCGGGGTCGGAGAAGCAGGCGATCACGAAGCCCGCCGCCTCGGCCTCCAGATCGGCGGCGAGGGAAAGCAGGTGCGGCACCGTTGCGTCGGCCTGTGCCTGGCTCTCGATGCCGGGCGGGCCGTCGTGCAGCGTGACGCAGCGGATCGGCGTGCCGCGGCCCGTCAGCGGCGCGATGGCCTCGGCGATGCCGTCGGTCACGTGCTCCGACGAATTGGGGTTGATGACGACGAGCGCGCGGTCGAAGGTCATGCCGGGGCTCCGTGCCGGCGCGTGGGGGCGGGGCCTGTCCGACGCGGGTGGGCGGGCGGGGCGTCGGACAGGCCCCGCCCGGACAGGCCAAGCAGGGGGGGTCCAAGCACGGGCAGGTCCCGCCCCGAGGGAGACGCCCGGCCGCCGCGGGCCGCATGGCCGTGCGCAGGGTTCATGCGCCCTCCCGTGTCGGCGTCTGGATCTCGATCTGATGGCCCTCGGGATCCTCGAAGGTGAAGACGCGAATGCCGAGGGCGTCGTTGTCGCGCACGGGTGTCAGCGCACCCACCCGCCGCGCCGCGGCCCAGACATGCCATGCGTCCACATCCGGCACCCGCAGGCAGAGCTGGACGGGCTTGCTGTCCGATGCGCGGTGGGCGCCCCTGGCTTCGTCGACGAGACCGACATGGGCGCCGCCGGCCAGCCGGTAGATGCGAGACCAGACCTGGTCGATCGCCAGCGGCAGGCCGAGCACGTCTTCGTAGAACCGCGCCGCCGCGGCGAGATCGCGATAGTAGAGAAACGTGATCGCGAGGGTCGCGCCTTCGGGGCGGGCGGCGGCGCTCATCGCGGCGCCCCCGGCTCCGGGCGGGCGATCCAGCGGCCGGACCCGGGCCCGGCGTGCAGCACCCCGTCCTCGACGATGGTCTCGCCGCGCAGGAGCACGCGCTCGGGCCAGCCGGTGACGGTGTGGCCCTCGAACGGGTTGTAGCCCACGTTGTCGTGCAGGTCGTCGGCGCCGTACGTGTGGGTGCGCCCCGGATCCCAGAGCACGAGGTCGGCGTCCATGCCCGGCGCGATGTCACCCTTGCGCGGCAGGCCGTAGAGGCGGGCGGGCGCGGTCGCCGTCAACTCCACGAAGGCCTGCGCGCCGAGCCGCCCCTGGGTCACCATCGCGTCGAACAGCAGCGGCAGCCGCAGCTCGAGGCCCGGCTGGCCGTTGGCGATCCTGTCGAACGGCGGAGCCTCTCCCGCCGCGAGCTTGCCGGAGGCGTCGAACCGGTAGGGCGCGTGGTCGGACGAGACGAGCGCGAGGTCGCCGCGCGCCAGACCCTCCCACAGAGCGTCGCGGTCGGCGGGCGCGCGCTGCGGGGGCGAGCACATCCACTTGGCGCCCTCGAGGCCGGGGCGGTCGAGATCGGCCTCTGTCTGGAACAGGTAATGCGTGCAGGTCTCGGCCAGCACGGGCGCGCCGCGGGCGCGGGCGGCGCGCACTTCCTCCAGCGCCTCGATGCAGGTGACGTGAAAGATCATCACCCGCGCGCCGGTCAACTCGGCGAAGCGGCAGATGCGGTGCACGGCCTCCGCCTCGGCCTCGCGCGGGCGGGAGGCGGCGTGGTCGAGCGGCCGGGTCCGGCCGGCCGCCAGCAGGCGGGCGCGCTCACGGGCGACGATGGCGTCGGTCTCGCAATGCACGCAGACCAGCGCGCCGGCTTCGCGCGCGGTATCCATGACCGAGAGGATCTCCGCGTCGCCGAGGCCGATCGCGTAGGTGGTGAAGACCTTGATCGAGCGGTGCCCCTCTGCGGCGAGGGCCATCAGGTCGTCGTGGAAGTGGGGAGCGGCCGGATCTGCCACCGAGACGTGAAAGGCGTGATCCACCCGCGCCCCGCGCCGGGCGCGGTCGGAATAGGCGGCGACGGTGTCACGCGGGCGCTCGCCCCGCATCTGGGCGGCGAAGGAGATCAGCGTCGTCGTGCCCCCCATCGCGGCGGCCGCGGTGGCGGTCTCGAACGTGTCGGCGTTCACGAGGCCCATGCCCGAGAGCTGCTCGATATGGCAATGCGGGTCGACGCCGCCGGGCGTGACGACCCGGCCCGCTGCATCGATCTCGCGGTCGGCCGGGCCGAGGCCGGCGCCCAGCGCCACGATGCGCCCGCCTGATACGGCGATGTCGCCGGTGAAGCGGCCGGCCCGGGCGATCACGTCGCCGCCGCGGATCACGATGTCGTAGGTCATGCGGCCCTCGCCCCCCGGATCGCGGCGCAGGACCCCTGCGGTTCCGCGCCGGGGTGCAGAATGGGCCGGGCGGACGGGCGCCGCAAGGGCCGCGCCGGGCTTGCGGCACGCCAGCCCGCATGCGAACGGAGGTCCATGCAGCAACGCCCCCACGCCCTCCCGCTCGGCCTTGCCCGGATCAGCGCCGCGTTCCTCGCCGCGATCGCGCTCTGGCTCTTCTGGGCCGCAGCCCCGGCGCATGCGCAGGTGCTGCCGATCCCGGGCCTGCCCGACGCGCTGGGCGGCGTCGGCGGGGGGCAGCCCGCGCAACCCGCCCAGCCGACGCCGGAAGCGCCGACCGAGACGGCCCCGGGGGAGAGCGCAGCGCCCCGGGCCGGGGGCAGCCCGACCGAGGCCCTGATCGACATCCTGCGCGACGAGGCCGCACGCGAGGCCCTGATCCGCGAGCTGGAAGCCGCGGCCGCCGGAGCGGCGGACGGCGCGGGTGCGGCCGCGAGCGACGGCGGAGCGCAGCCGCCCGACGGGGTGGCGGCGCCTGCACCCGCGCCCGCAGCGCCCGCGGCCGATAACACCATCGGCGCCCGTGCCGCCGACGCGACGCGGCAGGTGGCCCGCTGGCTGGTCGACGAACTCGGCCAGATCTGGCTGAGGGTGCAGCGCATTCCCTCCACGGTCGCCCTGTCGGCGCGCGCCTTCGAGGGAAACGCCCTGATCGAGGCGGTCCACAGGATCGCGCCGCTGGCCCTTGCCATCTACACGAGCTTGATCGTGCTGCGGCTGATCGCGCGCCCCCTGCGCCGCCGCATGCTGCCGAAGCGCCCCGATCCGAACTGGTTCAACCGGGTGTTCCGCCGTCTCGGTGCCAGCGCGCTCGATCTGGTCACCCTGCCCTTGGCGGTCTTCGCCGGCATATTCGCGCTCTTCGCGCTCGGCCTCGTCCAGGCAGACGAGAACGGGCAGGCGCAGCTCTCCGACAGTGGCGCATTGTTCATCTACGCCTTCGCGGCAGTCGAGATATCGGCGGTCCTCCTGCGCCTCGTCCTGTCACCCCTGACGCCCGAAGTGCGGGTGGTCGGCCTGCCCGACGTGGCGATCCGCTGGTTGTGGCGGGTCGGCATCTCGGTGATCTACGTGATGGGCTACGGCCAGTTCTGGGTCGTGCCAGTAGTGTCCTCGGGGGTGTCTGTCTTCGTGGGCCGGGCAACGGCGGCGGTGCTCTCGACCCTGGTGGTCGCCGGTCTGATCGTGTTCGTGCTGAGGTGGCGGCGCGGCGTCGCCGACTGGCTGGCCTCGGAAGAGCGGACGATGCCCCTTGCAGGCCCCCTCAAGCCGCTGGCCCTGCGCTGGCACTGGCCGGTGCTGGCCTACCTGTTCTACGTGCTGATCACGGTGATGACGCGGCCGGGCAACGTGCTGGTGCCGCTGCTCGTCACCACCTCGCAGGTGGCCCTGGTGATCGTCGTGGCGGCCGTTCTGTTCGGCGCCCTCGCGGCGGCAGCCGCGCGGCGCCTGCGCGTGCCCGATGCGCTCGCGCTGCGCCTGCCGCTGCTCGAGGAGCGCCTGAACCAGCTCGTGCCCGCGGTGCTGCGGATCGCGCGGCTGTTGATCGCGGTGGTCGCGCTTGTCGTGGTGCTCGAGATCCTCGGGCTGCAGACGCTGGGCGGCCTGCTGACCTCCGACGCGGTGGAGCGGCTGTCGAGCGGGCTGTTCAGCGTGTTCCTGATCGTCGCGGTCCTGTCGGTGGTCTGGCTCGGCATGACCTCGTGGGTCGACTACCGGCTCAACCCCTTCGTCGGCTCGGTGCCCACCCCGCGCGAGATCACCCTGCTGACGCTGATGAAGAACGCCGCGACCGTGGCCATCATCATCATCGGCGGCATCACCTCGCTCGCGCAGCTCGGCATGAACGTGGGGCCGCTGATCGCCTCGGCCGGTGTGATCGGCCTCGCCATCTCGTTCGGCGCGCAGCGCATGGTCGAGGACATCTTCTCGGGCATCTTCATCCAGGCCGAGGGCGCGATGAACGTGGGCGACGTGGTCGATGTCGGCGGCACCGTCGGCACGGTCGAGAAGCTGACGGTGCGCTCGGTCACCCTGCGCGACCTGTCGGGCGTGGTGCATGTCATCCCGTTCTCGTCGGCCGCCAAGATCTCGAACTACATGCGCGAGTTCTCCTATCATGTGGCGGATATCGGCGTCGCCTATCGCGAGAACGTCGACGACGTGCGCCAGGCCATGAACGACGCCTTCGACGAGCTGCGCCGCGACGAGGAGGTTGGGCAGCACGTGATCGGCGACCTCGAATGGTTCGGCCTCAATGCCTTCGGCGCGAGCGAACTGGTGATGCGGGCGCGGATCAAGACGGCGCCGGGCCAGCAATGGGGCGTCGGACGGGCCTACAACGGCATCGTCAAGCGCATCTTCGACGAGCGGGGCATCGAGATACCGTTCCCGCACCAGACGCTGTATTTCGGCGAGGACAAGCAGGGCAAGGCGCCGCCGCTGCACATGCGGATCGAGCGGGAGCGTGCGGCCGCCAGCCGCGAGGAGACGCCACGCGAGTCCGAGCCGACGAGCACGCACCAGACCGTGCACGGCACCGACATGCCCGCCTCCGACGACCCCTGATGCCGCCTTCAGCCGCGGATCATCCGCTTGATCGTGCGCCGGATGTGCTCCGGCGCGGCCACCGGGGCCTCGGCCAGGGCGCGGGCCTCCTCGACTAGCGCCTCTCTCGGCACGATCCGGTCCACGAGGCCCCAGGCAAGCGCGGTCTCGGCGTCGATCTTCTGACCCGCCATCAGCAGCATCCGCGCGCGCGACGGCCCGATCAGCGCCGCGAGGCGCGCGGGGTCGGACGGCTGCGGCAGGAAGCCGAGCCGCATCACCGGGTAAAAGAAGCTGGCCCCCGGCACCGCGAGCCGCAGGTCGCAGGCCAGTGCCATGCCGAAGGCGCCGCCGGCGAGCGTGCCGTTCAGCGCCGCGACCGTCAGGAAGGGCAGCCGCGCGATCCGCGACGACACCTCCTCCCACACACCGTCGGTCGCCAGCCCCGCCCGCGCCGCGTCGATGTCGGCCCCCGAGGAGAAGACCTTGCCGGTGCCCGTCAGGATCAGCGCGGCCAACCCGGCCTGCTCGGCCTCGGCCGCCGCATCGCGGATCTGCACCAGCATCTCGCGCGTGAGCGCGTTGGCCTTGTCGGGTCGGTCGAGCGTCAGCGTCCAGACCGGGCCGTCGCGGTCGAGCCGGATCACCGCGACAGCCCCAGCGTGGCGCGGATGCCCTCGTCGCGCAGGCTGATCTCCTGCCCCGCATGGGCGGCCGCCTCGGGCCCGCACATCCAGACCAGCGCCTTGGCCGGCCAGTCGGGCGGGATATGCTCCGACCAGTCGAGCTGGCTGACCGGGTTGATGCCCGAGGCCCTTATCTCGCGCTGCATGTCGGTGGCGACGGTGCCTGGCGAGAGGCCCATGGCGCGGATGCCGCGCGGCCCGTATTCCTTGTCGAGCATGCGGGTCAGCATGGCCGCGCCCGCCTTCGACGCGCAATAGGCCGACCAGCCTTCGACCGGCCCGTGCGCCGCGCCCGACGAGACGGTGATGACCGTGCCGCCGCCCTGCTCCAGCATCACCGGCAGCGCCGCGCGCATCCCGTGGAAGACACCCTTGAGATTCACGTCGATGGCCTGGCCCCATGCGTCGGGGTCGAGGCCGCCCATGTGGCCGATCGGGTCGATGATGCCGGCATTGCCCACCAGCACGTCGAGCCGCCCGAAGGCACCCACCGTCGCCTTCACCGCCGTCTCGACCTCCCAGTAGCGCGACACGTCGCACGGGATGGCGATGGCGTGATCGGGCCCGATCTCGCCGGCGATCTCGGCGATGCTGTCCTCGGTGCGGGCGAGAAGCGCCACCCGGGCGCCGGCCTCGGCGAAGGCGCGCGCGGCGGCCGCGCCGATCCCCCGGCTCGCCCCGGTGATCATGACCGACTTGCCGTCCATCCCGCCCATGCGTGCCTCCATGTCTGTTGCGCGCCGACGCTACCGAGCCGCGGCAGGGCGATCAACGGGCGCCCGAGGCGCACCCGCCGAGGGCGGCGCTCAGCCCCGGGCGTCGAGCGCCGCGCGCACCGCGTCGGGGCGGGGGATGGGCGCGACCGCGCCGTAGCCCGTCGTCGAGAGCGACGCCGCGGCGGCGGCGTAGCGCGCCGCGTCGAGGGCCGTGTCGTTAAGGGCCAGGCGGGCGAGGAAGGCGCCGTCGAAGCAATCGCCCGCGCCGGTGGCGTCGACCGCCTCGACCGCGACGCCCGGCACGTGGGTCACCGTCTCGCCGTCGGCCAGAAGCACGCCTTCCCTGCCGAGGGTCAGAGCCACGATCCCGGGGCCGAGGTCGCGGATGGCCGCCACGATGCGCTCGGGATCGTCCTCGCCCAGAACCGCCCTTGCGTCGTCGATGCCCGGCAGGGCGATATCGGCGCGCGACAGCGCGTCGAGGATCGCGGACCGCGCGTCGTCCAGCGGCCAGAGCGCAAGGCGCAGGTTGGTGTCGTAGGAAACGCGGGCGCCCGAAGCGCGCGCCGCCTCCATCGCCGCGACGGTGGCGGCGCGCGCGCTCTCGCTGATCGCCTGGCTGATACCGGAAAGGTGCAGGATTCCGGCCGCCTCGATGGCGGCGCGCGGCAGGGTGCCGGGCGTCATCCGGCTCGCGGCCGAGCCCGCCCGGCGATACTCGAAGGCATGCCCCTCGTCCCCGTGGGTGACGAAGTAGAGGCCCGTTGGCGCCTCGGCATCGGCCTCGACGGCGGCGGCATCGACGCCCTCGGCCGCCCACATCTCGCGCAGCATCCGCCCGAAGCCGTCAGAGCCCAGCCGCGTCGCGATGCCCGCCCGCGCGCCCTGACGGGCCGCGGCGACCGCCACGTTCGACACATCGCCGCCGAAGCCCTGGCGCCATTCGGTGCCGCCGACCTGGTTGAACTCGACCAGCGGCTCGCCAAGGCAGAGGATCTGGCAGCCCATGCGCCCCCCTCAGTGGTTGTTGCGCGGCAGGTGCCGGCCCGCGATGTCGCGGTGTTCGGTCGCCCCGCGCATCACCGCGCCCTTGTCGAAGGGGCGCACCTTCTCGCGGAACAGCGCCTGCCAGGGCGACTGGCTCTCGGGGACGGGATAGCCGCCGGCCGCTTCGAGCTCCGCCCGCCTGCGCGCGATCTCGTCCTCGGGCACGAGCATGTCGGCGCGGCGGGTATTTAGGTCGACGCGCACCCTGTCGCCCATGCGCAGCAGGGCCAGCCCCCCGCCGTCGGCCGCCTCGGGCGCGGCGTTGAGGATCGACGCCGAGCCGGACGTGCCCGATTGCCGGCCGTCTCCGATGCAGGGCAGCGCGCGGATGCCGCGCCTGATGAGGTAGGAGGGCGGGCGCATGTTCACCACTTCGGCCCCGCCGGGATATCCGATCGGCCCGGCCCCGCGCATGACGAGCACCGTATGCTCGTCCAGTGCGAGTGCGGGGTCGTCGATACGGGCGTGATAATCCTCGGGCCCGTCGAACACCGCCGCGGTGCCCTCGAAGGCCATGGGGTCGTCGGCCGTCTCGAGGTAACGCGCGCGGAACTCGTCGCCGATGGCCGAGGTCTTCATGATCGCGGAGTCGAAGAGATTGCCCGAGAGGTTCAGGAACCCCGCGTTCCGCAGGATCGGCGCGTCGAGGGTGCGGATCACGTCGGCGTCGTGGATCGGAGCGCCCGCGTAGAGATCGCGCATCGTGCGGCCCGCGGCGGTGGGCGCGTCGGGGTGCGGCAGCAGCCCCGCCCGCAGCAACTCTCCCACGACGGCCGGCACGCCGCCCGCGCGGTGGAAATCCTCGCCGAGATAGGTGCCGACGGGCTGGAGATTGACCAGGAGAGGGATCTCGTAGCCGATCCGCTCCCAGTCGGCGTTCGTCAGTTCGATGCCGAGATGCGCCGCGATGGCGTTGAGGTGGATGGGCGCGTTGGTCGAGCCGCCGAGCGCCGAACACACGACGATGGCGTTCTCGAACGCCTCCCGCGTCATGACACCGGCGGGCCGCAGATCCTCGTGCACCATCTCGACGATGCGCTGCCCGGTATGCCACGCCATCTGACCCCGCTCGCGGTGCGGCGCGGGGATCGCGGCCGAGCCGGGAAGCTGCATGCCGAGCGCCTCGGCGAGCGAGTTCATCGTCGTCGCCGTGCCCATCGTGTTGCAGTAGCCGACCGAGGGGGCCGACGAGGCGGCGATCTGCAGGAATTCCTCGGCGTCGATCTCGCCGGCGGCCATGCGCTGCCGTGCGTCCCAGATCACGCTGCCCGAGCCCGCGCGTTTGCCCTTGTGCCAGCCGTTGAGCATCGGCCCGACCGAAAGCGCGAGCGCGGGAATGCCCACCGTCGCCGCCGCCATCAGCAGCGCCGGCGTGGTCTTGTCGCAGCCGATGGTCAGAACCACGCCGTCGATCGGGTAGCCGAACAGGCTCTCGACCAGCGAGAGATACTGCAGGTTGCGGTCGAGCATCGCCGTCGGGCGCTTTCCCGTCTCCTGGATCGGGTGGCACGGCACCTCGAGCGGCACGCCGCCCGCCGCGGTGATGCCGTCGCGCACGCGCTTGGCCAGTTCGAGATGGTGGCGGTTGCAGGGCGACAGGTCGCTGCCCGTCTGGGCGATGGCGATGATCGGCTTGCCCGCGCGCAGCTCGTCCAGCGTGAGCCCGTAGTTGAGATAGCGCTCGATGTAGAGCGCCGTCATCTCGGGATCGTCGAGATTGTCGAACCACTGGCGCGAGCGCAGGTCGGGTTTCTTGGTCGTCATGGGTGGCTCCGGTCTGGCCCGAGGCGCACGCGCCGACGGCCGTGCAGCGTGGTCCGGGCGGGTGCGGGTGCGGATCGGCTGCCGCTGGCGGGCGGGGCGCACGCAGTGCGGCGGACGCTAGGAAGGGGGCTGCCCGCTGTCAATTGCCGCACCGGTCAGCCTGCGCCGTTGCCATCCAGCACGTTGTCGACCACGAGCACGGGCAAGAGCGGCGTGGCGACCAGCACGCACAGGCCGAGCAGCGCGAACAGGCCGTCGCGCGTGAGCAGGCCGGTCGCCATGAACAACACCGAAACCCCCAGGATCGACGACGAGAAGGGCACGATCTCGAGCACCGGCATCGACAGACCGGCGAGCAGGCAGCACACCTCGATGGCCTTGCGCCCGGGGCGGTGACCGACGAGCACCGAGAACCGCTCCCTTGAATGCGTGTCGAGCCAGCGGGCGAAGCGGGCGAGCCGGGCCAACGCATTGCGCGCGCGCTCCCCGCTGATGGTCTGCCGGGTGAAGCGATCGGGCAACCAGAGGTAATCCTGCCCCGGCCAGAGCATCTGCCCGGCGATGAGCGCGATGGTCAGGCCGCAGAGCGACGAGAAGAACGGAATGCCCGAGAGCGGCGAGACCACGAGCAGCGCCGGCACCATCAGCAGCGGCAGAAAGGAGCGGCGACCGAACGCCTCGATTGCGTCGCCGAGCGTCACCCTCTCGTTCTGCGACGGGCCCTCGAGCCGGGCGACGATCTCCTGCACCGGGCCGAGGCCGGATCGACCGTGCCGGGCCACCGCGTCGTCATAGGTCTGTGGATCGCTCTGGTCGGTCATTCGGTCGCTCTCGATGGGAAATCGGCCCCGTGGCCGAAGCGCGCGCACCGGCCCGCGCCGACACCGCTCTCACGCCTTACCTAGGCGCGAAGCCTCCTGTCGGAAAGCGCCGGGCGCCGCAGCTGTTCCGTGACATCGGCAGACGGGCGAGCGCGGCCGGCGGGCGGCGCATCAGGAACACCGCCCGCGGCACACCGTTAACCCGGCGACCATCCGCCCGAGCCCGACACCGCCGTCCGGCCGCGCCGCGCCAGGAGAGAGAGACCGATGCCCGATGCCCCCACGATCCCGCCGCAGGAGCAGGACAGGATGCCAGCCCTCGAAGGGCCGATGACCCCGCAGCCCGACTGCATGCCCCGCCATCCCGGCGTGGGCAAGCTGACGGGCAGGGTGGCCCTGATCACCGGCGGCGACAGCGGTATCGGCAGGGCGGTCTCGGTGCTCTTCGCCCGGGAGGGGGCGAATGCCGCCATCGCCTACCTGAACGAGCACGAGGACGCCGAAGAGACCAAGCGGCTGGTCGAGGCAGAAGGTGCGAAGGCGCTCGCCATTCCCGGCGATCTCGGCCGTGCAGAGCAGTGTCGGCACGCGGTGGAAAAGACGCTCGAGGCGTTCGGCCGGCTCGACATCGTGGTGAACAACGCGGCGCAGCAATGGCTCGACCGCGGCCTCGAGGACATCGACGAGGAGTTCCTGCGCCGCATCGTCGACAGCAACGTGATGAGCGCCTTCTTCGTCACCCAGGCCGCGCTGCCCCACCTCGGCGAGGGCGCGTCGATCATCTACACCACCTCGGTCAACGCCTTCAAAGGCAATGCCGGTCTTGTCGCCTATTCGACGACGCGCGGCGCGACGCTGGCCCTTGCCCGATCCATGGCGAAGGCGCTGACGCCCAGGGGCATCCGCGTCAACGCCGTGGCGCCGGGGCCGATCTGGACACCCCTCATCCCCGGCTCGATCCCGGCCGAGAACGTCGGGGATTTCGGCACGCAGACGGCGATGGGCCGTGCCGGCCAGCCATGGGAAGTGGCAACCTCGTACCTCTTCCTCGCCTCCGACGACGGCAGCTATTTCTCGGGCCAGTGCCTGCACCCGAACGGGGGCACCGTGGTCAACGCCTGAGCGGTCGGCGCAATGGCAGAGCTCTCGGCGGAGCTGTTCGGCGCCCCCGTCCTTTCCTGGCCGGTGCTCCTCGTGCGGCTGGGCGGCGCCGCCCTCCTCTGTGCGCTGATCGGGCTGGAGCGCGAGGTCAAGAACCGGCCGGCCGGGCTGCGCACGCATATTCTCGTGGGGCTGGCTTCGGCCGTCTATACCCTCATCATGGTCGAGCTCGTGAGCCGCGCCGACAGCTACGCCGACACCGTCCGAACCGACCCGATCCGCATCATCGAGGCGGTCACGAGCGGCGTGGCCTTCCTCGCCGCGGGCATGATCATCTTCACCGGCGACAAGGTGCGCGGGCTGACCACCGGGGCGGGGCTGTGGCTGTCGGCCTCGGTCGGGCTGGCCGCCGGCCTCGGCCTCTGGCCGCTGGCTACCCTCTCCACCGTTCTGGCGCTGATCGTCACCCGGCTGCTCGGATCGCTGGAGCGGCGCGGCGAAAGGGCCCTCACCCGCCGGCGCGGCGGCAACGACGAGCGCCCGGGCGTTGAGCGCCGGCCGCCTGGCGCATGATCGAGGCCGCTCTGGCGCTCGTCCGCGAATTGCCCCATAGACCGCCCGGACCTTAAGGCGGCCCCGCCGGGCATGGCGGCACGCGGACAGGAAACGAGCGAGCCTTCGCCATGAGCATGATCTTCTTCGAGATTTCCGATCTGCGCCGGTTCGTGGCGCAGTATCAGCACCCGTCTGGAATCCAGCGCGTCGTGCTCAACCTGATCCACCAGGTCGCCGAGCGTGTGGGGGGCGATCGGGCGGCTCTGGCCTTCCTCGATTTCGGCTCGGGCGAGTATCGCTGGCTGCCGGTGGCCGAGATCCCCGGAGGCGTGGCCGACGTCGCCAGCCTGTCGATGGCGCTCGGCGGCGACGGCGCGAAGGGTAGCCCCCTGCCCACGCTCGGGCGATACATCGATCGGCCGCTTGCCTATCGCTTCCACAGGGCGATCCGCGACTGGAACGCCGCGCGCGGGCGCGAGGCGCATTTCGCGCAGCGCAACAGCTCCATCTCCGAGTGGATGGATGCGAAGGCGGAAGCCGCGGGGCGTGCCACGGCGCGCCGCCCCGCGCCACGCGACCTGTCCGCCGACGCCCGACCCGGCGACACCTTGGTCGTGCTCGATGCCGCGTGGCGCGACCGCCGGATCATCGAGATGCATCGCCGGGCGCACGAGGCCGGCCTTCAGGTGGCGCTGCTGGTGCATGATCTCTGCCCAATCCTGTGCCCGGAGCTCTTCCCGCGGCAATCGGCACTCGAGTTCCGCGACTGGCTGACCGCGACGATGGCGTTCACCGACCGCTACCTCGCCAATTCGCAAGCCACCGCGGCAGACCTGCGCGCCTTTCTCGACGCGCATGGCAGCGAGGCCCCGATCGACGTGATACCGCTGACCCAGTCGCGCCTCGTCCTGCCGGACGAGGCGGCGGCGAGGGCGCCCGCGGTGCGCGCGGGCCGTGATCGCGTCGACATCCGCCAGGGGCTGAGCGATTCCGTGGCGAGCCTGTCGACGCGGCCCTACGCGCTGTCCGTCGGCACGCTCGAGATCCGCAAGAACCTCTGGGCGCTGGCGCAAGCCTGGGACAGGCTGCGCGCCGACACCTCGCTCGACGTGCCCCGCCTCGTGCTGGCCGGCCGCGCCGGCTGGCTCAACGAGGATTTCGAGAAGCTGATGGCGGCCACCGGCAATCTCGGCGGCTGGATCCGGGTGGTTCACGGGCCGACGGATGCCGAGCTCGACCACCTGTATCGCAACAGTCTCTTCACGGTCAGCGTCTCGCTGAAGGAGGGGTGGGGCCTGCCCATCGGCGAGAGCCTCGGTTACGGCAAGACAGGCGTCGTGTCTGGCGTCTCGTCGATGCCCGAAGTCGGCGGCGACATGGTGGAATACTGCGATCCCCGCTCGATCTCGTCGATCGAGGCGGCCTGCCGGCGGCTCGTGGCCGACCCCGACCACCGCGCCGCCCTCGAGCGCCGCATCGCTCGGGCGCGGCTGCGCGGCTGGGGCGACGTGGCGGACGATCTCGTGGGCGCGATCGGCCGGCAGCGGTAAGGCCGGCGGCGGGCGGGCCGGCGGCGGGCGGGCCGCGACCGGCCGCCGTGCGGCATGCCGGCCAGTCGGACACGGGCCGCGCAGGCGGAGAAGCCGCGAATTATTGCCGAAAGGTCAACCGGGGTGCGGCGGGAACGCTCTGACCAGAAGTCGGTTTCTGCCCGTCGCCGTTTGCTTTTCGTCAATCCAGACCATATAGTGATTCACTGTAGAGGGCCGGATGGAGCACACGGTTCGTCCGGTGGGGTTGTGCCGGCACCGGCAGACCGAGAGGATTGACGACATGCTTGCGGGAGCACCCAAGACAAGCCCGGAGGCGGCCAAGGAGCAACGCGCCGCACTGGGACACTGGCTGAAGAAGCTGCGCGAGGAGCGCGGCCTGTCCCAGAGGGATCTCGCCGACAGGCTCTCGCTCGATTACTACACCTTCATCTCGCAACTCGAGAACGGTCGGGGCCGCATACCGGTGCACCGCTATGCCGAGTGGGCGCAGGCCCTCGGGGTCGAGCAGCGCCAGTTCGTCAAGACGTTGCTTTTCTACTACGAGCCGACCACCTACAGCATCCTTTTCGATGACGACGTGTCCTGACTGGGGTACGGACGGCTTCGTCTTCCGGCATGGTCTTCACAGGGTTGGCTGAAGGTCGGCGCGCATGAGCAACATCTTCGACTTCCCCCCCGGCCCGTCCGACAAGAAGTCGACAGAATTCCTGTGCGAGACAGTTGATCTCGTCCAGTTCGACGATCTCTCGCGCAATGCCATCTCAGAACCGGCCGGGCCGTCCGCCGAGAATGTGGACTGGTCGAACCAGGAGCTTGCGAGCATCTACCATGTGCGCAGCCTGCTTACCGCAGCCGGCATGAGCACCGTGGTCGATCGCGGCGTCACCGACGAGGGCGACCCCTGGTGCGTCTTCTGCCGAGCGGATGGCGATGTCTTCATTCACCTGTGCCGGATCGACGGGCGCTATCTGCTCGACAGTCCCAGCCTCGGGCAGCCGCTCGCGGGCGAGACGTTCGGCGAATTGATCGACGCGTTCTCGGCTGGCGCGCTCGCCCCGTCGCCCGGCGCATCCGCGCCCGGGCTGGGTCGGGTCGTGCGCCTTCACCGCGGCGACAATGTCGTCCTGCATCCGGTCACCATGCTTGCGGCCCTCGTCTGGACGCTGCTGCTTGAATCCGAAGAGATCGTTCTGTTGCAGGTCGATCCCGAAGATGCCGCTGCCAATGCGGCCCGGATTGTCTCCCCGGACGGCGGGCCGGGGGTCGATGTCGGCTCCGGCCTGCCGATCGAGGAGCCCCTTGCCGCGACGACCGACGCCGCGACCGGAGATGCGGGGCGCGGGCTGGACGATGGGCGCACGGCCGTCTCCGAGGGCGCCGGCGGGCAACGCGATACCCTGAACAAGGCGGGGGGGGTGCCGCTGGTCTCCGGCGTGGCGGCCGGCCTGAGTTCGATCGCCATCGCCTGCGGGTTCATGTCGGAGGGCCTTCTCGGCGAGACGGGTCGGCTGTCAGTCTCGCCGCTCGACGAGCCGATCCCCACCCCCGCGCAGGACGACGAGGCGGATGCGTCGTCAGGCCCCCGCGAGGCTGGCCTCGCGGTCATCGCGGGCGCGCGCAGCGCGCCCGAAAGCGGCACGAGAGCGGCCGAACCGGGCACAGAGCTCGTCGCCGGCCGGCCGGATGAGCGCGAGGGCGGATTGCCCGGTGTCGCACAGGCCGATGGGCTCCTGCCGCTCGGGGTGAGTGATGCCCCGGTGGATGCCGCGATCGTGGCGGCCACACCCCGGGTTGTCATTCAACCGGACGCGACCGGTCAGCCCCTCGCCTTCCTGGGCATGTCGGCGAACGCGATTGGCGAGAATGCGCCCGATCAGCGGGCCGGCGACGTTGGCCTCCCGACGGCGATTCTCTCGATCGATGATCTGGTCGACATGCTGCCGGCCGAGATACGTCCATTCGACTTCGACGGTTTCAGGGTCAAGGCGAGCTTCGATCTCGCGTCCATCGGCGGGATGGGTGGCGAGATGGTCAATGCCGCCTTGGCTGTCGCGCACGGTGACGAGGGCAAGCCCGGGGTCGATTCCCTTCTGCTCGGGTCGCTGCCGCAGTCCGCGGCCGGCTCGACGACCGCGCCCGCTCGCCAGATTGCCTCGACGGACGAATCCGGCATCGACAGCCTCTCCCCCACGCCGCCCGTGTGGACCGAGCCGGTTGCAGAACTGCAGGCACCCGACCGCCCCGGTCAAGGCGGGCAGGTCGATCATGCAGCCGTCGTCAGCCAAGGGGGTGCCGAGGCCCATGACGGCCGCGTCGCTTCGGCGGGGCATCAGCGCGAGCAGGTCCATCCCATGTTCGACCAGACGGCAGAAGAGTTCATCCTCTTCGTGAGTTCGCGCACGGATGATCTGGAGACGCTGGCCCTGAACGATGCGATCATGCTTGTCGACATGGGTCTCACGGAAAGCCCCGTCTACATGACATGGGGTTTGCCGGACGGCGGCACCGTGACCACGCTCGTCGCGCAATCCGAGTATGAGGCGTTCGGTCTCCTGGTCTGACCCGGAAGCGCGGCATGTCCCCGCGCGTGGCTTGATTGCCCACAGCTGCTGTCGGTTCTCCGTGGCGGCCTGATCACCGGCTGTCCGGAAACGGATGTCGAAGGGTGACGGCGCCCGAAACGCGAGGCCGCTATTCCTCCGTCATGCTCTTGCGGACAGCGTCCATGAGAGGGGCAGACAGGTAGGTCAGGACGCTTCTTTCCCCCCCGGTCACGACGACGTCGGCCGGCATGCCCGCGGTCAGGCGCGCCTGCACGTCATCCTCGATATCCTCGTCGGCGACATGAACGCGGGCGAGAAAATAGGGCGCTTCCTGCGGATTCTGCGGCTCGATCACGTCGTTCGAGACGCTTTCGACGGTCCCGAGCACGAAAGGGGTGAGCCGCGCCTTGAACGCCGTGAAGCGGACTTCGGCTTCCATCCCGGGAAAGACGTTGTCGGCGTCGATCGGCGCCACGCGAGCGTTGATGATGAGGCGCTCGTCCTCGGGGACGAGCTCCATCAATACGTCGCCAGGACGAATAACGGCCCCGACCGTATGCACCTTGAGGTTCTGGATGGTGCCGGAATCGGGCGCCCGGACCTCCGTCCTGGTCAGCACGTCCTGCGCCACCTTCATGCGCTCCTGGAATTCCGAGATCTGGCTGCGGATCTCCTCGAGCTCCGAATTGGCGCGCTCGCGATATTCCTGCGTCGCCTGGAGTCGCTGCAACTCGGTCTCGCTGATCGTGGTCTTCGCCGTCGCGATCTCCGAGATGACGCGACCGAGATCGGCCTCGATCTGGATCAACTCGTCCTGACGCTGAGACACCAGGTTGGTCTGCACGAGACCTTGCTGCGAGCCTTCCGTCATCCTGTCGACCATCTCGCGATAATTGGCGAGGCGGCGCTCCAGCGCATCCCGTTGCTGTTCGAGGCCGGCAATCTGCTCGTGCGTCTGGTCGATCCGCGCATCGAGGATCTCGACCCGCGATTGCAACAGCGACCTGCGATCGACGAAGAGTTCGAGCTGATCGTCGATCACCTCGCGGATACCCGGCCGCTCGCTCTCGGCGAGATGGTCCGGCAGGCTCATCTCCTCGGCGGAGGAGCGCTCGGCGAGCAACCGGGCCTCGACGATCCGCGCGAGATCGAGACGGGTCCGCACGACCTCGAGGTTGGAGCGCGCCTCGACAGAGCTGAGGCGCAGCAGAAGATCGCCCTCGTCAACGGAATCGGCCTCCGCCACGTGGATTTCCTCGACGATGCCGCCCTCGAGATGCTGGACGACCTTCCGGTTCCCCTCGAGGGAGATGACGCCCGGCGCGATGACCGCGCTGTCGATCTTGGCCACGGCGGCCCAGACGCCGAAGACGCCAAAGGTGAGGAAGACGATGGCGAACCCGAAGAGGGTCACGGGGCGAATGCTGCGAGCTTTTGCCAAGTCGTGGTCCTTGCGTTCAGTGTCGGGGCGGGTCGCGGGGCTGGGGCCGCGCGATCAGCCCGGCGCGCTCGGGTTGAGCGCGACGACAGAGGGTTTCTGGCCATCGGCACGGGCGGCGTCGCTCTGGCCCTGCGGCTTGAACATCTCCTTGGTCGGCCCGAACTTTTCTACCCGGCCATCGACCAGCATCAGGGTCTTGTCGGACAGGGCGAGCAGGCTCGTCTTGTGGGTGACGAGCACAACCGTCTTGCCCTTGCCCTTGAGCGTCTTGACGCAGTTCATCAGGGCCTGCTCGCCGTAACTGTCAAGATTGGAGTTCGGCTCGTCGAGGATGACCAGGGAGGGCTCGCGGAAGACGGCGCGCGCGAGGCCCACGCGTTGGCGCTGCCCGCCCGAGAGCACGTTGCCGCCGTCGCCGACATCGGTGTTGTAACCCTCGGCGAGCTTCTGGATCATCTCGTGGGCGCCCGAGAGGGTGGCGGCAGACACGATCTCGTCGTCCTTGCCGTCATCCTGGAAGCGCGAGATGTTCTCGCCCACCGTGCCGCGGAACAGCTTCACGTCTTGCGGCAGGTAGCCGACATGGCGGCCGAGCTGCTCGGGATCCCAGTGGTCGAGCTCGGTGCCATCGAGCCGGACGGCGCCGGTGGCCGGCTGCGACGCGCCGACGAGGTGACGCACCAGCGTGGTCTTGCCCGATCCGCTCGGCCCGATGATGGCGAGCACCTCGCCGGCGTCGATGCCGAACGAGACGTTTCGGAGGATCGTCTCGCGCGTGCCGGGGGCGACCGCGACGACCTGTTCGACCGTGAGCGCACCGCGCGGTGCGGGCAGCGCGACACGCTCTGGGTCTTCGTCAATCGTGGCGAAGAGCTGCCTGAGGCGCGTGTGCGCGTTGCGCATTGCAATGAAATGCTTCCACTGCCCGACCGCCTGCTCGACGGGCGCCACCGCCCGGCCCATCACGATGGACGCCGCGATCATGATGCCCGGCGAGATCTGCTGCTGAATGGCGAGGTAGGCCCCGACACCGAGAATGGCGATCTGCATCGACATCCGCACGAATTTCGACGTGGCGACGACGCCGCCGGCCCGGGCGCTGGCCGTGGCCTGGTTGTCGAGCATTTCCTCGTGCTGCTTGCGCCACCGCGCCGACAGGGACCGCTCCATCCCCATGGCGCGGATGACCTCGGCGTTCTGGAGAGCGGTGCTGGCGAAATGCGAGGCGCCCTGCGAGGCACGACCCGCTTCCGACAGGCTGCCGCGCGTGGAGAACTCGTTTATGAGCGCGAGCGCGAAGATGATGAGCGCCCCGACCGTCGCCACGATGCCGAGCCAGGGGTGGAAGGCGAAGCAGAGCGCGAGAAAGAGCGGCACCCACGGCGCGTCGAAGAACGCGAGCACACCCTGGCCGGTGATGAACTCGCGCACCTTGTCGATGTCCTGCAGGGCGACGTGGGCGGCGCTGTTGGGGACGGCTGCCTGCTGCTTGACCGCGCGGTGGAACACGGGGTTCGCCAGAACCTCGTCGAATTGCAGGCCCGCCCGCACGAGCAGCTTGGAGCGGGTGAATTCCAGAAGGCCGTAGCTGACGAGCAGGGCGACCGCGATCACGGTCAGCATGATCAGCGTCGTCTCGTTGCGGCTGGCCAGCACGCGATCATAGATCTGCAACATGTAGATCGGACCCACGAACATCAGCAGGTTCGTGCAGAAGCTGAACACGAGCGTGGCCGCGAAAGCGGATCGATACTTCCGATAGGCGAGATCGAGCGACGTCTTTTCGCGCATGGGTGGGGGCGTCCTTCGGTCAGCGTCGCGTTTGGGCGGCGTGGTAGGCAGCTTCCATAGGTTTCTAATGTACGCCACGAGCGGTCCCTCGACAATCCAAAGGAAACGCAGCCTGCAGCATTGGCAACGGTCGAGCGCCCTCCTCGGGAAAGCCGGGCCACCATGGCGGGCATTGGTTTCCCGACGATTAAGGCGGGCGGATCCCGGCCTCGCTCCGGCCGAGAAAGAAGAAGCCTCCCGATCTCTCGGGAGGCTTCGGGGTTTCAGTGCCCCTGTCTGAGCCGAGGCAAGCCGGATCAGATGAGGAACGCGGCTTCGTCGATGGTGGTGACGCCGGTGAGGTCGATCACGTCGCTCGGCACACCATTGTCACCGGTTCCCTCGATACGCAGACGGCCGGTCGACGAGTCGAGGGCGATCTGGCCAACACCATCCCCGTCGCCGTTGTTGATGAAGGTCAGCGCGTCGGCAGCATTAGAGAACACTTCTACATCGATCGAGGCAAAGCCAAAGGCCGAAAGGTCAATGATGTCACCATCGCGATCGGCGAGCGTGACTTCACCACCTTGGTCGGCGTTGTCCGGGTCTTCGAGGACCGTGTTCGCTTGGAAGTCGACGATCGTGTCCGCACCCGGCAGGGCAGCGTCACCCTGGAACAGGATGAACGTGTCGTTCCCGGCCCCTCCGGTCAAAACGTCGGCCCCGCCACCGCCGGTGATGAGATCGTCGCCCTCGCCGCCGTCGATCACGTCGTCGCCGTCACCGCCGGTGAGGATGTCGTCGCCCGTGCCGCCATCAATAGTGTCGTCGCTGCCCGAACCGATGATCTCGTCGTCACCCGCACCGCCGTCGGCGGTCAGGGTCCCGTCATCGGTCGTGCCGACGTTGATGCCGTTGAGGAAGTCGTCGCCGTTACCGAACAGCACGGTCACGTCACCCTCAGTAGCGTACGCATTGCTGTTAACGCCCACGGCACCCACGGCACCCGGAGTGTCGCCATTGCCAGACTCCACGGCCTGGACGCCGCTGGCGTCGATCGTGGTCACGCTCGACAGATCCTGACCCGCACCCACCAGGGTGACACCCGCGTTGCCCGAAATGTTGAGAGCCTCCGCATCGCCGGCGACGAGCGTGAGGGTGCTCGGGCCGGTCGGGTCGTCCATCGTGTCGGTGTCGGGATCGTCGAACATCGACGTGATGTTCAGCGTCTCCACACCGGCCGCCACGATCCGGTTGTCAGCGTCGTCGAGTTGCTCTGGACCGGTGAGCATGATGTTCAGCACGTCGTCGGTGCCAACAGACGTTGCGTCGGTGACGTTGATGGTCACGCCGCCGAACGAATCCCCGGTCAGCTCGAAGGTGCCGCCCGAGGCCATGTTGTCGAGCGTCAGCGTGCCGTTCGGCGTGCCGACGTTGCCCTGTTCGATCTCACCCTGGAAGAAGGTTACGCCGGAGCCGTTGTCCGAGAAGCCCAGGGGCGGAACATCGCCCTGGAGCGGATCGAAGTCGAACGTCACCTCGCTCGTCGCCGTATTGTAGTTGACCGCCGTCACATTGGGATTGTTGGCGATGATATCCCCGCCGGCGGCAACGATCGCGCCGCCCACCTGGTCGATGGTCAGGTTCTCGCCAAGCACGATGCGCGTGTCGCCGATGACGATCTCGCCACCGGTCGCGTCTGTTCCGCTGGTGATCTCCAGCGTCTGCACTTCTGCCGTGCCATCGACACCGGGTGTGGACTCGGACACGCTGGCTTCAAGATTGCCTTCCGACACGTTCGTGTAGGCCGTGCCGCCTTCGAATTCGATCAGGTCGGGCACCGCGCCCTGTTCCGGATCCCAGGTGACCTCCACATCGTCAAAGCCGTCTGGGGCAGCGGTCACCGGCAGACCTGCCGCATTAATAGCGGCCACGACCTTGTCTCGAACCTCCGGTTGTGTGTCGCTGATCAGGACATTCACGCTGACCGGCGTGAAGTTACCGTCGCGATCAGGGATCAGCACCTCAAACGTGCCAGAGGAGTCCGGCACAAGCGAGTCGAACGTCTGCACCTCGGACGTCCCATCGGTCCCGTCAACTTCCGAAAAGTTTCCATTGACAGTTGAGGGGTTGTCGCCCGCGTTCACGTCCGGATTAACGACGTCACCAAGCGCGGAGTCGTAGACGACGTCGATGAAGGAGGCGCTTCCAATGTCATCCAGGTCAATTGCGCCCGGCGTTGCGGCGAGGATGTCAGCTTCGTTCGCCAAGATCAGGTTCTGGATCTGAGCCGCATTGGCATTGTTCGGGATCGTGATGCGAACTCCATTAACGATGATTTCACCGCCATCTGCGTCCGCGTCAGAGGGATCAAGAGCTTCCCGCTCGTTTACTGGCGCATCAGACGATTCCGGCCCCCCATTCGAGATGACGTAGCTGATGTCGTCGAGGTTGGCGAGGTCGATGACCACGTCTTCCCCGGGGGCGACCTCATTGACTTCGAGCTTTTCGAAGCCGTCGATCTGGTCTTCGAACGGAACGGCCTGGTTGCCGGCATCCGTAAGGTCGTCGAACATGGCGCCGTCGCCCTTGAGGATGTCTTCACCCTCGCCGCCCTGCAGGTCGGCCGTGCGCCCGACGACGAAGTTGCCGCCGATGTCGAGCTCGTCGTCGCCCGCACCGAGATCGACCGCGGCACCTTCGGCCAGATTGGAGTTGATGACGACCATGTCATCGCCCGCTCCTGTCGAAACACCAGTGTCGGTCAGACTGCCGCCCCCGGTCGTGAGCATGTCGTCGCCCTCGCCGAAGGTTGCCGTTTCAAGGGCGTTACCGGCCAGAACGCCCACGTCGCCGGTCGTGGTCGATTCGACCGTCTCGAGGCCGTTAAGCGTGGTCGTGAGGTCCAGCCCCGCGTCACCGGCTATGTTGAGCGACGTAATGTCAACATCACCGAGGCTGTTGCTCAGCGCCGTGGCGACATCCCGCCCGAGCACGGTAAAATCGAGCCCGGTGATGTTGCCACCGCCCTCGTCCACGTTGAGGTTGGTAATGTTGGCGTTGTCGAGGACGAAGGCCTGCGTGAAGTCACCTGTCACGGCGCCGCCGTAATTGACTATGTAGCCCTGGTCGAAGCCGCCAATCATGCCGATCGTGACGACCTCTTGGACGTTCAGAACGCTGAGAACCTCGTTCGAGTTGTTGTTCCAGATCTGCTCGGCGCCGGTAACATTGGTGAAGTCTATCGCCTGCGCGCCGACGTTCCGCGCCTGGATAAAGAAATTCTCGATGTTCGAGATCGCCAGGGGCTGGGTGATATCGGCGCTAGGGTTATCAAAGGGGTCGCCGGCACGGGGCGTGCCGTTGAGCTGGATGTCGATCCGGTCGGCTCCGTCGCCACCGTCGGCCACGTCGCTGTCGTTCAGCGTCTGCTTCTCGGTGACGCCGCCGCCATCCTGGATGGCCACGAGCCCGGCCGTGAACAGGTCATCGCCCGCGGTGCCGGTGACGTTGTCGGTGCCGACGGTAAAGTTGTCGGCGCCCTGGACCGTGACGGTCACGGTCGCGGTGTCGGTCGCGCCAAACTCGTCCTCGATCTCGTAGGTGAAAGTGTCGTTCGCGGTCTGGCCGGAGTTTAGGCCGTCGAACGCGCCGTTCGGGTCATAGGTGTAGCTGCCATCGGCATTCAGGGTCACGTTGGCACCCGATGCCAAGGTGACCGAGGCGCCGACATTGCTCGCAGCACCTTCGACTGCGGTGACAGTCAGCGGGCCGCCTTCGGGATCGGAATCGTTCACAAGGACGCCCGGCCCCTCGACCGTGACTGCGGCGCTCTCACCGGTCGTCACGCCGCTGTCGTCCACGGCGACAGGCGGAGCATTGCCCACAGACGCCACAAAAGTATCGGTCGCAGCCTTGGCCGCGTCGACCGATTCGGTCGTCTCGTCGACCGTTGCCACGGCGGCCTGAGCGGCGGCCTCGGCCTCGGGGATCGGATTGCCGTCGGCATCGACATAGGAGAAGCCCGGCACGTCGAGAAGCGACGTGGTGAAGAAGAGGGCCGATTCGGTCTTGTTCGCGAGGGCCACCTCGTCAAGCCCGCGGGCGCCGAACGCGATCTGCTCAATCGCTACCTCGACGGGAATTTCGCCGCTTTCGATCCGCGGAACATAAAAATCGCGCCCGACGTCGTCGAGCCCGCGGTTGAAGAGGTTCTGGTACACGTCCTCGAGGAAGTTCTCGATACGGCCTTCGGTCAGGAAGCCAGGGGTGCCCAGAAGCGGATAATTTTCACGTGCCTCGTCGGAAACAGAAAAGCTCTCCGCCAAGCCGACGAGAGACAAATCCTGCTCACCGGCCACGCGGAGCCAGTATGCAAAGCCGTCTGGATCCGGCGCACGGTTAAAGTACGAGATGTACAACGTGACCAGCTGTGTTGGTGTGATCGACATTCCTTAGCCCTCTCTGGTTCTTGCGGAGCGCAAGCTCGACGTTCGTGGCACGCGACCGACCCACCGCTCCTCGATGATCGCCCTAACGCCTTCGCGCCGCGCGGGCAAGCGGAAAGGTAGCGCGATTTTCATACTGCGTGCAAATTGGCACCACCTTGCCGAACTGTCTGCGCCGCCCGCTCGGGGCGCAGGCGTCGCCCGGCGCCGCAGCGGCGCGGGTGCCCGTGACACACCCGCGGCAAGAGCGTATCACGAGCGCCGCGCCAGAACGCGCCACCGACGCGCGCTGCAGAGGAAAGATCCGTGACTGAGCCAGAGCAGCCACACCCGCAGGGCCGCGAACCTGCATCGCGCGAGACGGCGCCGGCCGACAGGAAAGCGCCCGACCACCGCGGGGGCGAGACGAAGCCGCGCCCGCCCCTGCACAAGCGGCTCGAACGCGGCCTCACCGCCCTGTTCAAGCTCGGGCGCACCGAGGAGATGGCGAAACGCGCAAGCCGGTCGGTCGCACGTATCGACGATGCGCTGTCCGAGCTGCGCCAGCATGTCGACGATGCGCTGTCCGAGCTGCGCCAGCATGTCGACGGCCTTCAGCAGAACATCGAGCGAACGACCGACCATACCAACCGCCTGCAGGTCGGCTTCGAGAAGCAGTCCGACGATCTGCTCGAGGCCTTCGACCGGGTCCAATCGGCCGACGTAGCGGTAGAGCGCGCCACGGCGGAGCGAACGACGCTGCGCCGCGAGCTGTCGCTGCGGCTGGACGCACTGGAACTGGCCGTGCGCAACATGACGGCGCGCCTAGCCGGCGCCGGGCGCGGCGCCGAGACCGGGGGGCACGCGCCGCCGGCCCTCCCCGGCGACACCTCCGCCGCCGACACCGACCCCGACCACGCAGCGTTCCTCGACCGCTTCTACCGCGCCTTCGAAGACCGGCATCGCGGCTCGGAGGAAAAGATCATGCGCCGCCTGCGTGTCTACCTGCCGGTCGTCAAGGAAGCCTCAGCGCGGACGGGCGGGCGCCCCGCGCTCGACCTCGGCTGCGGCCGGGGGGAATGGCTGACGCTCCTGCGCGAGGCCGGCATCACCGCGACCGGCGTCGACAGCAATCCCGAGCAGATCGCCGACGCCATCGAGCGCGGGCTCGACATCCGCCTTGGCGACGTGCTCGCCGCGCTCGACGAAGCGGAAGACGGCAGCCTGTCGGTGATCACGGCGCACCATGTTGTCGAGCATTTGCCGTTCGATCTGGTGGTGCGGCTCGTGCGAAGGGCGTTCCGCGCCCTCGCGCCGGGGGGCGTGCTGATCGTCGAGACGCCGAACACCTCGAACGTGCTCGTCGGGGCGACGACGTTCTTCACCGACCCCACCCACCTCAAGCCGATGCCCGAGCATATCCTCGGCGTGCTGTTCGAGACGGCAGGCTACGCCCCCGTGCGACTGATGCATCTCAATCCGCACGAACGGCTGGAGGACGCCCTCGCGCGTCCGGGCTTCGACGCGGAGGTCGCCCACCTGCTCTACGGCCCGCAAGACCTGGGCGTGGTCGGCACCAAGCCCGAGCCGATGGACGCGCCGTTCGACGTCGCATTGGGCGGGGGCCCATTGGACGGAAACCCGGTGGACGGGAACCCGGTGGACCGGGGCTCGCCCGACCGGGGCGGGGGCGCCTGATGCGGGTCGCCCTTCTCAACACGCAGGTCCCCTTCGTGAGCGGAGGCGCGGAGCGCCACGCCGCGCGGCTGGCCGAGGCGCTGCGCGCGCACGGACACGAGGCCGTCGAGGTCACGCTGCCGTTCAAGTGGTATCCCGGCGTCACGCTCGCCCGGTCGATCGTCGCGGCCAAGCTGCTCGACGTGTCCGAGGCGGCAGGCGTTCCCGTCGACCTCGCCATCGGGCTGCGCTTCCCGGCCTGGCTGATGCACCACCCGAACAGGACGTTCTGGATCATCCACCAGTACCGGCAGGCCTACGACCTCTGGGAATCCGGCGACAGCGAACTGCTGGACGACCCCGAAGGCGCCGCCCTGCGCCAGACGATCCTCGCCGAGGATCGCGCCGCGCTCGGCGCGGGCGCGCCGCTCTTCGCCAACTCGCGCAACGTGGCGGCGCGACTCGACCGGTTCCTCGGGCTCGAGGCCGAGCCGCTCTACCACCCCCCGCCACTGGCCGACCGTCTCGCCCCGGGGGAGACCGGCGATTACATCTTCGCCCCGGGCCGGATCACCCCTTACAAGCGGCTCGACCTGATGATCGAGGCGCTGGCCGAGGCCGGGCGCGGGCCCCGCCTCGTCGTGGCCGGCGCCGCAGATGAACCCGCCTATCTCGACCGGCTGCAGGCGCTCGCCCGCGCGCGCGGGGTCGACGACCAGATCGAATGGCTCGGCGCCATCGACGACGACACGATGATCCGACGCTACTCCGGGGCGCGGGCGGTGGTCTTCGCCCCGAAGGACGAGGATTACGGCTACATCACGCTCGAGGCGATGCTGTCGGCCAAGCCGGTGCTCACCGTGACCGATGCCGGCGGGCCGCTCGAATTCGTCGGCGACGGCGCAGAGGGGCTCGTGGCCGCGCCGACGCCCGCCTCGCTCGGCCGGGCCTTCGCCCGCGTGACCGAAGACACGGCGCTGGCCGAGCGGATGGGCGCGGCCGGCCGCGCCCGCTACGACGCGCTGAGCCTCGACTGGGAGCACGTCATCAGCCGTTTGCTCGCGGACGCCCCGACCCTCTCCCACGCGCCGCCGCCACCCGCCGCGCCGCAGAGCGCGCACCGGGAGGATGCGGTCGCCCGCCTGCACGCGGCCGTCGCTCCGCCCTCCGCATCGGGGCTGCCCGTCGCCTCTCCCCGCGACGCGGCAAGCCGTTTTTCGTTCGATGCTCCAGCGAGCGGGGGGGCATCCGACAGCCCCGCCGTCGATCGCGTCGCGGCCGGGATCGAGGCAGCCTGGCCCCGTTGCGCGGCGGCCATCGGCGCGCTCGAGGGACTGGCGCCACAGACGATCCTGGACATCGGCATCTCGGCCCCGCCCGTGCTCACCGCGCTGCTCGCCGCGCGCTTCCCCGGGGCGCGCCTGCTCGGCCTGTACGAGGGCCCCGGGCCGAGGACGGAACGCATCCGCGATCACGGCGAGGGCGCCGACATCGAGGTGGAGGTCGCGGCGGCCGACCCCGAGCGCGACCGCTGGCCCTGGGAGGACAGTTCCATCGACCTCGTCGTGGGCATCGAGGTGCTGCAGCGCTTCGCCCTCGACCCATATCACGCCCTGGCCGAGGCGAACCGCGTGCTGGCGCCCGGCGGTCACCTGCTTCTGACGACGCCGAACATCGCATCGCACCGCGCCGTCGGCCGGGTTCTCGGCCTTGAGGCGCCCTATGCCTCGGGTGGTTTCGCGCCTGCGGGTGGCGTGTCCGCCCGTCACAACCGCGAGTACGCCCCCCGCGAGTTGCCCCTGCTGGGCGAGGCGGCAGGCTTCGGCACCGTCAGCCTTTCGACGCACGACATGGGCGGTGCATCCGGCGAGGACGGCATCGACCCCGCAACGGCCGCGTTGCTGGCACGGCAGGGACACCCCCTCGAGCTGCGGGGGGAGACGATCCTCTACCTCGGGCGCAAGGACGGTCCGCCGCGCGGGGCGCCGGAGCGCCTCTACACGGGTGATCCGACGTGCATGGCCGGGCGGCTCGCCCTTGCGGGCGGCCCCGATCCGGAGGGGGGCGCCGACATCGCCCTGACCAACACCTCCACGGGCTGGTGGACAGTGGACGGGCCGCAGCGCACGACCCTTCTGGCGGAATGGCTCGACGCCGAAGGGAGGTGTCACGGGCGCCGCGCCCTGCCCGGCCCGGGCGACCCGGTGCCCCCCGGCGCGACCGCCCATGTCACGCTCGCCGTCGACGGAGCGCCGCAGGGGAGCACACCGGGCCGCATCCGCCTGCACCTCTGCCAGAAGGGGGCGGGCCCCTTCTCGGGCACCGGCCGCGCCGCACCGCTCGATCTGCCCTGCAGCCGGGAGGCGTTCGACCGTCTCGGGCGGCCGGCATGACCGCCGCGCGCGACGGGGGCGGCGCCACTGCGCGGCCACGGGTGCACTGGGTCTCGCCGCTGCCACCGGCCGAGACCGACATCGCCCACTACACCGCCCGCATCCTGCCCGAACTCGCCGAAGCGACCGACCTCACGCTCTGGACGGACGCGCCGAGATGGGACTGGCGGCTCGAGCGCCATGCGCCGGTGCGGATGCTCCACCCCGGCCGCGCGCTGCCGCGCGACTTTGCGGGCGAGACCCGCGCCGACGGACGGGCAGAGGCGATCTTCATCCATATCGGCAATTCCTGGGTCTTTCACGCCGGCCTTCTGCGGCTCGCGATGCGCGTGCCCTCGATCGTCGTGCTGCACGACCTCGCCATCCAGGAGCTGTGCCTCGGCACCGTGGCCAACGGCATCCTGCCGCCGGACGACTACCTCGCGGCCATGTCGCGCTGGTATGGGCAGGCCGGCGCCGAGTTCGGCCCCCGCCTGCTCGAGCGGCGCATGATGCCGCACGACCTCGCCGCCGTGGCCCCCGGTTTCGAGATCGTGCTCGACCGCGCGGCGGGCGTGCTGACGCATACGGGCCTCGCCTTTGAGCGGGTGGCGGCGCGGCGCACGACGCCCGCCTGGCGGCTGGATCTGCCGTTCCGTGCCACGCCCGGGCCGCCGGGACGCCTGCCTGCGCACGGCCCGCTGCGCCTCGTCCAGTTCGGTCACATCTGGCCGAACCGCCGGCTGATGGAGGTGCTCGACGTCCTTGGCGCGCTGAAGGACGAGCTCGCCTTCCGCTTCGACATCATGGGCCGGGTCTGGGACGAGCAGGCCGTCGCGGCCCGTGCCGCCGCGCTCGGCATCGCCGAGCGCGTGCGGGTGCACGGGTTCGTCTCCGAGGGCGAGCTCGACCGGCGGCTCGCCGAGGCCGACCTCGTGTTCAACCTGCGCTGGCCGACGATGGGCGAGGCCTCGGGCAGCCAGTTGCGGATCTGGAACGCGGGCGCCCCCTCGGTCGTCACCGACGCCGGCTGGTATTCCGAGCTCGACGAGACGACCGTGTTCAAGACGCGCATCGAGAACGAAGCCGAGGGCCTGACGGCCCTGCTGCGCCGCCTCGCCGCCGACCGGTCTCTCGGGGCGGAACGCGGGGCCGCCGGGCGCGCGCTCCTCGAGACACGGCACGCGCCGCGGGCCTACGCCCGCGCCATCGCCGAGATCGCCCGCAGGAGCCCCGGCGCCCTGCACGACACAACGCTTGCGCGGGCGGTCGCCCCGGTCACCCGGGCGGTCGCGTCCGGAAGCGCCGCGGCCGCGCTCTACACGCGCGCCATCGCCGCCGGAATCAAGGGCTAGACAGGCGGCCGGGCGCCTGACTCGGGGCGCCCGCGAAGCGTGGCCGGATCGCGGGGCGCGCCGATCGCGGCGACGCCGGGCGCGACCGCTTCCTCGGCCGGCTGCGCCGCGACGTCGTGCGCCCCGTCGCCGCGGATGCAGGCCTCGATCACGCCGCGCGACACGGCCTGTCGAAACCTCAGCCCGGCATAGCTTGCGTTGGCCCATTGCACGCGCCCGATCCGGCGGAAATGGGGGCACGTGACCTCGACCATGTCGCCGATCTCGAGTTCGACCTCCTGCAGGCGCAGCCGCGCGCCGTAAATCGAGATGTCCTCGACACGTGTCTCGTCCACGAGGTCGCCCACCCGCATCCGCGCCCGTACCCGGCAGGGATAGCGCCGTGCGCCTGCGGGCCGGCCGACGAAGTGCCAGTGAATCCAGGCCGCTGCCAGGATCGCCGGAGCGACAAGTGCCGCGACCCGGCCGGCGATGGCGTCGGGACCCGGCATCCCCGCATCCCCGGCCGCGCCGGGCAGGGGTGCGCCCTCTTCGCCCGAGCGACGGATGACGGCCGGGGCGAGACCGCCGGGATCGTCGGCCGGTGCGCGCGGATCGCGGGCAGCGGTCGCGGGGGGCCGGGGCGTGACGACCCGACCGTCGAGAGAGCCGTCCATCGCCGGCAGGTCGCAGGCAGGCAGCAGCCACCGCAACTCGCTCGCCGCACGGCGGAGGCTGGTGGCAAACGCCACCGGGGACGGGCTCGCCCGGGCCGACCGGTAGGCGAGGGACAGCGCGAGAAGCTGGCGGGACAGGTCGACCTGCGCGGCCGCGAGGGTGCCGATCTGCTCGATCCGCGCCGCGGCAACGTCTGGTGGCGGCATCCGCCCCTCGAGCGCGTCGGCTGCCTCCGTCTCGACCTCGAGCAGCAGGGCGCACAAGGCGTCGGCCGCGGCCGTGCCGCCGCCGAGCGGCAGCACGGCGAAGACCGCGGCAATGGCCCAGGGCGGCGGCCGGAAGCCATGGCGGACCGCGCGTATCATGGATCATCCTAGTCACCCACCCGGTGAACGGGCGGTGAACGGGCAGAGGATTACCGGTTCACTGGGCCCTCGGCAGGCCCTGCACCGTCTGGCCACGCTCCTCGTCCCCCAGCACCGAGAGGACCTTGGCCTCGATGTCGGCGGCATTGAGCCCGGCGACGGCATACATGTCGCCCGGGCTCGCCTGGTCGATGAAGATGTCGGGCAGCACCATCGAGCGGAAGCGCAGGCCCGTGTCGAACACGCCTTCCTCGGCCAGCAGATGCGCGACGTGACTGCCGAAGCCGCCGACGGCCCCCTCCTCGATGGTGATCAGCGCCTCGTGCTCCGCCGCGAGCCGAAGAACGAGGTCGCGGTCGAGCGGCTTGGCGAAGCGGGCGTCGGCAATGGTCGGCACGACCCCGCGCGCGCCCAACGCCTCGGCGGCCTCGCGCACCTCCTTCAGCCGGGCGCCGAAATTGAGCAGCGCCACGCCATGCCCCTGCTGGATCATGCGGCCCTTGCCGATCTCGAGCGGCACGCCGCGCTCGGGCATCTCGACGCCGACGCCCTCGCCGCGGGGAAAGCGGAAGGCGATGGGCCCCTCGTCGTGCGCCACGGCGGTGGCCACCATGTGAACGAGCTCCGCCTCGTCGGCCGCCGCCATCACGGTGAAGCCGGGCAGGTTGGCGAGGAACGCGACGTCGAAAGCGCCGGCATGGGTCGCCCCGTCGGCGCCCACGAGGCCGGCGCGGTCGATGGCGAAGCGCACCGGCAGGCGCTGGATCGCCACGTCGTGCACGACCTGGTCGTAGCCGCGCTGCAGGAAGGTCGAGTAGATCGCGGCGAACGGCTTCAGCCCGCCAGCCGCCTGCCCCGCGGCGAAGGTCACCGCGTGCTGCTCGGCGATGCCCACGTCGAAGCACCGGGAAGGAAAGCGCTCGGCGAACTGCTTGAGACCCGTCCCGTCGGGCATGGCGGCGGTCACGGCGGTGATCCGCTCGTCCTGCGCCGCCTGCGCGATCAGGCTCTCGGCGAAGACCTTGGTATAGGATGGCGCGTTCGAGGCCGCCTTCTTCTGCTCGCCGGTGATGACGTCGAACTTCGACACGCCGTGGCCGCGGTCGCGGGCCTCTTCGGCGGGGGCATAGCCCTTGCCCTTCTTCGTGATCGCGTGGATCAGGATCGGGCCGTCGGCGCGCGCCCTGACGGTGCGCAGCACCGGCAGCAACTGCTCCATGTCGTGCCCGTCGATGGGGCCGACATAGGAAAAGCCGAACTCCTCGAAGAGCGTGCCGCCGACCGTCAGGTGCTTGAGCAGGTCCTTGGCGCGCTTGGCCCCCTCGCGGAACGGCTCGGGCAGCATGCTGACCGCCCCCTTGGCGACCGACTTGAACTCCTGGAACGGCGCGCCGGCATAGAGCCGCGACAGGTAGGACGACATGGCCCCCACGGGCGGGGCGATGCTCATCTCGTTGTCGTTGAGAATGACGATCAGCCGCCGCCCCTCGTGGCCGGCATTGTTCATCGCCTCGT
This sequence comes from Rhodovulum sp. 12E13, assembly GCF_003340565.1. Taxonomy (GTDB): domain Bacteria; phylum Pseudomonadota; class Alphaproteobacteria; order Rhodobacterales; family Rhodobacteraceae; genus HLUCCA09. The sequence goes on along the minus strand of NZ_QPLK01000002.1, from coordinate 20,054 downwards.
AGGCCATGCCGGCGCTCATCGCCCCGTCGCCGATCACGGCGATCGCGTCGCCGAGCGGCGGCTCGCCGCGCTCCTCGGGCCGCGCGCCGAGATCGCGGGCCACGGTAAAGCCGAGCGCGGCGCTGATCGAGGTGGAGCTGTGCGCCGCACCGAACGGGTCGTAGGGGCTCTCCGACCGCTTGGTGAAGCCCGACAGCCCGTCCTTCTGCCGCAGCGTGCGGATGCGGTCGCGCCGCCCGGTGAGGATCTTGTGGGGGTAGCACTGGTGGCTGACATCCCAGATCAGCCGGTCCCTCGGCGTGTCGAAGACGGCATGGATCGCCACCGTCAGTTCGACGACGCCCAGCCCCGCGCCGAGATGCCCGCCGGTCTCCGACACCGCCGAGATCGTCTCGGCGCGCAGCTCCGAGGCCAGGCGCACGAGCTCGGCGTCCGACAAGCCTTTCAGGTCGGCAGGGGTGTTCACCCGGTCCAGTAGCGGGGTGCTCGGTCGCGTGCTCATGGATGGCTTCTCCGTCGGGCTCAGGGCCCCCTGTCACTTCCGCCGGGCGATAACGAAGCGGGCCGCCTGCCGCAACACGTCCGCCCGGTCACCGTAGGGGGAGAGCGCGTCGCACGCCTCCTCCACCAGACCCGCCGCGCGGGCCTTGGCGCCATCGAGGCCGAGCAGCGAGACGAACGTCGCCTTGCCCGCATCGGCATCCTTGTGGAGCCGCTTGCCCGCCAGCGCGGCGTCTCCCTCGATGTCGAGGATGTCGTCGGCAATCTGGAAGGCCAGCCCCAGCGCCCCGGCATAGTGCCGCAGCGGGGCCGGGTCGGCGCCCGCGATCACCGCGCCCGCCTCGCCCGACCAGCGGATCAGCGCGCCCGTCTTGGCCGCCTGCAGCCGCTCGATCTCGGCCAGCCCCAGCGGCGCCGCCGCGCTCTCGGCGGCGATGTCCAGCGCCTGGCCCAGCACCATGCCGCGCATCCCGGCGGCCTCGGCCAACCCGCGCACCAGCGCCACCCGCCGCTCGGCCGGCCCCAGCCCCTCGCGCGCAAGCAGCTCGAAGGCGAGGCAGTGCAGCGCGTCGCCCACCAGCACCGCGGTGGCCTCGTCCCACTTCACGTGCACCGTGGGGCGGCCGCGGCGCATCTCGTCGTCGTCCATCGACGGCAGGTCGTCGTGGACCAGCGAGTAGGTATGCAGCGCCTCGACCGCCGCCGCCGCCGGAGCGGCCTGCTCGGGCGCCACACCGTGCAGCGCCGCGCCCTCGATCACGAGGAAGCCGCGCAGCCCCTTGCCGCCCTCGAGCGCGTAGCGCATCGCGTGCACCACCGGCACGTCCGGGCCCGCCGCAAGCTCGGCCGCCAACAGGTCGGCCACGCGCGCCGCCGCCTCGCCCAGCCGCGCCTCGAAGCGGTCGGTCTCCACCACCTCACTCATCGAGCGGGGTCACGCCCGTCGGCCTGCCGTCGGCATCGGTCGTGATCTGCTCGACCTTGGCCTCGGCCTCCTTCAGAAGCTCCTCGCAGCGCCTGCGCAGCGCGTCGCCTCGCTCGTAGAGCCGGATGGAATCGGCGAGCGGCACCTCGCCGCCCTCGAGCCGGCCCACCACCCGCTCGAGCTCGGCCATCGCCGCCTCGAAGCTCAGCTCCGTCACCGGCACCTCCTGCGCCTCGCTCATGCCGCCCCCCGTTCCATCAGCACCTCCACGTGGGCCGCGACCGACGCGGCCAGCGCGCCGAGGTCGTAGCCCCCTTCCAGCGTCGACACCACGCGCCCGCCCGCGCTCGCCTCGGCCACGTCGCAGATCCGGCCCGTGATCCAGGCGAAATCGTCCTCCGTGAGCCGCAGGTTGGCCAGCGGATCGTCGGCATGACCGTCGAACCCGGCCGAGACGAGCACGAGCTCGGGCGCAAAGTCGATCAGCGCGGGAAACACCCGCTCCTCCCATGCACGGCGAAAGGCGGGGCTCGCCGTGCCGGGCGCCAGTGGCACGTTCATCACGTTGTCATGTGCGCCAGTCTCGTGCACGTCGCCGGTGCCCGGCCAGAGCGGCATCTGGTGCGAACTGACGAAAAGCGCCCGCGCCTCGCGCCAGAGCAGGTCCTGCGTGCCGTTGCCGTGATGCACGTCGAAATCGAGCACCGCGACGCGGGCCAGCCCGTGCAGGTCGAGCGCGCGCCTGGCCGCGATGGCGATCGTGCCGAACAGGCAGAAGCCCATCGGCGTCTCGGTCTCGGCATGGTGGCCGGGCGGGCGCGTGGCGCAGAAGGCGTTCCCGACCTCGCCCGCCAGCACCGCGTCGACCGCCGCCCCCGCCGCGCCCACCCCGCGCAACGCCGCGTCCCAAGAGCCGGCCACCACATGCGTATCGGCGTCGAGCGCGCGGCTGCCTCTCGCGGGGATCGACGCCTCGATCTCGGCCACGTAGCTCTCGGGGTGGCAGCGCAGCAGCTCCCCCCGTTCGGCCAGCGGGGCCTCGCGCCTCTCGAGCGCGGCGAAGGCAGGGGCCGAGAGCGCCCGCATCACCGCCTCGAGCCGCTCCGCCCGCTCGGGGTGGCCCAGCGGCGTGACATGCAGCAGACAATCCTCGTGGGTGTAGAGTGCCGTGGCCAAGCGCGCCGCCCTCCCGGTTTCTTTCTGTCCCAAATACGCATTGCCGGACGGGGCGGCCTGCGCCGCCCATGGAGGGACTCACTCCGGCGCGAGCATGTAACCCGCGCCGCGCACCGTCTGCAAATAGCGGGGCTGACGCGGGTCGGTCTCGATCTTGCGGCGCAGGCGCGTGATCTGCACATCGACGGCGCGCTCATGCGCGCCCGGCCCGTCGGGTCCGCCGTCGCGGCCGAGCTGCGCGACGAGCTGCGCCCGGCTGAGCGCCTCGCCCGGCCGCGCGGAGAAAATGCGCATCAGCGCCGATTCCGTCGCCGTCAGCCGCACCGGCACATCGCCGCGCCACATCTCGCCGCGATCGACGTCGTAGCGCACCGGGCCGAGATGCAGCATCTTGGGGCTCGCCGGGCTTGTCGGTTCGGCGGGCATCCGCCGCAGGATGGCGCCGATCCGCAGCAGCAGCTCCTTCGGCTCGAAGGGCTTGGGCAGATAGTCGTCGGCCCCCGCCTCGAGCCCCGAGATGCGGTCGTCGGCCTCGCTCTTGGCCGTCAACAGCAGGATCGGCGTTTCGATGCGGCGGCGCAGGTCGGCGGTCAGCGAAACGCCGTCCTCGCCCGGCATCATCACGTCGAGCACGATCAGGTCGAAGTCGAGGCCGCCGAGCAGCCGCCGCGCCTGGTCGGCGTCGCGCGCGGTGCTGACGAGAAAGCCGTTGCGGATGAGGAATTTCTGAAGGAGCGTCCGGATGCGGGCATCGTCGTCGACGATGAGCAAGTGCGCGTCGGAGGGGTCGGGCGCGGGCAGTGGCTGCTCCCCTTCGTCAAGCCACTCGGGCGAGGGCGCTGTCAGGTCCGTGTCGTTCATCGTCCTGCCTCCGAGAGACGATGGTACTGGCGGTGCTGCTCGGGGTCCATCATCTCTTCGAGCACCGCGCGGAAGCCGGCCACCGCCTCCGGCCCGGCTGCACGGAAGGCGCGTCGCATCCGGTCGGTCTGGGCGTCCGACAATGCGCGCTCGAGCGCTTGCCCCTCCTCGGTCAGGTGCAGGTTGCGCTCTCGCCGGTCCGACGCGCCGACGCGCGCCTCCACGAGCCCGTCCTCGATCAGACGCCGCAGCACCCGGTTGAGCGACTGCTTGGTCACGCCGAGGATCGACAGCAGGTTGGTCACCGTCGTGCCGGGAGAGCGGTTGATGAAGTGGATCGCCCGGTGATGCGCCCGCCCGTAGCCGTATTCGTCGAGGATGCGATCGGGGTCGGCCGTGAAGCCGCGATAGGCGAAGAACATCGCCTCGATCCCCTTGCGCAGCTGGTCGTCGGTGAGAAAGAGCAGCGTCTCGCCGCCCCGCGGGCCGAGCCCGCCCTTGCCGTCTGCCATGGCCACCTCCCCGGGCGTGCTCCCTCGGGAGCGAGATTACGTCAGCGTTGTTGACATTGCCAGAGGCGACTGATACCGACTGTCCGCTTTTTGCGCAACTTTATGGCCGGATCGGCCGCAAATTGCGCAACTTCTGAAAACGTGGCCTTCAGGGCGAGGGAGAGGGTGACATGGCCGGCAACTACGCGGACCGAGACGGGCAGATCTGGATGGACGGGGCGCTTGTCCCCTGGCGAGAGGCCAACGTGCACATCCTGACCCACGCCATGCACTACGCCTCGTCGGTGTTCGAGGGCGAGCGGGCCTACGGCGGCAGGATCTTTGAGAGCCGCAAGCATTCGCAGCGCCTGCGCGACTCGGGCGAGGCGATCGACATGCCCATCCCCTGGACCGTCGACCAGATCGAGAAGGCCAAGCACGACGTGATGCAGGCCAACGGCCTGTCGGATGCCTACGTGCGCGCCGTCGCATGGCGCGGTGCGGGCGAGGACATGGGCGTGAGTTCGTCGCGCAACCCCGTGCGCATGGCCATCGCCGCCTGGGAATGGGGCGCCTATTACGGCGACAGCAAGACGCGCGGCGCCAAGCTCGACGTCTCGAAGTGGAAGCGCCCTTCGCCCGAGACGATTCCCTCTCACGCCAAGGCGGCCGGCCTCTACATGATCTGCACCATGTCCAAGCACGCCGCCGAGGCCAAGGGCTGCGCCGACGCGCTGATGATGGACTATCGCGGCTACGTGGCCGAGGCGACCGGTGCCAACATCTTCTTCGTGCGCGACGGCGAGGTGCACACGCCCGAGCCTGACTGCTTCCTCGACGGCATCACCCGCCAGACCGTCATCGGCCTCCTGCGTGACCGTCAGATCAGCGTGCACGAGCGCCACATCATGCCGGAAGAGCTCGAGGGCTTCCAGCAATGCTGGCTCACCGGCACGGCCGCCGAGGTGACCCCGGTCGGCGAGATCGGGCCGTGGCGCTTCGAGGTCGGCGAACTGACGCGAAATATCGCCGAATCCTACGAAACTCTCGTGCGCTCCTGAGAGACGGCAAAAGGGCTCTTTAACTCCTCGTTGCGACCATGCGTCAAAGCGGTCTCTCGATCGAGGAGGAGGTACGTCATGGCCTGGAGCCTGCCCTACACGCTGACGGTCGCCGCGCTGGTGGCCGGCCCCTCGGTCGTCACGGCCACCATCGCCGAGATCATCGGCGACCCGCGGCTGCGCCCGCTGTCACTGTCCGAGATGCGCCTCGCCGCGTCCGACGCCCGGATCGAGATCGAGGGCCCCTACGTGCGCACGCGCATCTACTGGGCCGGCCCATCGCAGGGCTACGCCACGCCCGACGATCTGCGCATGGCCGTGCGCGAGGCGCTCGCCGCGAAGGGGGTCGAGGCGCATGTCGCCATCATGGCCAGCGACGGCGGCGAAACGCTGCTCGACATGCGCGCGGGCCGGAGCGCGTTCGGCCCCTTTCCCGTGGCCGATGCCGCCCGGCATGTCGTGCCAGCGGCCGAGGCGGCGCGCCTCGCCTTTTCCGTGCAATCGGCCCGGACGGTCAATTGACAGGCAGGCGCGGCAGCCGGCCAGGACGCAACCTGCCCGGCTGATCGCGGATCACACCTCGTAGCCACGCTCGATCCGCAGGAAGGCGCGCATGCGCGCCGCAGGGTTGTACGGCCCCTTGGACCGGCGGCGCAGGCCGAGGATCTTCTTGTCCGCCGTCTCGTCTGACAGCCGCCGTGCCGCCCCCGCATACCGGGTCACAGGCGCATTCGAGCTGACGTCACGGGGATGGTCGAGAACATGCTTCTTCATGACATCCTCCTGTCGTTTCGCGGGACATTAGCAGATTCGCGCATGTTGCCAAACGCTCACGGCCGGGCGCGCGTTCCTGCGCCGGCGGCGTTCTTCGTCAGCCGATCGAGGGCCCAGCGCGCCGCGTCGGCCACCGCCGGATCGGGGTCGTCCACGAGGCCCCGCGCCAGCTCGGCCAGCGCCGCATCGCCCGAATTGCCGATGGCATAGAGCACGTTGCGCACGAGGCGGTCACGCCCGATCCGCTTGATCGGGCTACCCGAAAACATGGCGCGAAAGCCCGCGTCGTCGAGCCGCACCAGATCGGACAGGCGCGGCGTGTCGAGGCCCTGACGCGGGGCATAGCGCATCTCGCGCGCCTCCGCCGCGAACTTGTTCCACGGGCAGGCGGCGAGGCAATCGTCGCAGCCGTAGATCCGGTTGCCGAGCGCGGGCCGCAGCGCCTCGTCCACCGGCCCCCGGTGCTCGATCGTCAGATACGAGATGCAACGCCGCGCATCGAGGCGGAAAGGCGCCGGGAACGCATCGGTCGGGCAGGCGTCGAGGCAGGCGCGGCAGCTCCCGCAGCGTTCCTCCCCCGGCGCGTCGACGGGCATCTCGGCCGTGGTGAAGATGCAGCCGAGGAAGAACCAGTTTCCGAGATCCCGGCCGAGCAGGTTGGTATGCTTGCCCTGCCAGCCGAGGCCCGCCGCCTGCCCCAGTGCCTTTTCCGGCACCGGCGCGGTATCGACGAAAACCTTTACCTCTTCCCCGCTCTCGCCCACCAGCCAGCGCGCCACCCGCTTCAGCCGCTTCTTGACGAGGTCGTGGTAATCCTTGCCCCGGGCGTAGACGCTGATCGCCCCCCGGTCGGGGCGGCTCACCACCGCCATCGGGTCCTCGTTCGGCGTGTAGGGCTCGGCGAGCATCACGACCGAGCGCGCCTCGGGCCAGAGCCTCGCGGGGTCGCCCCGCCACTCCATCCGCTCGGCCATCCAGCCCATCTGCCCGTGATAGCCCAGCGCGACGAACTCCTGCAGCCGGGCCGGCACCTCCGGCACCGCGTCGGGCCGGCACACGCCCATCGCGGCGAAGCCCTCTGCCAGCGCCTGCGCGCGCAGCGCCTCCTTCAGATTTCGGGCCTGTTCGTCCACCATGCGCCTCATGCATGGCAGGTAACCCCGCAGGCACGCCCCTCCAACCGCGCCCTTGTCATATTCCTTTTATGGAATATTTAGCCCGAAGCAGCAGACAAGGAGCCCAAGACATGACCGCCAGCCCCAAGGTCCGCGCCTTTTTCGACAGGCCCACCGGCAGCCTGCAATACGTGTTCCACGACCCCGCCACGATGCAGGGCGCCATCGTCGACCCGGTGTGGAACTTCGACCCGGCCGCCGGCGCCGTGACGACCCAGAGCGCCGACGAGATTCTCGCCTACGTCGAGGAACAGGGGATCGACATCGCCTGGATCCTCGACACCCACCCCCATGCCGACCACTTCTCGGCCGCGCCCTACCTTGCGGAGAAGCTCGGCGCCCCGCGCGCCATCGGCGACAAGGTGACCGGCGTCCAGAAGCTGTGGCAGGATCTCTACCACCTGCCCGACCTGCCCACCGACGGCCGCCAGTGGGACAGGCTGTTCGCCGATGGCGACACCTTCCAGGTGGGCGAGATCCCGGTGCGCGTGATGTTTTCGCCCGGCCACACGCTGGCCTCGATCACCTATGTCGCCGGCGACGCGGCCTTCGTCCACGACACGCTGATGAAGCCCGAAAGCGGCACGTCGCGCGCCGACTTCCCCGGCGGCTCGGCCGAACAGCTGTGGGCGTCGATCCGCGCGATCCTCGATCTGCCGGCAGAGACGCGCCTCTACCCGGGCCACGACTATCCGCCGGCGGGGCAGGCCCCTCAATACATGGCTACGGTCGCCGAGCACCGGCTCCGGAACCGTCATGTGAAAGACGGGATCAGCCGGGAGGAATTCCTCGCCATGCGCACCGAGCGCGACGCCACCCTGCCCCTGCCCGACCGGATGCTCGCGGCCCTGCAGATCAACATCCGCGGCGGCCGCCTGCCCGAGGCAGAGGCCGACGGGCGGCACTACCTCAAGATCCCGGTCGGCCGGTTCGAGCCGCGCTGACCGGCATGTCCCGCTGCCCGGCCCCGATTCTGGCCCCGGATCCGGCCCCGGCACCAGACGCGCCGGAGGCCGGGTCGCCGGCCGGGTCCATGTGGATAAGGATGTCAGCCTGCGGGTGATCGGCGAGGAGCCGCCGCTTCAGCGCGGCGGCAATCTCGTGCGCCTCGGCCAGCGGCAGCGATCCGTCGATCTCGACGTGGAAATCGACGAAGACGCGCCCGCCGGCCATCCGCGAGCGCAGGTCATGGCAGCCCTCGATGCCGGGGTGGGCGGCTGCCGCGCGCTCGATCTCGGCGATCAGTGCCGGGTCGGCCCGCCGGTCCATCAGCGCGTCCCACGCGCCGCGCCCGATCCGCACGGCGCCGACGGCGAGCACGCCCGCCGCGAGCAGCGCCACCACGCTGTCGACCCCAGAGACGCCGTAGGTCGCCGAAGCCCAGAGCGCCGCGATGGCGCCGAGATTGGGCACCAGATCGCCGACGTAATGGAGCGAATCCGCCTGCACCACGCGGTTGCCCGTGCGCCGCGCGACGTGCCGCTGCCAGGCGACGAGGGAGAGGGTGAGCCCGATCGAGATGACCAGCACGATCACCCCGCGCCCCTCGGCGTGAAGCTGCGTCTCGCCACCTGCCGCGAGCCGATAGACCGCGACCGCGCCGATGGCCCCGGCCGCACCGATCAGGAACAGCGCCTGCCCGAGCGCGGCAAGATCCTCGGCCGAGCCGTGGCCGAAGGCGTGATCCTCGTCGGGGGGGCGCGCGGCATAGGCGATGGCGGCGAGGCCCGAAGCCGACACCAGCAGGTCAAGCCCACTGTCGGCCAGGGTCGCCGCGATCGACAGCGCCTGCGTCTGCGCCAGCGCCCAGGCCTTGAGCACCACGAGCGTCAGGGCCACCGTGACCGAGGCCGCCCCGGCCGAGAGGTTGAGCCGCCGCCTGTCCGCCTCGCTCTTCATGGCGCCTCGCCGGTATCGTCGCGCGGGGCGTGCCTATCCCGTCAAGGGCCACCAGGGCGATGAGGCAAGTCGCCCCCGCCGGGCGGCGGCGTCACTCCGCCGGGGCCGGCACGGCGGCCGGCCGGGCCGTCGCCCGCGCGCCGCCCGAAGGGCCGGTGCCCGCCTGCGCCGTGCCCCCGGCGAAGCGCAGGCGGAGCGCATTGGTCAGCACGAAGACGCTCGACAGCGCCATGGCGCCCGCGGCCAGCATCGGCGACAGGAGCGGCCCGCCGAAGACGTAGAGCGCGCCTGCCGCCACCGGGATGAGCGCCACGTTGTAGCCGAAGGCCCAGACGAGATTCTGCCGGATGTTGCGCATCGTCGCCCGGCTCATGGCAAAGGCATTGGCCACGCCGGCCGGGTCGCCCGCCATCAGCACCACGTCGGCGCTCTCGATGGCGACGTCGGTGCCGCTGCCGATGGCGATGCCCACGTCGGCCGCCGCCAGCGCCGGCGCGTCGTTGATCCCGTCGCCGACGAAGGCGATGCGGCCCTCCCCGCGCAGCCGGTCGACCGCCTCGACCTTGCCGTCGGGCATGACCTCGGCCACCACCTCGTCGATGCCGAGCCTGCGGGCCACCGCCTGCGCCGTCGCCGCACCGTCGCCCGTGACCATCGCCACCTTCAGGCCCAGCCCGTGCAGGTGCTCGACGGTGCGCCGCGCGCTCTCGCGCACCGGGTCGGAGACGGCGGCGAGCGCCGCGACCTGACCGCCGACGGCGACGTAGAGCGCCGTCTGCCCCTCCTCGGCAAGCGCCTCGGCACGCGCGGCGAGCGGCGCGGTGTCGACGCCCTCGCGGTCCATCAGCCGGGCGGCGCCGACCAGCACCTCGTCGCCCTGCGCCCGCGCCCGCACGCCGAGCCCCGCCAGAGCCTCCACCGTGTCGGGCGTCTCGCGGGCCAGGCCGCGCCGCTCGGCCCCCGCCACGATGGCACGGGCGATGGGGTGCTCCGAACGATCCTCGATCCCCGCGACGCGGGCCAGCAGCGCCTCGGCATCGACGCCCGGCACCGCCTCCCACGCCGTCAGGGCGGGGCGCCCCTCGGTCAGGGTGCCCGTCTTGTCCATGGCGACCACGCTCACGCCCTCGAGCGCCTGCAGCGCGTCGCCCCGGCGGAACAGCACGCCGAGATCGGCCGCCCGGCCGGTGCCGACCATGATCGAGGTCGGCGTCGCGAGCCCCATCGCGCAGGGGCAGGCGATGATCAGCACCGACACGCCCGCGACCAGCGCGTGGGTCAGCACCGGCTCCGGCCCGACGAGCAGCCAGACGGCGACCGTCGCCACCGCCACGACCAGCACGGCGGGCACGAACCATAGCGTGATGCGGTTGACGAGGCTCTGGATCGGCAGCCGCGCGCCCTGCGCCTCCTCGACCATGCGGATGATCTGCGCGAGCACCGTGTCGGCGCCGACCCGCGTCGCGCGGAAGACCAGCGCGCCCGATCCGTTGACCGTGCCGCCGGTCACGGGCGCGCCCGGCGCCTTTTCCACCGGGACCGGCTCGCCCGTGATCATGCTCTCGTCGACATAGGACGTGCCCTGCGCCACCTCGCCGTCGACCGCGATGCGCTCGCCGGGGCGGACATGGATCAGGTCGCCCGGCGCGATCTCGGAGATGGCGGTCTCGGCGACCTCTCCGCCGCGTTCGACGCGCGCCGTTTTCGGCCGAAGCCCGGCGAGGCGGCGGATGGCCTCGCCCGTGCGCCCCCGCGCCCGCGCCTCGAGAAAGCGGCCGACCAGGATCAGCGTGACGATCACCGCCGCCGCCTCGAAATAGACCGCGCGGGTGCCGGCGGGCAGAAGCGACGGCAGGAAGGTGGCGACGACCGAGTAGGCGTAGGCGGCCGACGTGCCCAGCGCCACGAGAGCGTTCATGTCGGGCGCGCCGCGGACCAGCGCCGGAAAGCCCGCCGTGTAGAACCGGCGCCCCGGACCGGCCAGCACCAGCGTCGTCAGCACGAATTGCAGCACCCACGACGCCTGCATCCCGATGGTGCGGTGCACCAGGTCATGCACGCCGGGGATCATGTGCCCGCCCATCTCGATCATGAAGACAGGCAGCGTCAGCGCGCCCGCGATCAGCGCGTCGCGGCGCAGGGTCGCGGTCTCTTCGGCTTGCGCAGCCTCACGGTCGGGCACGACCTCTGACGCAGCGTCACCTTCGCCGTGCGGCCGGGCGGGATAGCCCGCCTCGGTCGAGGCCCGCGCCAACGCCTCGGGCGCGACGGCCCCTTCGGCGAAGTGCACCTCGGCCCGCCCCGTGGCGAGGTTGACCTCGGCCGACAGCACGCCCGGCACCGCGGCGAGGACCCGCTCGAGCCGGCCCACGCACGAGGCGCAGCTCAGACCCTCGACATCGAGTGTCGCCCGGTCGGTGCGCATCGGCTTGCCCTGCGCCTCCAGCGCCTCGGCCAGCCGCGCCGCCGTCACCGTACCGTCATGCCGCACGGTCGCGCCGCCGGTGGCGAGGTTCACCTCGGCGTCCGTCACCCCCTCGACGCCTGCGAGCGCGCGCTCCACGCGGCCCACGCAGGAGGCACAGGACATTCCGTCGATCCGGAGGGAGAGAGTGTCGGTGGTCATGGCAGGGGTCCGATCATGCGTCATGATCGGGCATATGGGGCCTCCAGCCGCTGGAAGGTCAAGGGCAGGACCAGTCAGCTTTGCCGCACCCCGACGGCGCCATGTCGCGGACGTCGCTGCCGAAACAAGAAGCGCCGGCCACCAGGGCCGGCGCGTTCTTCGGATAAGGGTGGTGCGGTCGAGAAGACTCGAACTTCCACGGGTTTTACCCCACAGCGACCTCAACGCTGCGCGTCTACCAATTCCGCCACGACCGCCCGCGACTTGGTGAGCGGCTACCTAGCGAGTCGCGCGCGGCCTCGCAAGAGGGGATGCGCCCGCCGTCGGCCCGCATCGCAGCCGTGCCGGTGCGCGGTGAGCGCGAGGCGCTTTCAACCGCAGCAGCGGGGGGACGACACGGCCGCATCGAGGCGCTATGTGGCACGCAGGGCAGGCTGCGGGCCTGCCGTTCGGGCAACGGACGGATGGATGACCGACTGGCTGATCTCGGAGGCGCCGGTGCCTTACCAGCGCGCTGTCGCAGAGATGGAAGCGCGCGCCGCCGCCATCGCGTCGGGCACGGCGAACGAGGCGATCTGGCTGCTCGAGCACCCGGCGCTCTACACCGCCGGCACCTCGGCCCGGCAGGAGGATCTCCGCTGGCCCGACCGCTTCCCGGTCCACGAGACGCGGCGGGGCGGACAATATACCTATCACGGGCCGGGGCAGCGCATCGTCTACGTCATGCTCGACCTCAACCGGCGCGGGCGCGACGTGCGCGCCTTCGTCTCGCGGCTGGAGGCCTGGGCGATCGCTGCGCTCGACCGGTTCAACGTGGCCGGCGTGGTGCATCGCGACCGGGTAGGCGTCTGGGTGCCGCGGCCAGAAAAGGCGCCTCTGCCCGACGGCACCCCGCGGGAGGACAAGATCGCCGCCATAGGCATCCGCCTGCGGCGGTGGGTGAGCTTTCACGGCATCGCCATCAACGTCGAGCCCGACCTGTCGCATTTCGACGGAATCGTGCCCTGCGGCATCGAGGGGCACGGCGTGACCTCGCTGGTCGATCTCGGTCTTCCGGTGACGATGGCCGATCTCGACGTCGCACTGCGCGCGACCTTCGCCGACCACTTTCCGCCGCCGGAGCCGCCCGCGGAAAACGCCGCGCCCGCATCGGGGCCGGCGGCACACCCGATCCAACCCCGAACGTGAGGCCGGGCCGGCCGGTCATGCGCCGCCGTGCTCGCGCGCCGGCACGCCCGCGTCAGGCGCCCCGCGCCGCGTTGCCCGCGACTGGTTCGGGCGCTCGGCCGCCCCAGGTGGCGATCATGCGCTCCACGATCTGGTCGCGCGCCTGCCGGTATGCCTCGAGCTGCCGCTCGCGCGTGCCACCGAGGCCCGTGGGATCCATCACCGGCCAGTAGAGCACGTCGAGCGAGTGGGTGCGCGTCAGCTCCAGCGCCTGACGCTGCGAGGCGGGCGAGAGCGCCACGATCAGGTCGAAGCCGCCAAGATCGTCGCCCCATTGCTGCATCTCGTCGAAACTGCGCGAGCGGTGGCGCGACAGCTCCACACCCAGTTCGGCGCAGACGGCGATGGCGAAGCCGTCGATCTCGCGGTCGCCATGCACGCCGGCGGATTGCAGGTAGGCCTGGGTGCCGTAGATCTTCTTGGCCAGCCCCTCGGCCATGGGCGAGCGCACCGAATTATGGTCGCAGCAGAACAGGATCGAGGAGGGGAGATCACCCACGCTGCCTCACATACCGTAATGCAGCACGCAGATCAGGGTGAAGAGCCGCCGCGCCGTATCGATGTCGACCTCGGCCTTGCCCTCGAGCCGCTCCTGAAGCACCCGCGCGCCCTCGTTGTGGATGCCGCGCCGGGCCATGTCGATCGCCTCGATCTGGCTGGGCGGCAGCTTCTTGACGGCGTCGAAGTAGCTTTCGCAGATCTGCCAGTAATCCTTGACCACCTGCCGGAAGGGCGACAGCGACAGGTGGAACTCGCCGACTTGCGCCCCCTCCTCCTGGGCGATATCGAAGACGAGCCTGCGCTCGCGGATCGCAAGCGAAAGACGGTAGGGACCGGGGGGCACCGGCTGGTCGCCACGGGGCGGCAGGGCGAAGGAATTGTCCTCCAGCAGGTCGAAGATCGCCACCTTCCGCTCCTGCTCGATCTCGGGCGTCGGCGGGGGCAGGTGCGAGTCGTCGATCTCGATATGCGCGATGCGGGACATGGGCGGCAGCCTTGTGACGCGAAAGCTCTATCGCGGGGCGTTGTGCGGGGCAATCCGGCGCGGCACCGGAGGGCGCGCGGCTGCGCACGGGCGCGCCGTCGGGTCAGGTCGGCGCGTTCGCCCCGGCGCGCGCCTCGGCACGCTCGGCGAGGGCCTGGGTGACGATCTGTGCCGACGACCACAGGAAGAGAGCCGCCATCGCCGCGGCGACCAGCAGGTCCGGCCACGCCGCGCCCGTCAGCGCCACCGAGCCCGCGGCCCCGATCACGGCGACGTTGCCGATCGCATCGTTGCGGCTGCACAGCCACACCGAGCGCACGTTGGAATCGCCGTCGCGGTAGCGCAGAAGCAACAGAACACTGGCAACGTTTGCCGCGAAGGCGAGCGCGCCGACAGCCCCCATCACGGGCGCCACGGGCACGTCCGTCGAGAGCACCTGCCAGAGCGTCGCGCCCAGTACCCAAAGCCCCATGGCCCCAAGGCTCGCGCCCTTCACCAGCGCCGCGGCCGACCGCACCGACAGCGGCCGACCGATGGCCCAGAGCGACAGGGCATAGGTCAGGGTGTCGCCGAGAAAGTCGAGCGCGTCGGCCTTGAGCGCTTGCGATCCCGCGAGCACACCCGCCGTCATCTCCACGACGAACATGACCGCGTTGATCGCGATCACGGCCAGGAGCACGCGGCGATACCGCCGCGAGACTCCCTCGAACCTGACATTCGTGCCGCAGGCGCAGCCCGCCATGTCGCCTCCTTTCGCCCACCTCAGCGTGAGGGCACGGGCGCGGCGAGGCAAGCCCCGGCCTGCCCCTACCCCTCGTTCAGCCGGTCGAGCCGCAGACGCACCGACAGGCCGTGAGCGCCCAGCCCCTCGGCGGCGGCGAGCGTCTCGGCCGCCGGGCCGACCTGGGCCAGGGCGCCCGGCGTCATGCGCGCCAGCGTCGTGCGCTTGAGAAAGTCCATCACCGAAAGACCGGACGAAAAGCGCGCCGAGCGCGCGGTGGGCAGCACGTGGTTCGGCCCGCCCACGTAGTCGCCGATCGCCTCGGGGGTCCATGACCCGAGAAAGATCGCGCCCGCGTTGGTCACCTTCCCGGCCAGCGCGTCGGGATCGTCGACGCACAGCTCCAGGTGCTCGGGCGCGATCCGGTCCGACAGGGCGGCGGCCTCGTCGAGGTCGCGCACCACGATCACCGCGCCATAGTCGCGCCAGCTCGCCCCGGCGATGGCGGCCCGCTCGAGCGCGGGCAGCCGCGCCTCGACGGCCTGCGCCACCGCCCGGCCGAACGCGGCGTCGGGCGTGATCAGGATCGACTGTGCGCTCTCGTCGTGCTCGGCCTGGCTGAGCAGATCGACCGCCACCCAGTCGGGGTCGGCCGTGCCGTCGGCGATCACGAGGATCTCCGAGGGCCCCGCGATCATGTCGATGCCGACCCGCCCGAAGACGCGCCGCTTGGCGGCGGCGACGTAGGCGTTGCCCGGCCCCGTCACCTTGTCGACGGCGGCGATCGTCTCGGTGCCATAGGCGAGCGCGGCGATCGCCTGCGCGCCGCCCACCCGGTAGACCGCGTCGACTCCCGCCACCCGGCAGGCCGCCAGCACCAGCGGATCCGCCACCCCGTCAGGCGTCGGCACCGTCATCACCAGCCGGCCCACGCCCGCCACCCGCGCCGGAATCGCGTTCATCAGTACCGACGACGGGTAGGCGGCGAGCCCTCCCGGCACGTAAAGTCCGGCCGCGCCCACCGCGCTCCACCGCCAGCCGAGCGCGGCGCCCGCCTCGTCGGTCCAGCTCTCGTCCCGGGGCATCTGGCGCTCGTGGTAGGCACGGATGCGATCGGCCGCGATCTCCAGTGCAGAGCGCTCGGCCGCGGGCACCTTCGCCACCAGCGCCTCGATCTCCGTTTCTGAAAAGGCGAGCGTCTCCGGCGTCAGACGGATCCTGTCGAAACGCTCGGTCAGCTCGACCAGCGCCGCATCGCCCCGCGCCCGCACGTCGGCGATGATCGCGTCGACCGCGCCCTCGACCTCGGGCGACTCCTCGCGCTTGGCCGTCAGAAGCGCGCCGAACGCCGCGTCGAACCCCGGCTCCGCACTGTCCAGAAAGACCGGCATCGCATTCTCCCCTCTCGCCCGCCGGCAGATACCGCTCCGATGCCCGGCTCACAAGCACTCGCCCCGCGCACGACGCACCTGCCCCACGGGCGCGGGCCGCGGTCCGGCACACTACCCGCCCGGGCACCCGCCGCCTGCGCGCGCCCCGCCTCTCCCATCATCCTGGCTCAAATACTCCGGGGGAGTCGCCGCAGGCGACGGGGGCAGCGCCCCACCCCGCCCGAAGGGCAAGAGGGAACGTGCCGCAGGCACGCCGTCCGGAAACGGCCCGTGACATGCTCAGTCCAGGTCGTGTCCGGGCGCCGTGCCGGAGGGCGCCGCGTAGGGGCGGGTCACGTCCTTCAGGGTCACGTCGAGGCACTCGGCCTCGAGGCCCACCGCCCCGTCCCCGGCGAGGGTCAGCAGCACGCGGCCCGCACCGTCCTCGCCCGGCTCCCACGTCACCGAGAGCAGCGACAGCACCGTCTCGGCCTCCGACCGGTCGATGCCCTGGCTGCGCACCGCCAGCACGTCGTCGACCACCAGCAGCGACCGCACCCTCTCGTAGGGGCGCCCGCGCGCCTCGGCACGCGCCCTGTCCTCCCAGCGGAAGCGATTGAGCAGCACGGCGAAGCGGCGCCGCCGCGGCTGCCACCGCATCTCGGACACCGGAAACACCGCGTCCTGCGCCAGCGCCGAGATCACGGCCAGCCCTTCGTCATCCATCGCCGCGAGGAAGAGCGGGCGCTCGCCGCCCTCGTCGAACGAGGCGTCGCCCGGCATCGTCAGGACACGCCTTCTTCCGCCATCGCCTCGGCCGATCCCTCGCCGGCGATGCGCTCGATCTTCGCCCCGCACGCACCGAGCTTCTCTTCCACCCGCTCGTAGCCGCGGTCGAGATGATAGACGCGGCTGACCACCGTCTCGCCTTCGGCCGCGAGGCCCGCGAGGATCAGCGAGACCGAGGCGCGCAGGTCGGTCGCCATCACCGGCGCGCCCTTCAGCCGCTCGACGCCTGTCACCGTGGCCACTCCGCCCTGCACGTCGATCCTGGCGCCCATCCGCGCGAGTTCAGGGGCGTGCATGAAACGGTTCTCGAAGATCGTCTCCTCCAGCCGGCTCACCCCCTGAGCCGTGCTCAGCAGCGCCATCATCTGCGCCTGCAGGTCGGTCGGGAAGCCAGGGAAGGGCGCGGTGGCGACGTCGACGGCCCGCACCACGCCGTTGGCGCGCTTGACGCGGATGCCGCGGTTGGTCTGCGTCACCTCGACATCGGCCGCGTGCAGCTTTTCCACGAACGCCTCGACGAGGTCGAGCCGTCCGCCAAGCAGGTCCACCTCGCCGCCGGTGATGACGGGCGCCAGCATGTAGGTGCCGAGCTCGATCCGGTCGGCCACCACCTCGTGCGTGGCCCCGCCGAGCGAATCGACCCCCTCGACGGTGATCGTGGCCGTTCCCTCGCCCCCGATCCGGGCGCCCATCGCGCGCAGGCAGCGGGCGAGATCGACGATCTCGGGCTCGCGCGCGGCGTTCTCGAGCACGGTCGTGCCCTTGGCGAGCGTCGCCGCCAGGAGCGCGTTCTCGGTGGCGCCGACCGAGACGAGCGGAAAGACGACGCGCGCCCCCTTGAGCCGCCCGCCGGGCGCCCGGGCGTGAACGTATCCATCGCGCAGGTCGAGCTCGGCACCCATCGCCTCGAGCGCGCGCAGGTGCAGGTCGACGGGCCGCGCGCCGATGGCGCAGCCGCCGGGCAGCGACACCTCGGCATGGCCGAGCCGCGCCAGCAGCGGCCCCAGGACGAGGATCGAGGCGCGCATCTTGCGCACGATATCGTATTCGGCGCGCGAGCCGGTCAGCGCGTGCGACGACAGCGCCAGCACCTTGCCGTCGGCAAGCGACGACACCTCGGCGCCGAGCGAGCGCAGCAATGTCGCCATCATGCGGATGTCCGACAGGCGCGGCGCGTTGGTCAGCGTAAGCGGCGACTCGCTGAGCAGGGTCGCCGGCATCAGCGCGAGACAGGCGTTCTTGGCGCCGGATATCTGGATCGCCCCCGATAGCGGGCCGTTCCCGGTGACGACGATCCTGTCCATGCCTCAAGTGCCCCCGTTCTCGCCTTGGCCGCTCTCTCCGGGCCTGCCTGCCTCCCGGGCGTCCGGCTGTCCCGGATCGCCTGCCGCGGGGCCGGGCGTCGCCTGCTCCTCTGCCGGGCGCGCCTTGCGCCGGCGGAGATTGGCCCGCAGAGCGGCCTTCAACCGCGCGTCGCGCGGCACCGTGCCGGCATCGGGCCAGCGGGAGCGTCCACCTCCACCCATGCGCGGGGCCTTACGCCAGCATGCCCCGGCACGTCCAGAGGCGCAGGGCACGCCCTGCCCGCATTGCGGCAGAAATGCCTTGCACGCACGGTCCATGCCTGTATGACCGGCCGCGTCGGACGCTGCCGTAGCTCAGGGGTAGAGCACTCCCTTGGTAAGGGAGAGGTCGAGAGTTCAAATCTCTCCGGCAGCACCATCTCCACAGACAACCCTCTGACTCTCCTCAGCTTTTCTGGAGCTGACCGGAGGCGTAGAACATGCCGGAGAACAAATCCGCCCCTTTCACATTCGAGAAGCAGGGGGTGTTCTACTTCACGCGACGGGTCCCGAGCGACCTGCGAGACCACTACACGAGCGGCAAGATTTCCTTCTCTCTGAGGACGAGGTCGGCCTCGGTGGCCAGAGCGCGGGCGCTCAAGGCGTCGCAGCAGCTCGACGAGCATTGGCACTTCCTGCGGATGCACAGCATGGACCTGCCGGGTAAGCACCTCCTCAGGATGGGCGGGTCTCGTCCCATCGCCATGCCTGGGTCGCCCTTGGCCCAGCCTGAGACAGAGGAGCAGGGGATCAGCCTCAGCGAGGCCGTCGCGCTCTACTTGCGGCTCAAGGGGGCCAACCGCCCTGCCACCTTCCACAGAGCTGCGGAACGGTCATGCGGATACGTCATCGACGCCTGCGGCGACAAGGACATCTCAGCCTACAAGCGGGCCGACGCCAACGCCTTCCGCGATGCACTGATCAAGCGACAACTGTCGGGCAGCAGCATCACGAGGGTCTTCGGCACGGTTCGCTCCGTGATCAACTTCGCCGCCTCGGAGATCGGGATAACCCTCACCAATCCATTCGCCGGGGTCTACTACGACCGGAAGGCCGGTGTGGAGGATCGACAGCCGCTCTCGCTGGTGGACATCCGCAAGGTCCAAGAGAGATGCTATGCCGTCGATGACGAGGCTCGCTGGCTCGTGGCGCTTGTGTCCGACACCGGGATACGCCTCGCCGAGGCTGTGGGTCTTCTTCGGGAGGACATCGTCCTCGACGCGCCCATCCCGCACGTACTCATCCGCGAGCATCCATGGCGGCGGCTGAAAACCTCGACAAGCGCAAGGACGGTCCCCCTTGTTGGCGTATCGCTGTGGGCCGCTCATCGGATCATTGCTGAGCCGACCGGCAGCGAGTTCGCCTTCCCTCGCTACAACAAGGGAGACGCGACCAGCGCGAACTCTGCCAGCGCGGCGCTGAACAAATGGATGAAGCCACACGTCCCTGAGCGCTGCACCATGCACAGCTTTCGCCACTCGATGAGGGATCGCCTCCGAGCCGTCGAGTGCCCGGCTGACATCGTGGACCAGATTGGTGGTTGGCAGACCGAAGGCGTGGGGCACAGCTACGGCAGGGGCTACCCGCTTGAGGTCCTCGCCAAGTGGATGAAAGCGGCGGTGTAGCTCCGGGGCATGTTCTACGCCTCCGGTCAGCTCCAGAAAAGCTGAGGAGAGCCAGAGGGTTGTCTGTGGAGATGGTGCTGCCGGAGGGCGTGGTTGCCCTTGGCTGGCTCCCGTCACAGCACCCTCTGTGGCCCTGCACTCAGCGTTTGCTGGGGTAGCAGTGGGCCGGAGGCGCGGTCAACAGGCACCGTTGGTACTACGATTCGTACTACGGCACCGGGCACGGCCTGTGCTGCCGCCTCAGGGTGGAGCGCGACCCACCCAGGGGCATGGCTTCGGGTTGATGGCGGTGCCTCCACCGGGGCCGGGTAGCCGAAGTTCGACAGAATTGGGGGGAATCTGGTTCGATTGGGGTTGTCTGGTGCAATCGGATCAATGGGAACGTCTGAAAAACCTCGCTCTCTGATCGGCGTGGGGTAGACTGGGCGGGACCACGAAGGAGGCCCCCGATGCCCAAGCAGCCCGCCTTTCCCGGCCTCCGCCACGCGATGAAGAAGAAGCAGAC
>NZ_QPLK01000019.1 GCF_003340565.1 Rhodovulum sp. 12E13 | reverse complement strand
AGCCCGGCGATCATGCGCAGCAGAGTGGACTTGCCGCAGCCCGAGGGCCCGACGAAGACGCAGAACTCGCCGTCCTCGACGGCCAGGTCGACCTCGTGGATCACCTGCGCCTCGCCGAAGCGCTTGATCACGTTGTCCAGTGTGACGCCGGTCATGTCCTCATTCCCTCCTGTCCGGGGTCGTGCGCCCGCCGCGTCAGCGACCGGACCGTGTCGATCTCGTGGGGCGCATAGGGGCGCCCGTCCTCGTGCAGCACGTCGTGAAACCAGATCGACCGGTCGGGATGGCCGCCATGCGCCTCCACGAGGGCAGAAGGCCAGGGCAGGTGCGTCTGGCTGCGGCCGCGCACGAGGCCCCACTGGATGCAGCCGACGCCGCGATCGTGGAACATGTGAAGCTGGTCCTCGATGCGGCTGTCGACGGCGCGTGCCATCCATTCGGTGCACAGCATCGGGCGGTCGAGAACCGACAGGTAGTCGATGAAGCGCGCCACACGCGAGGCGCGCCAATAGGCGTGGAACGTCACGATGTCGGAATGGAGCAGCGCGCTGCGGTCGATCGCGGTCTGGTATGGATTCACGTGGTCGACGTCCCTCGGCACAGGCGTCGACCACGCGCCGACGGTCAGCGGCTGCTCTGGGTTTTCCTCGCGCATCCAGCGGAAGGCTGCCTCCATCAGCGCCTGAGCGTGCGGCTCCAGGTCGCCCTCGAAGCGGGAATAGCCGCCGGGGCCGAACTGCATGCGGTTGCCGGGCTCGTTGTAGACATCCCAGAACGGGATCCGGGCGTCGGCGCGAAAGGCACGGACGACGCCGCGCACGTAGTCCTGGAAGTCGGGCCATTGCGTGCGGTCCATCACGGCCTCCCGCCCGGGGCTCGCCACGGCGCGGCTGTTGTGGACGCCCGGCACAGGCTCCGATTGGGGGCCCCAGACGGGCTCGGCCCCGCCGAAGCCGCAATCGTCGAACAGGCAGGGGATGGTGGCGATGCCATGGGCGTCGGCCACGCCGATCAGCCAGTCGAGCCGATCGAGCAGGCCGCCGCGATCGTGCTTCCAGACCAGGAAGTGCGGGTTCACGCGGATGGCGTTGTAGCCGATCTCGGCCGCCCAGCCGAGCTCGCGCTCGATGGTAACGCGATCGAAGGTCTCGGCCCGCCACATCTCGAGGAAGTTCACCGCCGATGAGGGCAGGAAGTTGACCCCGCAGATCCACGGGCGCGCCGCCCACCAGGCGTTCGCGTCGGCTTCGCTCCAGCGTTCCATGGGGCGTCTCCCTGGGGCGGCCCCCGCGCCGGCGGCGCGGCGCGGGAGCGCCTGTGTCAGCGGTCGAGCAGGTCCTGCACCTCGAGCTCCGCATCCGCGAGCGCGTCGCCCACCGGCTTGCCGGTCAGCCAGATCGCCTGAAGCTCGCGGTTGAGCACGTCCTGGATGGCGCCGTAGCGCTCCGAGGGCGGGGTGTCGCGCGCGATCTGCGCGGTGCCGGTGTATTCGTCGCGGTGGGGGAGGTCGTTGTATTCCTCGCTCTCCAGCACCGAGGTGCGCACCGCCATGTGGCCCGTGCGCGCCCAGTCGACGTTGTGCGCGTCGATGAAGGCCAGCACCTCGAGCGCGGCCATGTACTTGTCTTCGTCGGACTTCAGCGGCGAGGGGATGGCCCACATGTGCGTGTCGGCCCAGGTCGCGCCCTCGTCGAACAATGTGGGAAAGTCGGCGACGTAGTAGCGGTCGAGGCCCGTCTCCTCCTTCGCGGCCTCGGCGGTGTAGAAGTCGACCACCCAGGTGCCGTTGACCAGCACTGCCGCCTCGCCGTTCAAGAACGCCTGCTGGCTGTCGGCGTAGTTGAGCTGCGGGTCGGCCAGCCCCGCGTCGAAGAGCTGCGTGATCGCGGTGACGGCGTTGCGCGCTTCGTCGGTGTCTATGGTCGCCGTGCCGTCCTCGGTGAAGATGTTGGCGCCCTGCTGCCACATCAACGCCAGCACGAGCCGCACCCCGATTGGGAACTGCGCGAAATCGGCGGCGAGATAATCGTGGCCGGTCGCGTCCTTCACCTGCTGTGCGTGCGCGAGGAGCTCCTCGGGCGAGGAGGGCAGAACGGGTGCGCCGTCCTGCACCAGCCCCGCCTCTTCCATGATATCCATGTTCACGTGCCAGAGGTTTGCGTGCAGGTCCATCGGCACGCCGTAGATGCCGCCCTCGTAGGTGACGGCGTCACGCGCGCTCTCCGTCCAGTCGGAGGGGTCGATGCCGACCGTCTCGAGGTCGCCCGACAGGTCGGCCAGCGCGCCGATCCCGGCGAATTCCGGCACGCGGTGGCGGTGCATCACGTGCACGTCGGGCGGCGTGCCACCGGCATAGGCCGCCTTGATCTGGTCGTAGTAGTTGCCCCAGTCGGTGGGCAGCGTGTTCACCGTCACGCCCTCGATCTCTGCGTCGGCGGCGTTGATGATCGACTGGATGATGCAGGCCTCGCCGACGCTCGCCTTGGTGTCGGTGCCCGCGTCCTCGCAGGCGCCGAAGAAGCGGCCGAGCGTGATCTCCTGCGCCGTCGCCCCCGTGGTCAGGCCGGCGGCGAGCGCGGCCCCGATCAGGATGTGTTTCATCGGTTTCCCTCCCGTTTGCATGTCGTCTGTCGGTTCGCTCGCGCTCAGCCCTTGCTGCCGCCGGCGGTCATCGCCTGCACGACGTATCGCTGGAAAATCAGGAACAGCAGGACGACGGGCAGCGAGGCGATCACGCCCGAGGCCATCACCCGGCCCAAGCCTTCGGATTGCGCGAAATTCGACTGGATACTCGCCAGACCCAGCGTGATCGTGAAATATTCCCGCTGCTGGGCCGAGACGAGCGGCCAGAGATAGTCGTTCCAGGCGTAGAGGAAGGTCAGGATCGCAAGCGTCATCATCGCCGGCCGCGCGAGCGGCAGCATGACGTACCAGAAGATCCGCAGCCAGCCGACGCCGTCGAGCCGCGCGGCCTCCTCGATGTCCTTCGGGATCGCCTTGAAGAAGGACATCATCAGGAAGACGCCCTCTTTCTCGAACGCTATGACGACTCGTTCGGCATCGCGCTGGACACCTTCCGGCAGGCGCTGGAAGAGGGCCGGGCCCCGCAGCCCACCCAAGCCGACGGCCGCGCCGCCCTCGCCATCGCGCTGGCCTGCGACCGCTCCCGCCGCGAGGGCCGTTCCGTCACGCCGGATTACTGAACGAACCGAGGCGCCGCCCGCGCTCCATCTTCTCGGCTGAAATACTCCGGGAGGGGTCCGGGGGGCTGCCCCTCGGCCCGAGGGCCGCGCCTGGGCCGGGCGCCGCGACGGGGGTGCGCTAGCCGTGAAGGCCGACGGAGGCGCAGGCGAAGCGGGAGGTCTCAGCCCGGGCCTGCGATGCGTTCGATGCCGCGGTCACGCGCGCAGGGCCGCGAGCGCGTCGTCGCGGCGCGCCTTCGCCTTCGACAGGGGCGTTTCGGCGAGGCAGTACTCCTGCAGCGCCGCACGCGTCTGCGGCGTCAGCAGGTCGTCGAGGCACGTGCCGTCAGGGCAGAATCCGTCGAACGTCGCCCGGTAGCGCGTGAAGTAGTCGTCCATGCCGCCTGGGGCGTTCAGGTGAACGGCCTCGAGGGGCCCGAGCAGCGCCCACCGCATGCCGAACCCGTCGCGGATCCCGGACGTAGTCGGTGACGATGGTGATGCCCCCGTTGAACCCGCTCGCCAACGGTCCCGAACGCATGGCGACACGATGGCTCGCCCTCGCGCAACCGCTCGAAGATCCGCTGTGACGTGTGCCGCTGCTTCCTCGGCAGCGCCCGGTCCGCCTCGAGGATCTGGTCGATGATCGGAATGAACGGGTCAAGCTTCGGCCGCGCCGGCGGCTTCGACCGGCGGTATCCAAGGGGGCACCGGGTGCTTCAGGATCTTCGACACCGTCTTCCGGTCGATCCCGAACAGCCGGGCCGCCGCGCGTTCGCTCAGACCATCGACATGGCACGCTCGTCGCACACGCGCATAAAGTTCCACAGAGTACATCTCCCCGCCTTCAGTTCGTTCGCCTCAGGCGCAAGGGTGGCGGAATTTTACTCCGCGGCGGTCAGAGCATCCGACCGCTTCCGTGGCTCATTTTGTCTCCGGGATTTACAGCTTTCCCTGCTCGTGCTGCAGGGCCCGTCCATCGCGCCGTTCGTGTATCTCGCGACGCGCGCGGGGCTTTGCCTGGCCTTCGCCGCGGGCGAGTGGATGCCGCATGGCGGCGTGCGCCGCACGCTGGCCGATCTGGGTCTTCGGCGAGCCTGCATGCTGCTTGACGCTCTCGAACCGCTGGGTCGTCGTGGCAGGCTGGACCTGCTCCAGCAGCGCGCGCCCGGCTGTCTGCGCCCGCTCACCTCGCGCTACCGCTACCTTTTCATCGCCCTGCTCGTGAATCTTTCTCGCAATGCGCTGATCGGCGGCGGAATCGCCCTCTCCGCCGGCTTCAGCCGCGTGTTTCAGCCGGTCGCGATGGTGGCGACGTTCGCCGTTGCCGTCTCGCCCGCGCCCCTTGCCCTATGGGCTTTCGGGCTTTCGGGCTTTCTCCAGCGCTCTCCTGGCTCTGAGACCGGGACGGACCCGCGCTGAGGCACCAGCGAAGCGACCGGCAGGCGCACCCTTGATCCCGATGCGAATAAGGAGGATCGCCCGCGTCTCGCACGCCCGGGAGGATGCGCGACGAGCGACGCCCCCGCCGCATGGACAGGCATTCTCGCGCAGGCGGCCCGGCGCAGACGGGCCTTCGCCGAGCCGAGGTCGCGGCAGGCTCACGGCGCCTTGTCGCGACACGGCCGCTCGCGAATGCTAAGGGAAATGCAACGTCACCTCAGGAGGACGAGACGATGAAGGTTCTCTCTCTTGCAACGGCGCTCAGCTTCGGCCTCGCAGTCGCGGCAGCCGCCCAGCAGGGGTTCGGCCCGCTGCTCACCCCTGTCGAGCTGGACCGCAGGCTGTCGGACACCGCGCCGCTCGTGCTCGACATTCGCGGCGACGCCTACGAAGCCGGGCACATCCCCGGCGCGGTGCACGCGCCCTATTCTCTCTTTCGCGGCCCTTCCGAAAACCCGGGGCGGCTCGTTCCCGAGGACGACCTGGAAGCAACCCTTCGGTCGCTGGGCGTGACGCGGGAGCGGCCGGTCGTCGTGGTGCACGAGGGCGCCAGCGACTCCGACTTCGGGGCCGCCGCGCGTGTCTACTGGACGCTGAAATCCTCGGGCGTCAGCCAGCTCGCCATCCTGAACGGCGGCGCGAAAGCGTGGCGTCTCGCCGGCCTGCCGATGAGCACGCAGGTGGCCGAGGTCGTTCCGTCCGAGTTCGAGCTGACGTTTTCCGACGACTGGCTCGCGACGACCGAAGACGTGGCAGCCATCGTCGGAGGCGAAGCAGACGCCCTGCTGCTCGACGCCAGACCGCAGGCATTCTGGGAAGGCAACCGCTCTCATGCCGCGGCGGCCCGCCCCGGCACCCTGCCTCAATCGAGATATTTCGAGCATGCCGGGTGGTTCTCCGATGGGCCTGCCATCGTGAACGCGGACAGCGCGCGACGACTGGCCGAAGCCGAGGGTCTCGTCGGCGCGGAAACGCTGGTCTCGTTCTGCAATACCGGCCACTGGGCCGCGACGAACTGGTTCGCGCTGTCCGAACTCGCCGGGATCGACGGCGTCAGGCTCTACCCCGAGTCCATGGTGGGTTACTCCAATGCCGGCCATGAGATGGCCAACACGCCGGGGCTGTTTCGCAACCTGATGAACCAGGTGCGCGGGATCTTCTGAGGGGCACGCCATGGCAGAGACGACCTTCGATGGCGGAGCGCAAGCCGCCCCGCACCTGCGCCGAGCTGCACTCGCCGGGGCTGCGCTGCTCGCCGTGTTCGCCGTCGCGCTGTTCGCCGGGGCGCGCTACGGAGTGCTGCTTGCGATCGGCCTGGGCTTCGGGATTGCGCTCGAGGGGCTGCGGTTCGGCTTCGCGGGGCCGTGGCGCGCTCTGCTGCTGCGGCGCGAGCCGGCCGGCGTTCTGGCTCAACTGCTGGCGATCGCGCTGGTGGCGGCGGTGGCGATCCCGCTGGTCTCTTCCGGGGGCGGCGAGATCGTGGGCGCACATGCTCCGGTCGGATGGGCGATGGTCGGTGGGGCGTTCGTCTTCGGCGCGGCGATGCAGGTCGTGCTGGGCTGCGGGTCTGGCACGCTGGTCAATGCCGGCTCGGGCAACCCCGTGGGCCTTCTCGCCCTGCCGTTCTTCGCCGTTGGCAGCTTCCTCGGCGCGACACACCTGCTCTGGTGGACGGAGCTGGGAACCCTGCCGGTCGTCGCGCTCGGAGGCACCACCGGGCTGCTCGCGACGCTGGCGGCCCTGGGCGTCGTGGCGGCGGTGCTTCTGGCGCTCGCGCCCCCCGAAGCGCGACGCATCCCCCGCCGCCTGGTGATCGCGGCGGTCGCCGTCGCTCTGCTCGCCCTCGCCAACCTCGTCGTGTCCGGTCAGCCCTGGGGCGTGGTCTACGGTCTCGGGCTCTGGGCGGCAAAGGGCGCCGCGGCACTCGGTGCCGACCTGTCGGGCTCGGCCTTCTGGTCGGCCCCTGCCAATGCCGCGCGGGTCGAGGCGAGCCTCTTCACCGATGTGACCTCGCTGACCAATATCGGCATCATCGCGGGCGCGCTCGTGGTGGCGACATGGCGTGCGGGCGGCCTGTCGGAGCGGCTGCCACGCCTACCCGTCCGTGCGTGGATCGCCGTGATGGTGGCCGGGCTCGCCATGGGCTATTCTTCGCGCCTCGCGTTCGGCTGCAACGTCGGCGCCTTCTTCTCGGGCATTTCCACCGGCAGCCTGCACGGCTGGGCCTGGTTTGCCGCGGCGCTCGCCGGCTCGGCCCTGGGCCTGCGGCTGCGCCCGCTCGTCGGCCTCGAGGCACGGCGATGACGAGGCGTGTCACGGCCGCCCTCGCCGCGGCGTTCCTGCTCGCGCTCGCCGTCTTCGACACGGCGACGGCCGAGCTCGACCCCTATCGCGCTCCGCCGGCGCTGGCGCTCGGGTCTGGCCTGGCATCCGGCGGCGCGCATTGCTCGGCGCTGCCCCGGTAGGCGCGTTCGTCGTGTTGGCTCGCGGAGCCGAGGCGGAAACGGAGCTGCCGCCTGCCTCCCGCCC
The DNA here is from genome assembly GCF_003340565.1 of Rhodovulum sp. 12E13. Taxonomy (GTDB): domain Bacteria; phylum Pseudomonadota; class Alphaproteobacteria; order Rhodobacterales; family Rhodobacteraceae; genus HLUCCA09. Next base: position 81,494 of record NZ_QPLK01000019.1, on the reverse strand, counting down.
GGGGCGCACGGCTCCGGGCGACTGGGGGTCGAAGCCGGAAGATGGCGGCTGCGGCCGGCCCGACGGTGGACGCCATGACCTTCCCGGTCCCGCTCGTCGCAGGTGCAAGGCGACTGCATGCAGACCGGGCGCACGAGGCGTCGGTGCATTCGTCGCCACGGACGGTCCGGCCCGGTATCCCGGACCTCCCGGCTGGGGGGCGGCCGTTCCGCGCCCTACCTCAGCCACCCACCGGTCGGCCGCGTCGACGCGCGTGACTTCGCGCGCCCCGATCCTGATGCGGCCCTCGGTGGTCTCCCCGAGCCCGGCGATCATGCGCAGCAGAGTGGACTTGCCGCAGCCCGAGGGGCACGACCTACCTGCTCTGCCGCGGCGCGACTGTCGTGTTCCGCCACCGGGTGGCGGGGTCCCTCGAAAGAATCTGCAGAAAGTCGTTTTGGGCGCTTTCGCTGCGAACGCACCTCCTCGAGGAGCGACGGCGGCGCGCCGCGATCGCGGCGCGCTTCACCGACGACCTCATCGGACCGGTCGAGGCGGTCGGAGCGGACATGCTCGAGGAACGACAACTGGACGGGGTGATCGACGCGCTCATCCGCATGGAGATCGAGCTGGCGGAGGCCCTGGACCTGCTGATCCTCGACGACTGGGGCCTCGCCCCACTCACATCCGTCGAACGCCGCGAGATCCTCGAGGACCGACACGGCCGCAAGGCCACCATCGTCACCAGCCAGCTCCCGGTCGAAGCCGGGCACGAGGTCATCGGCGACCCGACCCCCGCCGCCGCCATCCTCGACCGCTCCTTCCATACCGCTCACGGGCTCGAACTCGCGGGGGACAGCATGCGAAAGCGCCTCCTCCGAAATTCAGACCCTGACCCGGAACGCGTGCCCGCGATCGCGTGGAACAGGTGCCCATCTTCCCTCGAAGGCGCACCGTGTCGAGGGGCGGTGATGCATCAGTCCATAGGGGGGCGACGGCATCGCCCGCCCCGGTGCCGCGCCTCTCGACGCTTGCGCCGGCGGCCGCCGCTTGCCGGCGCCCGGCGTGACGGGCCTGGCCGGCGGAGCGGGCGGCTACCACGGCGTGTTCTGGTCGATCATGCAGTCGGTCGAGATCCGGTAGGCGGCCGCGCCCAGCACGCGCGCCGCATCGCCGAGGTGCCCGGGGCCGAGGTCGGGCCGTCCGACGCCCTGGAGATCGAGCAGGTCGAGCTCTGCCCCGACCGCCCGCACCAGCCGGTCGCGCACGTCTCCGGGCAGGGCGCCGTCGATCACCACCGCCTCGAAGTCGATCACCGAAAGCGTGGAGACCACCGCGTGGGCGAGGCTCCGTGCGGCGCGCGCGATCCAGTCCGACAGGACCGGCTCGAGCGCGCTCCAGTCCTCGCCCTGCGGCAGGGCGGGGTCGCGGCCATCGGCGGCGACGAGGCGCTCCAGCACGGCCAGCGAGGCGTGATCGACCAGCCGCGTGCCGCCGGGCTCGTCGGGGATACGCAGGGGGCCGAAGCCGCCGGAATTGCCGCTGCGGCCCGGATAGACGCTGCCGTTGAGCATGATGCCGCCGCCGATGAAGGTGCCCACGAAAAAGTAGATGACGTCGTGCCAGCGCGACACCGGACCGAAGACGAGCTCGGCCCTGCAGGCCGCGGTGCCGTCGTTCTCGACCGCGACGGGGCCCGGCAGCAGGGGGCTCAGCTCGGCCTCGACGTCGAAGCCGCGCCACGCTTCCATCTCCGCCCTCGGAGCGCCGAACTCGCCGGTCCAGTGCCAGAGCTCCGAGGGCATCGCGATTCCGGTGCCGTCGATCTGCGCCGCCTTCAGCTTCGCCGAGCGCAGCAGCGGACGCAGGTTGGCATGCAGGAAGCCGCGCGCCGTCGCGGGCGTCGGGTAGGCGTGGCTCGCGGTGCGCCGCGCCACCATGCGGCCCGCGAAATCGACCACCGCGAGGTCGAAGCTGCGCCGGCCAATCTTGAAGCCGAGGTAGTGCCGCGCCGCGGGGTTGAGCCGGATCGGCACCGAGGGCTGGCCCACCCGGCCCCGGATCGGATCGTCGCGCAGAAGAAGGCCGTCGGCCTCGAGCGCCCGGAAGATCATCGAGACGGCATTGGGCGACAGGCCGGTTGCGCGGGTCGCTTCGGCCTTGGTCAACGCGCCGTACGTGCGGATCAGGTGAAGGACGAGCCGCTCGTTGTAGCCGCGCACCTTGGTCTGGTTCGACCCCTTGATCGGCGTCGATCGCAGCAGGTCGTCCCGGTCGCGCATGTCCATCCCGCCTGCGTTTCCACCCCGCCCGCGCCAGCGCGCAGCATCGCCGTTCGAGTGGCGACGCCAGCGGGCCCGCGGCAGAAGGGTAGGGGGGCGCAGACGGTCGCACAAGCGGGGCTTGAGCGAGAAATTAATTCATCCGAAAGTTTTTATTGACTCGTTTCGTCCGGCCTGCCTACCGTTCCAGCAGCGCGATGCGTCGGGGAGGAGGCGTCGGGGCGGCAAGGCGGGGCGCAGGCAGCGCCTCTGCCCATGGGCTAATCGTCTCGATAAATACTTCCCTATGAATTAAGGAGGCCCGGTCCGGGGCGACCTACCGAGGGAGGAGACCATGAAACTCTTGAAAGCGGGACTGATCGGTCTGGCGGCCACCGCGGCCGGGGCCGGCGCGGCAACGGCACAGAGCGTGTGCCTGATCACCAAGGACGCGACCAACCCGTTCTTCGTCAAGATGGCCGAGGGCGCCTTCGCCAAGGCCGCCGAGCTGGGGGTGGAGCTGCGCTCCTTCGCCGGCAAGTTCGACGGCGACCACGAGACCCAGGTCGCCGCCATCGAGACCTGCATGGCCGCCGATGTCGACGGCATCCTGCTGGTGGCCTCCGACACCAAGGCGATCACCTCGGTCGTAGAGCAGGCCCGCGAGGCCGGCACGCTCGTGATCGCGCTCGACACGCCGCTCGACCCGATCGACGCGGCCGACATGACCTTCGCCACCGACAATTTCGAGGCCGGCCGCCTTATCGGCGAATGGGCCGCCAAGACGATGGGCGACACCTCGGACGCGAAGATCGGCCTGCTCAACATCAATGTCAGCCAGCCTACCGTCGGCGTGCTGCGCAACCAGGGCTTCCTGACCGGCTTCGGCGTCGACATCGGCGACCCGAACCGCTGGGGCGACGAGGACGATCCGCGCATCTCGGGGCAGGAACTGTCGAGCGGCAACGCCGAGGGCGGCCGAGAGGGGATGGAGAACCTGCTGGCGATCGACCCCGACATCAACGTGGTCTACACCATCAACGAGCCCGCCGCGGCCGGCGCCTACGAGGCGCTGCGCTCGTTCGGCAAGGAAGACGACGTGCTGATCGTCTCGGTCGACGGCGGCTGCCCCGGCGTCGAGGACGTGGCCGCCGGCGTGATCGGCGCGACCGCCCAGCAATACCCGCTGCGGATGGCAGCGCTCGGCGTCGAGGCCGTGGCCACCTACGCCGAGAACGGGGAGGTGCCCGAGGCGACCGAAGGCAAGGACTTCTTCGACACCGGCGTGGGCCTCGTGACCGACGCGCCGGTCGAGGGGATGGACCAGCTCACGGTCGAAGAGGGCCTCGAGCTCTGCTGGGGCTGACCCGCCTCGCCCCCGACACCGTCCGGGGCGCGCGCCGGCCGCGCGCCCCGGGCCGCCCGCAGCGCGAGGGAGGAGCGCGAGATGCAGGACGCGAGCCGCGAGGCTGACGGCGCCCGGCCCGGCGAGGGGGTGGCCTCGTTCGAGACCACCGAGAGCATCGGGCGCCGCATCGCCCATGTCTTCTACGCCGCGCCGGCGCTTGTGCCACTGTTCGTCCTGCTGGTCGCCATCGCGATCTTCGGCATCCTTCTGGGCGACCGCTTCTTCTCGCCCTTCGCGCTGACGCTGATCCTGCAGCAGGTGGCGATCATCGGCATCGTCGCCTCGGCGCAGTCGCTGGTGATCCTGACCGCTGGCATCGACCTGTCGGTGGGCGCGGTGATGATCCTGTCGTCGGTCGTTATGGGCAAGTTCACCATGGATCTCGGCCTGCCCCCCGCGCTCGGCGTGTTCTGCGGGCTGCTCTGCGGGCTGCTCTGCGGCACGATCAGCGGCTGGCTCGTGGCCGACTGGAAGCTGCCGCCCTTCATCGTCACGCTGGGGATGTGGCAGATCGTGCTCGCCGCCAATTTCCTCTATTCCGGCTCCGAGGTCATCCGCAGCCAGGACATCGCCGAGCAGGCGCCGCTGCTGCAGTTCTTCGGGCGCACGATCGAGATCGGCGGGGCCGTGTTCACCTACGGGGTGATCCTGCTCCTCGTTCTGGTGGCCCTTCTCGCCTACGTGCTCAGCCAGACCGCCTGGGGCCGCCACGTCTACGCCGTGGGCGACGACAAGGAGGCGGCCGAGCTCTCGGGCGTCAACGTGCGCCGCACCCTGATCTCGGTCTACGCGCTTGGCGGGCTGATCTGCGCTTTCGCCGGATGGGCGCTGATCGGGCGCATCGGCTCGGTCTCGCCGCAGGCGGGGCAGCTCGCCAACATCGAGTCGATCACCGCGGTGGTGATCGGGGGCATCTCGCTCTTCGGCGGGCGCGGCTCGGTCGCGGGCACGCTGTTCGGGGCGCTCATCGTCGGCGTGTTCACCCTCGGCCTGCGCCTGCTGGGGGCCGACGTGCAGTGGACCTACCTCCTGATCGGTGTGCTCATCATCGCCGCGGTCGCCGTCGACCAGCGCATCCGGAGGGCCAGCCAGTGACCGACGACCCCGAGCCGATCCTCACCGCCCGGGGCCTGACCAAGCGGTTCGGCCGGGTCGTCGCGATGGATCGCTGCGACTTCGACCTCTATCCGGGCGAGATCCAGGCCGTGATCGGCGACAACGGCGCCGGCAAGTCGACCATGATCAAGGCGTTCTCGGGCGCGCTGCAGCCCGACGCGGGCGAGATCCGGCTGGAGGGGCGGCCCGTCCGCTTCGCCTCGCCCATCGAGGCGCGCGAGGCCGGGATCGAGACGGTCTACCAGACGCTCGCCCTGTCGCCCGCCCTGTCGATCGCCGACAACATGTTCATGGGCCGCGAGATCCGCAAGCAGGGGGTGATGGGCCGCTGGTTCCGCCAGCTCGACAAGCGGGAGATGAGCCGCATCGCCCGCGACAAGCTGTCGGAGCTCGGCCTGATGACCATCCAGAACATCAACCAGACGGTCGAGACGCTGTCGGGCGGCCAGCGGCAGGGCGTGGCCGTGGCCCGCGCCGCCGCCTTCGGCTCTCGCGTCGTGATCCTCGACGAACCCACCGCCGCGCTCGGCGTCAAGGAGAGCCAGCGCGTGCTCGACCTGATCCGCACGGTGAGGGACCGGGGCGTGCCGATCATCCTCATCAGCCACAACATGCCCCATGTCTTCGAGGTGGCCGATCGCATCCATGTCCATCGCCTCGGCCGCAGGCTCTGCGTGGTCAGGCCGGGCGAGGTCACCATGAACGACGCGGTCGCGTTGATGACGGGCGCGAGAACGCCGGGCGATCTCGCCGCCGCCTGAGAAATGGGCGTGTCCGAGCTGCACATCCGGGCTGTCCTCGATGCCATCGAGCGTGCGCCTGGGCGCGGGCAGCGCCTGCTCGTGGGCATTGCCGGCCCGCCGGGATCGGGCAAGTCGACGCTGGCCGCTGCCGTGGTCGAGCGTCTGAACGCCGGCCCCCCGCCGGCCGCCACCGCGGCGCTGGTGCCGATGGACGGTTTCCACCTCGACAATGCCGAGCTCGACGCGCGCGGCCTGCGTGCGGTCAAGGGCGCACCGGAAACCTTCGACGCGGTGGGCTTCGTCGCCCTCGTGCGGCACCTCCGAGAGCCGGGCCGCGACCTCCGCTACCCGCTCTTCGACCGGGCCGCAGACCGCACGCTGCCCGATGCGGGGCGGCTTCACGCCGGAACCGAGGTGGTGGTCGTCGAGGGCAACTACCTTCTGCTGGCCGATGGCGACTGGGCCGACCTCGCGCCGCTTTTCGACGTCACGGTGATGATCGCGCCGCCGATGGACGTGCTCGAGGCGCGGCTGGTCGCGCGGTGGCTCGGCCACGGCCTGCCGCCGGATGAGGCCCGGCGCCGCGCGCGGGGGAACGACCTCGTCAACGCGCGCCGCGTGCTCGATGGCAGCCGGAACGCCGATCTCGTTCTCTCCGACGGCGCGGTGGTCGGGCGAGGCGACGACCGGGCGGGCGCCTGATCGGCCCCGTCGAGCCGCGCGCGCAGCCAGCCGGAGACGTCTCCGTCAGTGCACGGCCCAGAGCGAGAGCCCGCCGACGAGCACGAGGCTGAGCGCCCAGACGATGTCGAGGTTGAACCAGCTCCGCGACAGGAACTTCAGCCCGAGCCAGCCATAGACGCCGGCGGCGAGAAGGCCGCCGGAGAGCGTCATCGCCAGCGTGTGGAGCACGGCAACCGCGGTGGCGATGGTCGCGTCGCCGCGCATGAGCGTATCGGCGGCGGCGTGGCCCGCATCGGTCTCGACGGTGCGGCAGATGCCGAGATAGATCGGCACCAGCATCAGCCCCGCCCCGTGCGCCATCGCGGCGAGGAACGACCAGAGCGCCAGCCGCGAGGGGGGCACGCGGGCGAGAAAGCGGGGATGGCGCCGGTTGACCAGCAGATACAGGCCGAGCGCGATCACCAGCAGCGAGGCGCCGACCTGGATCTCGTGCTGCCACTCGGCCAGCACCATGAGAGCCGAGAACGGAAACAGGATCGCGGCCATTGCGATAAGGTGCCCGACGGCCAGCGCGGCGAGCGCCTTGAGCAGGCGGCCCCGGCCCTTCTCCATCAGCGCCGCCGACACCGCGAGCGGCCAGCCCATGCCGGGGTTGACCCCGTGATAGACACCCGAGAGGGCGACGGCCCACCACAGGGCCGCCGCCGTGCTCACGCCCTCCACCCGTCAGACGGACGGGTAGCAGAAGCTGTCGGTCGAGCAGTCGCCCCCCTCGAGGCGGATCTGGTGCGCGCGATAGCCCTCGGGAAACTCGAGGTAGAAGTCCTCGGCCAGCGTCAGCCCGCCGGTATCGCCGACATGCGCCATCACCATCTGCCCGCCCTCGTCGCCCGGGTAGAACTGGTCGTCCCAGGTGGAATAGAGCGAGTTGGTCCAGTAGACGCGCTTGCCGTCGCGGCTGATCTCGACCATCTGCGGCCCGTAGGCGAAGGGGCGGCCGGAGGGATGCGGCGTCTTTTTCACGATGCCGCCGATCTCCACCTTGCCGACGAGCTTCGGCGCCATCGGGTCGGTCACGTCGTACTGGTGCATCTCGCCCGTGCCCCAGCAGGAGACGTAGAGGAACCGGTCGTCGAGGCTGAGGTCGATGTCGGTCACCAGCGGTGGCACCGCCTCGAAGCCCTTGAGCAACTCCGGCAGGTCGTCGGCCGCGGCGGGCTGGGGGTCGATCGTGACGGTCTTCTTCGCCTCGAACGTGCCGTCGGGCTTGCGCCACCAGGTGAAGATCGCGCCCTGCAGGTTCGTGGTGTCCACCACCACGCCGCAGAAGCCATAATCCTTGGCCGGGTCGTGGGCGGGGCGGATCTCCAGCGCCATCTGGTGGTTCGCGCCGAGGTCGATCGTCTGGACGTTGCGCCGCTCGCGCAGGTTCCAGAAATGGATCGAGTGGCCGTACTTGTTCGAGAGCAGATCCTCCGCCACGATCCCGTTCTCGAATTGCGGCGGCAGGCCCCATTCGGAGCTGACCATGTAGTCGCGCGGCAGGTTCCACCAGAAGTCGTAGTGCTTGTCCTGCTTGCCCCGGTCCATCTCGTAGCGGCCAAGGATCTCGAATGTCTCGCAATCCATGATGAAGATGCCTGGCGGGCCGTCGGTGCCGTCGGGGCCGCCGCCGCCGAGGGTGGACACGTAGATGCCCTCGGGGCCGCAATGGATGGTGTGGGGGCGGGAATAGCCCGTCTTGGCGAAGACCTCCTCGGGCTCGATGATCTTGTGGATCTTCGCCTCCAGCGGTTCCTTCACGTCGATCACGTAGATCCGCGACGAGCGGATGCCGGGGATGATCAGGTAGCGCCGCTCCAGAAAGGCGTGGCCGGTCAGCGGCGACAGCGCCGAGGAGCACGCGTTCCAGCCGAAATGGTGGAACTCGTCGCCGGTGTTCGGCATGATCACCTGGTGGACGATCTCGCCGTAGGTCTTCGACTTCGGGTCGACGTCGACGATGGCCAGCCCGTCGGGCTGCGCGCCGTCGGGGCTGAGCATCAAGGTGAAGGCCAGCGTCTCGGCCGGCGCCTCCATGGCGAGTTTCGGGGTTGCGTGGAACGTGGGATCGGGCCGCAGGTTCATGGATGTCCTCCCTAGGTGAAGGCGCTGTTCTGTCCGCGCGCCTTGCTCCGAGCGTGGCATGTGACGCTGCGTCGGGCAAACGATTTGCGTCATCGGCCAGTGCAATCGCGCGGCCCGCCGCCCGGGGTCGGCGCACGTCGCCGGTCAGCGGGGCGCGCGACGCCGCCGGGGCAGATCCGCCGCGCGGGCGCGCTCGCGATGGAAGACGTAGCCACCCGAGCCGAGGATGACGGCGATCCCGAGCCAGGTCAGGCCGTCGGGGAAATCACCGAACACGACGTAGCCGGCGGCGGTGGCGCCCAGGATCTCGAGATACTGGAACGGAGCCAGCACGCCCGCCTCGGCGCGGCGGAAGGCCTCCGCGATGAGCACGAAGCTCGCGGCCGCGAAGGCCCCCGCGGCAAGAACCGCGCCCCACGTCCAGACCGGGCGGGACAGGGGCGCCACCTCGAGCACCCCCGCCCAGCCCAGCAGACCCACGAGGACGACCATGCCGGCGGCGGCGTAGACCGTCGCGCCGCATTGAACGGTCAGCCCGGACCGCTCGCGGCAGGCGTGCCGGAGCACGATCATGTTGAGCGCGTAGGCCAGCGCCGCGACGAGCGGCAGCAGCGTGGCCGGGCCGTAATCGGAGAAGCCCGGCCGGATCACGATCATCGCCCCCATCAGGCCGACCCCCACCGCCGCCAGACGGCGCGGACCGACCCGCTCGCCCAGCAGCGGACCCGCGAGAAGGGTCAGGATCAGCGGCTCGACGAAAAAGATCGCGATGGCCGTGGCGATCGGCATCACGGAGAAGGCCGATATCAGGCAGAGCAGCGTGGCCATGATCAGCGCGCCCGACAATGCCACGATCGGCGAGAACATGGCGCCGCGCAGGCGCCCGCGCAGCACGATCGCCACCGGCACGAGGCAGAGCGCCTGGGCCAGAAACCGCCACATCGTCACCTCGACGGGCGCGATGACGCCCGTGAGCAGCTTGGCGAAGGTGTCTCCGACGGGCAGCATCAGCATCGCCAGCGCCATCAGGATCATGCCCGACTGCACGCCGAGCCCGGCGGCAGGGTCGGAAGATGCCGCAACCTGGCTCTGTTTCATCGGGGCACCTCGCAGCGACTGGCCCGGGCCGACGGCGCGGGCGACGTCCGGGCGTGCAGGACGGGAACGGATCGGGATGGCGGACCGAGGCGCGACGCCATCGCGCTGAACCCGGCCTCGCCTCGATACGAGAGCCGGCCACCCCGGTCAATATCGCCAGACCAGGCGCCGCCTGTCGCGGATTCTTCGCAGCGACCTCGAGCAGCCCCGGCGCCGGCCGCCTATCCCTCTGCCGAGCGTCAGGACGGCCCCGGACATCTCCCTCTCCCCCGCCGGACCGGCCGACGAGAGTGGTCATCCGGGCGTCGCCACGCATCGTCAGTCACGTGCGGGTGCGGGAGGCAGCCGCGATATCCCCGCGCAGAGGGTCCTTGGGGCCGGGGCACCTGTCCCGGCGACGGACAGACACGCGCGTCGTGCTCTGACAGCGTCGCCAGGGTCGGCTCCGACGCCTCGGCGGCAAGCATGGAGCGGTGGCGGCGGCTCATGGGAGCTCGCCTGCTGCCGGGCTCAGGAGTATCGGCGGCGCAGGCGCGGCGAACGGCATCCGCAACGCGCGGCCGCACCTGTCAGCACGCGGCGGTGACGATGATCTCAACCCTCAGTTCGGGCCGGGCCAGGCGCGCCTCGCCGCAGGCGCGGGCCGGGGCGTGCCCCTCCGGCACCCAGGCGTCCCATACCGCGTTCATTTCGTCGAAGTCGGACATGTCCGCCAGCCAGATGACGGCCTGCAGGAGGCGCTCGCGGGAGGAGCCGGCCTGCGCGAGAAGGGCGTCCACGCGGGCGAGGCAGTCGCGCGTCTGCTCGGTGACGGTCGCGCCGTCGCCCACCTGGCCGCAGAGCCATGCCACCCCGTTGTGCTTGACGATCCTGCTCATGCGGCGGCTGGTATCGATCCGTTCGATCATGCGTGTCTCCTATTCGGCGGCGTCCCGCGCGGGGGCGTCCATGGCGGCGAGCTCGCCCAGCGTGACGGGTTTCAGGGGCGGGCGGATGCGGTAGTAGCCGGTCGCCTCGGGGCTCTGACGGTTGGCCTCGGCAAGAAGGGCGGTGACCGTCAGGCCGCAATAGCGGCCCTGGCACGGGCCCATCCCGGCGCGGCCGAACGCCTTGGCCTGATTGGGGCCGGTGCAGCCCAGCGTGGCGTAACGGCGGATGTCGCCCGCCGTCACCTCCTCGCAGCGGCACACGACGGTCGCGTCGGGGGGGCGCAGGGCAGGGGCATGGGGCGGGTAGGCGGCGTCCAGGAATGGCCGCAGCGCGCGCTCGCGGGAGAGCGCCGCGCGGAGCGGAGCCGCCTGGCGGTCGCGCTGGCCGCGGGAGAGGCGCCCCGCCTGCCGCCCCGCCTGGAGCGCGGCGAGGCGCCCCGCGGCCTCGGCCGCCTTCGCCCCGGCGATCCCGGCGCCGTCGCCGGCGATGAAGAGGCCGGCGCGCTCGGTCTCGCCCCAGCCGTCGAGAACGGGCGCGAAGCAGTGCTGGCCGTGATCCCAGCGATGGGCGATCCCGAGCGATCGCGCGGCCTGCGTGTTGGGCACGACGCCGTGGTGCAGCAACACCGTGCGCGCCGGGATGCGGTGCACCCGCCCGCCCGCGCGGAAGCGAACGGCCTCGGCCTGTCCCTCGCCATCGATGGCGATGTCGGTGGCTCCGGTATGACGGTCGATGCCCGCGCCCGCGATCTCGGCGATCAGCCCCAGCCCCTTGGCGAGCGCGGGCCCGTTGCGCAGGGCGCCTCCCGCATGCCGGAAAGCGGCGATCAGTTCGGCTTTCGTCTGCGTCTCGACGAGCGCGCGGGGCGGCACGCCCGCCCGCACCATCTGCGCGGCCACGAGGTAGAGCAGCGGCCCGCATCCCACGAGCACAGCTTCGCGGGGGACGAGGCCCGACTGCTTGAGCAGGATCTGCCCCGCTCCGGCCGTCATCACGCCCGGGAGCGTCCAGCCCGGCAGCGGCATGGGCCGCTCCATCGCGCCGGTGGCGAGGATCACCCGGTCGGCCGTGACCTCCGCGGCGCGCCCGTCGCGCGTGTAGAGCAGGCGCCAGCCCGCCTCGATGGCCCAGACGGTGGCGCCCGGAACATGGGCGACGCCGGGCTGCGCGAGCGCGCCGGTCAGTCGCACCCCCACGGTGAAGTCCGCGCCGAGGATGTCGCCACGGCGGGCGGCGGCGCGGTCCACGTCGCGGTAGATCTGCCCGCCGGGGCGGGGCTGCTCGTCGAGCAGGGTGACGGAGAGGCCCGCCTCGGCCGCGGTGACGGCGGCGGCCATGCCGGCGGGGCCTGCGCCGACCACCGCGAGGTCGCTATGCGCCATGTCCGGCCTCCCCGGCGCGCGGCCGCGCGATCTCCATGCCCTCGGCGACCTCCGTCATGCAGGCCTGCCGCACCACGCCGTCGATCTCCACGAGGCAGTCGTAGCAGGCGCCCATCATGCAGAACGGCCCGCGCGGGGCGCCGGAGACGGAGGTGTGGCGGAGCGTCTGCACGCCGGCGGCGAGCAGGGCGGCGGCGAGGTTGGCGCCCGCGCGCAGATCGAGGGGCGTGCCGTCGAAGACCACGCGCACGCGCGGCCCCTCGTCCAGCTCAAGAAACGGCGAAGCGGGCTTCACTGAAGGCCTCCAGGTCGGGCGCGGCGCCGGTGCTCTCCAGCCAGTCGGGCAGGGTGAGGGCGTGGGCGGCGGCCAGCGTGATGCCGCTGTGGCAGGTGACGAGATAGGCGCCCGGCATCTCGGCGCTCTCCTGGTAGATCGGCAGCCCGTCGGGCGAGAGGACGCGCAGCGCCCCCCAGCTGCGGACGAGCTGCGCCCTGGCGAGCGCCGGGTAGGCGGCGATGGCCTCGGCGGCGAGGTGCGACAGGCCCGGCTGAGTCACGCCGTCGTCGAGGCCCACCTCCTCGTTGGTGGCGCCGATCTGGATGCCGCCCTCGTCCACCTGCCGGGCGATCAGCGAGGGACGGTTGATCATCTTCGGCAGCTTTTCCGTGATCAGCACCTGCCCGCGCTGGGGCCGGACCGGCGCGCGGAAGCCGAGCCGAGGCCCGAGCTGCGCCGCGCCCAGCCCGGCCGACAGGACGATCTTGCCGGCGGCGACCTGCGTGCCGTCGGAGCAGGCGACGCGGAAGCCGTCGGGTTTTGTCACCTCGGTTACCGTCTTTCCGGTCAGCACCCGGCCGCCCATGCGGCGGACATCGTCGGCGAGCGCCATGAGCAGGTTGAGCGGGTTGGCGTGCCCGTCCTGGTGGTGGAGGATCGCGCCGACGACCGTCGGCCCGATGGCGGGCTCCTCCTTGCGCAGCGCGTTGTGGCCGAGCACCTCGAACGGGTAGTCGCCGTCGAGCCTTTCCTTCAGTTCTTCGTATTTGGCGACGGTCGCCGCGAGCGTCTCCTCCGAGAAGTGCAGGTCGTAGCCGCCGTTCTGCTCCAGCCCGACGCTCCGGCCGGTGCGCTCGGCGAGTTCCTCGGCGAAGCCCGCCCATGCGGCGGCCGAGCGTTGCGACCACCTTGCATAGCGGGGCTCGTTCATGCCCTTGGACTGGACCCAGACCAGCCCGAAATTGCCCCGGCTCGCGCGGAACGCCCCGTCGTCGCCGTCGATAACGGCGACGCGCAGGTCGCGCCTGAGCAGCCCCCACGCGACCGACAGGCCGACGACCCCGCCGCCGATGATGGCGTAATCCCAGTCCATGCCGCTCCCCGGGGTGGCGGGGCGGCGCGGGTCCGCCCCTTGTCTGCGCTTGCCCCGGCCGCGCGAGGCGGGCCGGGGCGCGCGCGCTCACATGCCCGAGGCGCCGACCTGGTCGAGGATCGCCTGGCCCCACTCGACGCCGACATCCTCCAGCACCACCGGCCAGACCTCGTCGCGCACCTTGGCGGCCATCGCGGCGAGCTGGTCGTCGGTCAGCTCCACCACGGTCGCGCCGAGCTCGTCGGCCAGCCGCTGCTCCCACTTGCCCTGGTCTTCCTCGGCCACGGTCCAGCGCTGCGCCTCGAACCCCTCGGCGGCGGCCTGGAGCGCCGCCTGGTCCTCGGCGTCGAGCTCGGCCATGGAGCCGTCGGAGATCAGCATGTACCACACCTCGAAATGGGTGTTGGCGGGGATGTAGGCCTTGGTCACGTCGCGGAACGAAGCGTAGTAGCCCTCTGCGCCCGAGCCGATCACGCCGTCGACCACGCCGGTCTGGATCGCGGTGAAGGCTTCCGAGAACGGGATCGGCGAGGGGATGTAGCCCAGCGCCTCGCCCGTCAGCTGGAAGCTCTTGATGCCGGGCACGCGCACCTTGATGCCGTTCGACTGGCTGGGGTCGCCCGGGTTCACCGGGTCGGTGTTGAGCGAGATGCCGCCGAAATACACCGGGTAGGCCGCGAGCATCGTGATGTCCTGCTCGGCGTAGAGATCGGCCATCACCTCGCGCACGGGGCCGCCGGGGCCGTAGATCGCGCGGGCGTCGTCCCACGAGTTGGCGAGATAGGGGAACGAGCTGATCTGCATGCGCCGGTCGGCGCCGGTCGCCGCCGGCTGGGTGGCCATGTCGATGGCGCCGACCGAGATCCGCTCCTGCACCGTGGTGTAGTCGCCCAGCGCCGAGGCGGGGAAGATCTCGACGGTCACGTCGCCGCCGGTGGCCTCGGCCACGCTCTCGGCGAAGGCGCGCAGCTCGACGTCGATGGTGGCGTCCTGCGGGCGGACGTGGCTCATCTTGAGCTCGGTCGCCTGTGCGACGCCCGAGAGCGCCATCAGCGCGGCGGCAGCGGTGCCGGTCAGGAAGTGTTTCATGGGATTGGTCCTCCGTTGGGTGGGGGTGGGTCAGTAGCCGAACAGGCTCGGCAGGAAGAGCGAGAGATCGGGCCAGAGCGAGGTGAGGAACACGACCGGGACGTAGCCGGTGACGATCAGCACCATCGCGGGCGGGATCACCTTGGTGACCTTCACGTTGCCGATCCGCGCGCCGAGATAGAGGATCGAGGCATAGGGGGGCGTCACCCCGCCCATGGCCGTGTTCACGCCCATGATCGCGGCGAACTGCACCGGGGAGACGCCGAGCGCGTTCATCAGCGGCAGAAGGAGCGGCGCGATCAGGATGATGGCGGTGACGTCGTTGACCACCATGCCGACGAGGAACAGCAGGATGTTGATGAGGATCAGCAGGATCACCTTGTTCTCGGTGATGCCGAAGATGGCGCCCACCAGCTCCTGCGGGATGCTCTCGTAGACGAACATCTGCCCCAGGATCATCGAGAACAGGATCATGATCATGATCGCGCCGACGGCCGTCGCGGCCTCCTTGCCAGCGGACAGGAAGTTCTCCCAGCGCAGGCCCTTGTAGATCAGGAAGCCCACGGGGATGGCGTAGATCACCGCGAGCGCGGCCGCCTCGGTGGGCGTCATGATACCGCCGTAGATGCCGCCGAGGATCATCACCGGCATCAGCAGGGCGGGCGTGGCGTGGAAGCCGCGCCTTGCCACTTCCGTGCTCAGCTCGGAAAAGGACGGCTTGTCGTCGAGATGCAGGGTGAACTTCCGGCTCATCACCAGGTTGGCGACCGAGAAGTTGAACATGATCAGCAGGCCCGGCCCCAGCGTGGCGAGGAAACAGGCGAGGATCGAGGTATCGGTCACCCAGCCGTAGACGATCATCGTCACCGAGGGCGGGATGAGCAGGCCGAGGATCGAGGAATTGGCGATGAGCGCGGTGGCGTATTCGCGGGGATAGCCGCGCTTTTCCATCTCGGGGATCAGGAGCGGCCCGATCGCGGCGATGCCGGTGAGGCCGGAACCCGAGATCGCGCCGATCACCGCGCAGGAGACGGCCGCCACCACGCCGAGGCCCCCGCGCACATGCCCCACGAAGGCGTTGACGAAGCGCAGGAGCGACGCGGCGATCCCGCTTTCGGACATGATCGTGCCGGCGAGCACGAAGAGCGGGATGGCCAGAAGCACCGGGTTGCCGAGCTGCTGGAAGCCCCAGAGCATCATGCCCTTCATCGTCACGTCGCCGATGAAGTACATGACCATCAGCGCCGCGCCGAAGCAGAAGGGCAGCGGCACGCCGAGCGTCAGCGTGAGCACCAGCACGCCGATGGCCAGAAGCGCGATCTCGATCATCGGGCCGCTCCTGTCAGGGTCCGCACGTGGCCCCACAGGTGCCACGCGGTGTAGAGCATCATCAGGCCCAGCCCGATCACGAGCGCCACGTTGGAGAAGAAGGTGGGGATGTAGAGGGTCGGGCTCTCCTTCCAGACGCGCCACGAATACTGCGTGAAGTCCCACGCCCAGGAGAGCAGCCACAGCCCCACGATCAGGCTGATGATCTCGCCGACGATGGCGAGGATCGTGTGCTGGCGATCTGTCTTGAGGAAGATCTCGAGCACGTTGGCTCGGATATGCGTGTTCTCGCGCGAGGCGTTCACCGCGCCCAGCATGTAGAGCCACAGCGTGGGGTAGAGCATCGTCTCCTCCAGCCCCATCACCGGCACCTGCAGCACGTAGCGCGTGACGACCTGGACGAACTGGCCCAGCGCGACGATGCCGATCAGCCCGGTCAGAAGGTATTTCGAGAAGCGGTCCATGGTCCTCCCCCGCCGGTGTCAACCCGGCGCCACGTCAACTTGGCTGGACAGAGGTCATAAAAACAATTTCAAAATATCTGTAAGGTCATAGATCAGGGTTATGCCAATGAACCTCTCGGTCCGGCAGATCGCCACCTTCGTCGAGGTGATGCGCAGCGGCTCGATCTCGCAGGCGGCGCGAACGCTCGGCCGCACCCAGCCCGCGGTGAGCAGCACGATCGGGACGCTGGAAGCGGAGGTCGGCTTCGCGCTGTTCCTGCGCGAGCACGGGCGCCTGACCCCCACGCCCGAAGCGCTCTACTTCCTCGAGGAATGCGAGGCGATCCTCGACCGGCTCGACCGGACCAAGCGCGCGCTGGGCCAACTGGGCGCGCTCCAGCGGGGCCGGCTGCGCATCGCCTGCCACCCCGCCGCCTCGGACTTTTTCCTGCCGCGCCTCATGACCGGCTTCCTGCAGGACAAGCCCGAGGTCGACGTTGCGCTGATCATGCGGTCCTCGGCCGTCATCGAGGACCTGATCGCCTCGCAGCAATACGACATCGGCTTTGCAGAGACGCCGGCCCGGCGGCCCTCGATCCACCAGACCGATTTCGATCTGGAATGCGTCTGCGTCGTCCCGAAATCCGACCCGCTGGCGCAGGCCGCCGAGATCACGCCCGACGACCTCGACGGCAAGCCGATGGCGATCCTGTTCGAAGAGCACACGACCGCGGTCCAGACCGAGGCGGCGTTCGTGCAGGCTGGCCGGCGTTTCAACAAGCGCCTGGAACTGAGGACCTTTCTGCCGGGCATACAGTTCGTGGAGGCCGGCCTGTGCTACATGGTCTGCGACATGATCACCGCCTACAGCCACGTCGCCGCGCGCCAGGAGGCGCGACTGGCGATACGGCGCTTCGCGCCGCGCGTGGGAAACAGCGTTTCGATCCTCGCGCCCGGCTACGCGACGCAGGCGCGGCTCGCCAGGTCGTTCGCCGCACATCTGACGGAGGCGATCGTCGCCATGCAGGACGAGGTCGCGCACGCCCTGACGAGCTGACCGCGTTCCGGCGGTCCCGGTGCGACGGTGCGCGAGCCGCCGTCACCGGCAACGACGGACGGGCGTCGCGGCGACACGCCTGCCGGGTCGGTCGACGGGGTGCGGCGCGACCGAGCAGGCTGGCGGCGGCGCATCGGGGCAGCGGGCGGCGCTCGAGCGTGTCGCCGATGACGGGGAGGACGGCGAGACGCCAATGACGGGGGTAGAGGGGAGCATGGGAAAACCCGCGCGGCCGTCTGCGGAGCCGCATCGGCCGGCAGCGGCCCCGGACCTTGCAGCGCTCACCGGGAAATCCCGGTCGCCTCAGGTATCGCTCAGGATGGCCTCGGGCCGCACCGGGTAGTCGCGCAGGCGGAGGCCCGTTGCGTTGTAGATCGCGTTCAGGATCGCTGCGCCGGCGCCGGAGATGCCGAGCTCGCCCACACCCTTGGACTGGATCGGACAGGCATGGTCGTCGCGCTCCTCGAGGAACGTCACCCCGATGGGCGGCGCGTCGGCGTTGACCGGGATGTGGTATCCCGCGAGATCGCGGTTCACCACATGGCCGTCGCGGGGATCGAAGACCATTTCTTCTGTCAGCGCCGCGCCGATGCCCCAGATCATCCCGCCCTGGCATTGCGAGCGTGCGGTCTTCTCGTTGAGGATGCGCCCGGCGGCGAAGGTGCCGTCCATCCGGCGCACCCGCGTCTCGCCCGTGACCCCGTTCACGGCGACCTCGGCGAAGAACGCCCCGTAGCTCGCTTGGCTGACCTGCTTCTTCGTGGTGCCGGGCCTGAACTCGCCCTCCTCCGACAGCGCCCCCGACGCCGCCAGTTCGTGCAACCGGGCGCGCCGGTTGGCGCAGGTCGCCGTGCCGTCCTTGAGGGTCAGCTCGTGCTCGTGGCAGCCGAGCCGGCCGGCGACCGTCTTGCGCAAGGCGCGGCAGGCGACGAAGACGGACGACCCCGCCGAAGACGCTCCCATCGACCCGCCGGAGCCCGAGGCGGGCGGCAGGTCGGTGTCGCCGAGCCGCACCTCCACGCGCGCGGGCGACAGGCCCAGCATCTCGGCCGCGATCTGGTTGAGGATCGCGTAGGTGCCTGTTCCGATGTCGGTCATGTCGGTCTCGACCAGCGCCGAGCCGTCCTCGCGCAGCGTCACGCGGGCCCGCGACGGCGAGACGAGGTTGACACGGGCGGCCGCGGCCATGCCGATGCCGATCCACCATTCTCCCTCGCGCCGCTGCGCCGGGCGCGGATCGCGCGCCTCCCAGCCGAAGCGGCGCGCGCCGTCGTCCATGCATCCGGCCAGCGCCCGCGCGGAATAGGGCTGCCCCGTCTCCGGATGGCGCTGGGGGATGTTGCGCTTGCGAAACGCGATCGGATCGAGCCCGAGAGCCTCGGCCATCTCGTCCATGGCCCCCTCGAGCGCGAGCATCCCCACCGCCTCTCCCGGGGCGCGGACGGCGCCGGTGCAGGCCCGGTTCACCCGGGCGACCTCCTGCGCCATCCGACGGTTTTCACCGGCATAGAGAAAATGGGTGGACTGGGCGGTCGGCTCGGAAAAGGCGTTGCCGGGCAGGTTGTAGACGCGGTCCTCGTGCCCGATCGCGGTCAGACGTCCGTCGGCGTCGGCGGCGAGCCGGATCCGCTGGCGAGTCGCCGTCCGGTGGGTCGTCGTCTCGAATACCTGCTGACGGCTCATCACCACGCGCACCGGGCGGCCGAGCGCCCTTGCGGCGAGGGCCGCCGCGACCGATTCCGCCGAGATGCCGAGCTTGGAGCCGAAGCCGCCCCCGACATGGGGAGACAGGATCCGGACCTGCTCTTCCGCGACGCCGAGCGCGTCGGCGAGTTCGGCGCGATTGTGCTTCAGCATCTGCAACGTGCCGTGAAGCGTGAGACGGTCGCCCTCCCACACGGCCACGGCGGCATGCGGCTCCATCGCCGCGGCGTGCTGCGGCGCGGTCGTGCAGGTCACGTCGACGGTGCGGTGGGCGCCCGCCATGGCCTGGTCCAGATCGCCCTGGTCGAGGGCGCGCTTGTCCGGCCGGTCGACGGTGCCGGCCGCGTCGGGGTCGAAGTCGCCCGGCTCCTCCTCGTAGGTCACCTGCAGCGCCTCGGCGGCGTGGCGGGCCTGCTGCGGCGTCTCGGCGACGACGAGCGCGACGGGCTGACCGAAATAGCGCACCTCGTCGGGCCCCTGGGCGGGGGCCGTCCCGGCCCCGCCATGCGCCGGCACCTGAAGCATGCGCGAGTCGGAATAGACGCCCAGCACGCCCGGCATCGCGCGCACGGCCTCCTCGTCTGCGCAGGACACCCGGCCGCGCCCGACCCGGGCGCGCACGAGAACGCCCTCGGCCATGCCCTCCAACACGTGCTCGGCGGCGTATCGGGCGCAACCGGTCACCTTCAGCCGCCCTTCCGGCCGGTCCATCGGTTCGTGGATCACGCCCTGCGCGGTCTCGTCGAGCAGACGGGGCTGGGTCTCGTCCATGGTGAACCGGGCCGTCATCGCTGATCTCCCGTTCCCGTCGCCCGCGCCAGTTCGGCCTTGAGCAGGCGTCTGACGAGCGGGATCTTGAACGCGTTGTCACCCTGCCTTTCGGCATCGGCCAGCAGGATATCGGCGGCGTGCTCGAACACCTCGGGCCCGGGGTTTTCCCCCCGAAGCGCCTCCTCCGCCGCGCCGTCGCGCCACGGGACCGGGGCGATCCCGCCGAAGGCGAGCGCGACCTGGTCGATGCGCCCGTCTTCCATCTTCGCCACGCAGGCCAGCGAGACGAGGGCGAAGGCATAGGACGCCCGGTCGCGCACCTTCCGGTAGCTCTGGGCCGCGCCGGCGGGCGGCGGCGGCAGGATGACGGCCGTGATCAGCTCGCCGGCCTCGAGCGTCGTGTCCCGGTCCGGCGCGTCGCCCGGCAACCTGTAGAGCTCGCCGACGGTCATCCTGCGTCGGCTGCCATCCGCGCCCTCGATTTCCACAGAGGCGTCGAGGGCACGCAGGGCCACGGCCATGTCGCTGGGATGGGTCGCGATGCAGTGGGAGGTCGCGCCGAGAATGGCGTGGTTGCGCGTGTGCCCCCCGATGGCGGCGCATCCCTTGCCGGGGCGCCGCTTGTTGCAGGGCTGCGACGTGTCGGTGAAGTAGGGGCACCGGGTCCGCTGAAGCAGGTTGCCGCCGGTCGTTGCCTTGTTGCGGATCTGGCCGGAGGCGCCGGAGAGCAGGGCGCGCGCGAGCGCGGGGTAGTCGCGGCGGACCGCATGAGCGGCGGCCACATCGGCATTCGACGCCAGCGCGCCGATCCGCAGGCCGCCGCCCTCCGCCGGGCCGATCCCGCCGAGGTCGAGCCGGCTGATGTCGACGAGGCGCTCCGGCGCCTCGACCTCGAGCTTCATCAGGTCGATCAGGTTGGTGCCCCCGGCGATGAACCGGGCGCGCGCTCCTCCCGCCGCGACGGCGGACCGGGGGCTGTCGGCGCGGACATAGTCGAACGGCTTCATTCCGCCGCCTCCCGGGGCTCGACGTCTCGCTCCTGCTCGGCGGTCTCGAGGATCGCCTCGACGATCCCGGTATAGGCGGCGCAGCGGCACAGGTTGCCGCTCATGCGCTCGGCCACCTCGCTGCGGTCGAGCGCCACCTCGGCTTCGAGGTTCGGCGAGACGTGGCTCGGCCAGCCGGCGCGCGCCTCTTCCAGCATTCCCGTCGCCGACACGATCTGGCCGGGCGTGCAGTAGCCGCACTGGAAGCCGTCGTGATGCAGAAAGGCCGCCTGAAGCGCGCCCGGGTCGTCGGGGGGGGCGAGCCCCTCGATCGTGGCGATCTCGTCGGCCTCGTGCATCGCGGCGAGGGTCAGGCACGCATTGATGCGCCTGCCGTTCAGCAGGATCGTGCAGGCGCCGCATTGCCCGTGGTCGCACCCCTTCTTGGTGCCCGTGAGCTGAAGGTGATCCCGCAGTGCGTCGAGCAGGGTGGTCCTCGGATCCAGCTCGAGGGCCTGAGCGCGTCCGTTCACGGTGAGGGTGATCTCCATTGGCACTCCATCGGGCTGGCTGCGCGGTGTCGCGGCCGGCTGGGGCGGCCACGGGGCAAACCGCGCCGGTGCGGTTGCGTTCCAGGCGCCATCACCCGGTTTGCGGCATGGCCCTTCGAGCGTGGCCCGGCCGCGTTCGCCCTTATCCCGGGGCGGGGGGCGGACCGCACCGCAGCCTTTCATTTCGTGCTGGATCAGGGCGAGATTCGCGGTCACGTGGAAGGCGTGATCCTCGACACGGGCGGTGAGCTTGTCGCTGCCGACATGGCTCCGGAAGGTGTCGATATCCTCGAACGCGGCGACGAGAGCGGCGTCGGGTTGGTTGGCCCGCTGCCGATGGAGGGTGCGGCCGAAGGAGACCGGAGCACGTCCGCGCTCGTCTCGCACATGTCCGTCACCGCGTCCCGCCATGCGGTGATCTGGTCGGCGGAGGCCGCGGGCTTGTACGAAACACGCTCCGGGCAAGGCGGGGCGGCTCACTCAACTCGCGCTTGATCGGTTCCGCGCGGTCGTCCGGCGTGCCGAGGTTCGCCTCTGGATCATCATGGGTCGCGCCGCGGCGTCGGCTCCGCCCGGATCGGGGTTTGCCGGGTGCCGGTTTTCGAAGTCCGGCCCGCCTCGGCGCGGTCTGCAAGCGCGTTCCTGCTCCGCTCCGCGGCACCCGTCGCAAACGGCCGGAGCACGCGGGTCGGGCCCGAGGTGCATGGCAATATGCGGGGTGCTCGACAGCGGGTCGGCCTCGGGGCGGCGATGCGCGGCCACGAGCCCCTTGCGTCGGGCGCGGACCGGTCAGGCCGCGGTGGTGCCGTGCGGTCGTGGCTGCGTGCGCAGGAGCCGCTCCAGCCGGTTCAGGCCCCGGTGAAGCTCTCCATGCGTCCGTGGGGCTGAAATGACGAGACGCACCGCGTGGGGGGCGTCGAGGCGGCCCACGGCGAAATTGTGAGTGGGAGAGATCGCCACGCCGTGGGCCGTCGCCCCGTCCACGAACTCCTCGCTGCGCCACGGCTCCGGAAGGGTGAGCCAGATATGGGCGCTCATGTCACCCGTGCGCGCGTTCCTGAGCATTGGCAGACCCCGGACCAGCGCGACCCGTCGCCGGATGTCGTTCCTCTGCCATTCGGCCAGTTCCACGATCCTGCCGTTCATGATCCACCGTGTCGCGATTTCCGCGGACAGGCGCGTGACGGTGCCGGTGGACATGCCCACGCCCTGCCGGCTCAGCACGACATGGGCCGGCGGCGACACGAGGCAGCCGACCTTCATGCCGGGTCCGGCGATCCGGCCGAGGCTCGACAGGAAATGCGTGCGGTGCGGGGCGATGGCGGCAATCGGGATGTCGTCGTGGCGGCACAGGGTGCCGTAGATGTCGCTCTCCACGATGGGCAGATCGTGTGTCTCGGCGATGCCGGCGATCGCGATGCGGCGCGCGGCCGGCATGGTCGTGTTCATCGGGTTTTGGTTGCGCGGCGTGCAGTAGATGGCGGCGATCCTGCGTTTGCGGCACAACTCCTCCAGCGCCTCCGGGATCATCCCGTCGGCATCGCAGGGCACGCCGGCGAGACGGCGATCGAGATATCCGGCAACGGCCTTCATGCGCGGATCGGTCAACTCCTCGGTGGCGATGGTTTCGCCCGGATGCGTGATCGTCGATATGGCTGCGACGGCAGCGTGCTGGCCACCATTGGTCAACACGATCGAAGCGGGGTCGACGGCCAGGCCGTGCTCCTTCAGCCACGCGGACATCGCGGCGCGGTGACGCGCGTCGCCTTCGGCCGGGGAGTTGTCGAGCAGGTGCCTCTCGCCGCCATCGTCCGCAATCTCGCGCAATGTCTCTGCCACGAGGCCGGGCAATCCCGGGATCGGCACGCGATAGGTGAGCAGGTCGATCTCGCATTTCGCCCGCTCCGGCTCGGGGGATTCCGTCTCGACGCCGGCCGCGTCCGGGATGCTCCCGCCCCTGCCGCCTCGGCTCGCGGGGCCGACGACGAAGGTGCCCCGTCCGACATGCGCCGCGATCAGGCCGGCGCTTTCTAGCTCGGCATAGGCGCGCCCGACCGTGCCCACGGCGATGCCGAGGCTGTGCGCAAGGTCACGCTGCGGCGGCAGCCGCTCGCCCGGCTTCAGCCGCTCCCGAGCAATGGCCTCGGCAATGCCGCGGACCAGGTCGCGCGACCGCGGCTTGCCTCCCGATTGTGTCAGATTTTCGAGGTGCATAATGATACAATAAGAGGATTGCCGCGGGCTTTGTCACACGTATAGACTATGAAGAAAAGACACAATGCGACGCGCAGACGGGCGGTCACGCCCCGAACCTGCAAGGGAGGAGAAAATGTACCGACTCAAGAACCGCGTTCGCGCGGAGACCCGTGCGCTCGACCAGCTGTCCTCGATCGACACCGGTGGCCTGATCAGCCGGCGCGAGCTGATGCGCCGGGCCTCGGCCTTCGGCGCCACGGCGACGCTCGCGACCTTCGGCGGCGTGCTGCGGGCCGCCGCCCAGTCGGGCAGCGGAACCGTCAGGGTCGGGCTCGACAGCGGCGCCTTCACGCCGATTCTGCAGACCTTCGCGACCGAGTTCCGGGAGGCGACCGGGATCGAGGTGGAATTCCTGTCCTACCCGCTCGGCAACATGTACGACCAGAACCTGCTCGCGCTGCGCCAGGGCGAGGCGCGCTTCGACGTGTTCGATTTCTGGCCGAACTTCACGGGGGATTTCGGGCCGTTCCTGACCCCGCTCGAAGAGATCGGATCGCTCGCGGATCTCAACTTCGACGATATCGCCAAGCCGTTCCGGCTGCTCAACATCTACGAGGGCAAGACCGTCGGCGTGATGATCGACGGCGACCTGTTCATCAACACGTTGCGCACCGACCTGTTCGAGGACGAGGCCGAGATGGCCGCGTTCAGCGCCCGCTACGGCTACGACCTGGCCGCGCCGCGCAACTGGCAGGAATACCGCGACACGGCAGAGTTCTTCACCCGTCCCGACCAGGGCCTGCACGGTGCCGTCGAGGTCACGAGCTTCTTCGTCTATGCGTTCTTCATCAACCAGCTGGTGCAGGCGGGCGCCGAGAAGGGCGAGCGCTACGGCGAGTTGTTCGACGAGCAGATGCGGCCGCAACTGGTCAACGACACTGCCATCGCCGCGCTTGACCGCTACCGCGAGATGACCGCCTTCATGCCGCAAGAGCTCGCCATGGCGATGCCGTGGGACGTGGGCCGGCAGGTCTTCTTCGAGGGGCAGATCGCGCAGGCCAACTGGTGGACCGACATGCCCAAGGGCGCGGCCGACCCCTCGATCTCCGACGTGGCCGGGCGTATCAAGTGCGCGCCGAGCTGGGGCGATGTCACCGTGCTGCCCTATGGCCGGGCCATGGGCATCCCGGCGAACTCGACCAACAAGGAAGGCGCGTTTGCCGTCATGGCCTGGATCCAGCAGTCGCAGAACGCGAACCGCTGGGTGGCCGAGACGTTCTCGCAGTCGCTGATGGACCCGTGGCGCACCAGCATGTTCGACAAGCCCGAGAGCACCTTCCCGCTGCAGGCCGAGTCGGGCTTCGCCCAGAACTTCGCCGACGTCTCGAAGGGGCTGCTCGCCGCCGACAAGGTGTATCTCGACATCTCGATCCCCGGCACCAACCGCTACCTGTCGTCGATGATCCAGCACGTGCAGCGCGCCGTCACGGGGCAGGCGACCTCGCAGGAGGCGCTGCAGGCGATGGAGGCCGAGTTCGAGGAGACGACCGAGATCTTCAACCGCGAGCGCCAGATCGGCCATTACGACGAGTATCGGCAGCGCATGATCGACAACGGCTACTGGTCGTAACCGCCCCGAAACGGCCGCCCGCCCCCCGCTCGGGCGGGCGGCCGCCCCCGGATGGTCGAACGCTCGGAGCCCTCATGGTCGCCTCGCCCGACAACGCGATGCTGGCCGGGTCGCCGCGAAGGCGCCCGGCCGATGCCGCCCGCCGCGCCGAACGGCGCTCGACCTGGCTGCTGCTCGCGCCGGCGATCGCCTTTCTCGTGGTCATGGCGGTGTGGCCCTTCGCCTACCTGCTCTATGCCTCGTTCACCTCCTACCAGCTCGCGGTTCCGATCCCGATCGAATTCGTCGGCATCGACAATTTCACGCGGCTGCTGCAGGGCGAGCGCTTCTGGTCGAGCCTCGGCATCACCGCGATCTTCGCGCTCGTGGCAGTGCCGCTCCAGATCGCGGTGGGGCTGGGCCTTGCGCTGCTCATCAACTCGGTGGCGCGGGCGCGCGAGTTCTACGCGTCGCTGTTCCTGATCCCGATGATGCTGGCGCCGATCGTCGTCGGCTTCGCTTGGAACCTGTTTCTCAACCCGATCTACGGCCCGCTCAACAGCGCCCTGCGCGGCATGGAGCTGTCGCCGCCCGCCTGGGCGCAATCGCCCGACTGGGCGCTGCCCACCATCGTTCTGGTCGACATCTGGCAGTGGACGCCCCTCGTCATGGTGATCCTGCTGGCCGGGCTGCGGGCGATCCCCGCGACCGTGTTCGAGGCGGCGCGGGTCGACGGATCGACCCCGCGCCAGACCTTTCGCAACATCGTGCTGCCGATGCTCGCGCCCTACATCGTCGTCGCCTTCGTGCTGCGCTTCATCGACAGCTTCAAGGTGTTCGACGTCATCTACATCCTGACGCGCGGCGGCCCCGGCACCTCGACCCAGAACCTCGCGTATTACACCTACGATCTGGGCTTCAACCGGTTCGAGTTCGGCGCGGCGGGGGCGCTGTCGATCATCCAGCTCGTCGTGCTGATCGTCGGGACCAGCCTGATCCTCGCGGCTGCCCGCCGGGGTGCCGGCGGCATGGAAGGGAGGCGCTCATGACCCGGACCGCATGGGGCGAGGCCGGGCGTCACGCCCTCCTGATCATCCTGCTGCTGGCGATGCTCGCGCCGCTCCTGTGGCTGCTGCTCACGGCGTTCAAACCCTACGAGGAGCTGTTCCGCAGCCCGCCGACGATCTGGCCCGACGCGCCCACCCTGCGCAACTTTTCCGAGGGCTGGGCGATCGGCGGTGGCAAGGGGATCGTCGACAGCCTGATCGTGTCTACCCTCTCGACCGCGATCTGCCTCGTCCTGGGCTTCCCGGCCGCTTACGCGCTGGCGCGCCGGTTTCCGCCGCACGGTCAGCTCAGCTTCACCATCCTGTCGTTACGGATGCTGCCGCCCATCGTGCCGGTGATCGGCTTTTATCTGCTCTACCAGAAGCTGTCGCTGTTCGACACCTATGCCGGCCTGATCCTCGTCTACACGTTCATGAACCTGCCGCTCGTCGTCTGGCTTCTCGCCGAGTTCATGCGCCAGATCCCGCGCTCGTTCGAGGAGGCGGCCCGGGTCGACGGCGCGAGCTGGTTCCAGCTCTTCCGCGACGTGCTGCTGCCGCTGTCGCTGCCCGGCGTGGCGACGGCCGGGATTCTCGCGATGATCTTCGCGTGGAACGAGTTCCTGTTCGCGCTGGTGCTGACGGGCGACGACGTCATCACGCTGCCCAAGGCCCTGGCCAGCTTCTTCCTGTTCCAGCAGCCGAACTGGGGCCAGCTCGGCGCCATCGGCATCGTCGCCTTCGGGCCGCTCTTGCTGCTGTCCTACTACATGCAGAAGCTCCTGATCCGGTCGTTCACGATCACCCAGCGCTGAGGAGGACCCGATGGCGAAAGTCGAGCTGAGGAACCTGCAGAAGCGTTACGGCGACACGGTGCACGCCGTGCGCGACGTGAACCTCGAGATCGCCGACGGCGAGTTCTTCGGTCTGCTCGGGCCGTCCGGTTCGGGCAAGACCTCGGTCCTGCGGATGCTCGCGGGCCTCGAGGCGGTGAGCGAGGGCGACATCCTGTTCGACGGTGCGTCGGTCGTCGCGCGCAGCCCGCAGGAGCGCAACATCGCGATGGTGTTCGAGCAGAACGCCCTCTACCCGCACATGACAGGCCGGCAGAACATCGCCTACCCGCTGAAGGTGCGCGGCACCCCGAAAGACGAGATGAAGCGGCTCGTCGACGACGTGGCCGAGATGCTCAACATCGCCCACCTGATCGACCGCAAGGCGGCGCAGATGTCGGGCGGCCAGCAGCAGCGGGTGGCCATCGCCCGCGCCCTGGTGCGCCGGCCCAACCTTCTGTGCCTCGACGAGCCAATCGCCCATCTCGACACGCTGCTGAGGGCGCGGCTGCGGGGCGAGCTCAAGCGTCTGCAGCGCGCGCTCGGGATGACCTCGGTCATCGTCACCCACGACCCTGTCGAGGCGATGACGATGACCGACCGGCTGGCGGTGATGCGCGACGGCCGCCTGCAGCAGGTGGGCACCCCCGACGAGATCCACGACCGGCCGGCCAACGCCTTCGTCGCGCAATTCTTCGGCGTCCACTCGATGAATCTCTTTCCGTTCGAGGGGCTGTCGGGGCCCGACGGGCGGGTGGCGCGCTGCCAGGGGCAGGAGGCGCTGCTGCCCGAGATGGCGCAGCGCTTCGCCTCTGCCGACGGCCGCCTCTTGCTGGGCTGCCGGCCGGGCGCACTCCGGCTGCGGCGCGCGGGCGAGGCGGCGCCGGAGGGGGCGCTGCGCCTGCCCGGAAAGGTCTACGTGGCCGAGCAGATCGGCGACGAGATGCTGGTGACGCTGCAGGTGGGCGAGCTGAGCGCGACGGCGCTCCTGCCCGAGCGGCAGGCCTTCGGCATCGACGAGCCGGTGACCCTGACGGTCGACGCCGCCGCGCTCTATGCCTTCGACCCCGGCAGCGAGGCCACGCTGCATTTCGGCACGGGCGGCGAGCCCGGCGTGCCGCTGCACGCGGCGGGGCTCTGAGCGATGGCCTTCGTCCTCGGGATCGACAAGGGCACCTCGGTCGTGAAGGCGGTGGTGTTCGACGCTGAGGGCCAGGTGCGCGGTCGCGGGGAGGAGCGCGTGGCCGCGCTCGTCCCGCGCCCCGGCTGGCACGAGGAAGACCCGGCCGACACCTGGGCCGCCTGCTGCCGCACGATCCGCGCCGCTCTGGCC
Source organism: Rhodovulum sp. 12E13 (assembly GCF_003340565.1). Taxonomy (GTDB): domain Bacteria; phylum Pseudomonadota; class Alphaproteobacteria; order Rhodobacterales; family Rhodobacteraceae; genus HLUCCA09. Next base: position 53,449 of record NZ_QPLK01000019.1, on the reverse strand, counting down.
GATGCCGGGATCGGGGGCGGGGATATCGCCGGTGTGGGCATCGCCGCGCACATGGGGGGCGCGTGGATCGTCGATGCGCGGGGCCGGCCGCTGCGCAACGCCGTCTGCTGGCCCGACGAGCGCGCGCAGGGCGACCTGGCCGACCTGCAGGAGGCAGACCGCCTCGATGCGGCCTTCGCCATTTCGGGCAACGGCCTGATGCCGGGCATCACGCTGCTGATCCTGCGCTGGCTGTCGCGCCACGAGCCCGAACTGCGCGCCGAGGCGGCCGCGGTGCTGTCGGCCAAGGATTACCTCCGCCTGCGGCTCACGGGCGATGTCGCGACCGACCCCTCCGACGTGTCGTTCATGCCGGGCGACATCGACCGGCGCAGCCATTCGGCCGAGTTGATGGCGCTGATGGGGGTCGAGGACTGGGCCGCGACCATGCCGCCGATCCTGCCTTCCGATGTCATCGCGGGAGCGGTCACGGCCGAGGCCGCAACCGCCACGGGGCTGGCCGAAGGCACGCCTGTCGTCACCGGACTGGGCGACGCGGTGGCCAACCTGATCGGCGCGGGCCGCTCGGCACCGGGTGATGCGGTGACCGTGCTCGGCACCTCCTGCCTCAACTCGACCGTCCTCGACGCGCCCGGCCGGGCGCCGGACGGGCTCGGCTTCCTCTTCGCGATGCCGGGGGCGCGCTACGTGCGCATCCTGCCCAACACGTCGGGCACGATCACGCTCGACTGGTTCCTCGACCGGTTCGGCGGGCCGAAGCGCCCTGACGGAGCGTGGGATTTCGACGCCCTCGGCGCCGAGGTCGCCGCCGTGCGGCGGGGCGCCGAGGGCGTCGTGCTGGTTCCCTACCTCAACCCCGCCGGCGTGCTGGCGCCGTTCTACGACCCGCGCGCGCGCGGCGCCTTCTTCGGGATGAGCAGCCAGACCGGCCGCGCCCACCTGCTGCGCGCGATCTTCGAGGCGCTCGCCTATTCGACGCGCGACTGCTTTGCCGCGATGCCCGGCACGCGCGCCTCGCTGACGCTGACCGGCGGCGGCGCGCGCAGCCCGGTGTGGGCGCAGATGTTCGCCGATATCTGCGGGCTGCCGGTGCAGGTCTGCACGACCGACCAGACCGGCGCACTCGGCGTCGGGCTGCTTGCCGGCGTCGCCACCGGCCTCTGGCCCGATCTCGCCACGGCGCAGGCCCGAGCGGTGTCGATTGCCGCGACCTACGATCCCGATCCCGTGGCGGTGGCCGACTACGAGGGCTGGTTCGGGCTCTACCGCGACTGTCGCGACGTCTACCGCGGGCTGTCCGAGGCACGCTCGGGCCTTGTCGCGGCGGTCCCTGCCGAGGGAGGGGCCCCATGACCTGCGTGATCGGGATCGACAAGGGGACGAGCGCCACCAAGGCGGTCGTGTTCGACGCGGGGTGCGGGCGCGTTCTCGGCGAGGCAAGCCGCCCGACGCGTGCGCTCCACCCGCGCCCCGGCTGGCACGAGGAGGACATGGAGGCGATGTTCGAGGGCGTCGTCGCCTGCATCCGTGGCGCGGTCGCTGAGGCCGGCGTGGCGCCCGAAGACGTGGCGGCCATCGGCGTCTCGGGGCACATGGGCGGCGTCTGGGCGCTCGACGCCGCGGGCGCGCCGCTCGGCCACGCCATCGCCTGGCCGGACTCGCGCGCCGCCGGGCTGCTCGGCGAATGGGAGCGCGAGGGCCTTGTCGCGCGGATCGGGCAGGTATCGGGGAACGCCCCGATCCCCGGCGTTCCGCTCGCGCTGCTTGCATGGCTCAAGCGGCACGAGCCCGAGCGATACGGCGCGATCGGCACGCTGTTCTTCGCCAAGGATTACGTCAACTATCGGCTCACCGGCCGCCGCGCGACCGACGAGTCCGACCTGTCGTTCTTTCCCTGCGATACCCGTGCCCGCGCCCTGTCGCCCGAGCTGCTCGCACGTGCCGGCATCGACGAGGCCGCGGACATGTTGCCCGAGGTACTGCCGACCGGCGCCCCCGTCGGCCCCCTGACCGCCGAGGCCGCCGATCAGCTCGGGTTACGCGAGGGCACGCTCGTCGTCTCGGGGGCGGGCGACGCGGTGGCGGCAGCCCTCGGAGCGGGCGCGACCGCGCCGGGGCAGGCCGTGACGGTGATCGGCACCAGCTTCATGAACAACCTGACCACCGACCGCCCCCTGACCGAGCCCGAAGGCGTCGGCTTTCTCTTCCTGATGCCGGGCGGGGCGTGGCAGCGGCTGATGGCCAACACCGGGGGCGGCACGCTCTGCCTCGACTGGGCGGCCGAGATGTTCTGCGGGGGGCTGCTCGAGGCCGAGGGCGGGCGCGGCCCCGCCTTCTTCGCCGCGCTCGAGCGCGAAGTGGCGGCGGTACCGCCGCTCGCGCGGGGGCTGATCGCGCACCCCTACCTCAACACGTCGGGCATGTCGGCGCCGCGCTTCGACCCGGCCGCGCGCGCGTCGATCTACGGCCTCGACACCTCCACCACGCCCGCCGAGATCGTGCGCGCGGTCATGGAGGGCGTCGCCTTCTCGATGCGGCAGTGCTACGCCGCGCTCGGCGCCGAGGTGTCGGAGATCCGGATCACCGGCGGGGGCGCGCGCTCGGCCACGTGGCGGGCGATCTGCGCCGGAGTCATGGACCGGCCGCTTCGCACCATAGAGACGGAGGAGACCGGCGCGCTCGGCGTGGCGATGCTGGGCGCGGTGGCGGCGGGCGCACACGCCGATCTCGCGGCCGCGACCCGCGCGATGGTGCAGACGGGCGCCGACGAGGTGCCCGACCCGGCGCTGGTCGCGGCCTACGCGCGCGGGGCGCCGCTCTTCGATGCGCTGGGCGATGCGCTGATCCCGCTCTGGCAGCACCGGGCGCGTCTGCTGGAGGGCGGCGCATGAGCGTCCCGCGTCGGCCGGGCGAGGCCCGCCACGTCATGTTCGATCTCGATGGCACGCTCGTCGATACCCGCGCGGCGGTGGAGGCGTGCTATGCCCGCGTGTTCGAGCGGCACCTGGCCATTCCCTTTCCCCCGCGCGACCTGCCGGCCGACCTGTTCGCGATGCGCCCGCGCGAGGTGTTCGGCCTCGTCGCGCCGGGCGAGGCCGACCGGCTCTACGAGGCCTACAGCGAGGCCTATCCCGACTGCGCCGCGTTCGTGCAGGTCTTTTCCGGAGCGGCCGAGCTGATCGCCGGGCTGCGCGCCGCGGGCCGCGTGCCCAGCCTCGTGACCAACAAGGGCAAGGAGCGGACCCTGATCGACCTTTCCGTGGCGGGCATCGACCCGGCGGACCTGTCCGCGATCGTGACCGCGGAGGATACCGCGGAACGCAAGCCGGATCCGGCGCCGATCCTGCTCGGCCTCGCCCGCGCCGGCGCCGAGCCGGCCGAGGCGGTCTATGTCGGCGACGGTCCGCAGGACATCGAGGCGGCACGCGCGGCCGGGCTGGCCTGCGTGGCGGTGAGCTACGGCTTCTACTCATCCGAGGCGCTCGCCGCCCTTCACCCCGCCGCGCTGGTCGATGACGTCCCTGCACTCGCGGCGGTGCTGTCCGCCACGCTTCGGCGTGGTTCGGCAGCCTGACGGCGCTCGGAGGCCCGACACGCCGCAACGGGCCGCTTCAGGTGCCGGGGCGATGGCCGAGCCGCGCAGAGATGCTCGCCGCCGCGTCGCAAAGGGCGGCCGACAGCTTCGACTCCTTCTCGGTCAGCGTCTTCAGCATGCCTCCCACGCTCACGGCGGCGATGGCGGTGCCCTGCGCGTCGAAAACCGGGGCGCCGAAGGCGCCAACGCTCGCGGTCACGTCCTCGGCGCTGCGCGAATAGCCTCGCTCGCGGATCCCGCGCAGCGTGTCGCGCAGCTCATCGGGCGTCAGCGGCGCACCGGTCATCGTCTGCAACGGGCCCGAGGCGAACACCTCTTCGAGCAGGTCGTCGCGATGGGCTAGCAGGGCGGTGGGTCCGCCGCCGACATGAAGGGGCAGGGACTTGCCCACGTCGAGCACCATCACCCGCACGAGCGAAGGGCCCTCGACGCGCTCCAGACACACGCCGCGCAGGCCGTCCGGCACGATCAGATAGGCCGTCTCGCCGCCCCGGGCCGCGAGATCGACCAGCACTTCGGCCGCGATCTCGCGTAGTTTCAGCGCGTTGCCAGCGCTTGCGCCCAGGCGGAAAACGCGCAGTGTCAGGTGATAGCCCGCCCCGCTGCGGGACAGCCAGCCGACCCGCTCCAGCGTGCTCAGCAGCCGATAGGCCGTCGTGCGCGTGTAGCCGCTCCGCGCGACGATCGTCGGCAGGGAAAGGACCGGTTCGCCCTCGTCGAAAAGCTCCAGCAGGCGTACCGCCTTCTCGACCGACGCCACGTAGTTCTTCGGGTCACTTTCGGTCTGCCCCTGCCGCGCCCGTGCCGGCCCGGACCGCGCCGTCCCGCCCCCGGCCGGATGCCGCACGCCCCGTTCGGCCCCGTCTTGTGCCATGTCGCCGTCTCCCGCCCCTCAGCGATGCCCCGCCGATCGATGTTGACAGGGCTCGAAACGAAAGCCAATCTGCCGACTGTTCACAATACGGACTATGCATCCGGATTGCGGACAAATTGAAGGCGGCCCGACAGGGCGCCTCAAGGGAGGAGACAGCATGACCACGATGAACCGGGGCGTCCGCGCCCTCTGCACGGGCTTGTCCGCGCTTCTGGCCACGACGGCTGCAACAGCCGTCGCGGCCCAGCAATTCCCGTCCGAGCCGATCCGCATCGTCATCGGCTTCGCCGCCGGGGGCTCGACCGACACGAACACGCGCGCGCTCGCCGCCGCGGCCGAGGAGACCTGCGGCACCGAGATCGTCATCACCAACCAGCCGGGCGGCTCGGGGGTGATCGCGCTCGACACGGTGCGCAACTCCGACGCCGACGGCTACACGATCGCCACGACGCCGACGGAGATCAGCGCCGTCTCGCACATGGGCCTGAGCGACATCACGCACCAGGACTTCAGCGCCGTCATGCGCTTCGTCTTCGACCCCCACGGTTTCTTCGTCACGCCTGACCCGCCCTACGATTCGCTGCAGGACGTCGTCGACGCGGCCAAGGGCGGCGAGACTATCCGGGTCGCCACCTCCGGTCCGGCCAGCCCCTACGCGATCACCTTCGAGGACATGGCGCGCAACACGGGCGTGACGGGGCAGCTCGTCAACATCCCCTACCAGGGCGACGCCATGGCGATTCCGGCGGCCCTGAGCGGCGAGGTCGATCTGCTGGTCACGAACGCCTCGAACGTCGTGGGCCAGGTGGCCGAGGAGGCGCTGGTGCCGCTCGGCGTCGCAAGCGACAGCCGCATCGCGATCCTGCCCGACACGCCGACACTCGCGGAGCAGGGCATCGACGTCACCGGCGGCTCGATCTTCGGCCTCGCGGTGCCGGCCGGCACGCCCGCCGACCGGGTGGAGGCGCTCAATTCCTGCTTCGAGGCCGCCTTCCGCTCAGATTCGTTCAACGCCTATGTCGAGCAGAGCGGGGTGAACCCGGCCTATCTCGGCGCCGCCGACTACGACGCCTACCTCGCCGCCGAGTATCAGCGCTATGGCGAGCTTCTCGAGCAGTTGGGCCTCGCGCAGTAAAGTCCATGCCGTCGACGCCTCAGACGGGCTCTGTCGTCCCGCCCCTGCTGGTGATCCTGCTGGGGGCGGGCGCACTCTGGGCCGCCATGGGCATCCGGCCGGGAATGCTGCCCAACGACCCCGGGCCGGCCTTCCTTCCGATGGCCGCCGGCGCCGCGCTTGTGGGCCTCGGCCTGCGCCTGCTCGTCGCCCGCGAGCCGCACGACGGGATGCCACGGGGGGCGATGCTGCTCCGCGTCGCCGGCACCATCGGCCTGACCCTCGCCTATCTCGCAACGCTGGAGCGCTGGGGCTTTCCCGCCTCGACCTTCGCCTTCCTGACCTGCCAGATGGTGCTCCTGGGGGTGCGCTCGCCGCTCGCGCTGGCGACGCTGCCGGCCGGCCTGACGGCGCTCACCTACCTTCTGTTTCGCGTGCTTCTCTCGGTGCCCCTGCCGGCCACGCGCATCGGGGGCATGCTGATATGAGCGGCTGGGCCGAGGGCTTCGCCGTCCTGCAGGACTGGTCGGTGCTGGCCATGGTCCCGATCGGGGTGCTGCTCGGCGTCTCGATCGGGGCGATCCCCGGCCTGTCGGCGACGGTCGGCATGGCGATGTTCCTGCCCTTCACCTTCACCCTCGACCCGTTGACCGGCCTCGTTCTTCTGCTCGGCATCTACAACGGCGCCTGCTACGCCGGCGCGATTCCGGCCGTGCTCATCAATACGCCCGGCACGCCTTCGTCGGCTGCGACCACGCTCGACGGCTACCCCATGGCGCAGAAGGGTCGGGCCGGCGAGGCCCTGACGCTGTCGCTGCTTGCCAGCGTCGCGGGCGGGCTGATCGGCACGGCGCTGCTGGCCTTCTTCGCCCCGGTGCTCGCGCGCTACGCGCTGTCGTTCGGCACCCCGGAATACTTCGCCATCGCCGTCCTCGCCCTGACCATCATCGCCTCGATCGGGGGCGGGCAGATTTCCAAGGGGTTCGTCGCCGCCGCGCTTGGCCTGCTGATCGCTTCGATCGGGTTCGACCCGGTTGCGGGCTTTCCGCGCCTGTCGTTCGGCAGTTCCGACCTGTCGGGCGGCATCCAGCTCATCCCGCTGCTGGTCGGGATCTTCGGCATGGCCGAAGCGCTGACCCAGCTCGAACGCGCCATCGCCTCGCGCCTCGATCGCCGCGAGATCGGCGGCTTCGGCATCGGCGCGGGCTGGGCGCGGCGTCTGCTGCCGACCACGGCCGGCGCAAGCGCGATCGGTTTCGGCACGGGGATGCTGCCCGGCGTCGGCGGCGATATCGGCGGCTACATCGCCTACAACGAGGCCAAGCGCTTCGGCGGCGCCGCGGCGCCCTTCGGGCAGGGAGAGCCGCGCGGCGTGGTGGCCGCTGAGGCGGCGAACAATGCCAGCAACATGGGCTCGCTCGTTCCAACGTTCGCGCTGGGCATCCCCGGCAACACGCAGGCCGCGGTGCTGCTGGGCGCGCTCCTGATCGCCGGGGTGCAGCCGGGGCCCGGCCTCTTCAACACGGCACCCGAGCTGATCTACGGCTCGTTCCTGGGGATGGCGCTCGCCTATCTGTGCCTTCTCGCCATCGGCCTGCTCGGGATCCGGCTGTGGATCCGGGTCATCCGGATCCCGTCGGTGTATCTTTGGCCCATCGTCATCCTGTTCTGCGTCGTGGGCGCCTATGCCGTGCGCAACACCACGTTCGACGTGCTGGTGATGCTGCTCGCCGGGGTGCTCGGCTACCTGATGACCAAGGCGCGCTACCCGGTCGCCCCGCTCCTGATCGCCGTGATCGTCGGCCCGATCGCCGAGGAGAATTTCCGCCGCTCGATGATCCTGCACCAGGGCAGCTACGAGTGGCTGTTGCAACCGCTGACCGCGTCCATCCTTGCCTTCGCCGCCGCCTCGCTGGTCTTCTCGGCCTGGCGGCATCGCGGTCGGGCGCGGGCGGAGCGGGAGATGGCGCGATGACCCGGTTCGAGACGATGGCCGAGGGCCTCGCCTTTCCCGAAGGCCCCGTCGCGATGCCCGACGGCAGCGTCGTGGTGACCGAGATCGCCCGCGGCTGCCTGACGAGGATCGCGCCCGACGGCGGCGCCACGCGCCTCGCCCAGACGGGCGGCGGGCCGAACGGCGCCGCGCTCGGTGCCGACGGCATGCTCTACGTCGCCAACAACGGCGGCTTCTCGTGGGAGACGGAGAACGGTTGGCGCCCGACAGGCCGCGCGCCCGACAATTCGGGCGGCTCGATCCAGCGGGTCGATCCCGGGACCGGCGCCGTCGAGACGCTCTACACCGAGTGCGAGGGCACGCCGCTGCGCGCGCCGAACGATCTCGTGTGCGACGCCCATGGCGGGATCTGGTTCACCGACCATGGGCACCGCTCGGGGCGGACGCTCGATTTCGGTGCGGTTTACCACGCCGCCTGCGACGGCACGCGCATCGTCGAGGCCGCCTTTCCCCTGATCGGGCCCAACGGAATCGGCCTGTCGCCCGACGGCGCCACCCTCTACGTCGCCGAGACGTCGAGCGGGCGGCTCTGGTCGTGGCCCGTCGAGGGCCCCGGCGTGCTGCGGCAGGCCGACTGGCCCTCGCCCACCGGTGGCGAACTCGTGGCCGGCCTGCCCGGTTTCCAGCGCTACGACAGCCTCGCCGTCGAGGCGGGTGGCAACGTGGCCGTGGCCACCCTGCGCTTCGGCGGGATCGTCGTGATCTCGCCACGGGGTGGGCTCGTCGAGCGCGTCGCGCTGCCCGATCCCTACACCACCAACATCTGTTTCGATCTCCGCGACCCGGAGGTGGCCTACGTCACGCTGTCGACCACCGGGCGGCTCGTGCGCATGCCCTGGGCCAGGCCGGGCCTGCCCGTGCCGCCACAGCCCGCGTCGTGAGAGAGCCCTGCAAGAGAGAGACCGCATGACCACATCCCCGGCCACGGCCGCCCCGAGCAACCACCCGCCCGGCGCCCCCGATCTCGACGAGCTGCGCCGGCGTGCCTTCGCCCTGCGCCGCAAGATGATGGGCATGGCCGCCGGCAAGGGCGAGGGCTACATCGCGCAGGGGCTGGCGATGGCCGACTGCCTCGCCGCCCTCTACTTCCACGAGATGCGCCACGACAGCGCGCGCCCCGACTGGCCGGATCGTGACCGCTTCCTGCTGTCGACCGGTCACTACTCGATCGCCATGTATGCCGTGCTGGCCGAGGCCGGCTACATGGACGAGGCGCTGCTGCCCTCCTACGGCCTCAACGGCTCGGCCCTGCCGATGAGCACCTTCGACGAGACGGTCGGTGTCGAGATCGTCGGCGGCTCGCTCGGTCACGGCCTCGGCCAGGCGGTCGGCATGGCGATGGGCCTGCGGATGGACGGCTCGCCCGCCCGGGCCTTCTGCGAGTTCTCCGACGGCGAACTGCAGGAGGGCTCGACCTGGGAGGCGGCGATGGGCGCGGCCACCTTCCGCTGCGACAACCTCGTGGCGCTGATCGACTGCAACGGCATCCAGGCCGACGGGCCGGTGACCGTGGCGATCGAGCCGGTGGCCGACAAGATGGCCGCCTTCGGCTGGGACACGACCGAGGTGGATGGCAACGACATGGGCGCCCTCGTCGCGGCGCTCGCGGGTGCGCGGGCCGCCGACGGACGGCCCAAGGCCATCGTCATGCGCACCACGCCGGGTCACGGCGTGCCGACCATCGTGGCGCGCGAGCGGGCGCATTTCGTGCGTATCGCCGACGACGAATGGGACGCGCTGATCGCCGAACTGGAGGCCGGCAATGCCTGACGCACCGATCGCGAACCGCACCCGCGGCATGGGCGAGATCGTCGAGGTGGCCGGCAAGCAGACCGAGCTCGCCCCCTTCGGCCGCACGCTGGCCGAGCTGGGCCACGAGCGCCCCGAGATCGTCGGGCTCACCGCCGACATGGGCCGCTACAGCGATATCCTGCCGTTCCGCGACGCCCATCCCGACCGCTTCTTCAACGTCGGCATGGCCGAGCAGAACCTGATGATGGTGGCGGCGGGCCTGTCGAAGGTCGGCAAGATCGCCTTCTGCACGACCTACTCGGTGTTCATCACCCGCCGCGCCTACGATTTCGTCGCCATCGCCTGCGCCCATTCGAAGGCCAACGTGAAGATCTTCGCCGGCATGCCCGGCCTCGTGAACGGCTACGGCGCCACCCACCAGGCGACCGAGGATCTCAACATGATGCGCGGCATCGCCGATCTCGCGGTGATCGACCCCTGCGACGCGACCGAGCTCAAGCAGGTGGTGCGCGCGGCGGCCGACATCCCCGGCACGGTCTACGTGCGAAATCTGCGGGGCAAGGTGCCGGTCGAGCTCGGAGACGACTACCGCTTCACCTTTGGCAAGGGGCAGGTGCTGCGCGCGGGCGACGGCCGGGTGGGCATCATTGCCACCGGCTACATGAGCGCCCGCGCCCTCGAAGCCTGCCGCTCGACCGCCGCCGAGGGCCACGATCCAAGCGTGCTGCACCTGAGCACCATCAAGCCGTTCGACGCGGCCGCCGTGCTCTCGTTCGCGCGCGACCACCAGCGGCTGATCGTGGCCGAGAACCACAAGACGACCGGCGGGCTGACGACGCTGGTAATCGAGGCGCTCTACGAGGCGGGGCTGCACCGCCCGATGACGCGCATCGGCCTCGCCGACAGCTTCTTCGAATGCGGCTCTCAGGAATACCTCGAGGCGAAATACGGCGTCGACCTGCCCGCCTTCGAGTCCGCGATACGACAGGATGGAGCAGGCGCAGGAGGCCCGACATGAACCAGCTCGACCGGAACGCGGGGCGCATGGACCCCGCCAAGCAGCCCTACGCCCGGCCGCAGCCCTTCGGCATGATGCCGGACATCTTCGCGCCCGGCGCGCTCGACCTCGACGGCGACGAGCAGAGCTGGGTGCCGCAGGCCGAGGGCGTCTGGTTCCGCCCGCTCGTGCTGTGCGTCAGCCAGGGCTATTACGTGAATCTGCTGCGCGTACGCAATTCGGGCGTGCTGTCGCGCCACCGCCATGCCGGCCCGGTCCATGCGATCACGCTGCGCGGGCGCTGGCACTACCTCGAGCACGACTGGCAGGCGGTACCGGGCGCTTACGCCTTCGAGCCGCCGGGCGAGACGCACACCCTCGTCGTGCCCGACGGCGTCGACGAGATGGTGACGTTGTTCCACGTCACCGGCGGATACGTCTACGTCGATCCCGAGGGCCGGGCGATGGGCTACGAAGACGTGTTCACCAAGCTCGATGCCGCACGGGCCCACTACGAGGCGATCGGCCTCGGCGCGGCCCATGCCGAGAGCCTGATGCGGTGACGGCGACGGGGGCGATCACGGGCGCCCCGCCGGCGGGCCTGCCCGAGCCCGACGGCGGCATCCGCCTGTTCGGCGGACCGGGGCGCTATCACCAGGGGCCGGGCGCGCTCGACCTGCTCGGCGAGGTCGCCGCGCCTTTCGGCCCGGCGCCTCTCGTGGTCGGCGACGCGCATGTCATGGCGATGTTGCGGCCCCGGCTCGAGGCCCTTCTGGCGGGGGCGGGACTGCGCCCGGCCTTCCGCACGCTCGAGGGCGAGATCACCCGGCCCGCCATCGCCGCGCTTGCGCGAGGTGCCGAGGCGGCCAGCGTCGTCGTCGGCGTCGGCGGCGGCAAGTCGCTCGACGCGGCCAAGGGCGTCGCCATGCTCCTGCGCGCGCCCGTCGTCACGGTGCCCACCATCGCCTCGAACGACAGCCCCACCAGCGCGGCCGTCGCGATCTACGACGACGACCACGTGATGGTCGCGGTCGACCGGATGGAGGCCAGCCCCGCCTGCGTGCTGGTCGACACGGCGCTGATCGCCGCCGCGCCCGCGCATTTCCTGCGGGCGGGCATCGGCGACGCCATCGCCAAGAAGTTCGAGGCCGAGGGCTGCATGGCAGGCACCGGCCTCACGCCGTTCGGCACGCGCCCCCTGCTGACGGCGCTGGCCATCGCCGACTGCGCCCATGCCACGATCCTGCGCCACGCCGAGGCTGCGCTGGCCGCCTGCGAGGCCGGAGAGTCGACGCCCGATCTCGAACACGTGGTCGAGGCCGTCGTGCTAATGAGCGGGCTCGGCTTCGAGAACGGCGGGCTGTCGCTGGCCCATTCGCTCACGCGGGGCCTTGTCAGGGCGCGCGGGGCGCGCGACGCGATCCACGGCGCGCAGGTGGCCTGGGCGACGCTCGTGCACATGGCCGCCGAGGGGCGGGGCGACGACGAGATCCTGTCGCTCGCCCGTTTCTACCGCCGCATCGGCCTGCCGGTGCAGCTCGCCGACCTCGGCATGGCCGAGCCGAGCAACGCCGAGATCGACGAGATGGCCCGCCTGACCATGACCGCGCCCCACCTCGCCAACTTCGCCGCCCCGCTCGACCGGGCCGCGGTTGGCGCGGCGATCCTGCGGGCCGAGGCGCTGGGAGCGACCGTGTGACCGCGCCCGGCGATCCCTTCGACGTGGCGGGCCGGCGCGCCCTGATCACCGGCGCGTCGTCGGGCCTAGGCCGGCATTTCGCGGGCGTGCTCGCGTCTCGCGGCGCGCAGGTGACGCTGGCGGCACGCCGCCGCGCGGCGCTCGACGCCGCCTGCGCCGGGATCACCGAGCGCGGCGGCGCGGCCGAGGCCGCTGTGCTCGACGTCGCCGACGAAAGGGCGGTCGCGGCGTTCTTCGACGCCGCCGCGGCTTTCGACATCGTCATCAACAATGCCGGAATCTCGCGGCCGGGCGCTTTGGGCGACCTCTCCGCCGCCGACTGGGACGACACGATGGCGGTGAACCTGCGCGCCCCCTTCCTCGTGGCGCAGGCCGCGGCGGCGGCCATGCGGTCGGCGGGGCAGGGGGGAACGATCGTCAACGTCGCCTCGATCCTCGGCCTGCGCGTGGCGGGCGGCGTCGGCGCCTATGCCGCCTCGAAGGCGGGGCTCGTCCAGCTCACGCGGGCGATGGCGCTGGAATGGGCGCGCGACGGCATCCGCGTCAACGCGCTCTGCCCCGGCTATGTCGAGACCGACATCAACCGCGACTTCTTCCAGACCGAGCGGGGCCGCGCCCTGATCCGCCGCGTCCCGCAACGCCGCCTCGGCACGCCGGCCGACCTCGACGGGGCCCTGTTGCTGCTCGCCTCGGATGCCGGGCGCTTCATGACCGGGGCCGAGCTGGTCGTCGACGGCGGCCACCTCGTGTCGAGCCTGTAGGAGAGCGCAATGGACTTTCGCATCCCCGCCGAGATCGAGCGCATCCGCGCCGGCATAGCCGATTTCGTCGAGACCGAGCTGCTGCCGCTCGAGGCCGACCCGGCCAGCTTCGACGACCACCAGAACATTCGCCTCGACCTGCTGGAAGAGGTCCGTGCCAAGGCGCGCGCGGCTGGCCTCTGGAGCCTGCAGATGCCGCGCGAGGAGGGCGGCGGCGGGCTGAGCCGGGTGGGCATGGCGGTGGCCTACGAGGCGATGAACCGCTCGATCTTCGGCCCCGTCGCGTTCAACTCGGCCGCGCCCGACGACGGCAACATGATGGTGCTCGCCGCCCTCGGCACCGAGGCGCAGAAGCGGCGCTGGCTCGACCCGATCCGCGATGGCGAGGTGCGCTCGGCCTTCGCCATGACCGAGCCGCATCCGGGCGGCGGCTCGGACCCCGGCATGATGCTGACGCGGGCCGAGCGGCGCGGCGACGGCTGGGCGATCACCGGGCGCAAGTGGTACATCACCGGCGCCGGCGAGGCCGCCCATTTCATCGTCGTCGCCCGCACCTCGGACGACCCGCGCAGCGGGCTGACGGCGTTCCTCTTTCACCGCGACGACCCCGGCTGGCATATCGTGCGGCGCATCGGGATCATGGGCCCCGAGGAGCACGGCGGCCATTGCGAGCTCGAGTTCGACGGGCTCACAGTGCCCGACGAGGCCGTGCTCGGCGGCGTCGGCCGGGGCCTCAAGGTGACGCAGACGCGCCTCGGCCCGGCCCGGCTGACGCACTGCATGCGGTGGCTGGGGCTGGCGAAGCGCTGCGTCGAGATCGCGACCGAGTATGCCGAGCGGCGCGAGGGCTTCGGCGTGCGGCTGGCCGAGCGCGAGAGCGTCCAGACGATGCTGGGCGATCTGGCGATGCAGATCGAGATCGGCCGTCTGCTGGTGATGAAGGCGGCTTGGGCGCTCGACGGGGGCAGCTACGCGCGCACCGAGATTTCGATGGCCAAGATCCACGTGGCGAACCTGCTGCACACGGCCGCCGACCGGGCGATCCAGATCAACGGGGCGCGTGGTTATTCCACCGACACCCCGCTCGAATGGATCTACCGCTACGCGCGGCAGGCCCGGCTCGTCGACGGGGCCGACGAGGTCCACAAGATGGTCATCAACCGCGAGCTTCGCGCCAGCGGGCCGGCACTGTGGTCATGGCCGGTGAGGGAGGACTGATGTTCGAGGAGCCGCATCTCCGCCCGCGGGCGGCGAACTTCCAGCCGCTGACCCCGGTGAGCTTCCTGACGCGCGCCGCCGAGGCGCATCCGCACCGGACGGCCGTCATCTGGCGGGATGCGACGTGGGACTATGCCGGGCTGCACGCGATGGCCGTGCGGATGGCCGAGGCACTGCGCGAGGCGGGCATCGGCCGTGGCGACGTCGTGTCGATCGTCGCGCGCAACCGCCCCGAGATGCTGGCCGCGCATTTCGCCGTGCCCGCGCTGGGCGCCGTGCTGAGCACGCTCAACATCCGGCTCGACGCCGGCGCGCTCGGCTACATCCTCGCCCATTCCGAAAGCCGGCTGCTGCTGTGCGATCCGGCCTGCACAGGGGCGGCGGGCGAGGCTGCACGCGCCACCGGCGTGCGGATGCTCATGCTCGCCGATCCGGGCGAGGGGCCGGCGCCCGACCGGCTCGACCTGCTGACGGGCGGTTCCGCGGCGCCGCCGCTCGATGCGTCTGCCGTGACCGAGGAATGGCAGCCGATCTGCCTCAACTACACATCGGGCACGACCGGCGCGCCCAAGGGGGCCGTCTATCACCACCGCGGCGCCTTCCTCAACGCGATGGGCAACGCCCTGACGCTCGGCTTCGGGGCGGCCACGAGCTATCTCTGGACGCTGCCGATGTTCCACTGCAACGGCTGGTCGCACACCTGGGCCGTGACCGCGGCGGGCGGCACCCATGTCTGCCTCGACGCGGTGGAGCCAGCCGCGATCTTCGACCTGATCGCGCGTCACGGCGTCAGCCACATGTGCTGCGCTCCCGTCGTCCTCTACATGCTGCTGGCCGACCCCGCGGCCGAGGCGCACCGGGCGCGGCTGGCCGCGGGCGAGGCCGGCCGCGTGGCGGTCGGAACCGGCGGTGCCGCGCCCTCGGCCCACCTGATCGAGCAGCTCGGGACGCTCGGCTTCGAGCTCACCCACCTCTACGGGCTGACCGAAAGCTACGGCCCGGCCTCGATCTGCCAGACCGGCGAGGCGCTTGCGGACGCCTCGAACGAGCGCAAGGCGGCATGGCTCGCGCGGCAGGGGTATCGCCACGCCACGTCCGGCACGATCCGCATCGCCGCATCGGGCGGCGCGGGCGGCGACGCGCCGCCCGACGGCGAGACGCAGGGCGAGATCCTGCTGCGCGGCAACACGCTGATGGCCGGCTACTACCGCGATGCGGCCGCGACTGAGCGCGCCTTTGCGGGCGGCTGGTTCCATACCGGCGATCTCGGGGTGCGCGATACCGACGGCGCGATCAGGGTCACCGACCGCGAGAAGGACGTGATCATCTCGGGTGGCGAGAACATCGCCTCGATCGAGGTCGAGGGCGTGCTGCACCGGCACCCCGCTGTCCTGCTGGCTGCCGTCGTCGCCATGCCGAGCGCCAAGTGGGGCGAGTTGCCCTGCGCCTTCGTCGAGC
Source organism: Rhodovulum sp. 12E13 (assembly GCF_003340565.1). GTDB lineage: Bacteria > Pseudomonadota > Alphaproteobacteria > Rhodobacterales > Rhodobacteraceae > HLUCCA09. The sequence continues at coordinate 37,967 of NZ_QPLK01000019.1, read as the reverse complement.
TGAAACCGGGTCGCGAGGCCGCGCCCGACGAGCTCGAGGCGTTCTGCCGGGACCAGCTCGCGGCGTTCAAGGTGCCGCGCCACTACCGCTTCGGCGAGCTGCCGAAGACCGCGACCGGCAAGATCCAGAAATTCCTGCTGCGGCAGCGCCTGACGGACGAGGGGGAGTGAGATGAGCGGCCTCGCCGACCCCGCGCGCCGCGACGCCCTCGCGGCGTGGATCGCGGAGGCGACCGAGCTCGACGGCCCGCTGTCGCTCGCGCCGATCGCGGGCGGCCAGTCGAACCCGACCTGGCATGCCGCACTGCCCGGCGCCGACCTCGTGCTGCGCACCCGCCCCGCGGGACCGACGCTGCCCGGCGCCCACGCCATCGACCGCGAGTTCCGCGTGCTCTCGGCGCTGCACCCCGCCGGCCTGCCGGTGCCGCGCCCGGTCGCCTGGTGCGGCGACGAGAGCGTGATCGGCACGCCCTTCTACCTGATGGAGCGGGTGCCGGGCCGCGTCTTTCACGACGCGACGCTGCCGGGTCTCTCGTCCGAGGAACGCGAGGCCGCCTACCTGTCGATGGCCGAGACGCTGGCCCGGCTGCACGCCGTCGACCCGGCCGAGGTCGGCCTCGCGGATTTCGGAAAGCCCGGCAATTACTTCGAGCGACAGCTCGGCCGCTGGACGCGACAGTGGCGCCAGGCCGAGGGCATGGACATCCCCGACATCGACCGCCTCTCGGAGGCCCTCGGCGCGCGCATGCCGGAAGACGACGGGCGGCAATCCATCGTCCACGGCGACTACCGGATCGGCAACCTCATCCTGCATCCCGCCGAGCCCCGCGTCGTGGCGATCCTCGACTGGGAGCTGTCGACCCTCGGCCACCCGCTGTCGGATCTCGGCTTCTGTTGCATGACATGGCACACCTCGCCCCAGGAATACGGCGGCATCCGGGGCACCGGCGCGACGGCCCACGGCATCCCGACGCGCGAGGCCTTCGTCGCCCGCTACGCGGCCGCCGCGCCGGAAACGCCGCCGCTCGCGCCGTTCCACGAGGCCTTCGCCTTCTTCCGTTTCGCGGTGATCTTCGTGGGCATCGCCGAGCGCGCCCGGCAGGGCACTGCCGCCGATCCGCAAGCCGCGCGTCTCGCGCCGCTCGCCGCCGTCTTCGCCCGGCGGGGGCTCGAGATTCTCGGGCTCGCCGGGCCGGTAGCGCCCTGACGAAACGGCCCCAGGAGCAAGGTCAGCACGAGAGGTTCTTCCGACATGACGACCGACACCAAGCGCATCGCCGTGGTCACGGGCGGTGGCACCGGGCTGGGGCAGGCAAGCGTCCTGCGACTGCTGGCAGATGGCTTTCACGTCCATTCCCTGGGGCTCGACGTGGAGGAAAGGATCGAGCACCCGGCGCACGCGCACACCGAGTTCGACGTGACCGACAGCGCGGCGATCGCCGACTTTGCCGCGGGCTTCGACGGGCTCGACGCCCTAGTGAACGCCGCGGGCGTGATCCGGCACGAGGGGCGCGAGATGACCAACGAGGGGTTCCGGGCCGTGATGGCTGTCAACCTCGGCGGGACGCAGGAGATGTGCTTCGCCTTCGAGCAGGCCCTGAAGGCGCGCGGCGGCGCAGTGGTGAATTTCGCGTCGATGTGGTCGATCTTCGGCTCTTCGCGCAATCCTGCCTATTCGGCGAGCAAGGGGGCCGTCGCCTCGCTCACCCGCGCCCTCGCCGCTGCGTGGGGCGGGGATGGCGTGCGGGTCAATGCCGTCGCCCCGGGCTGGGTGGATACCCGCATGTCCGTGAACGCGATGACGGATCCGGCGCGGTCCGGTCCGATCCTCGCGCGCATCCCTGCCGGCCGCTGGGGACGCCCGAGCGAAGTCGGCCACGTCGTCGGCTTTCTCGTCTCGCCCGCCGCAAGCTATGTCAACGGGGTGGTTCTGCCGATCGACGGCGGCTACAGCATCGCCTGAAGACAGCCCTGCCGAGCCCATCCGCCTCGCGGTTGCCGGCGGCTGCGTCGCGCAAGCCTCCTGTCCCTCGCCGCGCATCGCGCAAGCGGGACGGATCCGCAGAGGAAGCCGTGTGCTTCCGCTGCGGGCACGGGGGACGCTTCAGTGGCTATCGAAGACCTTCTGGAAGGGGACGATCGCTGCCGCGAGACGCTCGGTGTCTTCCGGCGTCGGCGCAAGGGGATCGGCCGCGACGGGCAGAGCGCCGAACTTCATCAGGCACGCCATCAGAAGCAACCGCGCCTTCGTCGACGTCAGGTTCGAGCCGGCGACGACCAGAGGAAAGGGATCCGCGAACCCCTCCATCGCGCCCCGCCCGGTGCGTACGGTGGGCAGCCCGCTGTAGGCTGCCCGCAACAGCAGTTCCTCGCGGGCGCCCGACGGGAGACGACCATAGGGCACCAGCCCTTCGGTGACGAACCCCGCGAGGCGGCCGAGCGACAGCTTGTGCTCGATCAGGGCGACCATGTCCGACAGGTCGTCGGGGCCGGTCTCCCAGCTCTCGTCCGAGTATCCCCCCTCCTTGACGATCGAAACGGAGGGGATCGCCTCTTCGGTCAGGCGGCCCTCGTCGTCCTTCACGCGGATCTCGACGGGCACGAGGGCGCCATCCCTGCGGGCGACGGCCTGCACGCTGGCAGGCAGGCGTGCGAGGTTCACCTCCGACGACCATGTATGCCTGTAGGCAGGCACGTATTGCACATGGATGTCGTCCTTGTGGGTCACCTGCCCCAGGATGCCGCCGTGGCCGCCGGTCGCCACGTAGCCGCCCGGACGGGCATCGGCCTTGGCGACCTCGCGGGCGGCGAAGAACTGCTGCTCCTGGATGACCAGCGCGCCGCAGCGGTTGCGGCCCTCCTCGTCCTTCCACTTGCCCGACCGGATGAAGGTGATCGAATCGACGATGTTCTTCGGGCCGTCGGCCGAGATCTGCCCCTGCGGGCGCTGGGCCGCGTTGCCGCAGATCGGCAGGGTGGTGTCGATCAGCAGGTTGAACCAGTAGGCGGTCTCCTCGACCTGCGGGCTGCCCTGCGTCCAGATGAGCCCGTCGTACTCGCCGGAGTCCGCGATCGCCTGGGTTTCGTTGGTGATCTTCGCGAGGCTCGGCCGGGCGGGCGCGGTGGAGAGGTGGTAGGGCTTGTAGGCGTTGAACTCGCGCCCGCGGAGCTCGGGCGGAATGTCGCCCTCGCCCTTGTCGCTGCGGCGGTTGGCGGGCAGGCCCTTCTTGTAGCCGCCGGGGGGCATGATGCGGAAGAAATCGACCTCGGCCTGCCGCGAGATCGGGCTGGCGAGCCCGTCGACCCAGATCGAGACGCGGTCGATCTCCTCGAAGCTGCGCGAGCCGTCCGGGAAAAAGCTCTGACGTGCCTTGTCGTCCGGGCCGCCTGGCACGGCCATCTCTTCCTCCCAGGGCGATCCGTCGGCCTGCACGGCCATGTAGGGCAGGGGGTAGAGGCCGTCTTCGGGCATGAGTTCGACCTCGTAGACGGGTTTGTCGTCTGGGCCAGTCTTGTCGGGCGAGAACGTGCCGTCGGGGGCGAGCCAGCCGTCGGGCGGGCCGTAGAGATCGTCGGCGTCGGCCTCGAGAGGGTGAGCCGAGAACTGCTCGACATAGACCTTGGCCGGAGCGGCGAGGCGCTGCAGGCGCAACGCATCGTAGCGCAAGGGCGCGCCGTCGGGTGCCGTGCGCAGCGGCAGGTTGCGGCGGGCCCGGGCCTTGTTGGAGGTCACGAGCGGGGGGGTGTTCTGGATGGTGGCGGTCGGCCCGGCGAGATGCGCGATTCGCGTCTTGCGTTGCATGTCCATGGAATCGTCCTCCGTTTTGACGCCTGCGGGAGCGGTCGAGCGCACGCGCAAGGGTTGCGTTGTATGCAATCAAGTTTGGCGCGATCGAGCCGGCCGACTCAGCGATACGCCATGTCGCGGCGGTGCGGCAGTTCGATCTGCGTTCGTTGATCGGGAAAATCCCTTTCCAGTCAGCAAAATGAGCAGGCGCCTTCCAGTCTGCCGCAGAATTGACCGAAGTGCGCGGCGTGCGGGGGCGTTTTTGGCCTCATGTGTGCGAAAGGGGCTTGCGAGATAGATTGCGCACAATCCTGATGGGTGGGCGTTTTCCGGAGCGGCCTCGCGGCCCGCAGTGGAGACGCCTGACCGCAAGAAGGGGCCCGTCTGCCGGGCCCGTGACAGACAAGGGGACCGCAATGCTGCACGACACCTTCTTCGGACGCGGGCTGCACCGTGTCGCCGCCGCTGCCGCGCTGGCCGGCGCAGTGGCGGGCGCCTCGTCCGCGCAGGGCACGCTCACCGTCGCCATGACCGCGGGCGACCTGCCCGACTGGGCGGGTATGCCCGATCAGGGCTTCGAGGGCTGGCGTTTCGTGGGCTACTCGATCTACGAGGGCCTCGTGGCATGGGACCTGTCGCGCTCGGACGCCGAGGCCGTCGCGATGCCCGGCCTCGCGACGTCGTGGGACGTCGACGAGAGCGATCCCAGGCGCTGGATCTTCGAGCTGCGCGAGGGCGTCACCTTTCACGACGGGTGCCCGTGGAACGCCGACGCCGCGGTGTGGAATTTCTCGCGGTTGACCGACGAGAGCCACCCCTCGTTCAACCCGGTCGACTTCGCCCGCGCCCGGTCGCGCGTCTCGACGGTCGCCGAGGTCGAGAAGATCGACGAGATGACGTTCGCGCTGCACACGCAGGACATCGAGTCGCTGTTCGACTACAACCTGCTTTACGTGCTGATGGTGTCGCCCTGTGCCTACGAAGCGGCCGGCAACGACCGCGCCGAGTATGCCAAGGCGCCGGCGGGGACGGGGCCCTATCTGTTCGACTCGGCCGTGCCGACCGAGCGGCTCGAACTGGTGCCCAACCCCGACTACTGGAATCCCGATCGCATGCCGCAGCACGACCGTCTCGTGCTCCTGCCGATGCCCGAGGCGACGACGCGGGCCGCCGCTTTGCTGGCGGGGCAGGTGAATTTCGTCGAGGCGCCCTCGCCCGACATGATCCCGGCGCTCGAGGGGGCGGGGATGCAGGTCGTCACGAACGAATACCCGCATTACTGGCCCTACCGCTTCAACCACCTGCGCGGCCCCTTCGCCGATCCCAGGATCCGCCAGGCGGCCAACTGGGCCGTGAACCGCGAGGAAGTGGTGGCGCTGCTCAACGGCACCGCGATCCCGGCCTACGGCGCCTACACGCCGAACCAGACCGATTTCGGCGACCCGATGCGCTATTCCCACGATCCCGAGAAGGCGCGCGCGCTGCTGGAAGAGGCGGGGTGCCTGCCTTGCGAGATCAACGTGGGCATCTCGACCTCGGGCTCGGGCCAGATGCAGCCGCTGCCGATGAACGAGCTTGTCCAGTCTCAGCTGGAGGAGGCCGGCTTCGAGGTCAACTTCGAGGTCATGGACTGGAACACCATGATCGGCATCTTCATCCAGGGGGCGGTGAACCACGAACAGTACGACGCGATCAACTTTTCCTCGGCGACGATGGAGCCGCTGCAGTTCGTCAAGAGCTTCATGAAGAAGTTCCAGACCCCCGGCGGCTCGAACTGGGGCGGATACCACAACGAGGAGGTGGAGGCCCTGCTCGCCGAGGCGCTCGAGACCTTCGACCCCGAGAAGCAGTCCGCGCTGATAACGCAGGCCCACGAGATCGCGGTGGCCGACGGGGCGAACCTGTTCATCGTGTCCGACCTCAATCCGCGGGCGATGGCGCCCAACGTGAAGGGGTTCGTTCAGGCGCAGAGCTGGTTCCAGGACATCACCCCGATCCGGGTGGAGTAACGGCGCGCGGCGGCGCCTTGCCGGGGCGGGCGCGAGGCCGGCGCGCCCGCCCCTCGCCGCCGCCTTCAGGACCGCCGGCCGCCCGCTCCCACAGGAGAGACCCCATGTGGATCTACGCCCTGCACCGTCTGCTCTACGCAATCCCGATCGCCCTCGGCGTCTCGGTGATCTGCTTCGCGCTGGTCTACCTCGCCCCTGGCGACCCGGTGCAGTCGCTCATCCCCGCCGACGCCACCGAAGAGGACATCGCGGCGATCAAGCGCCTCTACGGGTTCGACAAGCCGCTGGTGTTCCAGTATTTCGACTGGCTCGGACGCGCGCTGACCGGCGATCTCGGCACCTCGCTGCAGACCAACCGCCCGGTGCTCGAGGATGTCACTCGTGCCTTCGCCAACACGCTGGCCATCGCGCTCATCGCGGTGACGCTCGCCTTCGCGGTGGCCTTCACCCTGGGGACGCTGGCCGCCTACAATGTCGGCCGCCCTATCGACCGGATCGCGACCTCGATTTCCACCGTCGGTGTCTCGGTGCCGAACTACTGGATGGGGATCGTGCTGGTGATCGTCTTCGCGGTGAACCTGCGCTGGCTGCCGGCCACCGGCATGGGCGCGACGGGCTCGGAGAACTTCGACTGGCTGGACTGGGACAGCCTGAAATACGCGGTGCTGCCGGTCGTTACGATGGCGATGATCCCGCTGGGCGTCGTCACCCGCTCCACCCGCTCGGCGGTCGCCGACATTCTCAGCCAGGACTTCGTGCAGGTGCTGCGGGCGAAGGGGCTGTCGAACACCCGTATCCTCGTGCACGCGGTGAAGAACGCGCTGCCCCAGATCCTGGCGGTGATGGGCCTTCAGCTGGGCTACCTGATCGGCGGGTCGATCCTGATCGAGACCGTCTTCACCTGGCCGGGCACGGGCCTTCTGATGTCGAAGGCCATCCTGACCCGGGACATTCCGCTGCTGCAGGGCACGATCCTGTTCCTCGCCCTCACCTTCGTCCTGATCAACCTGATCGTCGACCTGCTGCAGACGCTCGTCGACCCGCGCATGTCGCGCGCCTGAACGGGAGACGCCCATGCCCGCCGATGCCACGATCACCACCGCGCAGGCCGGGGCGCCTGCCGGCCCCGCCCGACGCGGCTACTGGAGCTCGGTCGCGGAGCGCCTGCGGCACGACCCGGTCACGGTCTTCTTTCTCTGCGTGATCCTTCTGGCGGCGGTCGCAGCGCTGCTCGCGCCGGTCCTCGCGCCGCACGACCCCTACGAGACGAGCATGCTCAAGCGGCTGAAACCGGTAGGCTTCGAGGAGCATCCGCTGGGCACCGACGAACTTGGCCGCGACATGCTCAGCCGGCTGCTCTACGGCGGGCGCGTCTCGATCATGATGGGGGTGCTGCCGGTGCTGCTCGCCGTGGCCATCGGCGGCACGCTCGGCGTCCTGGCCGGCTTCCTCGGGGGGCTGGTCAACACCGCGATCATGCGGGTGATGGACGTCTTCTACGCCTTTCCCTCCGTGCTGCTCGCCGTCGCCATCTCGGGCACGCTGGGCGGGGGGATCGCGAGCGGCCTCGTCGCGCTGACGCTCGTCTTCATTCCCTCGCTCTGCCGGGTGGCCGAGACGGCGACGAGCCAGATCCGATCGGTCGACTTCGTCGAGGCGGCGCGGGCAAGCGGGGCGCCGACACACTCGATCATTCGCGCACACGTCATCGGCAACGTGCTGCCGCCGATCTTCATCTACGCCTCCAGCCTCGTCTCGGTGTCGATCCTGCTCTCGGCCGGCCTGTCGTTTCTCGGCCTCGGCGTCTCGCCGCCGGTGGCCGACTGGGGCGCGATGCTCTCGAGCCTGCGGCAGGCCGTCTACGTGCAGCCGCTGGTCTGTGCGCTGCCCGGTATCGCCATCTTCGTCATGTCGCTCTCGTTCAACCTCGTCAGCGACGGTCTCCGCCACGCGATGGACGTCAAGGCCTGAGGAAACTGCCATGACCCTGTTCGACCAGACAACGACCCCCGCCGCCACCGCCCCCGCCCTGCACGAGGTGCCCAAGCGCGATCCGCGCGACCGGGGCGGCGCGCGCCAGCCCCTGCTGATCGTGCGCGACCTGCACAAGCACTTCCCGATCAAGGGCGGGCTGCTGAACACGACGGTCGCCACGGTGAAGGCGGTGGATGGCGTCTCCTTTGCGGTGGGAAAGGGCGAGACGCTGGGCGTCGTCGGCGAGTCCGGCTGCGGCAAGTCCACCCTCGCGCGGCTGCTGATGCATCTGATCCCTCCCGACAGGGGCGAACTGATCTTCGACGGCGATCCGGTGGGACAGCGCCAGGGCCTGTCGCTCCGTGACCTGCGGCGCAACATGCAGATGGTCTTCCAGGACTCCTCCTCGTCGCTCAATCCCCGCATGCCCATCGAGGATTCGGTCGCCTACGGGCCGCGCGTGCACGGCGCACCTCGACACACGGCGCGCGCCACGGCGCGCGACCTGCTCGACAAGGTGGGTCTGCCCGCCGAGATGTTCGCGCATCGCTATCCTCACGAATTGTCGGGTGGCCAGAAGCAGCGGGTCAACATCGCCCGCGCGCTGGCGCTCGAGCCGCGCATGCTGATCCTCGACGAGGCGGTCTCGGCGCTCGACAAGTCGGTCGAGGCGCAGGTGCTGAACCTGCTGCGCCATCTGCGGACGCGCCTCAGCCTGACCTACCTGTTCATCTCGCACGACCTGCACGTCGTGCAATACATCTCGGACCGGGTGCTGGTGATGTATCTCGGCGAGGTGGTCGAGATCGGGCCCGTCGACCGGATCTATTCCGCCGCCCGCCACCCCTACACGCAGGCCCTGCTGGCCTCGCAGCTGTCGACCGATCCGGCCGAGCGGCTGACCGAGGCACCGATCGCGGGCGATCCGCCGAACCCGATCGACCCACCGTCAGGCTGCCGGTTCCACACGCGCTGCCCGTTCGCAGAAGCGGTCTGCACGGCGCAGGCGCCCCGGCTGAGCGCGGCCGAGGGGCCGGAGGCGCACGGCGTCGCCTGCCACATGCACGATCCCGGATCGGGGCACAGCCGGCACGGCGATCCGCCGGTGACACCACTCAATGCCGCGCCGGCGCCGATGCCGGCGAAGCGCGCGCAGGGAGCGGCCCGATGACCGCCCCGCTGCTCGACGTGCGGGGCCTGACCGTCCGGTTCCACAGCCGCAGGAGTTCGGCGACAGCGGTCGACGACGTCTCTTTCTCGCTCGCCGCAGGCGAGGTGCTCTGCATCATCGGCGAGTCCGGGTCGGGCAAGTCGGTGACGATGCGGGCACTGATGCGCCTGCTGCCGGAGCGCCGCGCGGAGATATCGGGCCGGATCGGGCTCGACGGGAACGACGTGCTGTCGCTCGGGGACCGCGCACTCAACGCGCTGCGGGGCGACACCGTGTCGATGGTGTTTCAGGAGCCGATGACGGCGCTCGACCCGGTCTTCACCATCGGCGACCAGATCGCCGAGACGGTCCGCCGCCATCGCGGCGCGAGCCGCGCCGAGGCCGAGGCGCGGGCGCTCGAGCTGCTGAAGCTGGTGCGCATCCCGTCGCCCGAGCGGCGCTTGCGCGCCTATCCGCACGAACTGTCGGGCGGGTTGCGCCAGCGGGCGATGATCGCGCTCGCCCTGTCCTGCCAGCCGAAGCTGCTTCTGGCCGACGAGCCGACAACGGCGCTCGACGCGACGGTGCAGATCCAGGTGCTCGTCCTGCTCAAGCGCCTGCAGGCAGAGATCGGCATGGGAATCGTCTTCGTCACCCACGACCTCGGCGTGGCGGCGCAGATCGCCGACAAGGTGGCGGTGATGTATGCCGGCCGGATCGTGGAATACGGTCCGGCGCGCGACGTCCTTCTCGACCCGCGCCACCCCTACACGATCGGCATGCTGTCCTCGACCGTGCGCGGCCAGCCGCGCGACCGCGACATCGAGGCGATCCCCGGCAGCCCGCCCGACCTCGCCGCCTTGCCGCCGGGCTGCGCCTTCGCCCCGCGCTGCCGCTTCGCGGTCGACGCCTGCCGCGCCGCACTGCCGCCGGTCGAGGAAGTCGGCCCCGGCCGCAGCGCGAGGTGCGCCCGGCTCGCCGCGGCGCGGCCCGCCGCGGCGGCCGCAGCCCCCGCCTGACGCCCCATCCCAGCAGAGAGAGAGAAAGGAGAATACCAATGCACGAGGTGAAAATCCCCGACTACATCGTCGAGCGCGTGGTAGAGCGCCGCGGCAAGGTACATATCCACGACGACCTCGACCCGGCGAAGACGGCGCTGCTCGTCGTCGACCTGCAGAACGCCTTCATGGTGGAAGAGCACGCCGCCGCCTTCGTCCCCGGCTGCGTCGACATCGTGCCGAACGTCAATCGTCTGGCCGAGGCGGTGCGCGCGACGGGCGGCAAGGTTTTCTGGATCCGCAACACGATCACCGACGAGAGCCGCGAGGCATGGTCTCACTGGTTCGCCATGACCGGCCACGATGCCGAGCGTGCCGCGCAACGGCAGGCCAACATGGTGGAAGGGGCGGTGGGCCACGAGCTCTATCCCGAGCTCGTGGTGAAACCCGAGGACGAGACCGTGCTCAAGCACCGCTTCTCGGCGCTGATCCAGGGCTCGTCGGATCTGCACGAGCGGCTGCAGGCGGCCGGTATCGAAACCGTGATCGTCACCGGCACGGTGACGAGCGTGTGCTGCGAGTCGACCGCGCGCGACGCCATGATGCTGAATTACAAGACGATCATGGTGTCCGACGGGAACGCGGCCATGACCGATGCCGAGCACAATGCCGCGCTGACTGCCTTCTACGCCACCTTCGGCGACGTGATGGATACAGAAAGCCTGATAGATACAGTGCAGGCAAACGTGACGCAGGCAGCCGCGCAATGAGCCCGGTCCGCGCCTCCGGCCGATCTGCCGGGGGCGCGCCCGCCGCCCGGGCGAGGGGACGGGCTGCGCCCCGGCCCGGTCTGGCGGCCCTGCGAGGGAGGAGAAGGACGCACCATGGCGACACGCAGCCAGATGATCGAGCGGCGGATCCGGGAGGGTATCCTCGAGGGGGAATTCGCGGCCGGCACGCGCATGAACGAGATCGAACTTGCGCGGAATCTCGGGGTATCGCGGACACCGGTCCGGGCTGCGCTCTCGGTTTTGTCGAGCGAGGGGCTGCTGCACTACACGCCGAACAGCGGCTTCACGGTGCAGGTCTTCACCTCGGAGGATATCGTGAAGATCTACGAGCTCCGGTCGACGCTGTCGGGGCTGGCGGCCCGTCTGGCCACGCAGAACGGCCTCGGCGAGGAGGGGCTCGACCGGCTCCGCGCGCTCGTCCGCTCGGGGCGCGAACTGCTCGACGACGGGATCTGGACTCAGGCCGAGTTTCAACTGTGGGAGCAGACCAACGAGACCTTCCACTGGCGGATCGACGAGGCCGCCGAGAACCCCTATGTCGTGGCGGCCATCCAGCGGACGCGGGACATCCCCGTTCTGCGCGAGATCCGCTATCGCTGGATCGACCCGGAGACGCTGGCGGTCAACCAGTCGTCGCACGAGGCAATACTCGACGCGCTGCGCCGCGGGCAGCAGCGCCGGGCCGAGGAGCTGACGGCCGAACACGTCTATCAGAACGGCCAGCGAATCGTTCGGCAGTGGCGCGAGATAGAGCGCCGCAACCGGGGCGAAGACATCGCCGAGGCCGGGGCCGAGGCAGAGCCGACGCCCGCGACGCGCGTCGCGGGCTGAGCGCCGCCCGGGTGTCATCGGGGCAGGCGGGGCGGGTGGGTCATGCAAGGGACCGCACCGAAGCCGGGCGCGGCGGCAGCCAGTCGCGGCCCGCGGGCGGATCACGGGAGCGGGCGGACACGTGAGCCTGTCGACAACCGAGAATGGCCCGAAGGCGGCTCTGCATGGCGGCCTGCCGCAGCCGCAACGCTTCTACGCCTTCGTCACGCTGGGTGCGGCGGTTATGCTGTCGGTCCTCGATGCCTCGATGATGAACGTGGCGCTTCCCTCGATCGCCGCCGCGCAGGGGGTCACCCCCTCGACGGCGATCTGGGTGGTGACCGCGTTCCAGCTCGCCGTCGTCGCCTGCCTGTTGCCGATGGCGTCTCTGGCCGAGGCGATCGGGTTCCGGAAGATCTACTTTGCCGGCGTGGCCCTCGTCGGCGCTGCCTCGCTTTTCTGCGCGATGGCCGACTCGATCGCGACGCTGATCGCGGCGCGGATCGTGCAGGGCATCGGTGCCGGAGCGATCATGAGCATCAACGGTGCGATGGTGCGCCATATCGTGCCGGCCGACGGGATCGGGCGCGGGATCGCCACGATCTCGCTGGTGGTCGGTATCTCGGCAGCGGCCGGGCCGACAGTGGCAGGAGCCATCCTGTCGGTTGCATCGTGGCACTGGCTGTTTCTCGTGAATGTGCCGATCTGCATGGGCATCCTGCTGTCGGGCGCGCTGACGCTGCCGCGCATCGCCGGGCGGGGCAACCGGTTCGACATCGTCAGCGCGGTGCTCAACGCCCTGGCGTTCGGGCTGGCGATCTACGGGCTCAGCGGGTTCGGCCGAGGGGGCTCCGTCGTTCTGAGCACGATCGAGCTGGGCGCGGCCGCTATCGCCTTCGCCGCGCTGGTGCGTCGGCAGAGGCTGATGACATCGCCGCTACTGCCGACGGACCTGCTCGCGCATCGCCCCTTCGCCCTGTCGATCTCGGCCTCGATCACGTCCTTCGCCGCGCAGTTCCTCGCCCTTGTCTCGCTGCCGTTCTACCTGCACGACGTGCTCGGGCGCAGCCCTGCGGAGACAGGTCTGCTCCTGACCCCCTGGCCCATCGCCGTCGCCGCGCTCGCCCCCATTGCGGGCCGTCTGGCCGACCGGCCCTATCGTGCCATCCAGAGCGCGGCGGGGATGGGACTCGTCGCGCTCGGGCTGCTGCTGATCGCGGCGTTGCCCGCCGCTCCGTCGAACGCCGACATCATGTGGCGCCTCGCCCTGTGCGGCGCGGGATTCTCGCTGTTTCAGGCGCCGAATAGCCGCACCATCATGACGAGCGCGCCCCTCGATCGCTCGGGCGGGGCCAGCGGGATGATGTCGGTCGCGCGGGTGTTCGGCCAGTCCTGCGGGGCGGCACTTGCCGCGAGCCTGATCGCCATTCTCGGCGGCTTCCAGATCGTGCCCCTGATGGTCGTCGCGGCGGCTTTCGCCCTGTGCGCCGCCGCGCTCGGCGGCTTGCGCAACGCGAACGTCTTCTGAGCCGCGCGTCGCCGGTGCGACACCGAGGCTCTGCCGAAAGGCGCGGGGGCGGTCTTTCTCCCCAGTGGCCCGCCCGGCGCGACCGGGCCGTTGAGCGCCGGAGAGCGCGGCATGGCGCCGTTGCCAGATGCAGACGCGGCGCCTGCCTCTGCGTCACCTCGGACGTGCGGCCAATATCGCGCCCGCCGCGATGGGCGGTGCCACCCGGCCCGACCGCTCGCCGCGCGTACGGGCGCCGCACCCGCGCCGCTGTCGGGCCTGCGCCTCGCCGGCACTGCGCCTGAAGGTCGTCGGGCAGGCGCGCGCTCGGGCAGACGCGCGCTCGGGCGGGGCTCGCGGCAAGAGGCGCTGCGAGATCCTCGCCGGTCCGCCCTCATGCAACGGGGCTTGCGGCGCCGCGCTCCGGCAAGCCTGACGGCACAAGTCGCGACAGGCACCCCGGCGCATCGGCCGACAGCCGCGCGCGGCCGAGACATGCCATGTGCCACGCCAGCACCTGGTTGCTGCTCAGCACCGGACGGCCCAGTTCCGCCTCGAGGCCGTCGATGACCTCGAGCGTGCGCAGATTGGTGCAGGACAGAAAGATGGCCTCGCCGCCGGACGCAGCCGCCCGGCGCGCGGCGTCGCGCACTGCGTCGGGGTCGATCCGGGCCACGCGCGCCTCCACCTCCTCTCCGAAGGACAGTGCGGCGGTGACGTCGAAGCCCGCCCCCTCGAAGGCGCGGCGGATCGGCCGCGCCACGCTGTCGATGTAGGGCGAAACGATGGAGACCGATCGCGCCCTCAGAGCACCGAGCGCCGCGAAGGCGGCCGTCAGCGGGTCGGTGACCGCCGCCGCTCCGCTTGCGCCCCGCACCAGCTCGGCCACCCGCGCCGCGCCGATGAGCGTGCTGCCCGACGTGCAGGCATAGCCCACCGCGCCGAACTCGGCCGCGGGCGGCAACAGCGCCGCGGCCTGCGGCAGCGTCCGTTCCATCGCCGCGATCGTGTCGGGGTTGAGATCCGCGCCCGACGGGATGCGGCTGACATGGAGGGCGACATCCGCGTGCAGCAGGCGGCGGAAATCCCGCTCGATCGTCTGGTCCACCTGCAGCACGATCAGCCCGAGCGTGGCCGGGGCGCCGGTCGTCGGCGTCAGGCTGTAGGGCAGCCCGGTCACGCGCCGATCACCGGAAGCTCGGCCGGAGCGCGCGCCGACAGAAGCTCCGCCCCTCCGGCGCGAAGCACGACGTTCTCCTCGTGGACGAGGATGCGGCCGGGCGACACCTCCGCTCCGGGCTCCAGCGTCAGCACCATGCCCTCGCGCAGGACCGTCTCGTCGAGCGGCGTGAACGAGGGCCACTCGGTCAGTGACAGCCCCAGCCCGTGCCCCAGCCGCCCGGCGGCAGGCGTGGCGCCGCGCGATTCCAGCGCCGTCGCCAGCAGGCGGTGAACGTCGCAGGCGCGCATCCCGGGCCGCAAAGCGCCGAGCGCCGCCTCGGTCGCCTCGTGCAGCGCGGCATGGGTGCGCCGGGCGGCGTCGCCGGCATGGCCGATGGCGAAGTTGCGGTCGAAATCGCAGAAATGGCCGTCGCGCACCGCCCCGGTATCGAGCATCAGCACGTCGCCCGGGCGCAGCGGCCTGTCGTCGGCGGGCGAGATCACGTCGGCGTAGCCGTCCGGCCCCGCGCCACCCGCGACGTAGGCGACCCAGTCGGCGCCTTCCTCGAGCAGCGCGCCCTGGAAGCGGCGGAAGACGTCGGCCAGCGTGCGCCCCGCGCCGGCGATGTCCGGCATCCGGCCGAAGGCGCGGTCGGCCACGCCGCAGGCTGCGCGGATCCGCTCGATCTCGGCGTCCGACTTCACCTCGCGCACGCGGCGCACCACGTCGGTCGCGTCCGCGAAGGCGCGCGGCGCGAGGGCCTCGACCACCTGCGCGTGATCGGCGAGCGGCATGCGCAGATGCGTCTCCGGCCCCATGGGCAGGCCGATGTGGCCCCGCTCCGGCACGGCCTCCGCCAGCGCGCCGACCAGCAGGCTCACGCCGTCGTCCCGCGGGTCGGGAGCTTGCCACGTGCGGATGTCGGTCACCCAGGTGCGGGCCATGAGCTCCGCCCCGATGGCGGGGATGACGGCCACGGGCATTCCGGCGGCGGGCACCACGACGAACCAGGGCCGCGCCGGGCTTTCCCAGAACCGGGTGAGAAAGCCGGTGACGTAGAAGACGTCCGGCGGCGTCGTCAGCAACAGGGCGTCGAGGCCCGCCGCCGCCATGCCCTCCTGAAGGGCCTCGACGCGCCGCCGGTATTCCGCCGCAGGGAAAACGAGCGAGCGCTCAGCCATCCTCTGCGCCCTCGCTCAGGATGGCGAGGACCCGCGACTCTGCCCCGACACCCGGAAGGCCGGCGAGCAGCGCCGCGACCCCCGCCGCGCCCGAAGGCGTCGTGGCCAGGCCCGCTCTGGCCAGCGTGGCGACGGCTGTCTGCGCCTGCTCCTCGGTGACGGTGGCGAAGAGGTCGGCGTCGCGAGACAGGCCGCCCAGCGCGATCATCGAGGGCGTCTTGCAGTCGAGCCGCCCCATCGCCGAGACCGGCCCCCGGGCGGTGACGAGCCGCCCCGCGCGGACGCTCTCGATCAGCGCGGGCGCCGCCTGCGGTTCCACGACCACGATGGTCGGCACGTCGCCCCAGACCGCCCGCGCATGGGCCGCCACGGCGGCGGCCATCCCGCCCACGCCCGCCTGCAGAAGGATGTGCGTGGGCGGCGGGCCGACCTGCTCGATCGCTTCGGCGGCAAGCTGCAGGTAGCCCTCCATCACCCGCCAGGGCAGGTCGGTGTAACCGGGCCACGAACTGTCGGACAGCAGCGTGCCCTCGCCCGTATCGGCCGCCCGCTCGGCCGCCGCCATACTCTCCTCGTAGGTTGCGCCGGCCCGAACGACCTCGGCGCCCTTTTCCGCGAGGCGCGCCGCGAAGCCCTCCGGCACGGTCCGCGCGAGGAAGATCCGTGCCCGTGCGCCGAACAGCCGGGCGCCCGCCGCGACGGAGAGGCCGTGGTTCCCCGCGCTCGCCGTGACGAAGGTGCGCCCGGCCAGAGCTGTCGCCCAGGGGCCGCCCGCGTCGGCCGCCTCGCGGGCGATGGCGTAGGCGGCGCCGAGCGCCTTGAAGCTGCCAAGACCCATGCGCCCCCGCTCGTCCTTCAGCAAGACATGCGCCACGCCGGCCCGGTCGGCGAGCTCGGCAAGATCGACGAGCGGTGTGCGCGCGTGGGCCGGGCAGTGGGCGAGCAGCTCGGCCACGGGCGCGGGATCGGCCGCCGGCATGGGCGCGAAGCCGGGCATCCCGCTTCCGCGGAGCGGGTTCTTGACGACGTCGGGCACGGCTCACCTTCGGTTCGGTATGGCGAGCCTACTGCGCCGATAAGGGAAAGTCTCGGCTCGAGTCGAGCCGGGGCGGCCGCGAGAAGCGCGGTCTCCTTTTCCATGATCCCGTCCGCCCTGCCGCGCCTTCCGTTCAGGATCGGGGCGGCGGCGACCGTGATCGCCGGCCACAAGACCGCCTCGACGGGGTGGCCGGGCGCGCCGCAGGCACCAGACCGGCAGGAACGGACGGGATGGCCGGGCGGGCCTCGCACGCAGGATGACCTTCCGACACGCGGGCGGCCATGCACGACACCGCCGCCCCGCGACTGCGCGGCGTGGGGAGGACCGGCGAGCCGGGTCCGGGCGGGGCGTTCGCAGGCAGGCTGTCGATGGTCGCTTGCGGGGGGCACGTGCCGGCACCTGCGGCGCGGCGGGCGCGCCGCCGTCAAGACTGCCCGCCGACAGCCACGGCCCTCCCACAGCCAGCCACCGCGCTCCGCGCCGCCGGGTGTCCCTGCTCCGTGGCGGCCGTAATGCGCCAGACCCCGACCAGAGTGCCGGTCGGATGGTCCGCGGCGGCAGAGGCAGGCCACGAGGGAGCGGTAGCTGTTGACAGTTGACATGTTGCCGGTAGCCTCGGGGCAAACAGGGAGCGTGACTGGCATGACACCGACGCGAACCCCGCCATGGGGACTGGCGAGCCGCACGCGCCGACTCGGCGCGCTGATGGGGGTCGACCTGCCCATCCTCGGGGCGCCGATGGGCGGTGTGGCGGGGCCCGACCTCGCGGCTGCGGTGTCGAACGCGGGCGGGCTCGGCGTTCTCGGTCACGCCAATCTCGCCCCGGACCGCGTGCGCGACGAGATCCGGCGCACGAGAGAGCTCACGGATCGGCCCTTCGGCATCGGCCTTCTGTTCCCCTCCGGCGCGCCGCCCGAGCGAGACCCGGCCGCCGCGCCGGCGCCTCTGCCCGACTTCCTGCGCGCGCTGGGCGACCCGGATCCGCGGGTCTCGGTCGTGGGCGAACGCACCTACGATCACGAGATGGCCGCCGAGCGGCTCGAGATCGCCATCGCCGAGGGGGTTCGGGTGCTGACCTGCGGCCTCGGCGTGCCCGAGGCGGTGGTCGAGCGGGCGCATCGCGGCGGCATGGTGGTGGTGTCGCTCGTCGGCAGCCTCAAGGCGGCGCGCGCGGCCGAGGCGCGGGGCGTCGACGCCATCGTGGCGCAGGGCCACGAGGCGGGCGGGCACACGGGCCGCACCTCTACGCTGGTGCTGGTGCCGCAGATCGCCGACGCGGTGCGCGTGCCGGTGATCGCGGCGGGCGGTATCGTCGACGGGCGCACGCTGGCCGCCGCGCTGATGCTCGGTGCCGAGGGCGGGCTGGTGGGCACCGCCCTGATCGCCACGCCCGAGGCGCAGACGGCGCAGACGCACAAGGCGGCGGTGGTGGCCATGGCCGATGACGACACGGTCGTCTCGCGGACCTATACCGGCAAGCCCTCGCGCGTGATCCGCAATCGCTACACCGAGGCGTGGAAGGGCCACGAGCACGAGGTGCTGCCGATGCCGGCCCAGTGGGAGATGGTCGCCCCCCTCGTCCTGCCGGCCAAGCAGAAGGGCTCGATGGAGATCGGCAACTGGCCGACGGGGCAGGGCGCCGTTCTGGTGCGGGCCGAGCGCTCGGCCGTCGATGTCGTGCGCGCGATGGCGGCCGATGCCGAGGCGTGCCTGTCCGGCGGCCGCACGGCGGCGGACGGAGAGGCATGACGCGCTACCTCGCCCGACGCCTCGTGCAGGCGGCGCTGACGGTCTTCGGCGTCGTGACGGCCGTCTTCTTCCTGGTGGAGCTGTCGGGCGACCCCGCGGCGCTGCTCCTGCCCACCGAGGCGACGCCGGAAGACCTCGCTCGCCTGCGCGAATCGCTCGGCCTCGACGAGCCGCTGCTGGTGCGATACCTGACCTTCCTCGGCAACGCGGTGCAGGGCGATTTCGGCGACAGCTTCCGCCAGCGCGTGCCGGCCCTGCCGCTGGTGCTGGAGCGTCTGCCGGCGACGATCGAACTCGCGCTCTCGGCCTTCCTGCTGGGCATCGGCATGGCCTTCGCCGCGTCACTCGCGGTGCGCCTCACCCGGTCGGAGCGGCTGCGCACGGGGCTTCTGTGGGTCGCCTTCACCTTTCAGGCGATCCCCACGTTCTTCTTCGGTCTTATCCTGATCCTCGTCTTCTCGGTCTGGCTCGGCTGGCTGCCCTCGCTCGGGCGCGGCGGGCTCGACCACCTGATCCTGCCCGCCTTCAGCCTCGCCACGTTCGAGCTGGCCCTCTACCTGCGGCTGCTCAACTCGGCCTTCCTGCAGGAGCAGACGCAGGACTACGTGCGCACCGCCTACGCCAAGGGCGGCGGGCGGGCCTGGGTGCTGGTGCGCCACGTCCTGCCCAACGCGCTGCTGCCGATCGTGACGATCGCGGGCATCAATCTCGGCGTGCTGCTCGGCGGCGCCATCGTGACCGAGACCGTCTTTTCCTGGCCCGGCGTTGGGCGGCTGATCGTGCAGTCGGTCAGCCAGCGCGACTACCCCGTGATCCTCGCGGGCGTTTTCGTGATCAGCCTCGTCTTCGTGGTCATCAACCTTCTGGTCGACCTGCTCTATGCCGTGCTCGATCCGCGCGTGAGGTATTCGTGATGCGCGCGCCGCTGGGCTCATGGTCGATGGCCTTCGCCGCCGCCATGCTGGCGACGATCCTCGCGGTGATCATCGTCGTGCCGCTCCTGCCGTTCTACGACCCCTACGAGCAGGACATCATGTCGGGCCTGCTGCGCCCCGGCACCGAGCAGGACGGGCGGCTCTACGTGCTCGGCACCGACTTTCTCGGCCGCGACATGCTCAGCCGGATCGCGCTGGCGGGCCGCGTGTCGCTGATGATCGCCCTCTCGGCGGTGGCGATCAGCCTCGTGATCGGGGTGCTTCTCGGTCTGCTGGCGGGCTGGTTCCGCGGGCCGGTCGAGAACCTCGTGATGGGGCTTGCCGACCTGCAACTGGCCGTGCCGCGCATCCTCGTGGTGATCGCCGTGACGGCCGTGCTCGGCCCCGACCTGGTGACGCTCACGATCCTCCTGGGGCTGACGAGCTGGGTTTCCTACGGCCGCGTCGCCCGTGCCATGGCGCTCTCCCTGCGCGAGCGCGAGTTCGTGCTGTCGGCCACGACGCAGGGCGCGGGCACGGGGTGGAACCTGCGTCGCCACGTCCTGCCCAACGTCATGCCGCAGATGCTGATCCTCGCCTCCTACGAGCTCGGGCAGATCATCGTGATCGAGGCGGCGCTGTCCTATCTCGGCCTCGGCGTGCAGCCCCCCGTGCCGAGCTGGGGGCTGATGATCGCCGAGGGCCAGCAATTCCTCGAGGTGGAGCCGTATCTTTCGCTCCTGCCGGGGCTGGCCATCTTCATGCTGGTCGCGGGCGCGCAGTTCCTCTCGCAGCGGTTCACGCCAGAGGGGGCGGCCGATGCCGACCTCACGGCCCTGAGGCGGCGCAGATGAGCGAGGCGCTGCTCTCCGTCCGCGACCTCGTCGTGGAGTTCGACGGGCCGCGCGGCCCCGTTCGGGTGGTCGACGGCGTGTCGTTCGACGTGGGCGCGGGCGAGGTGCTGGGGATCGTCGGCGAAAGCGGCTCGGGCAAGAGCGTGAGCCTGCTCGCGGTGATGGGCCTTCTGCCCGCAGGGGCGCGGATCGCCGGCGGCGAGATCCGGTTCGACGGGCAGCGCATCGACAACGCGCCGGAGGCCACGCTCCGGGCGCTCCGTGGCGGCGCCGTGTCGATGATATTCCAGGATCCGATGACCTCGCTCAACCCTGTGCTGCGGATCGGCACGCAGATCGGCGAGGCAATCCGCCTGCACGCGCCGCGCACGCCGAAGCCCGAGGTGCGCGAGCGGGTCGAGGCGCTGCTGGCCTCGGTCGGCGTGCCCGATCCCGCCAGCCGCGCCCGCCAGTTCCCGCACGAGTTCTCGGGGGGTATGCGCCAGCGCGCGATGATCGCCATGGCCATCGCCAACGGCCCCAGGCTGCTGATCGCCGACGAGCCGACCACCGCGCTCGACGTCACGATCCAGGCGCAGGTGATGGACGTGCTCGAGGGCGTCTGCGCGCGCAACCACGCCTCGATGATCCTCGTCACCCACGATCTCGGTCTGGTGGCCGAGACGGCCGACCGGATCGCGGTGATGTATTCGGGCCGCGTTGCCGAGACCGGGCCGACCGACGCGCTGTTCGCGCGCCCCTCCCACCCCTACACGCGCGGCCTGCTCGACAGCCTGCCCACGCTCGACGCCGACCACGACGAGCTGCGCTCGATCCCCGGCCAGCCGCCCGACATGGCCGCGCGCCCCCCCGGTTGCGCGTTTCACCCCCGCTGCGCGCTGGGGCAGGGGCGGCCGGCCTGTTCGCGCGAACGGCCCGACCTGCGCACGGTCGGCACCGGCCACGCGGCGGCCTGCCACTACGCCGAAGAGGCGGCGGGCGACGCCCCGCCGCGGGAGGCCGCGCAATGAGGGCGCCGGCGCTAGAGGTGGCGGGGCTCTCCAAGGAGTTCCACGTGCGCAAGCCGTCGGGCTGGGGCCGGCGGGCGCTGCGCGCCGTCGACGACGTGTCCTTCGCCATCCCGCCGGGGCGCACCCTCGGCCTCGTGGGCGAGTCGGGCTGCGGAAAATCGACGCTGGGGCGCATGATCGTCGGGCTGATCCCGCCCACGGGGGGCAAGATCCGGCTGGGCGGCGAGACGGTGCGCGCCAATCGCAGCGCGGCCGAGCGGCGCGGCATCCAGATGGTCTTCCAGGACCCCTACGCCTCGCTCGATCCTCGCATGACGATCCACGACGTGGTGGCCGAACCGCTGCGGATCAACGGCCTCTATTCGGCCGGCAAGGTCGACCGGCTGCTGACGCAGGTGGGCCTCTCGCCCGAGGCCGGCCAGCGGCGACCGGCCCAGTTCTCCGGCGGGCAGCGGCAGCGCGTCGCCATCGCCCGGGCGCTCGCCCTCGATCCGCAGGTGCTGATCCTCGACGAGGCGGTGAGCGCGCTCGACGTCTCGATCCAGGCGCAGATCGTCAACCTGCTGCGCCGGCTCCAGCGTGATCTCGGCCTGTCCTACCTGTTCATCAGTCACGACCTGTCGGTGGTGCGCCACATCAGCCACGAGGTGGCGGTGATGTATCTCGGCCGCATCGTCGAGAGCGGCCCGCGCGAGGCGGTGCTGGGCGCGCCAGGCCACCCCTACACGCAGGCGCTGCTCTCGGCCGTGCCCTCCGTCCACCGCCGCGACCGGTCGCGGCGCATCGTGCTGGAGGGCGATTTGCCGAACCCGCTCGACCGGCCCTCGGCCTGCGTGTTCCGCGGCCGCTGCTTCAAGGCGGCGCCCCGCTGCGCCAACGAGACGCCGGCCCTCGCCGCGCTCGACGGCCACCACCGCGCCGCGTGCCACTTCGCCGAGCCGACCCCGCGCGAGCGGCTGGCCACGCTCGCCCCCGCCGACCGACCCCAGGAAAAGACTGCCAGCAAGGAGGACCACACATGACCCGCACCCTTCGCTCGGGCGCCGCCCTGTCGGCGCTCGCGCTCGCGCTTTCCACGACCAGCGCCCTCGCCCAGAGCGAGATCACGGTCGCGCAGAGCTCGGACATCCGCACGCTCGACCCCTCGGTCGACACCTCGCCGATCTCGCTAAACGTCTTCCAGAACGTCTACAGCGCGCTCACCCAGATCGCCGCCGACGGCGGCGTCGAGCCGGAACTGGCCACCGGGTGGACGTCGAACGACGACAGCACCGAGTGGACCTTCACGCTCCGCGAGGGTGTCACCTTCCACGACGGCACGCCGCTGACCGCCGAAGACGTGGTCTGGACCTACGAAAAGATCATGGCCGACGAGGGCTCGCCCGTGCGCGCCTATCTCAGCCGCGTCGACACGGTCGAGGCGACGGGAGACTACGAGGTGACCTTCACCCTCTCGGCGCCCTTCGCGCCGTGGCCGCGGCAGCTGACGCTCGTCTCGATCCTGCCCTCCGACACCTATCAGGAGCGGGGCGCCGAGGCGTTCAACACCGATCCCGTCGGCTCCGGGCCCTTCCGCATCGTCTCGTGGGACAAGGACGAGGCGGTGACGATGGAGGCGTTCGACGATTACTGGGGCGGCCGGCCCGCCATCGACCGCGTCATCTGGCGCCCGGTGCCCTCCGACAGCGCCCGCGCCGCCGGCCTGCTCTCGGGCGAGCTCGACGTGGTGCCGCTGCTGCCGCCCGCGCTGGTCGAGCGGATCGCCGCCGCCGACGGGGTGGAGGTGAAGACCGTCGCCTCGAACCGCGTGCTCTACATCGGCTTCGACACCAACACGCCCCCCTACGACGACGTGAACCTGCGCCGCGCCATCGACCACGCGATCAACCGCGAGGCCATCACCGAGCGGCTGCTGCGGGGCCTCGGCGAGCCGATGGGGCAGATCGTGGCGCCCGTCACCTTCGGCTACGATCCCGCGATCGAGCCCACGCCCTACGACCCCGACCGCGCGCGCGAGCTGCTGGCGGAGTCGAACTACGACGGGGAAGAGCTGACCTTCCTCTACCCCAACAACCGCTACGCCTTCGGCACCGAGGTGGCGCAGGCGCTGGGCGGCTTTCTCGACGATATCGGCGTGAATGTGCGGCTCGAGGGGATGGAGTATTCCGCCTACTTCCCGCTCTGGCTCGGCAAGGAGCTGAATTCGATCCACATGTTCGGCTTCGGCCCCTCGATCATGGACGCGCAGCTGCCGCTCGGCTCGCTGCTCGCCTCCGACTCGCGCGGCTACTGGTCCGATCCCAAGGTCGACGAGCTGATCGCCGCGCAACTGGCCGAGGCCGACCCCGAGGCGCGGCAGGCGCTCATCAGCGAGATATGGGGCATGGTGAAGGACAACGTGCCCTACTCGATGCTCTACAACGAGGTTCAGGCCTACGGCGTCTCGTCCGAGCTGAACTGGGAGCCGCGGCCCGACGAGCGGCTGCTCTTCGGCGATGCCACGCTGAGCGAGTGAGACAGACCGGCCGGGCGCGCGTCACGTGCCCGGCCCCCCTTCACGGAGACCGGCATGGACAGGCTGACGCTCGACCCCGCCACCACCGCGCTGGTGCTGATCGACATGCAGAACGACTTCTGCGCGACGGATGGCTTCTACGCCCGCGCGGGGCGTGACATCGCCGCGCTCAACGCGGTGATCCGGCCCATCGGCGGCCTGCTGGAGCGGGCGCGGGCGGCGGGGCTGACGGTCGTCTTCACCCGCCTCGTGCACGACGCCGCGCGCGGGCCGATGGAGGCGCGTCACGACCTGAAACCGAAAACCTGGACCACCTCGGGCGACCGCCTGATTCCCGGCACGCCGGGGGTGGAGGTGGTCGACGCCCTCGCCCCCCGCGATGGCGAGATCGTGATCGACAAGCCGGGCTATTCCGCCTTCCACGACACCGACCTCGAGGCGCGGCTCGCGGACCGGGGGGTGAAGACGCTGCTCTTCACCGGCGTCACCACCTATGCCTGCGTGCTCGCCTCGGCCTTCGCCGCCTTCGACCGGGATCTCGACGTGGTGTTCCTCACCGACATGGTGGCGAGCTGGCGGGGCGACCTCGACCGCGCCGCCTTCGACATCGTCGATCTGCTGCTCGGCCATGCCGTGCCGAGCGATGCGCTGGATTTCGCCGCGCGGGGCGCGGCCTGACAGGAGAGCCAGATGGGATACGAGTTCGGCGCCATCGACGCCGTCTGCAACTTCGAGTTCGACATGCCGGGCATCGTCCGCCCGGAATGGTCGAAGACCTTCATCACCGAAAAGATCGGCATGGATGGCGACGTCATCAACGGCTACTCCGTCGATGGCTTCATCGAGAAGATGGACCGCGCCGGCATCGACCATGTCTTCCTCATCGCGGTGAAGGCCGGCTCGGCCAGCCAGAAGATCCACCGCCACATTTCCTACGAGCTGGTCGCCGAGGTCTGCCGCCAGCGGCCCGACAAGTTCTCGGGCCTCGCCGGCATCGACCCGACGATGGGCATGGAGGGCCTGCGCGAGATGGAGCGGGGCATCCGCGACTACGGGTTCGTCGGTGCCCATCTCTACCCGCACTGGTTCGACATGGCGCCCGACCATGCGCGCTATTACCCGTTCTACGCCAAGTGCTGCGAGCTCGACGTGCCGATCCAGATGCAGGTGGGCCATTGCCTGCGCTACTCGGTCGAGCGGCCGCTGAAATCTGTCGGCCGGCCGATCACGCTCGATACCATCGCCTGCGATTTCCCCGAGTTGAAGCTCGTCGGAATCCACATCGGCTGGCCTTGGACGGAAGAGATGATCTCGGTCGCCTACAAGCACCCCAACGTCTACATCGGCTCCGACGCCTACGCGCCCAAGCACTGGCCGGCCGCTTTCGTGCATTTCATCAACTCGTGGGGCCGGAAGAAGGTGATCTTCGGCACCGACTTCCCGGTGATCGACCTCGAGCGCGCGCGGGAGGAGATCGAGGATCTGGGCCTGCGCCCGGCCTCGGCCCGTGCCTTCCTGCGCAACAACGTGATCGACCTCTACAAGCTGCCGCTGCCCAGGGTCGAGATGCCCGAGGCGGCAGAGTGAGCCCCGCCGCGCCTCTCGCGGCCCCGTGGGAGGCGGCGCCCCTGCCCGAGGGCTGGACGCTGCCCGACCTCCTGCGCCGCCCGCCGGCGGAGGTGCGCGCGCTGCAGGACCGGCTGCTCGCCCGCACGGTGGAGCTATGCTACGAGGGCCACCCCTACTACGCCCGCGTCATGCGGGCAGAGGGGCTGGAGCCGCGCCACATACGCTCCGTCGACGAGCTGACGCGCCTGCCGCCTACCTCGAAAGACGATTTCCTGAACGATCCCGACGCCTTCGTGCTCGACCACCCCGATCTGGAGCAGGACGAGCGCACGCTCTGGAAGGTGATCTACACCTCGGGCACCACCACCGGACTACCCGCGCCGATCCGGATCACCACGCGCGACCACTATTCCTACATGTGGGCCTGCCGCCGCCGCGAGGATCTGGTGCCGGTGGTGCCGGGCGACGTGATCGCCTCGCTCTTTCCGCTCACGAAGTTTCCGATGGGCGCCTATGCCCGCGCGCCCGACGAGGCCGCCGCCTGCGGGGCGGGCGTCGTCTTCGGCCTGACCGGGCGGGCGGGAGACGTCTTCGACGTCCATCACTCTCTCGACGATGCGGTGGCCCATGTCGCCCGCCACCGCGCCACGATCCTGTGGGGCGTGGCCTCGTTCATCCGCCGCGTGCTGATCCGCGCGGGCGAGCTCGGCGCCGATTTCGGTTCGGTCCGGATGGCGATGATCACCGGCGAGGCGACATCGCCTGCCATGCGGGCCGACATGCGCCGGCGGATGCGCGAGGTCGGCTGCGCGGGCGAGCTGATCTGCAATCGCTACGGCTCGACCGAGCAGGGGTCGAGCATGGTGGAATGCGCCGAAGGCTCGGGCTTTCACTCGCTCGCCCCCGACCAGGTGTTCCACGAGGTGGTCGAGCCCGAGACGGGCGCGCGCCTGCCCGACGGCGAGGCGGGGCAGCTCGCCTTCACCCACCTCATCAAGCGCGGCACGGTGCTTCTGCGCTACCTGATCGGCGATCACGTGGCGATCGATCACGCGCCTTGCCCCCATTGCGGGCGCACCTCGCCCAGGGTGGCGTCGAACCTGACGCGCACCGGCGATCTGGTGAAGGTGCGGGGCATGCTGGTGAACCTGCGCGCGCTGAAGGACTGGCTCGAGGCGCACCCGCAGGCCGAGGAATACCAGATCGTGATCCGCCCCGAAGATGCGGACGATCCGTTCTCCATGGATGCGCTCGTTCTGCGAATCGCCCCCTCGGAGCCGCCCTCCGAGGCGCTCGCTGCCGCCTTCGCCGAGGCCGCCGCCGCCCGCCTGCACCTGCGCCCTGGCGTCGAATGGGCGACGCGCGACGAGCTGTTCGACCCGCTGCGGGCGGTGAAGCCCGTCCGCGTCGTCGATCACCGTCCGTCCGGCTGAACGGGGCGGCGGCACCGCCGCCGCGCGTGCAGAAGCCACCGGGCACACCGGGCGGCCTCGTC
Source organism: Rhodovulum sp. 12E13 (assembly GCF_003340565.1). Classification (GTDB taxonomy): domain Bacteria; phylum Pseudomonadota; class Alphaproteobacteria; order Rhodobacterales; family Rhodobacteraceae; genus HLUCCA09. The sequence goes on along the minus strand of NZ_QPLK01000019.1, from coordinate 11,454 downwards.
GCCATTCCGTGTCTGGGGCGTGAGGATCCGCTCGAGGATCATCGGATCTGTGCCGCGGGGACGGGCCGCCGGGCGGGAAGCCGCTGCTCAGGGAGGGGCGCGCGATCAAGGCCGCAGCAGGCGGGTGAACAGGTCTGACAGGAACGCATCCGCCTCGTCGAAGGGGCTGCGCGCGCCCCCGAGCACCGCGCGCACCTGCACGTCGAAATCCGCGTAGTGCTGGGTCAGCGCCCAGATCGCGAAGATCAGGTGATGCGGGTCGACCGGCGCGATGCGCCCCGCCTCTGCCCAGGCCCCGATCACCGCCGCCTTGTCGTCGACAAGCGCCCTGAGGTCGCCCGACAGCGTCTCGCCCATGACAGGCGCGCCGGCCAGCATTTCGCCGGCGAAGAGGCGGCTCTCGCGCGGCAGGGCGCGGCTCATCTCCAGCTTGCGGCGGACATAGCGCAGGATCTCTTCGCGCGGGTTGCCGGCCGGGTCGAGCGCCCGCAGCGGCGCAAGCCAGTTCTCGAGCAGGCTGTCGAGCAGCGCCCGGTAGATCGCGGCCTTGGAAGGGAAGTAGTAGAGCAGGTTGGCCTTGGACAGGTTGGCGGTGCGGGCGATCTCCTGCACCGTGGCGCCGCCGTAGCCCTTCTCCGAAAACACGGTCAGCGCCGCCTCGAGGATCGCGGCGCGGTTCTTCGCCTGGATGCGCGTCGCGGGGCGGGCGTGCTCGGTCATGCTCGGCCGCCTCTCCCGGGCCTCGCTTGTGGGGTCGTCGAGCGCCATGCTAGCGTGTCGCCCACGTCAGCGCCACCGGCCGCGCCCGTCGCGGCCCCTTGCCGGAGACCTCCCATGGCCCTCGACCGTCGCCCCGCCCCGAACGACCTTTCGGCCTTCTGGATGCCGTTCACCGCGAACCGCCAGTTCAAGGCCAAGCCGCGGATGATGGTCGCGGCCGAGGGGATGTTCTACACGACTGCGGACGGGCGGCAGGTGCTCGACGGCACGGCGGGCCTGTGGTGCTGCAACGCCGGCCACAAGCGGCCGAAGATCGTCGAGGCGATCCAGGCCCAGGCGGCCGAGCTCGACTACGCCCCCGCCTTCCAGATGGGTCACCCCAAGGCGTTCGAGCTGGCGAGCGCCCTGCGCGACATGGCGCCGGAGCCGTTCGAGCACGTCTTTTTCACCAATTCCGGCTCCGAAAGCGTGGAATCGGCGCTGAAGATCGCGCTGGCCTATCACCGGGCGCGGGGCGAGGGCAGCCGCACCCGGTTGATCGGGCGCGAGCGCGGCTACCACGGGGTGAACATCGGCGGCATCTCGGTGGGCGGCATCGTCAACAACCGGCGCATGTTCGGCACGCTTCTGGCCGGTGTCGACCACCTGCCGCACACGCACCTGCCCGACATGAACGCCTTCTCGCGCGGCCAGCCCGACCACGGCGCCTACCTCGCCGACGAGCTGGAGCGGCTCGTGGCGCTGCACGGGGCCGAGACGATCGCCGCTGTCATCGTCGAGCCGATGGCCGGGTCGACTGGCGTGCTCCTGCCGCCCAAGGGCTATCTGGAGCGGCTGCGCGAGATCTGCACGAAGCACGGCATCCTCTTGATCTTCGACGAGGTGATCACCGGCTTCGGCCGGCTCGGCTCGTCCTTCGCGGCGGAGCATTTCGGCGTGATGCCCGACCTCATCACTTGCGCCAAGGGCCTGACCAACGGGGTGATCCCGATGGGTGCGGTGCTGGCGACCTCCGAGATCCACGACGCCTTCATGCAGGGGCCCGAGCACCTGATCGAGCTGTTCCACGGCTATACCTATTCGGGCAATCCCATCGCCTCGGCCGCCGGCCTCGCCACGCTGGAGACCTACCGCGAGGAGGCTCTGTTCCAGCGCGCGGCCGATCTCGCCGGCTACTGGGAGGAGGGGCTGCACAGCCTGCGCGACTGCCCCAACGTGATCGACATTCGCAACATGGGCCTGATCGGTGCCATCGAACTCGAACCCATCGCGGGAGAGCCCACCCGGCGCGCCTTCTCGGCCTTCCTCGACGCCTACGAAAGCGGCATCCTGATCCGCACCACCGGCGACATCATCGCGCTGTCGCCGCCGTTGATCATCGAGAAGGCGCATATCGACCAGCTGTTCGGCACGCTGCGCGAGGTGCTGCAGCGCACGGCCTGAGCCCCACCTCGCGCATCACATGAAGAGCGGCGCGTAGGTCCCTGCCGGGCCATCGTTTTCCAGGTAGGCGCGTGCGGCCGAATGGGCCGCGCGCGCGATCCTTCCGCGCCGCTCCGGGTCGGCGGCGAGCGTGGTCGCCTGCTCCGCGAGGTCGGAAAAGTCCCACTTCAGGGCGACGTAGGTCTCGCCGTCGCGGTAGAGGTCGGGCGCCGTGTCGAGGTGGCTCATGTCGGGCTTGAGCAGGACGGCGCCCGCGAGGATCGCCTCGATGTCGCGCCAGCACAGCTCGCCGAAGCCGAAGGGGCTGAAGCACATCTTCGAGGCGCGCAGCTCGGCCATGAAGCGGCCCGGCGCCACCCCGGAGCCGCTGACCGTGGCCAGGCCCGGCACGGCCTGCGCCGCCGCCTCGGCGGCCCGGCGCATGGCGCCGTACCAGCCCCCGGCGCGGGTGCCGCCGAGGCGGACATGCAGGTCGATCTCGCGTTGTCCGTCGGGCGGCGCCCTCCGTGCGAGAAAGCCTTCGGCCAGCCCCGGCGCCGTCAGGAAATTCGGCGCGACGCGGAGCTTCGGGAGAATGCTCTGGGGGATCGCCCAGTCGACCGTCGCCTCCGGCATCCCGAAAAGGTGCCCGTAATACTCGGTGAGGTTCGTGTCGCCCGCGGTCGGTCGCAGATGCGCGGCCCGGTCGGCGAAAAGGCTCTTCTTGAAGTAGAGATCAACTTCCGAGAAGGGGCGCGCGAGCCGGATGTCGGCATTGGCCGAGGTGTCGAGATAGGCGGTGACCGTGCCCTCCGGCAGCCCGCCGAGCAGGCGCGCGAGGGCGTCGTGACGCTCGGGCGGATCGAGCAGCCAGGATTGCGCGATGACGTGCGTCGGCCGCGCGAGGCCCGGGGGCAGGCCCTGCGCGAGCGCCACCCCGGTCTCCAGCAGACGGATCTGCGCGCCGTGGCGCTCGGCGAAAGCGCGGGCATGAAGCACAAAGGGATAGGCCGAGGCATAGGAGATGCGCCCTGGCTCGAACAGGACGAGCAGCCGCCGCCCGGCGCCCGGGGCGAAGGGGCGCCCGTAGAGGCGCGCATGCAGGGGGCGCGTGAGCCGGCCCCGCGGACGGGCCGCCAGCCGGCGCAGCGGCCACGGGATCGCTCGGGCGGCCATCGGGCGCACGTCCTCCACTCGTCGGTGACGCATCGATAGGCAGCGCCGCCGGGACGGGCAAGAGAGGCCCGGCCCGAGGTTGACTAGACCGGGGCCGCGGCACAACGTGGCAGGACCGACACCAAGAAGAGCGGAGAGACGATGCCCGCCCCAGGAGAGAACCTGAAGATCGACGGCGCCCGGCTGTGGGACAGCCTGATGGAGATGGCCACGATCGGCCCGGGCGTGGCGGGCGGCAACAACCGCCAGACCCTGACGGACGCCGACGCCGAGGGGCGCGCGCTGTTCCAGCGCTGGTGCGAGGCGGCGGGCTGCACGATGGGGCTCGACGAACTGGGCACGATGTTCGCCCGCCGCGAGGGCGCCGACCCCGACGCGCTGCCGGTCTATGTCGGCTCGCACCTCGACACGCAGCCCACGGGCGGAAAGTACGACGGGGTGCTGGGCGTGCTGGGCGGGCTCGAGATCGTGCGCACGCTCAACGACCTCGGCATCCGCACGAAGCACCCCATCGTCGTCACCAACTGGACCAACGAGGAGGGCACGCGCTTCGCCCCCGCGATGCTGGCGAGCGGGGTCTTCGCGGGGATGCACGAGCTCGACTGGGCCTTTGCGCGCGAGGATGCGGACGGAAAGCGACTCGGCGACGAGCTGGAGCGGATCGGCTGGAAGGGCGAGGAGAAGGTGGGCGCGCGGAAAATGCACGCCTTCTTCGAGCTGCATATCGAACAGGGCCCGATCCTCGAGGCCGAGGGCAAGGAGATCGGTGTGGTCACCCACGGGCAGGGCCTGTGGTGGCTGCAGGTGACGCTGACGGGCAAGGACGCGCATACCGGCTCGACGCCCATGACCATGCGCGTCAACGCCGGCCTCGGCATGGCGCGGATCACCGAGGCCGTCCACCGCATCGCGATGGACCATCAGCCCGACGCGGTGGGCGCGGTGGGGCAGGCCAACGTCTATCCCAATTCGCGCAACGTGATTCCGGGCAGGGCGGTGTTCACCATCGATTTCCGCTCGCCCGACCTCGACAAGCTGACCTCCATGCGCGAGCGGCTGGAGGCGGAGGCCGCGCAGATCGCCGAGGAGCTCGGCCTCGGCCTCGAGATCGAGCCGGTCGGGCACTTCGACCCGGTGACCTTCGACCCGGGCTGCGTGGGCGCGGTACGGGCGGCGGCCGAGCGGCTGGGCTATTCGCACCGCGACATCGTGAGCGGCGCGGGCCACGACGCCTGCTGGATCAACCGGGTGGCGCCGACCGCGATGGTCATGTGCCCCTGCGTCGACGGGCTGAGCCACAACGAGGCCGAGGAAATCACGCCCGAATGGGCCGAGAAGGGGGCCAACGTGCTCTTTCATGCCGTGGTCGAGACGGCCGAAATCGTGGAGTGAGCGGTCCGGGCGCGGCCGGGGGGCCAGCCCCCCGGACCCCCCGGGATATTTGCAGCAAGAAGAAGCAGCGGTCCGGACGGCCCGCGGGCGAGGGGGTGAAGATGTCGAAGGTGATCAAGGGCGGCACGGTGGTGACGGCCGACCGGCAATGGGCGGCCGACGTTCTGATCGAGGGCGAGAAGATCGCCGCGGTGGGCGAGAACCTGTCGGGCGACGAGGTGATCGATGCGACGGGTGCCTACGTGATCCCCGGTGGCATCGACCCGCACACCCATCTCGAGATGCCGTTCATGGGCACCACGGCGGCCGAGACCTTCGAATCGGGCACCTTTGCGGCGGCGGCGGGCGGCACGACGATGATCGTGGACTTCGTGCTGCCGGGCGACGGCTCGCTGCTGGCCGCGGTCGACGACTGGGACCGCAAGTCGAAGGACCAGATCTGCATCGACATCTCCTACCACATGGCGGTGACCGGCTGGAACGAACGCATCTGGTCGGAGATGGAGACGGTCGTGAAGGAGCGGGGGATCAACACCTTCAAGCACTTCATGGCCTACAAGGGCGCGCTGATGGTCGAGGACGACGAGATGTACGCGTCGTTCAAACGCTGCGCAGAGCTAGGCGCGATGCCGCTGGTGCATGCCGAGAACGGCGACATCGTGGCCGAGCTTCAGCAGAGATACATGGCCGAGGGCATCACCGGCCCCGAGGGCCACGCCTATTCGCGGCCCCCCGAGGTGGAGGGCGAGGCGGCCAACCGCGCGATCATGATTGCCGATGCCGCGGGCGTGCCGCTCTACATCGTGCACGTCTCGTGCGAGCAGGCGCACGAGGCGATCAGGCGCGCCCGGCAGAAGGGGATGCGCGTCTACGGCGAGCCGCTGATCCAGCACCTGACGCTCGACGAGAGCGAGTATTTCGACAAGGACTGGCAGTATGCCGCGCGCCGGGTGATGTCGCCCCCCTTCCGGTCGAAGGACCACCAGGACGGTCTGTGGAACGGGCTCGCCGCGGGCTCGCTGCAGGTCGTGGCGACCGACCACGCCGCCTTCGACGACAGCCAGAAGCGGATGGGCGTGGGCGACTTCACCAAGATCCCCAACGGCACCGGCGGGCTGGAGGAGCGGCTGGCGATGCTGTGGACGAAGGGCGTGGAGACGGGGCGCCTGACGCCCGAGGAGTTCGTCGCCGTCACGTCGACCAACATCGCCAGGATCCTCAACATCTACCCCCGCAAGGGAGCGCTGGTGCCCGGGGCCGATGCCGACGTGGTGGTGTGGGACCCCACCATCCGCCGCACGATCGAGGTGGGCAGCCAGAAGAGCATCATCGACTACAATGTGTTCGAGGGCATGGAGGTGACGGCGCAGGCCCGCTACACGCTCTCGCGCGGCGAGGTCGTCTGGGCCTACGGGCAGAACAGCCAGTCGGCGCCGGGCCGCGGCAAGTTCGTCAGGCGGCCGCCCTTCGCCTCGCCGGTGAAGGCCTATTCGACGTGGAAGGCGCTGAACACACCCCGCAGGATCGAGCGCGATCCGCACAACATTCCGAGCGGAGTGTGATGTGGCGGGCGAGCCGTGACGTGCGCAACGGTCGGTTTCCGGGCTTTGCCCTGATGACCGTCGGCGCGGCGTTGGCAGGCCGGGCAATCCATTCTGGCGTCAAGGCGGCGTCGCGGGGGAGCGCCGCGGACGAGGCGAGCGCCCTGGCGCTTGCCGTGTTCCTCTACGGGGTGGGGCCGGGCGTTGTGGTCATGCTGGTGGCGGCGACGTTTGGATATGCCCTGTGGTATTCGACGGCCCATTTCCTCGTGCCGCTTGCTCTGCCGCTTTCGCTGCTCCTCGGTTGGAGAGTGTATGGTCGATCCAGTGGATAGGCGCTTGTCGCATCCAGCCCAAGCTCCGGCGAGTCTCGCTCCAGTCATTCTGGCAAAGGGGCTCGATCTGACGTTCCGGACGGCGGACGGCCCGGTGCAGGCGCTCAAGGACGTCGACCTGGAGATCGGCCGCGGCGAGTTCGTCAGCTTCATCGGGCCGTCGGGCTGCGGCAAGACCACGTTCCTGCGGGTGGTCGCGGGGCTCGAGCACCCCACGGGCGGGTCGATTTCGGTCAACGGGATGACGCCGGATGCGGCGCGGCAGGCGCGCGCCTACGGCTACGTCTTCCAGGCGGCGGGCCTCTACCCATGGCGGACGATTGCGGGGAACGTGAAACTCCCGCTCGAGATCATGGGCTTTTCGAAGGCGGAGCAGGAGAGCCGTGTTCGAAAAGTGCTATCCCTCGTCGAGCTCGACGGCTTCGGGGGCAAGTATCCCTGGCAGCTCTCCGGGGGGATGCAGCAGCGCGCCTCGATCGCGCGCGCGCTGTCCTTCGACGCCGACATCCTGCTGATGGACGAGCCCTTCGGCGCGCTCGACGAGATCGTGCGCGACCGGCTCAACGAGGAGCTTCTGCGGCTCTGGGCGGCGACGGGCAAGACGGTGGGCTTCGTGACCCACTCGATCCCCGAAGCGGTGTACCTGTCGACCAAGATCGTCGTGATGTCGCCCCGTCCGGGGCGCATCACCGACGTGATCGACAGCGACCTGCCGGCCGAGCGCCCGCTCGACATCCGCGACACGCCGGAGTTCCTCGCGCTCGCCCATCGGGTGCGCGAGGGGCTGCGGGCGGGGCATGCCTATGATTGAGGGCGCATGATCGGGGGCGGGCATGGCTGACGCGGCGCTGACGGCGAGCCCCGGCGCGGGCGTGGCCGGACGGGGGCGCTTCGCCGCGCGAGCGGCGCGGGCGGTATGGCCGGTGCTCATGATCGTCGGCGTGATCGTGGCAATCTGGTATGCCGCCTGCCTGCCGATGAACGTCAAGGAGAGCCTCAACCAGGCCGAGCGCGCCGGCGCCGTCATCGTGCCCGAGGGCGGGCAGGCACGCCGTGACGCCTCGCCCTGGGTGCTCATGGCGCAGAATCCGGGCCACTTGGGCGGGGTGTGGAGCCAGGACCGGCCGCGCCTGCCCGCGCCGCACCAGGTGGCGGTGGAGCTCTACGAGACCACGGTGGGCATGGCGCTGGCGGGGCGGGCCTTTTCCAACCGCTCGCTGTTCACCCATGCCTGGGTGACGCTTTCGGCGACGCTGCTCGGCTTCGGCATCGGCACGGCGCTCGGCATCCTGCTGGCGGTGGGCATCGTGCACAACCGGGCGATGGACATGTCGGTCATGCCATGGGCCATCGCCAGTCAGACCATCCCCATCCTGGCGCTGGCGCCGATGATCATCGTGGTGCTGAACTCGGTGGGCATCTCTGGGCTGCTGCCCAAGGCGCTGATCTCGGCCTATCTCTCCTTTTTCCCGGTGGTCGTCGGAATGGTCAAGGGCCTGCGCGCGCCCGAGGCGGCGCAGCTCGACCTGCTGCGGACCTACAGCGCCACACGCGCCGAGACCCTGTGGAAGCTGCGCCTGCCCGCCTCGATGCCCTATCTCTTCGCCTCGCTGAAGGTCGGCGTGGCGGCCTCGCTCGTCGGTGCCATCGTGGCCGAGCTGCCGACGGGCGCGGTGGCGGGGCTCGGCGCGCGTCTTCTCGCGGGCAGCTATTACGGCCAGACGGTGCAGATATGGTCGGCGCTGTTCGCCGCGGCGCTGCTCGCGGCGGCGCTGGTGGGGCTGATCGCGCTGGCCCAGCGGCTGGTGCTGGGCCGGATGGGGATGGCGCGGTGAGCTGCCCGCGCGCCTCTGGCGGGCCGGTCAGGGGGGCGCTGCCCCCCGGCGCCCGGGGCGCCTCCCCCCGGAGTATTTGGTCCAGGGTGATGGGGCGGGAATGGCGTTGATCGCGGGGTCTCTCGTCTTCTGGGCCGTGGCGTGGTGGCTGAACGTGCGGCTTGCCGCCTCGCGCTGGGCGGGCACCGCCGCGGGGCGGCTGGCGGTGCCGGCGATCTTCGGGTTGACGCTACTGGTGCTGTGGGAGGGGCTCGTGCGGGGGCTACAGGTGCCCTCGGTCATCCTGCCGCCGCCCTCGGCGATCGCGGCGCGCTTCGCCGTCTCGACCGACATCCTCTGGGCCGACTTCGTGCAGACCTTCGTGAAGGGGGCGCTGACGGGCTATGCCATCGGGGCGGTCGCGGCCTTCGCGGTGGCGCTCGCCGCCGACCGGTGGGAGGTGCTTCGCCGGGGCATGTTGCCGGTGGGCAGCTTCATGGCGGCGCTGCCGATCGTGGGCACCGCGCCGATCCTCGTGATGTGGTTCGGCTTCGACTGGCAGTCGAAGGCGGCGGTGGTCGTCGTGATGGTCTTCTTCCCCATCCTCGTGAACACGGTCGAGGGGCTGCGGGCGGCCGACGCGATGCAGCGCGACCTGATGATCACCTACGCGGCAAGCCCGGTGCAGACGCTGCTGAAGCTGCGCCTGCCGGCGGCGATGCCCTTCGTCTTCAACGGGCTTAAAATCTCGACGACGCTGGCGCTGATCGGCGCGATCGTGGCCGAATTCTTCGGCTCGCCCACGCTCGGCATGGGCTTTCGCATTTCCACCGAGGTCGGGCGGCTCGCGCTCGATATGGTGTGGGCCGAGATCGTCGTGGCCGCTTTGGCGGGCTCGGCGTTCTACGGCGCCGTCGCGCTGATCGAGCGCCGGGTGACTTTCTGGCACCCGTCGCAGCGCGGGCGGGGCTGACCAACGAAGAGAAGACCGACAAGGGAGATCGCTGTGAAAAAGACAATGGTGCTCGGTGCGGCGCTGAGCCTTGCCGCGGGAGCGGCGCTGGCGCAGGACGAGGTGACCCTGCAGCTCAAGTGGGTGACGCAGGCGCAATTCGCCGGCTATTATGTGGCGCAGGACCAGGGCTTCTACGAGGCCGAGGGGCTGGACGTGACGATCAAGCCCGGCGGGCCCGACATCGCCCCGCCGCAGGTGCTGGCGGGCGGCGGCGCCGACGTGATCGTGGAATGGATGCCCGCGGCGCTCGCCGCGCGCGAGCGGGGTCTGCCGCTGGTCAACATCGCGCAGCCCTTCAAGTCGTCCGGCATGATGCTGACATGCTGGAAGGATGCGGGGATCGAGAGCCCCGAGGATCTCGACAACCGCACGCTGGGTGTCTGGTTCTTCGGCAACGAGTATCCGTTCCTGTCGTGGATGAGTCAGCTCGGCATCGAGACGGACGGGGCGAGCGAGGGCTCGGTCGAGGTGCTCAAGCAGGGCTTCAATGTCGATCCTCTGCTGCAGCGGCAGGCCGACTGCATCTCGACCATGACCTACAACGAGTACTGGCAGGTGATCGACGCGGGCGTGACCCCGGAGGAGCTGGTGACGTTCAAGTACGAGGACCAGGGTGTCGCCACCCTCGAGGACGGCCTTTGGGTGCTGGAGGAGAACCTGGAGGATCCGGCCTTCGTGGACAGGATGACGCGGTTCGTCCGGGCCTCGATGGAAGGCTGGAAATGGGCCGAGGAGAACCCCGAGGAGGCCGCCATGATCGTGCTCGAGAACGACATGACCGGCGCCCAGACCGAGGAGCACCAGAAGCGGATGATGGGCGAGGTGGCCAAGCTCACCGCTGGCTCCGACGGCGCGCTCGACCCGGCCGACTTCGAGCGGACGGTCGCGACGCTGCTCGCCGGCGGCTCCGATCCGGTCATCACCGCGGATCCCGGCGAGGATGCGTGGACGCATGCGATCACGGACGGTGCGCTTACCAACTGAAGCATCCGGACCGGGACACGACCGGGGCGGTGCGAACGGCGCCGCTCCGGTATGAACGAGGCCCCGCGGCGCCGTGCCGTTGGGGCCTTTTTGGGCGCGTCGGCCGGCCGAAGCGGTTGGCGCGCGCGTTCCGCGGCATGTCGAGGCACGCTGTTGCGCACTGGCCCCCGCCGATCCGGGCGGCAAATGCGCGGGGGCGCGTGCGGGACGGGGGCCGTCCGAGGCGGAACTGGCTGCCCGCCTGTCAGGCGGCGTCGTAAGGCATGCGGGCGCCGATCGCGTCCGGGCGGGCCGGCATGGGCGTCGGGTCGTTGCGGCCGGAGATGCCGGCGGCCTGCGCCTCGGCGGCCTCTTCTCTCAGGCGTGTGATCTCGCGCACGATCTCCATCGGGATCTGCGCGTAGGTCTTGAGCGGACCCGCGGGCTCCGGCCGGAAGGCGATCCCCTCTGGCACGCCGTCGCCCGCCTCGGCCGGCGGCTGCGGCGCGATCAACTCGGGCGGTAGAGATCGGTTGCCGGCGCGACTGTCGTCCACGCGGGGGGCGTTCGCTTGCGTTTCCGCCATCCGGCGGCTGTCCACCGGGGCGGCGTCGCTCGCGGAGTCGGGCTGGCGCACGGCCGCGCTGGTCTGGGGGCCGCCCGCCGGGGGGGCCGGATTTTCGGGGGCGACAACCACCCGGCGGGCCTGGTCGATGGCGCTGTCCTGGGCGGCGTGTCCGAGATCACCCGGCCCGAACGCGGCAGGGCGAAGACCGAAGGTCATCATCGTGACTGCTCCTGTCAAAGGCTGCCCCCAGCCATCTCATGTTGGCCGAAAAACCTTAACGAAGCGTTATGGCGGGTGACGAAAAGCGGACAATTCGCGCCTCATCACGCTGAAGGGGCCGCGCCATGCCGACGCGGCCCCGTCGTGCCTTTCGATGGGCGCCCTCACTCCCTGTTCAGTCTGTTTTCGACGAGGTCGTCGACGACGGTGGGGTCTGCGAGGGTGGAGGTGTCGCCGAGGGAGGCGTGGTCGTTCTCGGCGATCTTGCGCAGGATGCGGCGCATGATCT
>NZ_QPLK01000018.1 GCF_003340565.1 Rhodovulum sp. 12E13 | reverse complement strand
CGGAGCAACTCGACCTGTTCGAAGCATTGAGCCTGCCGAAACCCGCCTGACGCACCTTGTCGTCACAAAAACGCGAACTCCCCGCCAACAATATCAATCGCTTATCGGATCAACTGTCGAACTTCGGCGCGCCGGTCGCCGCGCGACGCGGGGCGGCCCCGACGCCCGGCCGCGACCGGCGAGCCGACCGTGCGAAGGGCGCGTGAGGGCGGGGGGCGCGTGAAGGCGGGGGGCGCGTGTCGGGCAGGCCCCCTGCGCCGGGATCATGGCCGGCGGGCGATGCCGTCGATCTCGACCAGCGCGCCCACGGCCAGCGCGGTGACGCCCACGGTGGTGCGGGCGGGGCGGCGATCGGCGGGGAAGAACGTCTGGTAGGTCGCGTTGAAGGCGCCGTAGTCGCGCTCGAACTGGGTCAGGTAGCACCGGCACTGGACGAGGTGGGACAGATCCAGCCCCATCTCGCCGAGGATCAGCTCGAGGTTCCGCATCACCCGGATCGTCTGCGCCTCGATCCCCTCGGGCAGGGGCGCGTCGGGCGCGGCCGGGTCGGTCGGCATCTGCCCGGTCAGGATAACCCACCCGTCGCTCTCGACCGCATGCGAGAACGGCGCGACGGGCCGGGGGCCGCTGGCGAAGAGGTGGAAGTCGGGCATATCAATAGCAGTAGTGAGCGTGGATCATCATCATAGCAGATCATCAGTTCGGCCTTGGGAAATGAACTCAGTCACATCTTTCACTACATACCCGGTGTTAAGCCATACCCCCTCATCTTCGGACCAGCTCTGATGTATTTCCATAGTGCACTTTATGGCGTCCCCATTGCCAATTGAAAACTGCCGGCCCAGCAGTCCAGCAATAAAGGCAGGGTCCTCAATGTATGCCGAAATCTTCACGCCCCGCCAGACGAACTCCCACTTCCGCCGCTGCCTTGAAAAAATCGCCTTAAGTATCACTAGCTCCACTTCTTCCTCGACAACTCTGTCACGCGGACCGGCAGCTGCCGTAAGTCCATACTCCCTAATTCTATTCCAGTCCCTCCTCGGCAGATCGACAATTGGATCCGGATCGTCTATGTGTTTAACTAAGCCGAAGCTCTCGACGCTGTCGTCGTCTTCGATAGCCTCAATCGCCCTTGACATATGTTGATGCACCCGCTCCGGGCGAGGCAGCTCTTTCTGTTGCTGGTAAGCAGAGCGAGGAATGATGATCTTATCTCGCCCACGCTGGATGATCACAGTGTCATCAGTTGTTGAAATCTCAAGGCCATCTTGGTCGACATAGTTGTCGTAGAAGAAAGCCACCAGTAATGGCAAAACAGTCAACTCAGCAGCTTTTGAAAAGAGCCCCTTTAGGCCCGATAGTTGTGATTTGACTTTGCCCCTAAAGCTTCCAGGCCCAACCGCCTGCAAGCTAAGCTCCACAGCCAACTCAGGATGAACCTGGGACGCGATCTCTCTATACGCATCGGTAAAGGCAACGAGGGAATGGGCGAACGTATATACGTTAACCTCATGAGGCCTTCCTCCGTAGTTCAGAACGAACCCATCGGAGTCTCGAAACTCAGAAAGATCTATTATGGCCATTTTCGCCCTTACGGCAAGCAACCCACGGTAAACAGCTGACTTGTCAAGAAAGCATAGTTGCGATCAAGCGTTAAGATGCTCTGACTGACGGCTGCTACCTGTTGCCCTTCCGCCGCTTCTTGTTCCCCCCACGCTGCCCGGCCCGTCCCGCCGTCGACCGGCCCGAGGCGGTATTGGCCGACTCCACCGCCTCCTGCACGGCGGACTGGCGGGCCAGCGGGTCGTCGGACACGGCGAGGTCGACCGCCTCCAGCCGCTTGATCTCGTCGCGCAGGCGGGCGGCTTCCTCGAATTCGAGGTTCTCGGCGGCCTTGCGCATGTCCGTCCGCAGCCCGTCGAGATGCGCCTCGAGGTTGGCGCCGTGCAGGGGCTTGTCGACCTTGGCCGTCACCCGGTTCATGTCGACGTCGCCCTGATACAATCCTGCAAGGATGTCCTCGACGTTCTTCCGGATCGTCGCGGGGGTGATCCCGTGTTCCTCGTTGTAGGCGATCTGCTTGGCGCGGCGGCGGTCGGTCTCGCGCAGGGCGCGCTCCATCGAGCCGGTGATGCGGTCGGCATACATGATGACGCGGCCCTCGGCGTTGCGCGCCGCCCGCCCGATGGTCTGGATCAGCGAGGTCTCGGAGCGCAGGAACCCCTCCTTGTCGGCATCGAGGATCGCCACCAGCCCGCATTCGGGGATGTCGAGCCCCTCGCGCAGCAGGTTGATGCCCACCAGCACGTCGAACGCGCCAAGGCGCAAGTCGCGCAGGATCTCGATGCGCTCGATCGTGTCGATGTCGGAATGCATGTAGCGCACCTTGACGCCCTGCTCGTGCAGGTAGTCGGTCAGGTCCTCGGCCATGCGCTTGGTGAGCGTGGTGCAGAGCGTGCGGAAGCCCTTCTGCGTGACGTGGCGGATCTCGTCGAGCAGGTCGTCGACCTGCATCTCGACGGGCCGGATCTCGACCTGCGGGTCGAGAAGGCCGGTGGGGCGGATCACCTGCTCGGTGAAGACGCCGCCGGTCTGCTCCAGCTCCCAACTGCCCGGGGTGGCCGAGACGAAGATCGACTGGGGGCGCATCGCGTCCCATTCCTCGAACTTGAGGGGGCGGTTGTCCATGCAGGAGGGCAGGCGGAAGCCGTGCTCGGCCAGCGTGAACTTGCGCCGGTAGTCGCCGCGATACATGCCGCCGATCTGGGGAACGGAGACGTGGGATTCGTCGGCGAAGACGAGGGCATTGTCGGGGATGAATTCGAACAGCGTCGGCGGCGGCTCGCCTGGCGCGCGGCCGGTCAGATAGCGCGAATAATTCTCGATCCCGTTGCAGGAGCCGGTGGCCTCGAGCATCTCGAGGTCGAAATTGGTGCGCTGCTCCAGCCGCTGCGCCTCGAGCAGCTTGCCCTCGTCCTCGAGCTGTTTCAGGCGCTGCGCCAGTTCCACCTTGATCTGCCTCGCGGCCTGCTGAAGCGTCGGCCGCGGCGTGACGTAGTGCGAATTGGCGTAGATGCGCACGCGCTCGAAACTGCCGGTCTTCTCTCCGGTCAGCGGGTCGAACTCGGTGATCGCCTCCAGCTCCTCGCCGAAGAACGACAGCCGCCAGGCGCGATCCTCGAGGTGGGCGGGCCAGATTTCCAGCACGTCGCCGCGCACGCGGAAGCTGCCGCGCTGGAACGCCTGATCGTTGCGCCGGTATTGCTGGGCGATCAGGTCGGCCATGATCTTGCGCTGGTCGTAGTCTTTCCCCGTGAACAGGTCCTGCGTCATCGCCCCGTAGGTCTCGACGCTGCCGATGCCGTAGATGCACGAGACCGAGGCGACGATGATCACGTCGTCGCGTTCCAGCAACGCCCGGGTGGCCGAGTGGCGCATCCGGTCGATCTGCTCGTTGATCTGGCTTTCCTTCTCGATATACGTGTCGGAGCGCGGCACGTAGGCCTCGGGCTGGTAATAGTCGTAATACGAGACGAAATACTCGACCGCGTTTTCAGGAAAGAACCCCTTGAACTCGCCGTAGAGCTGGGCCGCGAGCGTCTTGTTGGGGGCGAGGATGATGGCGGGGCGCTGCGTCTCCTCGATGACCCTGGCCATGGTGTAGGTCTTGCCGGTGCCCGTGGCGCCCAGCAGCACCTGGTCGCGCTCGCCGTCGGTCACCCCCGCGCTCAGCTCGGCGATGGCGGTGGGCTGGTCGCCCGCGGGGGCGAACTCGGTATGCATGACGAACCGCTTGCCGCCCTCCAGCTTTTCGCGCGCCGCCACGTCGGGCGCGGCATGGGCGAGCACGGGCATGTCTTCGGGCGAGTTGTTGTGCATCGGGCGCACCTCCTTGGCTGGAATGTGCGGCCTGCGCGGCGCATTGCAAGCCGTATGGCGTGGCCGGTCCGGGACGCTTCCGCCGCGCAGAGGTGGCCTCGGGGACAGGCACACGCGCGGTGCGGCGCTCGTGACACCTTGATGCGCCGCCCTCTTCGCCCTTATTCAGCGATGAGTGACGGAGGAGCGGATGCGCGCACGGATCTACAAGCCCTCGAAGACGGCTACCCAGTCGGGCACGGCCAACGTGCAGAAGTGGGTGCTCGAGTTCGCCCCGGCGGAGAAACGCGAGCTCGACCCGCTCATGGGTTGGACGTCGTCGGGCGACATGCGCTCGCAGGTGCGCTTGCGTTTCGACACCAAGGAGGCCGCGCTCGACTACGCGCGCGCCCACGGGATCGAGGCCGTGGTGCAGGAGCCGCATCGACGCAAGCCCAACATCCGCCCCCGTGGCTACGGAGAGAACTTCGCGACCAACCGCCGGGGGTCCTGGACGCACTGAGCGGGTCTGCCGTTGCTTCCGCTTTCCCGGGGCCATCGTCGCCATTGCGCCGGCCGCGCGCGCTGGCTAGAGCGTGAGGGGCGCGGCCCCGTAGCTCAGCTGGATAGAGCAGGTGACTTCTAATCATCAGGTCGGGGGTTCGAGTCCTCCCGGGGTCGCCATGAAGCCGGCACCTTGGACCGATCGGCGCTTCGGGCTGAGCAGGTTATTGCCCTCCCCGGACACGACCGATAATCTCGGGTTTAGAATTGCCGCGCGCAATCCGTACGGGGCATAGGTGAAGGCTGTGCGCCTTGTTCGCCTCCAAGTGACTGCTTGGCGCGCCTTCAGCTTCCGCAGGTTCCGGTGCCAGCCGGCCACTCTGCTTTGTCTTGTGTGGCCATGAGCGTGTAGACGAGCTCGTGGAAGCCGCCGATGTCCGTCTTGGAGTATATGCTGCGCAAATGGCTGCGAACGGTGTTGCTCGTGACGCCCAGTTCGTGTGCGATCGACTTGGCCGTAAGCCCGCGCGAGGCAAGTTCGCAGACACGCCACTCGCTCCTCGTCAGCATCGAGGGATTGTCGTAATCGAGGATGTTCCTGCCCGGCAAGCTCTTGGCCTGCTCGGCATGGGCGGCAACCTCACGCTCCCTGCTGGATATTTCCGCGTCGACCCGCGCCGACTTTCCGAGCTGGTATGCCTTCAGCAATTTCGGTGCTATCCACGCAACAATCCGCCGACCCTCGCTGTCAGGGCGCCGATCGTACAACAGCTCCAGCAACTCCACGATGCCACGGCGCTTTCCGACGCAGATGAAGAGAGCGTCCTCGACGCCCAAGGCGGCCAGGTCCGTGTCGATGCCGCCGCTCAGCCGGTAGGGTAGCTGCCCCATGCGGCTGAGAAATTGATAATCGCCGGGCTCAATGCGGCGGAGATCTGCGCGAAGAACGCCAGCACCGAACGCCGCGACTCGATCCGATTTTGTCGAAGTGAAACTGCAGGTTTCGGTTCCGGCGATTTCGCTCGCCATGCTAGCGAGATGGACCGTAACCAATGAACAGCGCATCGCCCCGAAGAGTTCGGCAGTTGCTCCAAGGGCGGTTTCCAGCTCGACCTTTCCATGGCTCCATTGAGCCATTCGAAGCACGCCAGTAATGGAAAGCTCCGCGATCTCTACATCGACATGCGGCCCGGACGCCCCCAAACTCGCAAGCCTGCCCTTGTGCCCGGGCATGCCGCCGGACACCACAAAACCAGTAGGCACCCCCCGTACCTCCACGCTGCTATCCCGAGAACAATGTAACAGGGACGTGTCAAAAACTCAACGAATTCAGGGCGCCCCGGGGTGCGACAGACGGCGCCCGCGGGTGCCGGAACCCGCCCGCCGTCTCCCCAAGGCGACAGATTGATGGCGAGCGGCGAAGATATGCTATATCTTGATTATGTTGGGCGATCTGGCTGGTCGACCGGCAGGTTCCACCTGCCATGTCCGGCGACTGAACCATGGCAGATTGAAGGCAGGGGATCGCAATGCCCCTTGAAAATGAAACTATTGTTTCGCTCGTTCACGCTCTGGCGCTCCGCGCGACCGAATCGCTCCCAGAAAGAGACGAGCCGCCCGACTCAGGTGAACGTCGCCATGTAACGAATGATGATCGGCGTCAGGATGAGCGCGATCAGAGCGGGCAGCATGAGCGATGCCATCACCGCCGACATCTTGACGGGCAGCTGGTTGGCCTTTTCCTGCGCCCGCATCTCCCGGGCATAGCGCATCTCGTTGGCGTATGTCGTGAGGGCCTGCGCCAGCGGCGTGCCGAACCGTGCCGATTGCATCACCACATTGGCGAACGACAGCATCTCGTCGATGCCCGTTCGCCGGGCCATGCCGAACAGGGCGTTATCACGGTCTCGCCCGGCCTGGATCTCGCCTTGCATGATGAGCATCTCCTCGGCCAGTTCCGGGGACGCAAGCTGGATTTCCTGGGCGACCTTCGTGAAGGCCTGGTCGAACCCCATACCCGCCTCGACCCCCACCTGGAGGAGATCCAGCATGTTGGGAAAGGCATCCTCGATCGCCTGCCTGCGGCTGCGGATCCGGGAATCGAGCCAGAACGACGGGCCGAAGAACCCCACACCGCCCAGAATGGAAAGCCATTGGATCATCGAGACGCCGCTCATCCCCGCTAGCGATCGCGCGAGCCAGTCGGGCGCGTAGGATGACCCGGCGACGGCTATCAGAAGCATGAAGCACAGTGGCAGGCCGATACCGAGGCCGACGCGGACCAGATAATACCCCCAGAGTGCCCGCGACCCGCGGAAGCCCGCGCGCGCAAGGGCCTGGACGACCTGAAACCGCTCCATCTCGTCCTCTGGCACGAGGGCCGCGGCCATCCCCTTCGGCGCGGGCGTCGCGGCGAAGATGCTGCCGGCGGTGACCGGCAGTGTGCGGCGACGGCGCATGGCCTCGAGGCGCTCGGCGGCCACCGATTTTTCGGAGAGCTGCCGCCCGATCCCGACGACCGCCATCATGACGCCGACACCTATCGCCAGAATGAGGAAACCGTGCGAGGTCATCAGCTCCGCAAGGGTGTCGAGTTCGAACGCGGGCATCCTCGCCTCCTTCAGATTCTGAAATTGACCAGCCGGAACAGGATCACGGCGTTGGCGATCACGGCAGCGAGGATGCCGCCCATGATCGGCCAGAAATGGGGCGCATCCGTCACGTCGAGGTAATAGGAGGGCTCCGCGTACATCATGAAGCCGGCGATCATAAAGGGCAGGGCCGACAGGATGTAGGCCGTCATGCGGCCCTCCGACGAAATCGCCTTCACCTTTCGGCGCAGCGCCATCCGGGCCCGAACAACGCGCGACAGGGTGCTGAGCACTTCGGCGAGGTCGCCGCCCGTGCCGTGCTGCATGGCGATGGCGATCGACATGTACCTGATGTCTTCCTCGTCGATCCGGTCCGCCAGTTCGCGCACCGCCACCGGCAACTCGTCGCCGTAGGTGATCTGATCGACCACGATACCGAATTCGGTCCCGATCGGGTCGGGCATCTCGTCGGCCACGCTTTGCAGCGAGACGTTGAGCGGGTGGCCCACCTTCAGACCGCGCGCCATCAGGTCGAGCGCGTCGGGCAGTTGCTTGAGCAGACGGGCCCGGCGCCGGCGCTCGTTCGCGCGCAAGAGGACGAGGGGGAGGGCGATGAAGGCAGCGAAGGACAGGGCAACGGCGACGGGCGGCCGGTAAACCTGCGTGCCGAGCACCGCTGCCACGGTGCAGGCAGCCAGGCAGCCCGCGAGGAAAAGCCCCGGTGGCATCCGTACGCCGGCGGCCCTCAGGGAGGCCGGCAGATCGCCGACGATGGGCGGGCGGTTGAGCGGGCCCCTCTTCTCCGAAGGTTTGAGGAAGCGAAGGCCGTCACGGTGGTTTTCGCGATTGCCCGGATCGCCTTTGAGGCGAGCGATCGCGCGGCGGCGAAACGCTGCTCGACATGCGCGCGGGCCGGAGCGCGTTCGGCTCGCCACCCGGTTTTGCGCCACCTTCTTCACGAACCCGCGCTTGTCGAGGAGGGCATCGGCGAGATTGACGGCGAGGGTCGAGGCACCGACGCCGCCACGAGCCTTCGACACCGCGATTACCTTTCCCTCGCCTGGGCCACCCGCCCAGATCGCCGGCAACCTGGCGTCACGGCGCATGCGCCATTCGTCGAGGACGACTGCAAGCTCGCCGTCGAGCGTGTCGCGCAACAGGATATCGTCGACGCCGGCCCGGTGCAGTTCGCGCACCTTTGTCAGCGGCAGGTCGGAGCGCGCGACACCGATCAGCACGGATCCGGGCGCCCGGTTCTCGCTCAACGTATGGATCGCCGTCTCGGCCTCGGCCCCGATGTCTTCGGTGTCGAACAGCACCAGGTCGTGCCTGAGCGCCAGCGGCCCTGCCGACCCGTTGAGCGCCGTGAAGGATTCCTCCTTGCTCGTGATCCTGAATTCGCTGGCGGAAAGAGCGCCCCGAACGGTGTCCTGCAAGTCCTTGTCGGGAGAGATGACGAGCAATGACGTAATGGACTTTTTCATTTCGGGTCTCCTCAGTTGGTGCCCGTCCCGTTTCCGAGATCTTCGGCCGGAAGCGACGCGCTCATCCGCGGGAACGCGACGGCCCTCGACCAGGTGCTCGAGAATGTCGTGCTTCCAGACGCGAGTTCCGCCAGCGGGCCGAGTGGCATGACGAACTCGAAGAGCGGATCCTGCCGCGTATCGACGATCTCGACCGTGATCTCGGGCGTGAATGGTCCGCCCAGGAACCCGAGATCGGCATCGGTCTCGTAGGCGATCCGTATGTGGGTCTTCTGCGAGCCTGGCGGCATCAGCGGCTCGATCCGCCGCCAGATCTCGTCGGACGTGGCGAGACGCAGGGCGCCGGCCGTGTCGCCGCTGCCCGGCGCGGGCACCTCCAGCGAACAGGAGACAGCGACGCTTGCGCAGACATTCGCCTCGGCCCGGCACAGGGTGCCGAAACGCGCCGGCCCGCTCGCCGGATCCTGCGCCGCCGGTTCGTGCTGCTCCGGCAGACCGGCGCAGATCGGGGGGCGCACAGACGCCACCCGCACGGCGATCTCGGTCGCCTTTCTGGATGACGAGACCAGCCAGTGCAGCCGTCCGTAGTCCACAATGGCGAAGATCATCAGGAAGGTGAGCGGCAGGATGATCGCCAGTTCCACGAGCGTGCTGCCGCGCTCGTCCCGCCGGAAGCGGCGAAGGGTATGTCGCCCGACCGTCATACGCCGTAAATCCGCGCCTGATCGGCCACCCGGACGGTCACCTTCTCCAGCGGGGTGCCGACCAGACCGAAGATTCCGCCCCAGACATAGGTTATCTCCACGTCCGCGCTGACCTCGACGACCAGCGCGTCGCCGCCCCGGAACCCGCCCGCGACGCAACGCGGCGTCACCTCGACATTGGTGATCGTCGCGAGACTGCCATTGATCGTTGCCGCGAACGTCTTGTTGATGACGTTCGTGGCCGTCGTCTCGAGGGCATCGGTGTTCGACGGCGGGCAGGGCGCGACGAGCGCGGTCCGGGCTACGTAGCGGGATGCGTCGCGGACACCTCCTGCGGCGGCCTGGTAGACCCACGCGATACGACCGGTCTCGACGATCAGGGCCATGAAGACTAGCATCAGCGGCAGAACCAGCGCCGCCTCGACCAGCATTGCGCCACGGTCGTCGCGCCGGAACCGTCGCAGGAATCCGAGGGGCGGTGTCGGGATCATCGATAGAGCTCCACGACATCACGGAACATGCCGTAGAATTCGCTGTTTCCGCCGCCGGCGCTGCCCACGATCTCGACGTCGATCTCGTAGGGCGGAGGGCTGCTGTTGGCCACGTCACGGCTCGGCCCGAGAAGAAAGACCTCGAAGAACTCCTTGACCGGCACATCGGTCGCAGCCCCCCGGACCGGGTTCGCCTCGCAGTCGATGCCGGCGGCTATCAGGATGCGGCGTTCCGGCCCGTACGGCTCGTCGCCTTGGCCAGGCTTCGCGGTGCTGCATTGCGGCAATCCGCTTTCGGACCGATCGGGGGGGAGGATGGCGCCGCCCGGGCCGGCTTCCCGGATTTCCCGCAGGTATACCTCGTACCGCGTGGGCTGATCGGGGCCGCCGGCCAGCGCCGCCATGTCCGTCCACGGCTGGGTGGCGGGCGTCAGCTCGAACGAGAGTTCGCCCGGATCCTCTTCTCCGTCGCCATCGGCATCGTTGTGGGTCTTGATGCCGTGGTTCGTTTCCAGGTATCCCCGGATATCCCAGTTGCCATCGCCGAAGCGCCCGCAAGAGCCGTTTGCGACGCAGCTGTCGGCGGGAAACGCCATCGTATCGAGCGAGTCGGGGTCCTTGTTGCTGACACAGGTGCTGCCTTTCTTGCCCCCCTTCTTTGCGACCTTCCCGGTGACGACATGTGGCCCGGGCGCGAAGCGGTAATCGTTCCTGTTCTTGTTCATCGTCGCCTCGAAGATATCGAGGCGCGTGTTGAAGATCGCCGCGTTCAGCCCCTGCTTCTGACCCGGCTCGATATCCACCCCCCTTGTCGAGAAGCACTGGCTGACGTTTCCGGCGGCGGCGATCTGGCAAGCCTTGAGATTCGCGCCGTTTTCTCCGTCGCATGCCCCGTCGGGGACGATCTCTGCCTCGGGGCGGAGAAAGCCGAAGAAGCCGGGCTGCCACGATGCGTTCTGCCCGACCGCGCGCATGCGGATGGTCTTGCCGATATTCGCCGTCGCCGTGTAATTCTCGCTCGGCAGGCAGAACGCGAGCGGAGATATGTCGCACGCCCAGCTCGTGTAGCCGGCAATCGCGGTTGCGCCGATCTCCGAGCTTTCGTTGGTCGATCCGAAGAACGAGGCCAGGGCGTTGGCGAAGGGCGTAAACACGGTGCGCGGGGTGGCGGTCACTTCCACGAGCACGGCGTCTCGGCCGGCATTCGCGCGCGACGTGTCGATCACGAAGGCGCTGACGTCGGATGATCTGTTCGCTGACGCATCGTAGTCGTCGTCGGGCAGGCCGCTGAGAAACCGCAGCGAATAGTCGAGCGCCGAGCCGAGGTCCTGGCCTCCGTCGGCGAAGGTCTGGCGGTCGCGGATCATGGCTTCGGCGGCGTCGGTCGCCCGCTATATGGCATCGCTGCCGCCGTCGAGTTCGCCGGCAGCGGCGAGGGCGACGTGGTCGACGTAGGATTGCAGGTCCGTCTGCGTCGCCGACATGCGGCCGAGATCGAAGGTCACCGCCGAGAAGGCGAGGAACACGACGAGGCACATGGCGACGAACACGAGGATCGTGCCGCCCTCGTCGTCGGAGAAGTCTTTGACATGGCGATACATGGCATTCCCCGCCCCACGATCATTCGGTCGCGGTCATCCGCAGTGGCACTTCCTCGATCGGCTCGGTGCCGCGGCGGACGCGCACGATGGGCCGCGGGCCGTCGTCCGCGACGGGCGATTCATCGAGAAGAATGTCGCTCAGCCGAACCGCCTGAAGCGGCCCGTCCTCGTTGCCTTCGAGCGAGCGCAGGGTCAGGCTGAGGCTCCCGGCCTGCTGGGCGAGCGCCAGTTTCTGGCCCTGCTCCGGCGTCACCTCGACCGTGACGGTCCGCGCGATGCCCGGCTTGTCGGCCTGTTCGTCGGCCCCCTGGTCGACGCCGATGACGCGGATGTTCTGCAGCACGGTCACGGCGCGCAGATCCTCGTGGCGGCCCTGATGCTGTTCGTGCCGCCGGGCACCCATTCGCTCTTTTCGCTGCTTCTGTCGCTCTCGCTCCTCGTGACGCTGGTGGCCGTGCTTGCACTACGCAGGTTGCCGCAAGGCCCGCAGACACGCCTGATGGGCATCCGGGCGAAAGGCGTGCTGCCGTTGGGCCCCGCCATCGCGCTGGCGGGTCTGGGCCATCTCGTGGTGCTGGGCACGTCGTGAGGCGCTTCTGCGCCGGGCGACACCCGGCGTCGAGATCGTGCCGCTTCAACCGCGCGAGGCCTCCTCGACACGCACGAGATCGAGACGGACATCGCCCGCATCGACGGACAGGCCCACGACCGCGACGGACTGCGCCCCGACATGCTGCAGCAGGGCCTCGGCGAGAGGGTTGACGAGATAGCGCTCGACCCGGTTGATCACGCCGCGCCCGCCCTCGAGAACATGCGACAGGCACTGTTCGGCGAGCCTGTCGCGCACATCCGCCTCGAGGCGCACCTCGATGCCGAGGGCCGCGTTCACCGTTTCGAGCGTGCGCTCGACCGACGCCTCGAAGATCTGCGCCGCCGACAGACGATGGATGAAATCGAAGGCAACGATGTTCTGCCCGATCCGGTTGAGCAATTCGGGGCGCCGCAGGTCCTTGATGAAGTGCTTCTGGATGCCGTCGAAGAGCTTGTGGCGGAGCGTCTCGTAGGAGTCTGACGGAAGGATTTCCATCCCGAGATTTGTGGCGGCGTCGGAGCCGAGCATGCCGACATTCGACGTGAAGATGATCACGGCATCCGAGAAATGACAGGTTTCGCCTCGTGAATCCGTCAATCGCCCGTCGTCGAGGATCTGCAGAAACATGTCGAGAACACGCGGATGCGCCTTTTCGACCTCGTCGAACAGGACGACGGAGAATGGGCGCCGGCGCAGTGCGTTGGTCAACTCGCCACCGAGCTCGTGGCCGGCATAGCCGGGAGGCGCCCCGATCAGCCGGGCGACCGAGCGTTCGGAGTTGAACTCCGTCATGTCGAAGCGGTGGCACATCGCCTCGTCCCCGAAGAGGAGCTCGGTCACGGCCTTGGCAAGTTCGGTCTTGCCGACGCCGCTCGGGCCGGCGAAGAACATCACCCCGCGCGGCCGTTTCATGCGCCCGCTGGCCTGTGCCCCCGACAGACCGAGCACGGATCGCGTGAGGATCTGGAGTGTCTGGGCGATGGCCCGGTCCTGCCCCTTCACCCTGTGGCACAGGACCTCCGCGCCGCGTTGAAGGCGCTCGAGCAGCAGAGGCGAGGCCCACGGGTTGCGCCGCGCGCCCGTTCGGAAGACGCGGAGTGCATCCCCCGACCGGTCGAGACCGAAGCCGTGACGGCTGGCCAGACCGGCGACGGCCGCGATCTCGCGCAGCGTCATCCCCCCCGTTTCGAGGGCGAACTGCTGGAGGGCGGCGCGCTCCGCCTGCGGCGTGGTCGCGGTCATCCTGGCAAAACGCGACACGAGGGTGCGTGCGAACGCGTATCGGGTCTCGAGGTCGGGCAGATCGACCGCGATCTGCCGGACAGCATGATTGCCTGCGAGGAACCAGTCTGGAAGGTCGCCGGGCCGGTCCAGCAGCCACAGGACAGGTGTGCGGGGGCGCCCGCCCCCGGCATCCATGCCCGGATCGTCCCGGCTTGTCGCCTTTGCAATCTTGTCGATGGCGACGAACAATCTGTGCTGCTCCAGGCTGCCCGGAGGCGCGAGATGCGAGGCGTAGCGAACGAGAAGCGCGAGAGGGGCCTCCGTCGAAGACCCCACCGCGTGCAGAAGGTCGACAAGAGACTGGTTGCCACCCGTGAGTCCTCCGCCCTGCGAGTCCTTGGCCTGGACACCGTGCATCGGCGTGCTCGAGCCACCCCTCTGGATCGTGAGCCCGTCGACGGGGTCGAAGGTGAGCAGGGTCTCGAGGCCGGCCCTGGAAAGCTCGGCAAGGATCGCGTCCTCGATCGGCAGGAAATCGAGCCCGCTCTCGGTGACAACCGGAAACAGGTCGTCGAGGTTACCCGACAGCGCGAAATGGCTATGGGTCGAGAGGCTGGTGCCAATCGTTTCCAGCCAGGCCGGGTTGGCGATTTGCTCCCGGTTTGCATCCGCGAGCACGGATCCTTTCCCGAAGGAGTGCAACTGCTCGGTCGTCAGAACCCCGTTCCTCCGCGCTTGCCGCCCCATCCAGGCCGGCTTCGGCTCGAGTGGGCCCGTGGATCGAATGAACATCGGGCGGCCCGGCCCCGTGCCGTCGGAGGCTAGGCCGAGCGGTTCTGCTTGAACATACCCGTTTGCACGAGATGCGCTCGCCGTTCCGTCTCATGATCGATCTGCAACGGGCTGCGTGGTCTGCATCGGCATGTCGCGCTCGCCCGATCAGCCGTGGCGCCTCGGCCCCCAGCCCGGATGACGCCCCCCGGTGACGACAAATCTTCGGGTTAGGCGTGGTCGGTCCCCTCGCCGCCGGCACTGCGCGCTCGCCGCAGCCGGCGCGGCCGTCCTCGTTGCGACGCATGGCACGGCGCCGGTCGCCGCCTGCGACGGATTGGTGGGTGTCGCACCGGCGAGGCCGCGGGATGGCCGACCGTACCCTGCCGGTGAGACCGGAGGCCGCCCCCAGCCATGCAAACATCCGCATGGGTTGACCTGTGTCAAATCCCGGCGGCGAGCGACACCCTACACAGCCCCCTTAAGATGTATTTGCCAGAGAGCTTTCCTTGCGAACCCCGGAGGGACCCAGCCATCGAGCTCGACGTTTCCGGGCTGTCGCGCCTGATGTTCGCGCTGACGGTCATGATCCAGGTTCTCTTCGTGCCGTTGGTGATCGGCCTGTCGCTCATCGTGGCGATCATGGAAACAGTCCACCTGACGACCAACCGTTACGGCTGGCGGCAGCAGACCAAGTCCCGCGGCAGGCTTTCGGCATCAACTCAATACGGCCGGCCCGGTCAGGGCGGCGGAGGAGGCTCACCCGCGGTGGCGGCGCGATCTTGGCCCCGTGGCCGCTTCTCCGGCACCTCCGACAGCGTGTACCGAAAAAAGCCACGCGCATCTGGTATTTCGCCTGGTGGCTCGGCCTGCCGCGCGCCGCGATGTTCGCCGTCCGCGACACCATCTGGCTGGACCTGCGCGAGGATGCGCGGCTGGCCGAGGAAACTCCCCACCGCGACGCGCGCTGATCACCCGCGGACCGGCGCCGCCGGCCCGCATTGCCACCGAAGAGAAGGAGACCCAAGAATGAAACGCATCCTCGCCGCCGTGCTCGCGACGCTCGCCGTCGCCGGTGCAGCCCAGGCCCAGGAGGGCCCCTCGCGCCTCGTCACCGTGCTCACCGCGCCCGAGCCGCAGACCCAGCTCATGGCAATGGTGCTGACGATGCAGGCGGCCGAGCAGGGCGCGACGCCGCACATCCTGCTCTGCGGCCCGGCTGGCGACATCGCGCTCGCAGACGCGCCCGAGAGCGCCACGGCCGGCCAGCCGCCGAGGGACGTGAGCCCGCAGGCCCTGATGAAAGCGATCATGCAGCAGGAGGGCGCCCGCGTCGAGGTCTGCGCCATCTACCTGCCCGGCCGCGGCGAAGGCCCTGAGGTGCTGCTCGACGGGGTGGGCGTCGCCGAGCCCGGCCCGATGGCCGCCGCCATCATGGCCCCGGACACCCGGGTCATGAGCTACTGAGGACTGGCGGGGCGCGCACCCGCCACGCCACGTCGTGTGCGCGCCCCCCGACCCTAGCCCGGCGCCGTTGCCCCGCGCGCGGCGCCGCGCCGAGCGCGATACCGTCGAACCGCTCTCGGCGCCTCCGGACCTGCCGGTGGGGGATACCAGGCCAGTAGCGCCGTGAGCTGGCCGCTCGCGCTGCGCCCGACTCACCCGGAGCAGCTCCGCGAACCGCCAGGTCGCGTCGTGCCGGACAGCGAGCCGGACGGCGAGCCGATGCGCCGCGTTCCGGGGCCGACGGCGCGGGGCGGCACGCCTGCCCCCGGCCCCCTTCGCGGGCATGCCGCGACAGTTCGCCACGCGGCGGCGTTTCCGATATACGGGGACGAATCGCGCCGGACCACGCACCGCCCCGCGCGCACGGAGGAGGATACCCATGCCAGACGACACGATCCGCAGCCTGATCGCCACCCACCCCGACGACGCGCCCGCGCTCGGCGCGCCGGGGCGCGACTGGCTGAGCTATGGCGGCCTGAGGGCGCTGGCGGATCGGGTCGAGTCGGGGCTGCGCGCGGCCGGCGTGAGCGCCACCGATCGGGTGGCGATCGTGCTGCCGAACGGGCCCGAGATGGCGGCGGCCTTCGTCACCGTCGCGCAGGCGGCCACGACCGCGCCGCTCAACCCCGCCTACCGAGAGGACGAGTTCGCCTTCTACCTCGAGGATCTCAAGGCGAAGGCCATCGTCGTCGAGTCGGGCTACGACGGGCCGGCGCTCGCCGCCGCCAACCGCTTCGGCCTGACGGTACTGCGGCTCGAACGCGACGAGGCCGACCCGGCCGGTACCTTCACGCTCGCGCCCGAGGGCGCGACGCAGGCAGCCCCCTCCGGCACGCCGGGGCCGGGCGACGTGGCGCTGATCCTGCACACCTCGGGCACCACCTCGCGCCCCAAGATCGTGCCGCTTCTGCAATCCAACGTCGCCGCCTCGGCTCGGCACATCGCGGAGTCGCTCGCGCTGACGCCCGACGACCGGTGCCTCAACGTGATGCCGCTCTTCCACATCCACGGCCTCGTGGCGGCGGTCTCGGCATCGCTCTCGGCCGGCGCCTCGGTCTGGTGCGCGCCGGGCTTCGACGCGCTGCGCTTCTTCGGGTGGCTGAAGGACGCGCGCCCGACCTGGTACACCGCCGTTCCGACGATGCACCAGGCGATTCTGGCCCGCGCGCCGCGCAACGCCGAGATCATCGCCGAGGCCAACCTGCGCTTCCTGCGCTCGTCGTCGGCCTCGCTGCCCGGCCCGGTCATGACCAAACTCGCCGAAACCTTCGGCGCGCCGGTGATCGAGGGCTACGGCATGACCGAAGCCGCGCACCAGATGGCCTCGAACCCGCTGCCGCCCCGGCCCCAGAAGCCCGGCTCGGTCGGGCTGCCCGCGGGGCCGGACGTGCGCATCGCGCACGAGACCGAGGACAGGCTGCTGGCGGATGCGGGGCCCGACACGGTGGGCGAGGTCGTCATCTCCGGGCCCAACGTGACCCCGGGCTACGAGGGCAACCCCGATGCCAACGCCAAGTCGTTCTTCGAGGCCGAGGGCAAACGCTGGTTCCGCACCGGCGACCAGGGCGCCTTCGACACCGAGGGCTATCTCGCGCTGACCGGGCGGCTGAAGGAGATCATCAATCGCGGCGGCGAGAAGGTGAGCCCGCTCGAGGTCGACGGCGTGCTGTCCGATCACCCGGCGATCGCACAGGTCGTCACCTTCGCCCTGCCGCACGCCAAGCTCGGAGAAGAGGTGGCCGCGGCCGTGGTGCTGCGCGAGGGAGCCGAGGCGACCGAGCGCGAGATCCGCGATTTCGCCGCCGGGCGGCTGGCCGACTTCAAGGTGCCGCGCAAGGTGGTGATCGTGGGCGAGATACCCAAGGGCGCGACCGGAAAGCTGCAGCGCATCGGGCTGGCCGAGAAGCTGGGGCTGGCCGAGACCGCCTGACACCGGTCCCGGCGGCGGCCCGCGCCGCTGCCGGAGGATTTTGCGTACTTGAAACAGAAAGAAGCAGGGGCGGGCGTGGCAAGCGTCCGGGGAGGAGAGATGCGGATCTGCGTGTTCGGGGCCGGGGCGATCGGCGGCTACATGGGGGCGAAGCTCGCCCAGGCAGGGGCGGAGGTAAGCCTCGTGGCGCGCGGGCCGCACCTCGCCGCCATGAAGGAGAACGGCCTGACGCTGATCGAGGAGGGCGGGCAGACGACCGTGCCCGTGACCGCCTCGGACGACCCGGCGGCGCTGGGGCCGCAGGATTACGTGATCGTCACGCTCAAGGCGCATTCGGTGCCGGCCGTGGTGGGGAAGATGCAGCCCTTGATCGGCGACGCCACCACCATCGTTTCCGGCGTCAACGGCGTGCCCTGGTGGTATTTCCACAAGATCGGCGGGCCTCTCGAAGGCACGCGGCTGGAAACGGTCGACCCCGGCAACGCCCAGTGGGACGGGTTCGGCCCCGACCGGGTGCTGGGCTGCGTCGTCTATCCGGCAGCCGAGGTGATCGAGCCCGGCGTGGTCAAGCACATCGAGGGCAACCGGTTTTCGCTGGGCGAGCCGGACGGCTCGAAGTCGGAGCGCGCGGTTCGGCTGTCTGAGGCGCTGGGCAAGGCCGGGCTGAAGGCACCGGTGCGGCCCAAGCTACGCGACGAGATCTGGGTCAAGCTCTGGGGGAACCTGTCGTTCAACCCCATCTCGGCGCTCACCCACGCCACGCTCGACGTTCTGTGTACCGACGAGGGCACGCGGCAGGTCGCGCGCGACATGATGCTCGAGGCGCAGACCGTGGCCGAGAAGCTGGGCGTCAAGTTCCCCATCGACGTCGACCGGCGCATCCGCGGGGGGGCCGAGGTGGGCGCGCACCGCACCTCGATGCTGCAGGATCTCGACATGGGCCGCCCGATGGAGATCGACGCGCTCGTGGCCTCGGTGGCCGAGCTCGGCCGCGTGACCGAGACGCCCACGCCCACCATCGACACGGTGCTGGCGCTGGTGCGTCTGCGCGCGCGGGTGGCGGGTCTCTACGGCTGAGGCACGCGCCGGGGCAGATCGGGGCGGCGCTTTCTCCGGGGGCGCCGTCATGTGCGGTTTACCATTCGCTTTCTGCATGACGGGCATGCTTGCGGACCGGATTGTGCCCAAATGGCGGGCAGATAAATAACATCCATCGGCCGGGTCCCCGGCCATGCCAGTCATTTCGGAGAGATATCATGGCAACGATCGCCCGGGCGCATGGCGCCCAGAATTTCGCCGTCGCGGGCTGGTTCGCCCGCACCCTCGACGACCTTCGCCGCGCCCGTCTCGAGCGGCAGACCTATGCAGAACTGTCGGCGCTGTCGGACCGCGAACTCGACGATCTGGGGCTGACCCGCGCCACCCTGCGCGAGGCCGCCCGCAGCGCCGTAGAGGCGTATTGAGCGCGCATCGCAGCGCTCTGACACCCGAGCGAAGGGGCCGCGCCGGCGGCCTTCAGCCGGCTCGCCGCAGCCGCGCCTCGAGGCGCAGCGCATGCGCCGGATCGCGCGCCACGTCGGGCAGGACCGGATCGTAGGCCGCCCGGATCACCGAGGCGACGCCCGAGCGAAGCACGGTGTGGCCCTCCGGGGTGCGCGCGAGCGGCGGCTCGGCCGCCCGGCCCCCGGCCTCGGCCGAGAAGGCCGTGTCCGACCACAGCAGGATCGCCTGCACCGCCTGCGTCAGTGCGAGCGCGTCGGCAGGCGTGGCGGCCATGTGCGCATCCATCCGCACGAAGGCGAAGCAGGCTCGGATCGCGCCCGCCTCGTCGAAGCGGAAGACGCGATACTGGTTGGCCTCGGCCCGCTCGAGGCGGGCGACGAGCGGCGCGAGATCGGGGATCAATCGGTCGAGGCCGGGTGTCTCGGTCAGTTCCTCCCAGTCGCGCACGAAGAACAGCATCAGGTTGGCGCCGAGCTCGGGGTCGGTCTCGGCCACGTCCAGGCCCGCAAGCGCGGCCACTGCCTCGATCGCGCCCTTTATCGTGCCGAGGCTCTCCTCGGTCACGCCGAAGACGACGGGAGCCAGAGGCCGCCCCCACCGCGCGCAGAGGAAGCTCCCGTCGGAGCGGGTGAAGTAGCCGGCGATGTCGTCGACCGAAAGGGGATCGGGCGGGATCTGCGGCGTCGCCATGCGTCCTCCTGTCAGGCAGCGGCGAGATGGCACGCGGCGAGAGCCCGCCGGCGGCACGGCCTCGCCCCTTCACTTGGCGGGCAATGTCGCACGCCGGCGCCGCGCGTCCAACCGGCCTAGTCCTCGAAAAGGCCGGGCTGGGGGGGCGCTGCCCCGCCGGGCGCCGGCAGGCCCAGATGCGACCAGCCTTTGTGCGCGAGCATCCGGCCGCGCGGGGTGCGCTGGATCAGGCCCTGCTGGAGCAGGTAGGGCTCGATCACCTCCTCCAGCGCATCGCGGGATTCGGCCAGCGCGGCGGCCATCGTCTCCACCCCCACGGGACCGCCGCCGTAATTCTCGGCCATCAGCGTCAGGTACCGGCGGTCGGCCCCGTCGAGGCCGAGCCGATCGACGCCGAGCCGCGTCAGCGCGGCATCGGCGAGCGCGCGGGTGATCGTGCCGTCGCCCTCGACCAGCGCGAAGTCGACCACCCGGCGTAGCAGGCGCCCGGCGATGCGCGGCGTGCCCCGCGCCCGCGACGCGATCTCGCGCACCCCGTCGGGGGCAGCGCCCACCCCCATGAGCCGGGCGCCGCGAGCCACGATCTGCTCCAGCTCGGGCACGGTGTAGAATTGCAGCCGCACGGGAATGCCGAAGCGGTCGCGCAGCGGCGTCGTCAGCAGGCCGAGGCGCGTGGTGGCGCCGACGAGGGTGAAGGGCTGCAGGTCGATCCGCACAGTGCGCGCCGCCGGCCCCTCGCCGATCACCAGATCCAGCGCGAAATCCTCGAGCGCGGGGTAGAGCACCTCTTCGACCACCGGGTTCAGACGGTGGATCTCGTCGATGAACAGCACGTCGCGCGCCTCGAGATTGGTCAGGATCGCGGCGAGGTCTCCGGGCCGGGCGAGCACGGGGCCCGAGGTGGTGCGGAAACCGACGCCCAGTTCCTT
Source organism: Rhodovulum sp. 12E13 (assembly GCF_003340565.1). Classification (GTDB taxonomy): domain Bacteria; phylum Pseudomonadota; class Alphaproteobacteria; order Rhodobacterales; family Rhodobacteraceae; genus HLUCCA09. The sequence continues at coordinate 76,349 of NZ_QPLK01000018.1, read as the reverse complement.
CGACATGATCTGCGCGAGCGTCGTCTTGCCAAGGCCGGGAGGGCCGTGAAACAGCGTATGATCCATCGCCTCGCCCCGCCGCCGGGCGCTTTCGACGAAGACGGCGAGATTGGCGCGGGCTTCCTCCTGGCCCACGAAATCGGCCAGCCGCTCGGGCCGGAGTGCCCGGTCGACGGTGTCGCCCTCGATCGGCTCGGGGCGCAGGGTGGGGTCGGGCTCGCTCATCTCAGCCCTTCGGCGCGAGCGCCTTGAGCGCCGCGCGGATCAGGGCAGAGGCGTCTGCCTCGGGCGTCTCGGAGGCCGCCTGCGCCACGGCTGCCGCCGCCTCGCCCTGTGCGTAGCCAAGGTTGACCAGCGCCGACAGCGCGTCCGCCTGCGCCGAGGCCGTCTGCGGCGGCGCGGCGGGCGCGGGTGCAGGCGGGGGGGCCGGCGCGGGGGCCGCGCCCTCCGTCGCCGGGGCCGCGACAGGGGCAGGTGCCGTGCCCATCGCCATGACCTCGGCCGCGCGGCCCTTCAGCTCGTTCACCACCCTCTGCGCCAGCTTGGGCCCGACGCCCGGCGCGGCCTTGACCGCCGCCCAGTCGCCCAGCGCGATGGCGCGGCTCACGCCGTCCGGCCCCAGTGCGCCGAGGATGGCGAGGCTGGCGCGGGCGCCGATCCCCTGCACCGAGGTCAGCAGGCGGTGCCACTCCTTTTCCTGCAGCGTGGAAAAGCCGAAGAGCTGCAGCAGGTCTTCCCGCACCAGAAGGTCGGTGTAGAGCGCCGCGTGCCCACCCACCGCCGGCAACGCCGCGAGCGTGCGGTCGGAGACGTGGACGATGTAGCCCACCCCGCCCACGTCGAGCAGCACGTGGTCGGGGCCGCGCCAGTCCACCCGGCCTGCGAGCCGCCCGATCATCGCGCCCCCCTCACTTTGCCGCGGCCCGCGCCAGGGCGGCCGACAGACGCCCGGCCGATTGCAGGTGATGGGCGTGGCAGATGGCGACGGCCAGCGCGTCGGCCGCGTCGGCGCCGGCCAGCGAGACGCCGGGAAAGTGCAGGCCGATCATGTGCGCGACCTGCCGCTTGTCGGCATGGCCTACCCCCACCAGAGCCTTCTTCACCGCGTTGGGCGCGTATTCCCCCACCGGCAGACCTGCCTGCGCCGGCACGAGCAGCGCCACGCCGCGTGCCTGGCCCAGCTTCAGCGTTCCGGCGCCGTCACGGTTGACGAAGGTCGCCTCGACCGCGGCGTGGGTGGGGGCATGGGCGGCGATCACCTTCGACAGCGCGTCGTGCAGGGTCAGCAGCCGCTCGGCCAGCGCCTCGCCCGCGCCGCGGCAGGTGCCGTTGGCGACGTGCGCGATTCGGGCGCCCGACACGTCGATCACCCCCCAGCCCGTGCTGCGCAGGCCCGGATCGATGCCGATCACCCGCATCGCTGCCCCTCTCCCGCCTCGGAGTCCGCGCGCCTGCGGCGGCGCGGCCACACATTCTTGCGACGTTTTGACGAGACTTAGCACGAACGGCGAACATCCGCCAATGCCCCGCGCCCTGCCGTCGCTTGCACAGCGGCCCGGAAGCGACATCGAACGGCCGGAATTCGCCATCTCTTTCCTGAAAACGACATCGGCGGCGTCGCGAACAGACCTCTGAGAAGAAAGGATAAATTTGGACTACCCGTCATGCGCGCGGTGCATGGGAGCGATGCGGAACACACGGATTGCGCGGGAAATTCCCGCCTCATAATTCAGCGGTGGAAGCGATGCTTCCCCGACCGGTTCCCCCACCCCGCGCCCGCGCGGACCAGCCCACGGAGCAGCCCAATGGCCTATTTCGACATCAGAACCCCCGCCACCGCCGGCCGCCTGGGCCGCGCCGTCGACACCCTGATCGCCTCTGTCGCCGAGTGGCGCGAAGCGCGGATCAACCGGCGTGCCCTCGCCAAGCTGTCCGACCGCGAACTGGCCGATATCGGCCTGCAGCGGTCCGACCTCGACACGATGACCCGCCGCGCGCTCAAGCGCTTCTAGGCCCGGTCCCGCCGGGGGCCGTCGCCCCCGCGAGCCTCGGTCGCCCGAACCCCCGCCGTGCTTGCCGCCGGCGGGGGTTTTCCGTTCGGGCGCCGCTCAGTCCGCGCCCCGCACCGGCACCGCGTCAGGGTCGGGGTGAAGCACCCGCTGCGCGAAGAGCGCGAGCGCCGCACAGGCGAGCCCGGCAAGGTCGGTGGCCCAGCCCCCCTCGATCATCAGCAGTGCGGCGAGGATCAGAAGCGCGCGCAGATACCATGCCGCACGCCCGCCCAGAACCCAGCCCTGCACGCCCGAGGCCAGCAGGAACACGCCCGCGGTGGCGGTCACGCCCGCGCGGCCGACCTCGAGCCACGTCCCGTCCATGAGGAGCGCCGAGTTGTAGAAGAACATGAACGGCACGACGAAGGCCGCGATGCCGATCTTGAACGAGGCGACCGACGTCTCCATCGCGTTGGCTCCGGATATGCCGGCGGCCGCGTAGCTCGCCAGCGCCACGGGTGGCGTGATCGCCGAGAGCACGGCGAAGTAGAACACGAAGAAATGCGCCGTCAGCATGGGGATGCCGAGCTCGACCAGACCCGGCGCCACCACCGAGGCCGCGACCGCATAGGCGGCCGTCGTGGGCATCCCCATGCCGAGGAGGATGGCGATGCACATGGCGAAGAACAGCGCCAGCAGCTGCGACACTCCGGCGAGGCCCAGAAGCAGGTTGGAGAAGCGCGCGCCGACCCCGGTCAGCGAGATCACGCCCACGATGATGCCCGCGCAGGCACAGACGGCGATGATCTGCAGCGACATGACGCCCGCCAGCTCGAAGGCCCGGCGGATGGCGCCGAGACCCATCCGATAGGGGGTCAGCCACGAGACCACGGCCGCCGCGACGGTCGCGAGCGTCCCCGCCCGGATCACCGAGTAGCCGGCGAACAGCGCGTAGATCAGGATCACGATCGGGATGAACAGGTAGATCTGGCGCAGCATGCGGCCGAGCCTGGGGATCTCGTCCTCGCTCATCCCGCGCATGCCGAGCTTGGCCGCCTCGAAATCGACCATGAAGAAGACCGAGACGAAGTAGAGAACCGCGGGAATGATCGCCGCGACGGCGATCTCCTGGTAGGGGATGCCGGTGATCTCGGCCATGATGAAGGCGCCGGCGCCCATGATGGGCGGCATGATCTGCCCGCCGGTGCTCGCCGCGGCCTCGACCGCGCCCGCGGTCTGCTTGCGATAGCCGACCTTCTTCATGAGCGGGATGGTGAGCGAGCCGGTCGCCACCACGTTGCCCGCGCTCGTGCCGTTGATCATCCCCATCAGGCCGGAGGCGAAGATCGCCACCTTGGCCGGCCCGCCCCGTGCCCGCCCCGCCGCGGCGAAGGCGAAGTTGACGAAGTAGTCGCCCACCTTCGAGGCCTGCAGGAAGGCGGCAAAGATGATGAACAGGATGATGTAGGTCGACGACACCGCCGTCGTCGGGCCGAGGATGCCCGCATCGGAATAGACGTGACCGAAGAAGCGCTGCCAGGAATACGGGTTCTGCACGGCGAGGATGCCGGGCAGCAGGTGCGCGGTGAAGACGTAGGCGAGGAAAATCCCCGTGATGATCACCAGCGCCAGACCCGCCACCCGGCGCGTCAGCTCGAGGATCAGCGCGGTGCCGGCGGTGGCGGCAAAGGCGATGCCCACGGGCACGAAGGGCGTGCCGACCGAGTTGCGCGCCGCCGTCGAGTAGATCGGGATGAGGTAGACCGCCACCACGATGGCGCAGAACCCGAGCACGAGATCGGAGGCGGCGAACCGGTCTCGCTCGCGCCGCTCGATCCAGCCCGCGACGATGCCGCCGAAGGTCGCCACCAGCAGCGGCACGCCGAAAAACCAGACCTCTCTCGCGTAGAGCTCCATCCCCGGCTGGGCCGAGGCCCATGTCACCAGCCCGCCGAACTCGGGCAGGGTGCCGGAGTTGATGAGCCGGGCGAAGCCGAGCGCCGAGACGAGCGAGACCGCCGCCGGGATCAGCAGCGCCAGTGCGGCAAGGCTGAGGGCAGGCGTCGGCCCGCGCGCCTCGTCACGGAACTCGTGCGCCGCATAGAGCTGGAAGCCGAGCGCGAGCGCCCCCGCGATGTGGACGATGCGGAAGTTCCACGTCTCCATCGGGAATTGCGGCAGGAACCAAAGCTCGATCCCCTGCGGATCCTCGGCACCGATCAGCCCCATGAGCCCCGCCGTCATCCGCTCGATCGACAGCCCGTTGAGCGCGGCCATGTGGAAGGCGGCGTAGAGCGCCGCGGCCGCCGCGATCGCAACGTGTGCCCGCCCCTCGAACAGCCGCTTGTTGGGTTCGACAGGCTCGACGTCGACGTTCTCGGCGATCAGGTGGTCGTCGTGCTGCGCCGTGCGCTCGCTCATGCGGGCCCCCTCCCTTGAAGCATCCCGCAGTCATAGCGCGTCGCGCATCCCCGGCATAGTGCGACGGGTCGCGCCGCCGCCCGGTCGCACGACAGGCGCCGCCGAGGTGGCGCGGCGACGCCCGGGGCGCCCGCCCGACCGTCGGCCGGGCGGGCCGACGGGGCGCTCAGCCGCCGTGGATCATGTCGTCGGGGATGTCGGCGCCCGCGTTCTCCTCGAACCACTGGGCCGCGCCCGGGTGCCACATCAGCACGCCGTTCTTGTCCCAGTTCTCGGGAACGGTCGACCGGGCGGCACGGTGGATGTTCACCATCCGCTCGTTGTCCGACATCACCACGTCGACCACCGCGTTGACGAAGCTCGCCGGCAGATCGCAATTCGCGATGGCGAAGTTCCACATCGAGACCGAGCGCGCGGGCTCTTCCAGCGTCTGGTAGGTGTCGGCCGCGATCTGGAACTCGGACACCGGGAACGCCTCGAGGATCTGCGCCTGCTCCTCCTCGGTGAACTCGATGATATTGATGTCGGTCTGCACCTCGAGCTGGCTCACGGCGGGCACCGGCACGCCCGCGGCGAAGGCGATCACGTCGAGCAGGCCGTCCTGCAACTGCCCGCCGAGGTCCGACCAGCCGCCATTGCGGCGCTCGAACTCGACGCCGAGCTCTTCCATCATCCGGGGGAAGTAGGTGTCGGAGGTCGAGCCGGCCGGGCCGTAGCCGATCCGCGCGCCCTCGGGGATGTCGTCGATCGAGGTGATGCCCGACGAGGCCAGCGCCGTGATGGAGAAGGGCGTCTGGTACATCGGGAACATCGCGCAGGCGTTCGTCATCTGCACGCCCGGCGCGATCGGGTTGGTGCCCTGCAGGCTCTCGGCCGCGGGGCCCATCGTGGTCATGCCGAACTGCGCTTCGCCGGTATGCACGAGCGCCATGTTCTGCATCGGGCCGCCGGTGACCTCGCCGCCGCCCGACAGGCCCAGCTCGTCGGCCACGAGGTTGGCCCAGCCCGAGCCGTAGGCGAAGTAGGTGCCGCCCTGGCTGGCCGTGCCGACGGTGAAGCTCTCGGGCCAGCCTTCACGGTCCTGCGCGACGGCGGCACCGGCGGTCGCGACGGCGACGGCGGCGGCAGTGATGGTGGTGATCTTCATGTTGCTCCTCCTGTTGGGGCGCGCGGGGCAATGCGCCGTGGCGCCCTTCCCCGCCCCTTGTCGTTGTGGCGACGTTGCATCACCGTCGCGCAGTTACCGTCAGTGGCGCCGGATATGCAATCTTTTAGCACCGGCGGCGGCCGGCCTTGACCCGCGCCGGGGCGCGGGCCAGCAAGGCGCCGCGGTGCCGGCGGGGCGCGGCCGGGTAGCGGGAGGGGCGAGCATGATCGAGGTCAGGCCGGTGCGGAAAGAGGGGCTCGACGCAGTGCTCGACGATCTCGCGCGGCTGCGGATCGAGGTGTTCCGCGCCTTCCCCTATCTCTACGACGGCGACATGGACTACGAGCGTGGCTATCTCGGGCGGTTCGCCGCCACGCCGCGCCCGTTCGTCGCCGCCGCCGTCGACGGCGACCGGCTCGTGGGCGCCGCCACCGCCAGCCCGATGGAGGAGCACGAGGACGATTTCGCCGCGCCCCTCGCCGCGGCCGGCATCGCGCCGGAGACGGTCTATTACTGCGCCGAGAGCGTGCTCCTGCCCGAGTATCGCGGCCACGGCCTCGGCCATCGCTTCTTCGACCTGCGCGAGGCGGAGGGGCGCGCGCTGGGCCGCAGCCATGCCGCGTTCTGCGCCGTGATCCGACCGGCCGATCACCCCGCCCGCCCCGAAGGCTACCGCCCGCTCGACGGCTTCTGGCGCAAGCGCGGCTATGCGCCGGTGGAGGGGGCCGTTGCCCGCTTCTCCTGGCGCGATCTCGGTGACGCGAGCGAGACCGAGAAGCCGCTGCAATTGTGGATGCGCGCGCTGTGACCGCCATGCTGCCCGCCCGCTCCGTGCGCCTCGCGGCCGCCTGCTACCCCGTCGAGGCGCTGGCGGGGTGGGACAGTCTGGCCGACAAGCTGGGCGGCTGGATCGCCGACGCCGCACGCGAAGGTGCAGAGATCGCCGTGCTGCCGGAATATGCCGGGCTCGAGGCCGCCTTCGCTCTCTCGCGCGAGACGACGACCGCCGGCTGGTGCGAGGCGTCGGCCGCCGCGGCCGGCCGCTACGCCGCGCTCTGCGCCACGCTCGCCCACGACCACCGGCTGACGCTGCTCGCCGGAAGCCTCCCCGCCCGCGCGCACGGCAGGCTGGTCAACCGCGCCTTCCTCTGCCGCCCCGACGGGCAGGTGATCGCGCAGGACAAGCAGATTCTCACCCCGTGGGAGCGTGCAGAGACGCCCCTCGCCCCCGGCGTGCCCCTCATCGCGGTCGACACCGGGCTGGGCCGCCTCGCCACGCTGGTCTGCTATGATTCGGAGTTTCCGCCGCTCGCCCGGGCGCTCGTGCCCGACATCCTGCTGATCCCGTCCTGCACCGAGGCACCGGCGGGAGACGCCCGCGTGCGTGCGGCCGCGCGGGCACGCGCGCTCGAGGGGCAATGCGTGACCGTGCACGCGCCGCTCACCGGCGCGGTGCGCGCCTGCGAGATCGTCGACGCCAATACGGGCGCGGCGGGCATCTTCGGCCCGCCCGACCGGCATTTCCCCGACGACGGTGTGCTGGCGCTGGGCGAGACCGATCGACCGGGCTGGGTCGTGGCCGACCTGCCCGAGGGCGCGCTCTCGGCCACGCGCACCGAGGGCGCCGTCGCGCCGCGCGCCCACATGAAAGAGGCCGAGGCCCGCGCCGCCGAGGCCACGCTGCGCCCCGTCGGGCGGCCCGGGCCGCAACTTGGCCCTTGATTTGCGGGCGGTTCGGGCGCATCTAGCGAGCACGTCGTCGCGGCAGGGCCGCGTGCGGCGCTTGACGTACTGGACGAAGGAGTGACCATGGCCAAGGAAGACACGCTCGAATTTCCTGGTGTCGTGAAGGAACTCCTGCCCAACGCGACGTTCCGGGTCGAGCTGGAAAACGGCCATGAGATCATCGCGCACACGGCAGGAAAGATGCGGAAGAACCGCATTCGGGTGCTCGCGGGCGACCGCGTGCAGGTCGAGATGACGCCCTACGACCTCACCAAGGGACGTATCAACTATCGCTTCAAGTAAGGCGGTGAGGCCCCGGCTGATTCTCGGCTCGGGCAGTCCGCGCCGGCTGGATCTGCTCGCGCAGATCGGCGTCGCACCCGACGCCATTCGCCCCCCCGACATCGACGAGACGCCGCACATGGGCGAGCTTCCGCGCCCCTATTGCGCCCGCATGGCCCGCGAAAAGGCACAGGCGGTCGCCGCGTCCGAGGGCGAGATCGTGCTGGCGGCCGACACGACCGTGGCGCTCGGGCGTCGCATTCTCGGCAAGCCCGGGGGCGAGGAGGAGGCTGCACGCTTCCTGCGGATGCTGTCGGGCCGGCGGCACCGCGTCTACACCGCCGTCGCCGTGCGCAGAGACGCGCGGCTCTGGGAGCGCGACGCCGAGACGGTGGTGCGGATGAAGCCGCTCTCCGAGGCCGAGATCGCCGCCTACCTCGCCACCGGCGACTGGCACGGCAAGGCGGGCGGGTATTCGATCCAGGGGCCTGCCGGTGCCTTCGTGCCGTGGATCCGCGGTTCCTACCCCGCCGTGGTGGGCCTGCCGCTGGCCGAGACGGCGGGCCTCCTGCGCGGCGCGGGCTACCCGATCTGCGAGGCGGCGGAATGAAGGGGCGCTCGGTGCTGCTCGACACGCTCGCGGGGCGCCGCGTGGCGGTGCTGCTCTCCGACGGGCGGCTCGACGACCTGCTGTTCGATCCGCCCGAGGGCGCCCCCCCCGGCCCCGGCGCGATCGCCCGCGCCCTGCCCGAACGGCCGATGAAGGGAATGGGCGGGCTGTTCGTCCGCCTGCCGGGCGGCGTTCGCGGGTATCTCAAGGGCGAGAAGCCGCTGCCGCCGGGCGAGCCGGTGCTCGTGCAGGTGACCGGACGCCCCGAACCCGGCAAGGCGCTGCCCGTGACCCGCAAGCTGCTGTTCAAGTCGCGCTTCGCCATCGTCACGCCGGGTGCGCCGGGCCTCAACGTCTCGCGCAGCATCCGCGACGAGCAGGCGCGCGCGCGGCTGCGCACGCTGGCGGAGGATGCGATGGACGGCAGCGCGATGGGCCTGATCCTGCGCTCCGAGACCGAGCACGAGGCAGAGGACGAGGTGGTGGCCGACATCGCCGACATGCGCGCGCTGGCCGAGGCGGTGACGGGTGACGCGGCGGGCGATCCCCAGTGGCTGACCGAGGCGCCCGACGCCCACCACCTGGCGTGGCGCGACTGGGCCCGACCCGACGAGATCGACACGGGCGCCGGCTGCCTCGCCGATCGCGGGCTTCTTGAAGAAATCGCCGCGCTCGCTTTGCCGGACGTTCCGCTGCAGGGTGGCAGCTTCATGTCGGTCGAGCCGACCCGCGCGCTGGTGGCTGTCGACGTCAACACGGGGGCCGAGTCCTCGCCTGCGGCCGCGCTCAAGGCCAACCTCGCCGCCCTGCGTGCGTTGCCGCGCGCCCTGCGCCTGCGGGGTCTCGGCGGGCAGGTGGTGGTCGACCTCGCGCCGTTGATGAAGAAAGACCGCAAGCAGGCCGAGCAGGTCGCCAGGGCCGCGTTGAAGGCGTGCCCGGTCGAGACGGCGCTGGTCGGCTGGACGCCGCTCGGCCATCTCGAACTGCAGCGCAAGCGCGAGCGTGCGCCCCTCGACGCCGCCCTGCTGGAGGCCGCCCGATGACCTGCCCGATCTGCCGCAAGCCCTCCCACGCCGAGTACCGCCCGTTCTGCTCCCGGCGCTGCGCCGAGGTCGATCTGGGCCGCTGGCTGACCGGGGCCTACGCCATCCCCACCGACGAGGGCGAGGACGACGAGGCCGAGCGCCCGCCTCGCCCGACCGAAGACTAGAGGCCCAGGTCGCGAGACGTCAGCCGATAGGCCTTGCCGAAACCGCCGTTGAGGTGGGCCTCGGCGACGTCGAGCACGGCGAACGAGAAATCGGCGAAGTCGATGTAAAGCTGCGCCTTCGGGTGCTGCCCGAGGTAATGGTCGCGGAGCGCCGCGTGCCCCGCCTCGCCGTGGCGCACGAAGCGCGCCCGGCATTGCAGCGTGATCCGCGGATGGGTCAGCGGATCGCCCTTCGGCCCCGGCTCGCCCACGAGCAGCGAGCAGACCGGGTCGGCCTTGAGCGCCCTCGTGTGGTGCGACAGGTCCGAGACGAGCGTCATCGGGGCGCCCCTGTCCGTCGTGCCCACGGCGACGCGGCTGACCATCGGCGCGCCCGTCTCGGGGTCGCGCACGCCCAGCGCACCGAACCGTGCCCCGTCGATCAGCGACCGGGCCAGCGTGCGCGCCTCGTCGTCGGTCTCGCGGATCGGGTCGATCTTCCTGTCGGGCGCGTCGGCCATCTTGTGCCCCCCTGCAACCGTGCGCAGGGTAACCCTGCAGACAGGCCACGCAAGGGAGGGCGCGATGCCGCTGGTCGAACCGCTGGAGGAGGAGGCGCTAGAGCCCGCGCTCCGCGACGACGTGCAGTTCTTCAAGGGGCCGCTCGGGGTGATCCCGGCGAGCGTGCGCACGATGGCGCACCGCCCCGAGATCGCCCGCGCCTTCACCGCGCTGAACCGGGCGGTGATGGCCGAGCACGGGGCGGTCACGCCAGAATTCAAGCGGCTGCTGGGCTACATCTCCTCCTTCGCCTCGGGCTGCCGCTACTGCCAGGCGCACATGATGCTCGCCTCCGAGCGTTTCGGCGCCAGCGAAGAGCGGGTGGAGACGGTCTGGACCTACGAGACCAGCCCGCACTTCACCGAGGCCGAGCGCGCCGCGCTCGCCTTCGCGCAGGCCGCGACCGAGGTGCCCAACGCCGTGACCCCCGAGATCGGCGCCCGTCTGCGCGCCCACTGGGCGGCGGAGGACATCGTGGAGATCATGGGGGTGGTCGCGCTCTTCGGCTGGCTCAACCGCTGGAACGACTCGATGGGCTCGGCGCTCGGGGACCTGCCGCGCGAGACCGCCGAGACACGGCTCGCCCGCCAGTCGGGCTGGGAGATCGGCAAGCACGGCTGAGCGCCCGCGCGAGATGCGCCGCGCGAGACCGAGGGCGGAGACGGCCCCCAGGGAGGTGACGGGCGCGACATGGCCACATCTTGACCTGAAGGCACCTTTCCCGTCCTAGTCGTGTCCCGCGCGCCCGCATCGCCGCAGCCCGTGGGTCAGGAGGGGTGATGTACGACAACATTCTTGTGCCCGTCTCGTTCGAGCCCGACCGCAACGCGCAGGAGGCGATCGACATCGCCCAGGGGCTTGCCGAGGGTGGCGCCGACATCACGCTGTTGCACGTGATGGAGCAGATCCCACCCTATGCCGCGGCCTACCTGCCGCGCGATCATTTCGATCAGGCACACCAGCGTATCGCCGAGGCGCTGGCCACGCTCGCCGAGGGAGTGCCCGGCGCACGGGTCGAGGTGATCTCCGGTCATGCCGGGCGGTCGATCGTCGACTGGGCGACCGAGCACCGGGTCGACTGCATCGTGATCGCCTCGCACCGCCCCGGCATGGCCGACCTTCTGATCGGCTCGACGGCCGCGCAGGTCGTCCGCCATGCGCCCTGCGCGGTGCACGTGCTGCGCTGAAGCGCGCGCCGCCCGCGACGCCCCGCCTTTTCGCGCCCCGCGCCGGGGCGTGCTAGGGTCGGCTTGCGCATATCGAGGGAGGAGGCGATGCCGAGGATCGAGACGGACGCGCCGGGCCAGACCGTGATCACCACGTTCGAGATGACGCCCGGCACCGCGCAGGACCTAATGGACGAACTGCGCGCCGCCTATGGCGGCTTCATCTCGCGCCAGCCCGGCTTCATCGGCGCGGGGCTGCACATGAACGACGCCCAGACGCGGATCGCCAACTACTCGATCTGGGCGAAGCGCGAGGATTTCCAGGCGATGCTGCGCTCGGACGAGATGCGCGAATACAACCGCCGCTTCGCCGCGCTCTGCTCGCGCTTCGAGCCGGTGATGTACGAGGTGATGGCGACCTACGAGGGAGGACAGGAATGAGACGGACGATCGGAGCGACGGCGGTGGCCGCCGTAGCGCTGACGGGGGCGGCCCTGGCCGATGACCGGGCGGTGGGCCTCGCCCCCGACCTGCCCTCGGTCACGGTCGAGACGGCCGACGGGCCGGTGGTGATCGAGCGCATCCAGGACCCCGACCACGAGGTGACGGGGGAGTGGGCGCGCACCTCGCGCGAATGCCCGCCATTCTGCATCCAGCCGATCGAGCCCGCACCCGGGGTGGCAACGATCGGCGAGCTGGAGCTGATCGCGGCCCTGCAGGACCCCGACGTGGTGGTGATCGACAGCCGCACGCGCGACTGGTTCGCGGGCGGCACGATCCCCGGCGCGATCAACGTGCCCTACCTCGAGGCGGTGGAGCGGATGGGCGAGCTCGGCTGCGAGATCGGCTTCGACGAGTGGGATTGCACCGGGGCGACGCGGATCGCGCTGTTCTGCAACGGTCTGTGGTGCGGGCAGTCGCCCACGGCGATCCGCTGGATGATCGAGGCCGGCTACCCGGCCGAGCGCATCTCGTATTACCGGGGCGGGATGCAGTCGTGGCGCGTGCTCGGCCTGACGGTGACCTTGCCCGACGACTGACCGGCGGCCCGACGACCGGCCGGGGGCGCGACGACCGGCCCGGGGGCGCTCCCGCCTCCGCTCGCGGCCCTGCGGCCGCTCGCTCCGTTGGGCCCGGCGCCCGCGCGCGCGGGCGCTCGGCACGCCGGGCCAGCGCGATGCTGCAGGATGGCAGCCCGCGCAGGGCTTGGACGGGGCCGCGCCGATGCGCGCGAGGCCGCCCTCGAGAGGCCGGGACGCTGCCGCCCGCAGCGCCGCATCGCCGCCGTGCCCGACTGTCGGGGAAGATCGCCGCGCGCGGAGCCGGCGCATGGCGCCGGTGGAGGCGGGGCGGCCTTGCCTCGGCGCGCGCGGCGGGGAAGAGTGGCGACCGGATCGCCCGACGGCGAGACGGAGGGAGCGACGTGCACCGTTATCCGCGCGACATGATCGGCCACGGAGCCGTGCCGCCCGACCCGCGATGGCCCGGCGGCGCGCGGATCGCCGTGCAGATCGTCGTGAACTACGAAGAGGGCGGCGAGAACTGCCTGCTGCACGGCGACCCGGCCTCCGAGGCATTCCTGTCGGAGATCGTGGGCGCCGCCGCCTGGCCCGGCCAGCGGCACTGGAACATGGAATCGATCTACGAATACGGGGCGCGGGCCGGCTTCTGGCGCCTGCACCGGATGCTTTCTGCACGCGGCATCCCCGCGACGGTGTTCGGCGTGGCCACGGCGCTGGCGCGAAGCCCCGAGCAGGTGGCCGCCATGCAGGAGGCGGGCTGGGAGGTCGCCAGCCACGGGCTGAAGTGGATCGAGCACAAGGACATGCCCGAGGACGAGGAGCGCGCGCAGATCGCCGAGGCGATCCGCCTGCATGCAGAGGTCACCGGTGCGCGGCCGCGGGGCTGGTACACGGGCCGCTGCTCGATGAACACCATCCGGCTCGCGGCCGAGGCGGGGATGGACTACCTCGCCGACAGCTACGCCGACGAGTTGCCCTACTGGCTGCGGATAGACGGGCGCGACCAGCTTATCGTGCCCTACACGCTCGACGCCAACGACATGCGCTTCGCCACGGCGCAGGGCTTCAACTCGGGCGACCAGTTCGAGGCCTATCTGCGCGACAGCTTCGACGTGCTCTACGCCGAGGGGCAGGCAGGGGCGCCGAAGATGATGTCGGTCGGGCTGCATTGCCGCCTCGCCGGGCGGCCGGGCCGGGCCGCGGCGCTCGCCCGCTTTCTCGATTACGCGGGCGGGCACGAGGGCGTCTGGTTCGCCCGCCGCATCGACATCGCCGAGCACTGGGCGGCGCACCACCCGCCGCGCCCGCGCGAGCGCCCGTCGGAGATGGACAAGGCCCGCTTCGTCGAGCGGTTCGGCGGCGTGTTCGAGCACTCGCCGTGGATCGCCGAGCGCGCGTGGATGCAGGAACTGGGCCCCGCCCACGACACGGCGCCGGGGCTGCACAACGCGCTTGCACGTGTCTTTCGCAGTGCGCCGGAGGAAAGGCGCCTCGAGGTGTTGCGCGCGCATCCCGATCTTGCCGGCAAGCTCGCGGCTGCCAGGCGGCTGACGGCCGCGTCGACCGCCGAGCAGGCCAGCGCCGGGCTCGACGCACTGACGGACGACGAGCGCGCCCGCTTCACCTCGCTCAACGAAGCCTATATGGAGAAGCACGGCTTTCCCTTCATCATCGCCGTGCGCGATCACGACAAGCCCTCGATCCTGGCCGCCTTCGCGCGGCGCCTCGGCAACGACAGCGCCACCGAACTGGCCGAGGCCTGCGCCCAGGTCGAACGCATCGCACGGCTCCGGCTGGACGACATGCTGTGAGACTCGACAACGCGACGACGCCCGTCACCTATGCCTTTCCCCGCTCCGGCCTGCCGGGGCAGCAGGCCGAGCCGCTGGGCCGCGCCGTCTTTACCGAGGCCTACGCGGTGATCCCCGCCGACGTGCAGACCGACATCGTCACGTCGTTCCTGCCCGGTTGGGAGAACGCCCGCGCCTGGATTCTCGCGCGACCGCTCTCCGGTTTCGCCGAGACCTTCGCCTGGTATGCGCTGGAGCTGCAGCCCGAGGGCGGCAGCGCCGATCCCGAGCCGGACGTCGAGGCCGAGGCGTGGCTGTTCGTGACGCATGGCCGGCCGCGGCTGACGCTGGGGCGCGCGCAGATCGACCTCGAGCCGGGAAGCTACGCCTACATCCCGCCCAGCGCGGTCTGGACGCTGTGGAACACCGACGGCGAGATGGCGGGCGTCCACTGGATCCGCAAGCGCTACCAGCGCGCGCCGGGCCTGCCACGGCCGGAGGCCTTCGTGAAGCACGAGACCGAGGTCGAGGCGGTGCCGATGGAGAACTGCGAAGGCATCTGGGCCACGCAGCGCTTCGTCGACCCGTTCGATCTGACCCACGACGCGCATGTCAACATCGTCAACTTCGCGCCGGGCGGGCGCATCCCCTTTGCCGAGACGCACGTCATGGAACACGGGCTGTTCGTGCTGCAGGGCACCGCGCGCTACCTGCTCAACCGCGACTGGGTCGAGGTGGGGCCGGGTGATTTCATGTGGCTGCGCGCGTTCTGCCCGCAGGCCTGCATCGCGACAGGCACCGAGCCGTTCCGCTACCTGCTCTACAAGGATTGCAACCGCCATCCGGGGCTCTCGCTGCCATGAGCGCGGCGCCCGAGCGCGCCCCTCTCGTGGCCGAGCCGCTGACGGCCGGGGCCTTCGCCCCGTTCGGTGAAGTGCTCGAGGCGACAGGGGCGCATGTGCTCATCAACGAGGGGCGGTGCCGGCGCTACTCGGATCTCGCGGCGCTCGACATCGCCCACGGGCGCGCTGGGGTCTCGTTCTTTGCGGCCGAGCCGCGCACCTGGCCGGTCGAGGTGCCCCTGGTCGAGCGGCACCCGCTCGGCTCGCAATGCTTCGTGCCGATGTCGGGCGGCGACTGGCTGGTGGTGGTGGCGGGCAACGGGCCGGAGGGGCCCGAGGGCCTGCGTGCCTTCCTCGCCCGCGGCGACCAGGGCGTGAACATCGCGCGCGATACCTGGCACGGCGTCCTCTGCCCGCTGGGCGATGCGGGCACGACGGTGCCGCGCCTGTTCGCGGTGGTGGACCGGATCGGGACAGAAGGCGAGCCCGCCGGCGCCAATCTCGTCGAGCACCGCTTCGCCGCGCCTCTGACCGTGCACCCGGGCGCGTGAGGGCGCGGGCGCGATGATCGAAAAGCTCGAGATGTTCGTGGCGCTCGCCAACGAGCGGCATTTCGGTCGCGCCGCAGAGCGCTGCGGCGTCACTCAGCCCACCCTCTCGGCAGCGATCAAGCAGCTCGAGGAGGCGCTCGGCGTGCAGCTCGTCCGCCGCGGCTCGCGCTTCCAGGGGCTGACGCCCGAGGGCGCCCGCGCGCTCGACTGGGCGCAGCGGATCGTGGGCGACGCGCGCACCATGAAGGCCGAGCTTCGCGCCACCCGCGAGGGCCTGTCTGGCAACCTGCGCCTCGCCGTGGTGCCGACCGCTCTCGCCATGGTCGACCGGCTGACGCGCCCCCTGCTCGACCGGCACGCGGGGTTGCAGGTGACCGTCTATTCCCGCACCTCGGCCGAGATCCGCGCGATGATCGACGGGCTCGAGGCCGATGCCGGCATCACCTATCTCGACAACGAACCGCTCGGCCGCCTGACCCGCGTGCCGCTCTACGAGGAGCGCTACCTGCTCCTCACCCATGCCGGCTCTGACATCGCGGGGCGCGATGGCATCACCTGGGCCGAGGCGGCGGCGCGGCCGCTCTGCCTGCTCACGCCCGACATGCAGAACCGGCGCATCCTCAACCAGCACATGGCCGACGCGGGCGCCGAGGCGGCGCCGCGCCTCGCCTCCAACTCGGTGCTGGTGCTGGCCGCGCATGTCAGGGCCGGCGGGTGGGACACGATCCTGCCCCACGCGACCGCCGAGCTTTTCGCCGGAGACGGGCGGCTGGTAGCGCTGCCGGTCGTGGAGCCCGATGTCGCGCACCTGATGGGTCTCGTCGCGGAGCCGCGCGAGCCGCATTCGCCCGTCCTTTCCGCCCTGATCGCGGCGGCACGGCGGATCGGCCGTCAAGCCGGGCTCGGCTGACGGCATGGGGTTACCACCACCGCGTGCCCGGGCCGCCCTTGACCGTGCCTTCGAGGTTCGGCGTCACCCAGCCGCCGTAGAAATCGCCAGGTTGCGGGGTCACCCGCGTCTCGCCCACCCAGCATTCATCCATCTGGCCGGAGTAGAAGGCGAGGTGGCCCGCGATGGGCGCGAAGCCGCCGGTCGGGCCGGGATAGGACCACGCCGCGCGTGGCCGCGTGAGGCCGCCGGCGGTCACGTCCCAATATGTCGCGCGGCCCTTCCACTCGCAGAAGCTCGAGCCGTGGGCAGGCGTCAGCGCGCCGCGCGTCACGTCTTCGGCCGGAATGTAGTAGGTCGGCGCGTGGTGCGTCTCGCAGACCCGCCAGCCTTGGGTCGTGTCGGCCACCGTCTCGCCCCCCAGAACCACGCGCAGTCGCAGCGCCACCCGCTCCAGCGCCGGCGGGCGCGGGTAGTCCTGCACGACTTCGGGCTCCAGCGACTCGATCACGCGCTTGGGCGCCTCACACGCCCACGTCGGGCGCGGCGAGGATGCGCACGCCGCCGATGCGCCAGCTCTCGCCGTCGGGCACCATCTCGTAGAGCAGGGTGTGCACGCGCCCCGCCTCGTCGGTGATCGTGACCCGCTGCATGACGCGCGCGCCCCGCTCCTCGGCGGCACCGTAGGTCACCTCGGCCGGGCGCCAGACCATCGGGTAGCCCTGACGCACCATGCGCCCGAAATTCTCCGGCGTGCCGAAAAGGCGCTGGATGCCCGGCGCGGCATAGGCGAAGGCCCCGGCGAAATCGTCGGCGAGGAACCGGTCGATCTGCGCGCCGATCACCTCGCGCGGGTCGCTTTGCGCAGCGGCCGGCGCGGCCAGAGCCAGCGCCAGCGCGGTTGCCAGCGCCCGGAGCCAGCCCCGCAGAGGGCGGCGAAACGTCTCCCTGTCCATCGGTCCCTCCGTCTTGGTCGCGCGTTCGGCACCCGCTAGCGTCGGAAGGTGGGGCGAGCGGCGCCCGCGGCAAGCGCGAGGAGGGACGATGGGCTTTCGCTTCGAGGAGGGCGACGCGGATCTCGCCGCCGGCATGCGCCGCATCGCCGCCGAGGAGGTTGCGCGCGCCGAGGCGGAACTGGCCGACGCGAGCCTCTCGCCCGAGCGCAGGATCCACCAGGCGCGCAAGCGGACGAAACGCCTGCGCGGCCTGCTCCGGCTGGTGCGCCCAGCCTTCCCCGGCTACGCCGCCGAGGCGGCGCACCTGCGCGAGGCGGCGCGCGGCCTGTCCACCCTGCGCGACCGCGACGTGATGATCGCCACCCACGACGCGCTGATGGCTGCGACGGGCGCCGACCGTCCGCGCTACGCCCCTGTCCGCGCCCACCTCACCCGCGCGCGCAACCGCGTCGCCGCCGAGGCCGACCCGGAGGCGGCGCTGTCCACCTACAGGGCCGAGATGCGCACGATCGCCGACCGCGCCGCCGGCTGGCGGCTCGAGGGCAAGGACAAGCCCGCGCTCGAAGCCGGGCTCGCCCGCACCTGGAGCCGCGCGCGCAAGGCGCTGAAGGCCGCGCGCAAGCAGGACGACATCGAGCACCTGCACGACTGGCGCAAGCGGGTGAAGGACCACTGGTATCAGGCCCGCCTGCTGAAGCCGATCGACCCCGACGCGCTCACGGCGCAGGCGCAAGTGGCGGGCGACCTCGGCGAACTCCTCGGCGGCATCCACGACCTCGACGTCTATCGCGCCCATCTCGGCGGCCCCGAGGCGTCCGGGCTCGATCCCGCGCGCCGCGAGGAAGCTGCGGCGCTCGCCACCGACCGGATCGCGGCGCTGGAACGCGAGTCCTTCGCCCTCGGCAAGCGTCTCTTTTCACCCGGGGCCGAGGATCTCGCCGCCGATTGGGCGGCGAAGTGGAAGGCATGGCGCAAGGCGACCGTGAAGGCGAGGAAGGCGTCGCGCGCCGCGTGAGCCCGGCTCAGCCCCGCGCGCGGCGGCGCCGGAGCAGGGCGAGTGCCGCAAGGCCCGAAACGAGCAACGGCACGCCGGCCGGCAGCGGTACCGCGGGCGGCGCCTCGGCCGTCAGGCTCACCGCGTCGAGGAAATTTCCGACCGAGGCGCTGCCGCTGCCGGTCGAGACGGCCGTGAAGGACAGCCGTACCGTGCCACCGAGCGCCGTGACGGGGGAGAAGGTCGAGCCGGTGTTCAGAACCCAGCCCGCCGTGCTGGCCGAGAACTCGTCGGAGAACAGCGTCGTGTCGTCGCCACCGCCGGGCCCGCCGTCGCCCCCGAGATCGGTGAGCGCGAAACGCAGAACATCGGTGCCCCGGCGTGCACGGTGGGCGAATTCGAACGTCAGGGAAGAGCCTTCTGCAATCCCGGCCACGTCCTGAAACAGCGTGCCGGCCCCGCGGGCGTTGAGCTCGACATGCTGGGTGCCCTCGTAGGAGGTCACGCGGCTGAAACCGTTGGCCCAGATCTCGATATCGCGCGCGCTGGAGTCCCAGCCCGGCACCGAGTCGGCCGAGCGAAACCTGAATCGCGGATTGTCGCCGAGGTCCGGCACCTCGAAGCCGCCATTGGCGACCGTCGCCGCCTGTGCCGGCGACGCTGCCGAAAGAGCCGACAGCATTGCCGCTGCCAGAACCCACACCATCGAGACCGGTCGCATCGCGCGCCCCTGTCACCACCGCCCCGGCACGCGGAATGCCCCCCGATTCGGGCCGTCCAGGGGCACGCGCGTGTCGGCCGCGCGGCGCCGGCGTCAGGCCGCGAGGCGCCCGGCCAGCCCGTCCTCGATCAGGCGCACGGTCTCGTCGACCCCATAGAGCGCGACGAAGCCGCCAAAGCGCGGGCCCTGGCTGGCGCCGAGCAGAACCTCGTAAAGCGCCTTGAACCAGTCCCGCAGCGGCTCGAACCCGTGCTCGCGCCCGACCGCGAAGACGACCGATTGCAGCGCCTCGGCGTCGGTCTCGCCCCGGTGGTCCTTCAGCCGCTCGGCCAGGTCGCGCATGGCCGCCGCCTCCTGCTCGGTCGGCTCGCGGAACACCTTGGCCGGCTTCACGAAATCGGCGTAGTAACGCACCGCGCCCGCGGCTGCCGCATCGAGCTGCGGGTGGGTCTCCGGCGAGGCGTCGGGCGCGTAGCGCCGGATGAAGCCCCACAGCGCGTCCTTGTCCTCGGCATGGGCCACCGAGGCGAGGTTGAGCAGCATCGCGAAGCTCACCACCATGTCCGAGGCGGGCGGGTGGCCCTCGTGGATGTGCCAGACGGGGTTGGCCAGCTTCTGTGCGAGATCCTGCTTCGGGAAGGCCTGAAGCTGCTGGTGATACTCGTCGACCGCCTTGGGGATCACGTCGAAATACAGCCGCTTGGCCGTCTTGGGCTTGCCGAACATGAAATGGGACAGGCTCTCGGTCGGGGCGTAGGCGAGCCACTCGTCGATCGTCAGGCCGTTGCCCTTCGACTTCGAGATCTTCTCGGCGTTCTCGTCGAGGAACAGCTCGTAGGTGTAATGCTCGGGCGCCCGCGCGCCGAGGATCTCGCAGATGCGGTCATAGACCGGCGTGTTGGTCGAATGATCCTTGCCATACATCTCGAAATCGACGCCGAGCGCAGCCCAGCGCGCGCCGAAATCGGGCTTCCACTGCAGCTTCACATGGCCGCCGGTGACGGGCAGCGTCCACTCGCGCCCGTCCTCGTCGTCGAAGGTGATCGTGCCCTCGCGCCCGTCGACATGCTTCATCGGCACGTAGAGCACGCGCCCCGTCTCGGGATGGATCGGCAGGAAGATCGAGTAGGTCTGTCGCCGCTCGTCGCGCAGCGTCTTGAGCATGACGGCCATCAGGTCGTCGTAGCGCTCGGCCGCGCGCAGCAGCACCTCGTCGAAGGCGCCGGAGCGGTAGAACTCGGTCGCCGAGTAGAACTCGTACTCGAATCCGAACGTGTCGAGAAAACGCCGCAGCATCGCGTTGTTGTGGTGCCCGAAGCTCTCGTGCGTGCCGAACGGATCGGGCACGCTGGTCAGCGGCTTCTGAAGGTGCGCGCGCAGCGCATCCGGGTCCGGCACGTTGTCGGGCACCTTCCGCATGCCGTCGAGGTCGTCGGAGAAGCAGATCAGCCGCGTGGGGATGTCGCTGATCGTCTCGAAGGCGCGGCGCACCATCGTCGTGCGCAGCACCTCGCCGAAGGTGCCGATATGTGGCAGGCCGGAGGGGCCGTAGCCCGTCTCGAACAGGACATGCCCCTTCTCGGGCGGGCCGGCTTCGTAGCGTTTGGCCACCGCCCGCGCCACCTCGAAGGGCCAGGCCTTGGACGAGAGCGCGGCGTCGCGGAGATCGGACATCTTGGACTTCCGGAATGGGGGGAGGCAATCAGGCCGCGTATATCGCCCCTCGGCCCGCCTGCGTCAACAAGGCCGCCATGGGCGCAAGCACGCCACGCGCCCGAAAAGAAAATGGCCGGGGCACGCAGGCCCCGGCCCAGTCCAACAGGGAGGGTGCCGCACCATTGCCCCGGCGCGGCGAGGGGATCCAATGTCATCTAGGTAACCCAGACCGGTTAATTTAGAATTGATCCAGATCACCACGCGATGTCGCAGGCCCGGCCGGCGATGCGCCCGTCAGGCCACCAGCCGGTAGCCCCCGCTCTCGGTCACCAGCAGGCGGGCGTTCGAGGGGTCGGGCTCGATCTTCTGTCGCAGGCGGTAGATGTGGGTCTCGAGCGTATGGGTCGTCACGCCGGCATTGTAGCCCCAGACCTCGTGCAGAAGCACGTCGCGCGCCACAACCCCTTCCGTCGCCCGGTAGAGGAACTTGAGGATGTTCGTCTCCTTCTCGGTCAGGCGGATCTTGCGCTCGTTCTCGTCGATCAGCATCTTCATCGCCGGCTTGAACGTGTAGGGCCCGAGCTGGAACACCGCGTCCTCGCTCTGTTCGTGCTGGCGCAGCTGGGCACGGATACGCGCGAGCAGGACCGGAAACTTGAACGGCTTGGTCACGTAGTCGTTGGCACCCGCGTCGAGGCCCAGGATCGTGTCGGCATCGCTGTCGTGGCCGGTAAGGATGAGGATGGGGCACTTCACCCCCTGCTTGCGCATCACCCGGCACAATTCGCGCCCGTCGGTGTCGGGCAGGCCCACGTCGAGGATGACGAGGTCGAAAAAGCCCTCCTTCACCTTCGTCATGGCCTCGTGCCCATCGCCCGCCTCGAACACGTCGAAATCCTCGGTCATCACGAGTTGTTCCGACAGCGCCTCGCGCAGGTCTTCGTCGTCGTCGACGAGCAGGATCTTCTTGAGGTTGGGCATGTTTCGCGTTCCCTTCCTGGTATCCTCACGCAGATGGGAGGGGCTGCGGGGCGGGCAAGGCTTGCTACAGCCTCTCACGGCCATGTGTCGCAGAGGCGGGATATGTTTCAATTCGGCCCGCGCGCGGCTACATCTCGCAGGTCCGCCCGAGGCCCGCCCATGACCGACGCCCCCGCCCCCCCTGCGCTCCACCCCCTCGGCCTGCGTCCCGCCGAGCGGCGGGCCCGTGCCCGCGCCGACCTGCGGCTCGGCCTGCCCGTCGCGATGGTCGCGGGCGGCGAGGCGGCGCTGGTCGCGGCGATCGAGACGGTCTCGCCCGACCGCTTCGCCGCGCTCGCCCCCGGCGCGGCGCTGGCGGTAACCGGGCGGCGGGCCGAGACGCTGAAGGCCCGCGCCTACGATGGCGACATCGCCCGCATCCTGCTGCCGGGCGATGCGAGCCTCGGCTGGGCGCGGGCGGTGGCCGACCCGGCGGGCGATCTCGACACGCCGATGAAGGGGCCGTTTTCGACCCGGCGGGGCGGCGACGCGACGCTCGCGCGCGCCGCGATCCAGCTCGCAAAGGAAGCACAGGTGCTGCCCGCCGTTCTCGTCGCGCCCCTGCCGCGACCGGAGGCGGCGCGCGCCGCCGGCTTCACCGTGCTCGACCTCGCCACCGACGGGCCGCCGAGCGACGGTGCCGCCTATGCCCATGTCGTCGACGCCCGCCTGCCGATGGAGGCCGCGGGCGCTGGCCGCCTGCACGTCTACCGCCCCGACGACGGGGGCGCCGAGCATTACGCCGTGGAAGTGGGCCGGCCCGACCGTGCCGCGCCGGTGCTGACGCGCCTGCATTCGGCCTGTTTCACCGGCGACATCCTCGGCTCGCTGAAATGCGATTGCGGCCCGCAGTTGCGCGGCGCGCTTGCCGCGATGGCCGAGGCGGGCGGCGGCGTGCTGCTCTACCTCAACCAGGAGGGCCGCGGTATCGGGCTGGCCAACAAGATGCGCGCCTATGCGCTGCAGGACCAGGGCTTCGACACGGTCGAGGCCAACCACCGCCTCGGCTTCGAGGACGACGAGCGCGACTTCCGCATCGGCGCGGCCCTGCTGCGGCGGCTCGGCATCGGGCGGGTGCGGCTGATGACGAACAACCCCGCCAAGATCGCGATGATGGAGGCGCAGGGCATCGCCGTCACCGAGCGCGTGCCGCTCAAGGTCGGCCAGACCGCGGAGAATGCCGCCTACATCGCCGCCAAGGTCGCGAAGTCGGGGCACCTGCCGTGACGGCCCCTGTCTCGCCGGCCGACATGGTGCTGACACGCGGCGGCCTGCGCTTCGCCGGCCGGCGCTTCCCCGTGGCGATCGGGCGCGGCGGGCTGACGGCGGACAAGGTCGAGGGCGACGGCGCGACACCGCGCGGGCTGCACCGCGTCACCGGATTGCTCTACCGGGCCGACCGTCTCGCCCCGCCCGCCCCGTGGGCCGTGCCCTTCGGGCCGGGCGACCTCTGGTCGGACGACCCCGCCGACCCCGCCTACAACCGGCCCGTGCGCGCGCCGCACGCCCATTCGCACGAGCGCCTGCGCCGCGCCGACCGGCTCTACGACATGGTGCTGACGACCGACTGGAACGCCGATCCGCCGCTGCCCGGCCGCGGCTCGGCAATCTTCCTGCATGTCTGGCGCGGGCCACGGCACCCCACTGCCGGCTGTCTCGCCTTTCGCCGCGACCACCTCCTCTGGATTGTCGCGCGGATCGCCCCCGGCACGCGGGTGATCGTGCCCTGACGGTGCCGCCGCGCCGTGAATTCTTCTACCGAAATCCGGTTCGATCGTTCGCACGAGCGATCGGGCGTCAGCCGTAGTTGCGTGCCCCGAAGATGGCCGAGCCGACGCGCACGTGCGTCGCGCCCTGCGCGATGGCGCGCTCGTAATCGTCCGACATGCCCATCGACAGCCCTTCGAGCCCGTGGCGCGCCGCGATCTTCGCGAGAAGGGCGAAGTGCAGCGCCGGCTCCTCGTCGACCGGCGGAATGCACATCAGGCCCTTCAGCGGCAGGCCGAGCTCCCGCACCTCCGCCACCAGCGCGTCGGCCTCGGCGGGCAGAACGCCCGCCTTCTGCGGCTCTTCGCCCGTGTTGACCTGCACGAAGAGGTCGGGGCAGCGGCCCGTCTCGTCGGCCAGCCGCGCCAGCGTGCGCGCCAGCTTGGGCCGGTCGACGGTGTGGATCGCGTCGAACAGCTCCATGGCCGCGCGCGCCTTGTTGGTCTGCAGGGGGCCGACGAGGTGCAGCTCCACCCCCTCGAACCGCTCGCGGAAGGCGGGCCACTTGCCTTGCGCCTCCTGCACCTTGTTCTCGCCGAACACGCGGTGGCCCGCGTCCAGCACCGCCTCGATCCGCTCGAGCGGCTGGACCTTGGACACCGCCACCAGCGTGACCGACCCTTCGGGCCGGCCGGCCTTGCGCTCGGCCGCTGCGATCTTCTCCCGGATCTCCGACAGGCTCACGGTAGCTCCACTCCTTCACGCTCCAGCGCCGCGATCATCGGCGCGAGGTCGGCCTCGTGGCGTCGCCAGCCACCCGCCGCGCCGCCGTGGATCGGCTGGCGGACCTGCTGGATCGACAGCGTCGCCACCTGCCGCTCGGTCTGGTGGAAGGACAGGCACGCCGCATCCCAGTCGAGGCCGGCGGCGGCGACCAGCGCGCGGGTCTGCGGCTCCGGGTCGGCGACGAGATCCTCGTAGCGCAACTCGGTGAAGCGGCCCGGCAGCGTCTCGCGCCAGAACGCCATCATGCGCTCGAACGTGGCGACATAGGCGGCGATGTCGGCCTGGTCGTAGGCGTAGAGATGCGTGCCGGGCGCGAAGACGTTGCGGTAGATCGACAGGCCCAGATCGCGCGGGTCGCGCCGCACCACCACGATCCGCGCCTCCGGCAGCGCCCGCGCCACCAGCCCGATCACCAGGTGGGTCTGGATCGACTTGTCGGTGACGGTGGCCGCGTCGGGCACGGCCCGCGCCAGCAGATCGAGATAGGCGCGGGCGAACCCCGCCACCGCCTCGTCGGCCAGATCGGCGAGCCGGGTGAAGCCGCGCCCCGGGTCGCCCATCAGCCGATAGGCCTCTTCCAGCACGAAGCGCATCTCGCCGCCGCCCGTCACCCGTGGATGGCTCGCGAGGATCTGCTCGACCAGCGTGGTGCCGGAGCGCGGCAGGCCCGTGACGAAGATCGGCCGCGGCCCCTCTGGCGCCTCGGCGAGCGGGGTGAAGTCGCCCCCCCTGAACGCCGCGATCAGCCCGTCCACCTCGGCCCGGCGGCGGGCGATGTCGTAGGGCTGCGCGGCGCGCATCGCGGCATTGGCCGGATCGAGGTAGCGGAACACACGGTCGTGCTGGCCGGTATCGGCCATCGCCTTGGCCAGCGCGAACTGGAGCTGCATCCGCGAGCGCCCGGTGACGGCGGGGTCGGCATGGGCGTCGAGCATCTGGCGCAAGAGCGGCTCGCCCTTGCGCACCCGGCGGGTGGTCACGAGCATCCGGTAGAGCTCGCCATCCCTCGGTGCGCGTTTCAGCGCGCGGCGGAACTCCTCTTCGGCCGCCTCGAAGTCGCCCATGCGCTGCAGGAGAAGCGCCTTGTCGGCGCGCGGCTTCACCTCGCGCGGCATGCGGCGGATCAGGTCGTCCCACGCGGCGAGAGCCTCGCGCGTGCGGCCGGCGGCGCCCAGCGCCTCGGCACTGGCGGCGAGGATCGCGGGCTCGTCGGGCTTGAGCCCCCGCGCCTGATCGAGCGCGGCGAGCGCGGCGTCGGCATCGCCGCGGGCCAGCGCGATGCGGCCGAGCTGGAAATGCGGCTCGGCGAGGCCGGGCGCGGCTCGGGCGACCGCCGCGTAGCCCTGCGCCGCCTCGCGCAGGCGGCCCGCCTCGTGCAGCGCGCGCGCCTTGCGATAGGCGGTCTCGATGTCGGACTTGCGCGGGGCGGGGCGCGCGGTGCCATTCTGAGCGGCCATCACCGTCCTCGGCATGGGAAACGTCAGGCCCCTGCTAACACCGGGGCGGGGCCTGCGAAAGACGCTTGCGGGGCGGTGGGGCGGGGGCGCGGGCAAACGAAACGGGGCGAGCCTGCCGGCCCGCCCCGAAATCTTGCCGTCTCTCGCTTCGGATCAGAACGAGAAGGAGAGGCCGAGCGAGTAGTCGTCGATCTGCGCATCGACCTCCGAGCCGTCGACGTCGACGTCCGAGTTGCCGTAGCCGAAGAGCAGCGAGGCGCCGCCGCCGAGGTCGTAGCCGGCCGACAGGCCGAAGCCCGACACGGTCACGTCGTCGCTGTTCCACTGGCCGTAGTTGGCGTGCACCGAGAAGGCGTCGAACGAGTAGCCGGCACCGATGCCGATGTGATCGACGTCGTCGCCGTCGTCCACGTCAAAGTAGGTGTAGGTCAGCGCCGCGTCGAGGCCGTTGTCGAGGCTGACATCGGCGCCAATGGCGGTCGCCGCGACCTCGCCCACGAGGACGGGCACGTTGATCGTCTGGTCGTCGGCATCGCCGCCGACCGAGATCGAGCCGTTGTCGGAGTACTGGTAACCGATGCCGACGCCGGCCGAGCCGCCCGCGAAGTCGAAGTCGTAGCCGAAGCCGATGGCCCAGGTCAGATCGTCATCATCTTCGAGCACGGTGCCGTTGGGGCCCGAGGGCATCTGCTCGACCGAGAGGGCGAAGGTGAAGGCGTCGAACGAGTAGTCGTACCGCACCACCTGGTTGTCGCCGGAGCCGTCGAGCCACGAGCCGAGGTAGCCCAGGTGCGCCGTTTCGGCGTCGTTGATCGAGCCCGGGTTGCCCGCGTTGCCCATGTCGGTCAGCACGAAGTCGACGGCGCCGTCGGTGTCGCCCATCGTCAGGGTGCCGAAGTCGCCCGAGATGAAGATCGCGACGCCCTGGTTGGCGAGCTCGTTGCCGAGGTTGCCGGCCTCGTCGAGGTCGACCGACACGCCGAAGGCGAGGCCGCCATCCGTCTCGCCCGACATCGAGAACGTCACGTCGACGTCGTTGAAGAACTGCATCGGGATCGTTTCGTCGAACTCGTCCCCGGCCGCGTTGGTAATGCTGGCGCTGCCACCAACGACACCCATTTCGGCCGAGCCCGAGATCGCGATTTCCGCGGCGGCGAACGACGCGGAGGTCATCACCAGGGCCGTGGACGTGAGAAGAACCTTTTTCATCGTTTTCCCTCGTATGTTCAAAGGTGGACCGCAACCCGGAGGGCCAGATTGGGTATGCGCCTCTCTTCGCTCCGCACGCCCCGCAAGGCAAGGCGGGCGCGGCGCGGCACCGGTGGCTCCTGCGATTTGGTGCAGCTTTGCCACAGTGTTGCCGAAGGCCCGTATCGGGGCGTGGAACCGGGCCGCCCGGGATTGATCTTGCCGCTGCGGCGGGGCTGCGATACCCAAGCCGCGAAGGCGCGACGACGGGGGGCTTCATGCACGAAAGGGCAAGGCACGGCAGTGGCGGCGCGCGTCGCACGGTCCTGGCGCTCGGTGTCGCGGCCACCGCGCTGACCGCGGGGTGCGAGGGCGGGGGCTTCTCGACGCAGACGACGCGGCCCGTTCCCGACGAGTTCAACCCGCGCTACGACGAGCGCCTCGGCGAAGAGCGCGAGACGATCTGGGATCTGTTCTACAATACCGACGACCCCAACACCGCGCTCGAGGTCAACCGCTACCTGTGGAACGCCTCGCTCGACATCCTCGGCTTCCTGCCGATCGAGACGGTCGATCCCTTCTCGGGCGTGATCGTCACCGGCTATGGCGTGCCGCCCGGTGGCGGGCGGGCCTATCGCGCCACGATCCAGGTGCGCGACCCCGCGCTCGACGCCCGCTCGCTGAAGGTGGCACTGGCCACGCGCGGCGGCCCCGTCGACGCCGACACGGTGCGCGCCGTGGAGGATGCGATCCTCACCCGCGCCCGCCAGCTGCGCGTCCAGGACAGCCGCCTCTGACCGTCTGCCCCGGCCCGCGGGCCCGGAACGCGCCTCCCCGGTCAGGGTTTACCCCTCTCGCCGTCCGCCGTATCTGTCGCCCGTCCGACCAAGGGAGACCGCGCGCCCATGTCCCGCCTGACGCCGTCCGAGATCGAGCCGAAGTGGCAAGCCGCGTGGGAGCGCGCCGGCTGCTTCACCGCCCGGCACGACCCGGACCGCCCGAAATACTACGTGCTCGAGATGTTCCCCTACCCCTCGGGGCGCATCCATATCGGGCATGTCCGCAACTACACGATGGGCGACGTGATCGCGCGCTACAAGCGCGCCCGCGGCTACGCGGTGCTGCACCCGATGGGATGGGACGCCTTCGGCATGCCGGCCGAGAACGCGGCGATGGCCTCGGGCGGCCACCCGAAGGACTGGACCTACGGCAACATCGCCGACATGCGCGACCAGATGAAGCCGATGGGCTTTTCCATCGACTGGTCGCGCGAGTTCGCCACCTGCGACCCCGAGTACTACGCCCAGCAGCAGCGCCTGTTCATCGACATGCTAGAGGCCGGCCTGATCTACCGCAAGGCGGCGGTGGTCAACTGGGATCCGGTCGACATGACCGTGCTCGCCAACGAGCAGGTGATCGACGGCAAGGGCTGGCGCTCGGGCGCCCCGGTCGAGCGGCGCGAACTGGTGCAGTGGTTCTTCCGCATCTCCGACTTCTCGGAGGAATTGCTCGAGGCGCTCGATACGCTCGAGAAGTGGCCCGACAAGGTGCGGCTCATGCAGGCCAACTGGATCGGGCGCTCGCGCGGCCTGCGCCTTGCGTTCGACCTGACGGCCCCGGCGGCCGGGCACGAGCGGATCGAGGTGTTCACCACCCGGCCCGACACGCTGATGGGGGCGAGCTTCGTCGCCGTCTCGCCCGATCACCCGCTGGCGCGCGCGCTGGAAGAGGGCGATGCCGACCTCGCCGCCTTCAGCGCCGAATGCCGGCGCATGGGCACCTCGGAGGAAGAGCTCGAGACCGCCGAGAAGAAGGGCTACGACACCGGCCGCACGGTGCGCCACCCGCTGATCGAGGGGCGCGAGCTGCCCGTCTGGGTCGCCAACTTCATCCTGATGGATTACGGCACCGGCGCGATCTTCGGCTGCCCCGCGCACGACCAGCGCGACCTCGACTTCGCCCGCAAGTATGGCCTGCCGGTGATCGACACGTTCCGGCCCGTGCCGTTCTCGTCCGACGTTGAATCGGCCGAGCAGGAGGGATTCGTCTCGCCCGAGGCTGGCGCTGACGCGGCATTCGTGCCGCAGAAGACCGAGAAGGTGCGCTGGATCGACCACTTCGCCGGGCTGACCGAGGCCACGGGCGAGGAAGCCATCGACGCCTCGATCGCCCATGCCGAGGCGAACGGCTGGGGCGAGGGCGTGGTGCAGTTCCGCCTGCGCGACTGGGGCATCTCGCGCCAGCGCTACTGGGGCTGCCCGATCCCGGTGGTGCATTGCGAGGCGTGCGGCGCGGTGCCGGAGAACCGCGAGAACCTGCCGGTGCGCCTGCCCGACGACGTCAGCTTCGACCAGCCGGGCAACCCGCTCGACCGCCACCCCACATGGCGCGACGTGCCCTGCCCGGAATGCGGCCGGCCGGCGAAGCGCGAGACCGACACCATGGACACGTTCGTCGACTCCTCGTGGTATTTCGCCCGTTTCACCGCGCCCCGCGCCGAGACGCCGACCGACCCCGAGGAAGCCGCCTACTGGATGAACGTCGACCAGTACATCGGCGGCGTCGAGCACGCGATCCTGCACCTGCTCTACTCGCGCTTCTTCGCCCGGGCGATGCACATCACCGGTCACCTGCCGGAAAAATGCCGCGAGCCGTTCGAGGCGCTGTTCACGCAAGGCATGGTCACCCACGCGATCTACCAGACGACCGACGATCGCGGCCGTCCGGTCTACCATACACCCGACGAGGTGGACGTGCGCGAGACGGGCGAGATCGTCGTTCGCGCGACCGGCGAGACGGTCGAGGTGATCCCCTCGCAGAAGATGTCGAAGTCCAAGCGGAATACGGTCGATCCCGCCGCCATCGTGGCGCAGTACGGGGCCGATACCGCGCGCTGGTTCGTCATGTCCGACAGCCCTCCCGAGCGCGATGTGGAGTGGACGGCCGCAGGCGCCGAGGCCGCGTTCCGCCACCTGTCGCGGGTCTACCGCATGGCGGCGGAGAACGACCCCTCGGAGCCTGGCGCCGAGGCGGAGGACGAGCCGCTGCGCCGCGCCACCGCCCGCGCCATCGCCGACGTGACCGAGGGTATCGAACAGTTCGGTTTCAACACGTCGGTCGCCAGGCTCTACGCCTTCACCAACACGATCGCCCGCTCCGCCGCCTCGGGCGCGGCCCGGCGCGAGGCGCTCAAGGTGATGGCGCAGCTCATGCAGCCCATGACGCCCCATCTCGCCGAAGAGATGTGGGAGATGCTGGGCGGCGAGGGGCTGCTGGCCGAGCAGCCGTGGCCCGAGGCCGACCCCGCCCTGCTCGTCGAGGACACGATCACGCTGCCGGTGCAGGTCAACGGCAAGAAGCGCGGCGAGATCACCGTGCCCAAGGACGCTGCGAAGGACGTGATCGAGGCGCTGGCGATGGACGAGCCCGCCGTGCAGCGCGCGCTCGACGGCGGCCGGCCCAAGAAGCTGATCGTCGTGCCGGGCCGCATCGTCAACATCGTGGTCTGAGCATGGGCCGGGGCGCGCCTTCTCGTCGCCGGGCGCTGGCCGCGCTGGCGGCGCTTGCGGCGCTTCCCGCCTGCGGGTTCTCCCCCGCCTACGCGCCCGACGGGCCGGCCACGGCGCTGCGGGGGCAGGTTCTGCCTGACACGCCGGGCGATTCCTACGCCTTCCGATTCGTCAGCCAGATCGAGGAGCGGCTGGGTCGCGCGGGGGAAGGCGCCCCCTTCGCCCTCGGCTACGGCCTGCGGCGCGCCACGGTCGAGACCGCGCAGACCGGATTCGGCAACGTGCTCCGCTTCTCGCTCGACGGCGCTGCCGACTACGCGCTGCGCCGCCGCGCCGACGGGGCCGTGCTGACCAGCGGCCAAGTCACCGGCTTCGTCACCTGGTCCGACGTCGGCACCTCCGTCGCCGTCCGCTCTGCCCGCGCGGACGCCGAGCGGCGCCTCGCCACCCTTCTGGCCGACCGCGTGGCGACCCGGCTCGTCGCCGCCGCCGCCGCCGGCGCAGACTGGGCCGCCTGACGCGGGGGCCCCGATGAAGCTCTCCGCCCGCGATGCCAAGAAATTTCTCGCCCGGCCCGAGCCGCGCCCCGCCGCGCTGATCTACGGCGCCGACCCGATGCGCGTGGCGCTCAAGCGGGCCGACATGCTGGCGGCCCTTCTCGGCCCGGATGCCGAAAAGGAAATGCGGCTCGAGCGGATCGACCCGGGCGAGGCCCGCCGCGCCCCCGGCGCGGTCGCCGACGCGCTCAGGGCGACCGGCTTCTTCCCCGGCCCGCGCGCCGTTCTGATCGAGGAGGCAGGCGACGGGGTCGCACCCGCCGTCGCGGCCGCGCTCGGCGCCTGGGCGCAGGGCGACGCGACGCTCGTCGTCACCGCCGGCGCTCTGCCCGCGCGCTCGAAGCTGCGCAAGCTGGTCGAGGGGCATCCCGCGGCCGTGGCGCTGCCGATCTACGACGATCCGCCGGGCCGCGCCGAGATCGAGGCGGAGCTCGCCCGCGCGGGCCTCTCGAACGTAGAGCGCGCCGCGATGGCCGATCTCGAGGCGCTCGCCCGCGCGCTCGATCCCGGCGATTTCCGCCGCACGCTCGAAAAGATCGCGCTGTACAAGCATGGCGATCCCGCGCCGCTCACGTCGGCAGAGATCGCGCTCAACGCGCCCGCCACGATCGAGGCGGCGCTCGACGATGTGCTGCGCGCGGCGGCCGAGGGCCGGCAGGCCGAGATCGGCCCCCTCATGCACAAGCTCGAGGGGCAGGGCGTGCAGCCCGTCGCCCTCGTCATCGCCGCCTCGCGCCACTTCCGCGCGCTGCACGCCGCCGCCGCCGATCCCGCCGGCCCCGCACAGGCCCTCGGCCGCCAGCGCCCGCCGATCTTCGGCCCCCGCCGCGATGCGATGACCGCACAGGCCCGCGGCTGGGGCCCCCGCAAGCTGGAACAGGCGCTCAGGCTCCTGCTCGACACCGATCTGGCCCTGCGCTCGGCGGGGCAGACGGCGCCCCAGGCGGCGCTCGTGGAGCGCGCCTTCGTCCGCCTCGCGGTCATGGCGCGGCGCTAGCGCGCCGCCCCGTTCCCCCCGGGGCGCACCCCTCGCTTCTTTCTGTTCCAAATACGCAATGGCGCAAGGCCCGACGCCCCGCCCTGAGGCCGGCTCAGGCCCCGGCGGCGCCGCGCCGCCCGGCCCTGGCCATCAGTCGCTGATGCGCCGAGACCGCACGCGCCTCGAAGGCGACGCTGCGCAGGAAGCGGTTGTCGGCAAGATTGATGAGGTGCAGGAGGCGCTCGTCGAGGCCCTCTGCGAACAGACGGTCCTCGAGCAGTTCACGCTCGCTGTCGTCGAGGTCGAGCAGCAGCGGGCGCCCGCCCTCCTGCGCGACCTGCACCGAGACGAGCGTCAGCACCGGGACACGCGCAAGCCCCGACTGCTCGACCACGAGGTGGAGGTCTTCGGTCTCCATGCCCCGCCCCGCCGCGATCCGCGCCAGCACGTCGCGCGCGCGCAGGGTCAGCAGGTCGAGGCCACGCGCCGCATCGGCCTCCGCGATCAGCTTGCGCCGCTTCTCGGGGGTCGAGACCGACAGGAACGTGCTCTCGATCATGAAGACGATGGCAAACATGAGAAGCGGCGCCTGGCTGATCCCCAGCGCCAGGTCGGGGCGGATCAGCATGGCGATGGGAAACGGCGAAAGCGCGAGGATGTAGCGTAGCGGCGCCTGGTCGAACACGATCCGCCAGAAGACGCCACGGAAAAGCGGCCGCCGCGGGATCACCCGCAGGCCCCGCCCAAGCATCTGGCTGCCGACCCGGGTCAGACGCAGCCGACGCGGATCGACCACGGTGGAGGGCGTGACGACGAACATGCGGCAAACGTATCGCACGGCGCGGCCGAATCTAGCCGCGACATCGGCGGCGCGACCGCTCAATCGGGGCCTGTCGCGCTCTTTTTCGCCACCCGTGCCATGAGGCGGGCATGGGCGGTCACCGACTGCGCCTCGAAGGGAACGTGGCGCACATGGCGGGTCTGCGTGCGATTCACGCGGTGCAGCCGCGCTTCGTCGCATTCGCTGTCGAAGAGGCGGCCGTCGAGCATGCGCCGCTCGTCCTCGGTCAGCTCCATCAGTTCGGGAGCGCCATCGACTGCGTCGTGCCGCTGCACCGAGACGAGGGTGAGGACCGGCGCACGCGCCAGCGGCGGCCCCCCACCAGAAAGAGCAACCGCGAATGGTCCATGCCGCCGGCGGCGGCAATGCGGCCGAGAGGCGTCCCCCGGCGCCCTCGAAGGATCCGGAGAAGCGAAAGCCGGGCCTCGGGGCCCCCGTGGGCGCCGGTTGCTAGCGCCCCACGGCCACGTAGTCGCGGAAGCCGGCGGCCAGCGCGTCGCCGCGAGCGTAGACGTTGCGCAGGTCGGCCATGCAGGGCGTCCGCATCGACCCGGCGAGGCGCGCGAGGTCGAGCGCGCGGAACTCGTTCCACTCGGTCAGGATCACCACCGCGTCGGCGCCCTCGGCAGCTACATAGGGGTCGTCGTGCCACTCCACGCCCGGCAACAGCGTCTCGCCCTCGCGCCGCCCCTGCGGATCGACCACGCGCACCGTCGCGCCTCCGCCGACGAGCGACGGCACGATGGTCAGCGACGGCGCCTCGCGCATGTCGTCGGTATTGGGCTTGAAGGTGACGCCGAGCACCAGCAGCGTCCTGCCGTTGACCGAACCGCCGCAGAGATCGAGCACCTTGTCGATCATGCGCCGCTTGATGCCGTCGTTCACGCGGATCACCGTCTCGGTGATCTCGAGGGGGCGCGAATGATCCTGCCCGGTCCGCGCCAGCGCGCGGGTATCCTTGGGGAAGCACGAGCCGCCGAAGCCGGGGCCGGCATGCAGGAACTTGTTGCCGATCCGGCCGTCGAGGCCCATGCCCTTGCTCACCGCCTTGATGTCGGCGCCGACCGCCTCGCAGAGGGCGGCGATCTCGTTGATGAAGGTGATCTTGGTCGCAAGAAAGGCGTTGGCGGCGTACTTGATCATCTCGGCCGATTCGAGATCGGTGTAGACGATGGGAAACTCGCGCAGGAAGAGCGGGCGATAGATGTCGCCCATCACCTCGCGCGCGCGATCCGCCTCCACGCCCACGACCACGCGGTCGGGCCGCATGAAATCGTCGATCGCCGCGCCCTCGCGCAGGAACTCGGGGTTCGAGGCGACATCGAACTGCGCGTCGGGGTTGGCCGCGCGCACCCGCTCGGCGACCTCGCGGTTGGTGCCCACCGGCACGGTCGACTTGGTGACGATCACGGCGTAGCCGGTCAGCGCGCGCCCGATCTCTTCCGCCGCAGAGTAGACGTAGGTCAGGTCGGCATGGCCGTCGCCCCGGCGGGTGGGCGTGCCCACGGCGATGAACACCGCGTCGGCGCCCGCCACGGCCTTGGCCAGATCGCCGGTGAAGGTCAGCCGCCCCGCCTCCACGTTCTTCGCCAGCAGGCGGTCGAGGCCCGGCTCGTAGATCGGGATCTCGCCGCGCTCGAGCATCTCGATCTTGGCGGGGTTCTTGTCGACGCAGACCACATCGTGCCCGAAATCGGAGAAACACACCCCCGAGACGAGCCCGACATAGCCCGTCCCGATCATTGCAATCTTCATCGCCAGCCCCTCGTCTTCTCCCGCCGGACCGGCCGGAACGGCCGCCACGCGGGGTGCGCATGGTCCATCCCTGCCGGGGTGTCAATGTGACGTGTGTCAGGGCCCGCGGCCGGCGGCGAGCGGCTCGTAACGCGCGACGTACCAGTCGACGAATCGCGCGATGCCCTCGGCCAGCGGCGTGGGCGGGATCTCGCCCACCAGCGCGCGGGCGAGCGTCGTGTCTGCCCATGTCGCCGGCACGTCGCCCGGCTGCATCGGCAGGAGGCGCCGCTCTGCCGGCTGCCCCAGCGCGGCCTCGACCGCGTCGATGAAGGCGCCGAGCTCGACCGGGTCGGACGCGCCGAGATTGACGACCCGCCACGGCGCCACCGGCGACAGGCTGTCGCCCGGCACGGCAGACCGGCGTTCGGCTGCGTCCACAGGCGGCGGCGCCACCGGGATCAGGCGCACCAGCGCCTCGACGAGATCGTCGACATAGGTGAAGTCGCGCCGCATGCGCCCGTGGTTGTAGACGTCGATCGGCTCGCCCGCCCGGATCGCCCGCACGAACCGGAACAGCGCCATGTCGGGCCGCCCCCACGGCCCATAGACGGTGAAGAAGCGGAACATCGTCACCGGCAGACCGTGCAGGTGGGCATAGGCATGGGCCATCGCCTCGTTCGCCTTCTTGGTCGCGGCGTAGAACGACAGCTGGGTGTCGGCCTTGTCCGTCTCGGCGTAGGGCATATCGGTATTGGCGCCGTAGACCGACGAGGTCGAGGCCATCAAGAGATGCGCGGGCGGATGGGCGCGCGCCGCATCCAGAAGCTCGAACGTGCCGACGAGATTGGCCTCGACATAGCTGCGGGGCGCCTCGAGCGAGTAGCGCACGCCGGCCTGCGCGGCGAGGTGGATCACGGTGCCCGGTCGCTCCTCGGCCATCAGCGCGGCGAGGCAGCCGGGCTCCTCCAACCGCGCCTCCACCGCGCGGAAGCCCTCGAAGGTGCCGAGCTCGGCCAGCCGGGCGCGCTTCAGCCGCACGTCGTAATAGTCGGTGACGGCATCGAGGCCCACGACCCGCCAGCCCTCGGCGAGCAGGCGCCGGGAGACGTGATAGCCGATGAAGCCGGCCGCGCCGGTGACGAGGGCGGCGCGCGGGGCGGTTTGGCAGGCGGGGTCGCTCATGCCCTTCCCTTGCCCCAGAGCGCCGCGGGCGGCAACGGCGAATGGCCCCCCGGTCGGTCAGACGATCAGGGCGCCGGCGGGCGCAGGCAGTCGGCCGGCAGGCGCCAGGCGCCCATCGGGCGCTCGCGGTAGGCACCGCTGTCGGGGGCGAGCGTGGCGATGGGCGCGATGCTGCCGCAGCGCTCTGGCAGGTCGTCGAGCCGGCCGACATAGAGCACCTCGCCCGTGACGCTATCCGGCATGGCGCGGGTCTGCTCGTAGTGGTTGGCGGGGCGGCCGCGGGGCGGGCGGGCCCAGATCGTCACGCCCGCGTCGCGACCCGTATGGAACAGGTCGGCCAGCAGCGAACGCCCGTCGACCACGACCTCGTCGCCATGCTCCCGCGCCAGCGCGAGGATGTCGCGGCTCATCTCCGACTGCCCGAGATAGCGGGCGAAAAGCAGCCGGTCGCCCGCGCGCCAGTCGGTGCCGAAGGCGAGCGCCAGCGGCAGCGCGGCGGCGAAGGCGGTGTGGAGCGCGAGGCTCCCCCACAGCCAGACGCGTCGCTTGGTCATGAGCCACGGCACCACGGCGAGCAAGCCCGCGAGATAGGCCGCCGCCGCCCAGTTGGCATAGGCCTCTTCCAGCAGGGCCTGCCCGCAGACGACGGCGATGATCGGCAGCGACAGCCACAGCAGGATGCGCCGCTCGACCGAGCCCGCGCCGCCGCGCGCCCCCAGCCACAGAAGCGCGCCGAACAGCACCGGCCCGAAGACGATGAACTGCGCGCCGAAGAACTCGGCGAGGCCGGCGACGTTGAGCCCCGACCGATCTCCCGGCGCGCGCACCCATTCCACGTTGTCGAGCGTGTGCTGCAGCGTGGTCAGCCCGTTGGCGACGTTCCAGCCGACGTTGGGCGCGGCCGCGAGCAGGAAACCCAGCGCGCCCCAGCCCGCCGCGCGCCAGCCCGGACGCGCCGCCGGCACGAAGAGGGCGGCGAGCGCGGCACCCGTCGGCCCGTAGACGGCCGCGTATTTCCCGAGGAACGCCACGCCCGCGGCACACCCCGCCGCGAGGGCAAGCGCCCAGGCCGACCGGCCTGCTGCCCGGCGGTCGAGCGCGGCGAGCCAGAGGCCGAGCGCGGCGGCGAGGAAGGGGAACATGATCGTGTCGGTCGAGATCAGCGCGCTGCCCACGCTCACCATCGGCAGCGTGACGTAGAGCGCCGCGACCCACAGCGCCGCCCCCCGCCCGTAGCGGTGGCCCGCGATCCAGGCGAGGATGAGCGCGGTCGCGGCGTGAAAGAGCGGCGCTG
This sequence comes from Rhodovulum sp. 12E13, assembly GCF_003340565.1. Taxonomy (GTDB): domain Bacteria; phylum Pseudomonadota; class Alphaproteobacteria; order Rhodobacterales; family Rhodobacteraceae; genus HLUCCA09. The sequence continues at coordinate 39,579 of NZ_QPLK01000018.1, read as the reverse complement.
GCAGTCGTACCCAGAACGGCGCGTCCGAGCCGCCGAGCTCAACCGAGGCGCGGATCACCCAGCCGATCAGCGGCGGCTTGGAATAGTAGCCGAAGGCGAGCTTCTGCCCCCAGAACCAGTACTGGCTCTCGTCCATGTAGAGGTCGGTGCGGTTGAGCGCGAGCAGCGCCACCCGCGTCGCGGTGACCGCGAGCACGACGGCCAGCGCCCCCGGCAGCCATTCACTCGGGCGCGCGGCGGCGTTCGGCATGGATGAGGACGAGGTTGCGCAGGTAGATGAACACGCCCATCGACTGGCCGAGGATGAACACCGGGTCGCGCCGGTAGATCGCGTAGGCCAGCAGCACCAGCCCGCCCGCGATCGAGAGATACCAGAACGCGACCGGCACGACCGAGCGCCGCTCGCGCTCGGAGGCGAGCCACTGCACGAGGAAGCGGGCGGTGAACAGAAGCTGACCGCCGAGGCCGAAGACGACCCACCAGAACTCGGTCCAGGTCTGGACGCCGAGCCATCCGAAGGCGGTGGGCTCGGTCATGCGCCCGTCGTCTCCCGCGCCGTTTCGCGCTCCGGTGCCGGGGCGAGGGTCGTGCGGGCGATCCCCACCTCCTCGGGCGCGGCCTTCTTGCGGCGCTTGACCAGCCATGCCACGCCGATCAGGTCGTGCACGCCCGCCACCGCCCGGCGCAGGTTGCTGTATTTCGACCGCCCCGCCATGCGACCCCGGTGGCTGACGTCGACCAGCGCCACCTCCCACCCCTGAGCCCTGAAGAGCGCAGGCAGGTAGCGGTGCATGTGGTCGAAATAGGGAAGCGCGAGGAAGGCGTCGCGACGAAAGCCCTTGAGCCCGCAGCCGGTGTCCCGCGTCCCGTCCTTCAGCAGCCACGCCCGAAGGGTGTTGGCGATGCGCGAGCCGAGGCGCTTCGACAGCGAGTCCTGCCGGCCCACGCGCTGGCCCGCGACAAGGCCGAGCCCGGCGCGGGCCTCGGCCAGAAGCGGGGTGTAGAGCTTCGGAAGTTCCTCGGGCGGGTTCTGACCGTCGCCGTCGAGCGTGCAGACGACCCGCCCCCGCGCGGCGAGCACGCCGGAATGGACGGCCGCGCTCTGCCCGGCGGCCTTCGCGTGGCGCACGAGGCGGATGCGCGGGTCGGCCGCGGCGAGCGTCGTCACCTCGCCCGAGGTGGCGTCGCGCGAGCCGTCGTCGACCGCGATCACCTCGACGGCCGTTCCCTCGCAGGCGGCCAGGATGCCGGCGATCAGGGGGGCGACGTTGGGCGCCTCGTCGTGCATCGGGATGACGACCGACACCTCCGGCGGCGGGCCGTCGGCGGCAGGGCCTTGGGAGGGGGGCGACTGGGTCATCGGCGGCCTCGCGCGGGTCGCTTCCCGTTAACAGGAGGGCGGCGGGGAAGTCCACTCGCCCCGCCGCGCGCGCCCCTCAGCCGCGCACGAGCGTGTCGCCGACATTGATCGTGGGCGTCAGCACGACGCGCTCTCCGCCGCCTTCGGGCGCGTCCTCGGCCGCGGCGCCGCCCTGCGCGGCCGCCTCGGCCCGCGCCGCCACGATGCGCGCAGCCGCCTCGCCGATCTGGCGGCGGCAGGCATCCATCGTCGCCAGCCGCTTGGGCAGCCCGTCGAGCAACTCGATGTTGTTGAAGCCGGCGAGGCCCACCTGCCCGGGCACGTCGATGCCCTGCTCGAGGCACCAGAGCAGCCCCCCGGCCCCGATCATGTCGTTGGAATAGTAGAGAAAATCAAGGTCGGGCCTGCGGTCGAGCATTGCCTTCGTCATCTCGCGCCCCTTCCCGAGGCTGGAGCCGCCCGAGTAGAACTCGCGGTCGGCCACCTCGATCCCGGCCTTGGCAAGACCCTCGGTGAAGCCCTCGAACCGCTTCCGGGCCCGGTGGTCGAGCGGCATCTTCGTGCCCATGAAGCCGATCCGCCGATAGCCCTGCTCGACGATGGCCTGCGCCATCATCAGCCCCGCCCGCCGGTGCGAGATGCCGACAACCGCATCGACGGGCTGGCCGTCGGTATCCATGATCTCGACCACGGGGATGCCGGCGCTGGCCAGCATGGCGCGCGCGGAGTCGGTGCGCTCCAGCCCCGCGATGATGACACCGGAGGGGCGCCACGACAGCATCTCGTAGAGCACCTGCTCCTCCCGCTCGGGGCGGTAATGGGTGACGCCGAGCACCGGCTGAAGGCTCGTCTCCTCGAGTTCGCCCGAGATGCCGTTCATCACCTCGGGAAAGACCATGTTCGACAGCGACGGGATGATGACCGCGACGAGGTTGACCCGGCTCGAGGCGAGCGCGCCGGCGATCTTGTTGGGCACGTAGCCGAGGCGCTTGGCAGCGGCGAGCACGCGCTCGCGCGTGGCCTGGCTGACGTCGCCGCGATTGCGCAGCACCCGGCTGACGGTCATCTCGCTGACGCCGGAGGCTTCGGAGACGTCGCGCAGCGTCAGTGGTCGGCGCATCTCGGTCATCTTGACCTCCTTCTCGCAACGGGCGCGGATCGTTCCCTACCCGACCATTCCGGGATACGCCACTTGCACGTCGCGGGGGCAGCGACCATGCGTCACTTCCCGAAAGGCCCCTGACGCGTCAGGTTGAACTTACGCGGCGTAATTCAACCGGACGGCCGCGAGGAGCATTTCGATGGCATGGGGCGAAGAGAACTACTGGGGCGGAGGCACCATGCCGCCACCTCTCGAAACGATCCCGGACCTGAAGAACCCCTGGGCGAAATGCCTGGCCTGACGCAAGCCGAAGGAACGCGGCAAGCCCGGCTTCGAGATCCCCGACTTCGACGACGAAATGGAGCAGGCACAGGCCGGAGGGGTCGACTGGCTGCAGATCGACCGGGCGACGGCGCTTCTGGGGACATCCATGCTCGCCCTCGAATTGTCTCTTGCGGACGACCGGTTCGCCAATACGGCGAGCGGCATAGCGTGGGACATCATCATCGACATCATCGGGGTCGTCGCAGGTATTCTTGGCTGCACCTCCTCGCTTGGCGCCATGATCGCCGGCCTCGACCCCGTGACGGTCGACTACCGCAGCCGGGTTCGACCGCCTCTTCCGCGCAGGCTCGCGCTGCCGCGCTCCACGCCGCCGGAGGCCGCGGCTCACGTCCTGGCCATGGCCGAGGTCGACCGCCTCTCCACCGCCGAGATCGACATCGTGGACCGCGCCCGAGCCGCGGCGGCGGCCTCGGCAGACGAGCATTACAGACGCCATCTGCAGGATCTGTTCGTGGTCCAGACCCTCCGCGGCGAGGCCCTCGGCGAGGCGACGGCCTCTCTGCGCGGCATGCTGAGGGCGCAGTCCGACCGGTTTGGTCGCGTGACGGCCGAGCCGGGCCGTCCTCTCCGCGAGGTGCTCAACCCGCTGACCAATCTGCGCGCGCCTCTGGAGGCGATCGGGGTCGGGGCAACCGACGTGAACGCGGTGCTGCTGGCGAGCCGTCTGCCGGGGCCGTTATTGTCGGCCCTGCAATCCGGTCGGGCTGCCCTCCTCGACAGGCACGGCGGTGTCGTGGTGCGCGCCCTGCACGACATGGCGGATGTCATCGACGCGCAGGATCCGCTCAGCCGTGCCGCGTTCGAATGGCCTGACCGCGGCCCGTAGCCCGGTGCGCCCTGTCGAATTGACGGCGGCGCAGCTAACCCTGTAAGCCCGGACCACGCGGCCCCGTGGCTCAACTGGATAGAGCAGCCCCCTCCTAAGGGGCAGGTTGCAGGTTCGAATCCTGCCGGGGTCGCCACCTGTTATAGGGTGCTCTCCGCAACGGCCGATGCTTCGGTCAGCTTTGGGTCAGTTGTTCGGTCTCGCGTCGGTCTGACGTTCGGCGAGGGCGCCGGCGAAAGGCTGTTCGTCTTCACGCGGCTCGCCCCCTCGCGATGGCAATCGGCGCGGACAACGACGGCGATGGAACGGCTGTGCGCCGTGGTCCGCCGACGCATCAAGACGCGGCCCTTGCTGCCATGCGCGGACTCCGTTCCGCTGCTGCTCCGGGCGGTGCCCCCGCCGGGTGAGATACAGATGCGCAAGATCGACGGCTGGGAGGCCTTGTCTCAGCCGATCGAGAGGCCACCGTTGGGCGCGCATGCGAAAGGCATCACGGCAGAAGGGCGAACATCAGCAGGACCAGAAGTGGAATCAGGACACCGGTCAGCCTCCACCGGATCAGGATGCCCTCCAGTCTCGCCGAGTTGCGTCGCGCTGCACGGAGGGCACCATCCGCATCGGCGCGAAGCGAAAGCGGAGCGGGAATCCTGACCGCGCGCCCCCGCCACGCCCCCAGGATCAGCAGCAGATCGCCGGGCGGGAGTTGCGGCAGTCGCCACCGAAGAACCGCTGCAGCGGGCGGAAGGGCGATTGCCACGGGCCACAGAGCATCGATCAGGGTGTCCGCCTTGAACAGGTAGTCGGGGCCGTGCCCGGACCAGGCGCTCCACAACAGCCATGGCCCCGTGACGGCAAGGACGCCCAGCGCAGCCGGCAGCGCGAACCGGGCACCCCAGAGCGCCTCGTCGCGGCCCTGCATCTGCCAGAGACGGGCCAGGAACCATATGAGGATCAGGCTCGTCGCGACGGAGCTGAGGCTGAGCGCCAGGGCCGACCAGTCCGCAAGGCCCTGCTTGACGGCCGCCTTGGCCAGCGCGCCGCCGGTCAGCGGAAGCCCGGCGACCGAGGCGGAGACGGCCGCCGCCAGCGCGAGGCACAGCAGGCGCCGGCCCCGGCCCGATGCCGCCATCATCACGCCGACCAGCAGGAACAGCGCGCCCTTGGCCAGTCCGTGATGCAGGGCGAAAAAGGGAACCGTCTCGCGCGCCGCGCCGCCGGCGCCCACCAGCATGATCATGAGGCCCATCTGGCTGATCGTGGAATAGGCGAGCACGGCCTTGGGGTTGGCCTGCGTCAGGCCCCAGAGCGCCGCGCCGAAGGCCCCCACGAGGCCGAGGGGCATCAGCACCGGGCCGAGCGCGCCCTCGGGCACGAAGAGCACCAGCCCGAACAGCCCGGCCTTGACGATCGCTCCCGACAGGACGGCCGAGCCCGGCACCGGCGCCGCCGGATGGGCGAGCGGCAGCCAGACATGGAGCGGCACGAGACCCGCCTTGATCCCGAAGCCGAGGACGAGAAGCGCGATCCCGACCGCGCTCGAGCCGGGGGCGCCGAGCGCCGCGCGGATCTCGCCCACGGCCATGCTCTGCGCCGCGTCGGCCCCGATGATGAGGCCGACGAGCAGCGCCACCTCGCCCGCCAGCGCGATCACGATGTAGACGCGCCCGGCATGCAGCGCCTTTTCGGTGCGCTCGTGCACGATCAGGAACCACGAGGCCAGCGAGACCGCCGCGAAGGACACGTAGAAGGTGACGACATCGAGGGCGAGAAAGACGCCGAGATTCCCCGCCAGCACCAGGCACCAGAACCCCGAGAAGATCGCCGTGTGCGGCCGGCCCGTCATCGGCTGCGCCGCCAGCGCCGCGACGAGCCAGAGCGCCGCCGTCATGCCCAGCAGCAGGCGCCGCGCATCGTCGAGCTCGAGCGTGACGCCGAGCAGAAGGTCGGGCGCGGCCGTCACGCCCTGTCCGCCCGCCAACGCCAGCCAGAGTGCCGGCACGGGCGCCAGGGGCAGAAGCCGCACGGCCACCGGCCGCAGCGGCGGCATCGCCGTGAGCGCCCCCAGCAGCAGCGGCCAGATCAGCGCGGCGAGCGGCAGGAACGGGCCGATCCACGGGGTCATTCGAGGTAGTCCCTTTCGGAGATCAGCGTGGCCCAGCCGAGCGGGCTGATGTCGGAGGCGGCGAGCATGCCCGCGAGGACGGCGGCAAGCGCGGCGGCGACGGCGGGGCCGACGAGCGCGGGCGCTCTCTCGTCCGCCTCGGCATCGGGCGCGATCTCGCGGAACCAGAGCCGGTAGAGCAGCGGCACGAAATACGCGGCGTTGAGAAGGGTCGACGCGCCCAGAACCGCCAGCACCCACGGCGCCTCGGCCTGCAATCCGCCGATGCCGAGATAGATCTTGCTGACGAAGCCGGCGATCGGCGGCAGCCCGATCATCCCCAGCGCGCCGATCGAGAAGCAGGTCGAGGTCCAGGGCATGCGGCGGCCGAGCCCGTCGAGCCCCTCGATCGACCGGACCCCGGCGCGCTCGTCGTAGATCCCGGCGCAGAAGAACAGCGTGATCTTCATCAGGCCCTGATGCACCAGATGCGCCAGACCGCCGATGACGGCGAAGGGGCTCGCCAAAGCGACACCGAGAATGATGTAGCTGACCTGGCTGACGGTCGAATAGGCGAGCCGCTTCTTGATCTCGGTCTGCTGGAGTGCCCGAAGCGATCCCCAGATGATCGTGAAAGACGCCAGCGCGGCGAGCGGGGTGCCCACCCCCAGCTCGGCCACGCGCTCGATGCCGAACACGTCGTAGATGACGCGGATCACGCCGAACGCCCCGGCCTTGACCACCGCCACGGCGTGAAGCAGCGCCGAGACCGGCGCCGGCGCGACCATCGCGGCGGGCAGCCAGCCATGCAGCGGAATGATGGCCGCCTTCATGCCCACGCCGACGATGAAAAGGGCGAAGATGACCCTGAGGCTCGCCGGGTCGACGCCCGAAAGGTCGGGCGGATCGGTGAACAGGATCGGGCCGGTGGCGCTTTCCAGCCAGACGATCGCGACGAGCAGGATCGTGCTGCACGGCAGGGCGTAGAGCAGGTAGCCGCGCGCGGCCCGGAGCGAGGCCGCATCCTGCTTGTGGGCTACCAGCGGCCAGGTGCTGAGCGTCAGGAGCTCGAAGAAGATGAAGAACGAGATCAGCGACCCCGAGAGCGCGATGCCGGTCGTCGCGAAGACGCAGAGGCTGAAGAAGCCGAAGAAGCGCGATTGCTCCGGCTTCTCGCCGAGGTAGGAGATCGCGTAGATCGTCGTCAGCAGCCACAGTGTCGCCGAGAGCGAGACGAACAAGAGCGCCAGCGCGTCGATCCGCAACAGCAGGACAAGCCCGGGCGCGAGCGGTATCGCCGTCTCGAAGGATGCGCCGCCCGCGACCGCGACCAGCATCGCCACGATCAGCGCCCCCTTCACGACCGCCCCGCCGAGGTTGAGCGCGTTGCGCAGGCGATAGCTTTCCTGGCGCAGGAAAAAGGTGATCGCCGCCGGCACGAGCGACGTCAGCAGGATGAAGATGGGCAGGAGTCCGGTCACAGGCCCTCTCCTGCCGCTTGCGGGCGCCCGGTGGACAGCAGATCGAACGGCGCCGCCGACGCGATCCCGAGAGCGACGGCTGCGCCCGCGAGGATCAGCGGGACGACCTGCCGGCCCCGCGACGGGAGCGGCGAGTCAGGCACCTCGGCGCGCGCGAAGATCACCGCCACCGGCCGGTAGAGATAGGCGGCCGCCAGCAATCCGCCGCCGGCCATGACCAGCGCCCAGCCCCATTGCCCGGCGGCAAAGGCAGATGTCATGATCAGGTATTTCGCCGTGAACCCGCCCGAGGGCGGCAGGCCGACGAGGGTGATCGACGACAGGGCGAAGGCGAAGGCGGTCATCGGCATCGCCGTGGCGATGCCGCGCAGATCCTCGAGGCGGTCGCCGCCCCGCGCCGCCATCCACTGCCCGACCGCAAGAAACATCGCCGCCTTGGCCAGGCCGTGGCTCAGGGCGAGAAAGACCGCCCCGTTCCATGCCCCCGCCGCCCACGGCATCTCGGCAGACGCCCCGCCGGCAAGCGGGAAGACGAGGAACAGGTAGCCGATCTGCGCCACCGTCGAATAGGCGACGATCAGCTTGAGACGTTCCTGGACGAGCGCCGCGAGGCCGCCCCAGATGACGGCCGCCGTCCCGAGCGCCGCCATCAGCGCCAGCGCCCCCTCGGTCGCCTGGTCGGGCATCACGTCGAACCAGAGCCGGAGCAGGATCACGAAGGAGGCCTTGGGCACCAGCGCCGACAGCATGGCCGAGGCCGGCGCCGGGGCACCGCCATGGGCGGGCGGCAGCCAGACGTGGAAGGGGAAAAGGGCGGTCTTGGCCATCAGGCCCACCGTCATCAGCGCGAGCGCGAGCCCGTCCGTCCGTGCCGGGGTGCGGTCGGTCAGAAGGCCCGCGTCGAGGGCGCCGTGGGCGGCATAGACCAGCACGACGCCCGCGAGGTAGAGCAGCGACCCCGCCAACGCGAAGATCATGTAGCGCATCGCCGCGGCGAGCGCGGCGGCCTTGCCCTCGATGGCGACCAGCCCGATGGCGGCGAGGCTCAGAAGCTCGATCCCCACATAGAGGTTGAAGAGGTCGCGCGAGACGAACACCGCGTTCAGCGCGGCCCAGAGCAGCAGCATGAGCGGCCAGAAGCCGAAGGCCGCGCGCGCCCCTGCGGCGCCGGGCGCCAGCATGTGGCGCGCGGACAGGCCCGCGGCGGCCATCACCGTCGCCGTCATCACGATCATCGCGGCGGCCAGCCCGTCGGCCTCGACGGCGATGCCGACGGGTGGCGCCCAGCCTCCGATCTCGAGCCGGGGCACACCCCGCGCGGCGACCCAGGCGGCCAGCGCCAGGGCAGCGGCCAGCGTCGCGGCGATCGCCGTGGACGCCGCGATGCGCGCCGCGCGGCCCGGCAGCGCGACCGTCGCGAGCGCGCCGGCGAGCGGCAGCACGAGCACTGCGACGAGGGCGCTCACGCCTCCTCGTCTTCCTCGGGAAGCGCAGGGCGCCCCGACGCCCGCGCATGGGCCACGACCAGCCCGACGGCCAGCGCGCTCGCCGAAAGGGCCACGACGATTCCGGTGATGATCAGCGCCTGCGGCAGGGGGTCGGCCGCGCCGCCTCGCGCCCCCGCCGCGCCGAGAAAGACGAACAGCCCCGAGCCGATCAGGTTGAAGGCAACGACCCGGCGCAGGAGGTGCCGCGCCGAGATCAGCCCGAAGACGCCGATGCCGACGAGCGCCGCCCCTGTCAGCGCGTAGAGCGTCGGGCCGGTCATCGCCTGTGCCCCCGCTCCGGCGGGCCGATGACGAGGAAGGCGAGCGTCACCGCGATCGACGATGCCAGCGCGATCTCGATGGCGAAGATCGCGCCGCCCGCGATCGGCTCCGGCAGGGTGAGGAAGCCCGCGCCCAGCGCGGCTCCAGCGACGCCGGCGGCGAGGAACACCAGCGGCCCGACGACCATCGCCGCCCGCCAGAGATGCCCGGTGACACGCGGCGTGCGGATCAATCCCGCCAGGGCGGCGACCAGGCCGACGGCGGCCAGCACCGTTCCGCCCTGGAAGGCCCCGCCGGGCCGGTCCGCGCCGATGTAGACCAGGTAGATCCCCACGAGAACGCCCACCGGGGGCAGGAGGCGGCCGAAGCTCTCCATCACTCCGCCGGGTCGCACGTGCTGCGGCAGGCCGAGCCGGTCGTGCCAGTCCTCGTCGCGGGCCAGCAGCCACAGTCCGACGAGGGCGGCGAGCAGCACGATGCTCTCCAGAAGCGTATCCCAGGCGCGGAAGTTGAGAAGGACGGCCGTGACCGGGTTCTCGACCCCCGCCCGCGGAAGCGCGGCTGCCAGGTCGGACCCCGGCCGCTCCGGCTCGGGCAGGGCGAACCAGGCCCAGGCCAGCGCCCCGGTCAGCCCCGCACAGGCGAGCGCCGCGGGCAGGTGGGGGCGGCCGGGCGCCGGCTCGGCCTCTGCCCCGGTGCGCGCGAGCTTGCCGACGGCCGCCAGAAAGAGCACCCCGGTCAGGCCCGCACCGATCGCCGCTTCGGCCAGGGCCACGTCGACCGCGCCGAGGCGGACCCAGGCCACCGACAGAAGCAGCCCGTAGACGATGAAGAAGACGATCGCCCGGAACACGCCCCGTCCAAGGACCGTCGCCAGCGCCACCGCGACGATCAGGCCGCAAAGCGTCGCGTCGAGGGCCAGCGTCATTCCCCGTCCCGCTCACGCAGGGCGTCGCGGGCGATGAGCTGCGAGACCGTTGCGGCGGCGAGAAGCATCAGCCCCCATATCAGCGCGAGCAGCGCCACGTCGCGCCAGCTTCCGGCCTGGAAGGAGGTGCCGAGGGCGATGAAGCCGAGGCCGAGATTGTCCGCCTTGGTCAGCGCGTGGAGCCGGCTGAACACATCGGGAAAACGCAACAGGCCGGCCGACCCGGCGGCGAAGAAGACCAGGCCGATGCCGGTGAAGGCGTAGGTGGCGAGATCACCCATCCGAGGCCCCGCCCGCGGGTGGCGGCTCGACGATCCCTTCGTCGTCCTCTTCAGGGTCGCCGCCGCCATCCGCGCTCACCGCCTTGACGAAGCCGACCGCCGCGAGCGCCCCGAAGAGCGAGAGCGTGAGGGCCACGTCGAGCGCCGCCCAGCCTTCGACCGGCGCGAGCAGCATCAGAACGGCGACGCCGGATGTCCCGGCGAGCTGCGCGCCCATCATCCGGTCCGCGCGCCCCGGCCCGCGCCAGACGCGCAGCAGCGCCGCGCCGAGGCTCGCCAGAACGCCGACGGCCACGAAGCTCAGCCACGCCGTCATGGCGCGCCCCCCGCGGCAGTGGATGACGGGCCGGCCTCGACGATCATCGCCGCGATCGCGGCCTCCTCGCGCGGGATGGCGCGCTCGAATCCCGCTTCCGTGTCGAGCAGATGCACGAGCAGACGGTCGTCGCGCACACCTGCCGCGAGCGTTCCCGGCATCAAAGACAGCTCTGCCCCCATGGCCACGCGCCCCCCGTCGCGCAATCGCGCCGGCACTTCGACCCAGCCGGGCGAGAGCGGCATCCGCGGCGACAGGGCGCGGCGCGCCACGTCGAGGCCGCCGATCAGCGAGCCGCCCGCAAAGGCCGGGAAGTGCCTGACGAGGCGCCCCAGAACAAGGTGCTGCCGCTGCGGCAGAAGGCGCAGGCCGAGCCATGTCGCAAAGGGCACGGCGACCGCCCCGACGGCGAGCGCCTTGACGTCGGTGCCGCTCAGCACGACCCAGACCCCGCTCGTGAACAGCAGCCGGTGAATGAACGCCGTCCGGACCGTCCTCTCCATGCCGGAAGGACACTCCATCCGCCGTTCCCATGCAAGGGCACGGCTCGAGTATGCGCTGCCCGTGGCGCGCGAGCCGGGGCATCCGCCAGCCGCCGGCACCGGTCGGCGAAGGCCCCGGCGCGGCGACGGATGGCGCCGAGCGGGGCGCGGCGCGCCACCCCGGGCAGGGCGTGCCGGGCGTCATGCAGCGCGGCCCGGTCGGCCACAGGCCCGCATGCGGTCGTTACCCAGCCGCTCGCGATCCACTCCGGCCGGCGGCCGAGAGCACGCGCGCCGGCCGGTGACGGGCCGCCCGCCAGCGTCACCACCGGCGTGCCCCGGCACAGCGCATGGCAGGTCGCGGCGGCGCCAGCGCAGGCCGGCGGATCGAGGGCGCGCATCGCCTGCGCGAACGGCTGCGGGCCCCTCGGAAACCAGCCGGTCGGGCGCGATCGCCGCGTCAAACCGGCGGCCGGCCTCGCCCGATCTTGTGAACTCGGCCCGGCTTTCCGGAAGGCTCCTCGGTGTGAGAGGACTCGCAGAGCGATGAGAGCAAGGGGGCACATGTGACCGACGCCAGACGACAGCCCCCGATCGAGGATTACGCGCTGATCGGCGATTGCCACGGCGCCGCGCTCGTCTCGAGCGCGGGCAGCATCGACTGGGCCACCCCGCTGCGCTTCGACAGCGACCCGGTATTCTTCCGTCTGCTCGACGCCGGAAGCGGCGGCTTCTGGAGTGTGGAGCCGGAAAACACGACCCGGGTCTCGCGCGGATACATCGAGCGGACGAACATCCTTCGCACCCTGTTCGAGACGGAGACCGGCACGCTCGAACTCGTCGACTTCATGCCGGTGGGGCGCAAGCGCGGCGCCGGGGTCCACGATTACGTGACCTTGAGCGCGCCCGGCTGGGTGGTGCGGCGGATGCGCTGCATCTCCGGCCGTGTCAGGCTCACGACCCGCTTCCGGCCCCGCGGCCACGAATTCTCGACGGTCCCGCTGGACATGGAGATCGGCGAGGGTCGGATCGACTGCGAAGGCGGCCTGACGTTGTGGTGCGACGGCGAGGCGCGGCGCGAGGACGACGGCGCCTCCCTCCGGCTCGATCTCGGCGAGGGCGAGACGCGGACCTGCGTGCTGACGAGCGTCGAGCCGCTCTTCGACCCGCGCCAGCAGGCCGAGCGGCTCTATGACGTCACCCATGCCTTCTGGCGGGAATGGACCGAGTATTCGCGCTACCGCGGCCCCTACCAGGATGCCGTGCAGCGCAGCGCCCTGGCGCTGAAGCTGCTGACCTACGCCCCGAGCGGCGCGATCGTGGCGGCGCCGACGACCTCGCTGCCCGAGGACATCGGCGGGGCGCGCAACTGGGACTATCGCTTCTGCTGGATCCGCGACGCCACCTTCGCCCTGTTCGCCCTCTCGGTGCTCGGCTACAGCGCCGAGGCCGCCCGCTTCTCCGACTTCCTCTCCCGGCAATGCCTGCGCGAGGGCTCGACCCTCAGGATCATGTACGGCATCGACGGCGAGCCGTTTCTGCGCGAGCACTGCCACGACCACCTCTCGGGCTACCACGACAGCCGGCCGGTGCGGGTCGGCAACGAGGCGGCAGAACAGCGCCAGCTCGACGTCTTCGGCGAGCTGCTCGACTGGGCGGAGCTGCGCGCCGCACTCGGCTCCCGGCTCAACGCCGACGAGAAGGCGCTCCTGCGCGGGGTCGCCGACCATGTCTGCGAGACATGGCACGTGCCTGACCAGGGCATCTGGGAGATGCGGTGCGCGCCGCGGCACTTCACCCAGGGCAAGGCGATGGCGTATGTCACCCTCGACCGGGCGATTCGCCTCTTTGGCGAGACGCCGCTCTGGCGCGACACGCGCGAGGAAATCCTGCACGAGATGCTGGAGAAGGGTTGCGCCGGCGAGCCGCCATACCTCGCGCAGTCCTACGGGTCGGAGGCGACCGACGCCGCGCTCCTGCAGATCCCGCTGCTGGGCCTGCCGCTCGACAGCGCGCTTCTGGAGCGCACCGTCCGCGCGGTCGAGCGCGATCTGCGCTCGGGCGACCTCGTACACCGCTATCGCGGCGCCGACGGCCTCGACGGCGACGAGGGCGCGTTCTTCATCACCAGCTTCTGGCTCGTCGAGGCGCTGCTTACTACGGGGCGTGCCGACGAGGCGCGCGCGCTCTTCGAGCGGCTCCTGTCGCGCGCCAACGATGTCGGGCTTTACGCCGAGGAGGTCGATCCGCGCACCGGCGCCTTCCTCGGCAATTTCCCGCAGGCCTTCACCCATCTCGCGCTGATCTCGAGCGCCGCGCTGCTGCACCTGCACGATCGCAAGGGGACGAAGGCCCTGAAGGGCACCAACGCCGACCGGGCCAGGCGCATCGCTGGCGCGACCGACGGCCTCAAGGCCCTGATTCACGCGCTGCTCCGCAACCGGCGCGTCCGGCTTCGATCGTCGAAGGCCTCGGTGCTCTCGCTGACCTGAGCGGCCCGCGATCGGGAACGGAGGTATGTACCAGTCGAGCCGGCGCATGATGGCCCACTCGACTGCCTGCACCGCCGTCCGGGGCAGACGCCGCTTGACACCTCGGCCTGGAAGAGCCCGATCGCGCTCTCCGCCGGGGCGTTATCGGACGAGCTACCCACGCTGCCGACGGATGGAGCGACATCCGCGTCTGCGAGCGTTGCGCGCCTCATGGCAATGACGATCCCGGTCGCCTTTCCGGAAGCCGAGGCGACAGGGGCCGAGCGGGCGGCCGAGGCGGCCGCCGCAGAGCTCGACCGCCTCGAGGCGGAGGCGGGGCGGATCGCCCGAAAGCGCAGGGCGGCGCTTGCCGGAACGGCCGGCGACATCGCGCTCGGCGATGGATCCTATGCGCGCCAGCGCCGTGACGAGCTCGCCATCCGGAGGGCCGACCTGGCATCCCGGGCCGAGCTCGCACAGTCGCGTGCGAAGATGGCGACGTGGCCGAAGCGCTCGCCCTAGAGAGCTGAGACGCAGGTTGCCGCAGCACAGCTCTGAGCAAGGGCAAGATGCGCCCGGTAATCCGCCCGTCGGCCCGCGGCGCACATCGGCCCGCGGCGCCCTGAGGAACCTTTCGGCCGCAATCGGTCTGCGGGCGCATAGGCTCGCGGGGCGGCGGGAGCACTTGGCCGAAGGTCCTGTTGACCGCCTGCAGAATGGCAAGGGCATGTGGGCCCCCGGTTCCCGACCGGTCTTGTCGGCCTGGAAAGGCCTGCCGGCGGCCGCGGCGGCGGCCGAGATCGACGTCGGCCTCGCGTTGCGGTCGGGTGGGCGGTGCGAAACCCCGGGGAACGATGCGCGGCCCGTCCGGGTTGCCGTTGAGACAAGTTGACCCCGGGCAGCGGTTGTCCGGCACCATCCGCATGGAGGCTCACCATGCCGTGGGGGCGGCCGATCGGGTCCGCAGCGAAGGCAGAAGGGGTGTCCATCGCACCGAAGGCAGACCAAGACGAGGCGGCGGCGGCACGATTGACGGACGTCGTGGGCGCGCTGGCGGAGCACGGCGAGGCGCCGGCGGTCATCGACTTCGCGGACGGGGGCGACGCATCGCTGACCTATGCCCGCCTCGCGGCCTCGGTCGATCGGTTCGCCGCCGAGCTTCGGGCCGACGACATCGGCCGCGGCGCGCGTGTGGCGATCCTCGCCCGCAACGGAGCCCCCTGGATCTGCGCCTGCCTGGGCGTGGTGCAGGCCGGCGCCGTGCCGGTGCCCGTGGATGCCCGCCTCGACGACGACGCGCTCGCGCATGTGCTGTCGGATGCCGCGCCGCGCGTGATCGTGACCGACGAGGGCAGCCGCGAGCGCGTGGAGCGGTTGGCGCCCGGGGGGGCGGGGCTCCGGCCCCTGCCGCCTGCACGCGCCGAGCCTTGCGACACGGCTTCGCCCCTGCCCGAGGCTGCGGCCGAGGACACGGCGCTGCTGTTCTACACCTCCGGCACGACGGGGCCGCCCAAGGGCGTGCCGCTCTCACATGCCAACGTGATGTTCGAGCTCGCCCGCTTGCGCGAGCTGGGGATCGTCGAGCCGGGCGAGCGGCTGCTCCTGCCGCTGCCGCTGCATCACGTCTATCCATTCGTGGTGGGGATGCTCACGGCGCTCTCCTACGGGATCGCCATCGTTTTCCCGCGCGCGCTGACAGGCCCGGAGATGCAGACGGCTTTGCGCGAGGGGCGGGCCACGGTGATGCTCGGCGTCCCGCGCCTCTTCGAGACGATGCTGGCGGGGATCGACCGCCGCGCCGAAGAGGGCGGGCTGCTCGCCCGCGGCGCGTGGCGCGCCGTCGACGCGGTCTCGACCGGGGCGCGCGCGCGGCTCGGCCTGCCGCTCGGCCGAGTGCTCGCCCGCCCCGTGCGGCGCCGGATCGCGCCCGATCTGCGGCTGCTCGTCTCGGGCGGCGCGGCTCTCGACCCGGGCCTCGCCCGGCGGCTCGACGGCCTCGGCTGGACGGTCGCCACCGGCTACGGGCTGACGGAGACCGCGCCGATGCTCACGATCCTTCCGCCGGGCGACCGGCATTTCGACAGCGCCGGCCGGCCGGTGAAGGGCGTCGATCTGCGCATCGCCGACGACGCGGGCGAAGACGGAGCGGGCGAAAACGGCGCGGGCGGGATCGAGGCGCGGGGGCCGAACGTCTTCGGCGGCTACCTGGGCCTGCCGGAGAAGACGGCGGAGGCGTTCACCGAGGACGGCTGGTACCGCACCGAAGACCGCGGCTACCTCGACGGCGAGGGCTACCTGCACGTGCTCGGCCGCTCGAAGCTCTTTGCCGTGACCGAGGCGGGCGAGAACGTCTCGCTCGAGGAGGTGGAGGCGCTGCATGCCCGCCACCCTGCCATTGCGGAAATCGGCGTCTTCATGCGCGAGGGCCGCCTTTCGGCCGTGGCCGTGCCCGACCGCGCCGCGATCCGCGAGACGGGCGACGACCCGCAGGAGGCCGTGCGGGCCGCGATCCGCGAGGCCGGGCGGGGCCTGCCCGGCTACAAGCGGGTGCAGGATCTCGCTGTGGGCGGCGAGGCGCTCGATCGGACGCAGATGGGCAAGATCCGGCGCGATCGGCTGGAGCAGCGCTTCGACGCCCTGCGCGCGGGGCGTGGCGAGGCCGAGACCGGCCCGATGCCGGCCGAGCAGATGTCGGCAGACGACCGCACCCTCCTGGATGCTCCGGCGGCGGGCGCTGTCTGGGCGCGGCTGGCCGAGCGCTTCGGGGATGTCCGGCTCTCTCCCGACAGCGATCTGCGAACCGATCTCGGCATCGATTCGATGGCCTGGGTCGACCTGACGCTCGACATCCGCGACGCGGCCGGGGTCGAACTGCGCGAGGAACAGACCGCCCGGCTGGAGACGGTGCGCGACCTGCTGGAGGCTGTGCGCGACGCCGAGGACGCCGGGTGCGAGGGGCCGGCCGGCGCCGCCCCCTCCGACGTCACGGAGGCGCCGGAGCGCTTCCTCTCGGAGAACGAGCGGCGCTGGCTGCGCCCCCTGTCGCCGGCAGAACTGGCGCTGGCGCACGGCGCCTACTGGGTCAACCGCGGGCTGATGCGCGCGCTCTTCCGTCTGCGGGTCGAGGGGCTCGAGGATGTGCCGCGGGACGCGCAGGTGGTGATCCTTCCCAATCATGCGAGCTTTCTCGACGGTTTCCTGATCGTCGCCGCGCTGCCCTTCGACATGCTGCGGCAGACGGTGATCGCGGGCTCGGCCGACCTTGCCTTCCGCACCCGCGTGCACCGGGCCGCCATGCGGCTGGCCCGCGCGCTCCCGATCCGCAGCGACCGCGCGGCCTTCTCCAGCCTCGCCCTGCCGCTGGTGAAGCTGCGCGAGGGGGCGAACCTCGTCTGGTTCCCCGAGGGCCGCCGGACGCCCGACGGTCGTCTGCTAAAGGTGCGGCCGGGGATCGGCCTGCTGCTCGACGCCCACCCCGCGACGGCGGTACCGGTGATCCTCGACGGCGCCTTCGAGGCCATGCCGATCGGCCGCGCGCTGCCTCGACCGCGCCGGATCACCGTGCGCTTCGGCCAGCCGGTGCGCGCGGAAGACCTGGCCGAACACGGCGAGGGGGAGCAGCCGCGCGCACGCATCGCCGATGCGATCGGCCGCCGGATGGCCGAGCTCAAGCGTGGCGACGCCTGACGACATGCGGCAGGCGTCGACAGCGGGGGGCCGCGCGGCGCGCTGGGGCTGGGCGCTCTACGACTGGGCGGCCGACGGCTTCTCCGCGGTCATCATCGCCTTCGTCTTCAGCGCATGGTTCACCCGCACGCTCGCCGAAGGCCCCGAAACGGGCACGACGCAATGGGGCGCGGCGCTTGCGGTCGCCGGCGTCGCCGCCGCGCTCTGCGCCCCGCCCGCGGGCGCGGTGGCGGACCGGGTGGGGCCGCTGAAGCCCTGGCTCGCGGCGGCGACCGGGCTGACCGCCGCCGCCACGGCCGCCCTGTGGTTCGTGCAGCCGGGCGCGGGTGCCGTGGCCCTTGCCCTGGTGCTTGTCGGGCTCGGCAGCTTCGGCTCGGAGCTTTCGAAGGTGTTCTACAATGCGATGCTGCCGCGCCTTGCCGGCCCGGGCCGGCGCGGCCGCCTGTCGGGACACGGCTGGGCGCTCGGTTATGCCGGGGGGCTCGCCTGCCTCGCGCTGGTCTTCCTCGCCGTGCTCGGCGGCCGCACCGGCGGCGCGGGCGTCGATGCCGCGATGCGCTGGGTCGGTCCGGTCGTGGCGGGCTGGCTGATCGTCTTCTCCATCCCGCTTTTCCTGCTCGTGCCCGACCGTCAGCCGAGCGGCGCCCGCCCGCGTCGGGCGCTGCGCGACGGGCTCGGCAGCCTGCGTCGCACCCTCGGGCAGATCCGGCGGCACCGCGATCTCCTGCGGTTCCTCGTGGCCCGGCTTGTCTACACCGACGGCACCGGCACCCTCTTCGCCTTCGGCGGTGTCTACGCGGCGGGCACCTTCGGCCTGGAGGTGCGCGAGGTGCTGGCCTTCGGCGTCGCGCTCAACGTGGCGGGCGGCCTCGGGGCGCTCGCCGGCGGCCGGCTCGACGACCGGATCGGGCCGCGACGTACCATTCTGGGCGCGCTCGCCGGCGTCGTCGCCTTCGGAACGCCGCTCCTGTTCGTCGAGGGCGCCGGGCTGCTTTGGGCTTTCGGTCTTCCGCTCGGGCTCTGCCTCGGCCCGATCCAGCCCGCGAGCCGCACGCTGCTGGCCCGGCTCACCCCGGATGGGCTCGAGGCGCAGATGTTCGGCTTCTTCGCCACGTCCGGAAAGATCACCGCCTTCGTCGGCCCCGCGCTGGTCGCCGCGCTCACGGCGCTCTTCGGGACCCAGCGCGCCGGCATGGCGGCGGTCGTGCTCTTCTTCGTCGCCGGCGTGCTCCTGCTGCTGCCCGTCGACGACCGGCGGAGACACGGGTAGCGCAACGCGCCTACGTCCGGCCTGTCATCTCCCGCAACGTCTCGGTCACGCCGCGGGGCACGACGCCAAGCTCCGGCAGACCCGGAAGGCCCGGGTCAACCACCTTGTCGCTCTCCATCAGCGCGATCTGGTGGCGGGTCAGGGGCGCTCCCGGCAGCCGCTCGGACACCCCGGCCAGCGCGCGCCAGACGGCGAACGGAACCGGCACGGCATGCACGCGCGATCCGGCCGCCCGCGCCGCCGCCTCGACGATGGCGCGGTAGCTCCACCGGTCGGCGCCGCCGAATTCCGCGAGGAGCGGCGGGTGCGGATGCGTGGCGAGCCGGGCGAGTCCCTGCGCCGCATCCGCGACGTGAACGGGCTGGAGGCGAACGCTTCCACTGCCGAACAGCGGATGCAGCGATGTCCGGCGCAGGAGCGAAAGGATCGTGCTTAGGAAGCCGTCGCCCGGCCCCATCAGCACCGAGGGCCGGGCGATCGCCGCCTCGGACGCTGCGTCGCGCACCGCGGCCTCGCCGCGGCCGCGCGCCCGGATGTAGGCGTCGCGCGCATGTGGATCGGCGCCGATCCCCGAGACCTGCACGATGCGATCCACCCCGCGCGCCCGGGCCTCTCGCGCCAGCCGCGCCGCGCCCTCGACATGCACGTCCTCGAAGCTGAGCGCGCGGGTTTCGACGTAGAGACTCACGGCGTTGACGACCCCGTCGGCGCCGTCGAGGGTCCGTGCCACGCTGCCGGGATCGAGCAGGTCGGCCCGCACGGCCTCGACCCCGGCCTGCCCCCCGCATTCCGGCGGCCGGCGCGCGGCGACGCGCACATGGTGTCCGTCCGCCGCGAGATGCCTCACGACCTGGCGGCCGAGAAAGCCCGTCCCGCCGAACACCGTCACCCGCGCCATGCGATCCCGCCTGTCACGGCCGGGTCTCCGGCCCCCTTTCCGCAGGAAACGCCGGGTCGTGCGCGGCACGCCGCGCCGTTTCGCCGAGGGCGTGCAAAGGGCCGTGCAGTGCCGGCGCGCCTTGCTGTCATCGCAGAGGGCCGATGCGGCGCTGCCTGGCCTCCGCTCCAGGCCGCGCAACAGGCGGCACATGTCTTGTCGATCACCATGGCAGGCCCTCTTCGATCCATCCACGGAAAACCGTGCCGGCCGGGGAGGGTTCCGGCCCTGCGCCGCTGTCTGCCGGCGGTCTGCCGGGTCCGCTTCAGCGAGGTCATCCCCCTCGATGCCGGACGGGTGCCGAACGAGACGCAGCATGCCACGCGCCCTGACGTGTCGGCGGCCGGCGGGCGCAGCTCCTGCGCCGACCTGTCCGTTCCGACCGCCGAGGACTCGACGCCGCGGACCGCGACCTGTTCTGTTACGCCGAGACCTCCGACACGATATCGGGGGATATCGAGCGGAGGCACGCCCGCGCCGGGCAGCCGCCGCCACGCCGATGGAGGGGCGTCATGCATATCGAGTTTCACGGCGCGGCGGGGGGCGTGACTGGCTCGTGCCACCTCGTCGAGGCAGGTGGTCGGCGCATCCTCGTGGATTGCGGGATGTTCCAGGGCGGGCGCGAACTGCACGAAGAGAACGCAGCAGATTTCGGCTTCGACCCCGCGCATATCGACGTCATGCTGCTCACCCACGCCCATCTCGACCATTGCGGGCGCATTCCGCTGCTCGTGAAGCGCGGCTTCCGGGGCGAGATCGTCTCTACCGCCGCCACGCGCGACCTGACGCGCCTGATATTGCTCGACAGCGCGCACCTGCATGAAGAGGAGGCACGCCGCCGCCGCCATCACGGCGCCGAGGGCGAGGCCCGGTCGCCCCTCTACGACACGATCGACGCGCTCGACGCGATGGAGCTGTTCGGGCGTGCCGCCGCCTACGGGCAGACTGTCGATCTCGGCCACGGCGCGCGGGCGACCTTCCACGACGCCGGCCACATCCTCGGCTCGGCCAGCATCCTGCTGGAGGTGACGGAGGACGGACGCACCCGCCGCATCCTGTTCTCGGGCGATATCGGCCCGGTCGAGCGTCCGCTGCTGAACCCGCCCCACCCGCCGGCGGGAGCGGATGTCGTGGTGATGGAGAGCACCTACGGCGACCGCGACCACCGCGACCTGAAGAGTTCGGTCGACGAGTTCCACGCCGCCATCCGGGCCGCCGACGCGCGGGGCGGCAACGTCATCATCCCCACCTTCGCCCTCGAGCGGGCGCAGGAGCTGCTCTTTTCCCTGCGCGAGGGGGTGCAGTCCGGCGCGCTCCCGAAGGGGCTGAGTATCTTCCTCGACTCGCCCATGGCGATCACGGCCACGCGCATCTTCGGCCGGCACCCCGACGCGATGAAGCCCGAGATCGCCGCGATGATCCGCGGCGGAACCGACCCGTTCCACCTGCCCGACCTGCACATGACGCGCGATGCCTCCGAGTCGATGGCGCTCAACCGCATCCGCGCGGGCGCGGTCATCATGGCCGGGTCGGGGATGTGCACGGGCGGCCGCGTCCGCCACCACCTGCGCCATAACCTCGCGCATCGCGACTGCTCGGTGATCTTCGTGGGCTTCGCCGCCAAGGGGACGCTGGCGCGGATCATCGTCGACGGCGCCACGAGCGTGAAGCTCTTCGGCGATCAGATCCCCGTGCGGGCCCACATTCACACGATCAACGGCTTCTCCGCCCATGCCGGCCAGAGCGACCTCGTCGACTGGCACCGCCGTACGGGAAAGCCCGAGATCACCTTTCTCGTCCACGGCGAGGACGGCCCGCGCGAGACGCTGGCGCGGCACCTGTCAGGCACGCGCACGGTACGGCCCGACCTGCATGAACGCCACGAACTCTGATGGAACGCCTTCTCGAGATCCTCGACCGCGGCCACGGCAACGTCATCGGCACCCGGCCCACCCGCAAGCTGCACGACGCCGACACCGACTCCGGGGGGGACAGGCGGGCGGCATGGGACGCCGCCGCCTTCCGGTCTGCCGATGCCGGCGATTTCGCCCCCTCGCGCTCGTCGCCGCGCCGGACTGGTGGGGTGGCGCGTGCGCGCGAACGCCCTCCCGATGAAGGGCGAGGTCCGCCTGTTCCCCGCCGACGCGACCGATGACGCCTGGGACCGGGTGAAGGACAGCCCTGCACAGCGAGCCGTGGTCGAAGCCGAGCGACTGCGTCGCCCTTCCTGCTCCTGGCGACCCTGCTGCTCTTCGTGGTCGGACTGTTCATGGAAACGTTCGCAGCGGTCATCATTCACGGCCCGGTGCGCGCGCCCGTCGCGCTGGCGCTCGGGATCGATCTGCGCAGCTCTCGGGAAAGCAGACCGACGAGCAGCCCGCCGCGATCCGCGGGGCGGCTCCGCGGGCGCGCGTCGCGGGCATCGAGGCACACGACGCGGCGACCGAGGCCGGGCTGGAGACGATGGCCGAGCCGGGCACCACCATCCACGAGCCGGATCTGGGGCCCCGTTGATCGCGACCCCGGCATGAACTCCTGAAAAGCCCGGGCCTCTCCGAAGGCCGGCCCTCCTGCACATGCCCCCGTGCGATACCGAATCCCGGTCTCCGGGCGGAGAGGGTGGGCCAGACCCACTTCTTCAAGAGGTGCATGCATCTGGCCCTGTCTTCGCGAGGCCGGGGTGCTCCTTCTTTCCATTGCATGACCGTGCAGCCGTCGGTGAGCGCGTGCCCCGTATCATGCCGACTTCACGAGGCGCAGCGCGTCGTAGATCGCGGCGTGGGTATTGCGGGCCGCCACCGCGTCACCGATGCGGAAGAGCTGGTAGGCGCCCGCGGGGTTCCGCACGACGGACTGGGGGCGGCCGTCGATCAGCGCCCCGTGGTCTACCTCGCCACGGTTGATGGCGCCCTCCCGCAACTCGAAGTAGAGCTCGTCGAGCGGCCGGGTGCCGGCGTTGACCACCACCTGGTCGACGCGGCGCTCGCGGCGAACCCCGCCGTAATCGCTGCCCAGCACGGCGACGAGTTCGTTTCCGTCGCGCCGTACGGCGTCGAGCGTCCATGTCACGGTGAAGGTCACGTCGCGCCCCTGCAGCTCGCGCAGGGCGGGCGTCAGCGACATGCCCATAACCTCGGGCGCGAAGGCGCGGTCGCGCGTCACGATCTCGACCGCCGCCCCGGTCGCGGCGATCGCCTCGGCGGCCTGAAGCGCGGGGTAGTCGCCGGCGTCGTCGTAGATCAGGACATTGGCGCCGGGGCGCGCGTCGCCCGACAGGATATCCCACGCCGACACGACGAGATCGGCGCCCTCGGACACAACCTCGGTGTGGGGCAGGCCGCCGGTGGCGACGATCACGACGTCTGGCGCCTCGGCCAGCACCGTCTCGGCATCGGCATAGCTGTTGAAGCGGAAGGTCACGCCCATCCGCTCGCACTCGGCCACGCGCCACTGGATGAGCTGCATCATCTCGGCCCGGCGGGGCGTCTGCGCGGTCAGGCGCACCTGCCCGCCGGGGTCGTTGGCGGCTTCGTGCACGATCACCTCGTGCCCGCGCTCGGCCGCCACGCGCGCCGCCTCGAGGCCCGCCGGCCCGGCGCCGACGACGACCACGCGGCGCCGCGCCTCGGCCCGCGACACGAGATGCGGCTCGGTCTGCTCGCGCCCCGTGGCCGGGTTGTGCAGGCAGAGCGCCATGCCGCCCATGTAGATGCGGTCGAGGCAGTAGTTGGCACCGACACAGGGGCGGATGCGCTCTTCCTCGCCGCGCAGGATCTTGGCCATGATGTGGGGGTCGGCGATGTGGGCGCGCGTCATCCCCACCATGTCGAGCTTGCCGCTGGCGATGGCGTGGCGCGCGGTCGCCACGTCCTGGATCTTGGCGGCGTGGAAGGTGGGGAACCGCGTCGCCGCCCGGATCTCGCCCGCGAAGTCGAGATGCGGGTTCGACCGCATCCCCTGCACCGGGATCACGTCGGTCAGGGCCGCGTCGGTCTCGATATGGCCCCGGATCACGTTGAGAAAGTCGACGAGGCCGCTGTCCTTCAGCCGCCGCGTGATCTCGATGCCCTCTTCCCTGCCGATGCCGCCCGGCATGGCCTCGTCGGCGGTATAGCGGATGCCGACGATGAAATCGGGGCCGACCCGCTCGCGCACGGCGCGCAGCACGTCCATCGACAGGCGCATCCGGTTCTCGAGGCTGCCGCCGTGGGCGCCCTCCATCTCGTTGGTCGCCGGCGACCAGAACTGGTCGAGCAGATGCCCGTAGGCCTGCAGCTCGATCCCGTCGAGGCCGGCCGCCTGCATGCGCTCGGCGGCGTCGGCGTAGTCGGCGACGATGCGCTCGATGTCCCAGTCCTCGGCCTTCTTGGGAAAGGCGCGGTGCGCCGGCTCGCGCTGGTGCGAGGCCGAGATGGTGGGCAGCCAGTCGGCCTTGTCCCACCGCGTGCGGCGGCCGAGATGGGTGAGCTGGATCATCACCGCGCAGCCGTGGTCGTGGCACTCGTCGGCGAGCCTGCGCAGCCAGCCCACCACCTCGTCCTTCCAGACGATGACGTTGTTGAAGACCGGCGGGCTGTCGCGCGAAACCGAGGCCGAGCCGGCCGTCATCGTCAGGGCCACGCCGGCGCGCGCCCGCTCGACGTGGTAGGCGCGGTAGCGGTCCTTCGGCATCCCGTCTTCGGGATAGGCGGGCTCGTGCGCGGTAATCATCACGCGGTTCTTCAGCCGCAGGTGCTTGAGATCGTAGGGCTGGAGCAGCGGATCGCTCGACATGGGGTCTCCGGGCGTCGGGTGGGGTTGCCTCGCGAGGACATGGAGGGGCGGGCGGCGGCGCCCCCCCCTTTAGGCGTCGATCTCGATCGCGCCGATGGGCTTGGAGCAGCAGGCCAGGATGTAGCCGTCCTCGACGTCGTCGTCCGAGATGCCGCCGTTATGGACCATGTGCACCTCCCCCGCGGTCTTCTTCACCTTGCAGGTGCCGCAGACGCCGAAGGTGCAGCCCGAAGGGATGACGATCCCCGCGCCCCGCGCCACCGCGAGCACGGTGTCGGTCTCGCTGCACTCGGCGGTCACCCCGGACCGGGCGAAGCCGACGCTCGCCGCCGCGCTCTCGTCGGGCACGAGGTCGTCGAGGTCGGGCAGTTGCGCCTCTGTCTTGACCGGGGCGGCGAAGCTCTCCTGGTGGTAGCCCTCCATGTCGTAGCCGAGCGCGATCAGCATCTCGCGCACCGCGTCCATGAAGGGCTCCGGCCCGCAGCAATACACCTCGCGCTCGAGGTAGTCGCCCGCGATCAGGCCGATCATCAGCTGGTTGAGCTGCCCGCGCAGGCCGGTCCAGACGCGGTAGGGGTCGTCTTCCTCGACGATGAAGAACAGCTTGAGCGACGGCACGCGGCTCGCCATCTGCTCCAGCCGCTGGCGGGCGATGATGTCCTGCGGGCGGCGGGCGCAGTTGACGAACACCACGTCGATATCGGTGCCGCGATCGTAGAGATAGGTCGTCATCGACAGCGACGGCGTGATGCCCGACCCGGCGGAGATGAAGAGATACTTCTTCTTCTCCCGCCGCGGCAGGGTGAAGATGCCCGCCGGGCCGGTGGCCTTGATCCGCATGCCCGGCTTCAGGTGGTCGAGCATCCAGCGCGTGCCCACGCTGCCCGGCTGCGCCTTGACCGTGACCGACAGCGTCAGCGGCCGCGAGGGCGACGACGAGATCGTGTAGGTCTTCCACACGGTGCCGCCGGGCACCGGCAGCTCGAGCGTGAGGAACTGCCCCGGCTCGTAGCGGAACTGCGCGCCCGAAGGGGAAACGAAGCTGAACGTCGCCACGTTCGGCGCCTCGGGCACCACGGCACAGCACATCAGCGGCTCGGCGTCTGTCCAGATGCCGGCGTCGGCCGAGGCGGTCAGATCGGCATGCAGGCCCACGCGCTCACTCCGCCGCGATGGTGGCCGGCCCGCCGGTGATGGCGCGGATCAGCGTGGTTGCGTACCAGTCGACGAACTGGATGTTGCCGCCCTCGTGGGTGGGCGAATAGGGCCCCGGCTCGTAGGCCGGCGAGAGGATGCCGCGCTGGTTGTTCTCGACCACCTCGCGATCCTCGTCGTTGGTGGCCAGCCACACCTCGGTCAGCCGCGTGAGGTCGTAGTCGACGCCCTCGACCGCGTCCTTGTGCACGAGCCACTTGGTCGACACCTCCGTCTCCATCGGGCCGATCGGAGTGACACGGAAGACGATGGCGTGGTCGGACAGGAAATGGTTCCAGCAGCCCGGATAGCTGAACTTCAACAGCGATCCCGCGTCGCGGAAGGGGATCGACGAGTTGGGCCTCGTCACCGCCACCTTGCCGTCCATCGTGTAGCTCTCGCCCTTGTCGAGGAGCGGCGTGCGCACGAAGCGCCAGTCGCCCCGCGCCGAGATGCGGTAGGCCGAGGGCGCGCCCGCCGCCTCGCACCGGGCCACGTGGGCCGCCGCAATGTCGGACAGCTCGCCCGAGTTGTCGGAGCCGATGTAGCGCGGGTCTTCGGGGAAGGTGCGGCAGAGCGAGGGGTGGTTGCCCGCGCAATGGTAGCACTCGCGGTTGTTCTCCCACACGAGCTTCCAGTTGCCGTGCTCGACGATGGTGCTCTCGTGGGCGACCTTCGAGTTCGCCAGGTCGTGGGGCGCCAGGTAGTGCGCGGCTTCCGAGGCGAACTCGTCGATCGGCGGGGCAGCCTCGGCGAGGCAGATGTAGACGAGACCCGAGACATCGCGGCAATGCACCGGTTTCAACCCGTGCTGCGCGGGGTCGAAGCCCGGCCCCATGTCGCGCGCCCACAGAAGCCGCCCGTCGAGCTCGTAGGTCCACTGGTGGTAGGGGCAGACGAGCCTCGGGTTCGACCCCTTCTTCGCCCTGCACAAGACCGAGCCGCGGTGACGACAGGTGTTGTGGAAGGCGCGGATCTCGCCGTCGCTCCCGCGCACGATCACCACCGAGTAGGCGCCCACCTCGTGCACCACGTAGTTGCCTGGCCTGGGGATCTCGCAGGCGGGGATCGCGAACAGCCACTCGCGGTACCAGATCCGCTCTAGGTCGACGCGGAACACGCCCGCGTCGCAGTAAAGCGCCTGCTGCAGCGACCAGCCGGGCGTGCGGCGCATCAAGGTGGACAGGACGTCGGACTCGCTCAGCATCGGTATCTCCTGACCGGCGCTCCGGCGCGCATCCGGTCGGCATGACGGTTCTGCAAGGCGGGCACGCAGGTGTGCGGCCACGTGATTCTGCGGTGCGGAATCGCATGCCGCGCGCATGGCGAGCCGAAAGTTTGCGACCTGCGGCAACGAGTTTGCGACGAGCCCGACGGGCATCAGGCGCGCGGCCACCCCCACCGCGCACCCCGCGGCTGCCGGTGCGCCGTTTCCCTGGTCGCTTCAATGGCTCCGCCTGAGCGGATTTAATTCGATTTCGAGGGGTCCGGGGCGAAATGAGTCGCCTCGCCCTCCCTCTCGCCGCACTCTCCACCGCGGGTGGGGTCCGGGGTAACGCGCCAGTTCGTCGAGACGGGCGCTCCCGGCATGACGATCGCAGCGAGCGCGGAGCCGGACATGACCATTCAGGATCGCAACACACTGGCGGGGCGCCCGGCCGTGGCGAAGTTCCGGGCCTATTCGCCCGCCGGCTTTCGCAGGACGCCCTACTGGGAGCGGCTCTCGCCCGACTATCGTGCGCTGTTCGACAGCGTGACCGAGGTGCTGCCGTTTCGCGTCAACGATTTCACCCTGGAACATCTGATCGACTGGAGCGCCCCCGACGCCGACCCGATGTTCCGCCTGATGTTCCCGCAGGAGGGCATGCTGACGGGGGCGCAGGTCGCCGCGGTCGCCCGCGCGAAGGCCGAGGGGCGAGAGCCGCTGCGTGCCGTGGTGCGCGACATCCGCGAGAGCCTCAACCCGCACCCGGCCGGCCAGCAGACCGACAATCGCGCCTGGCTCGACGGGGAGCCGGTCGACGGTCTCCAGCACAAGTATGCCGAAACGGTGCTGTTCTTCCCCTCTGCCGGGCAGACCTGTCACGCCTATTGCAGCTTCTGCTTTCGCTGGGCGCAGTTCGTCGGCGAGCCCGACTGGAAGATCCAGGCGCGCGAGGCGGCGCAGGCGGCCGCCTACCTGCGGGCGCACCCCGAGGTCACCGACATCCTCATCACCGGGGGCGACCCGGCGATCATGCCGACCCGCGTGCTGGCACGCTACATCGAGCCGTTTCTCGAGGTGGAGAGCCTGCGCACCATCCGCATCGGCACGAAGGCGCTCAGCTACTGGCCCGGCCGCTTCACCACCGACGGCGATGCCGACGACCTGATGCGGCTGTTCGAGCGGGTGGTCGCCTCGGGCCGGCACCTCGCGGTGATGGCGCATCTCAACCACTGGCGCGAGCTCGAGCCGGCGCCGGTGCAGGATGCCGTCGCCCGGCTGCGCGCGGCGGGCGCCGTCCTGCGGACGCAGGCGCCGATCCTTGCGCAGATCAACGACGACGCCGGGACATGGGCGCGGCTCTGGGAGCGGTCGGTCGCGCTGGGCATGGTGCCCTACTACATGTTCATGGAGCGCGACACGGGGCCGGCCGACTATTTCCGCGTGCCGCTCCTGCGCGCGTGGGAGATCCATACCGACGCGCAGCGGCGCGTCTCCGGCCTCGCCCGCTCCGCCCGCGGGCCGGTCATGTCGGCACATCCCGGCAAGGTCGTGCTCGACGGGCCGGTGGAGACGGGGGCGGGCAAGGCGCTGTCGCTGCGCTTCCTGCAGGCGCGCGATGCCGCGCTGACGGGGCGGCCCTTCCTCGCCGAGCACGACGACCGGGCGGGCTGGCTCGACGATCTGCGCCCGCTCCCCGGCACCGCGTTTCCGCACCAACGACCCGCGGAGTGACGCCGCGCGGGGCGCGCGCGCGCCCTGCGGGAAGCCCAGCCGGCGCAGCCCGTCGACGCGGGCGCAACCGGGGCCGATCTCGTGGGTGGCGCCGGCATGGGGCATGGCACCCGCCGCGAGGATCGTTCCACGACACGCGGCCGCGGCGCGGGTGGGCCGCGCCGGCGCCGTCGCAGCAGATCGCCTGCCCGAATGTCGGGACAAGCCCATGCCGCCGCTGCTGCCGTGGGTCAGGCGCATCCGGGTCGTCCCGCTGCCGGTCTTCAGGAGCGCGTTACACCACGGCAGCAAGCGAGGGCGCACCTGCCTTCGAGGCGTCTGCACCATGTCATGGCCGATAGACACCTCCTATCAAGTGACGAGTTTCCGATATTGAACTCCGCTGCATACCGCGGCACGCGGAACAGGTAGCCAGCCTGCCAGCCAAGGATCGCGCCACGGAGCCTGCCCATGCCGCTCGACACGTCCACCGAGGAGATCGCGGCGGAGGCGCGCGCCATAGCGGAACGGCTGATGCCGCTCGAGGGGCCGCTGCTGCCGATCCTGCACGCGGTGCACGAGAGGTTCGGCCATCTGCCCGACGCCGCGCTGCCTGCCATCGCCGACGTGCTCAACCTGACCCGGGCCGAGGTGCACGGGGTGGCCTCGTTCTACCACGACTTCCGGTCGGAGCCGGCAGGCCGCGTCACCGTGCGCGTCTGCCGCTCGGAGGCCTGCAAGAGCGTCGGCGCCGACCGTCTGCTGGCCGATCTGGAGGCGGCGCTGGGCGTCACGGCGGGCGAAACGGCACCTGACGGGTCGGTGACGCTCGAGCCGGTCTATTGCCTCGGCCTGTGCGCCTGCGGACCCGCGGCGCAGGTCGGCGGCCGGCTGCTCGGCCGGGCGACGGCCGAGCGGATCGCGGGGGAGGTGGGCTGATGCGCGTCTTTCTCAGCCGGGATGCGGCGGCCAAGGCGCTCGGGGCCGAGGCGGTCGCGGCGGTGCTGGCCGAGGCCGGAGTGACGCCCGTGCGCGTCGGCTCGCGCGGGATGGTCTGGCTCGAGCCGCTGCTGGAGATCGAGATCGGCGGCATGCGGCACGCCTTTGGCCCGGTCGCGCCCGACGACGTGCCGGGCATCCTCGCCGACCCGACGGGCCATCCCAAGGGGCTGGGGCCGACCGAGGAGATCCCGTTTTTCGCCGCCCAGCAGCGGCTGACCTTCGCGCGCTGCGGGCGGATCGACCCGCTGTCGCTGGCCGACTACGAGGCCGAGGGCGGCCTTGTCGGCCTGCGCCGCGCGCTGGGAATGTCGGCCGAGGCGATCGTCGAAGAGGTGAAGGCGTCCGGCCTGCGGGGGCGCGGCGGTGCGGGCTTTCCCACCGGCATCAAGTGGGACACGGTGCGCAAGGCGGCGGGCGGGCGGAAATACATCGTCTGCAACGCCGACGAGGGCGATTCGGGCACCTTCGCCGACCGGATGCTGATGGAGGGAGACCCCTTCTCGCTGATCGAGGGAATGGCGATCGCCGGCCTCGGCACGGGGGCCACGCAGGGCTACGTCTACCTGCGCTCGGAATACCCCGACGCCATCGAGGCGATGTCGGAGGCGATCCGGCGGGCGCGCGGGGCGGGCGTGCTGGGCGCGTCGGTGCTGGGCTCGGGCCACGCCTTCGACATGGAGGTGCGGGTCGGCGCGGGGGCCTATGTCTGCGGCGAGGAAACGTCGCTCCTGAACTCGCTCGAGGGCAAGCGCGGCGTGGTGCGCGCGAAGCCCCCGCTGCCCGCGATCGAGGGGTTCCTCGGGCGGCCGACAGTGGTCAACAACGTGCTGTCGCTCGCCACCGTGCCGGTGATCCTCGAGAAGGGGGCGGAGCACTACGCCGGATTCGGGCTGGGCCGCTCGCGCGGGACGATCCCGGTGCAGATCGCGGGCAACGTCAGGCATGGCGGGCTGTTCGAGACGGCCTTCGGGATGCCGCTGGGGCGTCTGGTGGAGGAGATCGGCGGCGGCACGGCCTCGGGCCGGCCGGTGAAGGCGGTGCAGGTGGGCGGGCCGCTCGGCGCCTATTTTGCGCCGCACCAGTTCGACACGCCGTTCGGCTACGAGGAGTTCGACGGCCAGGGCGGGCTGATCGGGCACGCCGGGGTCGTGGTGTTCGACGACACGGTGGACATGGCCGAGATGGCGCGCTTCGCCTTCGAGTTCTGCGCCATCGAGAGTTGCGGCAAGTGCACGCCCTGCCGCATCGGCGCGGTGAGGGGCATGGAGGTGATGGAGCAGGTGATCGCGGGAGACGCGCGCCGGATCGACCTGCTGACCGACCTCTGCGAGACGATGAAGGACGGCTCGCTCTGCGCGCTGGGAGGCTTCACGCCCTACCCGGTGCTCTCGGCGCTGAAGCATTTCCCCGACGATTTCTTCCCGGTGCGGGAGGCGGCGGAATGAGCGGCCGGGCGCTGGTGGCGCGGGCGGACGGGGGGCCAGCCCCCCGAGCCCCCCGGAGTATTTGTGCCAAGATGATGGGCAGGACGATGGCCCGGGGCGGCGCCCCGGCGAAAGGGTGAGCCGATGAAGGACTTCGTCATTCCGTGGGAGAGCCGCGACATGGGCACGCCGGCGCGCGAAGGGGCGCCGGTGCGGCTGACCATCGACGGCTTCGAGGTGACGGTGCCGGAGGGCACCTCCGTCATGCGGGCGGCGGCGGAACTGGGGATGCAGATCCCGAAGCTGTGCGCGACGGATTCGCTGGAGGCCTTCGGCTCGTGCCGGCTCTGCGTGGTGGAGATCGAGGGGCGGCGGGGAACGCCGGCCTCGTGCACGACACCGGTGACCGAGGGCATGGTCGTGCGCACCCAGTCGGAAAAGGTGAAGAAGATCCGCAAGGGCGTGATGGAGCTCTACATCTCCGACCACCCGCTCGACTGCCTGACCTGCGCGGCGAACGGCGATTGCGAGTTGCAGGACATGGCCGGCGCCGTCGGCTTGCGCGACGTGCGCTACGGCTATGAGGGCGAGAACCACGTCGTCGCCCGGCAGAACGGGGAGGCGAACCCCAACTGGCTGCCGAAGGACGATTCGAACCCGTATTTCTCCTACGACCCCTCGAAATGCATCGTCTGCTCGCGCTGCGTGCGCGCCTGCGAGGAGGTGCAGGGCACCTTCGCGCTGACCATAGAGGGGCGCGGCTTCGACAGCCGGGTGTCGGCGGGGATGGCGGGCGACGATTTCCTGTCGTCGGATTGCGTGAGTTGCGGGGCCTGCGTGCAGGCCTGCCCGACCGCCACCCTGCAGGAGAAGTCGGTCGCCGAGATCGGCACGCCGGACCGGTCGGTGGTGACGACCTGCGCCTATTGCGGGGTGGGCTGCTCGTTCGAGGCGCAGATGCGCGGCGACGAACTGGTGCGGATGGTGCCCTACAAGCACGGCAAGGCGAACCGGGGGCACAGCTGCGTCAAGGGCCGCTTCGCCTGGGGCTACGCCAACCATGCCGACCGGGTGCTGAACCCGATGATCCGCGAGAGCATCGACGAGCCGTGGCGCGAGGTGACCTGGGAGGAGGCGTTCGCCCACACGGCGGCCAAGCTGCGCGGCATCCAGGAGCGGCACGGCGTGGGAGCGATCGGGGGCATCACCTCGAGCCGCTGCACCAACGAGGAGACGTTCCTCGTGCAGAAGCTGATCCGGAGCGTCTTCGGCAACAACAACGTCGATACCTGCGCGCGGGTCTGCCACTCGCCCACCGGCTACGGGCTCAAGACGACCTTCGGCACTTCGGCCGGCACGCAGGATTTCGATAGCGTCGAGCACACCGACGTCGTGATCGTGATCGGCGCCAACCCGACCGACGGTCACCCCGTCTTCGGCTCGCGGCTGAAGAAGCGGCTGCGGGCCGGCGCGAAGCTGATCGTGATCGACCCGCGGCGGATCGACCTCGTGCGCACCCCGCATGTGGAGGCCGCGCATCACCTCGCCCTCAGGCCCGGCACGAACGTGGCGGTGCTGACGGCGATGGCGCACGTGATCGTCACCGAGGGGCTCGTGGACGAGGCATTCGTGCGCGAGCGCTGCGACTGGGACGCCTTCGAGGACTGGGCGCGCTTTGTGGCCGATGAGCGCCATGCGCCCGAGGCGGTGGAGCAGGTGACGGGCGTGCCGGCCGCCGAGTTGCGCGCCGCGGCCCGGCTCTATGCCACCGGCGGCAACGGGGCGATCTACTACGGGCTGGGCGTGACCGAGCACAGCCAGGGCTCGACCACCGTCATGGCGATTGCCAACCTCGCCATGGCCACCGGCAATGTCGGCCGCAAGGGCGTGGGCGTGAACCCGCTGCGCGGCCAGAACAACGTGCAGGGCTCGTGCGACATGGGTAGCTTCCCGCACGAGCTGCCGGGCTATCGCCACGTGCATGACGGCGACGCCCGCGACGTGTTCGAGGCCATCTGGGGCACACCGATCCGCGACGAGCCGGGGCTGCGCATCCCCAACATGCTGGATGCGGCGACCGAGGGCACGTTCCGCGGCATCTACATCCAGGGCGAGGACATCCTGCAGTCGGACCCCGACACGCGGCATGTGCGCGACGGGCTGGCGGCAATGGAATGCGTCATCGTCCACGACCTGTTCCTGAACGAGACGGCGAACTACGCCCATGTCTTCCTGCCGGGCTCAACCTTCCTCGAGAAAGACGGGACGTTCACCAACGCCGAGCGGCGGATCAACCGCGTGCGCCGCGTGATGGCGCCGAAGACCGGGCTGGCCGACTGGGAGGTGACGCTGGGGCTGGCCCGCGCGATGGGCGCGGAATGGGCCTATACCCACCCCAGCCAGATCATGGACGAGATCGCGGCCACGACCCCCTCCTTCGCCGGCGTGTCCTACGGGACGCTCGAGACGGAGGGCTCGGTGCAATGGCCGTGCAACGCGGCCGCGCCGCAGGGCACGCCGGTGATGCACGAGGCCGGCTTCGTGCGGGGCAAGGGCCTGTTCGTGGTGACGGAATACGTGGCCACCGACGAGCGGACCGGCCCGCGCTTCCCGCTGCTGCTGACGACGGGGCGGGTGCTGTCGCAGTACAACGTGGGCGCCCAGACGCGGCGGACGGCGAACACCGTCTGGCACGCAGAGGACGTGCTGGAGATCCACCCGCACGACGCCGAGAATCGCGGCGTCTCCGACGGCGCATGGGTGAAGCTCGCCTCTCGCAAGGGCGAGACGTCGCTCCGGGCGCACATCACCGACCGGGTGGCGCCGGGCGTGGTCTATACGACCTTCCACCATCCCGACACGCAGGCCAACGTCATCACCACCGACTATTCCGACTGGGCGACGAACTGCCCGGAATACAAGGTGACGGCGGTGCAGGTGTCGCTCTCGAACGGGCCGACCGAGTGGCAGCGCGACTACGCCGCGCAGGCCGAGCGCGCACGCCGGGTGCTGAAGGCGGCCGAGTGATGGGGCAGGCGCGCGCCATCCTGTACGACGCGCCCCCCCGGCCGCTTGCCGAGGAGGTGCCGGTCGCGCTCGTCTACAACGGCACGACGCAGGCGGTGATGATGGCGACGCCCGCCGACCTCGAGGATTTCGCGGTCGGCTTCACCCTGACCGAGGGGATCGCTGCTGCGGGCGAGATCCTCGAACTCGAGATCGTCGATCACGGGGCGGGGCGCGAGGCGCGCATGTGGCTGCCAGACGGCGCCGCGGAGCGGCTGGCGCGGCGGCGCCGGGCGATGGCCGGGCCGGTGGGCTGCGGCCTGTGCGGGATCGACTCGATCGATCAGGCCCTGGCGCCGGCCGCGCAGGTGGAAACCTGCGACCTGCGGCTGCGGGCGGCCGACCTGCGCCACGCCCCCGAGATGCTGCGCCGCCGCCAGCCGCTGCACGATGCGACCCATGCGGCCCACGCCGCCGGCCTCTGGCGGCCGGGCACCGGGCTGGTGGTCGCGCGCGAGGACGTGGGCCGGCACAACGCGCTCGACAAGCTGGCAGGCGCCGTGGCGCGCGCGCGCGAGGACACCGCGGGAACGGCTGTCGTGCTGACCAGCCGCGTCTCCGTCGAGATGGTGCAGAAGGCGGCGGCGATGGGGGCAGAGGCGATCCTCGCGGCCTCGGCGGCCACCGCGCTCGCCGCCCGGATGGCCGACGCAGCGGGGCTGACCCTGGTGGCGGGGCTGAAGGGCGGGCCCGCTGCACCGCTGACCCACCCCCACCGGATGGAGGGCTGAGATGACCGACGACAAGCTCGCCTACATGGCCAACCAGATCGCCACCGCCTTTCGCGCGCAGCCGCGCGAGGCGGCGGCGGACGCCGTGGCCGACCACATCAACAAGTTCTGGGAGCCGCGGATGCGGGCGCAGCTTCTCGCGCGGCTGGATGCGGGCGGCGCCGGGCTCGACGCCACGGTGATCGCCGCCGGGCCCGCGATCCGACGACCGGCCGCGGCCGACGCCTGACACGGCGCCGCTCCGGTGCGCGGCACCGGGGGGCTCCCGCCCTCCCTCGCGCCCGTGCGGGCGCTCCTCCGGTTGGGCCCGGCGCCCGCGCACGCGGGCGCGGCGCCGCGCGGGGCGCCACCGTGGCGCGCAGGTCAGGGAGGCCGTGCGCGGGGTCATCGGGGCTTGCGCTCCGACCCGCTTCGGGGTGACTTCGGGGCTCCGCCCAGGAGGAGCGCCGCATGCCCGACTTTCTCGACATCGACCGTCTGCCCGCCGACGACCTGCGTGCGATCCTCGACGCGGCGCGCCGGATGAAGGACGCGCGGGCGGGCCGGCCAAAGGGCGCGGCAGACGACGAGGCCGCGCTCGCGGGGCGGGTCGTGGCGCTGGTCTTCGAGAAGCCGTCGACGCGGACGCGGGTGTCGTTCGACGTGGGCGTGCGGCAGATGGGCGGGCAGACGCTGGTGCTGTCGGGCGCCGAGATGCAGCTCGGCGCCGGCGAGAGCGTCGCCGATACCGCCCGCGTGCTGTCGCGCTTCGTCGATCTCGTCATGATCCGCACCTTCGACCCGGCGGCGCTGGAGGAGCTGGCGCATCACGCCACGGTGCCGGTGATCAACGGACTGACCGACCGCTCGCATCCCTGCCAGATCATGGCCGACGTGATGACCTACGAGGAGCATCGCGGGCCCATCGCCGGGCGCAAGGTGGTGTGGTGCGGCGACGGCAACAACGTCTTCGCCTCGTTCGCCCACGGCGCGGCGCGCTTCGGCTATTCCCTCGTCTTCGCCGGACCCGAGGCGCTCGACCCCGACCCCGAGATCGTGGCGGAGATGCGGGCCGAGGGAGCCGAGATCGCGGTGGAGCGTG
The DNA here is from genome assembly GCF_003340565.1 of Rhodovulum sp. 12E13. Classification (GTDB taxonomy): domain Bacteria; phylum Pseudomonadota; class Alphaproteobacteria; order Rhodobacterales; family Rhodobacteraceae; genus HLUCCA09. The sequence goes on along the minus strand of NZ_QPLK01000018.1, from coordinate 4,035 downwards.
ATGCGGCCCGCGCGGTGGAGGGGGCCGACCTCGTGGTGACAGACACCTGGGTGAGCATGCACGACGCGCCCGAGACGAAGGAAGAGCGCCACAGCCTGCTCGCGCCCTACCGCGTCGACGAGGCGCTGATGGCGCGGGCGGCGCCCGACGCGCTGTTCATGCACTGCCTGCCGGCCCATCGCGGCGAAGAGGCGACCGACGCGGTGCTCGACGGCCCGGCCTCGGTCATCTTCGATGAAGCCGAGAACCGACTGCACGCCCAGAAGGCCATCCTGCGCTGGTGCCTCGGCGTCTGATCCAAACCCGGCATCGACATGGGTGATCGGCACGTCGTCCTCGCTCGGCCTCGCGCGGCTCCATGCCGCCGAGGCAGGGCACGCCACCCTGCCGGAAGGGCGGGCCGCGCGGGGAGGGACGCGCCATTCCCGGCAGGGCGTGGCCGGGTCGCCGTGACGGCCTAAGCACGCGGACAAGGGGCTCCATCGCGCGTGGTGGCCATGCCTCCGCCGTGGCCGGGCCCGCGTCCTCTGGCCTGACGACGGTCGGGCCCGGTGCGCTCAATGCCGTCAACGTGGTCGAGAACGCGCGCGAGGATCGTGTTCCGATGATCGTGTTCACGGTCTGCCTCGATGCGGAGACGGCCGCGCGGTATACCCACCAGCTCGCCGACCAGCGCGCCGTGTTCGCCGCGTTGGCGAAGGGGCACTTCACCATGACGCCTGGGGGCTGCACGCGGTGGCGCCTGTTCACGACATGATGCACCGGCCGGAGGCCGGTATCGCCCTTCCCGAGCGGAACGAGGGGGCATGGAGCCACTGCAACAATTTCCGCTTCCATGTCTGGTGGCACAAGGCGCTGCTGCACCTCGATCTGGGAGGCCACGACAGGGCCCTGTCGCTCTACGATACCCGCATCCGGACGGACAAGACCGACGACTACCGCGATCTCGCAAATGCCGCCTCGCTCCTCGTCCGGCTGGAGCTCGACGGGGTCGATGTCGGCCAGCGCTGGGGCGAACTGGCGGACATCGCGGAAAACAGGGCGGACGACGGCTGTCTGGTCCTTGCCGATCTGCACTACATGCTCGCCCTGACGGGCGCCACGCGCCGCGAATCCGCGGGGCGTCTCGTGGCACAGGTGGCCGCCTCCGGGGCCGCCCCGACCGAGCAGGGGCGCGGGGCGGCCCATCCCGGCCTTGCCGCGGCCGAAGGGCTCGCGGCCTTCGGCGAGGGCCGCCATGCGCGCGCCTTCGACCGGCTCAGCGCCGCGCGAGCTCACATGCCGACGATTGGCAGCCATGCGCAGCGCGACGTCTTCGAGCGCATCACGGTCGACGCCGGCATCCGCGCCGGGCGGCTCGAGGCGGCCTCGGCGATCCTCGATGCGCGCACGGCGCTTCGCGGGGGCCATGCCGACACGTTTGCCCGCACGCGGCGAACCCGCATTGCCGATGCCCCTCTCGCGTCGGATCATGGGGCAGAATAGCCGCCCCCTTCCAGAGCGAGTGCCTGCCCGATGAGCCTGACCGACACCACGCCCGGCTCGCAGCCGAAGGGCAGCGCGGTTTCCCGAACGGCCGCCACGGACACGGCCACGCTGCGCGATCCGAGGCTCGATTTCTTCCGCGGTATCGCGATGTTCATCATCCTGATCGCCCATGTGCCAAGCAACTGGATGACGCAGTGGATTCCGGCGCGGTTCGGCTTCTCCGACGCCACCGAGATCTTCGTGTTCTGCTCGGGCATGGCCTCGGCCATCGCGTTCGGCAAGGTCTTCCGCGACCGCGGGTGGGCCATGGGGACGGCCCGGGTCGCATACCGCTGCTGGCAGGTCTACTGGGCGCATGTCTGCCTGTTTCTCGACATCGCCGCGACCATGGTCGCCCTGACCGCCTCCGACCTGCTCCTGCGCGACTACGTCGGTCAGCTGAACCTGCATCCGTTCTTCAACGATCCCGCGACGAACCTTCTGGGGCTGGTCACGCTGACCTACGTGCCGAACTATTTCGACATCCTGCCGATGTATCTGGTCATCCTGATGATGCTGCCCGCGGTCATGGCGCTGGCACGTGTCCACCTCTGGGCGGCCTTCGGCGCGGTGATCAGTGTCTGGGCACTCGCCCAGGCGAGTGTGCTCGCCCTGCCCGCAGAGCCGTGGTCCGAGCGCGAGTGGTTCTTCAACCCGTTCGGCTGGCAGCTTGTCTTCTTCACGGGGTTCGCCCTGATGTCGGGCTGGCTGCCCGCCCCGCCCGTCGACCGCAGGCTGGTGATCGGTGCCGCAGCGATCGTTCTGGCGATCGTGCCGTTGGCGCACGGGCCGACCTACCGGGACGTGGCGCAGCTGTCGGAGGCACGGGCGGCGCTGGCCCCCCTGATCGGCAAGTCCGACTTCGGGGGGCTTCGCTACCTCCACTTTCTCGCGCTCGCCTACCTTGCCTGGGTCGCCGTGGGCCCGCGCGGAGACAGGCTCGCGCCACCCGACGGCGACGGGCCGCTGGCGCGGACATGGCGCACCGGACTCGTCGTGATCCTGAAAGTCGGCCAGCAATCGCTCGCGGTGTTCATCGCGTCGATGTATCTTGCGCGGCTCCTCGGAGTGGCGCTCGACGTCCTCGGGCGCACGCCGCTGAACGCGGCGCTGGTCAACCTCGTCGGTATGGCGGTGCTGGTGGCCGTGGCCCATGGCACAGGCTGGTTCAAGTCGGCGCCGTGGCGGTTGACCGGCCGACGGCCGCGGACGTGACCGGCCCGGCGGCACCTGCTTCCGCGTCAGCCTGCCGTTTTCGGGCTGAGCCTCAGCCGAGGCGGTATTCGGGGTCGATCCGCGTCCGGTCGAGATTGGCCGAGAAGGTGGCCACCGTGTACTCCCCGATCACGCCGATGATCTCGAGGATCTGCGCGAAGGACAGGCCCCGCTCGCGGTAGCGGGCCAGCTCCGCCCGGCCGAGCTTGCCGCGGCTGGCCAGCAGCGCCCGCGTCGCCCCGATCACGAGATCGAGCCGCGCCTCGCCCGGCAGCGCGCCCTTCGCCGCGGCATCGACGACCGCGTCGGGCACGCCGAGGTCGTGCACGCTGTAATGGCTGAGCGCGACGATGCAGTAGCTGCACTCGCAGTAATTGGCCACCTCGAGCGCCACCAGGCAGCGCTCGGCCTCGGTGAGCTCGCCGCCGGCGAGACACTCCTTCATCGCGACGAGCCCGGCCATGACCCGCGGGTTGCGCAGCATCATCCGGTAGATGTTCGGCACACCATTGGGGAAGATCGCCCGGAGCCGGGCGTGCAGCGCCGCCTCGTCGGGGCGCGTCCCGTCCAGGGGCGGCCGGACATCGGTATGGGCACTGGACTCGGGCTCGTCGGAGGACATCTCGGGCTCCCGGATCGGTGGTGGTCTGGTGGCGACGATACGCGACGCCCGACACGCACGCATCCTCCTCTCACGCCGTGTTGACGCGCTGACAGCGCAGGTGTCGGGGCCGGGGCGGCTCGACGATCGGCACCGGAGCACCCCCCATGGCGAAAGGGGCCGCCAGTCGGCAGCCCCTCAGGTGCGCGCGCGGCGCGCCGGGTCGCGGGCGCGTCAGCCCGCAGCGCGCTCGAGAATCAGCTCGATGCGCTGACGCTCGCTGTTGCCCATGTCGCCGGTCAGGAGGTTCCGGATCTGGGCGATCTCCGACAGCGAGAGGTCGTTGATGTTCGAGGTGTCGAACCCCTGCGCGCTGAGGGCATTGTAGACCGCCCCCGTCAGCATGTTGAACCCCTGGCCCATCGCGGGGTCCTCCTGCGCATGGGCGGCGACGCCGAGCGTCAGGGCGGTCAGGGCGGCGGCGGTGATGATGCGGGCCTTCATGGGATTATCCTCCTATCGATCTGACTTTTCCGATCCCGGTTTCTGTTTTCGGGACATCACACCGAAGTTCGACAGTTGATCCGATAAGCGATTGATATTGTTGGCGGGGAGTTCGCGTTTTTGTGACGACAAGGTGCGTCAGGCGGGTTTCGGCAGGCTCAATGCTTCGAACAGGTCGAGTTGCTCCG
>NZ_QPLK01000017.1 GCF_003340565.1 Rhodovulum sp. 12E13 | reverse complement strand
CTCGTGGTTGCCCGTGGCTGCGCGCTTGCGCAGGCCGAACAGCCGGTCGGTGAATTCCTTGCCGTTGTCGGTGAGAACACGGGTGATCTTCATCGGCGCGGCGCGGTCGAGGTCGCGCAGGAAGCGCGGCGTTGAGCGTGTTGTTGCTGATCGCCTTGCCCGGTGCTCGCAGGGACGGGAAGATGAGCGGGCCGTCGCCTGTCCACGGCTGCAAAGCCCGCAGGGCCTCTGCCACCTGCCGCGAAATGGGCACCAGATGCGGACGGTTCATTTTCATGCGCGCTGCCGGGATCGAGATGAGGCGTTCGGACCAGTCCACGTCGGTCCATCGCAGGGAGATCACCTCGCCCGGCCGCAGGAATGTATAGGCGAGAACTCGCAGCGCCGTGGCTGTCGTGGGCTCGCCCGCGTAACCACGTAACGCCCGCATGAGAGCGCCAACCTCCTCCCGATTGGTGATCGCCGGATAGCCACTCCGCGGCGGCGAGACGAGCGCCCCGGTGAGCACCGCCGCCGGGTCATTCTCGCATCGGTCGGTCGCGACCGCATATCGGAAGATGCGCGAACACAGCGCGCGCACCTGGCGGGCCGTCTCATGCTTGCCGCCCCGCTCGAAGACCCGCAGAAGCGGCAGCAGGTCCGACGCGCGCAGTTCGGCGATGGGTCGGTCGCCGAATGCCCGGATCGTGTGGTCGATCTGGTGCGCCAGCTTCTTCACCGTTCCCTCAGCCCTGCCCCGCTGGCGCTCGTGCTCTAGGAATTCAAGCGCGACCTCTGCCCACGTCGGCGGCGCGATCTTTGCCTTGCGTTTCTCTACAGACGGGTCGCGTCCTTCGGCGATCAGCGCCTTGGCCGCGTCGCGGGCGTTCCTCGCGGCTTTGAGCGAGATATCGGGGTAACGGCCGATTGCGAGGGTGCGCTGCTTCGCCTCGAAGCGATAGGCGAGTCGCCACAGCTTCCCGCCCGCGGGCGTGACATGCAGTTGCAAGCCCCCGCCGTCGCTCAGTTTCTTTGTCGTCTCGCCCGGCCGGGCGGCCCTGATCTTCGCGTCGGTCAGCCTCATTGTTGGCACCTCTCCTCACTCGGGAACCACGTCCCAACAGATGTGCCAACACTCGCACGTGCTGTCGAGGCTAAGGGAAGAAGGTGGACAAAGCCAATCTGCCCAGACGCCCTGAAGTCACTGGACAAAATGGGCAGCATGGACAGCATGGAGAGAGGGAATGGTGGGTGGTGAGGGATTCGAACCCCCGACATCTTCGGTGTAAACGAAGCGCTCTACCAACTGAGCTAACCACCCGCGACGTGCGTGCATAGCCCGTCGCGCCGCCACGGGGCAAGGGCGCGGGCATGACCGACCGGTAGCGATCGACGGTCGGGGCGGCGAGATTGCCATTCCCTGTCACCGATCGGGCTAGCCGCGCCGGAGCACGGACCGCGCCGGAGCCTTGTGCGGTAACGCCCTGACCGGCCACCGCGAGGTGGCGCGACAAGGCGGGCCTGCCAGCGGAGCAAGGTGGTGGGTGATGAGAGATTCGAACTCCCGACATCTTCGATGTGAACGAAGCGCTCTACCACTGAGCTAATCACCCGCCGGTGCGCAGCGATGTAGCGAAGGCCGCGGGGGGGCGCAAGGCCCCCGGATCGCGGCGCTGGCCCCGGCCTCGCCCTTCCGCCAGACTGCTGGCCATGCCATTTTCCGCACTCGTCTCACGCGCTTTGGTGGTCACCCTTCTGACGGCTGCGGCCTCTGGCGCAATGGCCGAGTTGCGGATCAGCATCGACCTCTCCGACCAGGCGATGCATGTCGTGCGCGACGGCACCCCACTGCATGTATGGCCGGTCTCCACCGCGCGCGACGGCAAGTGCACGCCGGTGGGCACCTACCACCCGGTCACGTTGAAGCGCATGCATTACTCAACCCTCTACGGCGGGGCGCCCATGCCGTTTTCGATCTTCTTTTCGGGCAACTATGCCATCCATGGCACGACCGAGACCGACCGGCTCGGGTCGCGCGCCTCGGCCGGATGCGTGCGCCTTCACCCGGCGAACGCCGAGACGCTCTTCGGCTACGTGCTGGACGAGGGGAAGGCCGCGACCACGATCGTGATCCGGCCGTAAGGGGGCCCCGGCGGGACCGACCCGCCTGCCCCGCAGGACGAAAAAAGGGCGCCCGCGCGGGCGCCCTTTCTGCGTCGTATCGAGGGGCGCTCAGTGCGCCGTCGTGCCGGTCTCGCGCCGCTCGGCTTCGAGGCGCGCGGCACGGGCGAGCGCGGCCTCCTCCTCGGCCTGTTCGTCCCACTCGATGGGCTCGGGCTGGCGAACGAGCGCGTGGTTCAGCACGTCGCGGACATGCTCGACGGGGATGATCTCGAGCCCCTCCTTCACGTTGTCGGGGATCTCGGCGAGATCCTTCTCGTTCTCCTTGGGGATCAGCACCGTCTTGATGCCGCCCCGCAGCGCCGCGAGCAGCTTCTCCTTCAGCCCGCCGATCGGCAGCGCGTTGCCGCGCAGCGTGACCTCGCCGGTCATTGCGATGTCGCGCTTGACCGGGATCTGCGTGAGCACCGACACGATGGAGGTGACCATCGCGAGGCCCGCGCTCGGCCCGTCCTTCGGCGTCGCCCCTTCCGGGACGTGGACGTGGATGTCCATCGTGTCGAAGCGCGGCGGCTTCACCCCGATCGAGGGCGCGATCGAGCGGACATACGAATTGGCGGCGTCGATCGACTCCTTCATCACGTCGCCCAGCGTGCCGGTGGTCTTCATCCGGCCCTTGCCCGGCAGGCGCACCGCCTCGATCTGCAGCAGGTCGCCGCCCACCGAGGTGTAGGCGAGGCCCGTCACGACACCGACCTGGTCCTCCAGCTCGGCGAGCCCGTAGCGGTGCTTCTTCACGCCGAGGAAGTCCGACAGGTTTTCGGGCGTGACCACGACCTTGTCGGTCTCCTTCTTGACGATCTGCGTCACCGCCTTGCGCGCGATCTTGGCGATCTCGCGCTCGAGGTTCCGCACGCCCGCCTCGCGGGTATAGGTGCGGATGATCTCGGTCAGGGCCGCGTCGGTCAGCTCGAATTCGCCCTTCTTCAGGCCGTGGTTCTTCACCTGCTTGTCGATCAGGTGACGCTTGGCGATCTCGAGCTTCTCGTCCTCGGTGTAGCCGGCGAGCGGAATGATCTCCATCCGGTCGAGCAGCGGCCCCGGCATGTTGTAGGTGTTCGCCGTGGTGATGAACATCACGTTCGACAGGTCGTATTCCACCTCGAGGTAGTGGTCGACGAATGTCGAGTTCTGCTCGGGGTCGAGCACCTCCAGCATGGCGCTGGCCGGGTCGCCGCGGAAGTCCTGCCCCATCTTGTCGATCTCGTCGAGCAGGATGAGCGGGTTCGTCGTCTTGGCCTTCTTCAGCGCCTGGATGATCTTGCCCGGCATCGAGCCGATATAGGTCCGCCTGTGGCCGCGGATCTCGGACTCGTCGCGCACGCCGCCGAGGCTGATGCGGATGAACTCGCGGCCCGTGGCCTTGGCGACCGACTTGCCCAGCGAGGTCTTGCCCACGCCCGGCGGGCCGACGAGGCACAGGATCGGCCCCTTCAGCTTTTTCGAGCGCTGCTGCACGGCGAGATACTCGACGATACGCTCCTTGACCTTGTCGAGCGAATAGTGGTCGTCGTCGAGGATCTTCTGGGCGCGGCCGAGATCCTTCTTGACGCGCGATTTCACGCCCCACGGGATCGACAGCATCCAGTCGAGGTAGTTGCGCACCACCGTCGCCTCGGCCGACATCGGGCTCATGTTCTTGAGCTTCTTGACCTCCGCCTCGGCCTTCTCGCGCGCCTCGTTCGACAGTTTGGTCGCCTCGATCCGCTCTTCGAGTTCCTGGATCTCGGACTGGTCGTCGCCGTCGCCCAGCTCGCGCTGGATCGCCTTCATCTGTTCGTTGAGGTAATACTCGCGCTGCGTCCTCTCCATCTGGCTCTTGACGCGCGTCTTGATCTTCTTCTCGACCTGCAGGACGCTCATCTCGCCCTGCATCAGGCCGTAGACCTTCTCCAGACGCTCGGCGACCGAGAGCGTCTCGAGCAGGTCCTGCTTCTTGTCGACATCGACGCCGAGGTGACCCGCCACGAGGTCGGCCAGCTTGGCTGCCTGCCGCGCCTCGGCCACCGCCGTCAGCGCCTCTTCGGGGATGTTCTTCTTGACCTTGGCGTAGCGCTCGAACTCTTCGGCGACCGAGCGCACCAGCGCCTCGACCTCGGCGTCGTCGCCGGACATCTCGGTGAGCGGGTCGGCGTTGGCCTCGAAGAACTCGTCGTTGTCGATGTAGTCGGCCACGCGCACCCGCGTCTTGCCCTCGACCAGCACCTTGACCGTTCCGTCGGGCAGCTTGAGGAGCTGCAGCACGTTGGCCAGCACGCCGGCGCGGTAGATGCCCTCGGGGGCGGGGTCGTCCTCTGCCGGGTCGATCTGGCTGGCGAGCAGGATCTGCTTGTCGTCGGCCATGACCTCTTCCAGCGCGCGAACCGATTTCTCGCGGCCCACGAACAGCGGAACGATCATGTGCGGGAACACCACGATGTCGCGCAGCGGCAGCACCGGGTATGGATTGCTCAGTGGCTCTTGCATGTGCTCGATGTCCTGTTCTCTAGCAAGAGGGCCCGCGCCCCGGCATCCGGCGGCCTTGGAGCCCTCTCCTGTCACGGAGGGGTTAGGTGGGGCGCGCGACCTCCGCTTTCAACCGCGGGCTCCTCGTCGGGACGGAGTGTGCACGCCGCCGCCTGACAGGACAAGCGGCGACTGCCGGCCACGGTAAACTGACCCGAATGCGGCCGCGCCCTTCTGCACGGGGCTCACAAGGATGCGCTGCCGAACTGCGTCAGCGGACGCGACATTTTCAGCCCCTCTGCGGCGGTGAAGCTGGCAACCTCCCGAGGTTCGTGCCTTCATGCAGAGCCGAGGCGCGTTCGCCGGTCGTCCCAAGCGCCGAAAGTTCCTCGGCCTCGTCTAGGCGGCCGCCGCGTCCGTCGAACAAATCCGGCCGGTGCCCGTTTCCCTCGGGATCGAAAGGAGGCGCAATGGCGGATCTCGTGTGGACGAAGCAGACGCTCGGCGACGTGCTCGGAGAGGATCGCGGCTTCGCGGACGGCACCGTGTCGGTCGTGGCGCATCTGGGCGAGGAGGATCTCGCCGAGTTGCGCCGCAACGAACGCGAGGCGGCCCTCTCGGCCTTCGCCCGAGGCGCCCGGCAGTCTCGCGACCATCGCGCCGCACAAGGGAGCGCCGGGGGGAATCCGCCCCCCTTCACGGCCGAGGACCTGAAGGAAGGGTTGCGCGCGGCGCGGGCGGCGCTCGAGTTCGAGCCCGCCGGCACCCGGTCGGAACGGGCGGAGACGCTGATCTCCGGCTGCGCCTTTCCCCCGGCGACCGGCCCCGACGTCTGAGGCGCTCACAGTCGCCGTCGCCGTCGCCGCGCGACGGCGCGCGGCCGGTCGAGCTCAGGCCGGCGGAAGGTCGCCCTCGGCCCGACCCGCGTGAAACTCGGCCTGCCAGTCGGCAAAGCGGCCCGCCGCGATGGCGGCGCGCATGCCCGCCATCATCTCCTGGTAATAGTGCAGGTTGTGCCACGTCAGCAGCATCGACGAGATGATTTCGCCCGACCTGAACACGTGGTGCAGGTAAGCGCGGGAATAGCTCCGGCAGCACGGGCAGGCGCAGGCCTCGTCCAGCGGGCGCGGGTCGTCGGCGTGGCGGGCGTTCTTGAGGTTCACCACGCCGCGGCGGGTGAACGCCTGCCCGGTGCGCCCCGAGCGCGAGGGCAGGACGCAGTCGAACATGTCGATGCCGCGCGCCACGGCGCCCACGATGTCGTCGGGCTTGCCGACGCCCATCAGGTAGCGCGGCCTGTCCGCGGGCAGCATGGCCGGCGCGTGGTCGAGCACGCCGAACATCGCCTCCTGCCCCTCGCCCACGGCGAGCCCCCCCACCGCGTAGCCGTCGAAGCCGATCGCGCGCAGCGCCTCGGCCGATTCCTCGCGCAGGTCGCGCTCCAGCCCGCCCTGCTGGATGCCGAAGAGCGCATGGCCCGGCCGGGCGCCGAACGCCTCGCGCGAGCGGGCCGCCCAGCGCATCGACAGGCGCATCGACTCCGCGATGCGGTCGCGCCCGGCCGGCAGAGCGGGGCATTCGTCGAACGCCATCACGATGTCCGAGCCGAGCAGGCGCTGGATCTCCATCGACCGCTCCGGCGTCAGGTGATGCCGCGACCCGTCGATATGCGAGCGGAAGGTCACCCCCTCCTCGGTGAGCGTGCGCAACTCGGACAGCGACATGACCTGGAAGCCGCCCGAATCGGTCAGGATCGGGCGATCCCAGTTCATGAAGGCGTGCAGGCCGCCGAGGCGGGCCACCCGCTCGGCCCCCGGGCGCAGCATCAGGTGGTAGGTGTTGCCGAGAAGGATGTCGGCGCCGGTCTCGCGCACCGACTCGGGCAGCATCGCCTTGACGGTGCCCGCGGTGCCCACGGGCATGAAGGCCGGCGTGCGGATCTCGCCCCTCGGGGTCGAGATCACCCCCGTCCGCGCCGGCCCGTCGGTGGCGTGCAGCGCGAAGGAGAAGCGGTCGGTCGCGGTGTCGCTCATGGGCAGGGTCTGCCCCGGATCGCGGGCGGGCGCCAGAGGCAGGCGCGCCTAGCGGCCCTGCCCCCCCTCCTTCAGCTCGAGCAGGCGCAGGTAGAGCACCGGGGCGGGCAGCGCGCCGAGACCGGCATAGGCCGCGCCGACAAGAGCGGTCACCAGCGTCAGCACCAGCCCGCCCACGAGTCCGGGCTCGCCCCCGGTGAGCATCACCCCGAGCGGCGCGAGCACGAAAAGGCCGAGCACCAGCGTCAGGGCCAGCACGATCGCGGCGAAGACGAGGCCGAAGCCCACGATGGGCCACCGGTAGCCCTTGGTCAGAGCCGCGCTGCGACCCAGCGCGCCGAGCCCGGCCCCCTCGACCGCCGCGACGGGGATGGCGACGGACAGCACGGCGAAGATCCACAGGCCCGGCACGAACAGCAGCACGAAGCCCAGCGCGACGGCGACGCCGATCACGATGCTGATCGCCGCCACGGGAAGCGCCGTGCCCAGCGCGCGCCGCAGCACCTCGGGCGCGCCGGCCGGCCGCCCCCGCGCCGCGTCGACCACGAGAAGGGCGATCGCGCCCACGAAGAGCGCGCTGAGAAGGATCTGAAGCACCGCGTCGACAAGATCGCCCACCCCGATCTGGGCCATCGGCATCGCGCCCGGCCCCATTGCGCCCGGCCCCATTCCGCCCGGGCCCATTCCGCCTTCGCCGCCCACGGGCACGGTGCCTTGGTCGGTCAGGCCGAAAGTGCGCTCTGGCCCGATCAGGGCGAGCGACACCGCGAGGCTGACCACCGAGTAGAGCAGCGACACCAGGAAGATTTCCTGGAACCGCTCGCGGAACAGGCGGAACACGCGGCCCACGAGCTCGGTGACGCCGAGCGGCGGGCGGGAGGTCTCCGGGGCGTAGGACATCGGCGGGTTCCCTCGTCTCTTTCGCTTCTCTGTCGCGCCTGCGTGCCCCTGCGTCAGCCCTGCGGGCCGCGGTCGAACGGGGCTGGACGCGCCGTGCCTCCCTTGAAAGGCTGAAGCGGACAAGGATGCAAGGAAAGACCGCATGACCGACCGCCTCACCTTCGGCTGGGAGGAGTGGGTCGCGCTGCCGGGCCTCGGCCTGCCCGCGATCAAGGCCAAGATCGACACCGGCGCGAAGACCTCCGCCCTCCATGCCTTCGACATCGAGGCGTTCGGGCCGTCCTCGCACCCAAAGGTGCGCTTCGCCGTGCACCCGATCCCCGGCAACGACCTGATCTCGATCCCCTGCTCGGCCGATATCGTCGACCGGCGCGAGGTGACCTCGTCGAACGGCGAGACCGAGCTGCGTTACGTTATCGCCACCGAGATCACGGTCGCCGGCCGGGCATGGCCCATCGAGATCACCCTGACCGACCGTGGCACGATGGCGTATCGCATGCTGCTCGGTCGGCAGGCGCTCGGCGACGAGGTGGTCATCAGCCCCTCCGAGTCCTGCTGCCAGCCCCAGCTCTCCTACGAGCCCTACCATACCGCGCAGGTCAGGCAGGTGGCGCCGAGCCGCACCCTGCGCATCGCCGTCCTCTCGCGCGAGCCCAACTATTCCACCTCGCGGCTGGTCTCCGAGGGCGAGAGGCGCGGCCACGTGGTGGAGGTGATCGACACGACCCGCTGCTACATGGCGATCAACGCGCTGGCGCCGGAGGTGCATTACGACGGCAAGCGCCTGCCGCGTTACGACGCTGTCGTCCCCCGCATCGGCGCTTCGGTCACGGCCTACGGCACCGCCGTCATCCGCCAGTTCGAATCGATCGGCACCTATTGCGTCAACGGCTCCGAGGGCATCACCGCCAGCCGCGACAAGCTGCACGCCCATCAGATCCTGGCCCGCCACCGCATCGGGATGCCCGCCACCGCCTTCGCCGCCTCGCCCAAGGATACCGACAACCTCATCGGGCTGGTCGAGGGGGCGCCCCTGATCGTGAAGCTGCTCGAGAGCACGCAGGGCAAGGGCGTGGTGCTGGCCGAGACGAAGAAGGCCGCGCAATCGGTGATCTCCGCGTTCCGCGGGCTCAAGGCCAACTTCCTCGTCCAGCACTTCGTCAAGGAGGCGGCGGGAGAGGACATCCGCTGCCTCGTCGTCGGCAGCAAGGTGGTCGCCGCGATGAAGCGGCGGGCCGCAGCCGGAGAGTTCCGCTCCAACCTGCATCAGGGCGGCTCGGCCGAGGCGGTGCGCATCAGCCGGGCCGAGCGCGAGACGGCCGTCAGGGCGGCCCGCGCCTTCGGGCTGCACATGGCCGGCGTCGATCTGCTGCGCGGGGCTGACGGGCCGAAGGTGCTCGAGGTCAATTCGTCGCCGGGGCTCGAGGGGGTGGAGAAATGCACCGGCAAGAACGTGGCCGCGCTGCTCTACGACGAGATCGAGAAGCGCGTCCGCCCCGCCCCCGCCCGCAAGAGCACCGTCGCGCGCAGGAGCGGGCCGCGGCCCGACGGGACAAGGGCGGCCGGGGCTCGTGCCACGGGGGGCCGGGCCACAGGGGGCCGGGCGTAGGACGGCCGGGCGTGGCGCAGGCGGCCGGCGCACCGCGCGGCGAGGAGAAACGCCGCACGCGGCGGCTGGCGCGCCGCCCCCTGCGACAGGGCGACGCCGCGGCGGCACACCGCAAGCGCGCTCCATCAGGGAATCTGCAACCCTGTCGAACAACCATGCGCATCAGAGTGCTCGCCGCCGGGTGGCGGTCACCGGCGGGGAACGCCGGGGCCCACGCCGCGTTCAGGAGGAACCATGCCGCACCAGACCCCGGAGATCCCACCCGCCGCCGCGCCCTTCCTCGCCGGCAGCCTCGCCGTGCTCGCCGGCAGCGCCGCCGCGCTCTGGGCGCCCGCCTCGGTCGCCACGCTTCTCGCCCTTGTCGCGCTGCTGCGCGTCTGCTGGATCGACGAGAACATCCGCGGCGACCTCGAACACGCCAAGCGCATTCCCGCCGGCTACGTCAACACGATCCGGCTGCGCCACCGCCTCTCGACCCGTCTCTTCGGCGCCACCCCGTCCGAGATTACCTGCCCACGGATGCTCGCCTCGCAGATGCGCGCGCAGGGCCATGCCCTCTTCGCCTTCATCTTCGGGCTGGCCGCCGCGCTGATCGCCGCGGGCGCGGGCGAAACGCCGCTGGGCCTCGTCGGGGCCGGGGCGGCGCTCATCCTCGCCTTCCGCAGGGTCGATCGCCTCGCCCTCACGGACGCCCACCTGCGCCGGGGCGAGCCGCTGCCGGTCCACCTGCTCGACGACCGCGGCGGACTGTCGCGGCTCGTGACGAACGCGCCCGCAACCGACGGGGGCGAGGCGGACGAGCCCGGCGACGCATGGCCCGCTCCCCGGCGCCACGACACCGAGCACCGCCACGAGACCACGCGCACGCGCCACCGCTGAACGCACCGACGCCCAGGGAAGGGCAGACCGGCGCGGGGCAGGTCGGCGCAGGGCAGGTCGGCCCGGGAAAGGCAGGCCCCGCGAACGCAGGTCCGGCAAACGCAAGTCCGGACGCGACGGCGCCCCCGCTTGCGCACCCGCCCGGCGCACGCGTCGCAGCCGCGGGTATGGACCGCGGCGACGGCTTTCCTTATATCTTCAGTCAAGAAAAGAGGATCTGCCGCGATGACGACACCTGACGCAGCCGCCCCTCTCGAAGGAGCGCCGCTCATCCGTCCCTCGAGCACCGACCATCCGCTCTACGACAGCGTGGTCGACGCCTGCCGATCGGTCTACGACCCCGAAATCCCGGTCAACATCTTCGACCTCGGCCTGATCTACACGATCGACATCAGCGACCAGGGCGAGGTCGGCATCGTCATGACCCTGACCGCGCCGGGCTGCCCGGTGGCGGGCGAGATGCCCGGCTGGGTGGCCGAGGCTGTCGAGCCTCTGCCGGGCGTCAAGCAGGTGGACGTCGACATCACGTGGGATCCGCCCTGGGGGATGGACATGATGTCGGACGAGGCGAAGCTCGAGCTGGGCTTCATGTGAGCGACCACGCCACCGACCCGCCCGCCACCGAGTGGGACAGGATGGTGGCAGGCGCGCTCTACCGGCCCGGCGACCCCGACCTCGTGGAGAGGCGACGGCGCGCCCAGGAGGCGATGCGCGCCTACAACGCCACCATCCTGGGAGATCCCGAGCGGAGCGCCCTGCTCGACAGGCTGATCGGCGCGCGTGGTGAGGGGTGCGCTATACGGGCGCCCTTCCATGTCGATTACGGCACGAACATCCGCCTCGGGCACGACGTGTTCTTCAACTACGGATGCGTCGTGCTCGACGTGTGCCCGGTCACCGTCGGCGACCGCGCCGAGATCGGCCCCGCAGTGCAGATCCTGACCGCCGACCATCCGCGCGACCCGAAGATGCGCGACGCGGGGCTGGAATTCGGCCGCCCCGTGGCGATCGGCAGCAATGTCTGGATCGGCGGCGGCGCGCTTATCCTGCCGGGCGTCACCGTGGGCGACGACGCGGTAATCGGGGCGGGCGCGGTGGTCACGCGCGACGTGGCCCCCGGCACGACCGTCGCGGGCAACCCGGCACGCCCCCTGCGCCCACGCCCCGTGCACCATGGCTGAGCCGTCTGCCCGCGCGCGCCCGCGCCGGCCGGGCGGCGCGGGTGGGCGGGTGGGGCGACGGCCGGCCGGGGCGGGCGCGCGCGTGTGGTGCGAGGCAGGTCGGCGTGCCGCACAGCCCGGGCTTGAGCGGCGGCGCCGTGCCCCTTACGTTCGACCGTAGGCAGAAGGAGTTCCAGATGTTCGGCATTCCCGGCAAGCAGGCCGTCACCCTCACCCCCGCGGCCGCCGCGCAGATCGCCCGGATCATGGAGCGCGACGGCGCCAAGGGCCTCAAGGTCGGCGTCAAGAAGGGCGGCTGCGCGGGCATGGAATACACCATGGACTACGCGCACGAGGTCGATCCCCACGACGAGATCGTCGAGCAGGACGGCGCGGTCGTGATGATCGCCCCGATGGCGCAGATGTTCCTCTTCGGCACCGAGATCGACTACCAGGTCTCGCTGCTCGAGGCCGGCTTCCAGTTCCGCAATCCCAACGTCACGGAGTCCTGCGGCTGCGGCGAGTCGATCAAGTTCGACGAGAGCCTCTCGGCCGGCCAGGCGCGGTGAACAGATGGCGGGCTCGCGCGCCGGGCCCGACGCCGTTGGGGATCGCCTGGCACCGCTCGGCGCTGTCATAACCCACCGCCCCATCGCTTGGGCCGCGGCGCCGCGTGTCGACGGCCCGGTCCGCGGCGCGATCACGGAGGCCGAGCGGCTCGCCGCGGACGGGGCAACGCAATCTGCGCGGCCACGGCAGGCAGCGGGTCGGAGACAGGTCACGGGCGACCGGAGCCTGCCCCACGCCGCCCTTGACGACCCCGAGGCGGCTTGCGAATGGGCCGGAGCGGCACTCGACGCAGGAGACTGACATGGCGCGCAAGCTCGCGGCAGGCAACTGGAAGATGAACGGCACCGGGGCCGACCTCGCCGAGGCCCGCGCGCTCGCCGAGCGCCATCCCTCCCCTTCCGTCGAGGTGCTGCTCTGCCCGCCCGCCACGCTGATCCACCGGATGGCGGAGGCGCTGTCGGGCAGCGCGGTGATGACCGGCGGGCAGGATTGCCACGCCGCGCCCAAGGGCGCGCACACCGGCGACGTCTCGGCCGAGATGCTGGCCGAGGCGGGCGCGAGCCACGTCATCCTCGGTCATTCCGAGCGCCGCGCCGACCACGACGAGAGCGACGCGGTCGTGCGCGTCAAGGTCGAGGCCGCCCGGCGCGCCGGGCTCGTGGCCATCCTCTGCGTCGGCGAGACCGAGGCCGAGCGCGACGCGGGCCGCACGCTCGACGTGGTCTCGACCCAGCTCCAGGGCTCCCTGCCCACCGGCACCATGGCCGAAGGTCTTGTCGTCGCCTACGAGCCGGTCTGGGCGATCGGCACGGGCCGCACGCCCACCGTCGCGCAGATCGCCGAGGTGCACGACCATCTGCGCGACGAGCTCGCCACCGCCATCGGATCGGGCGCGCGCGACGTGCCGCTGCTTTACGGCGGCTCGGTCAAGCCGGCCAACGCGGCCGAGATCTTCGCCGTGGCCAACGTCGACGGGGCGCTCGTGGGCGGCGCCAGCCTGAAGGCCGACGACTTCTCGGCCATCGTCGCCGCGCTGGAGGGCGCTGTCGGAGAATGAGCGCGGAGGGGCGCGGCGCCGCCGAACGCGCGATCCGGGCCGGGGCGCTTGCCGCGGCCGCCCTGTGCCTTCTGCCCATGGCCGCCGTCGTTGCCGCCGCGCTGATGGGATCGACCGAGACGCTGGCGCATCTCGCCGATACCGTGCTCCTTCGCTACACCTCGGCCACGCTGCTGCTGGCGGCCCTCGTCGCGCTCGGCACCGCGGCGCTCGGCACGGGCGCGGCGTGGCTGGTCACGATGACGCGATTTCCCGGCGTGCGCGCCTTCGAGGTCGCGCTCGCGCTGCCCTTCGCCTTCCCCGCCTACGTGCTGGCCTACGCCTATACCGACCTGCTCGACCACCCCGGCGCGGTGCAATCGGCGCTCCGGGCGGTCACCGGCTGGGGCCCGCGCGACTACTGGTTCCCCGAGGTGCGCTCGCTGGGCGGGGCGGCGGTCATGCTGATCCTCGTGCTCTACCCGTATGTCTACCTGCTGGCCCGCGCGGCCTTCCTTCAGCAATCGGCCACGGCCAACCTCGCCGCGCGGGCGCTGGGACAATCGGCCTGGGGCGCGTTCCGCCGCGTCTCGCTGCCCATGGCGCGGCCGGCCATCGCGGGCGGGGTGCTGCTGGCGGTGATGGAGACGATCGCCGACTTCGGCACGGTCAAGTATTTCGGGGTCCAGACCCTGGCCACGGGCATCTACACCTCGTGGTTCTCGATGTCCGACCGCGCGGCGGCCGCGCAGCTCGCGCTGTGCCTGCTGGGCTTCGCCCTGTTCCTCGCCCTGCTCGAGCGCATCCAGCGCGGCGCGGCACGCCACCACGGCGCGGGCAAGCGCTTCGAACGGGCGCCGGCGGTCGAGTTGCGGGGCTGGCACCGCTGGGGTGCGGTCGTTCTCTGCGCCGTGCCGGTCGTGCTGGGCTTCCTGCTGCCGCTGGGCCTGCTGCTCGAGATGGGGATCGGCTCGGGCCAGAACCTGTTCGACGACCGCTATCTCGGCTTCATCCGCAACACCGTGACGCTCGCCGGCATCGCCGCGGTGCTCACCGTGGGCGCGGCGGTGCTGGTCGCCTTCTTCCAGCGGCTTGCGCCCGGGCGCCTCTCGGGCGCGGCGGCCAACGTGGCGCGGATCGGCTACGCGGTGCCCGGCGGCGTGATCGCGGTCGGCCTGCTCGTGCCCTTCGCCGCCTTCGACAACGCGGTCGACGCCTTCATGGAGGCGCGCTTCGGCATCGACACGGGACTGATCTTCACCGGCTCGATCTGGCTGCTCGTGGGCGCCTACATGGTACGCTTCATCGCCGCCGCGCTGAACACCTACGACGGCGGGCTCGTCACCATTCACCCCAACACCGACGCGGTCGCCCGCACGCTCGGCCTCGGGCCCGGCGCAATGCTCGCCCGCGTGCACCTGCCGATCCTGCGCCCCTCGGTGCTCACGGCACTGCTCATCGTGTTCGTCGATGTCACGAAGGAACTGCCGGCCACCCTCATCATGCGCCCCTTCAACTTCGACACGCTGGCGGTGCAGGCTTACCGGCTGGCCTCCGACGAGCGGTTGTCGGGCGCGGCGGTCCCGTCGCTCGTGATCGTCGCGGTCGGGCTGCTGCCGGTGATCCTCGTCTGCCGCAACCTGGGGCGCCAGGGCAGCGATGTCCCCCGCGCCACCCCCGCCCCGGTGGCCGAGATGGTGGAAGACCCGCCGGGCGCCTGACGCCGGCATCCCCCGCCGTTGCAAGCCGCCTGCCCGGACGCACCGAATCATCCCGCCTCCTCCCCGTCGTCCCCGCGGGGGCCTCGTGCGCCCGGCCGGCCGGAGGCGCCGTCGACGACTCGCCCGGGATCGCGGCAGACAGGCAGCGCATGTGCCCCCGCCGCGGTCGACCGAAGCGCGGAGCTGCCAAAGGCTTTGCCCAACCCAAGGTTAGCATTTACCACTCATCATGTTCCGAGAGTGGCGGAACGCGGGGCGGTCCGGTCGCGATTACGGGTCCGTCGCCCCGACCCGGGAAACCGGGCGGCCGGCCCGGGGGGTGCATTCTCTGCCCCCTGGGTCGGCCGACTGCCCTCGCCATGGGCCGCCCGGTTCGCGGGCGTGGAACGAAAAAGGGCGCGCCCGCAGGCACGCCCCCTCGCGTCACGCAACAACGACGGCCCTCAGGTGGCCGCGGCCTTGGCCACCTCGGCGGCGAAGTCTTCCTTCTCGACCTCGATGCCCTCGCCCACTTCGAGCCGGACGAAGCCGGTGATCGTGGCGCCGGCCTCCTGCGCGGCGGCCTCGACCGTCTGGTCGGGGTTCACCACGAAGGACTGGCCGAGGAGCGTTACCTCGGAGAGGAATTTCTTCATGCGGCCCTCGATCATCTTCTCGATGACCTGCTCGGGCTTGCCGCTTTCGCGGGCCTGCTCGGTCAGCACCTGCTTCTCGCGCTCGATCACGGCCGCGTCGAGATCGTCGGCGCCCAGCGAAGACGGGTTAACCGCCGCGACGTGCATCGCTACCTGCCGGCCGAACTCCTCCGAGCCGCCGGTCATCGCCACCAGCACACCGATCTTGCCCATGCCGGGCTTCGCGGCGTTGTGGATGTAGGACACCACCTGCTCGCCCTCGAGCACGGCCATGCGGCGCAGCGACATGTTCTCGCCGATCGTGGCGATCTTGTCGGTGAGCGTGTCGGCCACCGACTTGCCGCCGAGGTCGGCCTGGGCCAGGGCCTCGACATCGGCTACGCGCATCGCGGCGTCGGCGATGGCGGCCACCATCTCCTGGAATTCGGCGTTCTTGGCGACGAAATCGGTCTCGGCGTTCACCTCGACGGCGACGCCCTTGCCGCCCTCGGTGCGCACCGCCACGAGGCCCTCGGCGGCCGTCCGGCCGGACTTCTTGGCGGCCTTGGCCAGCCCCTTGGTGCGCAGCCAGTCGACCGCGGCCTCCATGTCGCCGCCCGTCTCGGTCAGCGCCTTCTTCGCGTCCATCATGCCTGCGCCGGTCTTGTCGCGCAGTTCCTTCACCTGTGCTGCGGTGATCGCCATCGCGGGCTCTCCTCGATTTGCTGCTCCTGCCGCGCAGGTGGCTACCCCGCGCGGCATGTCAATTCCGTGACGGCGCACCCGCGGGCGCGCCGGGTCGGGGATGTCAGGCCTCGGCCTTGGCCTCGGCCTCGCCGGCGCCCTCCTGGGGCGCGGCGGCCTCTTCGGCCAGCGTCTCCTCGACGAGCGCCTCTTCCATCTCGCCGACGTCGATGCCCGCGGCGTCCATCTGGGCCGACATGCCGTCGAGCGCGGCGCGGCTGACGAGATCGCAGTAGAGCGCGATGGCGCGCGCGGCATCGTCGTTCCCGGGGATCACGTAATCCACCCCGTCGGGCGAGCAGTTGGTGTCGACCACCGCCACGACGGGGATGCCCAGCTTCTTCGCCTCGGCGATCGCGAGGTCCTCGCGGTTGACGTCGATCACGAACAGCAGGTCGGGCAGGCCGCCCATCTCGCGGATACCGCCGAGCGAGGCCTGCAGCTTGGCCTGGTCGCGCTCCATCCCGAGGCGCTCCTTCTTGGTCAGGCCCTCGGCGCCCAGCGCCATCTGCTCGTCGATCGCCTTGAGCCGGTTGATCGACTGGCTCACGGTCTTCCAGTTGGTCAGCGTGCCGCCCAGCCAGCGGTGATTCATGTAGTACTGGGCGCATTTCTCGGCCGCGTCGGCAATCGGCTTCTGGGCCTGCCGCTTGGTGCCGACGAACAGGACGCGGCCGTTCTTCGCCACCGTCTCGCGCACCACGTTGAGAGCGGCGTCGAGCATCGGCACCGTCTGCGTCAGGTCGATGATGTGGATGCCGTTGCGGCTGCCGTAGATGTAGGGGCCCATCCTCGGGTTCCAGCGCTGGGTCTGGTGACCGAAGTGGACGCCGGCCTCGAGCAGCTGGCGCAGGGAAAAATCGGGCAATGCCATGCCTTGGGTATCCTTTCCGGTTTCATGCCTCGGCGGGGCGCGAGGGGGCGCGCCTGCGCCCCCAACCGGTGGACCGTGCGGGGATGTCTCCCCCGGCGGCCCGGCCCCGCCTGCGAAGTGCGCGCGAGGTATGCCATCCGTCGGGGAAGCGCAAGGGCCCACGCGCTCCCGCCATGCGCTCCCGGCCTGCGGCCGCCCCCCTCCGGCCGGGCGCGGACGGCCCGGGAGGGCCGCGCAGGTGCCGGCAACGTGTGCGCCGGGCACGATCCGGCGACCGCGGCCGACGGGCGCCAGGACGACGATGGAGCCGATCGCCGCCACCGCCGCGCCGGGGGCAGCCCCCACCGCCGCACCACAGGGGGCGACGTCCGGGGCCATGAATGGCGCGATACCCACGCACCAAAGACGCGCCTGCGCATGACGGGGCGAGGGCACGACGGGGGCGCGGCCACAACGGGGGCGCGGCTCGCCACGACGGCGACCGGCCCGCCCCTGCCGATGCGCGGACCGCCGCAACGAGATTGGCCTGCGCGCCGCCTTCGCGCGGGCCGAGGCGAGACCGGACAGAACGGCATCACGCTTGCGCGCGGCGCGGCGCGGGGGCATGAGATCGGGCATGACGCATCGCGGCGACATCCTCTGCATCGGCTCCGTCCTGTGGGACGTGATCGGACGCGCGCCGCGCCGCATGGGGATCGGCCACGACGTGCCCGGCCGGATCGAGCGGCTGCCCGGGGGCGTGGCGATGAACATCGCTGCCGCCTGTCGCCGCGAGGGCCTGCGCCCGATCCTGCTCACCGTGCTGGGGCGCGACGCCGAGGGGCGGGCGCTGGCCGATGCCTGCGCCGCGATGGGTCTGGTGACCGACCACGTCACCTGGGCCGACGACCTGCGGACCGACCGCTACATGGCGATCGAGGCCGAGAACGGGCTCGTGGCCGCCGTCGCCGACGCCCATTCGCTCGAAGAGGCGGGCGCACGCATCCTCGCCCCCCTGCGGGACGGCGCCATCGCCTCCGAGGCGCAGCCATGGCGCGGCCTCGTCGCGCTCGACGGCAACCTCACCGAGCCGCTTCTGGCCGAGATCGCGGCTTCCCCCCTCTTCGCCGCCGCCGACCTGCGGGTCGCCCCCGCCTCGCCCGGAAAGGCGGCCCGGCTCGCGCCGCTCCTGCCGCATGCCCGCGCCACCGTCTACGTCAACCGGGTCGAAGCCGCCCTGATCTGCGGCGAGGCGTTCGACAGCGCCGAGGCGGCCGCCCGCGCCCTCGTGGCCCGCGGCGCGCGCCGGGTTCTGGTGACCGACGGCGGCGCGGCGATGGCCGAGGCGCGGGCCGACGGCACCCTCGTCTCGCTCGCGCCGCCTGCTGTCTCGGTCTGCCGGGTGACGGGGGCGGGCGACTGCTTCATGGCCTCGCACATCGCCGCCGAGGTCGCCGGCCTCGACGGAGCCGCCGCGCTGGAAGAGGCGCTCGCCGCCACTGCCCTCTACGTCTCCACGGCCTGACCGGATGACACGAGCCATGCGCGCCCGAGCGCACCCCCAACTCATCCCCGCCAATGCGACAGGGTCCCGATCGGCCGGCATCAGCGCGCCCGGAGACCGCGCTCGCGCCTGCCGCTCCTGCGCGCCCCGCCTGTCCCGCCCTCGCACGATCACCGCGCTCGCCCGCGGCCCGGCGCGCGCCCTGCCCCTTCTTCTTGCTGCAAGTATCCCCGCCGGAGGCTGCCGGCCCTGGCCGGCATCCGGCGCGGGACGCGGGCCGCGCGCATGACGGGGCCCCCTGCCCTCCCCCTCGCCTTCTCGGCCGAGGTGGCCGACGCCCGCGCCCGAGGGCGGCCCGTCGTGGCCCTCGAGAGCACCATCGTCACCCACGGCCTGCCCCGCCCGCAGAACCTCGAGACCGCCCGGCTGATCGAGGCCGAGGTGCGGCAGGCCGGCGCCACCCCCGCCACGATCGCGGTGATGGATGGCCGCCTCTGCATCGGGCTCGACGAGGCAGAGCTCGCGCGGCTCGCCACGGCCGAGGGCGTCGCCAAGCTCTCCCGCGCCGACCTCGCGGCCTGCCTCGCCGCGGGGCGCACCGGCGCCACCACCGTCGCCGCCACCATGATCGCCGCCCGCCTCGCCGGCATCGCCGTCTTCGCCACGGGCGGGATCGGCGGCGTCCACCGCGGGGCGGAGCACTCGTTCGACGTCTCGGCCGACCTGCACGAGCTCGCGCGCACGCCCGTCACCGTGGTCGCGGCCGGCGCCAAGGCCATCCTCGACCTGCCAAAGACGCTCGAGGTGCTGGAGACGCTCGGCGTGCCCGTGATCGCCGTGGGCCAGGACGCGGTCCCGGCCTTCTGGTCGCGCGACAGCGGCCTGTCCGCACCGCTCCGCATCGACGACGCGGCCGGGATCGCCCGCGCCCACATCATGCGCGCCGCGCTCGGCCGCGGCGGCGGTCAGCTCGTGGCCAACCCGATCCCGCGCGAGCACGAGATCCCGGCCGAGACGCTCGCCCCCCTCATCGCGCAGGCGACCGACGAGGCCGCCGCACGGGGTGTCGCCGCGAAGGACGTCACCCCCTTCCTGCTGGGCCGCATCCTCGAGCTGACCGAGGGGCGCAGCCTCGCCGCCAACATCGCGCTGGTGCTCAACAATGCGCGCCTCGCCGCCGCCATCGCCTGCGAAATCGGCAGCACCCCGGCGGCCCCCCCTGGATGCTGAGCCCGGCCCCGCCCCGCCATCTTGCGGCGCCGCTTGCCTCTGCCTAACTCACGACGGTCAGGAAGAGCGCCGATGACCGACCGCAAGCCGCACATTCTCGAAAACCCGATCGACCCGGGGCAGCCCCGCAAGCGGCCGGGCGTGCTGGCCTCGCTGCGCGCCTCGTTCCTGACGGGCCTGGTGGTGATCGCCCCCATCGGGCTGACCGCCTACCTGATCTGGACGGTGGTGGGCTGGATCGACGGCTTCGTGCTCCCCTTCGTCCCCGCCGCCTTCCGGCCCGAGCAGTACATCGGCATCGACATCCGCGGCGTCGGCGTGATCGTCTTCCTGATCTTCACGATCCTCGTCGGCTGGGTCGCCAAGGGCCTGATCGGCCGGTCGCTGATCTCCTGGGCCGAGAGCGTGGTCGACCGGATGCCCGTCGTCCGCTCGATCTACAACGGGCTGAAGCAGATCGCCGAGACCGTCTTCGCCCAGACCGAAACGAATTTCGACAGGGCCTGCCTCGTCGAGTATCCGCGCAAGGGAATCTGGGCCATCGCCTTCATCTCGACCGGCGCGCGAGGCGAAATCGCCCGCCGCGTCCCGCGCGACGATGGCCTCGTCTCGGTGTTCCTGCCCACCACGCCCAACCCGACCTCGGGCTTCCTGCTGTTCGTTCCGCGGGCCGACGTGGTGGAACTCGACATGAGCGTGGAAGACGCCGCCAAGCTCGTGATCTCGGCCGGCCTCGTCTACCCGCCCGAGGCGCCCGGCCGCCCGCCGCGCGTCGTCGCCGCGCAGGGGGCGGAGCCGGGCACCCCGGCGGCGGCCCCCGACGCCACGCCCGCCCGCGCGCCCGAACGCGCCTGACGCGGCCGGAACACGCGCATTCGCACCCGCCACCGCATCACGTCGCGCAGGGCGCACAGTGCGTTTCTCTGCGGCGGAAGCGGCGGCGGCGCCGCCGCCCCCGGCAGGCCTGCCTGCGCCCCACATGCCGGGCGGCGCATGTCGGGCGGCCCTTGTCGGGCTGCCGGGCCTTGCCTTTGCCCCATTGCCCGGTCCATCATTTCCGCTGGGGAAACTGTCTGTTCGTGGAGATCGCCCATGGCCTTTGCCGCTGTTCGCCGTGCCGCCCTCGTCGCCTGTCTGTTCGTTATGCCAGCCGCCGCCATGGCGGGCGGCCTCGACGCGCCGGTGATCGAGCCCGACCTCATCGTCGCCGACACTGCGCCCTCGCACGCCGTGATCGTGCCGCTCATGGCACTCGTGCTGTTCGGCGCGGCGATCTCGGTGGCCGACTGAGGCGCCGCCGGGCCGAAGCGGCCGGCGCCGGCAGCGCCGCCGCCGGTCACAGCGCGGTCCAGCCGCCGTCGACGCTGATCGTAGTGCCGGTGATCTGATCGGCCGCCGGCGAGCATAGGAACGTCACCGTCCCCCCGATCTGTTCGACGGTGACGAACTCCTTCGAGGGCTGCCGCTCCAGCATGACCTTCTCGATCACCTCGTCGCGGCTCATCCCGTGGGTCTCCATCTGGTCGGGGATCTGTTTCTCGACGATGGGAGTCAGGGCATAGCCCGGGCACACCGCGTTGCAGGTGATCGGCTCGCGCGCCGTCTCGAGCGCCACCACCTTGGTCAGCCCGACGATGCCGTGCTTGGCGGCGACATAGGCCGACTTGTAGGGCGAGGCGGTCAGCCCGTGGGCCGAGGCGATGTTGACGACCCTCCCCCAGCCGGCCTTGCGCATCATCGGCAGGGCGACGGCGCTGGTGTGGAAGGCGGAGCTCATGTTGATCGCAACGATCGCGTCCCACTTCTCGACCGGGAACGTCTCGACGGCGGCGACGTGCTGGATGCCGGCGTTGTTGACGAGGACGTGGCACTCGCCCGCCTGCTCGATCAGCGCCCGGCACTCTTCGGGCTTCGACATGTCGGCCTTGATGTAGCGCACCTCGGCCCCCGTCTCCTGCGCGAGCGCGGCGGCAAGCGCGTGGTCGTCGGCGCTGTCGGTGAACGAGTTGATCACCACGTCGGCGCCCTGCAGCGCCAGCGCCCGCGCCACGCCAAGCCCGATGCCGGAGTTCGATCCGGTGACGATGGCGGTCTTTCCCTTCAGCGGTCTGTCCTGCGACATGGCGTGCGCTCCCTTTCGTGCCTGCGCGTGGCCGCGCGCGGTATCTCTCGTCATCAACGCGCGCCCGCGCGCCTTTGTGTCCGCACCCTACCTGCCGCAGGTACGAAGGCCAGCCGCGAGTGGCCCGCAGCTCGGGAAGGATCGTCGCGCCCGCCGCCGAGCAGGGCACGAAACCCGATGGACGGCCGCCCCGGCCCCGCATAGCGTCATGCGCCATGACCGCCGCCATCCACGATACGCCCCATGCCTGGGGGCGCCTCGCGCTGTCGCTCGCGACGGCCTGCGTGGCCAATGTGGGCATGTGGGCGCCCATCGTCGTGATGCCGGCGATGGAGGCCGAGTTCGGCACCGACCGAGGCACCGTCTCGCTGGCCTACACCGTCACCATGGCCGGCTTCGCCCTCGGCACGCTGCTGATCGGGCGCTGGGTGGATCGGGTGGGCATCGCGCCGTGCCTGGCGGCGGCCGCCTGCCTTATGGGGGCGGGCTATGCGCTTGCGGCGATCAGCCCCTCGATCTCCATCGTCATCGCGCTGCACGCCGCCATCGGCTTCGGCGCCGCGACCGGCTTCGGCCCGCTGGTGGCAGACGTTTCGCACTGGTTCCTGCGGCGGCGCGGCATCGCCATGGCGATCGCGGCGAGCGGCAACTACCTGTCGGGCGCGATATGGCCGCTGCTGCTGGCGGGCGTGCAGGCCGAGCATGGCTGGCGCGGCGCCTACCTCGCGCTCGCCGTCATCGTGCCCGCCCTGGTGCTGCCGCTCTCGCTCACCCTGCGCCGCCGCGTGACCGAGGAATCGTGGCGCGCCGCCGACGCCGCCGCGGCCCTGCGCGCGCGCACCACGGGCCTCTCGCCGAAGACGCTGACCATTCTGCTCTTCGTGGCGGGAATCGCCTGTTGCGTGGCGATGTCGATGCCGCAGGTCCACATAGTCGCCTATTGCGTCGACCTCGGCTACGGCCCGGCGGCGGGCGCCGAGATGCTGTCGCTGATGCTGCTGGGGGGCGTCGTGTCGCGCCTCGTCTCGGGCTTTCTCGCCGACCGGCTCGGCGGTCTGAAGACATTGCTGCTCGGCTCGGCGTTGCAGACCCTCGCGCTGGTGCTCTTCCTGCCTTCCGACGCGCTGGTGTCGCTCTACCTCGTCTCGGCGATCTTCGGGCTGGCGCAGGGCGGGATCGTGCCCGCCTACGCCATCATCGTGCGCGAATACCTTCCGGCGCGCGAGGCAGGTGCGCGGGTGGGCATCGTCACCTTCGCCACCATCGCGGGCATGGCACTTGGGGGCTGGATGTCGGGGGCGATCCACGACGCGACCGGCAGCTATCTTTACGCCTTCCTGAACGGCATCGGCTGGAACGTGCTCAACCTGGCCATCGTGGCCGCGCTTCTGGGCCTGTCGCGGCCCCGGCGCCAACCGCTGGCCGCCTGACTCGGAGCCGACGCGAGGCAAAAAAAAGCGCCCGCCAGAGGCGGGCGCAAGTCATTGAGGCAGGTTTCATACAGGCAAGAAACCTATCGAGCAGTGGCTCTCTTATACGCAAACCCGCGCCGCTGTCCAAGGTAAAAGTTTGAAAAGGCTGCATCCGGCGCTTAGGCTCGCCGCACAACCAACAAGAGCAGAGGGAGGCCGCGAGGCCATGAGGCGCATCCACCCCGCATCGATCCGTCCCGCACTGGTCCTCGGCATGGCCCTCGCGTTCGGCGCGACGGGCGCCGCGGGAGAGCCGAAGCATGGCATAGCTATGTATGGCGAGCCCGCCCTGCCCCCAGATTTCGTATCGCTGCCCTACGTCAATCCCGATGCCCCCGAGGGCGGGCGCATCGTCCTGGCCGAAGTCGGCGGCTACGATTCGCTGCACCCGTTCATCCTCAAGGGCTCGTCGGTCTACGGCCATCGCGTCTACGGCTACGAAAGCCTGATGGGCCGGTCGTGGGACGAGCCGTTCACGCTCTACGGCCTTCTGGCCGAATCGGTCGAGACGCCGGAAGACCGGTCGTGGGTCGAGTTTACCCTGCGGGAGGAGGCGCGCTTCTCCGACGGCTCGCCCGTCACCGTCGAGGACGTGCTGTGGAGCTTCGAGACGCTCGGCACGCTGGGCCACCCCCGCTACCACGGCGCGTGGGACAAGGTGGCGCGCGCCGAGGCCACGGGCCCGCGCACCGTGCGCTTCGAGTTCGCGGAGGAGGACCGGGAGCTGCCGCTCATCCTGGGCCTGCGCCCGGTGCTGAAGAAGGCCGATTTCGACGGGCGGCCCTTCGACGAATCCACCCTCGAGCCGCCCATCGGCTCCGGCCCCTACGTGGTGGGCGACTTCGAGCCGGGCCGTTTCCTGAGCCTCGTGAAGAACCCCGATTGGTGGGGTGCCGATCTGGCGTTCAACCGCGGCCAGCACAACATCGAGGAAATCCGCTACGAGTGGTTCGGCGACGGCGACGTGGCCTTCGAGGCGTTCCGCGCCGGCGCGGTCGACTCGGTGCGCGAGTTCAACATCGCCAAGTGGAACGTCTCCTACGACTTTCCCGCCGTGCGATCGGGCGAGGTGGTCAAGTCGCTCATCCCGCACGATCGACCCTCGGGCATCGCGGGCTTCGTGATGAACACGCGCCGCGCCCCCTTCGACGACTGGCGCGTGCGTGACGCGCTGATCCACGCCTTCAACTTCGAGTTCATCAATCAGGCGATCAACGCCGGCGAACAGCCCAGAATCACGAGCTATTTCTCCAACTCCATCCTCGGCATGGAGGACGGGCCGGCCGAGGGCCGCGTGGCCGAGCTGCTCGCCCCCTTCGCCGAAGAGCTCCTGCCCGGCGCGCTCGAGGGCTACGCGCTGCCGGTCTCCGACGGTTCGGAGGCGAACCGCCGCAACACGCGCGAGGCGATCCGTCTGCTGGGCGAGGCAGGCTACACCGTGCAGGACGGCGTGATGACGAACTCCGAAGGCCAGCGGCTGCGCCCGCAGATCCTGCTGCAATCGGGCGCCACGCAGATGATCAACGTGGCCGATCTCTATGTCGAGGCACTGGCGCGGATCGGCGTCGAGGCCGAGGTCGTCACCGTCGACAGCGCGCAATACAAGGAGCGCACGCAGGTCTACGATTTCGACATGACCTACTACACCCGCGGCCTGTCGCTCTCGCCCGGCAACGAGCAGATGCTCTACTGGGGCTGCGACGGCGTCGAACAGGAGGGCACGCGCAACTGGATGGGGCTGTGCTCTCCGGCCGCCGAGGCGATGATCGGCGAGATGCTGACCGCCGAGAGCCAGGAGGGCTTCCGCGCCGCCGTCAAGGCGCTCGACCGGGTGCTGACGACAGGCCGCTACGTAGTGCCGATCTGGCACTCGCCCGTCTCGCGGCTTGCCCACAAGGCATGGCTGCACTACCCCGAAGACCGCGTGCAGATGTATGGTGACTGGATCGGCTTCCAGCCCGACGTCTGGTGGGTCGAGCGATGACACCGCCCGCCCCGCCGGCCAGCGGCCCCCTTTCGGACACGGACGGCGCGACGCGGCCGCGTTCGCCGCGGCACGGCGCCGGGCCCGTGCCGATGTGGCGCGCCGGTGAGGCAGGTTACCGCAAGAGCGGCAGCACCGGCACTGTATGGGGAGTGGTGGGCGACCCTGGAATCGAACCAGGCATGGGTCTCCCCGGCGGATTTACAGTCCGCTGCCGCACCTTGCAGCGCGTCGCCCGTAGGCGGGGTCACTAGCCCCGGCGCCCGGAAGGGTCAACACGAAATCGGCCGGATCGCCGCCGGGCTCAACCGGGCCGACCGGCGCTGCGCTCGCTTGTGGCGGCGGGCCGCGCCCGCTAGATCCGCCCGGCAGGAGAGCGCGATGGCGAAGAAACCGGCCTGGGTGGTGAAGAAGGAGCGCGCGGCACGCGACGAGGCCCGGCGCAGCGTCTGGCTCTTCGGGATGCACGCGGTCGAGGCGGCGCTGCGCAACCCGCGCCGCGAGAAGCTTCGCCTCGTCGTGACGAAGAACGCCGAGGCGCGGCTCGCCGCCGCCATCGCCGAGGCAGGCCTGCCCGCCGAGATCGCCGACCCTCGCCGCTTTCACGCCCCGCTCGATGCCGGATCGGTCCACCAGGGCGCCGCCCTCGAGGCGCGGCCGCTCGACTGGGGACGCTGGCAGGAGGTCTGCGCGCCGCGGCCGGGCGACGCCGCGCCCCGGCTTGTCCTGCTCGACCGGGTGACCGACCCGCACAACGTGGGCGCCGTCCTGCGCTCGGCCGAAGTGTTTGGGGCGCGCGCGGTGATCGCCCCGGCCCGCCATTCCGCCCCCGAGACCGGGGCGCTCGCCAAGTCCGCCTCGGGCGCGCTGGAACGGCAGCCCTACCTGCGCGTGCCCAATCTCGCAGAGGCGATGCGCGCGCTGTCGGAGACGGGATATGCCCTCGTCGGGCTCGCCGCCGAGGCGGAAGACGCGCTCGGCGCGGCCTGCGCGGCCGAGGCCGGTCGCCCGCTCGGCCTCGTGCTCGGCGCCGAGGGGCCGGGCCTGCGCGCCCTCACCCGCGACCGCTGCGACCGGCTGGCCCGGATCGGTGCGGCGGGTGTGTTCGGTTCGCTCAACGTCTCCAACGCCGCCGCCGTCGCGCTATATGCGGCACAGGCCGCGGAGGGCTGAGATGTATCGCAACACCAAGATCGCCACCTGCTCCTATTGCGGGACGCGCTCGGCGCTGGTGCTCGACCACGGCCGGCACGAACTGGTCTGCCCCGCCTGCGGCGCGCCGCTGCACGAGATCAAGGCGATGCCGGTGAAGGAGGGCGCGCCCCGCCGCGACCGCAAGCGCAGCACGACGGGCGCCACGCCCCA
Source organism: Rhodovulum sp. 12E13 (assembly GCF_003340565.1). Lineage (GTDB taxonomy): Bacteria > Pseudomonadota > Alphaproteobacteria > Rhodobacterales > Rhodobacteraceae > HLUCCA09. Next base: position 71,700 of record NZ_QPLK01000017.1, on the reverse strand, counting down.
CAAGGCGCCCCACCAGCCACCCCACGGACCGCCGCAGGGGCCGCCGGGTGGCCCGCCGCCGCATCGCCGGCCGGACTGGGAGCGCGCACGACGGCCCAAGGCGCGGAAGAAGCGCAAGACGCGCAAGCTGCTGAAGAAGGTGTTCGAGGAGGCCTTCGATTTCATCGAGGACATCTTCGACTGAGCCGCCCGGCAGCGGCCCCCGCAACACGCCTCACGCAGCAGGCGCGGCCGATCACCATCCGGCGAGAGGGGCTTACCAAGGGTCGGCCAATGCGCATCCTCGACCGCACATCACAGCCAACGCCCGGAGACATGCCATGCTCACGCGCCGCGCCCTGATCGCCGCCGGCCCTGCCCTCGCCTTTCTGCCCGCCGCTGCCCGCGCGCAGACTCCGCCCGTCTATGCCGAGGAGGGCGTGGCCATAGGCGGCATCGACCCGACCTCCTACTTCACCGAGGGGCGACCGGTGCCGGGCGATCCCGCGATCACGCTCGACTGGCGCGGCGCGACGTGGCGCTTCACCTCCGCCGAGGCGCGGGCCGCGTTCGAGCGCGCGCCCCGGCGCTATGCCCCGCAATTCGGCGGATGGTGCGCCTGGGCCGTGGCCGAGGGCTACACCGCACCCAGCGTGCCCGAGGCGTGGGCGATCGTCGATGGCCGTCTCTACCTCAACTTCTCGAATCGCGTGCGGCGATTGTGGCGGCACGACGCCTCCGGAAACATCGCCCGCGCCCAGGCCAACTGGCCGGCCGTGCTGGAGTAAGCGATCACGTCTGTTTTACCTGCGCTTGGCACACCGCCGCGCCTGCCCATGTTGGCTGTGTGAGGCGCGGTGATGGAACTGCCGCGCTTTCCTTACTGTCCCTCGTTCCGAACCTTCAGCGCCCGGCCCTTGGCTCGGGCGCCTTTTTGTCGGACACCCGTGTCATGACCGACGAGACGCGCCCCCCCGACGACCGCTCACCGCCCGCCGGCCCGACAGGCCCGACAGGCCCGACAGGCCCGACAGGCCCGACAGGCCCGACAGGCCCGACAGGCCCGACAGGCCCGACAGGCCCGACAGGCCCGACAGGCCCTGAAGAGGACGCGCGCCTGCGCCGTCTCCTCAAGGCGACGCGGACGATCGCCTGCGTGGGCGTCTCGGCCAACCCGGTGCGCCCAAGCCACTACGTGGCGCGCTACCTGTCGCTGAAGGGCTACCGCGTGATCCCGGTCAATCCCGGGATCGCCGGGCAGATGCTGTTCGGCGCGCGCGTGGCGGCGAACCTGTCGGAGATCGAGGGCACGGTCGACATGGTCGACGTCTTCCGCCGCTCCGAGCACGTGCCCCCGATCGTCGACGAGGCGCTCGCCCGCTTCCCGGCGCTCTGCTGCGTGTGGATGCAGATCGGCGTGATCAGCGAACCGGCGGCCGAAGCGGCGCGGGCACGCGGCGTCGAGGTGGTGATGGATCGCTGCCCGAAGATGGAATACCAGCGCCTCTTCGGAGAGCTGCGGATGGCCGGGGCGGCGACCGGGATCATCTCGTCCCGCCTGTGATATCAACGCGCTGCCGGGCCTGTCTCACGCGTCGCCCGAAGATCGGGAAGCCTTCTCCGCGATCCCCGAGCGCCCCTCGCGCCGGGACAGTTCGGCGCGGATGTCGTCGAGGGTGACACCTCTCGCGGCACACATCACCAGCAGGTGGTAGAGCACGTCGGCCGCCTCTTCGGTCAGCCGCTCCGCATCGCCCTTGACCGCCTCGATCACCGCCTCGACGGCTTCCTCGCCGAACTTCCCGGCGCATTTCTCGGCGCCCTTGGCGAGCAGCTTCGCCGTCCAGCTCGTCTCGGGGTCGGCGCCTTGCCGGGCGGCTATGGTGGCGGCGAGAGTGTCGAGCGGGTCGGTCATGCGGCGGCGGCGCCCGGTACGGGCCGCACGGGGATGCCGGCGGCGGCCATGTGGGCCTTGGCCTCGGCGATGGAATGTTCGCCGAAATGGAAGATCGAGGCCGCGAGCACGGCCGAGGCATGCCCCTCGAGCACGCCCTCGGCAAGGTGGTCGAGCGTGCCGACGCCGCCCGAGGCGATGACCGGCACGTTCACGGCGTCGGCAATGGTGCGGGTGAGCGCGAGATCGAAGCCCGACCGCGTGCCGTCGCGGTCCATCGAGGTCAGCAGGATCTCGCCGGCGCCCTTCGCCGTGACCGTGTGCGCGAACTCCACCGCGTCGACCCCGGTCGCGCGGCGCCCGCCGTGGGTGAAGACTTCCCACCGGCCGGGCGCGACCTGCTTGGCGTCGATCGCCACGACGATGCATTGCGCGCCGAAGCGGTCGGCGGCACGGGCGACCACGTCGGGGTCGGCCACGGCGGCGGAGTTGAAGCTCACCTTGTCGGCCCCGGCGAGCAGGAGCTTGCGGACGTCTTCCGGGCTGCGCACGCCGCCGCCGATGGTCAGCGGCACGAAGCAGTGCTCGGCGGTGCGGGTGGCGAGATCGTACATCGTGCCGCGGTTTTCCTGGGTCGCGGCGATGTCGAGGAAGCAGATCTCGTCGGCCCCCGCGGCGTCGTAGGCGATGGCGGCCTCCACCGGGTCGCCCGCGTCGATCAGGTCGACGAAGTTGACGCCCTTGACGACGCGGCCCTCCTTCACGTCGAGGCAGGGAATGAGGCGGGTCTTCAGCATGGGATTGCCTTAACGGGTTTGCCCGCCGGCCGGAAGGGCACGGGGGAAGGCGCTTGCAAGCGCCTTGCGACGCGCTTTCGAAAGCGCGTGCGCAAGGGCCTTGGAAGGCCCTTTGCGCCTGGTCCCCACGGATCGCGTCAGATCGACAGCTTCTTGAAGATCGGCTCGGGCACCGCGCGGATGATCACCATGATGTAGCGCCAGAAGAAGGGGGTGTAGATGACGTTGCGCCGCCTGCGCACCGCCTTGAGGATCGACGCTACGACGGCTTCGGGCGGCGCGACGAGGAACATCCCCGGCAGGCCCCATGTCATCGCCGTGTCGACGAAGCCCGGCTTGACCGTCACCACGTGCCCCCCCGCCCGGTTCAGCCGGTTGCGCAGGCCCGAGAGGTAGGTGGCGAAGGCCGCCTTCGCCGCGCCGTAGACGTAGTTGCCGACTCGCCCCCGGTCGCCGGCGACCGAGGCCACGCCGACGATCGTGCCCGCGCCCCGCGCCTCGATCAGCGGTGCCACGCGCGAGAGCACATGCGCGGGGCCGGTGAAGCTGTCGGCCGCGACGCCGGCGATCAGGGCCGGGTCGACGTCGATCTCGGCCTGCGGCGGCATCGAGCCGGCGAAGACGGCCGCACTCACGACGCCCTGGGCCTGCGCAAGACGGTGGATCAGGGGGGCGATCGTCGCGGGGTCGCGTGCGTCCCAGCGCATCGCCTCGGCCCGCGTCGCGCCGCGGAACCGGCAATCGGCGGCGAGCGCGGCAAGGTCGTCGTCGTCTCGCCCCGCGAGGATCAGCCCCGCGCCCTCGGCAGCGAGCGCCCGTGCCATCGCGCGGGCCATGGCCGACGAGGCGCCGAGGATCAGCCATGTCTCGGTCTGCGGCGCGCTCATGCCGCCTCCCGCAGGCGCAGGCGCTTGACCAGCGCGGTTTCGTAGGCCCGTTCGGGGTCGCGGGCGTTGACGGCCTCGGCCCAGGCGGCGCGACCGGGATACATGGCATGGGCCTGCTCCGCCGTCAGCGAACTGTCCTTGGCGAGATAGACGCGGCCGCCCGCCTCGGCCGTCGCGGCGTTGAGCGCGGCGAGCAGCCGGTCGGCCCCGTCGCGCGCCGGAAGATCGATCGCGAGCGTGTAGCCCTCGACCGGGAAGGACATCGGGTGGCCGGCGCCGGGGCCGAGCCGCTTGAGCACGGCGAGCGGCGAGGCGAGCGCGGCCTTGCCGATCCGGGCCAGCATGTCGCGCAGGGCGGGGCGGGCGTCCATCGGCACGACGCACTGGAACTGGTGGAAGCCGCACTTGCCATAAAGGCGGTTCCAGTCGTGGATCCTGTCGAGCGGAAAGAAATAGTCGGCAATGGGCCGCACCACCGTCCGGCCCCGCGCCGGCACCCGGCGCAGGTAGGCGGCATTGAAGGTGCGCACCACCGGTGCGGAGAGGGCGAAGCCCGGGGCATCGAGCGGCACGGTGCGGCCGCGTTTCGCCGGCGGCACCAGGCCCCTGGCGACCTCGCCCTCCTCGAGGATGCCGCGACCGAGCGCCGGGCCGGTCGCTGTCGCGTCGATCCAGCCTACCGTGTAGGGCGCGTCGGAGGCGTCGAGCGCATCGCAGAATGCATCGAGGTCGGCCATGCGCCGCTCGGTCACCATCATCACGTCGCCGCGCACGCGCGCGAGCCGGATCGTGGCCTTCAGGATCGGGCCCGTCTGGCCGAGGCCGCCCGCCGTCAGCGCGAAAAGCGGGTCGCCCGGCGCCACCTCGACAGGGCCGGCGGGTGTGGCGAGCGTCAGCCGGTCGACATGGGCGGCGAAGGCGCCGGCATGGTGGTGGTTCTTGCCGTGCACGTCCATCGCGATGGCCCCGCCCATTGTGGCGAAGCCGGTGCCGGGCATGACCGGCGGCAGCCATCCCAGCGGCGCGAGGCGGGCGGCCAGATCGCCCAGCATGACGCCGCTCTCGGCCTCGAGCGTGCCCGTCTCGGGGTCGAAGGAGAGCACGCGGTCGAGCCGCTCGGTGAGCATGGCGCGCTCCGCGAGGCAGGCGTCGCCGTAGGACCGGCGGCGGCCCAGCGCGGGAGCCGGCGCGCTCTCAGCAAGCGCCCGGGCGGTGCGCTGCCGCTCGGGGCGGGCGAGCGCAGCCTCGGCACGCAGCACCCGGCCCCAGCCGGCGATCTCCCGCGTGGCCCAGGTCATGCGGCGAGCGCCCGCGCGGCCGTGCGCTCCGCCGCTGGCAGCACCAGCAGCCCGATGAGAATGGCGAACCAGAGCGTGGTGAGGCGGATCACGGCGGTGGCGGGCACCGACACCTCGAGCGGCACCCCCTGCACCTGCAACAGCGCGATCATCGCCGCCTCGGCCCCGCCGAGGCCGCCTGGCGCCCCGGTCAACCCGCCCGCGAGCGTGGCGAAGGTGAAGATGGCGACCGCCGTCCACAGCCCGACATCGGCGCCCATCCAGCCCAGCAGCAGGTAGAGTGCGTATCCCTCGGCCAGCCAGCCCACCACGCCGAGCGCCATTGCCGGCATGAGGACAGGCCATGACGAGAAGCGCGCGAGCGCACGCGCCCCCTGCCGGACGCGGGCGAAGAGGCGGGCGGCGCGGCCCGTCGCGCGCCAGGCGGCCGTCGCCAGCCACGCCATCAGGCGGGGGCGCGTCGCGATCCAGGCAGCGCCCAGCGCAATCACGATGACGGGCAATGCACCCCGGATCCCGGCCGCAGACAGCGCGACGGACAGCGCGAGGATCAGCGCCATCGCGGCGAGGTCGGCCGCGCGGTCGGCCAGCACAAGCGGCGCGATACGCTCGTAGGCCGCGCCCGTCTCGCGGCGCAGCCAGCGCAGGCGGATCAACTCGCCCAGCCGCCCCGGCGTCACGGTCATTGCGAAGCCGCCGAAGAAATGGCGCATGTCCTGCCCGAGCCGGGTCTGCAGACCCAGAGCGCGGGTAAAGAGGTGCCAGCGCGCCCCGCGGCCGGCATAGTTCACCAGCGAGAGCGCGAGCAGAACCGCCACCTGCGCCGCGGTGAGCGCGCCGATATGGGCGAGCACCTCTTCCCAGCCGGTCGCGGCCGCGACGCCCGCGAGGCCGGCGAGGAACAGCACCAGCAGGCCGAGGCCGAAGGCAGCTTCGCGCACTCGGCGGGGGCGGGCCGGTCCGGCCACGGAAGCGGGAGTATCGAACGGCGTCATCGCGCCGCCTGTAGACACAGAATGCGGCGAGAAAGTGAAGCCGTTTCGAGAATCGCGACAGTCGAGCCGGTCTGGAGCGTGGCCTCGGGGCGTCTTCGGCTGGTCCGCTCGCCTGGGCCCGGGGAAATGGAGTCTCCGATGCGCATATCCGCCACCTTCGCCCTTCCCGTCCCCCCGCCGGCTTCAGCCTCGCCGGGACCGATCTCTGCCGCTGATCACAGTCAGACGATCGTTGCCTCGGTCTTCGCCACGATCTCGTCATGGGTGACACCCGGCGCCGTCTCGACGATGTGCAACCCCTTCCGGCCCACGTCGAGCACGCCGAGATTGGTGATGATCCGGTCGACCACGCCCGTGCCGGTGAGCGGAAGGGTGCACTCCTTCAGGAGCTTCGACTCGCCGGCCTTGTTGGTGTGGTCCATCACCACCACGACGCGGCGCACACCGGCCACGAGGTCCATCGCGCCGCCCATCCCCTTGACCAGCTTTCCGGGGATCATCCAGTTGGCGAGATCGCCGTTCTCGGCCACCTCCATCGCGCCAAGGATGGCCATGGCGATCTTGCCGCCGCGGATCATCCCGAACGAGGTGGCGCTGTCGAAGTAGGAGGTGTGCGGCAGCTCGGTGATGGTCTGCTTGCCGGCGTTGATGAGGTCGGGGTCTTCCTCGCCCTCGGGCGGAAACGGGCCCATGCCGAGCATCCCGTTCTCGGACTGGAGCGTGACGTTCACGCCCTCGGGGATGTAGTTGGGCACCAGCGTGGGGATGCCGATGCCGAGATTGACATAGGTGCCGTCCTCGAGCTCCTGCGCGGCGCGGGCGGCCATCTCGTTGCGGTCCCAGGGCATGCTTCAGTCTCCTTTCGGCAGCGGCTGCGCAGCGGGGCGCAGGAAGGTCTCTTTCACCGGCGGGCGTCCCATGACGCGGCGCAGGGGGGCGACGACATAGCGCTGGAACGTCCTGTCGACGCGGCTGTAGGGCGCGCGCAGCAGACTGGCCGCCTGTGCGTCGGACAGGGCGCCCCAGCGCCGAGGGCCGGGAACTCGGTGCATCTTTACCGAGAAATAAGGATTGCTCTTGTGGAAGTATTGCCAGTTCCAGCTGTGAACGGTCACATCCGAGGCAGCAAGAAGCGGTGGGAGTGAGAACTGGTCGCGCATTGCCCAGCGCCGAGTCTCTTCCCACCATTCTTCCATTAGCCTGTCTAGGCGAGCACGGCCGTGACGACGAAAAAGAATGCCGTTCATGGTAATCGGTAGATCAGCCCCGCCCTGCCGCCGATACTCGGCGAGCTGCGCTTTGGCGGCGACAGCGCGCTCAGGAGACAGACGGTCCCCTTTGAGGACCAGTAATATCTCTTCCTCCACTGTCCGATTGTTCTCGCCCGGGAAGAGGGCAAGGTCGGCGTCGGAGGCGACGAATTCCTCGATCAGCGGCGTGAGGTCGCCGAGCACGAGGATGTTGCCGTCAATGTAGATCGACAGGTCCACATCGGGCAGCACACGATGCGGCAGGAGCTTGCAGTAGCGGTTGGCCTCGTTCTGCGGCCAGCCTGCGACGGCGCCCGGCAGCGGTCGGAACCGCCAGCCGAAGGTGAGCGGCGCGGCCCGGTCGGAAAAGTGCAGGAACGGCGTGCCGGGCGTCCGCGCGAGCGGCGACATCAGGTTGTCGTAGCTGTCGAAGGTGCAGGTATAGACCACCTTGCGCATGGCGCGCGCCGCGTCCCGCGCCTCGCTCGGCACGTCGCGTGCAACGGTGGCGCCGTCGGCCACGTCAGGCCGCCCGCGTGGTGCGCTGCTCGATGCGCTTTTCGTGCTCGCCCTGGATCAGGCGGTGAACGTAGATGCCGGGCAGGTGGATGCAGTCGGGGTCGAGCTGGCCGGGCTCGACGATCTCCTCGACCTCCATCACGCAGACCCGCCCGCACATCGCCGCCGGCGGATTGAAGTTGCGGGCGGTCTTGCGAAAGATCGCGTTGCCCGTCGTGTCGGCCTTCCACGCCTTGACGATCGAGAGATCGGCGAAGATCCCGCGCTCGAGGATGTAGGGCTCGCCGTCGAACTCCTTCACCTCCTTGCCCTCGCCGATCTGCGTGCCGTAGCCGGTCTTGGTGTAGAAGCCGGGGATGCCCGCGCCCCCCGCGCGCATCCGTTCGGCAAGGGTTCCCTGGGGGTTGAACTCGAGCTCCAGTTCGCCCGAAAGGTATTGCTGCATGAAGGTGTCGTTCTCGCCCACGTAGGACGACATCATCTTCTTCACCTGCCGGGTCTGCAGCAGCAGGCCGAGGCCGAAATCGTCGACGCCAGCATTGTTCGAGGCGACGGTGAGGTTCCTGACCCCCGCATCGCGGATCGCGGCGATGAGGAGCTCGGGGATGCCGCAGAGGCCGAAGCCGCCCGCGGCGATCAGCATTCCGTCGTGGAGAAGCCCGTCGAGCGCCTCGGCCGCGCTGCCATACACCTTGTCCATCGTGCTCCCTCGCCAGTCATGCGGTCGCCGCGGTTGTGGCGGGCGGCGCGCGCGCTGTCAACGCACGCTGCAGCGCAGCGGCCGACGCGGGAGAGCGGAGCCGGCCGGCGCGTCAGCCGGCCGGCTCCTGCTTGGCCGCGGCCGCCTCGGCCACCGGACGGCGGGAGAAAAGGCGGCTCTTGAGGTTCTCCCAGAGTTTCGCGATTCCCAGCGGCTCGTAGATCAGGAAGACGATGATCAGCGCGCCGAACACCACCTGCTCGATGGCCGAGATGATCGTGGCGTCGATCATCCCGTGGAACCAGGCATTGCCGACCGTGTTCAGCACCACCGGGAAGAGCAGGATGAATCCCGCGCCGATGAAGGCGCCGTTGATCGTGCCGAGCCCGCCGAGGATCACCATGAAGAGGATCTGGAAGGACAGCTTGATGTCGAAGGCCACCGGCTCGAGCGACTTGAGGTAGGTGAAGGCGAAGAGCGCGCCGGCCACCCCGCAGTAGAAGGCGCTGAGAGCGAAGGCCTGCAGCTTGGCCCGCAGGAGCGATATGCCCATGCTCTCGGCCGCGATATCCATGTCGCGCACCGCCATCCAGTTCCGCCCCACCGAGCCGCGGGTCATGTTGACGGCGAGGATGGTGAGCACCGTCACCACCACCGCGACGACCAGATACATCTCCATCGGCGAGGTGAAGGAGCGGCCCGCGATCACGATGTCCTGCGCGGTGATGATGCCCGAGCTGTCGTAGTTCTTGAACCAGCCGAACTTGTCTATCATCCAGATGATGAAGAACTGCGAGGCGAGGGTCGCCACCATCAGGTAGATGCCGCGCACGCGCAGGCTGGGCAGGCCGAAGAGCACGCCGAAGGCCGCCGCGATCAGCCCCGAGAACAGCAGCGAGAGCGGAAAGGGCATCCACGGGATGCGCAGCTCGATGTTGTAGCAGGCAAAGGCGCCGGCGGCCATGAATCCGGCCGCGCCGAGGGCGAGCTGGCCCGCGTAGCCCATGACGAACTGCTGGCCGATCGCCGCGAGCGCGAGACAGAGCCACGGGATCAGGATCGAGGAATACCAGTAGTCGGTCTCGATCATGAGCGGGACGACCGCGAAGGCCAGCGCCATCAGGACGACGAAGTTGGCGACGTCGCCGCGGCTGTAGGTCATGAAGAGGGGCTTGTCGTGCATGTGTCTGCCTCCCGCGCCTCAGACGCGCCTGATGATTTTTTCGCCGAACAGGCCCTCGGGCCGCCAGAGCAGGAAGAAGATGGCGAGGACGTAGGGCGCCCAGCCCTCGATGCCGCCGCCGAAGAAGGGGCCGACATAGACCTCGAGCGTCTTTTCGACGACGCCGATGATCAACCCGCCGACGATCGCGCCCGGGATCGACGAGAAGCCGCCGATGATGAGCACGGGCAACGCCTTGAGCGCCAGATCGACGAGCGCGAACTGCACGCCCGCCCGTGCCCCCCACAGCATGCCCGCGACAAGGGCGACGATGCCCGCGGCCGACCACACCATCAGCATGATCGTCTTGAGCGGGATGCCGATCGAGGCGGCCGCACCGGGGTCGTCGGCCACCGCACGCAGGCCGAGGCCCATCTTGGTGAACCGGAACAGAAGCGCGAGGATCACGATCAGCACGGCGGCGACGACGCCCGCGGCCACGTCGAGCGCGCTGACGAAAAGCCCGAGATTCTCCGCCACCCAGGGGATCGGGAAATCGCCGATGCCGAGATCGAGGCGGCGCACCTCGACGCCCCAGACCGCCTGCGCGAGCCCCTGGAGCACGAAGGCGAGGCCGATCGTGGCCATCAGCATCGTGTCCTCGCTCTGGCTCATCAGCGGCTCGAGCACGAGCCGCTCGGTGGCGTAGCCCACCGCGATCATCAGGAAGACGGTCACCACGAAGGCCAGCGCGAAGGGCAGCCCCAGCTCCATGAAGCCCACGAACGACAGCACGGCGAAGAACACCATGGCGCCCTGTGCGAAGTTGAAGGTGGCCGACGCCTTGTAGATCAGCACGAAGCCCAGCGCGACGAGCGAATACATCGTGCCCGCCAGCATCCCGGCCAGCACGACCTCGAAGAAGAACAGTATCTCAGTCATGGGCCACCCCCAGATAGGCGTCGATCACGTCCTGGTTCGTGCGCACCGCCTCGGGCGGCCCGTCGGCGATGATCTTGCCGTAGTCGAGCACGACGACGTTGTCGGAGATGTCCATGACCACGCCCATGTCGTGCTCGATCAGCACCATGGTCGTGCCGAGCTCGTCGTTGACCTTGAGGATGAAGCGGCACATCTCGCGCTTCTCCTCGACGTTCATGCCCGCCATCGGCTCGTCGAGCAGCAGCATGTCGGCCTCGGTGGCCAGCGCCCGGCCGAGCTCGACCTTCTTCTGCAGGCCGTAGGGCAGCTTGCCCACGGGCGTGTCGCGGATGCTCTCGATCTCGAGAAACTCGACGATCTCTTCGCAGCGCTCGCGGTTCTCGCGTTCTTCCCGCGTCGCGGCAGGCGTCTGGAAGGCGATCTGCAGGAAGTTGGCGCCCATGTGCAGCCTGCGTCCGACGAGAATGTTGTCGATCACCGACATCCGCTTGAACAGCGCCAGGTTCTGGAAGGTGCGCGAGATACCCTTTCGGGCCACGATGTTGGGGCTGATCCTGTCGAGCACCTCGCCCTTGAACGAGATCCTGCCCTGCTGGGGCTTGTAGATCCCGTTGATGCAGTTCAGCAGCGAGCTCTTGCCGGCCCCGTTGGGACCGATGATCGCCCGTATCTCGTGCATCAGCACCTTGAACGAGGTGTCGGTGATCGCCTTCACGCCGCCGAAGCTGAGCGAGATGTTCTCCACCTCGAGGATCGGGCCGCCGATGGGGAAGTTTCTTGCCTGGGTCATTGCTGGATGGGTCTCCTGCCGCGGCGGTCAGTGATGGTGGAGATCGGCGTGCGACTCGCTTTCCTTGCGGAGCACGTCGCGGAAGTTCTTCCGGCCCTCCTTGGAGATGCCGAGGTAGTATTCCTTGATCTTGTCATCGTTCAGGAGCGTCTGGGCCGGCCCCTGCAGCATCACCCGGCCCGTCTCGATGACGTAGCCGTAATCGGCGTTGCGCAGGGCGACGTTGGTGTTCTGCTCGGCGAGCAGGATGCTGACATGCTCGTGCTTGTTGAGCTCCTGCACGATGTTGAAGATCTCGGCCACGAGCTGCGGCGCGAGGCCCATCGACGGCTCGTCGAGCAGGAGCATCTTGGGCTTGGCCATCATCGCGCGGGCCACCGCCGTCATCTGCTGCTCGCCGCCCGAGGTATAGCCGGCCTGGCTCTTGCGGCGGTCCCTGAGGCGCTTGAAGTAGCCGTAGATGCGATCGAGCTCGGCCTCGATGTCGCCCTTCGACAGGCTGCGCGAGTAGGCGCCGGCGATGATGTTCTCCTCCACCGTCAGGTGGCCGAAGCAGCGCCGCCCCTCGAGCACCTGCACCATCCCGAGGCCCACCATGTCCGACGGCGTCTGGTCGCGCACAGGCGTGCCGTCGTAGGTGATCGTGCCGCGGGTGACCTTGCCGCGCTCGCCCGCGAGCATGGTCGACACCGATTTGAGCGTCGTGCTCTTGCCCGCGCCGTTGCCGCCGAGCAGCGCCACGATCTTGCCGCGCGGCACCGTGAGCGAGACGTCGTGAAGCGCCGAGATGACGTTGTCGTAGACCACCTCGATGGAGTCGACGACGAGAATGTCGTCCTGAGCGACGTTCGGGGCGGCATTGCCGGAGGGGGTCGGAGGCGGGGTCGCATTCATGGGAAGATCGCCATGCTGATGTATCCTGTGGAGCGCGGGGACTTTGATCGGCGGAGCATCAGGACGGGGGTGCCGGCGCATGCGCTGCGCCGGCACCGGGTCCGCTCGGCCGCCGACCGCTCGCCGGGTTAGGAGCAGTCGCGCGGCGTGATGCCGTTTTCCGCCGCGAACTTGGCCGCCGAGTCCTCGATCAGCGTCCGGATCGCGTCGGGGTCGAGCGGCGGCAGCCAGTCCGTGACCTGCACGAACTTCTCGCCGTCCCATTGCATCATGGCGAAGGCGCGCGCCCCGTTATGCTTGGCGCAGGACAGATCGAACGGGGCGACCATGCCGCCGATGCCGAGCTCCTCGAGCCTCTCCGGGGTCATGTTCAGCGCCTCGTAGCCGGCGCGGAACTCGGCGCCCGTCACGGCCTGCCCGACCTTGTCGTGCATCTCCTGCGCGTTCTTCAGCGCCTCGATCCACATCACCGCCGCGCCGAGCCCGCGGTTCCAGTAGACCGAGCCGATGCGGCTTTCGTCGGCGAGGTTGCCCTCCCCCGCGCCGTAGACCTGTTCCTCGATCGCCTGCACGAGCGGAAACTGCTTGCCCGGCAGGGCATTGGCCATGGCATAGGTGCCGGTCGCGCTGTCGCCGGCGGGATACATGTCTTCCTCGGCGGCGCCGAAGGTGACGTAGATCAGCCGCTCGCGCGGGAAGCCGATGCGCGCGGCATTGGTCATGCCGGTCGAGTTCATCCCCGAGCCCGCGCCCCAGAACGTCACCCAGTCGGGGCGCTCGCGGCGCACCTGCAGCCACTGCGACTGCTGCTCGAGCCCCGGCGGCGGCACGGCGATCTCGACGATCTCGACGCCCCATTCCTCGGCGATGGCACGCATCGCGGGAAGCGGCTCGCGGCCGAAGGCGCTGTCGATGTGCATGTGCACGATCTTCTTGCCGCGCATGTTCTCGACGCCGCCCTCCTGCTCGGCCATGAAGCGCATCTTCACGGCGATCTGGTCCCAGTAATGGCCCGCGGCGTTGAAGACCCAGGGCCAGACGCTGCCGTCGGCGGCGTCGGTGCGGCCGTAGCCATACTGCGCGAGCACCACCTCGTCCTCGGCCATGCGGTTGATCACGGCATAGGCGCCGGGCGTGCCGAGCGTGTCGAACACCACCATCTTCTGTCCGTTGTATTCGAACAGGCGCTGGTAGCACTCCACGGTCTTCACCGCGTTGTACTCGGTCTCGCATTCCTGCCACGTCAGCATGACGCCGTTCACGCCGCCGTTCATGTTGACGTAGTTCAGGTAGTCGATCTGCGCACCGTAATAGCCCGTGCCCATGGCGGAATAGGGGCCGACCCGGCTGCTCGCGATCGGGAAATACTGGGTTTCCTCGGCGGCGGCCCGCTCGGGCAACGCCGCCGATACGATCGCGGCGCACACGATGGCGGACACCGCCATCATGTCGCGAAGCGTGCGTCTCATGCTCATTCTCTTCTTCTCCTCCCCGTCAGTATCGTCGTTCGACGACAGTCGCAGATCATGTCTGCATCGCGTTCGGCGCCCGGTGCCCCGACCGCTGCGGAGACCGGTGGCAGTCGCACGAGTGGCCGTGCCGCTCCCGGTAGCCGGGTGACCGATCACCGCTTACGCCGCGGGCCGCCCGGGTTGACCCAGGGTCTCGAAAGCCCGCATCACCAAGGTTGAGCGAGCCGCCGCACACGCGGCAGTGCTCCCTTCAGAGGTCGTTACCGCATCGCCGTGCGACGGGCGCGCGTACCGCCCGAACACCCCGCGCAGCTCCCGGAGACGAGCGCGGTCGACCCCGCGAACCCGGCCCGTCAGGAACGCCCCCGGCAAGATCGGTAATGACACTTTGCCGCAGGGTAGCCTCGTTGACAGGCCTGTCAAGCGCACGTGACCGACAAACCGGCAGATGCCGCCCCCCACCCTCATCGACGGTCGGGCCATGGCCGACGACGCGGGACGAGGGGAGCCACCGACGAGCCGACACCGTTGCCGCCGAACCGCTCCAGGATGGCGGGACCCGGCGATCGACCGGACATCGGCGGCAAGGGCGCAGGCGCCCAGGGCGCGGCCGCGCGCTCACTCCGGGCCGGGGCAGACCTGCACGGACGTGGCCCAGCCCCGGCAGTCGCCCAAGAGCGCGGCCGGCGGAGGCGCGTCGGTGAAGAACCGGTCGAGATCGCGCAGCGAGGCGATGCGCACCGGGGCCGTTCGCTCGAACTTCGTCGCGTCGGCCACCAGCGATGCGATGCGCGAGCGCTCGATGACCGCCTGGTTCACGCCGGCCTCCTCCATGTCGTAGTCGAGCAGGTCGCCCTGCTCGTCGAGCGCCGAGCAGCCCAGCACCGCGTGGTCGAACTTGAACTGCTCGATCGTGCGCATCGTCAGCGTGCCGACGAGCCCCTCGTCGGAGCGGCGCAGCGTGCCGCCCGCCACCACGACCTCGCAATCTGGGTTGGCCAGCAGGGTGGCGCCCACGTTGATGTTGTTGGTCACGACCAGAAGGTTGCGATGATTGACGAGGGCGCGGGCCACCGCCTCCGTCGTGGTGCCGATACCGAGAAACACGCAGGCCTCGTCGGGGATCGCGGCGGCGCAGGCGCGACCGATCCGCGCCTTAGCATCGGCAGCCAGGGCCCGGCGTTCGGCGTAGCCGATATTCGTCACGCCCGACGGCAGGATGGCCCCGCCATGCACGCGCTCGAGCTTGCCGGCCTCGGCGAGCTCCGTGAGGTCGCGCCGCACCGTCTGGCGCGTGACGCCGAACCGCGACGCCAAACCCTCGACCGTCACGCGGCCCTCGCGGCGCGCGATCTCGAGGATTTCGGGCTGGCGGAACGTCTGCGTCATGATCGTGGAGCGGTGGACCTGGGGCAGGATGAAGCGCGGCAGACGGGAATCGCAAGATGTGTTCGGCAGACGCTGCGTGAGCGATGCATGGGGGTCGCGTACAGAAACAGACAGAAACGAAAACAAACGAAACCATGCGTTGACAAGAGATGCGCGATCTTGCACCACTCATGCCGGGAGGTTTTCGTATGGGTGGATCCGGGCCAGAGGCCGATTGCGACCTGCTGGTCGTGGGCGGCGGCGTGAACGGGTGCGGCATCGCACGCGACGCATCCGGGCGAGGCCTGTCCGTCACCCTCGTGGAGAAAGGCGACCTGGCGCAGGCGACATCCTCCGCCTCGACCAAGCTGTTCCACGGCGGGCTGCGCTATCTGGAGTATTTCGAGTTTCGGCTGGTGCGCGAGTCGCTGATCGAGCGCGAGCGTCTGCTCGCCGCCATGCCGCACATCTCGTGGCCGATGCGCTTCGTGCTGCCCTGGCACCCCGACATGCGCTTCGAGTCGCGCACGCCCACATCGCGTCTTCTGTCCACGCTGATGCCGTGGATGAAGGGGCGCCGGCCCGCCTGGCTGATCCGCCTCGGCCTGTTTCTCTACGATCATCTCGGCGGCCGGAAGATCCTGCCGCCCACCCGCACGCTCGATCTGCGGCGGGCCCCCGAGGGCGTGCCGCTCGACGACCGTTTCGAGAAGGCGTTCGAGTATTCCGATTGCTGGGTGGAGGATTCGCGCCTCGTGGTGCTCAACGCCCGCGACGCGGAGGCGCGCGGCGCGCATGTCCGCACGCGCACCGAGCTGGTCTCGGCCGAGGCGCAGGACGGTCTCTGGCACGCCGTCCTGCGCGATGTCGAGACGGGGCGCACCGAGGCGCTGACCGCGCGCATGCTGGTCAACGCGGCAGGGCCGTGGGTGGCCGACGTGATCACGGGCCGGATGCGCCGCAACACCGGCGAGCGGGTGCGGCTGGTGCGCGGCTCGCACATCGTGACGCGCAAGCTCTTCGACCACGACAAGGCGTATTTCTTCCAGGGCACCGACGGACGCATCATCTTCGCCATCCCCTACGAGGGCGACTTCACCCTGATCGGCACGACCGACACCGAGCACACCGACCCCGACGCGCCGGCCGTCTGCACCGACGAAGAGCGCGACTACCTGCTCGACTTCGCCTCGACCTATTTCGCCGAGCCCGTCACCGTCGACGACATCGTGTGGACCTATTCCGGCGTCCGCCCGCTGCACGACGACGGCGCGCAATCGGCCTCGGCGGCGACGCGCGACTACGTGCTGAGCGTCGACACGGGCGCGGGCGCGCCGGCGCTCAACGTCTTCGGCGGCAAGATCACCACCTACCGGCGGCTGGCCGAGGGCGCGCTGGAGAAGATCGGCGCGCATCTGCCGCTCGCCCGTGGCGCGTGGACGGCGGGCGTCCCGCTGCCGGGCGGGGACTTCGAGGTCGGCGGATCGGACCGGCTGGCGACGGAGTTGCGCGCCGCCTGTCCGTTCCTGACCGAGGCCTGGGCACGGCGACTCGTCCGCGCCTACGGGACAGAGGCGCGGCAGGTGCTGGGCGAGGCGCGCTCGGCGGCCGATCTCGGCCGCGATTTCGGCGCGACGCTCACCGAGCGCGAGGTGCGCTGGCTGATGGAGCGCGAATTCGCCCGCACCGCGGCCGACGTGCTGTGGCGTCGCACGAAGCTCGGGCTTAGGCTGTCGGAGGAGGAAGCCGCGGAACTCGATGCGTTCATGACCGGGGACAGGGCCGGGAGCACCCGGTCCGCCGCGGAGTGACTCGTCCGGCACCGGCCGCGGCGAGCCAGGGAGGAGAGGCATGACACTGACGCTGGACGGCGTGTCGAAGGTCGTGGGCGGCGAGACCCACATTCACCCCACCGACCTGACGCTGGAGCGGGGCACGATGAACGTGCTGCTCGGGCCGACGCTCGCGGGCAAGACCTCGCTCATGCGGCTGATGGCCGGGCTCGACAAGCCGGCCTCGGGGCGAATCCTGTGGGAGGGTGCCGACGTGACCGGCCTGCGCGTGCAGGATCGCGGCGTGGCGATGGTCTATCAGCAATTCATCAACTACCCGGCGATGACCGTCTACGACAACATCGCCTCTCCGATGCGCCTGCTGGGCAAGTCGAAGGCAGAGATCGACCGCGCCGTGCGCGAGACGGCCGAGCTGATGAAGCTGACGCCGATGCTCCACCGAAAGCCGCTGGAGCTGTCGGGCGGCCAGCAGCAGCGCTGCGCGCTGGCCCGCGCGCTGGTGAAGGATGCGGGGCTAGTGCTGCTCGACGAGCCGTTGGCCAACCTCGACTACAAGCTGCGCGAGGAGCTGCGCATCGAGATCCCGCGCATCTTCGAAAAGTCCGGCGCGATCTTCGTCTACGCCACCACCGAGCCGGAGGAGGCCCTGCTGCTTGGCGGCAACACGGCAACGCTGTGGGAAGGGCGGATCACCCAGTTCGGGCCGACGGCCGAGGTCTATCGCCAGCCGGTCGACGCGACGACGGCGCGCGTCTTCTCCGACCCGCCGATGAACTTCCTCGAGATCGAGAAGCGGGGCGGGCGGCTGATGTTCGGCGACGGCCAGTCGGCCGAGGCAAAGGGTGCGCTCGCCCGTCTGGCAGACGGGCCGTACACCGCCGGCTTCCGGCCCAATCACGTCGAGATCGAGCCGCACGCCGCCGACACCATGACTTTCGAGACGCGCCTCGCGGTCTTCGAGATCACCGGGTCGGAAACCTTCGTGCATCTCGACCACCATGGCGAGCGCTGGGTGGGCCTCGTGCACGGCGTGCGCGACCTGCAGATCGGCGCTCCCGTCACCGTCTACATCGACCCCGCGCATGTCTACGTCTTCGGCGCAGACGGGGCGCTGGTCGCGCCGGCCTCCTACGCGCTGGCGGCCTGAAGGGAGGAGACATGGCACGGATCACGCTCGACGGCCTCGCCCATTCCTACGCGCCCAGGCCAAAGGGGCCGGAGGATTACGCGCTCAAGGAGCTCAACCACGTCTGGGCCGACGGCGAGGCCTACGCGCTGCTCGGCCCCTCGGGCTGCGGAAAGTCGACCCTGCTCAACATCATCTCGGGGCTTCTGGAGCCGTCCGAGGGCCGCATCCTGTTCGACGACGCCGACGTGACGCACATGACGACGGCCGAGCGCAACATCGCGCAAGTGTTCCAGTTCCCCGTCGTCTACGACACGATGAGCGTGCGCGACAATCTCGCCTTCCCGCTGCGCAACCGGGGATTTGCCGCCGACGTCGTGGCCGAGCGGGTGGCGAAGGTCGCACGCATGATCGGCATGGAAGACGAGCTGAGCCGCAAGGCGCGGGGGCTGACGGCCGACGCCAAGCAGAAGATCAGCCTCGGCCGCGGGATGGT
The DNA here is from genome assembly GCF_003340565.1 of Rhodovulum sp. 12E13. GTDB lineage: Bacteria > Pseudomonadota > Alphaproteobacteria > Rhodobacterales > Rhodobacteraceae > HLUCCA09. Next base: position 53,338 of record NZ_QPLK01000017.1, on the reverse strand, counting down.
GCGGGAGGACGTCAACGCGCTGCTCTTCGACGAGCCGCTGACGGTGATCGACCCGCACATGAAGTGGGAGCTGCGCACCCAGCTCAAGAGCCTGCACCACGAGTTCGGGCACACGATGATCTACGTCACCCACGACCAGACCGAGGCGCTGACCTTCGCCGATCATGTCGTGGTGATGACCGAAGGACAGGTGGTGCAGATCGGCACCCCTCAGGAGCTGTTCGAGCGGCCCGCGCACACCTTCGTCGGCTACTTCATCGGCTCGCCGGGGATGAACGTGATCCCCGCCGAGGTGCGCGGCGACCGCGCCGTGGTGCAGGGCGCCGAGATCCCGCTGGGGGCGTCTTATGGCGCTGTCCCGGGCCGGGTCGAGCTGGGCGTGCGGCCCGAATTCGTGCGGCTCTCTTCGGGCGAAGGGCTGCCGGTGAAGATCCGCCGGGTGGAGGACGTGGGCCGCCACAAGATCGTGCGCGCCGAGATGTTCGGGCAGGACATCGCCATCGTCGCCGGAGAGGACGCCCGCATCGGCGCCGACCAGACCCGGGTCGTCTTCGACCCCGCGGGCGTCAACGTCTACGCCGACGACTGGCTGGTGGAGCCGTCGGGGCGCCGCGTGGGGGAGGCCGCCTGATGGAAAAGCCCGTCAACCAGAAAGCCTGGCTGCTCGTCCTGCCGATGCTGGTGATCGTCAGCTTCTCGGCGATCATCCCGCTGATGACGGTGGTCAACTACTCCGTCCAGGACACGTTCGGTGACAACGTGTTCTTCTGGGCCGGTCTGAGCTGGTTCGAGCAGATGCTCGAGGACGAGCGCATGTGGGGCGCGCTCTGGCGCCAGCTCGCCTTCTCGGCCACGATCCTGGCCATCCAGGTGCCGCTCGGCATCCTCGTGGCCAAGTCGATGCCGCGCAAGGGGCCGTGGGTGTCGGTCTGCCTCGTGCTGATGGCGCTGCCGCTGCTGATCCCGTGGAACGTCGTCGGCACGATCTGGCAGATCTTCGGCCGGCAGGACATCGGGCTGCTGGGCTACACGCTCAACGCGCTGGGGATCGACTACAACTACACCTCCAACGTCGTGCACGCCTGGGTCACGGTGATCGTGATGGACGTCTGGCACTGGACGTCGCTGGTGGCGCTGCTGGCCTATGCCGGGCTCGTGTCGATCCCGGCGGCCTACTACCAGGCGGCCAGGATCGACCAGGCGAGCAACTGGGCCGTGTTCCGCTACATCGAGCTGCCCAAGATGCGCGGCGTCCTGACCATCGCGATCCTTCTGCGCTTCATGGACAGCTTCAAGATCTACACCGAGCCATTCGTCGTGACCGGCGGCGGGCCGGGCAGCGCGACCACGTTCCTGTCGATCGACCTCGTGAAGATGGCGCTCGGGCAGTTCGACCTCGGCCCTGCCGCGGCCTTCTCGATCATGTATTTCCTCGTGATCCTGCTGATCAGCTGGGTCTTCTACACGGTGATGATCAATCTCGACAAGGAGGAGGCCCGCGGATGACCGACCGGACAGCCGACAGCCCTACGGCCGCCCCCGGCGCCGCCAGCCTTCCGGGCAAGCTGACCGCCAGCGCCCCGGCCAGGCGCCGCGTGCGGGTCAAGGGCTCGGCGGTGGTGATGGTGCTCTACCTCGCCTTCCTGCTGATCCCGATCTACTGGCTGGTCAACATGAGCCTGAAGACCAATGCCGAGATCCTCGGCAGCTTCAGCCTCTGGCCGCGCGATCTGACGTTCCAGAACTACGCGACGATCCTCACCGACCCGTCATGGTACATGGGATACGTCAACTCGCTGATCTACGTGGTGATGAACACGGTGATCTCGCTCGCCGTGGCGCTGCCGGCGGCCTACGCCTTCTCGCGCTACACGTTCATGGGCGACAAGCACCTGTTCTTCTGGCTGCTGACCAACCGGATGGCGCCGCCCGCGGTCTTTGCCCTGCCGTTCTTCCAGCTCTATTCGTCGGTGGGGCTGTTCGACACGCATATCGCCGTGGCGCTGGCGCATTGCCTGTTCAACGTGCCGCTGGCGGTGTGGATCCTCGAGGGCTTCATGCGGGGCGTCCCGCGCGAGATCGACGAGACGGCCTATATCGACGGCTACTCGTTCCCGCATTTCTTCGTGAAGATCTTCATGCCGCTGATCGCGAGCGGCATCGGCGTCGCGGCCTTCTTCTGCTTCATGTTCTCGTGGGTGGAGCTGCTCTTGTCGCGCACGCTAACGAGCGTGAACGCCAAGCCCATCGCCGCCACCATGACGCGCACCGTCTCGGCCTCGGGCCTCGACTGGGGGGTGCTGGCGGCGGCGGGCGTGCTGACCATCGTGCCCGGCGCGCTCGTGATCTACTTCGTGCGCAACTACATCGCCAAGGGCTTTGCCCTGGGCCGCGTGTAAGGGAGGCATCGCATGGCCTGGATGGCATGGACATGGCCCACCGCCGCGTTCTTCGTGGTGATCGCGGGGCTTCTGATCGCCTTCTCGATCCTCGGGGTGAAATACCCCGAGACGCCGCGCACCGGCATCCTGCGGATCGAGACGACGCGGGGCGACCGGCTGTTCATCACCCTGCTCGGCTCGGCCTTCATCAACATCGCGTGGCTCGGGTGGACCGACCTCGCGCAATGGTGGGCGCTCGTCGTCTGCCTGATCTACGCCGCGCTCGTGTTCAGATACGTCTGAGCCGGGCGCCGCGCACCTCCGGCCCGGGCGTTCCGGGCCGGCACCCAAGACAGTCCAGATAAGGGAGGAAAACCGATGGGCTTTACCTTGAGATCCTCGACCGCGCTGGCGGTGGCGCTCGCCATTGGCGGCACGCCGGCCTTCGCCGACATGGAAGCGGCGATGGAGTTCCTCGACGCCGAGATCGGCGACCTGTCGACGCTGACCCGCGAGGAACAGGAAGCGGAGATGCAGTGGTTCATCGACGCGGCCGAGCCGTTCCGGGGGATGGACATCACCGTGGTGTCGGAGACGATCACCACGCATGAATACGAGGCGCAGGTTCTGGCGCCCGCCTTCAGCGCGATCACCGGCATCAACGTCACCCACGACCTGATCGGCGAGGGCGACGTGGTCGAGCGGCTGCAGACGCAGATGCAGACCGGCGAGAACATCTACGACGCCTACGTCAACGACTCCGACCTGATCGGCACGCACTGGCGCTACCAGCAGGTGCGCAACCTGACCGACTGGATGGCGGGCGAAGGCGCCGACGTCACCTCGCCGACGCTCGACCTCGACGACTTCATCGGCACCCAGTTCACCACCGGGCCCGACGGCAAGCTCTACCAGCTGCCCGACCAGCAGTTCGCCAACCTCTACTGGTTCCGCTACGACTGGTTCAACGACGAAAAGAACCAGGAGGACTTCCGCGCCGAGTACGGCTACGACCTCGGCGTGCCGGTCAACTGGTCGGCCTACGAGGACATCGCCGAGTTCTTCACCGGCCGCGACCTGAGCCACATGGGCGTCGAGGGCGAGGTCTATGGCAACATGGACTACGGCAAGAAGGACCCGAGCCTCGGCTGGCGCTACACCGACGCATGGATGTCGATGGCCGGCATGGGCGACCTGGGCGAGCCCAACGGCCTGCCCGTCGACGAGTGGGGCATCCGGGTGAACGAGGACAGCCAGCCCGTGGGCTCGTGCATGGCCCGCGGCGGCGCGACCAACAGCCCGGCCGCCGTCTATGCCGTGCGCAAGGCCATCGAGTGGCTCGAGAAGTACTCGCCGCCCACCGCCGCCGGCATGACCTTCTCCGAGGCGGGGCCGGTGCCGGCGCAGGGCCAGATCGCGCAGCAGATGTTCTGGTACACCACCTTCACCGCCGACATGGTGGGCGACGGCGCCGAGGCCGTGCTCAACGAGGACGGCACGCCCAAGTGGCGCATGGCCCCCTCCCCGCGCGGCGCCTACTGGGAAGACGGCATGAAGGTCGGCTACCAGGACGTGGGGTCGTGGACGCTGATGGAATCCACCCCGGTCGACCGGGCGAAGGCCGCCTGGCTCTACGCGCAGTTCGTCACCTCCAAGACGGTGGACGTGAAGAAGTCGCATGTCGGCCTGACCTTCGTGCGCGATTCCTCGATCGAGCACGAAAGCTTCACCGAGCGCGCGCCCGAGCTGGGCGGCCTCGTCGAGTTCTACCGCTCGCCGGCGCGGGTGCGCTGGTCGCCCACGGGCACCAACATCCCCGACTATCCGCGCCTCGCGCAGCTGTGGTGGCAGAACATCGGTGACGCCATGTCGGGCGCCAAGACCCCGAAGGAGGCGCTCGACGCGCTCTGCGCCGACCAGGAGCAGGTGCTCGAGCGGCTTGAGCGCGCGGGCGTGCAGGGCGACATCGGGCCGATGCTCAACGAGGAACGCGACCCCGAATACTGGCTCTCGCAGCCGGGCGCGCCGAAGCCCGAGCTCGAGAACGAGGATCCGGAGCCGGTGACCGTCTCCTACGACGAGCTGGTGAAGTCCTGGCAGGACGATTCCTGATCCTGCCCCGACCCCGGCCGGCCGCCTGAGGCGGCCGGCCCGCCTCCCTATCGGGCCGCGGCGGCATCGTCCGTCGCGGCCCGAAACGTGAAGGGTCCGCCATGACACCGATCCCCCCGTTCAGCCTGCGCCTGCCCGCCCGCGTCCGCTTCGGGCGCGGCGCGCTCCAGGCCGCCCTGCCCGAGATCGCCGCCTTCGGCCCGCGCCTCCTGCTCGTCCACGGCCAGAGCGCCGCTCGGTCGGCGCCCCTGCGCGCCGCGCTCGAAGAGGCCGGCTGCACCGTCGCCGGTCTCTCGTGCCCGGGCGAGCCGACGCTGAAGGCGCTCGAACAGGCGCTGGCGGAGGGGCGCGCGGCCGCGCCGGACGCGGTGGTGGCGATGGGCGGCGGCGCTGCGCTCGACCTCGGCAAGGCGGTGGCGGCCCTCCTGCCCTCGGGCAGCGACCCCCTCGACCACCTCGAGGTCGTCGGCGCGGGCCGCCCCCTCGCGGCCGCCCCCCTGCCCTGCATCGCTATCCCCACGACCGCCGGCACCGGCTCGGAGGCCACCAAGAACGCAGTGATCGGGGTGCCCGAGCACGCCCGCAAGGTCAGCCTGCGCGACGACCGCATGGTGCCCGACCTTGCCGTGATCGACCCGGGCCTGACCGACGGCACGCCGAAGCCGCAGACGCTGGCAAGCGGCCTCGACGCGGTGGTGCAGGTGATCGAGCCCTACCTGTCGGCGCGCGCCACCCCGTTCACCGACGCGCTCGCCCGCCCGGCGATCGAGCACGGCCTCTCCGCCCTCGTCACCCTGATGGACAAGGGCGAGGACGCCGGCGCGCGCGACCGCCTCGCCTACACCGCCCATGTCAGCGGCATCGCGCTGGCCAATGCCGGCCTCGGCGTGGTGCACGGCCTCGCCGGGCCGCTCGGCGGCGAGACGGGCGCGCCCCACGGCGCGATCTGCGCCCGGCTCCTGCCGTCTGCGCTGCGCGCGCTCGACGGCAAGCTCCCCGCCTCGGGCGAAGGCCGGGCGCGGCTCGTGGAGGTCTGCGACCTCATCGAAAGGTCCGTTCCGGGCGGGCGCGCGTCGATGGAGGGGTGGCTGGACGCGCACGGCCTGCCGGCGATGCCGTCCCTGTCCGGCACGGTGCGCGACCGCGTGGCCGAGGCGGCGTGTGCATCCTCGTCGATGAAGGCGAGCCCGGTCCCGTTCGACCGGGCCGAGCTGGCGCACCTGCTGGCCGCTGCCTGCCCGTGACCGGGCCGCGGGCCGAGCGGCGACCGGATCGGTGGCGCAGTTCGCCCGGCATCGACCTGCCCGGGCCCGGTGCCGCCCCGGGCGCGGGACACCGAGACCGCCCCGACGCAGCCGGATGACGCCTCAGCCGACGTGCAGGCTCTTCCCTTCCTGGTAGTCCTCGAGCCCCAGCCCATGGTTCTCGCAGGCATTTCCCGAGGGGGCCAGGCTGCACGAAACGGCGAGTGCGCTACAGGAAGTATTGGCCGACTGCTTATGCCATGGATCACGATCTGCCGCCGCTCCGCCTGCTGACAGCCTACGCTGCGGTCGTTCGAACCGGGGCGGCGCCCAGTCGTTCACCAACCGCGTTCAGGCCACGCAGGCCACGCCGGAAGGCCACGGGATGATGCTGGGCTGGCGGTCGATCACCGGCGGGCCTTCCGGCCCTCGCCGCCGGCCGGTTGCCGGACCACTCGCCCCAGAGCTGGAACAGAGGCCCCCGACAGCGGGCGTCGGGCGGTGATCGGCCCGGCCATCGGGGGTGAGCGCTCTCCCTGGGCGACTCGGCCTCCCGCCCGCCGATCAAGAAGGCCGACCGTCAACCAGGCCGGCCGCTCGGCGACTGCACGGCCCCCGGGTCGGCGGAGCACGCCTGCCGAAGCGACACCGCTGGTCGGGAGCGGCTGCGTCTCCTGGCGGCGAGGCGCCCTCTGCCTCCCCGCGGGCGCGAAGCGGCCCCGGAGCCGACGCGGTCAGGGACCGGGCGAGACATTGCCCGGCGCCTCGGCGATGCGGCCGTATTCGCCGGGTTCGCGATGGCGGGCGAAATCGAAGATGTTGCGCCGGATCTCGGCGCAGCGCTCGAGATCGACCCGCGCCGTGATCACCTCGTCGCCCAGCGTGGTCGCCTGCGCCACGATCTCGCCGGTGGGCGCGACGATCAGGCTGCCGCCGATCAGGTCGGAGCCTTCCTCGTGGCCGGCCTTGGCGACGCCCACCGCCCAGAGCCCGTTCTGGTAGGCGCCGGCCTGCAGCGACAGGGCGTTGTGGAAGTATTGCAGGTGGTCGTGCTCGGGCGCGGGCGGGTAGTGCGCCGGGGTGTTGTAGCCCAGCACGACCAGCTCCGCGCCGCCGAGGCCGAGCATCCGCCATGTCTCGGGCCAGCGCCGGTCGTTGCAGATGCACATGCCGACGCGGCCGCCGAAGGCGTCGAAGACGGGAAATCCGAGGTCGCCCTTCTCGAAATACCGCTTCTCCAGGTGCTGGAACGGGCGCCACGGCTCATGGTCGGCATGGCCCGGCAGGTGGATCTTGCGGTAGGTGCCGAGGATCGCGCCGTCGGGCCCGACGAGGATGGCGGTGTTGAAGCGGCGGCCCTCCTGCGTGAGCTCGGCATAGCCGAGGTGGAAGCCGACGCCGAGGCGGCGGGCCGCGTCGAACAGCGGCTGCGTCTCGGGCGAGGGCATGGCGCGCTCGTAGAAGGCGTCGCGCTCGGCGGCGTCCTCCATCCACCAGCGCGGAAAGAAGGTGGTGAGCGCCAGTTCGGGAAAGACGACGAGGGCCGCCCCGCGCCCATGCGCCTCTTCCATCATCGCGATCATCCGCGCGACGGCGGAGGCGCGTGGCTCGTCGCGCGCGATGGGGCCGAGTTGCGCGGCGGCGACGATGAAGCTGCGGGTCATCCGGCCTCTTCCTGCTGCGGGGCGATACCGGCTGGCTCCGCCGCGCGGACGCGCAGGCGGGCGGAGGGCTGGCCGTCGCAGCTTTGCAGCACGCCACCTAGGGCGACGCAGTAGGCTTCCGACACGAGGGTGCCGACCTGCCGGCCGTCGCGCAGCACGGGCGTGCCGCGCATCGCCGCCGCGCCCTGCCACGCGGGCGCGGCCCAGCCGGCCGGCAGACCTGAGAGGGCGACGACCTGTCCGGCGCCGTCGATCTCAATGCCGGCAGGCGGCGCGGTGGACAGGGGCAGGCCGGCCGAAAGCGTGATCTCGAAGTCGGCGGCGTCGGCGGGGGCGGCGGCGTCGATGGCGGCGCCGGCGGCGAGCGCGGCGACGCCCGCGACGGGGAAGATCGCGTTGTGCAGCACCGCGATCTTCAGCCCCGCGCCCTCGGTCACGAGCGCGCCGGCATCGGTGCGCGCTGCGGCGAGTGCGCTGTTGGCGGCGGCAACCTCTCCGGCTGCGGTCACGGCGATCAGCCCGGCATCGGCATCCGGGTGCTCGGCCAGCACCGCCTCCAGCGCAGCCTGCGGCGGGGCGCCCTGCATCAGCCGCGCCAGAGCGAGGGCGTTGACGGCCTCGCCGCCGGGGCGGCCGGGCATGTTGGGCAGGCGGTGGCCGCTGAGGCAAGCGACGCCCTCGGCGGCCGGGGTGAACTGCGCCAGCGGCGGGGTGCGATCCGGCCCGGACGACATGAGCGCGACCACCGGCGCCTCGGCGATGGCCTCCGGCATCCCGCCCGGGAACAGCGCCGCCGCCCCGCCCCGCTGCGTCTCGGCCCGGTGCAGGCGGCCCTGCGCGTCCAGCGCGGCCAGGCTGACGAAGCCGCCGATCATGCCCCGTCCCACTGTCTCCACCGACGCAAGGGCGGCGAGCGCCGCCCGGCCGGCGTCTGGGCCGGCGATGCCGATCCCGATGGTCATGCGGCCACCCAATGGTTCGGCGCGGCCTGTTCCAGCGCGCCCATGGGCAGCGTGTCGAGGTCGAGCTTGGGCAGCTTGCCGCGCAGCGCGGTCGGGTCGGGGCGCGGCACCGCCGCGAGCAGCGCCGAGGTGTAGGGGTGGCGGGGCTCGCCCAGAACGTCGCGCCGCGGCCCCATCTCGACGATCCGGCCGGCCCGCATCACGGCGACGCGGTGCGCCATCTCCTCGACCACGGCCATGTCGTGGCTGATGAAGAGGTAGGCGAGCCCCATCGACTGCTGCAATTCCAGCATCAGCTCCAGCACCTGCGCCTGCACCGAGACGTCGAGCGCCGAGGTCGGCTCGTCGGCCACGATCAGCTTCGGCTCGACGCCCAGCGCGCGCGCGATGCAGATGCGCTGGCGCTGGCCGCCCGAGAACTCGTGCGGGAAGCGGCTCATGTGGTCGGCCTCCAGCCCGACGCGGCGCAGCAGTTCGGCCACCCTGTCCTGCAACTCGGCCCCCTGCGCGATGCCGTGGATGTACATCGGCTCGCCGATCAGGCGGCCCACGCTCATGCGCGGGTTGAGCGCGGCGAACGGGTCCTGGAAGACCATCTGCATACCGCGGCGGGCCTTGCGCAGGCTGTCTGGCCGAAGGGCGCGCATGTCCTCGCCCTCCAGCTCGATCCGGCCCTCGTCGACCTCGAGCAGACGCAGCACCGCGCGGCCCGAGGTCGACTTGCCCGACCCGCTCTCGCCCACCAGCGCCAGCGTCTCGCCCGCGCGCACGGTGAAGCCCACGTCGTCCATCGCCACGGTCCCGGCGGCGCGGCCGAAGAGGCCCCCGCGCCCGGCGAAGGTCTTGCCCAGCCCCTCGGCGTGCAGCACCACCTCGCCGGGGAGGGCGGGGTCGGCCGTGACCGGGCGCGGCCCGTCCTCCTGCCCGCGCGCGCCGAGGCGGGGAACGGCGGCGAGCAGGCGCTCGGTATAGTCGGCCTGCGGGCGGGCGAAGATCGCCTCCACCGGCCCCTCCTCCACCTTGCGGCCCTTGTTCATCACCACCACGCGGTCGGCCATCTCGGCGACCACGCCCATGTCGTGGGTGATGAGCAGGATCGCGGTGCCGAAGCGATCCTGCACATCGCGCATCAGGTCGAGGATCTGCGCCTGCACGGTCACGTCGAGTGCGGTCGTGGGCTCGTCGGCGATCAGGATGTCGGGCTCCAGCGCCATCGCCATGGCGATCATCACCCGCTGGCGCATGCCCCCCGACAGCTCGTGCGGGAACTGGCGCATCCGGCGTGGCGGGTCCAACAGGTCCACGAGCCGCAGCATCTCGAGCGCCTTGTCGCGCGCCTCGGCCGGGCTGAGATCGCGGTGCTCGACCAATGCCTCGGTCAGTTGCTGGCCGATGCGGATGACCGGGGTGAGCGAGGTCATCGGCTCCTGGAAGATCATCGCGATCCGGTTGCCGCGCAGCGCACGCAGCTCCTTCTCGGGCAGCGCGAGCAGGTCGCTGCCGTGAAACTCCGCGCGGCCGCGCTCGATATGCGCGGTGCGGGGCGGCAGCAGGCCCAGCAGCGCCATGGACGACACGCTCTTGCCCGAGCCGCTCTCTCCGACGATCGCGAGCGTCTCGCCCGGGTCGATGTGGTAGGACAGCCCTTCGACGGCCACGTTGCGCCCCGCGCCGTGCCCGAAGGCGACGGTCAGCCCCTCGACCCTGAGAAGCGGCGCGCTCATCGGGCCCTCTGCCGGGGGTCGAGCACCTCGCGCACCCCGTCTCCGAGCAGGTTGAAGCCGAGCACCGTGATGGCGATGGCGAGGCCGGGAAAGATCATCATCCACGGCGCGCGGCTGATCAGGTCGCGCGACGACGACAGCATGAAGCCCCACTCGGGCTGCGGCGGCTGCGCGCCCAGCCCGAGGAACGACAGGCCCGCCGCGGCGAGCACGGCGGTCGAGACGCCGAGCGTGCCCACGACGATCAGCGTCGGGATCACGTTGGGCAGCAGATGGATGAAGATCAGCCGCAGGCGCGAGGCGCCGGCGGCGATGGCGGCCTCGAAATAGGGCTTGTTCTTCTCCACCAGCACGACCGAGTGGGTGATGCGGGCGTAGAACGGGATCGAGGCGATGCCAATGGCGATCATCGCGTTCACCAGCCCCACGCCGAGGATGGCGAGGCAGGCGAGCGCGATCACGATCTCGGTGAAGCTGAACAGCACGTCGACGAGGCGCATCAGGATGCGCTCGGGCCAGCCGCCGGCATAGCCCGCGACGAGCCCGAGCAGCAGGCCCGCGGTCAGCGAGATGCCCACGGCGATGACGCCGATCTGCAGCGTCAGGCGCGCGCCGTAGACGATGCGGGAGAACACGTCGCGCCCCAGCTGGTCGGTCCCCATCAGGTGGTTGGCCGAGGGCGGCGAGAGGCGCGGGCCCGCAGCCATGCGGAACGGGTCGTGCGGCGCGATGAGGGGCGCGAAGACCGCCGCGATCACGAGGATCACGACGATGGCGAGGCCCACCGCGCCCGAGGGGCTGCGCAGCAGCGCGCGGAGCGCGCCCAGCTTGCGCGGCGGGCGGGCGAGGGCGGAAGCGGGCTCGGCCTGGGTCGCGTCGGGGGCGCTCATTTGCCGTACCGGATGCGGGGGTCGAGCAGGGCGTAGGTGACGTCGATGATCACCGACACCAGCGCGACCACGGTGGCGAAGAACAGGATGAAGCCCTGGATGAGCGGGTAGTCGCGGGCGAAGACGGCCTGGATCGCCAGCCGCCCCACCCCGTTCCAGGCGAAGACGTTCTCGATCACGATGGCCCCTCCCATCAGGTAGGCGAATTGCAGCCCCAGCATCGAGACCACGGGCACGAGCCCGGAGCGCAGGGCGTGGCGGTAGAGGACCAGCGTCTTGGGCAGGCCCTTGGCGTGGGCGGTGCGCACGAAGTCCTGGTCGAAGATGTCGATCATCGCCGAACGGGTGAGCCGGGCGATCACCGCGCCGGTGGCGAGCCCCAGCGTCAGCGCGGGCAGGATCAGGTTCTGCCAGCCCGAGCCGCCCACCGGCAGCCATTCCAGCGTCATGGCGAAGAGGAACAGCAGCAGCAGGCCGAGCCAGAAATGCGGCATCGACACGCCGACGATGGCCAGCGTCATGGCGCCGAAATCCCACGCCGTGCCCTTCTTGTAGGCGGCGAAGAAGCCGAGCGATCCGCCCACGACCACGGCGATCAGAAGCGCCGAGGTGGTCAGTGCCAGCGTGGCCGGGAAGCGCTGCAGCAGGGTGTCGAGCACCGGCTGGTTGCCGACGATGGAATAGCCCAGATCGCCCTGCAGCACGCGGCCGAGATACATGCCGTATTGCACGATCACGGGCTGGTCGAGGCCGAGGCGCTCGCGGATCGCCTCGATCTCGGCGTCGGTCGTCTGGAAGCCCGAATACATGATGCGCACCGGGTCGCCCGGCACGAGGTGGATCAGGAGCGTCACCGCGATGGTGGCGATCCAGATCGTGATCAGCGCGGCGAGCAGTCTCTGGGCGATGAAGCGGGCCATGGGGCCTCCGGGTCGCGCGGGGACGTGCCCGGCCGCGGATCGCGCGGCCGGGCGAGGCGCTTATTCGGTCACGCGCACATCCTGGAACATCGGGTGCAGGAACGCGCCCACCTTGAAGCCCTCGACCTCGGGCCTCAGCGCGAAGATCCACTCCCAGCCGGGCGTGTAGAGGCCGACATGGATGGCGTTCTCCATCAGGTACTGGATCACGTTCTGCACCGCCTCCAGCCGCTCTTCCTCGTCGGTGAGCGTGCGCGTCCGCTCCAGCATCGCGTCGAGCTCGTCGGACTGGTAGCCGGCATAGGCGCCGCCGCCGTGCCACAGCGCATACAGGATGTCGGGGTCGTACCAGCCCCAGGTCATCATGTTGAAGGTGCCGGGCTCCTCGCTGTCGGCGTTCTCGTTGTCCTCGCGGACGCGGGCGTTCATCGTGCCGATGTCCATGATCTCGATGGAGGCATCGACGCCGACCTCGGCCAGCTGCGCCTGGAAGATCTCGGCGAGGATGTGCCGGTTGCCGCCCGTCCAGACATACATCGTCGTCTCGAGCGGGTTGTCGGGGCCGTAGCCCAGCTCGGCCAGCAGCTCGCGCGCGCGCTCGGGGTCGTATTCATAGCCGAACTGGCGGCAGAACTCCTGGTCGTTGCCGAAGACGCCGGCGGCGATCGGGCACCATTCGCGCTGGTTCATGCCGCCATAGACGATGTCGATGGCCATCTGCGGGTCGGTGGCGTGGGCGATGGCCTGCCGCGCGCGGATGTCGTCGAAGGGCGGGCGCGAGGTGGTGTATTGCCAGAACACGTTCTGTCCCGTGTTCTCGGCCACCACCAGCTCCAGTTCCTCGCCCGACTGGATGTCGGGGATGTCGTCGAAGGGCGGCTCGGCGATGTGCACCTCGCCGGTGCGCAGCGCCGCCAGCCGCGTCTGCGGCTCGGGGATGGTGCGCACGATCAGCCGGTCGATGTGGACGGGCCCGTCATTCTCGACCGGCTTGCCGAAGTTGCGGTAGTCGGGGTTCGCCTCCAGCACCACCTCGTCGCCCTGCACCCAGCTGACGAGCGAGAACGGCCCCGTTCCGATGGCCGAGCCGGTGCCGTAATCCTCCAATTCCGCGTTGGAGTCGCAGATCATCGACGAGAAGCTGTCGGCGAGGAACGGCAGGAAGGCGCCGAAGGTGCTTTCCAGCGTGACCGTCACGGTCAGGTCGTCGACCACGGTCACGTCGGTGATCGGGCCCCAGCTGGTGCGGGTGAGGCTGGGGTTGTCGCCGAAGGCGCGGTCGATGGTGAACTTGACGTCGTCGGCGGTGAAGGGCGTGCCGTCATGGCACACGACGCCCTCCTGCATCGTGAAGGTGTAGGACAGCCCGTCCTCGCTCACCTCCCACGACTTCGCCAGGTTGGGGCGGGCCACGCCGTTCTCGTCGAAGGCCAGCAGCGTGTCGTAGATCTGGTCCCAGACCTGCATCGACAGGGTCGAGGTGGCGCGGTGCGGGTCGAGGCTGTCGATGTCGCCGTAGCGCGCCCAGACGAGATCCTGGGCCAGCACGGGCAGCGCGGCGAGCGAGATCGCGCCCCCGAGCAGGCCCGTTCTCAGGCCGATGCGCAGCCCCCGGTTTCGGTGTCTTTGTGCGGTCATTCCCTGTCTCCTTTCGGTTGGGTGTTGGCCGGCCCGAGCGTCATGCGGCGGCGCTCGGCGGCGGGTCGGCGGAAAGGACCTGTCCGGCGCGGGCCGGCTGCATCTCGCCATCGGCCCAGGCAAGGCGGCCGCCCACCCACACCCGGTCGATGCCGAGGCTGGGGCGCGCGGGGTCGGTGTAGGTGGCGACGTCGGCCACGGTGGCGGGGTCGAACAGCACGAGATCGGCGGCGCAGCCCGGCGCGAGGCGGCCTCGATCCGCCAGCCCCAGCACGGCCGCCGTCTGCCCCGTCATCTTGGCGATCGCCGTCTCGAGCGGGAACAGCCCCTCGTCGCGGGCGTAATGGCCGAGCACGCGGGGAAAGGTGCCCCACAGCCGCGGATGCGGGCGGCGGTCGCGCGGCAGCCCGTCGGAGCCGACGAGCGCGGGCCCGAAGGCGAGGATGCGGCGCAGGTCGGCCTCGTCCATCTGGTGATAGATCGCGCCGCCGGGCTTCAGCCGCTCCAGCGCCTCCCCCTCGCCCACGCCCCATTCGGCGGCGATGTCGTGCAGGTCGCGCCCCTCGGCCTCGGGATGCGGGTCGGACCAGCTGACGGTGACGCGGCTGCTGTCGCGGGCGAAGACCGGGTTCAGCACGGTAGAGGAGGCCGTGTAGGGATAGACGTCGAGATCCACCGCCATCTCGCGCCGCGCCGCCGCGATCATCTCCAGCGTGGTGCGCGAGAGCCCGAAGGATGCCTCGCCGCAGCACTTGTGGTGCGAGATCAGCACGCGGGCACCGGTGCGGCGGGCAATGTCGAGCGTCTCGGCCACGGCCGAGACGACGCCCGAGCGCTCGTCGCGCATGTGGGTCGTCCAGAGGCGGCCGGCCGCGGCCACGTCGGCCACCAGCGCGGCGATCTCGTCGGTCGAGGCGTGGCGGGCGGGCGGATAGGCCAGCCCGGTGGAGAGGCCGACGGCCCCGGCCTGCAGGGCTTCCGCGAGGTCGGCGCGCATCGCGTCGATCTCGGCCGCCGTCGCCGGGCGGTCGAGGTCGGTGCCCATGGCGCGCACCCGCAGCACCGTGTGGCCGACGAGCGGGACGACGTGCAGGTCGGGGCCGGCGGACGCGAGCGCGGCGAGGTAGTCGGCCATGCGCGGAAAGGCGAAGGCGTCGCGCCCGCCCAGCAGGTCGAGCGGCGGCACCGGCGCGGCGAGGCTCTCGGGCAGGCCCGGGGCGAGACTGATGCCGCAATTGCCGGTGACCACGCAGGTCACGCCCTGGCTGAGCTTGGGCCGCATCGCGCCGGGCGCGAGCGCCACCGCGTCGTCATGGGTGTGCACGTCGATGAAGCCGGGCGCGAGGGCGCGCCCCCTGCCCTCCACCACCTCGACGAAGCGGCCGGAGAGGCCCGGCCCGAGCGCGACGATCCTTCCGCCGGCCACCGCGAGATCACCCCGGACGGATGCCGACCCGTCGCCGCGATGGAGCTGGACGTCACGGATCAGAAGATCGCCCGCCAGCTCTGCCGCACTCTCCGTGAGAGGTTCGCCCATCGCCCCCGATGCCCTTTCGCGCCGCGCCGCACGGCGTCACTCCATCGAGCCTGAAAACGTGATTGCAGTGTGTCAACCTTTTTGAAATCTTCGTTTCAGGTGCGTCGGACGGCGCCGAAAGGGAGGCAGGATGAAGACGGGAGATGTGGCGGCGCCGACGCTGACCGAAAGGCTCAACGCCACATATGGGGAACTGACGGCGAGCGAACGCAAGATCGTGGATGCCCTGCGGGATCGGCCGGGCGAGATCGCGGTGATGACAGGCAAGGAACTGGCCGCGCGATCCGGCGTCTCGACCGCTACCGTTTCCCGTCTGTTCCAGCGCCTCGGCTACGCCTCCTACGAGGCCGCCCGGAGGGCAGCGCGCGAATTGCGGGCATCTGGCTCGATTTTTCACCTCTTCGAGACCGGTGCGCGCGACTCGCCCGCGCCCGAGCGGCTTGTTGCGGGGCATCTCGCCGAGGAAGCGCGCGCCATGGAGGCGTCGTTCTCCATGCTCGACCCAACGACGGTGCGCGAGATCGCCGCCGCCCTTGCCGGGGCCCGGCGGGTCTGGTGCGTGGGCTTCCGCAACAGCCATGTGCTCGCGGAATACGCCGCGACCCTGCTGGCGTCGGTCCGGCCCGACGTCTTCGTGCTGGCCCATGGCGGGCGCAGCCTCGCCGAGCGCGTGGCGGGCATCGAGGCCGGCGACGTGGCGATCGTCTTCGGAATGCGCCGCCGGATGGCGCATTTCGCGCCGCTTTTGCAGGCCATCGGGGAGAGCGGCGCGCGGACAGCCCTGCTCGCCGACCGCAGCCTCCGCCTCGCCGACCCCTCCCGGCGACCGGACTGGACGCTGATCTGCGCGATCGAGACCGAGCAGCCGATCGACAGCTTCGCCGGACCCTTCGCCATCGTGCGCCTGCTCTCTCTGCAGACCTTGCGGCAGCGCGATACCGCCTCGCGCGAGACGCTGGAGCGGGTCGAGCGGCTGCACGGCCTGCTTGGCGAGCTTGAATGAGCCCGCGTGGCCGAGGCCTGTCCTCCGACACGGCTCATGAAAACGTGCGACATTGCAGGTGGTGACTCCGGGGGAACTGGACGCCGGGCGTAGCCAGGGTATGGCTTCCCCCCGCTCGCCGGACGAGGACAAGGTGTTCCTGCTCGACGACGGAACCGAGGCCGTCTGCAGCCCGAAGCCCGACGCGTTCGTCACCCGGACCTGGGAGGCGATCAACGCCTTCGTCGAAAAGCGCAAGGCCGGCCGCCCCGTCCCGCGCCCGCTCGACGACGCCGGCAGCGCCCTCCATGCGCCCGGGAGCGGCTAGCGGGGACGGGCGACGCGGGCGGGTCGCGGGGCGGGTCGCGGGGCAGGCAACGCGGCGGGGGAACCGGTCCGCGGCGCCGTCACGCCGGCCGCCCCGGCGCGGCGTAGAAGCGCCGCAGCAGGACCGGCGTGAGATACATCGGGATCTGGTAGCAGCCGATGAACAGCAGAAGCGGGTCGGTCACGCTCGCGGGCAGCGCCACCAGAAAGAGGGCGATGTTGCGATTGCCGGCCGCGATGGCCTGCCCCGCCGCGGCGCCGGGACCGCCCGGATGCAGCCGGCCGACCGCCAGCTGCAGGCCGACATTGAGCGCCGAGGCCACGGCGAGCCAGCCCGCCACGCGCCACGGATCGGCCCGCAGCGCGGGGCCGAGGGCGGACATCAACCCGAGGATGACGACGCACAGGAACAGCACGCCGGCGCCGTCGAACGCCGAGAGCGTCCGGGGGGCGGGCCGGGGCAGGAGCCAGCCGCGCACCACCAGCGCAGCCGCCACCGCGACGCCGATCACCGCGAGCAGGCGCGCCGCCGCGGCGAGCACGGCGCCGGGCGTGCCGAGAGCGGGCATCAGCCAGAGGGTGGGCAGCACGGTCAGGGGCATCAGCAGCGTCCCCAGCACCAGAAGCCGGAGCGCCGGCGCCGGGTCCTGCCCGACGAGAACCGTCAGGCTCGGGCTCCCCGCGATCGGCGGCGCGGCCAGCATCACGGCGAGCGCCAGCGCCGGCAGGGTGTCGAGCCGGCCGAGCGCCGCCAGCGCCAGCAGCGCCGCGACCGGCAGCGCCACCTGCAGGATGCCGACGAGGGCGAGCGTCCGCGGCAGGGCGCGCGGCGCGCCGATCGCCGCGCGCGGGGCGACGCGCAGCGCCGCGAAGAAGAGCGCCGCGGCGACGCCCTCGGCCAGCCACGGCCGGGCCAGGTGCGCGACCTCGGGCAGCGCGATCCCGGTGGCGAGGCTCGCGATCAGGATCGTGCGCGAATGCCGCGCCGCGAAGAGAAGCGGCGCGAGCGCGACGCTCACAGTCCGAGGCCCCGGGCGACGAGGATCGCCGCCGCGACCCCGCTGACCGCGAGCAGGGCGGGGCGGAAGCGGCGATCGACGAGGCGGCCCGCGGCCCGGGCGGCGAAGATGCCGGCGAGCAGCCCCGGCGCCATGATCGCGGCGAGCAGGACGTGGCTCGGCCGCGCCCAGCCCGCCAGCGCGAGCCCGGCGAGCGAGAGCACGCAGCCGACGGCGAAGAAGGCCGCCATTGTGGGCCGCGCCGTCTGCACCGGCCGGTGCTGGTAGAGCAGCGCCATCGGCGGCGCGCCGACGGAGGTGAGCGTGCCCATGAGGCCCGAGAGCGCGCTCATCGCCAGCAGGCGGCCGCGGGTGAACGGCATCCGCCAGCCGGAGACCGAGAGGATCAGGGCGAGGGCGATCAGCGTGCCGAAGGCGAGCATGAAGGGGCGCGGCCCGGTGATCAGGGCGAGCAGGCCCGCCCCGGCTGCCACCCCGGCCATCCGGCCCGGCGCGCCGAGCAGGACCTCGGCCCAGGCGATCCCCTCCCGCTCGCGCCAGGCGCCCAAGCTCGCGGTGAACAGCCCGAGGATCAGCGTGGGCACCGGCACGAGCGCAGGATCGAGCAGCGCCAGCAGCGGCGCCGCCGTCAGCCCGAAACCCATGCCGAGATTGATCTGCACGATGGCCGCGACGAAGACCACGGCGAGCACCGCGGCCAGCAGCCAGGGCACCCCCAGCAGGTGCGTCACGTCGCTCACTCAGGTCGAGGGGCCGGAGCGCATGGTCTCCGGCAGCCAGGTCGCCAGTTCCGGAAAGAGAATCAGGACGAAGACCATCAGCACCATGATGAAGAACATCGGCAGCGCCGCCCGCGCGATGTAGCCCATCTCGTGCCCTGTCATGCCCTGCAACACGAACAGGTTGAAGCCGATCGGCGGCGTGATCTGGGCCATCTCCACCACGACGACGACGAAGATGCCGAACCAAACGAGGTCGATCCCGGCGTCGCGCACCATGGGCTCGACGACCGCCATGGTAAGCACGACCGACGATATCCCGTCGAGGAACATGCCGAGGATGATGTAGAACACCAGCAGGACCATCAGCAGCTCGAAGCGCGTCAGTTCCAGCGTCGCGATCCCGTCCGCGAGGGCGCGCGGCAGACCGGTGAACCCCATGGCGAGCTTGAGAAACGCGGCACCCGCGAGGATCAGGGCGATCATGGCCGAGGTGCGCGTGGCGCCCATCAGGCTTTCGGTGAACGTGCTCCATGTCAGCGACCCCTGCGACGCCGCGAGGACGAGCGCACCGATCACGCCGACCGCCGCCGCCTCGGTCGCGGTGGCAAGGCCCAGATACATCGAGCCGATCACGACGATGATGAGGCAGATGACCGGAATGAGGTATCGCGAGTTCCTGACCTTGTCCATGAAGGTCATCGCCGTCTCCTGGATCGGCCGGAACGAGGACGAGAACACCGCGTGCAGCGCGACATACCCCATGAACATCCCTGCAAGGACGAGCCCTGGCAGCATGCCCGCGAAGAACAGCTGGGTGATGCTCTCGTTCACCGTGACGCCGTAGACGATGAGCGCCAGCGAGGGCGGGATCATCAGCCCAAGCGTCGCGGCGCCCGCCAGCGTTCCTATGACCATGCGCTCGGGGTATTCGCGTGCCCTGAGCTCCGGGATCGACATCTTGCCGACGGTCGTCAACGTGGCCGCCGACGAGCCGGACACCGCGGCAAAGACGGTGCAGCCCACGATGTTGGTATGCACCAGCCCGCCGGGGAGCCGCGCGAGCCATGGCGACAACCCCCTGAACATGTCCTCCGACAGCCGGGTGCGAAAGAGGATTTCCCCCATCCAGATGAACAGCGGCAGGGCGGTCAGCGTCCACGAGGACGACGAGGCCCAGATCGTCGTGACCATGGTGTCGCCCACGGGTCGGGTGGTGAACAGCTCCATGCCGACCCAGGCCACCCCCATCAGGGCAAGGCCCACCCATACGCCCGTGCCGAGCAGGGTGAACAGCACGAACAGAAAGAGGACGATGATCGAGAGGTTTTCCACAGCCGCTACTCCGCGAAGCTCTGATCGACGATGTCACGCTTCAAGCGATGCTCCCTGCCGGAGAGCAACAGAACGAGATGATCGGTCAGAGCGACCGCAAGGATAACCGCGCCGACGAGCATCGCGCTCTGGGGAATCCAGAGCGGTGTCGCATCCTGCCCCTGGCTTATGTCGCCGAACTTCCACGACCAGTAGACGAACCGCTGACAATACCAGACGAAATACCACATGACGGCCGCGCCGATGGCAAAGCACCATGTGTCGATCAAGCGCCGGACCCGGTCGGGCACGGCGTTGAGCAGGAGCGAGACGCGGATGTGCGATCCGTGGTTCAGCGCGTAGGCGAAGGCGAGAAAACTCGACGCCGCCATCGCGTAGCCCGCGTAGGCGGCGGCCCCCACGAATATCAACCCGGTCCAACGCGCCACCATCTGCATGACGATCAGCGCGAGTATGGCGATCAGGCACAGGGCGGCGAGCACGCCGGCAGTCTTGTAGATCGCGTCGAGCGTCACCCTCAACACGCGGAGCAAACCCACGGCCGTTCTCCTGTCCCGATGGCGATGTCGCGAAACGGGCGCGCGCTGCCGAAGGGGCGCGCGCCCTCAAGGGTCAGTTCTGCATGCTGCGGAACTGATCGACGATGGCCTGGCCGCCCTCGCCGGCATCCTCGAGCCACTCGGCGGTCATGGTCTCGCCGATCTCGCGCAGCTCCTCCCTCATCTGGTCAGAGGCAGGCTCCACCGTCATGCCGCCCTCGCGCAGGCCGTTCAGCGTGAACTGGGTGTATTCCTTGGCGCGCCACGTGCCGGCGTATTCGGCGAGGCCGGCGCAGCCGAGCATGACGTTCCTGTTCTCTTCCGACAGGCCGTCCCATGCATCCATGTTCACGAAGACGTAGTTGCGCGGCAGCCAGGCATCGACCTCGTAGAAGTAGTTGAGGCTCTCCCACACCTTGCGGTCATAGCCCGTCGCGCCCGACGAGATCATCGAGTCGGCCACGCCCGTCGCGAAGGCCTGGCTGATCTCGGCCGCCTCGATCTGCACCGGCAGCATGCCCGTCAGCTCGGCGAGACGGGCCGTGGCATTGTTGTAGGAGCGGAACTTGACCCCCTCCATGTCGGCGACCGACTCCTTCGGCTCCTTGAAGTACAGGCCCTGCGGCGGCCACGGCACCGAGTAGAGGAGCTTGAGGTTCTGCCCGGCCAGCAGCTCCTCCATCGTGGGCTTGGCGGCCTCCCAGAGGTCGTCGGCCTGATCGAAGGAGGTGGCGAGGAACGGGATCGAGTCGACCCCGAAGATCGGGTCCTCGTTCTGGTGGGCCGACAGCAGACGCTCCCCGATCAGTGCCTGCCCGGTCTGGACGGCGCGCTTGATGTCGTTGCCGGCGAAGAGCGAGCCGGAGGGGTGGGTCGTGATCTCGATGTCGCCGCCGGTGCCGGTGGTGACGCATTCGCCGAACTCGGCGGCGGTCACGGAATGGAAGTTGGAGCCGGCATAGGCGAGCGGCATGTCCCACGTCTCGGCCACGGCGGGCGCCGCGGCGACGGCGGTGAGCGCCGTTGCGAGGATCAGGCTGGTGTGCGTCTTCATGTGTTTTTTCTCCCTGTGGTCAGGCCGTTCTTGGGGTGGCGTCGCGGCCGCGCATCCCGGACCGCGCGTAGCGTGCCGGGGAATATGGCCCAAGGTCAAGATTGGGCTGCCGTCCGGCGACAAGCTGGGCCAGCAGGCGGCCCGTCTTCGGGCCGCTGGTCAGCCCGACATGGTGGTGTCCGAAGCCCAGAAAGGCGCCGCCGATCGCCGGTGCCTCCCCGATCAGGGGGATCGAATCCGTCGGCGCCGGGCGGTGGCCCATCCACTCGCGCGTCTCCCGCCAGGTGATGCCGGGAAAGGTGGAGCGGGCGTTGCGCTTCAGCAGCGCCAGGGGGCCGCGCGAGGGCGGCGCATCGAGGCCGCCGAACTCCACCACGCCGGCCAGCCGCAGACGCCCGTCCATCGGCGTGGCGACGAACTTGCCCGAGGCCACCATGACCGGCGCGCGCGGCATCACGCTCGGCTCCACCAGTTCCAGGTGGTAGCCTCGTTCGCTTTCCAGGGGGACGTCGATGCCGAGCCTGCGCGCAAGCGGCTTCGACCAGGCGCCGGCGCAGAGCACGGCCGCGTCGCAGGCGATCGTCTCGCCGCCGGCGCGCACGCCGGTGACGCGGCCGTTCTCGGAGGCGATGTCGGTGACTTCGGCGGTCAGGACGCGGCCGCCCCCTGCCTCCAGATGCGCCGCGAGATCCTGCACGTAGCGGCCTGGATCAGCGATCCGCCCGTGGCGCGGCAGGCGCACGGCGAAGCCCAGCCGCTCCGAGAAGGCGGGATCGTAGGCGCGGAAGGCCGCGCCCTCCAGCTCGTCCCAGGTGAACCCGTGCGCGCGCCGGAGCCGCCAGCCGAAGGCGTCGCGCTCGAAATGGGCCCGGTCGTCGTAGATGTAGAGGTAGTCCGACGGCACGATCCAGCGCTCGGCCGGCGTGCCCGCCGCGAGCGCCTGGTGATCCTCGAGGCTGTCGCAGGTCAGCGGCGCGAGCGCCTGCGCGATCCGCTGGGTGTCGGCGGCGTTGGCGTGGCGCAGATAGGCCCGCAGCCAGGGCAGGAGCCGCGGCAGGTAGCCCCAGCGCAGGAACAGCGGCTGGTTGCCGTCGAACAGCATCCGCGGCGCCTTGCCCACCAGCCCCGGCACCGTCACCGGCACGACAGAGCAGGAGGCCAGCACCCCGCCGTTGCCGAAGCTCGCCCCCGCGCCGGGGCCGGACTTGTCGATCAGCGTCACCTCCGCCCCGTCGCGCTGGAGCCAGAGCGCGGTGGAGACGCCGACGATCCCGGCGCCGACGACGACGACGCGGCGGTTTGCGGTCATGCGGCCTCTCTCGTGCTGGTGCGGCTGGCGAAGCGCGCGAGCGCCTCCGGGTCGGGTCTGCGGCCGAGGCCGGGGCCGTCGGGCACGCTCACGGCGCCGTCCCGCACCGGGAACGGCTCCGACAGGATGTCGTCGGCAAGGTAGTATCGCGCCTGGTAGAACTCGCAGCCCAGCGTGATCGCGGGCGCCGCGGCGATCATGTGCACACCGGCAAGATGGCCGAGGCCCGTCTCGAACATGTCGCCTCCATAGGCCGCAAGCCCCGCGTCGGCGGCGATCCCGGCGGTTCGCAGCGCGCGCCGCAGGCCGCCGGCCTTCATGACCTTCACCGAGACGCCGTCGCAGATGCCTTCGCGCACGGCGCGCAGCATGTCCTCGGGGCCGAACACGCTTTCGTCGGCCAGCAAGGGCACGTCGACGGCATCGCGCAGCCGCGACATCGCGTCGAAGAGATGCGCGCGCACCGGCTGCTCGATGAAGGTGGGCCGAAAACCGGCGACGTCGCGCACCCGGGAGAGGGCCTCCTCGGGGCTCAGGCCCTGGTTGTAGTCCACCCGCAGGTCGAGGTCGGGATGCTCGGCGCGCAGGCGCTCCAGCCGGGTCAGGTCGAAGGCGTGGTCGCGCACCCCGGCCTTGAGCTTGACGATGCCCACGCCCTCGTCGCGCAGGCGCGATACGAGGCGCAGGTCGGCCTCGAAATCCGGATCGGCCAGCGAGACCGACAGCGGGATGCGGTCGCGGCACCGCCCGCCCAGCAGCGCCCAGACCGGCACGCCCG
Source organism: Rhodovulum sp. 12E13 (assembly GCF_003340565.1). Lineage (GTDB taxonomy): Bacteria > Pseudomonadota > Alphaproteobacteria > Rhodobacterales > Rhodobacteraceae > HLUCCA09. The sequence continues at coordinate 30,204 of NZ_QPLK01000017.1, read as the reverse complement.
CGATCCGCCCGCAGAGATCGAGCAGCGCCGTCTCCAGCGCCGCCTTGGCCTCGGTGCAGTGCGCGACGGCGCGCTCGGCCTCGGCCATGATCGCCTGCACGTCGCCGGCCGGGCGGCCGAGCGCGATCGGGCGCAGGTAGCGGTCGAGCGCGGCGAAACTCGCCTCGGGCGAGCCGGTGAAGACGGCCCAGCTCGCCGCCTCGCCGAAGCCCTGGGCGCCGCCCTCCGCCGTCAGGCACACCACCACCACCTCGCAGGCGCCGGCGACGGTGCCGACGCCGTGGTCGCGCCGCGACACGACCGGCAGCTTCAGGTGCCACAGGTCGATGCCCGTGATCGGCTGAAGAAGATCGGCCGTCCCCCGGTTCATCCCGCCCCCCCGCGCATTTCGCCCTCTTGCAACGCTGGGCGCGGGCGCGTCGGAATGTCAATCGGGTTCCGTCCCGCGACGGGCGGGACAACTCTCGGAAGAAAGGGCTGGGCGATGAAGGTGGCGGGCAACAAGGCGATCTACGGCGCGGCGGTGGGCATCCTGATGCTCGACGCGCGCTTCCCGCGCATCCCCGGCGACATGGGCAACGCGACGACATGGGACTTTCCGGTGCATTACCGGGTCGTGCGCAACGCCTCGCCCGACCGGGTGGTGCGCCGCGGCGCCGAGGGCCTGCTGGATGCCTTCGTGGCGGCGGCGCGCGAGCTGGTGGCCGACGGCGTGGACGGGCTGACGACCAATTGCGGCTTCCTCTCGCCCTTCCAGCAGGAACTGGCCGAGGCGACAGGCGTGCCGGTGGCGGCCTCGTCGTTGATGCAGGTCGCCATGGTGAACCGCCTGCTGCCGCCCGACCGGCGGGCGGGCATCCTGACCATCTCGGCGTCGACCCTGACCGAGGCGCATCTCGCCGCCGCCGGCGTGCCGGCGGGCACCCCCGTGGGCACGACCGAGGGGATGCGCGAGTTCACCGGCGCGATCCTCGACGACCGGCCCGAGCTCGACGTCGACGCGGCCCGGGCCGACAACGTCGAGGCCGCGCTGGCGCTTCGGGCGGCGCAGGACGATCTGGGCGCGATCGTGCTCGAATGCACCAACATGACGCCCTACGCCGCCGACATCGCCGCGGCCACGGCGCTGCCCGTCTTCACCATGGAGGGCTTCGTGCGCTGGTTCCAGTCGGGCCTCGTGCCGCGGCGCTTCCCCGCGCCCTAGCGCCTCACGAACAGCTCGCGGGGGCTGTCGGCGAACACGTCGGCCCCCATTTCGGTCACGGCGAAGGTCTCGGAGATGACGACGCCGTACTTCTCGAGCCAGATCGCCGGAATGCAGTGGAACGTCATGCCCGGCTCCAGCACCGTCTCGTCGCCGCTGCGCAGGCTCGCGGTCAGCTCGCCCCAGGTGGGCGGATAGCCGATGCCGACCGGGTAGCCGATGCGGCTGTCCTTCTCGACGCCGTGGCGGCGGCTGACCGCCTGCCAGGCGGCGGCGAGATCGCTGCAGGTGGCGCCGGCCCGGACGGTGGCCAGCACCGCCTCCAGCCCCTCGGCGATCACGTCGGCCAGCCGCTTGAGATCGTCGGGCGGCTCGCCAAGATAGATGCAGCGCGACAGCGGCGAATGATAGCGGTGCCGGATGCCGCCCAGCTCGATGTAGAAGATATCGCCCTCGACGAGCGGATCGTCCGTCCACGACAGGTGGGGCGCCGAGCAGCGCTCGCTCACCATCGCGTTGGGCGGCTTGCAGGGAAAGGTGCCGCCGAAGTCCGGCAGCCCCGCCGTGGTGACGCGATAGACCTCGGCCATCACGTCGCACTGGCGCACGCCGACCTCGGCCGCGGCGAAGGCCGCCTCGTGCGCGGCGGCCGCGATCCGCCCGGCCTGGCGCATGTAGGTCAGCTCCCGCTCCGACTTCACCATGCGGCAGCGGTTCACCAGCAGGAAGGCGTCGCGGAAGTCGGCCTCGGGCAGGCGCCGGCGCAGGATGTGATCCCAGCGCGCGGTGTAGTAGTAGTCGTCGGTCTCGACCCCGATGGCCCGGCCCGACAGGCCCATGTCGATCAGCCGGTCGGCGACGAAATCCATCGGGTGGAGCGTGTCGGAGCCCACGTATTCGTCGGGGTAGGGCACCACGTTCTCCGGGGCGAGATAGGCGGTGAACTTCGCACCCGCGGCGTCCATCTTGCGGCCGATCCAGACGGGTTCCGCCCGGTCGGCGGCGACGACGACCATCTGCGGGGTGTAGAACGACCAGCCGTCGTAGCCCGTCAGCCAGAACTGGTTGGCCGGCGAGGCGACGAGCAGCACGTCGATCCCGCGGGCGGCCATCGCCGCCTTGCAGCGCGCGAGGCGCGCCGCGTATTCCGACCTGTCGAAGAGCAGCATGGCGATCTCCCTGTCGCGTCGACCCGGGCGGCATTTGGCACGGGCCGCCGGCGGGATGCCAGAGCGCCCCGCCTCAGCGGTCGCCGCGGTCGAAGGCGCCTTCGAGGCTGCGGTCGAGCCGGTCCTTGCGGATGCGCTGGCTCGGGGTGCGCTCGAACTCGGCGACCGCCTTCCAGTAGCGGGGGACATGCGCGCGCGGCATGTGCTCGCGCGCCCAGGCCGCGAGCGCCCGCGGCGCGAAGTCCGCGCCCTCGCGCATCGTCAAGAAGCACAGGATGTCGTGGTCGCCGATCTCGGCGGGCACGCCCACCACCGCCGCCTCGGCGATGTCGGGATGGGCCGCGAGCGCCGTCTCCACCTCCCAGGCCGAGACGTTCTCGCCCCGCCGGCGGAGCGAATCGGTCGTCCGGCCGAGGAAGCGGTAGGTGCCCGCGGCGTCGCGCGCGCCGAGATCGCCGGTGAACAGGCGGCCCCCGCGCCGCAGCTTCGCCGTCGCCTCCGGGTTGCCGAGATAGCCGGGCGTCAGCAGGCCCGGCTGCCGCGGGCGGACGACGATCTCGCCCTCGGCGGGGCCGTCGCGCGCCGCGCCGTCGGCGCCGGCGAGCTCGACGTCGAGCCAGGGCACGGGCGTGCCGATCACGCCCGGCACACCGCGCAGGTTCACCGTGGTGAAGCTCGACGCCTCGGTCATGCCGTAGACCTCGCGGAGCGGGATGCCGAAGCGCGCCTCGAAGGCGCGCTGCACGTCCGGCCGGCAGCCGCCCCCGAAGGCGAGAGCGACGGGGTGCTCGCGGTCGTCGGCGCGCGGCGCGGCCTTCAGCAGGATCTCGAGGATGCCGCCGAGATAGTGCAGCTTGGTGACGCGATGCCGGCGCACGTCGTCCCAGAAGCGGGAGGCGGAGAAGCGCGGCGTCGTGACCAGCCGCGCCTGCCCCGCGAGCGCCATGAGCAGCAGCTGCGGCCCGCCGACATGGTGCATCGGCTCCCACATCAGGTAGCCGTCGCCGGGCGTGCAGGCGCTGGCCAGCGCGCAGCCGGCGGCGGAGGCGAGGAGCATCCGCTCGGTGACGATCACGCCCTTGGGCGGGCCGGTGGTGCCGGAGGTGAACAGGATGGCGCGATGCGCATCCGGGTCCGGCGGCGGCGCGATCTCCGGGCCGCGGTCGGGCGTCCAGCCGTGGCCGTGGCGGTGCTCCAGCGGCCCGGCCCAGCCCGCGGCGCGGAGCGCCGGTTCGGCCGCGGGCGCCACGAGGCCGAGGACTGGCGCGGCGACCGACAGCGCATGGGCGAGAGAGGGCCCCTGCGCGTCCGGTGCGAGCGGCACCCAGAGGGCGCCGGCGAGCGCGATGCCCAGCACGGTGGCGACGTGGTCCGGCCCGGCGTCGAGCATGGTGAGCACCGGGTCGCCCGGCCCGATGCCGCGCGCTCGCAGCCCGGCCGCGGCGGCGCGGGCGGCTGCGGCCAGCGCGCCGACGGAGATCTCCCGGCCCTCGTGGACGAGGATCGTCCGCTCCGGCGCGAGACGGGCCATGTCCGCCAGGAGCCCGCCCGCCGTGCCCGCGAAGGGCGGCCGCAGCGGGCCGGGAAGGTCAGCCATCGCCGGCGCCCCGGCCGAGGAAGCGGCGCGTCTCTGCGTGCATCTCGCCCGATTCGAAGGACAGCCGGTGATAGCGCCTGGCCGCGTCGATGGCCTCGTCGAGCCCGGGCTCCAGAACCTCGAAGAAGCGCCGCTTGATCAGGCGCATTGCGGTGCGCGGGCGGCTGCCCAGCTCGCGCGCGGCGTCCATGGCGCGCGCCAGCACTGCCTCGCGCTCCACGATCTCGTGGAGCGCGCCGAGGCGCAGCGCCTCCTCCGCCTCCATCAGCCGGCCCGAGAGGGTGAGCTCGCGCGTATGCGACAGCCCGAGCGTCTCGCGCATGATCCACGGCCCGGTGATGCTCGCGATGCCGGAGCGGATCTCCGGCTGGCCCATGCGCACCCCGGCATGTCCGATCCGCAGGTCGGTGAGCAGCACGAACTGGAAGGCCGAGCCCGCCGCCACCCCGTTCAGCGCCGCGACGACCGGAATCTCCAGCGAGGCGACGGCGCGATAGAGGCGGGCGAACCCGTCGATCCAGTCCTCGGCCTTCTCGGGCCCGAAGCCGGAGAGCTCGTTCAGGTCCTGCCCGGCGCAGAAGGCCCGCTCGCCGGCGCCGGTCAGGACGACGGCGCGCGCCTCGGCGTCGGCCCCGGCGGCGGTCAGGCGGCCGATCAGGTCGGACCGCATCGCCTCGTCCCAGGCGTTCATGCGCCCGGGCTTGTTGAGCGTCAGCAGGACGACGCCCCCCGACCGCTCCTCAAGGATCGCGTCGTCGGTCATGGCGCTGCCCTCCCTCGCTCGGCCGCCGGGCAATCTGACGCGCCCCGAAGCGCGCCGCAAGGGCCCACGACGGGGCCCGCATCGGGCTGGGGCTCGGCTTCCACCCGGAGGCCGGGATCACTGGCACGCTCGTGGCGATCGGCTTCGGCGCAGGCCGGATGTTCCTCGTGCCGGGCCTTCTCGTGCGCAGGTCGACCACGGTGATGACGCTCCGCTTCCCCGTGCTCTTCCCGCTGGTCTTCGCCGTCAACGTCATGGTCGATCCGGCGACCATGCCGCCCTGGCTCGCGGCGGTGGTGGCGCCCCCCTCACCCACATGACGACGGCGATGCGCGCGATCTCCGCCGGGGTCGGCGGCGGTCGGCGGGGGTCGGCGGAGGTCGGCAGGGTGGCGCTCGCCCTCGCCCTGCCGGTTGCCGCGACGGTGGCGCTCGCGCCCCGTGGTGCTGGCGCTGCACCGGCGCCGCCGAGGCCGCTCAGCCCGCGGAGAGCGCCTCCTGAACCGCACGGGCGATCACCCGCTCCTCGTCGGTCGGGATCACCAGCACCGGCACGTCGCCCGCGCCGATCCGGCGGGCATTCGCGGCGTTCGCCTCCGGGTCGACCGCGAGGCCCATCCACTCCAGGCCCGCCAGCGCCCGCGCCCGGATCGGCGCAGCGTTCTCGCCGACCCCCCCGGTGAACACCAGCGCGTCCAGGCCGCCCAGCTCGGCGGCCATCGCCCCGATCTCGCGCGCGATGCGATGGGTGTAGTAGGCGATCGCGTCCTCCGCGTCGGGATCGCGCGATGCCAGCAGCGTGCGCATGTCGTGCGACACCCCAGACAGGCCGAGCAGCCCGCTCTCGCGGTAGAGCAGGCGGGTGAGGTCGTCCGCGCCCATGCCCCGATCCATCAGGTAGAGCAGCACGCCCGGGTCGATCTGGCCGCAGCGCGTGCCCATGGGCAGGCCGTCGAGCGCCGAGAACCCCATGCTCGAGGCCACCGACCGACCTCCCGAAAGGGCGCACATCGAGGCGCCGTTGCCGAGATGCGCCACCACCACCCGGCCCGCGTGCAGCGCCGGGTGCTCCGCCGCCAGCCGCCCCGCGATGTAGTCGTAGGACAGGCCGTGGAAGCCGTAGCGCCGCACTCCCTCGTCGTAGAAGCGCCGCGGCAGGGCGAAGGCATCCGCCACGAAGGGGTGGCCGCGATGGAACGCCGTGTCGAAGCACCCCACCTGAAGCGCATCGGGGAAGGCCGCGACCGCCGCCTCGACCGCCGCGAGGTTGTGCGGCTGGTGAAGCGGCGCGAGCGGCACCAGTTCGGCGAGACGGTCGCGCACCTCGGTCGTCAGCTCGGCCGGCGCGTCGAACCGGGTGCCGCCATGCACGACCCGGTGGCCGACGCCGGCCACCTCGCGGCCCGCCGTCGCCGGCCGGATCGCCTCGAGGATCGCCGCCACCCCTGCCCGGTGATCGGCCGCCTCGACGGCCCGCTCCTCGCGCCCGTCGCCCGCCTCGAGGATGAGCCGCGCCTCCGGGCCCAGCCGGTCGACCTGGCCCGAGGCCAGCGAGGCAGGGTCGTCCCCGGCCGCGTACACACCGAACTTGATCGAGCTCGAGCCGGCGTTGAGCGTCAGGATCGCCGCCATGCACCCCCCTTTCGCGCGGGCCACGGGTCGCCCCGCCCGACACAAGCGCGCGCCCCCGCTTCTTCTTGCTTCAAGTATCCTCGCCGAAGGCATCGCGCGCGGCCACGCGCGCCAACGTCGCGTCGCCGCCCCGCCGCTGGCCAGGCTCAGGCCGCCTGCGCCGCCTTCTGGCCGAAGGCGAGCTGGGCGTCGCCCCAGGCGCGAATATCCTCGCGGCGCACGCTCTCGCGCATCGCCGCCATCCGGTCGCGCCGTTCCGCCTCCTGCATCGCCAGCGCCTGGTCGAGGGCGGTGTCCATCGAGCGGTGCGAGAAGGGGTTGGTCATCACCGCCGCCGTCAGCTGAACCGCCGCGCCCGCGAATTCCGACAGCACCAGCACACCGTCGCCATCGACCCGGCTGGCCACGTATTCCTTGCAGACGAGGTTCATGCCGTCGGCGAGCGGCGTGATCCAGGCGATGTCGGCCGCGCGGTAGTAGGCCACCAGCTCGGTGAAGGGAATCGGCTGGCTGATGAAGGCGAGCGGCTGCCATTCCAGCGTGCCGAAGGTGCCGTTGATCCGGCCCGCGATCTGCTCGAGGTTCGACTGCACCTCGGCGTAGGCGGTCATGTTGCGGTTGGCCACGACCGAGACGTGCATCAGCCGGATCTTGCCGTGCAGGTCCTTGCGGCGCTTCAACAGACGCTCGAAGGCCAGCAGCTGCTCTGGCCCGCCCTTGGTGTAGTCCGTCCGCCCCACCGAGAGCAGCAGCGTGCCGTCGCCCTTGTCGGCCTCGATGCCGGTCAGCGCGCGCACCGTCTCCTCGCTGCGGGCGTTCCTTTCGATGAAGTCGGTGTCGATGCCCACGGGGCTGGCGGCCAGCGCCACCTTGCGCCCGTCGTCGAGCACGATCTCGGTGGGCTGCGAGCGTTCGTCGAGGGCCGAGCCGAGCGGCACGTCGGAGGTCTTGACCGGCTTGCGCTCGGTCACCCGCACATCGAACATCGACCGGGCGACCTGCACGAAATTGGCGACATACCGGGGGATGTGGAAGCCCACCACGTCGCATTCGAGCAGCGAGCGCACGATCTCCTCGCGCCACGGCAGCACGTTGAACATGTCGGCCGCCGGAAACGGCGTGTGGTGAAAGAAACTGATCTTCACGTCGGGCCGAAGCTGGCGCAGGTAGCCCGGCACCAGCCACAGGTTGTAGTCGTGAATCCACACCAGCGCGCCCTTGTCGGCCTCGCGCGCCGCCGCCTCGGCGAAGGCCCAGTTCACCTCGCGGAAGGTCGGCCAGTCGACGGGGTCGTAATTGTAGCGTTCCTTGAAGGCGTGGAGGATCGGCCAGAACGCCTCCTTCGAGGTGACGTGGTAGAAGCTCGACACCTGCTCCTTCGTCAGCGGCAGCCGCGAGACGGTGTACTTGCCGAAGCTGTCCTCGATCTCGATCACGCGCTCGAAATCGGGGTTGGCGGGGTCCTCCGCCTCTTTCCAGGCCACCCAGGCGCCGTGCTCGACCTTGCCGAACAGCGCCTTGAGCGTGGGCACGATGCCGTTGGGCGACTTGTTCTCCTTGTAGAGGATCTCGCCGCCCTCGCCCTCGACCTCCTCGTAGGGCTGGCGGTGGTAGACGATCACCAGATCAGACGGCATGGCGCACCTCCTCTATCTCGGGATGGAGCTGGAACTCGGCGATGGCCTCAACAATCCCGGCCGCGCCGTGGCCTTGCGCACGGTGGATGTGCGGCGCCTCGGGCAAGGCCTCGAGCAGGGCCGCCTCCGAATTGCCGACGGCGACCGCCGGCAGCCCGCAGGCCAGCATCGACAGGTCGTTGAGCGTGTCGCCGGCGCAGAGCACGCGGGGTTCGTCGACATCCAGATGCGCCACCAGCCGCCGCAGCGACGGCCCCTTGGACACGCCACGGGGCAGCACGTCGAAGTAGCGGTCGGCCGAGATCAGCACGTCGTAGCCCATCGCCTCGATCCGCGGCTTCGCCTCGGGGTCGAGCGTGGCGGGGTCCATGTCGTAGCTCACGCGATAGCGGAATTCGGTGGGCTGCAGCGTCAGTCCCGCCATGTCGGCGAGCGCCGCGCGCACCATGGCGGCACCGTCGTCCCAGAGCGCGGCGATCTCGTGCTCGAGGTGCGGAATGGGCTCGCAATGCCCCTCCTCGGTGACATGGGCGATCGTGGTGCCCACGTCGCCCACCACGTAGTCGGGCGTCGGGATCGGCGTGCCCCGGGTCAGCGACACGATGAACTCGGGGTCGCGCCCGGTGACGAAGATCAGCCCGACGGTGTCCCGCCGCGCCTCGATCCAGCGGTAGAGCGCGTCGCGCGACGCCTCCGAGCCGCCGAGGAACGTGCCGTCGAGATCGGTGGCGAGGACGAAGGTCCTGTCGGAGATCGGGGTCATTCGGCGGCCCTCGGCGTGTCGGGCCCGGCGGCCGGGTGCGCCATCTCGATGTCGAGCGCCCGCGGCTCGCCCACGAGGGGCCGCGCCCAGAGATCGGCGAAGGTGCGCTGCAGGTCGGCCTCCTCGTGCAGGATCGCGTGGACGGCGCGGCAGACCGGCATCTCGACGCGGATCATGTCGGCCAGGTTGACCACCGACACCGCGTTGACCTCGCCCTCGACCACCACCTTGCGTCCCTCGAAGCACTCGTGCCGCGGCAGCCCCTGCCCCAACTGCAGGCCGAGCGACATGTTGCGCGAGGTGGGCGACGAGCAGGTGAGCGTGAGGTCGCCGGTGCCCGCGAGGCCGGTGACGGTCTCGCGCCGCCCGCCCAGCGCCTCGGCCATGCTCTTCATCTCGTCGACCCCCCAGGTGATGAGCGCGGCGCGCGTGTTCTCGGCATAGCCCGCGCCCGTCATCATCCCGCAGGCGATGGCGATGACGTTCTTCACCGCACCCGCCACCTCGACGCCCACCATGTCGTCGGAGACGTAGGGCCGGAACATCGGATTGCCGAGCGAGAGCGCCAGGCGCGAGGCCGGCGCCGATTGCGGCGCCCGCCGGTCGGCGGCGGCAAAAGGGAAGGCCAGCGTCACGGCCGTCGGGAACCCAAGCGCCGTCTCGCGCGCGAAGGTCGGCCCCGAGAGCACGCCGATCCGGTGGCCGGGCAGTTCCTCTTCCACCACCTCCCCGAGCAGCTTGCCCGAGCCCTGCTCGATCCCCTTGGCGCAGAGCACGACCGGCACCCGCCGCTCGAGATGCGGCGCGATGCGGCGGGCCATCTCGCGCAGGGTGCGCGACGGCGTGACCATCAGCACGCAGTCGGCTCCCTCGATGGCGCGGGCGATGTCGGGCTCGCAGATCAGCCCCTCGGGGAGGTCGATGCCCTCGAGATAGCTCTCGTTCCGGCCCGTCGCCGCGATCCGGCTCAGCGCCGCGGCGTCGCGCCCCCACAGGCGCACCTCGCGCCCCGCCCTGCGCGCGACCGCAGCTAGCGCCGTGCCCCACGCCCCCGCACCGAGGACGGCGATCACGGGATAGACCCCCTCTCCGCGATTGTCGCTCATGCGCACAGGCCCCGACGGCGGGGGCAGATCACATCCCGGCGCGGCGCCGGAGAGGCAGGCGCCACGGTCGGTCGGGTGGAGGCGTTCACTATGTCCATGTCGGTGTTAGTGTAGAGCGCGCGGAGCCGGTGCGAAAGGGCGCGCAGGCGGGCGGCCGGGCGGACGCCTGCGGTGCGCGGGCCGCACCCGGCCCGGGCCAGACGCGGAACGGAGAGGGTTTGCCCCATGAATTTCAAGCGGTTCCTGCCGGCGCCGCTCGCCCGGGCAGCGGGCGTCGCCATCGCGATGTCCGACCGGATGAGCGAGATCAATATCGGCCTCGTCTCGGCCGGCGTCGCCTTCTACGGTCTGCTCGCGGTGTTCCCCAGCATGACCGCGATCGTGGCGCTCTGGGGCCTCTTCGCTGACCCTGCGGTGGTGGTCTCCGAAGTGCAGACGCTCGAGCCGATGATGCCGGAGGACGGCTACACCATCCTCGAAAACCAGGTCGAATCGCTTGCCAGCGGCGCCAGCGCCACCCTCGGATGGGCCTCGGCGGCCTCGCTTCTGGCGGCGCTCTGGGCGTCGCGCTCTGGGGTCGCCGCGATCATCGGCGGGCTCAACAAGGTGCATGGCTCCCGCTCGCGGGGCGGGGTCATGCACGCCGTCGTGGCGCTGTCGATGTCCGCCACGATGATCCTCGCAGCCCTGGTGGCGCTCGCCTCCGTGGTCATCGCCCCCGTGGCGCTCACGCTCCTGCCGCTCGGCCCCTACACGGGCTTCGCCCTCGACATCCTCCGCTGGATCGTCGGCATCGGCATCGTCCTGCTTGCCATCGGCCTGCTCTATCGCTTCGGCCCGAGCGAAAAGGCGGTGCGACCCGTCTGGCGCCGGGCGGGCGTGATCACGCCGGGCGCCATCGTGGCGGTGGCGCTCTGGGGCCTCGTGTCCTGGGGGTTTTCCACCTACCTCGCCAATTTCGGCGATTACGACCGTGTATACGGCTCGCTCGGCGCGGTGATCGCGCTGCTGATGTGGCTCTATCTCAGCGGCTTCGTCGTGCTTCTCGGCGCGATCGTCGACGTCGAGGTGGCCCGCGCCGTCGCCCTGCCCCACGCCGACTCCGACGAGTCTCAAGCCGGAAACGCCGAGGGCGACGAGCCCTCCCCCACCAGCGGCCACGCCCAGGCCCTCACCGCGCCCCCCGACCAGGCCCCCTCCAAGGCCCCCGACTGGGCCCCCGACCGGGCCGAAGCCCCGGGTCGCGCCTGACGCTCGCCGGACGGCCCGGCTCGGGGCAGCGCACCGCAAGCCCGCCGCCCCGGCTTCTTCTTGCCCCAAGTATCCCGGGGGAGTCGGCCCGCACGGGCCGACGGGGGCAGCGCCCCCCCGCGACGTCGCCACACCGCACCCGCGGCCCGACCGGCTCACTCGCGCCGCTTCGGCCGCAGCGTCGGGTCGGCCAGGCCGGGGGCGTCCGGCCAGGGGTGGCGCGGGTAGCGCGCGCGCATGTCGCGTGCCACCTCGGCATAGGAGCCCGCCCAGAAGCCCGGCAGGTCCGTCGTCACCTGCACCGGCCGCCCGGCAGGCGACAGCAGCACCAGCCGCAGCGGCAGGCGGCGCGGGCCGACGCAGGGGTGCTCCGTCGTGCCGAAGAACTCCTGCACCCGTGCCGCGATCTCGGGCGCCTCGGCGCCGTAGTCTATGGGCAGGCGGCGCCCCGCGGGCGAGGTGAAGACAGGCGGCATCTCGGCGTCGAGCCGGCGCAGATTCTGGTAGCCTATCCGCGCCTCGAGCGCCGGCACGAGATCGAGCCTGCGGATGTCGTCGGCCGTGCGCACCCCCGCCAGGAAGGGCAGCAGCCACGCCTCCGCCTCCGCCTCCAGAGCGGCGTCGGAGAGGTCGGGCACGTCGGCCCCCTCGGCGCGCCAGAGCACGGCGCGTGCCTGCAGCCGCCGTGCCGCCTCCGACCAAGGCAGGCCGAGGTCGCGCACGCCCTCCAGGGCGGCGCGGGCAAGCGCGTCCGGCGGCGCATCGCGCCACACCCGGTCGTCGAGCACGAGCGCGCCGAAGCGCTCCTGCCGCCGCGCCACAACCCTCCGATCACGGCGCGACCACTCGGCCACGTCGACCCAGCCGATCCGGTCGGCGAAGAGACCGCGCAGTTCGGCTTCCGCCAGCGGCAGCGCCATGCGGATGCGCGCCTCGCGCGCGTCGCCGTCGAGGTCCGTCGCAACGATCAGCCGCTGCCCGGCGAGCGCGTCCCCCGCTTCCATCGCCGCGCCCTTGCCGCCCGAGAGCAGCCACCGGGGCGCATCGCCCGGCCGGCGCAGACCCACCCGGTCGGGATAGGCGAGCGCGGCGGCCTCGGCGGGCGTGCATGAAGGCGCCTGGGGCGCGAGGCGTGCCAGCCGCTTGGCCTCGGCGCGAATGCGCTCCAGCGCGCCCCGGTTGATCTCGCCCGGCACGTCGCGGTCGCCCCGCAGCGCCTTCAGCCGGTGGCGCGCATCGACCGGCGCCCCGCGCAGCGGATCGCGCTCCGACAGGAGCGCCGCGAGCGGCGCCGCATCCCGGCCCGCCGACAGCAGCATGTGGCCGAGGCGCGGATGCACCGGCAGCTTCGCCAGCGCCGCGCCGTGGTCGGTCACCCGCCCCGCGGCGTCGACCGCGCCGAGGTTTGCGAGCAACGCCCGCGCCTCGGCCAGCGCCCCTTCGGGCGGCGGCGTCAGGAACGGCAGCGCGCTACCGTCGGGGTCGCCCCAGAGCGCGAGCTCGAGCGCGAGCGGCGCGAGGTCGGCGATCTCGATCTCGGCGGGGGGGAAGGCCGGCAACGCGCCCTCCTCGCCCCGTGTCCACAGCCGGTAGCAGCGCCCCGGCCCGAGTCGCCCGGCCCGCCCCGCGCGCTGGGTGGCCTCGGCCCGGCTGACCCGCTCGGTCACCAGCCGCGACATGCCCGAGCGCGGATCGAACCGCGCCCGCCGCGCCCGCCCCGCATCGACCACGGCGCCGATTCCCTCGATCGTCAGCGACGTCTCGGCGATGGCAGTGGCCAGCACCACCTTGCGTGTGCCGTGCGGCGCGGGTGCGATGGCGGCGCGCTGCGCGCCGAAGGGCATCGCGCCGAAGAGCGGATGCACGGTCACGCCCGCGCCCGGCTCGCCCAGCGCCGCCGCCGTCCGCCGGATCTCGGCCTCGCCGGGCAGGAAGGCGAGCACGCCGCCGTCGGTCTCGCCAAGCGCGCGCCGGATCAGGTCGGCCACGGCCTCCTCCGGCCGCCGCCCCTTCGCCAGCGGCGCGTCGAGATGGACCAGGTCGACCGGGAAGGCCCGCCCCTCGGCCGTGATCACGGGCGCGCCCCCCATCAGCGCGGCCACCGGCGCGGCGTCGAGCGTGGCCGACATGGGCAGAAGCGCCAGGTCGTCGCGCAGCGCCCCGCGCACCTCGAGCACGAGCGCGAGACCCAGATCGGCATTGAGCGAACGCTCGTGAAACTCGTCGAAGAGGATCGCGCCCACGCCGTCGAGGCCGGGATCGTCCTGCAGCATTCGAGTCAGGATGCCCTCGGTCACCACCTCGATCCGGGTCGCGCGCCCCACCCGCGCCTCGCCGCGGATGCGATAGCCGACGGGGCCGCCCACCTCTGCGCCCAGCGTCGCCGCCATTCGCTCGGCCGCGGCGCGGGCGGCAAGCCGGCGCGGCTCGAGCATCAGGATGCGGCCCCGGGTGAGCCCCGCCTCGAGCAGGGCGAGCGGCACCCGCGTCGTCTTGCCGGCGCCGGGCGGGGCCTGCAACACGGCCCGCCCCGCCGCCCGCAGCGCGGCGACGAGTTCGGGCAGGACGGCATCTATGGGCAGGGGAGCGGGCACGCGCGGGAGGTAGGCCGGCGGCCTGCGCCCCGTCAACGCCGCACGGCCGCGGAGAGGGGCGCTGCCCTCCGAGCCGCCAGCCCCCAACCTGCCTGGCTGATCGGCCATGCACGCGCCCCCGCGGCGGGCCCGACCGCGCCTCGCCCCCCCGGCTGCCGCTCCACCACGCACGTCGGGGGCGCGCCCTCCGCTTGGGAGCCGTCCTCCCACGGTCACGCGGCCCGCAGCCGGGCGACGGGACAGGCCCGGCGAGACGGCTCGACACCAGGCGCGGCGGGGAGCGCCCGGCAGGCGCAACAGCCGTCGCGGCAGGGGCCGACGCGGATCGCGCAGTCGCCCCGGCTCGTCCGAGGCCGCACCGCCGGCCGACCTGCCCGGGCGTGGAGCGGAGCACCGCCGCGCCGCGCGCCCCGCGCGGCGCCGGGCCCAACGGAGCGAGGGGGCGCACGGCCCCGAGCGGAGGCGGGAGCGCCCCGTTTCCTTCGGTGCGAGCCGCCCGCCCCCGCGGCTACCCCGCCCACGGTCCGTGGTGGCGGCCGTCCGCATCGACCCGCTCGAAGCCGTGGCGGCCGAAATAGTCGCGCTGCGCCTGGATCAGGTCGGCCGTCGTGCGCGCCCGCCGCATCGTCTCGGCGACGGCGAGCGCGGCCGAGAAGCCGGGCACCGGCAGCCCTGCCAGGGCCGCCTCGGCCACCACGCGCCGCAGCGCGGGCAGCCCCCGTGCCATCGCCTCCGCGAAGGCGGGGGCGAGGTGCAGCTGGCCCTCGGGCAGCCCCTCGCGCAGCGCCCGCGCGATGTCGTCGAGCAGCGCCGAGCGGATGATGCAGCCCGCCCGCCAGATCTCGGCCACGCGGGCAAGGTCGGTGCCCCAGCCATGCTCGGCGGAGGCCCCTTCGAGGATCGAGACCCCCTGGCCGTAGGCGACGATGCGCGCCGCAAGCAGCGCCTCCGCAAGCGTGGCGTCGTCGAGGGCCGGCGCAGGCACGTCCGCCGCCGGAAGCGCCGCCGCGCCCGCGGCCCGTGCCGACCGCAGCGAAGACCAGGCCCGCGCGCCCACCGCCGCCTCGACCGTCGAGGCGGGACGGCCCAGCCGCAGAGCCTCGATCGCCGTCCACCGCCCCGTCCCCTTCTGCCCGGCCGAATCCACGATCATGTCGACGGCGGGCGCCCCCGTGGCCGGGTCGGTCGCCCGAAGCACCTCTGCCGTGACCTCCACGAGATAGCTCTGCAACGGGCCGCCGTTCCACCGGGCGAAGACCCCCCCGATCTCCGCCGGCGCGCGCCCTTGCCCGTGGCGCATCAGCCCGTAGACCTCGGCGATGAGCTCCATGTCGGCGTATTCGATGCCGTTGTGGACCGTCTTGACGAAATGCCCCGCGCCGTCGGGGCCGAGCCAGGCCGCGCAGGGATCGCCCCGGTGCCGCGCCGCGATCGCCTCGAAGACGTCGCGCACCTGTTCCCACGCGGCGCGGTCGCCGCCCGCCATCAGCGAGGGGCCATGGCGCGCGCCCTCTTCGCCACCCGAGACGCCGAGGCCGAGATAGGCGATGCCGCTGCCCTCCAGCGACGCGACGGCTGCCTGCGTGTCGCGGAAATCGGCATTGCCCGCGTCGACCAGGATGTCGCCGGCCGCCAGAAGCGGTCTGAGCGCGGCCACGGTGGCGCGCACCGCAGCGCCCGCGGGCACCATCATCACGACGACGCGCGGCGTGTCCAGCGCGGCCACGAACGCCTCGAGCGTGTCGGTCGGGTGAAGCCGGGCCGCCAGCGCGCCGGCCCCTGAAGCGACCTCGTGTGCGCGGGTCGCGGTGCGGTTGTGCAGCGCCACGTCCACCCCTGTCTCGGCGATGTTGAGCGAGAGGGCCGCACCCATCGTTCCCATCCCCGTCACCCCGATCCGCGCCGGTCGTGCCATGCGCCACTCCCCCTCGATCCGTCGGCTGCCCCAGGCGGCGCCTGCCCCAGCCAGAGCTAGCGGGCCGGAGCGGGCGCGGCCAGACGCAGCTGGCGTTCACCGAAAGTTAGGCTCGATGTGGGACGCCCTCGGCCGTGGCCAGAACGGGCCCGGCTCAGAGGGAAAGGGGCGCGCAGGATGACCGCGCTGAGCGACACGAAGATCGACCGGCATGCCCGGACGCGGGCCGCGCGCAAGGCCAGGGCAGCCAGGCGGCGCGGGGGCGATACGGGGCCGGAAACGCAGAACGCCTGCACCGCCAGCGGCCCTGAGGCCGAGGCCGAAGCCGAAATCGCTGCCGGCACCACCGGCAGCGACGCTCGCCCGCCGGCAGCCGAGGGCGCTGCGCCAGACCTCCCTGCACCGGGCGCCGGCGCCGCCGCGCCGGCATCCGCCGCCCCGCCCCATGATGGCACCACCCACGACGCCGCTGCCGGGGCGCCTGCCCCCGCGGCGGGGGATGCCGGCGACCGGGGGCCTGAGTGCGCCGCCGCCGCAGCCGGCGCACCGGTGCGCGGCGCGCCCGCGGGGCGCCGCGGCACGCTCCATCGCCTTGACGCCCTCGAGACCGAGCTGACCGAGGCCGCAGATCGCGTCGCCCTCTTCGCCGACCGGGGCTTCGCCGCACGCCTTGGCGACCGGCTCGAGACGCTCTGCCGCGGTCGCCAGGTGCTCTCGCTCGACGTGTTCGACACGCTGCTGCTGCGCGATGGCTCGTCGGAGCTCACGCGCTTTCACGAGATCGCGGATCGCATGGCGCACGTCGCCGCCGATCGGCTGGGGCGCGAGGTGCGCACCGTCGACGCCCTCGTCGCCCGCCACCTCGGCACGAGGGCGACCTATCGCGCCGCACCCACGGCGCAGGGCTGCCGCGAGGGCTCGCTGACGGAGCTGCACCGCACGGCCAGCCGTCTGCTTGCCGGCGACGATCGGCTCACCGAGGCGTTCGTCGCCGCCGAACTCGACGTGGAAGAGGGCCGGCTTTCGCCCAACCCCGCGCTTCTCGCGCAGATCGACCGGATGCGCGAGGCAGGGCGGAAGGTCGTGCTGATCACCGACATGTACATGCATGCCGAGCACGTCGCAGATCTGCTCGCGCGCCATGGAATCGCCCCCGACCGCTACGATCGCCTGTTCTCGAGCGCCGATACCCGCGTCTCGAAGGCCTCGGGCTTGATCTTCCCGCTGGTCGAGGCGGCGCTGGGCCTGCCGCCCACCGCCTTCGTCCATGCCGGCGACAGCATGCAGGGCGATTTCGCCCAACCGGCCCGCCGGGGATGGGCGGCGCTGCATCTGCCGCTCTCGCGCGCAGAGCTCGTCGCCCGCCGCACCTGCCACATCGCCAGCGCCCGCGCCCTCGACGAGGCGCACGCGATCGCCCTCGACATCGCCCTGCCCCGATGACCGACCGCCCCCCTCGCCGGACCGAGCCCCCGATGCAGACGACGGAAAGACCCGACACGGCCCACGCCCCCCCTCCCTCTCCGCGCCCGGCCGGTCGCGGCGTGGCGGAGCCAGACGGAGGAGGGGGTGAAAGCACACCCGCGCTGGTGCAAACCCTTGTCGAGACGGCGATCGGCCCGGTCCTGCACCGCTGGCTGCTCGCGCTGGAGCAGCACGTCGCCTATTTCGACGACGGCGATACCGCCTTTCTGTACTGCGCGCGGGCGGGGGTGCGCATCCGCCGCCTGTTCGACGGGTATCTGGCCGGGCGCGGCCGCGCCCTCGGCGACCGTCACGCCACGCTCTGGTGCTCGCGGGTCGCGCTGTGCAAGGCTCTGTACGCCCGCGTACCGGAGACCGCCGCCGCCCTGATAGCGCGCGAGTTCCACCACCGGCCGCTCCGCGAGGCCGTGGCAGGCCTGCTGCGGAACGCGCCCGACAGGCTGGACGCTCTCGACCTTTCGGCGGCGGAACTCGACGCACCCGGGCACACGTTCCAGACGTGGCTCGAGGCCGGCGGCCCGGCAGCGCGCGCCCTGACCGCGTATTTTGCCGAAACGGGCGACGCCTTCGACGTGGCGCTGGCCAGCGCGGTAGGGGGCGCGCGGCGCGCCGTGCTGATCGACAGCGGCTGGCAGGGCAGCGCGCAGAGCCTGCTCGCCCGCGCCTTTCCCGAGACGGAGTTCCACGGCCTCTATTTCGGGCGCATCCTGAGCGGGGCGCACGACCCGGCCATCGCCGACCGCGTGATCGGCCTGATGTTCGAGGCCGAGGCCTACGACCCTGACCGGCCTGAGACGGCTCTGGCGCTGCACCGCCACCTGATCGAGTCGCTGCTCGAACCGAACGGCCCCTCGATCGAGGAGGTGCCGGGCGGCCCCTGCGACGCCAGCGCCCGCGCCCAGATCGCGGCCTGCGCGCACGAGACCGTCTCGCCCCTGCACGACGCTCTCTTCCTCGCCGCCGAGGCGTGGATCGAGGCCCGCGCGGGCGATCCGCCCGCCGCGGTCATGGCCGCCGCCCGCGCCGCGCTGCCACGCCTCGCCCGGCTGATCGTTCATCCAAGCCGGGAGGAGGCGCTGGCGCTCGCCGGCAAGCCACGCTCGGCGGATTTCGGCAAGAGCCTCGTCGTCCCGGTGCTGGTCGAGCCTGGTGCGACCGGGTCTGCGTCGGGGGCCCTGCCGGCTGACGGGCGCGTGCCGCCCGACGCGGTCGACGTCGCAGCCGGGGCGGACCACCCGCACGCCCGCATCGCCCGCTCGCTCTGGCCGCAGGGCCAGATCGCGCTAGAATACCAGGGCGTCTTTGCCCGCGAGATGCAGCTGCAGGCCAGCGGGATGGCCGACAGCTCCGCCTATTTCGACCCCGAGGCGGCCGCCGCGCCCGCGCTCGCCCCGGGCGAGGGCGCCCTCGTCTCGATCATCACCCGCACCAAGAACCGGCCCCTCCTGCTGGCCCGCGCGGCCCGGAGCGTGGCAGCCCAGAGCCATGCCGCGGTCGAATGGATCGTGGTCAACGACGGCGGCGACGAGGCTCTGGTGCGCGAGGTGCTGGCCGCCTGCCCGGTGGACCGGCGCCGCATCCGCCTGGTCTCGAATGCGCACAGCCTCGGGATGGAGGCCGCCTCGAACGAAGGCATCGCCCATGCCACGGGCCGCTACCTGCTGATTCACGACGACGACGACACGCTCCACCCCGACTTCCTCGCCCGCACCGTGGGCTTCCTCGAGGGGCCGGGCGGGGGGCGCTACGGCGGCGTCGTCACGGGCTCCGACCACGTCAGCGAAGAGATCCGCGGCGACGCGGTCATCGAGCACGACCGCCGCCCGTACCTGGAGTGGGTACGCAACATCCAGCTCGCCGAGCTCCTCGCGCAGAACCTCTTCCCGCCCATCGCCTTTCTCTACCGGCGCTCCGTCTACGACAGGATCGGCGGCTACAACGAGGAGCTTCCGGTGCTGGGCGACTGGTATTTCAACCTCGAGTTCGCGCTGACCTCCGACATCGCCGTGCTGCCGGAGCGGCTCGCCTTCTACCACCACCGCGACCACGGCGATTCGTCGAAGCTCGCGCTCTACGCCAATTCGGTGACAGGCGGGCAGGCCAAGCACCTCGAGTTCGCCTCGGTCATGCGCAACATGTTCATGCGGCGGCGCGGCCGGGCCGACCCCGTCGCCGCGAGCGCCATCGCGGGCTATTACGCCACCGACATGCGCACCCGGCTCGAGCGGATCGAGGCACGGCTGGCCGAGGCCGCGGCCCCGCCGCCGCCCGACGCCGAGCAGACGCGCCGCGCCACCGACGAGATCGACCGGCTCTGGGCCATGAACGGGCTTCTGTCTCGCGCCGCCGAGCGCGGCGCGGCCGCCGCGCAGGTGGCCCGTGCCCTCGGCACCGGGGCGACGCTAGACGATCTGCGCGCGATCCTGCGCGACGTGCGGGTGCCGATCGCGCCGCATCCCTTCTTCGACGAGCGCGCCTACCTCGCGGCCTACCCCGACGTGGCCGCGGCCGTGGCTGGCGGGCACTTCGCCTCGGGCTACGAGCACTTTCTGCTGCACGGTCACGAAGAGGGGCGGACGCGGCCAGATACTGCGCCGGCCCTGGAAGCGCCGGCGCCTCGCTGAGCAATGCGCTGGTCGCGGCTTTTCTCTGGGGGTCGACGGCTTCCCGGCTGCGGAGCATGGCAGGGAGAACGGTGACGCGGCGGCGTGCGAGCGCGATGATGGCCTGGCTGTGATGGTTCCCCTCGACGTACAGGCATCGCGGCGCGTGGCGCTCTTGCCTTCCCTTGGGCGTGGGCCGGAGAGGATGGCAAATGTGCCGAAGCCGCTCACGGAGCCCCGCGCTGCACGCCGATCTTGGCGGTGATTGCCGCCGCAGTTGCCTCGTTGTGGGTGACGAGCCGTTCGGCGAGGTCCAGGCGGGCGCGTGCGGCCATCGCCGCCATGATCCCTTCATGTTCGGCCAGCGAGGCGCGTACGCGGGCCGGATCGTCGTTGATGCGGTGGCGCGCGCGGGGGATGTTCTGCTGAAGCCGCGTGTACACCTTCGGCAACCCGGCATTGCCGGCAAGCTCGGCGAGCCTGAGGTGGAACGCCTCGTTCAGCTCGGCATAGCCTTGCGGGGCCTCGGCCGCCTCGGCGGCCACGAGACGCTCATGCAGGCGCTGCAGATCGGCAATATCGGCGTCGGAGGCGCGCAGCGCCGCGTTCAGACCGATGACGTGCTCGATGGCGCCCTTCGCCTCGAACACGTCGCGCAGCCGTACCGGATCCAGCGGTGCGACCGTCGCCCCGTGGTTGGGCTGGACCAGGACCAGCCCCTCTACCGCCAGCGCCTCGAGCGCCTCGCGCAGCGGCGCGGTCGATCGCGTTCGCGCCGCTGAGGCAGCTCGCGCTCGCCGAGACGGGGCGGGCGCTGACGCAGCTGATCATCGACGGCGGCCTCGTGGTCGAGGACAGCCGCCCGCCCCGGGCGTGAACCTGGTGACGGCGCTGCGCAACTCCTGCGGTATCAGGTTCCGGTCCGCCAGGCTGGCCCTCGCCTTCCCGCGCTTCTACGTCGCCGCGACCGCGATCGGCTGGACCAGCGCCTGGGACCTGCTCCCTCTGGCGGCCGTCCTTGCCGGCATCCTCGCGGTCTTCCATCTCGAGGGCCTTGCCGCGCGTGGCGGGTTCTTCACCGGCAGTCTGCTCTGGGTCATCCACAACGCCCACGTCGGCTCGATCGCCGGCATTTTCGCCCTGCTCGCGGATGCCGTCGACGCGCGGACGCCACGCCCGGGGCACCCCCCGGGCGTGGCGTCCGACCGATCACCCGCCTGCCCCGCAGGGCGACGTCAGGATGCCATCCACCAGCGTTCGGAGGCCTTGTTGCCGTCGTTCTCCCAGTTGGAGGCGACGTTCTCGCCATGCGTCACGTCGGGGCCCTTGCCCATGACGTAATTGGCGAACATCGGCACGATCGCGCCGCCGTCCTCGTGGATGAGCTTCTGCGCCTCGAAATACATCTCGGCGCGCTTGCTCTCGTCGAGCTCTGCGCGGGCCTCGACCACGATGTCGTTGAAGCGATCGGCCGCCTCGGTGTCGCGCCAGGCGGTGTCGTTCCACTCGCTCCCCTCGACATAGGCCGAGGCGAACATCCAGTCGGCGGTCGGTCGGCCGCTCCAGTAGCAGGCGCACCAGCCCTTCTTGTTCCAGACGTTCGACCAGTAGCCGTCGCTCGGCTCGCGCACGACCTCGATCTCGATGCCGGCGACGGCGGCCGAGGCCTGAATCAACTGCGCCGCGTCGACCGCGCCGGCGAAGGCCGCGTCGGAGGCCGAGAGCTGGATCGGCCCCGAATGGCCCGACTTCTCGTAGTGGAAGCGCGCCTGATCGGGGTCGTAATCGCGCTGGGGCAGATCGTTGGCCGCGAAGGGCACGATGGGCGAGATCGGGTGATCGTTGCCGATGGTGCCATAGCCCAGCAGGATCTTGTCGACCAGCTCCTGCTTGTTGACGGCGAGCTTGAGCGCCATGCGCAGGTCGAAATCGCCGAAGGGCGCGGTGTCGAGCCGCATCGGGAACGTGTAGTGGAGGTAGCCCACCAGATCGAGGATCTCAACGCCCGGCGCCCGGCTGAAGAGCTGCACGGTCTTGGGGTCGACCCGGTCAATCAGGTGCACCTCGCCGTTGAGCAGGGCGTTCTGGCGGGCGGTCACGTCGATGATCGACAGCACCTCGACATCGTCGAACCAGGCGGCGCCCTCCTTCCAGTAGTTGGGGTTGCGGCTGGCCAGCACGCGCACGCCCGGCTCGAAGCTCTCGATCGCGTAGCCGCCGGTACCGATGCCGCTCGTCGGGTCCACCTCGCCGTTCTCGGAGGGCATGATGAGCAGGTGGTAGTCGGAGATCAGGAACGGGAAGTCGGCGTTGGGGCTCTCGAGATCGAAGATCACGGTCAGGTCGCCGTCCTTGCGGATCTCGGTGATCGGCGCGACCACGCTCTTCGCGGCCGACTTGGAATCCTCGCCGCGGTGGTAGTTGATCGAGGCGATCACGTCGTCGGCCGTGAGGGTCTTGCCGTTGTGGAACTCGACGCCGGGGCGCAGCCGGAACACCCATGACCGCCCGCCGTCGAGCGGCTCGTAGCTTTCGGCCAGCTCGGGGCGCAGCACGTTGTCGGGGCCCACCTCGGTCAGGCAGTTGCCCCAGAGATAGCCCATGTGAGTGGTGAAACCGTTCTCGTAGGTCGAGGGGTCGAGGCTGTCGGTGGTCGAGCCGTGCGCCATCCCGATCTTGAACGAGCCGCCGCGGCTCGGCGTGGCGGCCTCGACGCGGGTGGCCATCGACATGGCGGCGGGAATCGCGACGCCGGCAGCGGCGAGGGCGGTGATGAAGCCGCGGCGCGAGAGGCGGCCCTGCGCGTAGGCGGCCTCCTGCTCGGCGATGTAGCGGGTCTTGCGATCGGTCATGTTCGTTTTCCCTGTGCTGCCCGGTTCGAAGCCGGTGATGTCGTTTTTCGACCAGTGCGGGCGGCAGGGGTCGCCGCGCCGCGTCATGCGCGGCGAACATGCCAAGAGGCGAGCCGCGAGGCAACGATTTCGGCGCGTCGCCCAGCGAGGCTTCGATGAACAAGCGTTTACAAGCGCAACCGCGCTGGCCTAGGGTCTGATCTCGACGCATAACAGGCGTGCGACAAAAGCGACATCGCACCAGGACAGGGGAGGGGCGCACGGGTGCATCCTGTCGTCTCCATCGTGCTTCAGCGTCTCGCGCTGGGGCTCATGACGCTCTTTTTCGTCTCGGTCATCATCTTCATGGCGATCGAGATGCTGCCGGGAGACTTCACGCAGGCCGTGCTGGGCCAGGCCGCGACCGAAGAGACGGTCGCGGCCTTCCGGCGCGAGCTGGGTCTCGATCAGCCCGCCTACATCCGCTACGTCCAGTGGGTCGGTGGCGTGGTTCAGGGCGATTTCGGAACGTCGTTCTCCGGCCGCGCCTCGAGCGGGGTGGATCGCTCGCGCGAGGTGGTCGACCTGATCGCGCCGCGGCTGGCCAACACGCTGTTCCTTGCGGGCATAACGGCGGTGATCGCGGTGCCGCTGGCGCTGGCCCTGGGCATCACGGCGGCGCTCTGGCGCGGCTCGCTCTACGACCGGGCGGTGAACGCCACGACCCTCTCGACCATCTCGATGCCCGAGTTCTTCGTGGCCTACGTCCTGATCCTGTTCCTCGGCTCGCTCTACCCGGTGTTTCCCTCGCTGGCCAATGTCAGCGCCGAGACCCCCTTCTGGGAGCGGCTCTATCGCTGCGCCCTGCCGGCGCTGACGCTGACGCTGGTGATCGTGGCGCACATGATGCGCATGACGCGCGCCGCGATCATCAACCTGCTCGCCTCTCCCTATATCGAGATGGCCCGGCTCAAGGGGCTGTCGGCGACACGGGTGATCCTGTTCCACGCCCTGCCCAACGCCTGGGCGCCCATCGTCAACGTGATCGCCTTCAACCTCGCCTACCTGATCGTGGGCGTCGTGGTGGTGGAGGTGGTGTTCGTCTATCCCGGCATCGGCCAACTGATGGTCGACGCGGTGACCACGCGCGACATCCCCGTGGTGCAGGCCTGCGCGCTGATCTTCGCGGCGACCTACATCCTGCTCAACCTGCTGGCCGACATCATCTCGATCGTCACCAACCCGAGGCTGCTGCACCCGCGATGAGCGAGAGCGAGGGATATTCCGCCGCCGCCGAGGTCGGCGCCGTCCGGATGCGCCGGAGCTGGCGCGAGCGCGCGTGGATCGAGTTGAAGAAGGCGCCGTTCACGGCGTGGCTGGGGCTCGTCATCATCCTCGCCTACATCTTCGTGGCGATCTTCGCGCCGTGGCTGGCGCCCTATGGCGAAGCCGACGCGCAGTTCGGCGCCTACGAGCCGTGGTCGGCCGCCCATGTCTTCGGCACCGACCAGATCGGGCGCGACATCCTCTCGCGGCTGATCTACGGCGCGCGCAACACCATCGGCATCGCGCTGGCGACGACGCTGCTGGCCTTCCTGATCGGCGGCAGCCTCGCGCTGCTGGCGGCGATCTCGCGCGGCTGGGTCGACCAGGTGCTGAGCCGGGCGGTGGACGTGCTGATCTCGATCCCGTCGCTGATCTTCGCGCTGATGCTGCTGTCGATCTACGGCTCGACCACGCTGTCGCTCATCGTGATCATCGCGGTGCTGGACTCGACCCGTGTCTTCCGCCTGGCCCGCGCGGTGGCGATGAACGTGGTGGTGATGGACTATGTCGAGGCAGCGCGGCTGCGGGGCGAGGGGCTGGGCTGGATCATGCGGCGCGAGATCCTGCCCAACATCATGCCGCCGCTCGTGGCCGAGTTCGGCCTGCGCTTCTGCTTCGTGTTCCTGACCATCGCGGCGCTGTCGTTCCTCGGGGTGGGCATCCAGCCCCCCACCGCCGACTGGGGCTCGATGGTGCGCGAGAACGCCTCGCTGATCCAGTTCGCGCAGTTCGACATAAAGGCGGGCATCACGCCGCTCCTGCCGGCGGCAGCGATCGCGATCCTGACCATCGCCGTGAATTTCGTGGTCGACTGGTTCCTGATGAAGACGAGCGGACTGCGCGATGAGCACTGAAGGGAACCGGGCCGAGCTGCTGCTGGCGATGCGCGGGGTGCGCATCGACGGCTTCGCCGACGAGCGCTGGCACGAGATCATCAAGGGCGTCGACCTGACGCTGCACAAGGGCGAGGTGATGGGGCTGATCGGCGAGTCCGGCGCCGGCAAGTCGACGCTGGGCCTCGCCGCGATGGGATTCGCCCGGCCGGGCTGCCGCATCTCGGGCGGCGAGATCGTCTTCGACGGGATCGACCTGATGCGCGCCTCGGAGCGGCAGAAGCAGCGCCTGCGCGGCTCGCGCATCGCCTATGTGGCGCAGTCCGCCGCGGCGGCCTTCAACCCGGCTCACACGCTGCTCGACCAGACCTTGGAGGCGACCGTGCGCCACGGTCTGCGGTCGCGCGAGGAGGCCGAGCGGGACGCGCGCGCCCTCTACGCCGCGATGGACCTGCCCGACCCCGACACCATCGGCGACCGCTTCCCGCACCAGGTCTCCGGCGGGCAGCTGCAACGGGCGATGACGGCGATGGCGATGGCCTCGCGCCCCGACCTGATCATCTTCGACGAGCCGACCACCGCGCTCGACGTGACCACGCAGGTCAATGTGCTCGCGGCGATCCGCAAGGCGGTGAAGGAGTTCGACACCGCCGCCATCTACATCACCCACGACCTCGCCGTGGTGGCGCAGATGGCCGACCGCATCAAGGTGCTGCGCTACGGCGAGGAGGTGGAGGAGGCGCCGACCGGCGAGATGCTGTCGAATCCCAGGCACCCTTACACGCGGTCGCTCTGGGCCGTCCGCTCGATCCGGAAACCGGGCGAGACGAGCGCCGACCGCGTGCTCGAGATCGACCGCGTGACAGCGGCCTACGGCACGGTGGACGTGCTGCACAACATCTCGATCGGTCTGCCGCGGGGCAAGACCGTGGCGCTCGTGGGCGAGTCGGGCTCGGGCAAGTCGACCGCGGCGCGTGTCGTCACCGGCCTCCTGCCGCCGCGCCGCGGCGAGGTGCGCTTCGACGGCGTGGCGCTGCCCGCCGATCTCAAGGGCCGCACGAAGGAACAGAAGCGCCGCATCCAGATGATCTACCAGATGGCCGACACCGCGATGAACCCGCGCCAGACGGTACGCGAGATCATCGGCCGGCCGATCGCGTTCTACCATGGGCTGCGCGGCCGCGAGGTGGAGCGGCGGGTGGAGCGCCTGCTGGAGCAGATCGAGCTCGACGGCTCCTTCGCCGACCGGCTGCCCGGCGAGCTGTCGGGCGGGCAGAAGCAGCGCATCTGCATCGCCCGCGCGCTGGCGGCCGAGCCCGAGGTGATCATCTGCGACGAGGTGACCAGCGCGCTCGACCAGATCGTTCAGGAGGGAATCCTGAAGCTGCTGATGCGGCTGCAGAAGGATCACGGGCTGTCCTACATCTTCATCACCCATGACATCGCCACGGTCGAGGCCATCGCCGACGAGGTCGTCGTGATGCTGCAGGGGCGCGTGGTGGAGCAGGGCCTGAAGGAAGAGATCTTCGCCCCGCCCCATCCCGAATACACCGAATTGCTGCTGTCCTCGGTCCCGGAGATGGAGGCCGGCTGGCTGGAGCGCGCGATCGCCCGGGGAGAAGGGGGCCGTGTCTTGGACCGGCTTGCGGAAGGCGACCGGGAACGCCCGTCGCCGCGATGATCCCGCCGCCGTGACCAGGACGCGCGATGCGGCGGTCCGCGGCTCCGCAGGCCCGCCTCGGCGCACCTGATGCCGGACGGCGAGATCGCCGGGCTCGTCGCGGGCACTGCAGGTGGATCGTCTGAACTACCGCTTCGGCTTCGCCGATTTCGGGGCTTTGGAGGGTCTGGCAAGGGCGTTTCACCCGGTGAGACGGGCGCTTTCGGCGTATCTGCCGGCCGGAATGGCCGGGATTGTCGTCCGCGGGCAGACTCCGCCTCATGCGAGCAGCCTCCGTCGGACGAAGAACAGGTTGCCGAGGGCGAACAGCGTGAAGAGTTGTGCCCGGTTCTTCGCGAGGCCGCGGTAGCGCGTCTTGAGATACCCGAACTGCCGCTTGAGCACCCGGAAGGGATGTTCGACCCGCGCCCGCACCATGGCGATGATCCGGTTGATGTCCTCGTCGACGGGGTGCAGCGCGCCGCCCTTCGGCGCCTTCCTCATGACGCCCCAGAACTTGCCGGGGCCGGAGAACGCGGCCTCCCGCGTGGCGCTGACATAGCCCTTGTCGGCCCAGACCGACCTCTCCGCGCCGTGCGGGAGCGCGTCCCGGACCTGGCTGTCGTGCACCTTCGCGGTCGTCGTCTCGAGGCTGTGCACGATGCCGCTGTCAGCGTCCACGCCGACATGCGCGTTCGCCGGGAAAACGCGCCACTGGCGCCCTTTCTGATCCTCCTCACTGCCGAAATACCAGGTATCGCCCTTCTTCGTCGACGACATCTCGGGGTCGCGGGCCCTGGCTTCGTTCTTCGTCGACGCGTTCGCGATGTCTCTCGGACCATGTATGGACGGCTCCCGCGGGGCAAGGGCTCGATTTGGTTCAGGCAGTTGGTCGGTCGCGGCCATGTATCCGGCGTGTGACTTGCAGCGCTCGGGCTGCGCGCCCTGATGAAGTCCGCCGGCGCTCGGGTCCAAATCAATGGCACGCACTGGAGGGTGCTCCGGTCCGAACTGGGTGTCCCGATTGCCGTGTCGCCGTCTGTTCGGCATCACCTCACGTCGCGCCTCACCGTCTCGGTGCCGGCCGAAAACGACCGGCGTGTCCTGTCATGCCGGGTTGACCCGGTAACTCTCGCCGCTTCGGATCAGCGCCCAGACGACGCGTGCCATGCGGTTCGCCAGCGGCCGCCAATGATCGCGCCAATGGTTCGAGCAGCATTGGCGGCGCGACGACCTTCACGGGCTTTTTCTCCAGCATGCGCCAGAGCCAGTCGTCGCCCGGTCGTCGGCACCGCCGCGCGCTGATCTGCGCCATGGCCCCGAGGTACAGGAGCCGCCGGAGGTACCGGTTGCCGGCTTTCGAGATCCGTCCCAACCGCTCCTTGCCGCCGCTGGAATGGGGTTGCGGGATGAGGCCGAGCCAGGCGGCATAGTCGCGGGCCGAGCGGAAGTTATCGACCGCAGGTGTCGTGGCCGCGATCGCGCTTGCCGTGATGGCGCCGACACCCGGGATCGTCGCCAGACGTCGGGCGAGCTGATCGGTCCTCTGGGCCGCCTCGATGAGGTCGGTGACCCTCTCGATCTTCTCCTGCGTCTCGCGCAGCTGGTCGGCAAGCAGATCGACGGCCGGCCGCGCGGCGGCGGGCAGTTCGGTCGCTGCCTCCAGCAACCGCTCGACGTTGTGGATGCCTTTCGCCACGACGATGCCGAACTCGGACAGGTGCGCCCGGATCGTGTTCACCAACTGGGTGCGCTGGCGGACGAGAAAATCCCGCGTCTTGTGGTCCAGCAGCGCTGCCTGGCGCTCCGCCGATTTCACCGGCACGAAGCGCATCGTAGGCCGCGTGACCGCCTCGCAAATAGCCTCGGCATCTGCGGCATCGGTCTTCCCCCGCTTCACATACGGTTTCACGTAGGAGGGCGGCATGATCCGGACCTCGTGCCCGAGGGCCTGAAGCTCGCGTGCCCAGAAATGTGCCCCGGCGCAGGCCTCCATGCCGACAAGACAGGGCTCCTAGCGTTCGAAAAACGCCAGGACCTGACCGCGACGGAGCTTCCGCTTCACGACCGCCGCGCCGGCCGCGTCGACGCCGTGCAGCTGAATTCGGTTCTTGGCCAGATCGATCCCGATGGTGGTAGGCTGTTGCATGGACGGCTCCCTCGATGGGTCTGAAACGGCACCCAATGTGGCACATCGCGATGCCGCGAGAGGGAGCCGTCCACCCCATCAGTGGCGTTCCATCGCTCACCGTCGATGATAGTCGCGTCCACCAGCGTCCCCGAGCGCAGCGTGATCCCCTGCTCGGCGAGGTGGCGGTTCACCTCCGCGAACAGCGTCTCGGTCAGCCGATGCTTCTCCATCAGGTGGCGGAAGTTGAGGATCGCGTCCTCCGGGCTTACGCGGCGCCACTGGCGCCACGGTCCCTTCGGACCGTCCGGGATCCGGTCGTCGCCCAACTCGATGCCCGCGAAGTGCCGCATGGCGTCGCTGTCGTAGAGCATCTCCTCCGCCATCGGGTCGCTGAGCGCGTACCATTGCTGGAGAAAGTACACCCGCAGCATCGTCTCCAGCGGCATCGGCGGGCGCCCGCCCTTCGGCCCCGCCTTCGGGTAGTGCGGCGTGATCAGCGCGAGAAGGCGGGTCCAGGGTACCACCGCCTCCATCTCCGCGAGGAACTTCTCCCGCCGCGTCTGCTTCTTCTTCATCGCGCGGCGGAGGCCGGGAAAGGCGGGCTGCTTGGGAATCGGGGGCCTCCTTCGTGGTCCCGCCCAGTCTACCCCAAGCCGATCATAGAGCGGGGTTTTTCAGACGCTCCTAAGCTGCTTGAATGGTGCCCGCAGAGAGACTCGAACTCCCGACCCACTGCTTACAAGGCAGTCGCTCTACCACCTGAGCTATGCGGGCGCCGCCTAACCTTAGCACCGAAGTTCGACATCTCCGAGGGGGATTTTTGGCTTCTGCGGAGAGTCGGTGTCAACCTCCCCGCCTTGCCCGGAGGGCGTTTCTGCACCGGTTCTCTGATTGCGGTTTCTCAAGCGGATGAGCGATTTGTCCGTCCGGGCTCATGGTGAACTGATGCGGTGGATTCCCCGCCCCTGGAGCCGGAGGGCGTCACGTATGCCATGACGGTTCTATGGAACCAGGCAGAGGGTGCACCGATGAAGACGAAGATCAGCATGCTGGCGATCAACCTAGCGAAGGGAAGCTTCCAGGTCTGTGCTGTTGGGCAGGACGGGGCGGTTCTGTCCAACAGGGCGATGTCGCGAACACGGCTGGCGGCGTTGCTCGCCGAGCAACCGACCTGCGTGGTGGCGATGGAAGCATGCGCGACGTCGCATCATTGGGGGCGGCTGGCGCAGGCGTACGGGCACGAGGTCCGTCTGGTCCCGGCTGCTTACGTGAAGCCGTTTGTAAAGCGGCAAAAGAATGATCGCGCGGACGCGGAGGCCATCGCGGAAGCGGCGCTGCGCCCGACCATGCGCTTCGTGGCGGTGAAGAGCGCTGATACGCAGGCTGGCGCGGTCGCCTTCCGAACGCACCAGTGCCTCGTCCGACAGCGTACGCAGCTCATCAACGCCCTCAGGGGGCACCTTGCCGAGTTCGGCCTTGTGGCCCCGAAGGGTCCGGCCAGCCTGAAGGTTCTGGAGAATGCCATGGAGGCCGAGGCCACGGACCTACCCGATCCGGTCCGTGAGATGGGCGCGGTCTACCTCGAGCAGATCGGGAACCTCACCGAGGTGATCGAGAAGCTCGCAGCCGACCTGGAAGCAGCTTCGAAGACGGACGAGGAGCTGCGCCGGCTATGCACGATCCCCGGAATCGGCCCGGTGACTGC
>NZ_QPLK01000016.1 GCF_003340565.1 Rhodovulum sp. 12E13 | reverse complement strand
ATTTTCACCAAACGTGTGACGACACTACATCCGCACTTCACCACCCTCTCGCAACCTAACCCCTTGAAATCCCCCCACCGGCCTCTCGCAGAACTCACAAATCCCCCCGGGAGGTGTCGAACTTCGGGGCGCGAGGCGCTGGCGATCGACCCGTGCTGGAGCGTAGACTCCGCGCACCCGATCCGTACCCGGCGCCAGTGGCCGCGCGCGGCGGCCGGGGTGCGAGCGGCCGCGGCGCAGGGCGGCCATCAGACAGAGGAGACAGCCGGATGACCGAGATGCCCGCCTACTGGCAGAACTACATCGACGGGGCGTGGGTCGATGGCGAGGCCGGCCGGCTCGCCGTGGTCGACCCCGCGACAGGCGAGGCGCTGGCCGAGGTGGCGCGGGCCGGCGCAGGCGATGTCGACCGGGCGGTGCAGGCGGCGCGGCGGGTGCACCTGTCCGGCGCGCTCACCGCCATGCGGCCCGTCGAGCGAGGGCGGATGGTGCAGGCGATCGGCCGCTGGCTGCTGGAGCACGCCGACGACATCGCCGCGGTGCTCACCGCCGAGCAGGGCAAGCCGATCTGGGAGGCCAGGACCGAGGTCGCCGGCGCGGCCCGCTACTTCGAGTACTACGGCAACCAGGCCGAGACGCTGGAGGGCCGGTCGATTCCGCTCGGCGGGGGGTATGTCGATTACACCGTCCACGAGCCCTACGGCGTCTCCGCCCAGATCATCCCCTGGAACTTCCCGCTCGAGATGGTGGCGCGCTCGCTCTCGGCCGGGCTGGCCACGGGCAATGCCTGCGTGGTCAAGACGCCCGAACTCACGCCTCTCGCCTGCACCCATGTCGCCCGCGCCGCCGAATGGGCGGGCTTTCCCCCCGGCGCGGTGAACATCCTCTGCGGGCTGGGCGAGGAGGCGGGCGCGGCTCTGTCGGCGCACCCGCAGGTGAACCAGATCGTCTTCACCGGCTCGGTGCCCACCGGCATCGCCATCGCCACCGCCGCGGCGCGGAACGTGGTGCCCTGCGTGCTGGAGCTCGGCGGCAAGTCGGCCGCCATCGTCCACGACGACGCCGATCTCGCGGCGTTCGAGACAGACATCCGCCGGGGCATCTTCGTCAACGCCGGGCAGGTCTGCTCGGCCATGTCGCGCGTGATCGTGCACGAGAGCCGCCACGACGAGCTGGTGGAGCGCGCGGTGTCGGTGGCGCGGTCGCTCTCCGTGGGCCCCGGCGCCGAGCGGACGGAGGCAGGCGAGGGCATGGGCGCGCTCGTCTCGGAGGGCCAGCGCGACCGGGCGCTGGGCTTCGTCGAGCGGGCGCAGGCACAGGGGGCGGCGGTGGCGACGGGCGGACGCAAGCTGAACCGCCCGGGCGCCTTCATGGAGCCCACGGTGCTGACCGGTGTCACGCCCGACATGGAAGTGGCCCGCGAGGAGGTATTCGGCCCCGTCCTGTCGGTCATCCCCTTCCGCGACGAGGCGCACGCGCTCGAGATCGCCAACGGCACCGAGTACGGACTCGTCGGCGGGGTCTTCACCCGGTCGCTCGACCGCGCCACCCGGGCGGCGGGCGCGATGCGGGCGGGCCAGGTGTTCGTCAACGAGTGGTTCGCGGGCGGCGTCGAGACGCCCTTTGGCGGCTACGGAAAGTCTGGCTACGGCCGCGAGAAGGGCCGCGAGGCGCTGTGGAACTACGTCCAGACCAAGAACGTGGCGATCCGCATGCGGGGCGGGGCGTGAGCGCATGCCATGGGGCTTGCTCGCGCAAGTAGGGGAAAGGCCGGACGTCCCCTTTCCCCGGGCGCACTTATCCCACGGACTCGGTGACAGGGATGCCGAGCGCGGTGTCGCGGGTGCGCACGGCGGCGCGGATCTGGAGGCCGGCGACCCGGCGATCGAAGTCGCGCCAGGCGGCTCTGCCCCAAGAGCTTCACGGAAGTCGCATCTTCGTCTCGTCTCGTCGCGGCTTCGCCGGTGGGATCCGCTCCACTTTCGCCAGATTGCCCGCCCGAGGTACTTCGCTGCGCGCACCGCCTCGTTTCGGGCGATGGCACCTGCGGTCGACGGCTTCCACGGCTTGGCGTTCCTGCGCGGCGGGATGACGGCATGGGCGCCTCGGTCTGCGAGGCGGCCTGGAAACGGTCCGGTGGACCGTTTCGGCCCCGAACGGGCGGAGCCCTTGGGCTCCGTCCGCGGTGACCGCGGCGAGGTCCACATCCGCAGGGATCTGGTCGAGGAGCCCGGGCAGCATGGGCGCGTCCCCGATGTCGCGCCCCAGAACTTGCCGGAGAGCTTGCCGGGCCCGGAGAACGCCGCCTCCGGCGCGGCGCTGACATAGCCCCTGAAGGGGCAGAATTGATGGGTTATGCGGCTCGCTTGCGACATCCCGGCCGGACGCGGCGCCGCGGGCGCTGTCCCAAGGCCAGTGAGCCACCGACGCCACGCTCGGGCCGATGGCTCATTCCAGCACGCGCTGCGCGATCCGCGTGCCGTCGGCAACCGCGGCGGAGGGGTAGAGCACGACCGCCTCGCCCGCCTCGAGCCCGTCGAGCACCTGCGCCTCGACGCCGTTCGAGCGGCCGATCTCCACCGGGCGGAGCGCGGCGACATTCCCCTCGGCCACGAAGGCGGCCCAGCCGTCATCCGTGCGGAAGAGGGCGCTGGCGGGAACGCGCAGGGCGTCGTCGTTTTCCCAGACGACGATCCGGGCCTCGACGCGGTAGCCGTGGCCGAGGCCGCACCGCGCCTCGGGCGGGCAGTCGAGCGAGACGGTGACGGGCACGCGCTGCTCCTCGACGCCGAGCGCGGAGACCGTGGTGACGGCGAAGGGGTCGATCCGCTCGACCTCGCCGTGAAGTGGCTGGGGGCCGCCCCAGTCGTCGATGATCACCCGATCGCCGTTCGAGACGCGGACCGCGTCCGAGGATAGCAGATCGACCACCACCTCGAGACCTTCCTCGACGTCGCCGATCTCCATGATCGGGGCGCCGGCGGGCAGCGTCGTCTCGCTCTCCTGGAACACGCGCAGGATGCGGCCGTCGGCGGGCGCGCGGATCGGGATGTCGTCGGGTGCCGCGGTCTCGAGTCCGGCGGCGAGGCCCGGGTCCTCGAACCCGATGAGCTGGGCGCGTGCGTTGGCGAGCTCGGCCTCGCGGACCGCGATGGCGGCCTCGGCCGTCTCCACCGCTGCAGCCGCGACGCGCGCCTCCTGCCGGGCGCGGTCGAGCGCGGCGGGGGAGGCGATGTCGCGCTCGGCGAGCTTGCGGATGCGGTCGAGCTCGGAGGCGGCGAGGTCGCGCCCGGCCGCCGCGGCATTCAGGTCGGCGCGCGCGACCCGAAGGGCCGCCTCGGCGGCGGCCACGGCGGCCTCGGCCTGCTCCCGCGTGCGCACGTCGAGCGCCGAGGGGTTGGTCGGGCGCATGTGGGCGACCACGGTCTCGCCCCGCACGACCCGCGCGCCGGGATCGACGCCCACGCGCATCAGCCGCCCCGCCACCGGGGTCGAGACGATGTAGGGCTCGGCCACGCGGGTGCGCCCCTCCTCGTCGATCGTGACGGTCATGGGGCCGCGCGTGACCGCGCCGAGATCGACCATGGTCGGCTGCGGCCAGAAGGCCGCGGCGAGCACGAGGGCGACGAGCGCCGCGGCGGCGACGGTCAGGATCGTGCGGGTTCGCTTCCGTGCGGTGGCCACGTCTCACTCCCGTGTCTTGAGCACGCCGATCAGGTCCGTCCGGTCGAGGTCGCGCTTCACCAGCAGGCCGGAGACGAGCGCCGCGCCGAGCACGACGAGCGCCGCCTGCCCGAAGCTCGCCCGGTCGATCCCGGCCGGGATCTGGTAGAGCTCGGTCGAGAATCCCGACGCGATCGCGAAGGACAGGGCGTAGCCGATCGCCGCGCCCGCCGGCAGCGCCACGAGCGTCACCACCGCCAGTTCCCCCAGCAGCACGAACGCGGCCTCGCCGCGGGTGAAGCCCATCACCCGTAGCGCGGCGAGGTCGCGGGTGCGTTCGGCCAGCGCGATGCGGGCGGCGTTGTAGACCACGCCGAAGGTGATGACGAAGGCGATGGCGCCCATCACGTAGCGCGTGGCACCCGCGCCGCTGTCCATCAGACGGACGATGGCCGCGCGCGCGTCGTCCTTGCGGCTGACCCCGGCGACCGTCGGCATGTCCTGCAGACGGGCGAAGATCGCGTCGGCCCGGGCGGAATCGATCGTCAGGTGGGCGCCCGAGACGCGGCCGGGCTCGCGCAGCGCGCGGTTCAGCGCGTCGAGCGCCATGTAGGCCGGTGCGCCGACAAGCGTTTCCGTGATCGCGGCCACGGGCAGGTCCAGCACCGGTTGCCGGCCCTCGCGCACGTCGACCGAGAGCGCCTGGCCGGCCTCGACGCCGAGGACGTCGGCCAGCGTGCGCGACAGGACGAGACCGCGCTCGGGCAGGGGGATGGGGCCGCCGCCGGCGTCGAGCGCCCGGTAGAGCGCGGCGTCGGGGGGCAGGCCGGTGATCGCGCCGCGGTGGCTGTCCAGCCCGTGGCTCAGGATCGCGGCCACGTGGCGCACGGGCTCGACACGCGCCACGCCCTCCATCCGGCCGAGCTCGAACAGCGTCTTGTCGGAGACGGCATGGGTGAAGGTGACGGTCACGTCGCTTCGGTCGACCACCCCGAAGGTGAGATCGACCGTCTCGTCGAAGCCCTCGTAGATCGCCAGCATCGCGACCGACAGCGCCATGCCGCTGGCGATGCCGAGCGCCGCGCCGCCCATGCGGATCGGCTGGCGGACGATCCGGCGCAGCACCATGCGGCTCGGCTGGTCGAGAAGCCGGCCGAGGCGGCGGAACCGGGCGGAGCGGCTGTAATCCGGCGGCGCGGGCGGGCGCATGGCCTCGGCCGGCGCGAGCGCGAAGACGCGGCGGACCACGAGCAGCCCTCCCGCCGAGGCCGCCGCGACGGAGACGAGGACGCCGGTGGCGAAGGCGGCCGGGTCGAGCCGGAAGACGAGAAAGGGGAACTTGAAGAACGCGGTATAGACCTCGACCATCGCGCGCCCCAGAACGACTCCGCCGAGGCAGCCGGCGAGGGCGCCGCCGGCGGCGATGGCGAGGACGAGCTTGAAGTAATGCGCGCCCACCTCGGCGTCGGTGTAGCCGAACGCCTTGAGCAGCCCGATCTCCTCCCGCTCGGCCTGCACCATGCGCCCCACGACGATGTTCAGCAGGAAGGCCGCGACGGCGAGGAAGATCGGCGGCACCGTGCGCGCCGAGACCGCGAGCCCCGCGATCTCCTCGCTGATGAAGCGGTTCGAGATCTGTTCGGCCCGGGCATAGGCGCCGGTGCCGCCATGGGCGGCGAGCAGGCGGTCGGCGGCGTCGATCACGGCGGCCTTGCGCGCGGTGCGTGACAGCGCGAGCAGCGCCTCGTTGAAGGCGCCCTCCATGTCGTAGGCGGCGGCGAGCGCGGACCGGCTCATCCAGATCACGCCGAAGCGCGCGTCGTCGGGATAGAGCTCGCCCGGAGGCGTGGTGTAGAGAAATTCCGGCGACTGGGCGAGCCCGACGATGCGGAAGCTCCGCCGCGCGCCGTTCATCGTCGCGGCGAGCACATCGCCCGGCCCGAGCCCGTGGGCGTCGGCGAAGGCTTCCAGCAGCAGGATCTCGTCGGGCCGGCCGTGCTCGGGCAGTCGGCCGTCGGTGAGGTAGATGTCGTTCAGCGCGGATCGGCCCCGGTCGGGCAGCGAGACGGCCTGCGCCTGCGCCGGCAGCGCCGCGCCGGCGATGTCGACCAGTGCGCGCCCCGTCACCCGGGTCTGCACCGCGGACACGCCGGGGATCGCCGCGAGGTCGCCGGCCAGGCGCTCTGGCGCGCGCGACACGGGCGCGAAGACGTCGGCGAGCCGGTAGCGATCGTAATAGGCGTCGCGCGTCTCGGTGAGCGAGGCGACGAGGCCCGTCATCATCACCAGCATCAGCACGCCCGTGCCGATGACCGCGCCGATCGCGACGGCCTGTCCCTTCATCCGCGCCAGATCCCTCAGGAGCTTGCGGTCGAGCGGGCTCACCACTCGATCTCCGCGGGGTCGAGCCGGGTGTCGTTGATCACCACGTCGCGGATATGGCCGTCGGCGAAGTGCAGCACGCGGTCCGCCATGCCGGCGGTGCTGGCGGCGTGGGTAACCATCAGGACAGTGGTACCGAGCTCGGCGTTCACGTCGCGCAGCACGGAGAGGACGGCGCGGCCGGTGGCGCTGTCGAGCGCGCCGGTGGGCTCGTCGCACAGCAGCACCTCGGGGCGCTTGGCCACGGCGCGGGCGATCGCGACGCGCTGCTGCTCGCCGCCGGAGAGCTGGGCGGGGAAGTGGTCGGCCCGCGCCGACAGGCCCACGAGGGCGAGGGCGTCCTCCGGTGCCATCGGGTCGCGCGCGATCTCGGTGACGAGCTCGACGTTCTCGGTCGCCGTGAGGCTGGGCATCAGGTTGTAGAACTGGAAGACGAAGCCGACATGCCGGCGGCGATAGAGCGTGAGCCCGGCATCGTCGAGCGCGCTCAGGCAGGTGTCGCGGAAGCTGACGGTGCCCTCGGTCGCGCGGTCGAGGCCGCCGAGGATGTTGAGCAGCGTCGACTTGCCGGAGCCCGAAGGGCCGAGCAGCACCACGATCTCTCCCGTGGGAATCTCGAGATCGACGCCGCGCAACGCATGCACCGCAGAGCGGCCTTCGCCGTAGATCTTCTTGACGCCGCAGGCCATGTAGGCGGGAGGCGCGGTGGGGCCGGGGGCGCGATCCGTGCCGCCTGTCGGTTGGGCCTGCCGCATCGATCCGCACCACTCCGTTTCGGCCTCGGCCGTGCGAGCAGTATGGCGCCGCGGCGCGGCCGGGCCAAGCGGGCTGTGTCGCCCCGTGGGGCAGAGAGGCGCCGCCGCGCGCCGGTCGGACCAGGACCGCGGCCCGCCTTCGGCCAGTGCGGCTCGATCAGCGCGAGGAGCCGCGTTCACGGCACCACCGCGTCCATCTCGGCTTCTTCTCCATCGCGTTGCGGAGGCCGGGAAAGGCGGGCTGCTTGGGCACGGGAGAGCGTCCTTCGTGGTAAGCCGGCCGTCGATCGCGAGCACGTCGGCGCGGAAGAGGGCGAGGAGAGGTTCGGCGCAGCAGTCGTGAGGCCGGGGCGGGAAACCGGGGCGCAACAGAGGGCTTGCGAGCGCGCGGCTTTCATCCGGACCCGGCCCTCGAACACCATGCGGGCCCGCCGCATCTGGATTGTCGCTCCACGAGGCGGGACACATGTCGGCCCCCGGCGACGCGCCGCAGCCAGCTCTGAACTCTCCGTCACGCGCAGCGGCGGTTATCCATGGTGCGCCGTCGACCCGGGCGACACTGGGCGGCGGTTCGACACGGCTCCGTCGCGCAGGGAACGTGAGGTCCACGGCCGCGACCCCCGGGCCGGGCGCGGGTGCGGCGAGAATCGTCGTTCGGTTTCAGGACGAAGCGTGTAGGCTTGCCTCGAAAGACGCCATCGCTCTGGGAGGCCGCCGCCATGTTTGCCCGTATTCTCGCCGCCACCGCCGCCGCGCTCGCGCTGACGGCCGGGGGCGCGTTCGCGCAGCGCACCGACATCACCATCGGCATGGTGCTCGAGCCGCCGAACCTCGACCCGACGGGGGGCGCCGCCGCGGCCATCGACGAGGTGGTGTACGCCAACGTCTTCGAGGGGCTGACGCGCTTCGCCCCCGACGGCTCGGTCGTGCCCGGCCTGGCCCGCGACTGGGACGTGAGCGAGGACGGCACGGTTTATACCTTCCGCCTGCACGAGGGGGTGAGCTTTCACGACGGCACGGCGATGACGGCCGACGACGTGGTCTTCAGCCTCGACCGGGCGCGGGGCGAAGAGTCGACCAACGCGCAGAAGCCGCTCTTCGCCGGGATCGACCGCGTCGAGGCGGTGGACGACGTGACCGTGCGGGTGACGCTGTCGGCGCCCGACGGAGCGTTTCCGTTCAAGATGGCATGGGGCGACGCCGTGATGGTGGCGCCCGAGAGCGCGGAGACGCTGGCCACGAACCCGGTCGGCACCGGGCCCTTCCGCTTTGCCGACTGGGTGCCGGGCGACCGGGTGGAGCTGGTGCGCAACGACGGGTACTGGGGCGAGGCACCCGCGCTCGAGCGGGCGACGTTCCGGTTCATCTCCGACCCCAACGCCGCCTTCGCCGCGATGATGGCGGGCGATGTCGACGCCTTCCCGAACTACCCGGCCCCCGAGACGCTGGCGCAGTTCGAGGCCAATCCGCAATTCGAGGTGATCGTGGGCTCGACGGAGGGCGAGACGGTGCTCGCCATGAACAACGGCTTCGGGCCGCTGTCGGACAAGCGCGTGCGGCAGGCCATCGCCCACGCCGTCGACCGGGAGGAGATCATCGAGGGGGCGATGTTCGGCTACGGCACGCCGATCGGCACGCATTTCGCGCCGCACCATCCAGATTACGTCGATCTCACCGACCTGTCGCGTCACGACCCCGAGCAGGCCCGCGCGCTGCTCGCGCAGGCGGGCCAGGAGGGTCTCACGTTGCGGCTGATGCTGCCGCCGCCCTCCTACGCCCGCCGTGGCGGCGAGATCGTGGCGGCGCAGCTGCGCGAGGTGGGGATCGAGACCGAGATCGCCAACCTCGAATGGGCGCAGTGGCTGGAGCAGGTGTTCCGCGGCAAGGATTTCGACCTGACCATCGTCAGCCACACCGAACCGATGGACATCAATATCTACGCCCGGCCCGATTACTACTTCCAGTACGACAACGAGCGGCTCCAGACGTTGATGGCCGAGTTGGAGATGACGACCAACAAGGAGCAGCGCTCGGCGCTGCTGCGACAGGCGCAGGAGATCGTCGCGACCGACTACGTCAACGGCTTTCTCTTTCAGCTCGCCAAGACGGGGGTGGCGCGTGCCGGCATCGAGGGCCTGTGGGAGAATGCGCCGACGCAGGCCAACGACCTGACGCAGGTGCGCTGGGCCGAGTGATCACGCGCTGTTGACTGGCGCGGCGGGCGCGGCGGGGCATCTGGCACTGCGATGCTGTCCCGTCGTGCCCTTGCCATTGCGCCCGCCCTTCTCGCCGCGCCGCCGCTGCTCGTCGCCACGCGCGGGCGCGCGGCGCAGCGGTTCGCCGCGGCGCTCGAGCTGGCGCGCGGGTTCGACCAGTTGCATTGCCTCATTGTGGCGCACGGCGGCGAGACGGTGGTGGAGGAGGTCTTTTCCGGGCCGCCCGCCGACCGCCCGGTCAACGTCAAGTCCGTCTCCAAGACCGTGGTCGCGGCGCTGCTCGGCGCCGCGATCGACCGGGGCGACGTGCCGGGCGTGCGCGCCGCTCTGGGCGAGGTGGCGCCGGGGCTGATCCCGGCCGGTGCCGACCCGCGCGTGGCCGACCTGACGCTCGAGGATCTGGTGACCATGCGCGCCGGGCTCGAGCGCACCTCGGGGGCGAATTACGGGGCGTGGGTGTCGTCGGGCAATTGGGTGGCCGACGCGCTGTCGCGCCCCTTCGTGGCCGAGCCGGGGGGGCGGATGCTGTACTCGACCGGCTCGTTCCATGTGCTCGGCGCCGCGCTCGCCGAAGCGACGGGCCAGAGCCTGCTGGCGCAGGCGCGCGCCCGGCTGGGCGGGCCGCTCGGCATCGAGATCCCGCCATGGACGCGCGACCCGCAGGGCTATTACCTCGGAGGCAACCAGATGGCGCTGTCTCCCCGCGCCATGCTGCGCTTCGGAGAGATGGCGCGGCAGCGCGGCCGGTGGGAGGGCGCGCAGGTCCTGCCCGAGCCGTGGCTCGAGGCATCGTTCGAGCCGCGCACGCGCTCGCCGTGGTCGGGCCTCGGCTATGGCTACGGCTGGTTCGTCGGCCGGGCGGGCGGCGGCCCCCTGGCGCTGGCGCGCGGCTATGGCGGACAGGTGATCGCGGTGGCGCCGGCGGCCGGGATGACCGTTGCCATCACCTCCGACCCGACCCGCCCGGCGCGGAGCGCGGGGTATTTCGGCGATCTCATGGGCCTGATCGGCCGCCTTGTCGCGGCCTGACGCGGCGCACCGCCGGCCGAAGCCCCTCCCCCAGCGCCGCGGCAGCCGCTAGGGTCCGCCGCGATGGACAGGGCCGTCTCTCTCCGCGCCGCGCGCACAGGCTGGGCGCTGTGCCTCGCGCTGGTCGCGGGGTTCGTGTTGCTGCGCCTGCCCTACGCCGTCTGGCCGATCGAGACGCATCCCGACGAGCGCTACTACGCCGTGGGGGCCGCCGAGATGATCGCGTCGGGCGAGTGGGTGGTGCCGGTCTCGCCCGAGGGAGAGGTGCGGCTGCGCAAGCCGCCCTTGCCCTACTGGTACGCAGCCGCCGGCTTCGCCCTGTTCGGCGAGACGGCGCTCGGCGCGCGGGCGGCGTGGCTCGCAACGGCCGCCGCGACCCTGGCCCTGACATGGGCGCTCGCCCGCACCATCGGCGCGAGCGTGACCGGCGCGGCTCTGGCGGTCGCGGCGCTCGGGGGGCATGCGACCTTCGCCAAGTCGGCCGGGCAGCACATTCCCGACGGGCCGCTGATCCTCGGTGTGACCGTGGCACTCGCAGCCTTCTCGGCGCTCTATGCACGGGCGGCGGAGCGGCCCGCGTGGCTCCTTTACGCAGGGTATCTCGGGCTCTCCTGGGCGGCGCTGGCAAAGGGGCTGCTGCCGCTGCTGTTCCTCGGCGTCCTTCTCGCGGTGCGCCTCGCCCATCCGCTGCGCCTGAGCGCCCGCGAGCGCCGGCACGAGCGGCAGGCGGCGGCGCTGGCGGCAGCGGCCTGCCTGTGGTGGTTCGCCGTCGTGGCCCTGCGCTTCCCGCAGGAGATGGCGGCGCAGTTCCTCGCAGACCAGGTGAGCGACAAGGCGACGCTCGATCCGCTCGCCGTGCTGGCCGGCCTGCGCAAGACGGTGACCGACCTCGCGCTGCCCTTCGCGCCGGTTCTCGTCGCGGTCTTCGCCGCGCGGCGCTGGCCGCCGCTGGGGGCGGGCGGCTCCGGGGCGGTGAAGCTCCTGATGGCCTGGGTCGCGGCCGTGGTGCTGCTCTTCGCCTTCTCCGACCCGCTGTGGGAGCGCTACGTGCTGCCGGCGGTGCCCGCCGCCGCGGCGCTCATCGGCCTCTGGGCGAGCCGGCTCGAGCCCGCGTCGCTCGCGCGCCGCCTGTCGCGTGCCGCGCCCCTCTTCGCGCTCCTGCCGGTCGTGGCGGCGCTGCTCGCGGGCGTGCTGTCCATCGGGGTGGGGCGCGTGACGGGCGGGCTGGCCCTGATCGGCTGCGGCTTCGGCCTCGCCCTGCTGGGCTGGCGCGTGGCGGGGGCGGGGCGGGCGGTGCCGGCGGCGGCGCTGCTCGGGGCGACCTATCCGCTGATCGCGCTCTGCCTCGTGCCGCTCTGGCTCTGGATCGCCCGCCCGACACCGGCCGATATCCTCGCCGCGGATCTCGCGCGCTCGGCTGTCGGCCCGGCCGACGTGGTCTTTCTGGCCGACCGCCACCTCGTCAACGAGATCGGCCTCGTCACCGGGGGCATCGCCGCCTACAGCTTCGCCCCGACGCCGGACGCCCTGCCGGGCGATGCCGCCCTCGTCGTCGCGCGAGACCCCGCCCTCGCGCCCGCGCTCGAGGCGCAGGGCTACGCGACCGAGATGATCCCCGGCTTTCCCTTCGACGCGCCCGATCTCGGCCTCTTTCTCGCGGCGTGGCGCGCGGGCACGCTCGAGACCTATCGGGCCGGGCACGGGCAGCCGCTGGTCGTGGGGCGCCGGGCCGCCCGGCCAACGGCGTCGGGCCCGCAGGGTAGCCCGTGACGGTCTCCGCGCCCTCCTCGCCGGTCAGGACGTGCCGTGCTCGCGGTAGCCGCCCGCGCCGCTTGCCCGGGGGGATCGTCGGCATCGGCTCCATCGACACGACACTCCGGGGCGCGCGCACCGGCTCGACGTTGTCCCGCTTCTCCAGCCCCGCCTCGCGGTCGGAACACTCCGAGAGATCACCGAGGGAACGGCCGTAGCCGAAGGCCCCGACTTGCAGAAGGTCACGCTCGGCAAGGTAGGCGTCGAGCCGGGGGGTGATCGCGTCGCACCGAGCGCCCCGACGCAAAGGCGCCAGGCCCAGCGTGTGGGCGGCCGGCGACACGAACGTGGCGACACCATCGCCGCGGCCCAGGGCGCGACACGCCCTCCCGGACCATCGCGCCACCCTGCCCATCATCTTGGCTCAAATACTCCCGCCGGAGGCGCCTCGCAGCCTTCACGCGGCTGGCAGCAGGGGCGCCGCGTCCAGCAACTCGCGGGTATAGGCGTGCGACGGCGCGGCGAACACGCGGGCGGTCGCGCCCTCCTCCACTATCCGGCCGGCCTTCATCACCAGCACCCGGTCGGCGATCGCGCGCACCACCGTCAGGTCGTGGGTGATGAACAGGTAGGCGAGGCCGTGCCGCGCCTGCAGGTCGGCCAGCAGGTCGAGGATGCGCGCGCGCACCGAGACGTCGAGCGCCGACACCGCCTCGTCCAGCACGATCAGGTCGGGCCGGGTGACGAGCGCCCGCGCGATGGCGATACGCTGCCGCTGCCCGCCCGAGAACTCGTGCGGAAACTTCGCCGCATCGGCCGCGGACAGACCGACCTCCTCCAGCGCCTCGGCCACCCGCGCCTCGGAGTCGGCCGGCCGCCCGCCGAGGTGGAACGGCTCGGACACCAGCCGCGCCACCCGGTGCCGCGGGTTGAAGCTGCCGTAGGGGTCCTGGAACACCACCTGCATCCGTCGGCGCAGATCGGGGCGCATGGCGGGCGACACCGCCTCGCCCCCCAGCCGGATCGCGCCGCCCTGCAGCGCGTCGAGCCCGAGGCTCGCACGCGCCAGCGTCGACTTGCCCGAGCCCGACTCGCCCACCAGCGCGACGCATTCGCCGGCGCGCACCGTCAGGCTCACCCCGTCGACCGCCCGAAAGCGCGGGGCAGGGCCGAAGAGCCGCCGGCGCGGCAGAATGTAGTCGCGCACCGCGCTCTCCACCTCCAGCAAGGGTGCTCCCGGCGGGGCCGCCTTGCGCGCCGGGACATGGGCGGCGGCGGCGAAGAGGCTGCGGGCATAGGGGTGCCGCAGCCCCCCCGGCAGGGCGGCGGGCACCGTGCGCTCCACGATCCGGCCCGCCTGCATCACCGCGATCTCGTCGGCCATCTCGGCCACGACGCCCAGGTCGTGGGTGATGAACAGGCAGGCCATCCCCTCCTCGGCCACCAGTTCCCGCACCAGCGACAGGATCTGCGCCTGGGTGGTCACGTCGAGCGCCGTGGTCGGCTCGTCGGCGATCAGCAGCTTCGGCCGGAGCGCCA
Source organism: Rhodovulum sp. 12E13 (assembly GCF_003340565.1). GTDB lineage: Bacteria > Pseudomonadota > Alphaproteobacteria > Rhodobacterales > Rhodobacteraceae > HLUCCA09. The sequence goes on along the minus strand of NZ_QPLK01000016.1, from coordinate 87,881 downwards.
CGGCCAGCGCGATGCACACCCGCTGCCGCTGCCCCCCCGACAGCTCGAACGGGTAGCGCGACAGCGGAAAGCGGTCGGGGGAGAGGCCGACACGCGCGAGTCTGTCCTTCGCCCGCGCCATCGCCTCGGCCCGGCCCGCGACGCCATGCACCAGCAGCGTCTCGGCCACCTGGTCGCCGATGGTCTGCACCGGGTTCAGCGCCGTCATCGGCTCCTGGAAGATCATCGCCACCTCGCGGCCGCGCACATCGCACATCTGCCGCTCGGTGAGCGTGCCCAGGTCGCGCCCCTCCAGCGTCACCCGCCCCGACGCGCGCGCGCCTCGCGGCAGCAGCCGCATGACCGACAGCGCTGTCATCGACTTGCCCGAGCCGCTCTCGCCCACGAGCCCCAGCACGCGCCCCCGCTCCAGCGCGAACGACACGTCGCGCAGGATCGGCTGCGCCCCGATGTCGACTGACAGCCCCTCGACCGAGATCACCGCACCGCCCTCCGCAGGCGCGGGTCGAGCAGGTCGCGCAGCCCGTCGCCCATCAGGTTGAGCCCCAGCACCGTCAGCACGATGGCCAGCCCCGGCAGCACCGCGAGATGGGGCGCCGAGTAGAAGAACGTCTGCGCCTCGGCCAGCATCCGGCCCCACGAGGGGGTCGGCGGCTGGGCACCGAGCCCCACGTAGGACAGCCCCGCCTCGGCCAGGATGCCGAGCGAGAACTGGATCGTGCCCTGCACCACCAGGAGGTTGGCGATGTTGGGCAGGACGTGCTCGACCGAGATGCGCGCCGCCGCCTTGCCCGCGCAGCGGGCGGCGAGGATGAACTCGGCCGACCACACCGTCAGCGCGGCGCCCCGCGCCACCCGCGCGAAGACGGGGATGTTGAAGATGCCGATCGCGAGGATGGCGTTGACCGCCGAGGGGCCGAAGACGGCGGTGATGAGGATGGCGATGACGAGAGCGGGGAAGGCGAAGATCAGGTCGTTCGCCCGCATCAGCACCTCGTCGACGAGGCCCCCCCGCCGCGCCGCCGCCCAGAGGCCCAGCGGCACGCCCGCGCCCATGCCGATACCCACCGCGACCAGCGCCACCGCGATCGAGGTGCGCGCGCCGGCCATCAGCATCGACGCCATGTCGCGCCCCAGCTGGTCGGTTCCGAGGAGCGTGCCCGCCCCCGGCGGTCTCAGGCGCTCGCCCACGGCGAGCGCGGTCACGTCCGCCGGCGTCCAGACGAGCGAGACGAGGGCTGCGAGCGCGAACACCCCCGTCAGCGCCGCGCCGAGCACGAGCGAGACCGGCGCCCTCACCCGCGCTTCCTCAGGCGCGGATCGACCGCCGCATAGGCCAGATCGACGAGGAAGGTGACGAGGATCACCGCGAACACGAGCAGCATCGTCACCGACTGCACCACGATCAGGTCGCGCGCCGTGATCCCCTGGAAGATCAGCCGCCCCAGGCCGGGCAGGAAGAACACGTTCTCGATGATGATCGCGCCGGCCAGCAGGAACGAGAACTGCAGCCCGAGGATCGTCAGCACCGGGATCAGCGCGTTGCGGAAGGCGTGGCGGCGGATGGCCGCCCCTTCGCTCAGACCCTTGGCGCGGGCAGTGCGGATGTAGTCGGCCTGCAGCGTCTCGATCAGCGCCGAGCGCATGACCCGGGCGAGGATCGCCGCCTGTGGCAGCGCGAGCGCCACGGCGGGAAGCGTCAGCGCCTTCAGCCCTGCGAACAGCCCGGCCTCCCACCCCGGAAAGCCGCCGGCGGAAAAGACCGGCCAGGTGATGGCGAAGAGCACCACCAGCAGCATGGCGAACCAGAAGTTCGGCACCGCGATGCCGAGCTGCGTGGCCCCGATGATCCCCCAGTCGACCGGGCCGCCCCGCCGCGCCGCCGCCAGCATCCCCGCCGGCAGGGCGAGCGCCGTCGACAGAATCAGGGCATAGGCCGCGAGCGGCAGCGATACGGCGAGCCGGTCGGCCACCAGCTCGGAAACCGGCACGCGGTAGGTGTAGGAGATCCCGAAATCCCCCGTCGCCATGCCGGCGACCCACGCGATGTAGCGCTGCCCAAGCCCTCCCTCGAGCCCGAGCTCGGCGCGCAGCGCCGCCACCGTTTCAGGCGCCGCGTTCAGCCCCAGCATGAAGGCGGCTGGATCGCCAGGCACGCCCTGGATCACGGCGAAGATCACCACGCTCGCAACGGCGAGCGACAGCGCGAGCGACAGGAACCGGAGGGCGAGATACCGCGCCATGTGGGCAAGCCTAGCGGACGCCGCCGCCCGCGCCAGCCCCTTCGCACCGGGCGAGCCGTCGTGTATCCGGCGCCCGCCCGCATGGAGCCCCGCCCGCCCCCATCGGCCCGCCCGCATCGGCCCGCCCGCACCGGCTCGCCCGGGCAGCATCCCTCACCTGCGCGCGCCCGGCCCTGGGGCAATCCGCTCCGCTCCCGCGCTGCCCTGCGCCCGCCGCTTCTTCTTGCTTCAAATATCCCGGGGGAGTCGGCCCGGAACGGGCCGACGGGGGCAGCGCCCCCCGGCGACGGGGCCTCAGGTGAAGCGGTTGTCGCGGGGGAAGCCGCGCGGCGCCATCCGGCCCGAGCCCGCGCGCTTGCCCTCCCACTCGGCGAGGTCCGCCTCGGTGCGTGTGCGGCCGGCGGGGTCGTGCCAGGTCAGCCCGTCGGCGCGGGCAAAGGTAGTGGCATCCGACAGGCCGCCGTCCTTGTATTTCTGCAGGCGCACGCCTTTGCCGCGGCCCATTTCGGGCAGCTCCTCGAGCGGGAAGACGAGCAGCTTCCGGTTGTCGCCCACGACCGCCACCATGTCGCCCGCCACGGCCTTGCACACCTTCGCCACCGCCGGCGCGCGCACGTTCAGCACCTGCTTGCCGGCCCGCGTTTGGGCCAGCACCTCGTCTCCGGGCACGACGAAGCCGTCGCCTGCCGATGAGGCGACGAGGTATCTCGCGCCGTCCCGGTAGGGAAAGAGCGTCACGATCTCGGCCTCGTTCGGCAGGTCGACCATCAGGCGCAGCGGTTCCCCCATGCCGCGCCCGCCGGGCAGCGACGCCGCCGACAGGGTATAGAAGCGTCCGTTGGAGCCGAAGGCCACGAGCCGGTCGGTCGTCTCGGCGTGAAAGACGAAGCGGGGGGCGTCGCCGTCCTTGTATTTCAGCTCGGTGTCCAGCGCGATGTGCCCTTTCAGGGCGCGGATCCAGCCCATCGCCGAGCAGACCACGGTGATCGGCTCGCGGTCGATCATCGCCTCGAGCGGCACGTCCTCGACCTCGACCGCCTCGGCGAAGACGGTGCGCCGGGCGCCGCCGCGTGCGTCCTTGCCGAAGGCCTTGCGCACGGCCTTGAGCTCGTCGGCGATGCGGGCCCATTGCAGCCCCTCGTCCTCGAGCAGGTCCTCGAGTGCCGAGCGTTCCTCGAGCAGGCGGTCGCGCTCGGCTGTCAGCTCCATCTCCTCGAGGCGGCGCAGCGAGCGCAGGCGCATGTTGAGGATCGCCTCGGCCTGCACCTCGCTCAGCCCCATCTCGTCGTCCGACGCGACCGGGGCGGGCGGCACGTAATCGGCTTCCGACGTGGCGCGCACGAAGTCGCGCCCCCAGTCCTCGCGCATCAGCGCGGCCTTGGGCTCGTCGTCGTAGCGGATGATGTCGATCACCCGGTCGAGGTTGAGGAACGCGATCAGCAGACCTTCCAGCACCTCGAGCCGGTGGTCGATCTTGCCCAGCCGGTGCCGCGAGCGGCGCTGCAACACGTCACGGCGGTGGTCGAGGAAGGCGCGCAGCACATCCTTCAGCGAGCAGACACGGGGCGTGCGCCCGTCGATCAGCACGTTCATGTTGAGCGAGAACCGGATCTCGAGATCCGACTGGCGGAAGAGGGTGCCCATCAGCACGTCGGGGGCGACGTTCTTCGAGCGCGGCTCGAGCACCACGCGGATGTCGTCGGCCGATTCATCGCGCACGTCGGCGAGGATCGGCACCTTCTTGGTCTGGATGAGTTCCGCGAGCTTCTCGATCAGCTTCGACTTCTGCACCTGGTAGGGGATCTCGGTGACGACGATCTGCCACTGTCCGCGGCCGAGCTCCTCCTTCTCCCAACGGGCGCGCAGTCGGAAGGCGCCGCGGCCCGTGCGATAGGTCTCGGCGATCGACTCGGGCGGTTCGACGATGACGCCGCCGGTGGGGAAGTCGGGGCCCTTCACGTAGCCGAGCAACGTCTCGTCGCGGGCGTCGGGCGTCCTGACGAGGTGAAGGCACGCACCGATCAGTTCGTCGAGGTTGTGCGGCGGGATATTCGTGGCCATGCCCACCGCGATGCCCGACGCGCCGTTGGCCAGCAGGTTCGGGAAGGCGGCCGGCAGCACTTCGGGCTCGCGCAGGGTGCCGTCGTAATTGTCGCGAAAGTCGACGGCGTTCTCGTCGAGCCCCTCCATAAGGGCCTCGGCGGCGGCGGTCAGCCGCGCCTCGGTATAGCGCGAGGCGGCGGGGTTGTCGCCGTCGACCGAGCCGAAATTGCCCTGACCGTCGACCAGAGGGTAGCGGATGGTGAAATCCTGCGCGAGGCGGGCCATCGCGTCGTAGATCGCGCCGTCGCCGTGCGGGTGGTAGTTGCCCATCACGTCGCCCGAGATCTTGGCCGACTTGCGGAAGCCGCCCGAGGAACCCAGCCGTAACTCGCGCATTGCATACAGAATACGTCGGTGCACGGGCTTCAGCCCGTCGCGGGCGTCGGGCAGCGCCCGGTGCATGATCGTGGAGAGCGCGTAGGTCAGATACCGCTCGCCCAAGGCGCGACGAAGTGGCTCGGCCACTTGCCGGTCGTCCATGTTGGGGTCGCCTGCGTCGTCGCTCATGGATGTTGTGTAGGAGAGCGCGCCCGACCCCGCAACCCGGGCTGTCGCGTGTCGCGCGAAAGAATATTGCGCAGAGGGGGATAATTCACAACCTGTCGTATGGTAAACTTGTGAGCGCTAACCGATTCCGCACGGGGGGTGCGGCAGGGGGCCAAGGAGGGAGAGTGCGATGCTTGGTCGGTATGTGGGCGGAACGCTGGTGATCCTGGGGATCGCCATGCTGATGGCGCCCGAGGCGGACGTGTCCGAGGACGTGGCAGGCGAGACCGCGGCGCCGCCCTCGCAGGCCGGTGTGCCCGAGGTGGCTGCACGGGCCGATGGGGCGCCCGCCGCGCTCGAGGGTGGCGTGTCGTCCGAAAGCCTGCCATCCCTCGCCGCGGGGATCGGCAGCGCGCTCGACGGCCACGAGCGCCAGGTGCTCGCGCGGCTCGACGCCTCAGACATCGCCACCGATGCCGCCCCTGCGCTCGCCCCGGCGGAAGAGGGGCAACTGACCGATCTGCTGTCGCAGGAGCAGCCCGTCGATCAGGCCGCGCCTGTCCCGACGCTGTCGCAGCCCGAGACGTGGCAGAGAGCGGCGATCACCGACGAGACCCGCGCGCTGATCGATCAGGCCGAGGGGGGCGCCCCGGCACCGGCCCGGAGCGAAGGCGGCGACGATACGCTCTACGTCACGGGAAGCTGGGTGAACGTCCGCTCCGGCCCGTCGACGTCGTTCGGCGTCATTACCGCGCTGCCATACGGCGAGGCGGTGGAGTTCGTCGCCGAGGAAGAGTCCGGCTGGGCGCGCATCCGGCTGGACGAAGGGCGCGAGGGGTTCATGGCGCGCAGCTTCCTGTCCGAAGAGCCGGCCGGCGGCTGACCTGCCTGCCTTGCCATGGCTATGGCGCGGCATCCTTGACAACACCTGCGGGGGGCTGGCACCGGCAGGACCGGCCCGAGCCGCGCAGGCGCGGGGAGCACGGGGGCCTGGCCGACCGGCGTGGCCGCCGATCCCGGGCGTCAACGGGTGCCCGGGCGGCCCCGTCGGCGCATTGCCCCTTCGCATTCCGGCCACGGGCCGCTACACCGGCCCGACGCGCCAACGAGAGGGAGCGATGTCGAGCCCATGCCCAGCGATCCGGTCTTCATCCTCGCGGCGATCGCCACTGCCGCCGTCGCGGTCATCCTGCTGATCGGCATCGGCGGTTTCGCGCGTGGCGGCGAGTTCAACAAGAAGCACGCCAACAAGGTGATGCGCTGGCGGATCGGGGCGCAGGCTGTCGCGGTGGTCCTGATCCTGCTGGTGATCTACCTGCGTGGCGGTAGCTGACGCGCCGCGTCGCCGAAGATCCGAGACAGGGGGAAACGATGGTCGTTCTGAACAAGATCTACACCCGCACCGGCGATGCCGGCGAGACGGCGCTGGGCGACGGTGCGCGCGTCGCCAAGCACTCGATCCGGGTGACCGCCTACGGCACCGTCGACGAGTGCAATGCAGCGGTCGGCCTCGCCCGCCTGCATGCCGACGGCGAGATGGACGCGCGTCTGGCGGCCATCCAGAACGACCTGTTCGATCTCGGCGCCGATCTCTGCACGCCGTTCCGCGAGGCCGAAGCCGAGGCCGAGTATCCCCCCTTGCGCGTGATCGAGAGCCAGGTCGCCCGCCTCGAGCAGGAGATCGACGCGATGAACGCCGCGCTCGAGCCGCTGCGCAGCTTCATCCTGCCGGGCGGCACGCCGCTCGCCGCGCATCTGCATCTCTGCCGCACGGTCGCCCGGCGGGCCGAGCGCGAGACGATGCGGCTCGCCTCGGTGGAGATCGTCGGCGAGCCGGCGGTGAAGTATCTCAACCGTCTGTCGGACTGGTTCTTCGTCGCGTCGCGTGCGGTCAACCACGAGGCCGGCGGCGACGTGCTCTGGGTGCCCGGCGCCAACCGGTAGGGTGCCCGCCGCGCGGCGCGGGACGCGGCGTCCCCGCGTCGTGCCGTGTCGCTTTTGACCTGTGACGCGGCGCCCGCCTCCGCTAGATAGCCGGAAAACGCAGTCAGGGGAGACACGCCGATGAAGGTGCTCGTGCCGGTCAAGCGCGTGATCGACTACAACGTGAAGGTCCGCGTCAAGGCGGACGGCACCGGGGTCGATCTCGCCAACGTCAAGATGTCGATGAACCCGTTCGACGAGATCGCGGTGGAAGAGGCGATCCGCCTCAAGGAAGCGGGCACGGCCGACGAGGTCGTCGCCGTCTCGATCGGCGTCAAGCAGAGCCAGGAGACGCTGCGCACCGCGCTGGCCATGGGCGCCGACCGCGCCATTCTGGTCGTGGCTGCCGACGACGTGCACCAGGACATCGAGCCGCTGGCGGTGGCCAAGATCCTCGCCAAGGTGGCCGAGGAAGAGGGGCCCGGCCTGATCCTCTGCGGCAAGCAGGCCATCGACAACGACATGAACGCGACCGGCCAGATGCTTTCGGCGCTTCTGGGGTGGAGCCAGGCGACCTATGCCAACAAGGTCGAGATCGAGGGCGATCATGCGGTCGTCACGCGTGAGGTCGATGGCGGCCTGCAGACGGTGAAGGTGAAGATGCCCACCATCGTCTCGACCGACCTGCGCCTGAACGAGCCGCGCTACGCCTCGCTGCCCAACATCATGAAGGCCAAGAAGAAGCCGCTCGAGGAAAAGACGCCCGCCGATTACGGCGTCGACGTCGCGCCGCGGCTGCAGGTGGTCAGGACGTCGGAACCGCCTGAGCGGAAGGCGGGGGTCAAGGTGGGCTCGGTCGACGAGTTGATCGAGAAACTCAAGAACGAGGCGGGGGTGCTCTGATGGCCGTTTTGCTGCTTGCCGAGATTTCCGACGGGGCGCTTGCGCGCGACGCGACCGCCAAGGCCGTGACCGCCGCCACGCAGTTGGGCGACGTGCACCTGCTCTGCGCGGGCGCCAAGGCCGCCGCGGCGGCCGAGGAGGGGGCGAAGATCGAGGGCGTCGCCAAGGTGCTGGTCGCCGAGGACGCCTCGTTGGGCCATCGCCTTGCCGAGCCGACGGCGGCGCTGATCGTGTCGCTGGCCGAGGGTTACGACCACATCGCCGCGCCGGCGACGACGGATGCCAAGAACATCCTGCCGCGGGTGGCCGCGCTGCTCGACGTGATGGTGATCACCGACGTCACCGGCATCGAGGGCCCCGACACATTCGAGCGGCCGATCTATGCCGGCAACGCCATGCAGGTGGTGCAGTCGTCGGACGCGAAAAAGGTGCTGTCGATCCGCACCTCGGTCTTCGACGCGGCGGGCGCGCAGGGCGCGGCGCCGGTCGAGAGCGTAGCGGCCGCCGCCGACCCGGGTCTGTCGGAATGGGTCGAGGACAAGGTGGCCGAGAGCGACCGGCCCGAGCTGACCTCGGCCGGCATCGTCGTCTCGGGCGGCCGCGCGCTCGGCAGCCAGGAGCAGTTCGCCATCATCGAGCAGCTCGCCGACAAGCTCGGCGCGGCCGTGGGCGCCAGCCGTGCGGCGGTCGATTCGGGCTACGCCCCGAACGACTGGCAGGTCGGCCAGACCGGCAAGGTCGTGGCGCCGGAGCTCTATATCGCCGTGGGCATCTCCGGGGCGATCCAGCACCTCGCCGGCATGAAGGACAGCAAGGTCATCGTCGCCATCAACAAGGACGAGGAAGCGCCGATCTTCCAGGTCGCCGATTACGGCCTCGTCGCCGACCTCTTCGAGGCGGTGCCGGATCTGATCCAGAAGGTCTGAGCCTGTCTCGCGCGGTGCGCCGTCAGGGCGCGCCGCGCGCTGCGCCTTGTGCGTCGGCTCCCGGCAGGGGCCCGTCGAACCCCGCCTCGCGCATCAGGGCGTTCGACCTTGCCTCGACCCTGCGCTCGACATCCCGAAGCACGACCGCAGCCGTTGCCCCCGGCGGAATCGGCTCCAGAAACTCCACGACCGCCTGCCCGGGCTTGCGGTAGATGCCGGTGCGCGGCCAGAAGACGCCCACGTTGGTCGCAGCGGGCACCAGTGGCTGGCGGAGCTCCTCGTAGAGCACCGCCGCGCCCACCTTGTAGGGCAGGTAGGCGCCGGGTGCGACACGGGTCCCCTGCGGGTAGATGATCAGTTGCCCCGGCCCGGCGCGGCCCTCGCGCACGCCGGTCACCATCTGCTCGACCGCGCGCGCCCGCTTGCCCCGGTCGACCGGCACGCAGCCGATGCGCAGGGCATACCACCCGAGGATCGGCGCCCATTTCAGCGACTCCTTCATCACGAACTTGGGCCGCGGCACGACCGAGCAGATCATGATGATGTCGAGAAAGCTCTGGTGTTTCGAGGCGATCAGCACCTCGCCTGTCGGCACCGCCCCGCGCACCTCGGTGCGCAGCCCGACCATGGCGCGGGCCGACCAGCGCACCCAGCGGCAATAGGTGCGGATGCCGCGGAACGCCCAGTCACGACTGACGAGCGCGGGCGGGGTGAAAACGACGGCGAGCACCGCCATCATCAGGTACATCTGCCCCACGAACAGGGCCGACAGGATCCATCGCATCATCGCGTCTCCCTCAGCACGCGGAAGGCGGCCAGCCGCGTGGCCGCGAAGGCGACGACAGCCGCCGCGGGGGGGATGGCGAGCGGCCACAGCCACTCTTTCCCCCGAAGGCCGAGGTCACCGAGAAGGCCGTCGACCTCGCCCGGAGGCAGCGCGCCCACGGTGGCCATGCCGGCCGCGGTGCCGGCCAGCGCGCCCGCCGCCGCCCGCAGGGTAAAGCGGCGGACGAAGGCGCGCGCGATCCAGGCGTCGCGGGCACCGATGAGGCGCAGCGTGGCGATCACGCGGGCGTTGGCGGCGAGCGCCGATTGCGCGGCGAGCGCCACCATCGCTGCCGTCGCTGCCCCGATCAGCGCGAGCGCGACGAATCCCAGGCCCCGCAGCCGCGCCGCCGCCGCGACCAGCGGCGCGCGCCACCGCGTGTGATCGTCGAACACAGCGCCGGGCGCCTCGCCCGCGAGCCGGGCCGAGAGGCCGGCCGCGTCTATCCCGCCCGGCGCCTCGATCACTTCGATCAGCGCAGGCACCGGCAGCGCGTCGAGCGGCAGGTCGGGGCCGAGCCACGGCGTGAGCAGCGCCTGCTCTTCCTCTTGCGTGAGGCGACGGGCCGATGCGACGCCCGGCGTGGTGCGCAGAACCTCGAGCGCGGCGGCGACCTGCGCTTCGAGCTGACCCGCGGGCGCGGCGACCCGCACGGTGGCGGTGCGGGCGAGCGCCTCTGCCCAGCGATCCGCCACCCGGTCGGCCGCGAGCGACGCGGCGAGGGCGAAGACGGCGAGCACCGCCATCGCCGCCGCGGTGAGCAGCGTCAGACGCGCAGTGAACCCCGACGGCGGCACCACCCGCCCCGGCCCCGCATCGGCCCGGAGCACCTGCGGCCACCTGACGAACCGGGTCACAGGTCGGCCCCCGCGAGCTGCACGCCCCGGTCGGCGATCCGCAGCACCCGCGCCGCGACCTGCGCCTTGGCCGCGCGGACGAGCGCGAGGTCGTGGGTGGCGATCAGCACCGACGTGCCCATCCGGTTGAGCTCGACCAGCAACTGCAGCAGGCGCAGCGACATCTCCCAGTCGACGTTGCCCGTGGGTTCGTCGGCCAGCACGATCTCTGGCGACATGATGACGGCGCGGGCGAGCGCCGCGCGCTGGCGCTCGCCGCCCGACAACTCCGGCGGGCGGGCCTGCGCGCGCGCGCCCAGGCCGACCCAGGCCAGCAGGTCGGCAAGGTCGCCGGCCTGTGCCCCGGAATCGTGGCCGGCAACCTCGAGCGGGAGCGCCACGTTGTCGGCGACGCTCAGGTGGTCGACGAACTGGCAATCCTGGTGCACCACGCCCATGCGGCGGCGGGCCTGCGCTATCTCGTCGCGTGTCATGGCCCCGGCGCGCTTGCCGAAGACCGACAGGTGCCCCGAGGTCGGAACGAGTTCCATGTAGCAGAGCCGCAGGACGGTCGACTTGCCGGCTCCCGATGGCCCGGTGAGGAAGTGGAAGCTGCCGGGCGCGAGCGACAGGCTCACGCCCTCGAGGATCGCGTCGCCGCCATAGGAATAGGCCACGCTCTTCAGCTCGATCACGCGGGACTCCGGCGTCGGGAGGGGCAAACGGGACATGCGGCGGCGGGCTGCCCGCTCGGCCTGTGGCTGTTGTGCCCCGGATCGCGCCCGCGTTCAACGCCACGCGGGTCGGCGGGCGCAATTCCTTTGAACAGGCGGGCGCGCTCTCCATATACTGTCTCGGTGGGAATGGGCTTCCGCGGGGCGCGCAAGGCGCCGTCGCGGAAGGTGGTGAGATACCTGGGATCGGGAATGAGGCTGACCTGCCCGAATTGTGGCGCGCAATACGCCGTCGACCCGGCCGTCATCCCGGCCGAGGGGCGCGACGTGCAGTGCTCGTCCTGTGGGCATACCTGGTTCCAGCTGCACCCCGAGGCCGCACTCGCCCCGCCCGACGAGCCCCCGGTGGAGGAGACGCTCCCGCGGCGCCAGCCCGATCCGGAGGTGATGAACATCCTGCGCGAGGAGGCCCAGCGCGAGCGCGCTGCCCGCGAGGCGGCGCGCGAGGCCACCCCGCTCGAAAGCCAGGGCGAGCTCGACATCCCCGAACCGGCCCGCGCGCCGCCGGTGATACCCTCCGAGGGCAGGCCCGGCCTGCAGGCGGTCGCGGCCTCGGCCGCCGCCGCCGGTATCGGTGCGCTGTCGGACGACGAGCGCGCGCACCAGCCCGCGCCGCGCCGCAAGGTGCTGCCCGACATCGAGGAGATCAACTCGACCCTCGACGATCACGAGGCCGACCCGATGCCGGTCGCCACCGCCGCCCGGCAGGCGCGCGAGCGGCAGGGGCGGCGGCTGGGCTTCGGCCTCGCCGTGGGCTTCTTCGCCGCGCTCGGAATGCTCTACGTGCAGGGCCCGCGCATCGCCGAGGCGGTGCCAGCCTTCGCGCCCGCGCTCGACGCCTACGTGGCGGCCGTCGACGGGGGGCGGCGCTGGCTCGACGGCGCGCTCCGCGCGGCGGTAGAGCCGATCGAGCCCGAGACCGAGGCGCGCGGCGGCGGCGCCGGGGGCTGACCCCGCGCGCGTCGTTTCTGCGGGTGCGAAAGGTTCTTGCAGAGGTGGGCGCACGGATATATCCGCACCGCCACGTCATGCGAAACTTTGTTGCGAGGAGAGCCCGATGAGCTTCCGCGTCCAGCCGCCGGCCCCGGCCATTCCCAATCGCTGCCAGCTTTTCGGCCCGGGCTCGCGGCCCGAGCTGTTCGACAAGATGGCGGGCAGCGCCGCCGACGTCATCAACATCGACCTCGAGGACAGCGTCGCGCCCGACGACAAGGAGGCGGCGCGCGCCAACACGGTGCAGGCCATCGGCGACATCGACTGGGGGAAGAAGTCGCTCTCGGTGCGGATCAACGGGCTCGATTCGCCCTGGTGGTATCGCGACGTGGTCGACCTGCTGGAGAAGGGCTCCGACCGGCTCGACCGCATCATGATCCCCAAGGCGGGCTGCGCCGAGGATATCTACGCCGTCGACGCGCTGGTCAGCTCGATCGAGGCCGCGACGGGCCGCACCAAAAAGCTGCAGTTCGAATGCATCATCGAGACGGCCGCCGGCATCAGCCATGTCGAGGCCATCGCCTCGGCCTCGCCCCGGATGGTGGCGGTGTCGCTCGGCGCGGCCGACTTCGCCGCCTCCATGGGCATGGCCACCACGGGCATCGGTGGCACGCAGGAAGACTATTACATGCACCGCGAGGGCGCGCGCTACTGGTCGGACCCGTGGCACTGGGCGACGGCGGCCATCGTCGCGGCCTGCCGCACCCACGGCGTGCTGCCCGTCGACGGGCCGTTCGGCGACTTCTCCGACCCCGAGGGCTTCTACGCGCAGGCACGGCGGGTGAACACGCTCGGCATGGTGGGCAAGTGGGCCATCCACCCCAGCCAGGTCGACCAGGCCAACGAGATCTTCACGCCCTCGGCCGAAGCGGTGGCCGATGCCCGCGCGATCCTCGAGACGATGGAAAAGGCCAAGGCCGAGGGCAAGGGCGCGACCACCTACAAGGGCAAGCTGGTCGATATTGCCTCGATCCGGCAGGCAGAGAACATCGTGCGCATGGCCGAGATGATCGGCGCCTGACCCAAGTCAGGCACCGCTCGGGGGCGCGTCAGGTGGTGACGCGCTCCCATGCCCGGCGAAAGCCCTCGCGGATGTCGTCCCACGCGCGCTCGGCCTCGACGCGGCGTTTTTCCCACTCCGCCTCGCTCTCGTCGCGGTGCTGGCGCAGCTCTTCCGCGGCCCGGTCGCGCTGGGCGCGCATCTCTTCCATGCGCTTCTCGTACTCGGCGCGCTGCTCGGCCGATTCCTGGCGCATCCGCGCCTCGAGCTTGTCGATCTCGGCGTTCCACTCGTCGATCTTGGCCTTGAGCGTTTCGACGAACTGATTGCGATCCATAATCTGTCCCTCCTTTTCGGAGGGCGAACGCCCGACGGCCGCACGTGTTCCAGCCGGTAGCGATTGCAGCGGCGCGACCGAGCGGCCATATGGGCAGCCGAGAGCAAGGACAGCCCGGATGACCCACTACCTCGAATTCGAGAAGCCGCTCGCCGAGATCGAGGGCAAGGCGGAAGAGCTGCGCGCGATGGCGCGGTCGAGCCCCGAGATGAACGTCGAGGACGAGGCGCGCGCGCTCGACGCCAAGGCCGCCACGATGCTGCGCGACCTCTACGCCAAGCTCACCCCGTGGCGGAAGTGCCAGGTGGCCCGCCACCCCGCGCGGCCCCACTGCGTCGACTACATCGAGGCCCTGTTCGACGAATACACCCCCCTCGCCGGTGACCGCGCCTTCGCCGACGACCACGCGGTGATGGGCGGCATGGCGCGCTTCCACGACCGCCCCGTCATGGTGATCGGGCAGGAAAAGGGGCACGACACCCAGACCCGGATCGAGCGGAATTTCGGCATGGCCCGGCCCGAGGGCTACCGCAAGGCGATCCGGCTGATGGATCTCGCCGACCGCTTCGGCCTGCCGGTCATCACCCTGGTCGACACGCCCGGCGCCTATCCCGGCAAGGGGGCGGAGGAGCGCGGGCAATCGGAGGCCATCGCGCGCTCGACGGCCAAGTGCCTGTCGCTCGGCGTGCCGCTCGTCTCCGTCATCATCGGCGAGGGCGGATCGGGCGGGGCGGTGGCCTTTGCCACGGCCAACCGGGTGGCGATGCTGCAGCACTCGGTCTACTCGGTGATCTCGCCCGAGGGCTGCGCCTCGATCCTGTGGAAGGACGCCGAGAAGATGCGCGAGGCGGCCGAGGCGCTGCGCCTGACCGCGCAGGACCTGCACGAACTCGCCGTTGTCGACCGCATCGTGCCCGAGCCGGTAGGCGGCGCCCACCGTCACCGCGAGACGGTGATCGGCGCCGTGGGCGAGGCCGTCGCGGCGATGCTGGACGAGTTGCAGGGGATGGACGCCGGCGCGGTGCGCGCCGACCGGCGCAGGAAGTATCTGCAGATGGGCGCGCGCGGCCTCGCCGCCTGACGCTCACGCCCGCGGGGCGGTCGGCGCGTCGCCATCCTCCTGCCCGGCAGGGGCGGCGGCCTCCTCTTCCGCCGCCTCCTCGCGCAGGACGGCCGGCGCGTAGATGTCGAGCGCATCGAGCAGTTGCAGCGCCACTCCGGCGGCGGCCCGCCCATCCTGCCCGGTGATGAGTCGCCCGTCCTCGATCACGTGGGCCTCCTCGCCGGGCGCCGCCGTCCAGACCCGGGCGCCCTGCGCGCGCAGCCGCGACTCGGGCATCACCGGCGCATCCTCGCCCTCGAGCGCGGCGCGCACGTCCTCGTCGGGCAGGCAGGTCACGCTGCGCCCGGCGGCGACGGCATGATCCTGCGCATCGCGCGCCACGGTGAGCGCGGCCGCCCCGGCGCCGATCGCGGCAAGAATGCCCCCCCGCTCCCACGTGGCGGCGGCAAGGCGCTCGGTGGCCGGCTCGGCCGCGATGTCCCACAGTGCGCCGAGGCCGCCGGCGAAGAGCACCGCCGTCCAGTCGTCCGGGTCGACCGCGGCGAGGCGGTGGCTGTGCGCCAGCGCCTCCACCGCCCGCTCGTCGGAGAGGAACATCGACACCGCCCCGATCTGGTCGCCCTCCTCCTCGGCGGCGGTGGCCGGGTCGCCCGGCGGCTTGCCCCCGCGGATGCTGGCGAAGCCCACCCGCACGCCGGCCTCGCGCAGCCGCCAGTAGGGCACGGCGACGCTCGGCCAGTCGAAGCCGGTTTCGCGCTCGTCCGGCAGGGCGCCTGTCGAGGTGGTCACGATCAGCACGGAATGGGTCATGGCGTCTCCTTTTCTGACCAGATAGGGGGCCGCCTGCGCGACGGCCACCGCCCCGCCGCCAGCCGCGCCGGAATGACCCTTTCGCCCGCCCGCGCGCTTGATACTCTCGCCCCGAAGGAGACGCCGCGATGATTCAGACGCCGTACCTGCTGTTTCTGGGCGACGCGCCCGACCCGCTGGCCGCGAAGGTCGCGCAGGGCATCCGCGACTGGCGCCCCGAATACGCGCTCGGACAGGTCCGGATGGAGGGCTGCAAGGCCGACATGCGCGTGCCTGACATGACCCTCGACGAGGGCCTCGAGGCCGGAGCCAGGACGCTGGTGATCGGCGTGGCCAACCGCGGTGGCGTGATCTCGGCCGCGTGGCGGCACGTGCTGGCCGAGGCGCTGCTGAAGGGCTTCGATCTCGCCTCGGGCCTGCACAACCTGTTGCGCGACGAGCCGGAACTGGTCGAGATCGCCCGCGCCGAGGGCCGCAGCCTGCACGACGTGCGGGTGCCGACGCAGACCTATCCGATCGCCGACGGGGTCAGGCGGCGGGGCCTGCGCTGCCTCGCCGTGGGCACCGACTGCTCGGTGGGCAAGATGTATACCGCGCTGGCCATGGACCGCGAGATGCGCGACCGGGGGATGAAGGCGAGCTTTCGTGCCACGGGCCAGACCGGCATCCTCATCACCGGCGACGGCGTGCCGCTCGACGCGGTGGTGGCCGACTTCATGGCCGGCTCCGTCGAGTGGCTGACGCCCGACAACGACCCCGATCACTGGGACCTGATCGAGGGCCAGGGCTCGCTCTTCCATCCCTCCTATTCGGGCGTGACGCTGGCGCTGATCCACGGCGGGCAGCCCGACGCGCTGATCCTGTGCCACGAGCCCACGCGCGCGCACATGCGCGGCCTGCCCGGCTACGCGCTGCCTGCGCTCGAGGAGGTGCGCGACCTGTCGCTCGCCTGCGCCCGCCGGGTGAACCCGGCGGCGCAGGTCGTCGGCATCTCGGTGAATACCGCGGGACTGGGAGAGGACGAGGCCGCCGACTACCTCGCCCGCACCGAGGCGCGGATGGGACTGCCCGCGGTCGACCCGTTCCGCCACGGCGCCGGGCGGCTGGTCGACGCGCTCGCCGCCATCGGCTGAGCGGCCCCGCCCGACGGGCCATGCGTATTTGGAACAGAAAGAAGCAGGAGGCCGGGGCGCCATGGAGATAGAGGTCGCGCGCGACGTGTTCCGGCTGGCGCAGGCCTTCACCATCTCGCGCGGCAGCCGCACCGAGGCACAGGTGCTCACGGTGACCGTGCGCGAGCGGGCGGTGGCAGGGCGGGGCGAATGCGTCCCCTACGCGCGCTACGGCGAGACGCTCGACAGCGTGGCGGCGCAGGTCGCGGGGCTGGCGGAGGTGGGCCTGACCCGCGAGACTCTGCAGGAGGCGCTGCCGGCCGGCGCCGCGCGCAACGCCGTCGACTGCGCCCTGTGGGATCTCGAGGCCAAGCGCGCAGGCCGGCCCGTCTGGCAGCTCGCGGGGCTGTCGGAGCCGGGGCCGCTGGTCACGGCCTACACCCTCTCGCTCGACACGCCCGAGCGGATGCGCGCGGCGGCGGAGGCGAACGCGCACCGTCCGCTTTTGAAGATCAAGCTCGGCACGCCCGACGACATGCCGCGGCTCGAGTCGGTGCGCGCGGGGGCCCCGCGGGCACGCATCGTGGTCGACGCGAACGAAGGCTGGTCGCGCGCGGTCTATGCCGATCTCGCGCCCCATCTCGCGCGCCTCGGCGTGGCGATGGTCGAGCAGCCGGTGCCCGCGGGCGAGGACGAGGCGCTGCGCGGGCTCGCCCGGCCGGTGCCGCTCTGCGCCGACGAGAGCGTGCATGACCGGGCGACGCTGGGTCGGCTGGAGGGCCTCTACGACATGGTGAACGTCAAGCTCGACAAGACCGGCGGGCTGACCGAGGCGCTGGCGCTCCGGGCCGAGGCCGAGCGGCGGGGCTTCGGCATCATGGTGGGCTGCATGATCGGCTCGTCGCTCGCCATGGCGCCGGCGGTGCTGCTGGCGCAGGGCGCGGCGGTCGTGGATCTTGACGGCCCGCTCCTGCTGGCCGAGGACCGCGCCGTGCCGCTCGTCTACGACGACGCGGGCGTGCACCCGCCGGCACCGGAGCTTTGGGGATAGGAGAGGGCATGGGACGCATCGTCTACGTCAACGGAGAGTACGTGCCGGAGGAAGAGGCACGCGTTTCGGTGTTCGACCGCGGCTTTCTCTTCGCAGACGGGGTCTACGAGGTGACCAGCGTGATCGGCGGGCGGCTGGTGGATTTCGACGGCCATGCCAGGCGGCTGTGGCGCTCGCTCGGTGAGCTCGACATGGCCGCGCCGGTGGACGGGGACGAGCTTCTGGCGATCCACCGCGAGCTGGTGGTGCGCAACGGTCTCGACGAGGGGCTGGTTTACCTCCAGGTCACGCGGGGCCCGGCCGACCGCGACTTCGCCTACCCCGACGGGGCGCGGCCCACGCTTGTGCTCTTCACGCAGGAAAAGCGGATCGTCGACAGCCCGGCGGCCGAGCGCGGGATCGCCGTCATCTCGATACCCGACCGGCGCTGGGGCCGGCGCGACATCAAGACGGTGCAGCTGCTCTACCCCTCGATGGGCAAGATGATGGCCAAGGCGGCGGGCGTCGACGACGCCTGGATGGTCGAGGACGGGGCGGTGACCGAGGGCACCTCGAACAACGCCTACATCGTGACCGCGGGCAAGATCGTGACGCGGCACCTGGGCGAGGAGATCCTGCACGGGATCACGCGCGCGGCGGTGCTGCGCTTCGCCCGCGAGGCGCAGATGGAGGTGGAGGAGCGCGCCTTCACCCTCGACGAGGCCAAGGCGGCCGACGAGGCCTTCGTCACGTCGGCCTCGACCTTCGTGACCCCGGTGGTGGAGATCGACGGCGTCGCCGTGGGCTCGGGCGCGCCCGGGCCGGTAGCGCGGCGGCTGCGAGAGATCTACCTCGACGAGAGCGTCAAGGCGGCTGTCTGACCGGCCACCGGTACGGGGGCGCTGCCCCCGTCGCCGCGTGGCGCGGCGATGCCGCCGGAGTATTCGGGCCAGGATGAAGGGAACCGACGGGGCGGCATCCGGCGCGCCGGGCGATCAGTAGCCGAGTGCGATCCCGTCCTTCCTCGGGTCCGAGGCGCCTGTCAGCAGCCCCGCCGCGTGGTCGATGCGGATCGCCTGCGCGCCGCCGATCGCCGAAGGGCTCTCGACCACGTCGTGACCGCGCGCGGCGAGCTCGGCTCGGACCTCGGCGGAGTAGCCGCGCTCGATCAGCAGCTCGCCGCTGGAATTGTCGGCGAAGGCGCGGGGGGCGTCGAGCGCCTCCTGCAGGTCCATCCCGTAGGCCGCGAGATTGGTGATCAGCCGGGCATGGCCGGTGCATTGATAGGGGCCGCCCATCACGCCGAAGGGCATCGTCACCTCGCCGTTCTGCCGGACCATGCCGGGCAGGATCGTGTGCAGCGGGCGCTTGCCGCCGGCGGCCTCGTTGGGGTGGCCCTCCTGAAGGGTGAAGCCCGCGCCGCGGTTATGCAGAAGGATGCCGAAGCGGGGGCTGGCGAGACCCGCGCCGAAGCTGTGGAAGATGGAGTAGATCAGCGACACCGCCATCCGGTCGCGGTCGACCACGGTGATGTAGACGGTATCGCGGTGCACCTCCTCGCTGCGGGGGCGCGGGTCGGGCATGGCGCGGGCGGGGTCTATAAGTGCGGCGAGCGCGGCGCCGAGGCCGGGGCGCTGCAGGCGCTCCGGGTCGGGCATGTGCGCGATGTCGGCCACGAACCGGTCGCGCGCGTCGTAGGCCAGCCGCGTCGCCTCGGCCTCGATGTGCAGGCGGTCGGCGCCGAGGGGATCGAGCGCGGCAAGGTCGAACTGGGCGAGAATGTCCATCAGCAGGAGCGCCGCGGTGCCGTGGCCGCTCGGCGGATGCTCCAGCACCTGCCACCCGGCATAGCCGCCCGAGATCGGCGTGCCCCAGTCGGGGGTGTTGCCGGCGAAGTCGTCGGCGGTGTGAGGCCCGCCGGAGAGCGCCGCGAGCATGTCGTCGGCGACCTCCCCCTCGTAGAAGGCGGCGCGACCCTGCCGGGCGATGCGGCGCAGCACCTCGGCCTGGCCCGGCGCGCGGAAGAGCGCGCCGGTTGGCAGGGCGGCGCCGTCTGCCAGGAACATCTCGCGCGCGGGCCCCTGCAGACGGTCGGTGGCGCGGGCCCAGTCGAAAGCGACGCGGGGCGCAACGGGCACGCCCTCGTCGGCGTAGCGGATGGCGGGGGCGAGGACCGCGTCGAGACCGAGTCGGCCGAACCTCTCGGAGAGGGCGCAGATGCCGTCGACCGCGCCGGGGATCGTCACCGCTTCGGGGCCCGCGACGGGAATGGCGGCGTGGCCCTGTGCGCGCAGGCGGGCCGCATCGAGCGCCGCGGGCGCGCGCCCCGATGCGTTGAGCGCGACGACGTCCCGGCCCGGGCCGGGCGAGACAAGGGCGAAAAGGTCGCCGCCGAGGCCGGTCATCTGCGGCTCGCAGAAGCCGAGCAGCACCGCGCCGGCGAGCGCGGCGTCGACCGCGTTGCCGCCGGCCTTGAGCGTCTCGATTGCGACCGCGGCTGCAAGCGGGTGCGACGTGGCGCACATGCCGTTGGTTGCGTAGACGGCCGACCGGCCCGGTTTCTGGAAATCGCGCATGCCCATCCTTCCCGGTTTGTCGGGGGCCGGTTAGAGGCTTTCCGCAGGAAGGGGAAGACCTCGGCGCCGCGCACTGGGTGGGGGCAATTCAAGCGCGACGCCGAGGGAAGCCTATGCAGCTACGCCGTGGGGTGTCGCAGGGGCAGATGGCGGCGATATGGACAGATCTTGGCGATTTCGGGGCAGGGCTCCATGCCGTTCTCGCGTTGCGGACGCGCCGGGGCCGGATCTGCCGGGTGGCGTGCCGGTGGCAGGGGCAGCGCCCGACGCGGAGCCGCACGGGCCGGACACGACGCGATCATCAGCGGTGGGAGGGCGGATGTGGCGGGGCACCGCGTGTGGAGCGCCCCCTACGAGACGTCGCCGGGGGCGGCGCGCACGGCGAAGGTGAGGCAGTTGCACTCGTCCAGGCGCTCGTAGCTCAGATGCTCTGCGAGGCTGTGGATCAGCGCCCAGCCGAAGCCGCCCTCGGGAAGCGCGTCGAGCGGCACGGAGAGATCGGGAAACGGCGTGGTCGGAATGCCCTTGCGCGGCATGGGCCGTCCGCCATCCCAGATGCGGCAGGCGGCCCAGCCGTGCAGAAGGTCGAGCTCGATCACGATCCACCCCTCTGGATCCTCGAGATAGGCGTGCTCGACCACGTTGTTCAGCGCCTCGGCCAGCGCCATTTCGAGCGCGCCACACGTCTCGTCGTCGAGGCCGAGGCGGCCGGCGGCGCGACAGAGGGT
This sequence comes from Rhodovulum sp. 12E13, assembly GCF_003340565.1. Classification (GTDB taxonomy): domain Bacteria; phylum Pseudomonadota; class Alphaproteobacteria; order Rhodobacterales; family Rhodobacteraceae; genus HLUCCA09. The sequence goes on along the minus strand of NZ_QPLK01000016.1, from coordinate 67,252 downwards.
GACGAGAGCCTCGCGCACCGAGAGGCTGCTGCTCGCGAGCCGGGCGACGAGGGTCGGGGCTTCCGGCGCGGGAGGCTCGTCGAGGGCGGCGGCGAGCAGATCCGCCGGGCGGCCGCACCCGGGCCGTTCAGGCGCGACCCGACCCGCGTGCGGTGCGAGGCCCGCTGCTGCGGGGTCTGTCCAGCGGGAGTCCCGTTGCCCCGGCGCCACCGGCACGGCGACCGGCAGCGCGCCTTCGTCGAGGGCGGCCGGATCGGCGTCGCGCTGTTCCTCCGGGGGAGTGCTCCTGACCATGTCGCCCCTCGTGCGGCCGGCTCAGGCGGCGCTGGCCCCGTGCGCGCGCGCCGCCTCGACGTCGGCGTGCAGGGTGAAGACACCGTCCATCCGCGTGAGACGGAACACCTTCATCACCTTCGGCGTCAATCCGGCGAGCTCGAGCTTTCGTTCCGTGCCGAGCAGCTTCATCGTCGAGACGATCGCGCCGAGGCCCGAGGAATCGATGAAGTCCACCGCGGCCATGTCGAGCACCACGCGGCCGTGGCCACCCTCGGTCAATTCGCGCATCCGGTCCTTGAACCGGATGGCGCTCGCCGCGTCGATCCGCTCGGACCGGACGGTGACAATCGTGACGTCGCCCTGCGTATCGGCCGCCATGTCCATCGGAATCGCTCCCTTCCTGCACCCCGGCTCGATCCGGGGCCACGAGCAGGCTGGACGAGAAACCTTACCAAACTGTATGCCCGCGCGCAGGACAGCCGGAGGAGGAGCGCGATGGCCGAGGTGATCGTCGCAGGCGCGGCCCGGACGCCCATGGGCGGCTTCCAGGGGACGCTGGCGGGTGCGGGCGCGCCCGAGCTTGGCGGTGTCGCCGCCCGCGCCGCGCTGTCGGGCGCAGAGGGCGCCGCGCCGGAAGAAGCGATCATGGGCTGCGTGCTGCCTGCCGGGCTCGGCCAGGCACCCGCGCGTCAGGCGGGTTTCGCGGCGGGGCTTGGCGAGGGCGTGCCGGCGACGACGCTCAACAAGATGTGCGGCTCCGGCATGGCCGCGGCGATGGCCGCGCACGACCGGATCGCGCTGGGCGCGGCCGGGTGCATCCTTGCCGGCGGCATGGAGAGCATGACGCGCGCCCCCTATCTGCTGCCCAACGAGCGCGGCGGCGCCCGGATCGGTCACGGACAGGTGATCGATTCGATGTTCCGCGACGGTCTGGAGGATGCCTACGAACGCGGCCCGAAGGGCGAGCCGCGCCTGATGGGCACCTTCGCCGAGGAGTGCGCCGAGGCGTTCCAGTTCACCCGCGAGGCGCAGGACGAATATGCGCTCGCCTCGCTCTCCCGCGCGCTGGCGGCGCAGGACACGGGCGCCCTGGCGGCCGAGATCGCCCCGGTCACGGTGGCGGGCCGCAAGGGCGAGACGGTGGTCGCCTCCGACGAGCAGCCGCAGACGGCGCGCCCCGACAAGATCCCGCAGCTCAAGCCCGCCTTCCGCGAGGGCGGCACGGTGACGGCCGCCAATTCCTCGTCGATCTCCGACGGGGCGGCGGCGCTGGTGCTGGCCTCGGCCGAGACGGGGCTCGCGCCGCGCGCCATCGTGCGCGGCCACGCCACCCACGCGCAGGCGCCGGCGCTCTTTCCCACCGCGCCGATCCCCGCGGCGCGCAAGCTGCTCGACCGGCTGGGATGGGAGGCGGCCGACGTCGACCTGTGGGAGGTCAACGAGGCCTTCGCCGTGGTGCCCATGGCCTTCATGCACGAGATGGGCGTGCCGCACGAGCGTATGAACGTGAACGGCGGCGCCTGCGCACTCGGCCATCCGATCGGCGCGTCGGGTGCGCGCATCCTCGTCACGCTGCTGCACGCGATGGAGGCGCATGACATGCGTCGCGGCGTGGCGGCGATCTGCATCGGAGGGGGCGAGGGGATGGCCGTGGCGCTCGAACGGCCGGCGCGCTGGCAATGAGCCGGGTCGATTACGCGGCTCTCGCCGCCCGCTGCGCCGCGCTGACCGAGGGCGAGAGCGACGAGGTGGCGCTGATGGCGACGCTGGCCTGCGAGATCCACCATGCCGACGACCGCTTCGACTGGACGGGCTTCTACCGTGTCGCCGCGCCCGGTCTTCTCAAGATCGGGCCGTACCAGGGCACCCATGGCTGCCTGACCATCCCGTTCGAGCGGGGCGTGTGCGGGGCCGCCGCCCGCACCCGCGAGGTGCAGGTGGTCGACGATGTCGATGCCTTCCCCGGACACATCGCGTGCTCGTCGTCCACGCGGTCGGAAATCGTGCTGCCCGTGACCGCCCCCGGCGGCCGCCTTCTGGGCGTCCTCGACATCGACAGCGACCGCCCCGCCGCCTTCGACAGCGTCGACGCGGAGGGCCTCGGAGCGATCCTGCGCGCGACCTTCGGCGCGCAGGAGGGGGCATGGCGGTGACTGCGGCGACCACCCCGGCGACGCCCGAGACGGCGTTTCGTGGGGGACGCCGCTTCCGCGGCGTCGTCACTGGTGCGGCGGGCGGGCAGATGTGCTCGCTCTCGCCCCGCCGGCGCGGCCGGCGCCGGCGTCGGGCAGGCGATGCCCGGGCCTCCGCCGGGGCGCGCCGCGTCGCGGTCGCCAACGTCGCTCCGGTCGCGCGGGTCCGCTCCGGTGGCAGGGCGGAGCGCAGCCTGCGGCCCCGGTGCGGCTGGTCGATGGTGTGGCGGATGGCGGGAGAGAACACGTGGTCGGTCTCCCTCGCCGGCCGCGATGCGCCCGCCGGGCTGACCCTCGAGCAGCACGGCGTCGGCCACCCGGGCGCCGACCGCGGCATCGAGGGCGATCTGCCCCTCTGCCCGTGACACCCATCCCGTGAGCGGCGCCTATCACCGGCCCGAAGGCCCGGTGCAGATCCTGCACCGCGACGCGTCGCTGCTGGTCGTGGTCAAGCCCGCGGGTCTGCTCTCGGTCCCCGGCAAGGCCGAGGGAGCCGAGGATTGCCTGATCGCACGCCTCGGCCGGATGGACCGCGAGACACGCCTCGTCCACCGGCTGGATCGCGACACGTCGGGTGTCATGGTGTTCGCCCGGTCGAAGCAGGCGCAGCGGCATCTCGGGCGCCAGTTCGAACGGCGCTATGTGTCGAAGGCCTACGAGGCGGTGGTCGCCGGTCATCTCGACGGCGCGGGAGAGGTGGACCTGCCCCTCGTCGCCGACTGGCCGAACCGGCCGCGCCAGATGGTCTGCCACGCGCGCGGCCGGCCGGCGCGCACGCGATGGCGCGCGCTCTCGCATGACGACGGGGCCACCCGCGTTGCCCTCGCGCCCGAGACGGGCCGCTCTCACCAGCTCCGCGTCCACATGGCCGCGCTGGGCCACCCCATCCTGGGCGACCCGCTCTACGGTCTGGCGGAGGGGGCCGACGCACCGAGGCTGATGCTCCATGCCAGCCGCCTCGCCTTTCGCCACCCGGAGGGGGGCACGCCCGTCGCCTTCGAAAGCCGGCCGCCCTTCTGAGGGTCGCCGCTCCCCCCCGCGCGCGATGGGGTCACGGCCTGATGCGCTCTCCTGCGCCGGCTCGGGCGACGCGCTGCCGTGTCCGGGCGGACCGTGGTCGGGCGGCGGGGTCGGCTGGCGCAGGACGTCGAGCCAATGCAGGCATGTCACGGCTCGCGGCGAGCCGGTTGCGCGGGGGCGTGGCGCCCTTCCGTGCTCTCGCGCGGCCCGGGGGGATGCAGGCGGCCGCGTGATGCGATGCGCCGACTTGGCAGCGACCTGCCTGCCGGGCAGAGTGGCGCGGGGCAAGGGAGGCGGGTCATGATCGAGGGGTTCGGACAGGAGCGGGTCGCGGCGGGCGAGGTGACGCTGTCGGTGCATCGCGCCGGGGCCGGTGCGCCGCTCGTCCTCCTGCACGGCTACCCCCAGAACCACATGACGTGGGCGCGCGTCGCCCCCGCGCTGGCCGAGCGCTTCGACGTGATCGTGCCAGACCTGCGCGGCTACGGCGCCTCGGACGCTCCGGAAGACGACGCCGCCCACACCGTCTACTCCAAGCGCACGATGGCCGCCGATATCGTCGCGTTGATGGATGCGCTCGCCCTGCCCCGCGCCCACGTCATCGGTCACGACCGCGGGGCGCGGGTGGCCTACCGTCTGGCGCTCGATCATCCCGGGCGCGTCGACCGTCTGGGTATCTGCGAGGTGGTGCCGACGGGCGACTTCTGGCGCGCGTGGGATGCCGATCTCGCCCTCGCCGCCTATCACTGGACGTTCCTCGCGCAGCCGGCGCCGCTGCCCGAACGGATGATCGGTGCCGACCCGGCGGCCTATATCGACTGGACGCTGGCAGCCTGGGCGGCGGCGGGCGACCTCTCTCCCTTCGCGCCGGCGGCCCTCGAGAGCTATCGGGCGCAAATGGCAGAGCCCGCCCGCCGCGCCGCCATGTGCGCCGACTATCGCGCCGGGGCCACGACCGACCGCCGGCTCGACGAGGAAAGCCGCGCCCGCGGCGAACGGATCGCGGCGCCTGTCCACTTCCTCCACGCCGAGACGGGCTTCCCGGCCCGCACGGGCGATCCGGCGGGGGTATGGCGGCCGTGGGCCGGGCGGCTGACGGTCTCGACCTGCCCGACGGGGCATTTCGTGATGGAGGAGGATCCGCAGGCTTTCCTCGACGCCTTCCTGCCGTTCCTCTCCGGGGCGGGGTGAGGGCGGGTCCGGCCGGCTTTTCTGACAAATCCGGCGCATTCCGCGGCCCGGGTTTAACGCCTCGCGGTGGAGGGCGGCGGCATAGAGGCGCGTGGGGGCTGCCCCGGTGCCGGCCGGGCGGCGTGTGACGAGGAGAGGCGCATGATTGGCGCTCTGGGTCTGCTGGGTGTCATGCTGGCGGGGTTCGCCCTGCCGATGGCCTTCGGCGACGAGGACGACGATGACACGCGGGGCGACGCCTCGCGCGACGATGACGAAACGGCGCGGCGCGAGGGCGAGGGCGAAGGTCACGAGATCGGGGCCGACCTGCTGCCCCCCGAGGGCGACGGGGCTGCAGACGGCGGAGGCGACGGTCTACGTGACGGGGCGGGCGAGGATGATCTTCTGCCTGGGGATCCGCTTGCCGACGAGTTCCTGACCGATGACCCGCCGCCGGGCGACCCGCCGCCGGGCGACCCGCCGCCGGACGGCCCCTCCACGGAGGACGCGGAGCCGAGCCCCCCCGGCCTGCGATTCGACGGTGGCGCCGCGGACGAGCTCATCACGGGCACCGACGGCGCCGACGATCTCGGCGGCGGTGGCGGCGACGACACGCTCGAGGGCGGCGCGGGCGACGACCGGCTCTTCGGCGACTGGGGCGACGACCGGCTGGAGGGGGGCGCCGGCGACGACCGCCTCGCCGACGGCTCGGGCGACAATACGCTGCTGGGCGGGGCGGGCGACGACCACCTGAGCGCGGTCCCCGCAGATGGCGAGGCGGCGGTCGACGGGCGCGACGTGCTCGACGGCGGCGCGGGCGACGACACTCTGGTGCTCGGCGCGCAGGATCACGCGACGGGCGGGGTCGGCGCCGACACCTTCGTGCTGGGCCCGGGCCTCGCGCCTCTCGGTGCGGGCGATGCGGCCACGCTCGCCGATTTCGATCCCGCCGAAGACAGGCTCGTCGTCGTGTGGGACGACTGGGCCAACGACGCGCCACCCGAGATCGCGCTGTCCCGCGCTGCCGACGATCCCGAAACGGTGGAGGTGCTGGCCGACGGCGTGGCGCTCGCGCGTCTCTCGGCCGCCGCCGGGCCGAGCCTCGACGACATCTCGCTCCTGCCGGCCTCGCAATTCCCGGCCTGAGCCGGCCACGCCTCGCCCGGGGCGGCTCACGGCAGGGCGCTTCGGCCCCGCATCGGCGCGCCGTCCGTGGCGCGCGCGGACCGGGACCGGGCCAGGCGCCGCCGCGCCGCCAGACGCAATGCGCCCAGGCCGAGCCCGGCCGACACGAGCAGGCCGGCCGCGCCCGGCAGCGGGATCGGGGCGACCTCGGTCAGGCTGTAGAGCGTGCCCGTGTGCTCCAGCATCACGCCCGCCGTGCCGTCCGGCAGCGCGAAGAAGCGGGGATCGGGGCGGCGCTCCCCTGCCAGCGCGAACAGCGAAACCGGCGCCCCCGATGCATCGACGAGCGCGATGCGAAAGACCGGGACATCCGTTCCCCCGAGCGGTGCCATCGTGGCATAGAGGTCGCCCGTCGGCAGGTCGCCGAACAGGGCCACGATCATATCGAACGCGCTGTCGGAGGTCACCGGCCCGCTGATCGCGACGAAGCGCCGTCCCTCGTGCCCGTATTGCGCATAGGGCTGGCGAAAGCCCGTCTCGGGCACGGGCGCGGCGCCGATCGCCCGCGGCTCGCCGCCTTCGGAAGATCCGACGCCCTCGTTGATGTAGAAGGTGCCCTCGCGCGCGTTGCCGTCGTCGTTGCGCCCCCAGCCGAAATTCTCGATCTCGCCCGTGTCGGTCAGGTCGCCAACGGAGATCTCGTTGATCTCCTCCGCGGTCGTCGACCCGATATCGGCGAAGACGATTCGCGACCGATCCGCATCGGCATAGGCCAGCCTTTGCACGTTGCGCACGCCCTGCGCCGCGACGGTGGTCTCGCCCGTCTCGCTGTCGATCATGAGAAGCTTGCCAAGGTGGGACGCCGGATCCTGCGGCGCGGCGAGCCCGTCACGGTCGAAGCCGAGGTTGTCGCCCGTGGCCAGAAGCAGGTCGCCGTCGGGCAGGGCCAGCATGCCCCCGCCGCTATGGCCCGACGACCTGCTTTCGAACGCGGCGAGCGGCACGGGCGACGCGAGGCTGCCGTCGGCCGCCTGGCTGTAGCGATAGACGACCTGGTAATTGGGCTCCGAGCCATAGGCCGAATCTTCCGGCAGGGGCTGTGCGGCGGCGAAGCCGGTGGGCAGTGTCGACGAGGTGAAGGTCACGAACACGTCCGACCCCGCTCCCCCCGCGATGTTGAGCACGCGCTGGCGCACGGGTGTCACGCCCTCGGGCATCTTGTCTGGCGACAGGATCTCGACAAATCCGCCCCCGCCGTCGTCGCGCAGGATGCGCCCTTGCGCCTGGTCGACGACGTGCAGGCGCCCGCCGACGATGACGGGCGCCGCGAAGTCGGGCCGCCCGGTATCGGGCGGCTGTGCCTGCGCGATCGGCTCGATGCGCAGCGTCAGCGCGCTCGACCCTATCGGGTCCGGGGCGAGGGGCGACGCAGGGGCGCAAAAGGGTACCGAGACGGCGGCAGCGATCCCGAAAGCGAGACTGCGAGACATGTGCTGCATCCAGACCCCCGTCATGACCCTCGGGCAAGCCTAGCAGCAGCGCGCATTCCTGTCATCGTCGCGCGCCACGGCCGCGGGCCGCGGGGCACAGCGTGCCGCATCGCCCTGCGGGCGTGGTGGTCGGGACGCCCCCTTTACAACCGGCACGATCTGGCCCATAGGCGCGCACTTCCGGGCGGAGCGCGCCCGGCCCCCTCCATGGGCCCTGCTGGACGACATCCCGGCTTGCGCCGTCACACGTCGAAAGGAGACCCCGATGTCGATCACTGCCGAAGAGAAGGCGCAGGTTCTCAAGGACTACGCCACGAAGGAGGGCGACACCGGCTCGCCCGAGGTGCAGGTCGCGATCCTGACGAAGCGGATCACCGCGCTGACCGAGCACTTCAAGACCCACAAGAAGGACAACCACTCGCGCCGCGGCCTTCTGAAGCTGGTGGCCCAGCGCCGCAAGCTGCTCGACTATCTGCGCGGCAAGGACGAGGGCCGCTACCAGGACCTCATCAAGCGCCTCGGCATCCGCCGCTGACTGCTGGCGCGGCGGCGCCCCTCCGGCCCGCCGCCCGCCCCCCGGGATCGGGCCAGCACCAGTCGCCTGTGGCGGCTCGCCCGGCCCGGCCCGGCCCTGTCAGGCCGGGCGCGCCATTGCGCCACCAACTCCCCCGTTTCCAAAAGCCTCGAAAACCTGTAAGCGCGCCACATCTGAGACGTGACGCCTCTGACCCCGGGCGCGTGCGAAGGATTGGGGTCGGCGGCAATGGGGCCGCCATAAGACGCGGGAGACCCGGGATCCGCCCGGGAGTGCTCCACGACAGGATAGACGCATGTTCCACAAGACGACGAAATCGATGACGTGGGGGGAGGAAACCCTCACGCTGGAAACGGGCAAGGTCGCCCGTCAGGCCGACGGTTCGGTGATCGCCACGCTCGGCGAGACCTCTGTGATGGCCAACGTGACCTTCGCCAAGGAGGCGAAGCCGGATCAGCCGTTCTTTCCGCTGACCGTCCACTACAACGAGAAATACTATGCCGCGGGCAAGGTGCCCGGCGGCTTCTTCAAGCGCGAGGGGCGCCCGACCGAGAAGGAGACGCTCACCTCGCGCCTGATCGACCGGCCGATCCGGCCGCTCTTCGTGCCCGGCTTCAAGCACGAGGTGCTGGTGATCTGCACCGTGCTGAGCCACGACCTGGTCAACGACCCCGACATCGTGGCGATGATCGCGGCCTCCGCCGCGCTGACCATCTCGGGCGTGCCCTTCATGGGCCCGATCGCGGCATGTCGCGTCGGCTTCGAGGACGGCGACTACGTGCTCAACCCCGAAGTGTCCGACATGGATCAGCTGCGGCTGAACCCCGACCAGCGGCTCGACCTCGTGGTCGCGGGCACGAAGGACGCCGTGATGATGGTCGAGTCCGAGGCCTACGAGCTGACCGAGGCCGAGATGCTGGGCGCCGTGACCTTCGCGCACGAGCAGATCCAGCCGGTGATCGACCTGATCATCGACCTGGCCGAGGACGCGGCGAAGGAGCCGTTCGACTTTTCGCCGCCGGACTACTCAGCGCTCTACGAGGCGGTGAAGGCCGCCGGCGAGACCGAGATGCGCGCGGCCTACGCGATCCTCGACAAGCAGGAGCGCACCGGCGCCGTCGCCGCGGTGAAGGACAAGATCGTCGCCGGCCTGAGCGAGGAGCAGCAGGCCGATCCCAACCTCGGCTCGGCGCTCAAGAAGCTCGAATCGACCGTTCTGCGCGGCGACGTGGTGAAGAACGGCAAGCGGATCGACGGGCGCGCGCTCGACACGGTTCGCCAGATCGAATCCGAGGTGGGGCTGCTGCCCCGCACCCACGGCTCGGCCCTGTTCACCCGGGGCGAGACGCAGGCGCTCTGCGTGACCACGCTGGGCACCGGCGAGGACGAGCAGATCATCGACGCGCTGCACGGCAACTACCGCGCCAACTTCATGCTGCACTACAACTTCCCGCCCTACTCGGTCGGCGAAGTCGGCCGCTTCGGCCCGCCGGGCCGGCGCGAGATCGGCCACGGCAAGCTGGCATGGCGCGCGCTGCAGGCCGTTCTGCCGCCGCCGACCGAGTTCCCCTACACGATCCGCGTCGTGTCGGAGATCACCGAGTCGAACGGCTCGTCGTCGATGGCCACGGTCTGCGGCTCGTCGCTGTCGATGATGGATGCGGGCGTGCCGCTCAAGGCGCCGGTCGCGGGCGTGGCCATGGGCCTCGTCCTGGAAGACGACGGCGCGTATGCCGTGCTGACCGACATCCTCGGCGACGAGGACCATCTGGGCGACATGGACTTCAAGGTGGCCGGCACCAAGGACGGCATCACCTCGCTGCAGATGGACATCAAGGTGGCCGGCATCACGCCGCAGATCATGGAGCAGGCGCTGGCGCAGGCCCGCGCGGCGCGCATGCACATCCTCGGCGAGATGTCGAAGGCGCTGACCGAGGCGGGCGAGTTCTCGGCGCACGCCCCGCGCATCGAGACGATGCAGGTGCCGGTCGACAAGATCCGCGAGGTGATCGGTTCGGGCGGCAAGGTGATCCGCGAGATCGTCGAGACCTCCGGCGCCAAGGTCGACATCAACGACGACGGCGTGGTCAAGATCGCCTCGCCCAACGCCGAGGCCATCCAGAAGGCCTACGAGATGATCCACTCGATCGTGGCCGAGCCGGAACAGGGCAAGGTCTACAAGGGCAAGGTGGTCAAGCTGGTCGATTTCGGCGCCTTCGTGAACTTCTTCGGCAAGCGCGACGGACTGGTGCATGTGAGCCAGATCGAGAACCGCCGGCTCAAGCACCCTTCCGACGTGCTGCAGGAGGGACAGGAAGTCTGGGTCAAGCTGCTGGGCTTCGACGACCGCGGCAAGGTGCGCCTGTCGATGAAAGTGGTCGACCAGGAGACGGGCACCGAGCTGGCGAGCGAGGAGGCGGCCGAGTAAGGCGCCTTCGGTCCCCCGAGACCGCGAAAGCCCCGGCCGAGGCCGGGGCTTTTTTCATTCGGGCGCGCGATCGGGGCGGGGCATTCAGCGGGCCACAAGGCTCCATCGTGCGGGCTGGGCGTGGCCGCCGCCCGCCCCTCCCGCACCCGTGGCGCCAACATCTTCCTGAGGGGCGAGGTGCGGGCCCGGGCACATCCGCGCCGTGGGCAGGCGCCTGACCCCTTCGGGCAGGGCCGCCCCCGCGAGCGCACTCAGCTTTCGGTCGAGCGTCTCCGTGGCCTCGTGCCCCGCTTCGAGCACCTCGGCGTGAACGGCATCGAGACGAACGTGGAACTCAGACATGCTCCCTCCCCCTGTCGAGCAAGGCCGTGACGCCCTTGAACGCCGGGGGAGGGAGACTGGTTCTGATTCTTTCAAGTAATCTTTACGGGTCGCCGGTCGTCAGGAATAGACGGTCACGCGCGCCCCGACCGGCACGCGCTGGTACAGGTCGATGACATGATCGTTGACCATGCGGATGCAGCCCGACGACACCGAGCGCCCGATCGTCCAGGGCTGCGGCGTGCCGTGGATGCGGTAGGCCGTGTCGCGGCCACCCCGGTAGAGATAGAGCGCACGCGCGCCCAGCGGGTTGTTCGGGCCGCCCTCCATGCCGTCGGCAAGCGGCCCGTATTTCTCGGGCTCTCGCTCGATCATGGCCTGGGTCGGCCGCCACGAGGGCCATTCGGCCTTGCGGCCCACAACGGCCGAGCCGCGGAAGTTCATGCCCTCGGCACCCACGGCCACGCCGTAGCGGATCGCCTGGCCCTCGCCGAGCATGTAGTAGAGATAGTGCCGCCCGGTCACGATGTGGATCTCGCCGGCCGTGAACGACTGCTTGACCCGCACCGTCTTCGGCATGAAGCGCTCGGGCACCTGGTATTGCGTCGTCGTTTGCGGCCCCTCTGCGGCCCGCAGAAGCGCGGGCGCGGTCAGCAGGCCGGCCGTTGCGGCGGCGGTGCCGATGAATTGGCGTCGGGTCGTCATATGCGCGTCTCCAAGTCTCTGTTCGATGCTGCTCGACAGGGTTTCTTGACGCACGGGACACCTATTCGCCCGTGACCACGCCCTGCGCAAGTGCAACGAGGTCACAGTATGAAACGAAAAAGGGGAGGCTTTGTGCCTCCCCCGTGGCGCGATGACGTCGCGCAAGACGGGCGTGCGCTCCCGTCAGGCGGCGTGCAGCCTGGTCTTGCGCAGGTAGGGCAGCACCACCTCGTACTCGCCGAACCGGGCCTTCGCGTCGTCGTCGCTGACCGAGAGCGCGATGATCACGTCCTGCCCGACCGTCCAGTTGGCGGGCGTGGCGACGGGCGTCTGCCAGGTGGCCTGCAGTGCGTCGAGCGCGCGCAGGATCTCGCCGAAGTTGCGGCCGACCGACATCGGGTAGGTCATGGAAAGCTGCAGCTTCTTGTCGGGCGAGATGATGAAGACCGAGCGGACGGACGCGCTGTCGGCCGCCGTGCGCCCGTCTGGCAGGTAGGCATCGGCGGGCAGCATGTCGTAGAGCTTCGACACCTCCAGCTCGTCGTCCGCGATGATCGGGAAGGTCACGTCGGCGCCGCCGACCGTCTCGATGTCGGCGATCCACTTGCAATGCTCCTCGACGTCGTCGACCGACACGCCGATCACCTTGGTGTTCCGCTTCTCCCACTCGGCGGCGAGCTGGGCCACCGCGCCGAACTCGGTCGTGCAGACGGGGGTGAAGTCCTTCGGGTGGGAAAACAGGATCGCCCAGCTGTCGCCGATCCAGTCGTGGAAGTTGATGGTGCCGACATTCGAGTCGGCGGTGAAATCGGGCACCGTGTCGTTGATGCGCAGCCCCATGCGAGCCTCCTTTGCCGTTGATTTCGTTCCGGACCTGTCCATGCCCGGCGCCGGAGGCAAGGGGCCCCGCCCCCATTGCGGCAAGCGTTCGCAGGTGTCACCCTCTGCGCGAATGCACGTTTGCGGGACAGCGCCCGGGCGGAACGCGCGTCCGGCATCTTCAGGAGGCTCCGATGCTCGAGAGACGGCAATTCTACATCGACGGCGCATGGGTGGACCCCGCCGAATCGCGCGATCTTCCCGTGACCGACCCCTCCACCGAGGAAGAGGTGGCGATCATCTCGCTGGGCGGACAGGCCGACACCGACCGCGCGGTCGCGGCCGCCCGCGCCGCCTTCGACGACTGGGCCGCGCGCCCCATGGCGGAGCGGATCGGCTATCTCGAGGCGCTGCTCGAGACCTACGAGGCACGCGCCGACGCGATGGCCGAGGCGATCAGCCTCGAGATGGGCGCCCCCATCGACCTCGCCCGCAGCTCGCAGCAGCCCGCGGGCACCGGCCATATCCAGGCGGCCATCGCCGCGGCGAAACAGTTCGATCCGGTGCGCCCGCTCGGGTCGCATGCGCCGACCGACCGCATCCTGATGGATCCCATCGGGGTGGTGGGCATGATCACCCCGTGGAACTGGCCGATGAACCAGGTGACGCTGAAGGTCGCCTACGCGGCGGCCGTCGGTTGCACGATGGTGCTCAAGCCCTCCGAGATCGCGCCGCTCTCCTCCATCGTCTTCGCCGAATGCGTCGATGCGGCGGGCTGGCCCAGGGGCGTGTTCAACATGGTCAACGGCGACGGCGCGGGCGTGGGCACGCAGCTCTCGGTGCACCCCGAGGTCGACATGGTCTCGTTCACCGGCTCGACGCGGGCAGGCATCGCCATCACCAAGGCCGCGGCCGACACGCTGAAGCGGGTGAGCCTCGAGCTCGGGGGCAAGGGCGCCAACCTCGTGTTCGCCGATGCCGACGAGCGCGCGGTCAAGCGCGGCACGCGGGCGGTGTTCAACAATACCGGCCAGTCCTGCAATGCGCCGACGCGGATGCTGGTCGAGCGGTCGATCTACGACGACGCGGTCGAGATCGCACGCCAGACGGCCGAGGAAACGAAGGTGGCGAGCGGCCACGAGCCGGGCCGCCACATCGGCCCGGTCGTCAGCCAGCAACAATGGGACAAGGTGCAGGGCCTCATCCAGCAGGGCCTCGACGAGGGCGCGCGGCTGGTCGCGGGCGGCCTCGGCCGGCCCGAGGGGCTGAACCGCGGCTATTTCGTGCGGCCCACCGTCTTTGCCGACGTGTCGAACGACATGACCATCGCGCGGGAAGAGATCTTCGGTCCTGTCCTGTCGATCATCCCTTTCGAGACCGAGGAGGAGGCGGTGAAGATCGCCAACGACACCGAGTACGGGCTGACCAACTACGTGCAGTCTTCGGATGCCGCCCGTCGGGTGCGGCTGGCGAAGCGCCTGCGCTCGGGGATGGTCGAGATGAACGGCAAGAGCCGTGCGCAGGGCTCGCCCTTCGGCGGCATGAAGGCCTCGGGCAACGGCCGCGAGGGCGGGGTCTGGGGGCTCGACGAGTTCTGCGAGGTCAAGGCCGTCTCGGGCTGGCCAGAGGACATCGCCGCCGAGTAGGGCGCGACGGCAGCGCCAGCTGGCCCGCGGGCGCAGCCCGGCAGGCTGCGGGCCGGCCAGGGGCGGGCGTTCACCCTGTCCTGCCTGCATGCTGCCTGCCCCGGGCCTGTCGCGTCGTCGCGACGGCTCAGCGCCAGTCGATCGGCTGCCTCGCGTAAGCCACGTAGAGGGGGTGGCGGGGATGGCCCTGTTTCGTCAGCCCGAGATGGCAGAGCGGTGCCCCCGTCGCGCGCAGCAGCCGCTCCACCTCTGGCCCCCGCCCCAGGTGGGCGCCGTGGCTGCCCCAGGCGCAGAGCACCGCGTCGGCCCAGGTCGCACCGTCGAGGATGGCGGCGTCATTCTCTGGGCCGACCGGGTCGCGGAGGGTGCGCAGCACCCTGGGGTCGGTCGCGCGCCAGGCGAAGATGTTGCAGACACGGAACGCGCCGTAGCCGAGCGCCCGCGCCCGCCGCTCGCAGCGCTCGACCGTGGGGTCGTTCTGCGCCTCCGTCGCGGTCGAGGGGTTGAGCATCACGCACAAGAGCCGCCCCCGCTCTGACGCCCATTCGCGGGTCAGAGTGTAGCGGTAGCGCTCGCAGTCGGAATAGGTGGCCGTCGAGGGCGCGTCGCCCTTCAGCGCCTGCCGGGTGATCATGCCGGCCCGAGGTTGAACACGCGCGTGGGGTGCAGCAGGCCCCCGCGGTAGGTGCCGAGGCCGATCGCGCGCCCGCGCTCCGACGCCCAGGCCGTGTCGCCGTAGGCGGCATCGGTATAAGTCACCTCGCCGGGATTGCCGTTGCGCAGCCGCGCGGCTCCTGCCGGGCTCATCCGCGCCTCGGGCACCTCGGCCAGGCCCTCCTCGATGGGTCGCAGATGGGCGTCGAGCTCCGGCGTGCGCGCCAGCCGCTCCAGCTCCTCCAGGCTCAGCGCGTCCTCGGCATCGAACGGGCCCGACCAGGGCCGCCGCAGCGTGACGACGTGGCCGAGGCAGCCGAGCGCCGCGCCGAGATCGCGCGCGATGGCGCGCACGTAGCCGCCCTTGCCGCAGACCATCTCGAGCACCGCGTGATCCGGGTCGGGCCGCTCCACGAGCTCGAGCGAGTCCACGAAGAGGGGCCGCGGCGCGAGGTCGAACGCGGCGTCGTCGCGCGCGAGGTCGTAGGCGCGTTCGCCGGCCACCTTGACGGCGGAATATTTCGGCGGCACCTGCTCGATCCAGCCGGTGAAGGGAGCGAGCGCGGCCCGGATCGCGTCGTCGGAGGGCCGCGCGCCCGAGGTCTCCAGCACGTCGCCCTCGGCGTCGTCGGTGGTCGTCGATTGCCCGAGGCGCACCGTAAACCGGTAGGCCTTCAGCGCGTCGGTGACCAGGGGCACGACCTTGGTCGCCTCGCCGAGCGCCACCGCCAGAACGCCGGTCGCCGCCGGGTCGAGCGTGCCGGCATGGCCCGCCTTCTTCGCGTCGAAGGCCCAGCGCACCTTGTTCACCATTGCGGTCGATGTCGGGCCGGCCGGCTTGTCGAGGATCACCCAGCCCGAGATGTCGCGCCCCTTGCGCCTGCGTGCCATGCCACGCCCCTGTCTGTCCGATGAGGGCGGGGGAGTAGCGTCGGCGCGCCGGCCGGTCAACTCGGCAGATGTAGACCCGGTGCCACGGACTGGGTGGGGGCTGTTACTCCGTGGCACCGGGCTGAGCCGAAGCTCGTCTACACCGGCCACCCTGTCGTCGCGTCGCGGCGTGCGCGGGGCCGGCCCGCGGTGCCGGGGGGGAAAAACCGCGGCGAAAGCAGGGCAGGGCGGCCCCGGCGCACGCACAGCTTGATTTGAGGTGAAGTGCGACCCACACTCGGGCGATGAACATGTTCACGCCGCCTCCCGGCCCCTCGGCCCGCGCGCCCGAGCAGGTCTCCTTCGACCGACGCGAACTCGGTCTCATCCTCTCGGTCTACGGCCGCATGGTCGCCGCAGGCGAGTGGCGCGATTACGGTATCTCCGCGCTGCGCGAGGTTGCCGTGTTCTCCGTCTTCCGTCGCACGGCGGAGCACCCTCTCTACCGCATCGAGAAACGCCCGAAGCTGCGCGCCCGCCAGGGCATGTACGCGGTGATCGGCATGGACGGGCAGGTGCTCAAGCGCGGCCACGACCTCAAGACCGTGCTCCGCGTGCTCGAGCGCAAGCTGATCCGCGCGGTGGAGTAGCCGCCCGACGCTGGTCTCCGCCGGGCCTCGATGCCCTCTCCGGCCGGCAGCGTGCCCGTTCGCGGGCTGTCGGTGTTAGCCGGCAGCCAGTCGCGCCCGCCGCGTGACCGGCCCCTCGCCCTGAGCCTCGATTCGCGCGATGGCCCCCGCGATCGGCTCGTACGTCACGGCCATCGTGCGGGCATTGGCATGGATCAGCGTCTCGCCGTCGACCGCGAGCGCCACGTGCCCGTTCCAGAAATACACGTCACCCCGGGCCGGCGGCACGCCGGGGGCGAGCGTCTCGCCCAAGGCCGCCTCCTGCAGGTCGGTGTCGCCGGGGCAGTCGATTCCGGCCGCGAGGCAGGCTGCCTGCACCAGGCCCGAACAGTCGATCCCCGCAGCCGAGTTGCCGCCCCAGAGATACGGCACCCCGAAGAAGAGCTGCGCCACCGTCACCGGGTCGGCGAACTGCGCGTTCAGCGGGCGCAGGTGCGGCTTCGGCACGAAAAGCCCCTCGGCGGTCTCGAAGAACTCGCCCGAGGCCGAGACGACCCGCAGCTCCGAGCCGAACGACAGCCACGCCCGCTCGCGCCGCCTGAGATCGGGCACGGGGTAGAGATGGGTGGCGGGAACCGCGACGCGATGGGTCGCCGCCACGTCGTCGCCCAGCGACCCGGCCGCGACGTAGCCCACATAGCCGTCGCGCGCCGCAGCGCCGAAGGCCCAGCCCTCGCGCACCTCGAGGACCCGCATGCGCTGGCCGTAGAGAAGCTGACGGTCGCGCGCCCCTTCCGGCGCGGCCAGCAGATCGGCCACGGGCACGACCACCCGCCGCCACTCTCCCTCGACGTAGGCGGGCGCGGCGATCGAGCCCTCCAGCTCCGACGCCGCGACGCGGTCGTTGGCAAGCAGGCTCCGCCGGTCGGTCATCCGCCCAGCACCGCCGGGATCGCCTCGAGCAGCGCCCGCGCGCCTTGGCCCGCGCCACCCTTGGGCCGGCCCGGCGCAGGCTGCGGCTGCCAGCCGTAGATGTCGAAATGGGCGTAGCGCGGCGCGCCTTCGGCGAAGCGGCGCAGGAACAGCGCGGCGGTGATCGAGCCGGCGAAGCCTCCCGACGGTGCGTTGTCGAGATCGGCGATGGCCGGTTCGATCAGCGCCTCGTAGGGCGCGTGGAACGGCATCCGCCAGACCGGATCGGCCACCTCGCCCGCCGCCGCCATGAGCGCCCCCGCCAGCGCGTCGTCGTCGGTGTAGAACGGCGCGATGTCGGGGCCGACGGCCACCCGCGCCGCCCCGGTCAGCGTCGCCATGCTGACGAGCAGGTCACACTCCTCCTCGCAGGCGAGCGCCAGCGCATCGGCCAGCACGAGGCGCCCCTCGGCGTCTGTGTTGTTCACCTCGACCGTCAGGCCCTTGCGCGAGCGCAGCACGTCCTGCGGGCGGAAGGCGTCGCCCGAGACCGAGTTCTCCACCGCCGGGATCAGCACCCGCAGTCTCACCTCGAGGCCCGTCTCGAGCATCGCCTGAGCGAGGCCGAGCACCGTGGCTGACCCGCCCATATCCTTCTTCATCAGGCCCATCGAGCTGCCGGGCTTGATGTTCAACCCACCGGTGTCGAAACACACGCCCTTGCCCACCAGCGTCACCCGCGGTCCGCTCTCGCCATGGCGCAGGTCGATCAGCCGCGGAGATCGGGGCGAGGCGCGCCCGACCGCGTGGATCAGCGGAAACCCCTCCTCGAGCGCCGCCCCCTCGATCACGGTGCAGCCCGCGCCGTGCGCCTCGGCGAGCGCGCGGGCAGCCTCGGCCAGCTCGGTCGGCCCCATGTCGGAGGCGGGCGTGTTGATCAGATCGCGCGTCAGGGCCTCGGCCCGCGCCAGCGCCTCGATCCGGGCCGCGTCGATCCCTTCCGGTGCGACCAGCCGGGCCCCCGGCGCCGGCGCCGCCTTGTATCGGTCGAAGCGATAGCCGGCGAGCAGCCATCCCAGCGCCCCCTCCGCCGCCTCGCGCGCGGGCAGGTCGGTGGCGAGCGCATAGGTGCCCCCGGGCAAACCGGCCGCCGCCTGGGCGAGGTGGAACCGCCCCCGCGCGCGCTTCGCGGCCGTGCCGTAGCCCGCGACGGCCAGCGCACCGTCCCCGGCCGGGATCAGATGCGCCTGCCCCAGCGCTCCGGTGAAGCCGACGCGCCGCGCCCAGCCCGCCACGGGCTCGTCCTGCGCCGCCAGCCAGTCCTCCAGCGCGTCCTCCGAGACGACATGGAGCGGTGTCGCCCCCGGCTCGGGCGCGGCGAAGGCAAGGGCGTCGGCGTCTGGCATGGCGGTCCCGTTCGGTCGGCGCGGGGACGGCCCCCGCGAGGCCGGACCCTAGCGGCCGACGCGCCGGGTGCAAGGCGCCCGCGCCGGCAGGACGGCCATACGCCCTGGCCCCGTGCGCGCGCCTTGCCCTTCTTCTTGCAGAAAAATATCCCCGCCGGAGGCATGGCCCCGCGCAAGCGGGCCATACCCGAAACAATGCGCCGCAGGCGCTCCGCGCGGTGCCCGGCGGTCAGCCGCCGGTGCCCTGCACGTCCCACAGCTCGGCGAGCGAGCGGCAGGCGATGCGGTCGAGCCGGGCGAGGGTGGCGCCGAGGGCCGGGGCCTCGCAGCGGCCCGCGCAGGCCGCCACGTCGCCCGCGACGCGGGCAAGCGTGGTCAGCCCCACCTGCTCGGCGATGGCGCGCAGGGCGCGCGCGCGGCGGGCGAGTTCGGCCCATTGCCCCGAGCGGTGCGGCCCCGACAGGCCGTCGAGGCGCAGCGCCACTTCCTCCATCGCGCGGGCCAGCACCGCGTCGGCACCCTGCGGCCCGAGATCGCGGTAGAGCGCCGCCAGCGCCCCGGCATCGAGCCGCACGGCATCGTCATGATTCAGAGTGGCCACCTCGCCCACCTCGGCACCTCGCACATGTCGCCCCCACGACGTGCGCAGACTGGGGCAGGGCGGCTGAACAAAGGGTTGCCCGCGCGACACCCGATCCCTCGCATTCGCCTCGATTGTCGTCTAACCGTCGCGGCCCATGACAGACGCTCCGCCCTCCCGCCTGACGGGCGGCGACAACGCCACCGCGCTCCGGGCGCGGCCGCTTCCGCGCTTTCTCGCCGACCGCTACCGTGGCTGGCGTGCGACCGCCCATGCCGACAGCAAGGGCTGGTATCGCCGCCTCGCCGAGGAGGGACAGCGCCCGCGGATCATGGCGATCGCCTGCTGCGACAGCCGCGTGAACGTGAACCAGGTGTTCTCGGCCGAGACCGGCGACATCTTCCTGCACCGCAACATCGCAAGCCTCGTGCCGCCCTATGCGCCCGACGGCGACCCCCATGGCACCTCCGCGGCGGTGGAATACGCGGTGCGGATGCTGCGTGTCGCGCATCTGCTGGTGGTCGGGCACTCCGATTGCGGCGGTGTGCGGGGCTGCGACGACATGTGCTGCGGCGACTCCGACGATCTCGGCCAGCCCACCAGTTTCATCGGTCGGTGGCTCGAGATCCTGCGACCGGGCTACGAGCGGGTGACCGCCATCAACGATCGCCCCACCCGGCTGCGCGCGCTCGAGAAGGAGGCGGTGGTGATCTCGCTCGAGAACCTCTGGTCCTTCCCCTTCGTGCGCGAGGCGGTCGAGGGCGAGAGGCTGGCGTTGCACGGCCTGTGGTTCGACATCGGCGAGGGGCGGCTCGAGGCCTACGCACCCGGCGCCGGGTTCTCGGCGGTCTGAGGGGGCAGGCCTCCTGAGGGGGGACGGCCTCTCGCCCGCGCACCCCGCAACCGCGGCAGCCCGCCAGACGGGCATCGCCCCACCTCGGGGCGCCCTGGCCGGGCTGGCTGCCGCCGCCTCAGGCCTTCTGCAGCATCCGGTTGCCGAGGAGCTCGGCGATCTGCACGGCGTTCAGCGCCGCGCCCTTGCGCAGGTTGTCCGACACCACCCAGATGTTCAGCCCGTTCTCGATGGTCGAGTCCTGACGGATGCGGCTGACATAGGTGGCGAAGTCGCCCACGCACTCGACCGGCGTGACGTAGCCGCCGTCCTCGCGCTTGTCGACGACCATCAGGCCGGGGCTCTCGCGCAGGATGTCGCGCGCCTCGTCCTCGTCGAGGAAATCCTCGAACTCGATGTTCACCGCCTCGGAATGGCCGACGAAGACCGGCACCCGCACGCAGGTCGCCGTGACCTTGATCGCGGGGTCGATGATCTTCTTCGTCTCGGCGACCATCTTCCACTCTTCCTTGGTCGAGCCGTCCTCAAGGAAGACGTCGATATGCGGAATCACGTTGAAGGCGATCTGCTTCTGGAACTTCGAGGGCGAGATCTCGTCGGTGGGGTTGTAGATCGCCTTGGTCTGGTCCCACAGCTCGTCCATCCCCTCCTTCCCCGCGCCGGAAACCGACTGGTACGTGGAGACGACGACGCGCCTGATGCGCGCCCGGTCGTGCAGGGGCTTGAGCGCCACCACCATCTGCGCGGTCGAGCAGTTGGGATTGGCGATGATGTTCTTCTCGCGGTAGCCCTCGATCGCCTGCGCGTTCACCTCGGGCACGATCAGCGGCACCTGCGGGTCGTAGCGGTAGAGCGACGAGTTGTCGATCACGGTGCAGCCGGCGCGCGCGGCACGGGGCGCATAGGTCTTCGTGGCGTCCGAGCCGATGGCGAAGAGCGCCATGTCGAACCCTTCGAAGTCGAACGTGTCGAGATCCTTCGTCTTCAGCGTCTCGTCGCCATAGCTCACCTCGGTGCCGAGCGACCGCCGCGAGGCGAGCGCCACGACCTCGTCGGCCGGGAACTGGCGCTCGGCAAGGATGTTGAGCATTTCGCGGCCCACGTTGCCCGTGGCCCCGACGACGGCGATGCGGTAGCCCATGTCTGTCTCCTGAAGGTTGGGCGTGCATGTAGCAGCCGCGCCGGGATCGTTAAAGGGCTGCTCACGCGCCCGCGGTCTCGACGAAGTCGATCAGCCGGGGCAGGCAGACCTTCCTCAGGTCGTAGCGCTCCACGATATGGGCGCGGGCGGCCTCGCGCAGGGGGGCGTGGCCCTCGGGATCGGCCAGCGCGGCGATCAGGGCCTCGGCCCATCCGTCGATGTCGAAGAAATCGACGAGCCGCCCGTTCACCCCGTCCTCGATCACCTCCTGCACCGGGGGCGTGGCCGAGCCGATCACGCAGGCGCCGAGGCTCATCGCCTCGAGCATCGACCACGACAGCACGAACGGATAGCTCAGGTAGGCATGCACCCGCCCGACCCGGAGCAGGCCGACGAGATCGGGATAGGGGATGCGACCCGTGAAGTGCAGGCGCGACAGGTCGAGCCGCCCCTCGAGCTCGCGCAGCATCACGTCCTTCCACGACCCCTCGGCGGGGCGCGGACCGTACCCCCCCGTCTCGCCGCCCACCAGCACCACCTGCGCCTCGGGCCGCGCGGCGAGCACCCGCGGCAGCGCCCGCATGAAGGTATGGAAGCCGCGATAGGGTTCGAGGTTGCGGTTGACGAAGGTGATCACCTCGTCGCCCGCCCGCAGGAGCGGTCCGCCCGGCACCTGGAAGGTGGCGGCCGGGTCGGGCGTCAGCCGCTCGGTGTCGACCCCGTCGTGGATCACCCGCATCTTCGCCCTGATCTCGGGCGGAAAGGTGCTCGCCTGCCATTCCGTCGGAGCCATCAGCGCGTCGGCGTCGAGCGCGGCCTGCACAAGGTGCGCCTTCCGGGACGTCACCCGCACGCGCGAGGCGAAATCCTCGCGCCGGAACTCCGGGTCGAACCCGGTGTCGAGGCCCCTCGCGGCATAGAGGAACTCGGCGTAGCCCAAGTGCCGCGCCTCGGGCCAGACCTCGCGCAGAAAGAGCGTCTCGCCCCAGTTGATGATGCCGAACACCACGTCGGGCACCTCGCCTGTCCGGTCACGGAGCGCCTTGGCGGCCCGCGCCGCCGCTGCCCCGTTGCGCGCATGCTCGACGTAGGAGGCGCCCAGATCGCGCGTCGGCCCCATGTCGTAGGCGTATTTCACATGCGGGAAGGGCTGCGGGTTGGGGTTCTTTTCCCATGTCAGGGCCGCCACATGGTGACCCGCGCGCTTCAGCGCCGGCGCGAGGTGGCGGAACTGCCCCGGGAAGTTGCGGTGGACAAGAAGGATACGCACGCTCAGGTCACGGGTGTCAGGCCACGGAGGCGCCCGGCGTCAGGTTGAACGACGCCCCGATCAGCCTGCGCGTGTAGTCCGACTTGGGGGCCTCGAAGACTTCGCGCGCGGTGCCCGTCTCCATGATGTCGCCGTCCTTCATCACGGTCACCCGGTGCGACAGCGCCCGCACCACCCGCAGGTCGTGACTGATGAACAGGTAGGCGAGGCCGTAGCGCGCCTGCAGGTCGCGCAGCAGGTCGACGATCTGCACCTGCACCGTCATGTCGAGCGCCGAGGTCGGCTCGTCGAGCACCACGAGCTTGGGCCGCAGGATCATCGCGCGGGCGATGGCGACGCGCTGCCGCTGACCCCCCGAGAACTCGTGCGGGTAGCGATCCATCGCCGCCGGGTCGAGGCCCACCTCGGCCAGCATCTCGGCCACCATCTGCCGCTTGTCCTGCCCCTTCTCGACGCCATGCACGCCGAGACCCTCGGCCACGATCTGCTCGACCGTCATCCGCGGCGAGAGCGATCCGTAGGGGTCCTGGAAGACGATCTGCAGGTCGCGCCTGAGCGGCCGCAGCTGCCGCGACTTCCACCCCTGCACGTCCCGCCCCTGGAAGACGATCGGCCCCTCCGACGAGATCAGCCGCATCATGGCGAGCGCCAGCGTCGTCTTGCCGGAGCCCGACTCGCCCACGATCCCCAGGGTCTCGCCCTTGCGCACGGTCAGGGTCGCGTCGTTCACCGCCTTCACGTGGCCCACCGTCCTGCGCAGGAAGCCGCGCTGGATCGGGAACCAGATGCGCAAGCCCTCCGTGCGAACGATCTCCTCGGCCTCCTCGGCCACGGGCGGCACGGTGCCCGTGGGCTCGGCGGCCAGCAGCTTCTGCGTGTAGGGGTGCGCAGGGGCGTCGAACAGGCGGCCGGTCTCGCCGGTCTCGACGATCTCGCCGTCCTTCATCACGCAGACCCTGTCGGCGATCCTGCGCACGATGCCGAGGTCGTGGGTGATGAACAGCAGGCTCAGATTCTCCTCCTGCTTCAGATCGAAGAGCAGGTCGAGGATCTGCGCCTGGATCGTCACGTCGAGCGCGGTGGTCGGCTCGTCGGCGATCAGCAGATCGGGCCCGTTGGCCAGCGCCATCGCGATCATCACGCGCTGCCGCTGCCCCCCCGACAACTGGTGCGGATAGGCCTTGAGGCGCCGCTCGGCATCCGCGATGCCGACCTTCTCCAGGAGTTCCAGAACGCGGGCGCGCGCCGGTTCGCCGACCAGCCCCTGGTGCAGCGCGAGGCTCTCCATGATCTGCTTGTCGAGCGTATGCAGCGGGTTGAGCGAGGTCATCGGCTCCTGGAAGATGAAGCTGATCTTGTTGCCCCGGATCTTCATCAACTCGCCCTCGGGGCGCCCGCGCATCTCCTGCCCGCGGTAGAGCACCGAGCCGCCCACGGTGGCGTTGTCGCCCAAAAGCGACACGGTCGACAGCGCCGTCACGGACTTGCCCGAGCCCGACTCGCCCACCAGCGCCACGGTCTCGCCGTCGCCCACCTCGAACGACACTCCCTTGACGGCCGGGATCTCCACCCCGTCCTGCCGGAACGAGACCGACAGGTCGCGCACCTGCAAGAGGCTCATGCCGCGCCCCCCCGATCTCCTGCCACGTCGGCTCCCATCATCCTGGCCCAAATACTCCGCGGGGGTGCGGGGGCGCGAAGCCCCCGCTCCGACGGCAGCCGCCCGCACCCCCTCACCGGAAGGTCTTCCGCGGGTCGAAGGCGTCGCGCACGCCCTCGAAGATGAACACCAGCAGCGACAGCATGATCGCGAAGGTGAAGAAGGCGGTGAAGCCCAGCCACGGCGCCTGCAGGTTCTGCTTGGCCTGCAGCGTCAGTTCCCCCAGCGAGGGCGCCGACGAGGGCAGGCCGAAGCCGAGGAAGTCGAGCGAGGCCAGCCCGCCGATGGTGGCGGTGATCAGGAACGGCATCATCGTCAGCGTGGCCACCATGGCGTTGGGCAGCATGTGGCGGAACATGATCGTCCAGTTCGACACGCCGAGCGCGCGGGCCGCGCGGACGTATTCGAAGTTGCGCGCGCGCAGGAATTCGGCGCGCACCACGCCCACCAGGGCCGGCCAGCCGAAGAGGACCGTGAGAAAGACCAGCAGCCAGAAACTTCGCCCCAGGATCGCGAACATGATGATGATGATGTAGAGCGAGGGCGTCGAGACCCAGATCTCGATCACCCGCTGGAACGTCAGGTCGAGCCAGCCGCCGAAATAGCCCTGCACCGCGCCGGCGACGATGCCGATGACGCTGGCACAGGCGGTGACGATGATGGTGAACAGGATCGACAGGCGGAAGCCGTAGATCACCCGCGCCAGCACGTCGCGCGTCGCGTCGTCGGTGCCCAGCCAGTGCTGCGCATCGGGCGGCGAAGGGGCGGGCTGGCCCAGCGTGTTGGGCGTGTTGTAGCTGTAGGGAATGGGGGGCCAGAGCGTCCACCCCGCCACGATCTCCTGCCCGTTGAACTCGGCCGCGCCCTCGTCGACGGCCTGCATCACCGCCTCTGGCTCGTAGAAGCAGTCCTCCAGCCCGCCCGAGACGATCAGGCACTCCACCTCCACGTCGCGGTAGACGGCCTCGGTGGGAAAGTCGCCGCCGAATTCCTGCTCGGAATAGAAGTTGTGGATCGGAAAGTAGAGCTCGCCGCGGTAGTTCACCACGATCGGCTTGTCGTTGGCGATGTACTCCGCGAACAGGCTGAGGCCGAACAGCACGCCGAAGATGATCAGCGACCAGTAGGCGCGGCGGTTGCGCTTGAAGTTGCGCCAGCGTCGCTGGTTCAGCGGCGACAGCGCGAACAGGCCGCGCTTGCGCGGCGGCGCGGTCACCTGCGGGCGGCCGGACTCGAGGTCGGGCAGCCGCGTTTCGATATCGGCATGGGGCAGGGAGCGGTCGGGCAGGGACGAGTCGGGCATGGAGCTGTCGGGGGCGGCCATGTCAGGTCTCCCGGCTTTCGAAGTCGATCCGCGGGTCGACGAGCACATACATCAGGTCCGAGATGATGCCCACGATCAGGCCGATCAGCCCGAACATGAACAGCGTGCCGAACACGACCGGGTAGTCGCGCGCCACCGCCGCCTCGAAGCCGAGCCGCCCCAGGCCGTCGAGCGAGAAGATCGTCTCGATGATGATCGAGGCGCCGAAGAACACGCCGAGGAAGGCGGCCGGGAAGCCCGCGATCACGATCAGCATCGCGTTGCGGAAGACGTGGCCGTAGAGAACGCTCGACTCGTTCAGGCCCTTGGCCTTGGCGGTGATGACGTATTGCTTCTTGATCTCGTCGAGAAAGCTGTTCTTCGTGAGCAGCGTCAGGGTGGCGAAGGCCGAGATGGTCGTCGCCGTCACCGGCAGGGCGATGTGCCAGAAATAGTCGCCGATCTTGCCGATCAGGCTCAGATCCTCCCAGTTGTCCGACACCAGCCCCCTGAGCGGAAAGATCTGGAAGTAGGAGCCCCCCGCGAACAGCACGAGCAGCAGGATGGCGAAGAGAAAGCCGGGGATGGCATAGGCCACGATGATGATCGCCGACGTCCACGTGTCGAAGCTCGTGCCGTCGCGCACCGCCTTGCGGATGCCCAGCGGGATCGACACGAGATAGGCGATCACGGTCGACCACAGGCCGAGCGTGATCGACACCGGCATCTTCTCGATCACCAGCTCGGTCACCGTGATCGAGCGGAAATAGCTCTCGCCGAAGTCGAGCGTCAGGTAGTTGCCCATCATGATGAAGAAGCGTTCGGCGATGCCGATCTGCTCCTTGGTGCACTCTTCGGCCTCGAGCGTCGGCTCGCCCTGATAGCCTTCGGCGCAGACGATCCGGGCGAAGCCGAGATCGACTTCCAGTTCGTCGAGGAAGTCCTGCGGCAGGCCGCGGGCGCCGAGATAGCGGTCGTCGCCGCCCCCCTCCTGCGGGGCGCCGGCGTCGGAGCCGCCGGCGATCCCCTCGAACACGTCGCCGCCGCCCTCGACCTGCGCGATGATCTGCTCGATCGGCCCGCCGGGCACGAACTGCGTCAGCGTGAAGTTGATCAGCATGATCCCGAACAGTGTCGGGACGATCAGCAGCAGCCTGCGAAGGATATAGGCGCCCATGGCGTCGTCGGCCCCGGCTTCAGTCTATCGCGCCGGCGGCGCGGAGCTCTTCGGCGCGGGCCTCGTCCCACCACCAGAAGTCGAGATTGCCGAGCGCGTAGGGCGGCAACGGGTCGGGGTGGTCGTAGACGTCGAAATAGGCGACCGTATGCACATCCTTGTACCATTGCGGCACCCAGAACCGGTAGGCGCGCAAAACCCGGTCGAGGGCGCGGACGGCGGTCGTCAGCTCCTCCTGGCTCTCGGCGGCGATGACATGCTCGATGAGCGCATCCACGGCCTCCGATTGCAGGCCCATCGAGTTGAAAACGCTCTCGTTCGCCGTCTCCGAGCCGAAATACTGCTCAAGCCCCCGCCCGGGGACGTAGCCCATCGGGAAGTTGTCGGTCATGATGTCGAAGTCGAAGCTGCGCTCGCGGTTCGTCGCCTCGGCGTTGTCCACCCGCTGGTGCACCGCGTCGATGCCGACCGCGCGCAGGTTCTCGACATAGGGATTTATCACGCGATCGAAGGTCTGGCTGTCGTTGAGGAACTCGATCCGCAGCGTCTTCCCGTCCTTGCGGCGCAGACCGTCTGCAGGGTCGACGACCCAGCCCGCCTCTTCCAGCAGCGCGTTTGCCCGGCGCGCGTTGCCCCGGTCGAGCTGGCGCGGCCCGCTCTGCGGCGCCATCACCGGCTCGCTGTCGAGCACGCCGGGGGGCAGATCGGCGGCGAGCGGCTCGAGCAGCGCGAGTTCCGCCTCCGACGGCAGCCCCGTCGCGGCGAGGTCGGAATTCTCCCAGAACGAGTGGATACGCTCGTAGAGGCCGTAGAAGAGCTGCGTGTTCGACCATTCGAAGTTGAACATCAGCTGAATCGCCTCGCGCACCCGCGGGTCCTGCAGCTGCTCTCGGCGCATGTTGAGCGAAAAGGCCTGCCCCGGCGCGATGGTGCCGTCGGCCAGTTCCTCCCTGACGACGTGACCCTGCTCGATTGCGGGGAAGTTGTAGCCCTCGGCCCAGCTTTTCGACGAGGCCTCGTTGCGGAACAGGTAGTTGCCCGCCTTGAAGCCCTCGAAGGCCACGTTGTAGTCGGCGTAGTATTCGACGCGGATCGCGTCGAAGTTGTGTCGGCCCACGTTGATCGGCAGCTCGGCGCCCCAGTAATCGGGGTTGCGCGCGTAGACGGTGGTCTGCCCCACGTCGATCTCGGAGGGGATGTAGGGCCCCGAGCCGAGCATTGGCGTCAGCGACGTCTCTTCGAGGTCGAGGCCCTCGGCTTCGTACTGCGCCTTGGAGAAGATCGGCAGCCCGCCCACCGACTGGATCACGTCGCGCTTCGGCACCCCCTCGACGAAGGTGAACCGGATCCGGCGCTCGTCGAGGACCTCGGCCCCCTCGACCTGCCTGCGCATCACCGCGCGGAACGAGGGCAGGCCCTTGTCGCGGAAGAGCTCGTAGGAAAAGTGCACGTCCTCCGCCGTGAGGGGCGAGCCGTCGGAAAAGGCGGCGCCCTCGCGCAGGGTGAAGATCACCTCCGAGCGATCCTCGGGGTATTCCAGCGTCTCGCACAGCAGGCAGTAGGAGGATCCGATCTCGTCGGCCGTCGAGGTCAGGAGGCTCTCGTACTGGATCGTCACCAGCCGGTCGGCGCGGCCCTTGATGGTGTAGGGGTTCATGCTGTCATAGCCGCCGAACGCCCAGATCGACATCTCGCCGCCCTTCGGCGCGTCCGGGTTGACGTAGTCGAGATGGGCGAAGTCCGGGCCGTATTTCAGCTCGCCACCGGGAAATGTCGTGATCCCGTGCGATCTGACCCACCCCTCCTCGAGCGAAAGCGCCGGTGCGGGGGCGAGAAGAGCGCCGGAGAGCGTCGCGGCGAGCGCCAGCGCGGGCCAGGCCGCGCGGCGGGCCTTTCGGTCAGGGGTCGCGGCGTGCTCTGGGCTCTGGCGCATCGATGTCTCCTGTGGCGGCGATGGTCACCCCTACCACATAGGCTAGGATGCCGCATGAAAAGGGACAACTTGCGAATGCGTGAGCTCGTCCTCGGGTGCGCAGGGATTTTCCCTGCCCCGATTGGGCCGGGCTCGCCACGACAAGGCCCCGCGGGCCTGGGCACCGCGGGGCCTGACGACGTCGATCACGCGGCGCGTGGTGCGCGCGGGGACCCTCAGTTGAACGTCTCGAGATAGGCGATCAGGTTCACCCGGTCCTCCCAGGCGTCGAGGCCGGCATAGGACATCGACGTGCCGGGCGCCCAATCCTGCGGGTCTTCGAGGAAGGCGTAGAGGTTTTCCGGAGACCACACGTCGGCCTGCTCCGAGAGTGCGCCGGAGTAGTTGAAGCCGTCGACCGCGCCGATCTCGCGGCCCACCACGCCGTGCAGGTAGGGGCCGGTCGCGTTGGCGCCGACCTCGAGCTGGTGGCACGCGCGGCACTTGGACCAGACGCGCTCGCCGCGGCCGGCATCGGCCTGGGCGAACTTTTCCTCCATGGTCAGCTCCTCCACGGGCTCGGCCGGCGCGTCGCTCTCGACCGCGATCGAATAGGCCTGCTCGCCCTTTCCGTGGTGGCCGATGTCATAGAGGCTGTCGGACACCCATGCGCCCAGCAGAAAGATCAGCCACGCGCCCAGAAAGCCCGTGGCCGCCTTGGTGAGGGTCATCGTGTCGAACATGTCAGGTCCTGTCCCGCCTTGTCACCCGTTCGGATGCGGATGTATGCCGGGGCCGCGCGGCCGCGCAAGCTGCGACCGGCGCGACCAAACGACCGGTCGCCGCGGCGGTTTCGCCGCCCGCCGCGGCGGCCGCCGCCGCACACAACCCGGAGCGCCCATGAGCCCGACCGACACCCGCCCCGCCATCGCCTTCCAGGGCGAGCCCGGGGCCTATTCGCACCAGGCCTGCCACGAGGCGATGCCCGATCATGTGGCGCTGCCCTGCGCCACCTTCGAGGATACGATCGAGGCGGTGCGCTCGGGCCGCGCGGCGCTGGCGATGCTGCCGGTCGAGAACACCACCTACGGGCGGGTGGCCGACATCCACCGGCTGCTGCCCGAGAGCGGGCTGCACATCGTGTCGGAGGCCTTCGTGCGGGTGCACATCAACCTGCTCGGCGTGCCCGGCGCGCTGCTCGAGGACGTGCGCGTGGCCCAGAGCCACACCGTTCTCCTCGGCCAGTGCCGCGCCTTCCTGCGCGAGCACGGCATCCGCGCCGAGATCGCCGCCGATACCGCGGGCTCGGCCCGCCACGTGGCGGAGGCGGGCGACCCCGCGCTCGCCGCGCTCGCCTCCGATCTCGCCGGCGAGATCTACGGGCTCGCGCCGCTCGCCCGCCACATCGAGGACCAGTCGACCAACACGACGCGGTTCCTGATCATGGCGCCCAAGCCCGATTACGCGCGCCGGGGCGAGGCGGGCATGATGACGACCTTCGTCTTCCGCGTGCGCAACATCCCCGCCGCGCTCTACAAGGCGATGGGCGGCTTCGCCACGAACGGAGTGAACATGACCAAGCTCGAGAGCTACATGGTCGACGGCTCGTTCACGGCGACGCAGTTCTACGCCGATATCGAGGGACACCCCGACGATCGCAACGTGCGCCTCGCCCTCGACGAGCTGGACTACTTCTGCACGAAGCTTGAACTGCTGGGCGTCTACCCGGCCGATCCCAGGCGCCGCTGAGGCGGCGCCGGCGCCATGCGGAGCGCCTGCGGCGCGTTCCCTTTCGTGGGCCCCGCAAGCGGGGCCGTGCCTCCGGCGGGGATATTTGGCGCAAGAAGAAGGGGCGGCGGGAAGCAGAATGCAGCATGGCCGCCGGTGACGCGCCGGGCGCTGCGGGTCGGTCGCATTCGGCCGGGCGCGGCGGGGTGCCCGGGGCGATCAGGCCCTCGGTCGGCGTTTTTCCATGGCGCGGGCGAGCTTGCCGAGGCGGGCGGCGAAGCGGGCCTGAAGCGTCGCGTGGGCGAGCTTGAGCGGTTGCAGGAAGATGCGGGCGCGCATGGTGCGGGCGGCGAGGTCGAGCCCGACATCGAGATGGGTGCGCCCGCCCTTGCCCTCGGTCAGGGTGACGGCGAGGTCGCCCTCGAGGCCCGCGCTCGTCAGTGCGAGGTGCAGGGCGTGGGGCGGCTCGAAGCGGGTGACCTCGGCGGTGACCTCGCGCCGCTTGCCGCTGTACTCGAAGCTGCCCTGCCACCGCGTGCCGAGGCCGGGGGGCTGGGGCTCGGCCGAGCGTTCCAGGTGGGCGCCGCGGTCGCGCAGCAGCTTCTCGAACCCGCCGAAATTGGTCGCTTCGGCCCAGGCGCGCTTTTGCGGCAGCTTCAGCTCCTCCGTGGCGTGCAGTCTCATACCCGTCCCAGTCCCCGTCCACATATCCATGCCTGCCCGTCTCGCCGGACCCAAGCCCCGGACTCTGCGCCGCGATCTGCAGCTCAGTCCAGCCGGTCTGCCAGCCAGCGCTCGAGCAGGAAATGCGCGATCGCTCCCGGCCGCGCCGGCCGCAGCCTGCCGCTCTCGCCGGCATGGACCGCAAGCAGCTCTTCCCTCGTCACCCATATCGCGTCGTCCAGTTCGGCCGGGTCGAGGGTGATCTCGCGAGAAAGCGCCCGGCCGTGGCAGCCGAGCATCAGAGACGAGGGAAACGGCCAGGGCTGCGAGGCGAGATAGGTCACCTCGCCCACGCGCACGCCGGACTCCTCGAAGACCTCTCGGCGCACGGCGCCCTCGAGCGTCTCGCCGGGCTCGACGAAGCCCGCGAGCAGCGAGTACATTCCGTCCGGCCAGTGCGGAGAACGGCCGAGCAGGGCCGAATTGCCGTCGGTCACCAGCATGATCGCCACCGGGTCGGTGCGCGGAAAGTGGCGCGCGCCGCAATCCGGACAGACGCGCTGCCAGCCGCCCTCGGCGACATCGCTGGGTGCGCCGCAGCGGGCGCAGAAGCCGTGCGTGCGGTGCCAGCCGAGCACGCCGCGGGCGGTCGCGGCCAGCTCGGCGTCACGTGCGGTCAGGCGCACCATGGCCGCCCGCAGATCGATGAAGCGGTGGTCTTCGGGCAGGCCGGGAGGGTGCTGTTCGCTCGGGTCGTGAAAGGCGCCGACGGTTTCCGTCTGCTGCCCCGCGGGATCCCAGCCGGAGATATCGGTGGCGTACCAGGAGGCGCCGTCGGAGCGGCCGAGGAAGACGGACGTGCCGGGGCCGTGGGCGAGAAGCGGCGCCTCGCCGGGCAGGGGTGCGAGGGTGAGACCGTCGCCAGGCGCGTCTCGCACGAGGGGCTTGCCCCGCCACAGTGGCAGGATGCGGCTACCCGGCGCCTGGCGCAGCGCGTCGGCCGCGCCCCGTGTCTCTGCCGCGCGGTCGAGAGCCGAGCCCCCGAACGTGACCTGCTCGGCGTCCTTCATGAGCGTTGTCCCCGTGTCGTCCCCTTGACCGTCGGCGCGGGGGCAGGGCGCCTGCCGTCGCCTGCGATCCCGGTCGCCGCCGGCGCGACCCGTGGCAGCGATGCCACGCCTGCGGCTGCCGTGCAAACCTTCCGCGCGGGAAGAAAGCGGCTTTGGCTGGCGCGACCCTCCATGTCATGATGCAACCTTGGGGAGAGTTGCCGGGCGCGTGCGAGGGGGCGTGTCGGGCCACCCTTCGGTCGCGGCGGGGGATGCCGTGCATCGAAGAGGCGCAACAACGGGGGACGGGGACGCTGGAGGCGGAAAGCCACAGATTCGCGGCATCCACCGGGCCGGGGCAGGCGCATCTGCGGCTGCTCGCCCTTTCGGACCTGCACATGCAGCTTATGCCGCACGATTACGCGGCAGACCGGCCCGTCGCTGGGCGGAGCCTCGCGCTTGTCGCCTCGGAGGCGCGGCGCGCCGTGGCCGAAGCGGGCAACGCCGCGCTCTTCGACGTGGGCGACGCCTGCGAAGGCAGCCCGCTCGATGCCGTGCTGGCGGCCGAGCGCGACGGCCCGCACCCGATGAGCGCCGCGCTCGCGGCGGCGGGAGTCGATGCCGCCACGCTGGGCAACCACGATTTCGACCACGGGCTGGCGACCGCCGAGCGCATCGCCCGGCACAGCCCGGTGCCCCTGACCCTGTGCAATCTCGTGCGCAGGCTCGGCGCGCGCCCCGTGGACGACGCGCCGTTCGTCGCGCCCTACCTTATCCTGGAGCGCGAGCTGCTTTGTGGCGACGGGGCCCGTCGACCGGTCCGCCTCGGCGTGACGGGGGTGTTGCCGCCTCAGACGCTCGACTGGAATGCCGACACGCTCGGCGGCCGGCTCTTCGCGCGCGATGCGGTCGAGGCCGTCGCGGCATGGTTGCCGGCGATGCGGGCGGCAGGGGCGCATCTGGTGGTGGTGCTCGCCCACACGGGCATCGGCCGCGCAGAGCATGTGGCCGGCATGGAGAACTCGGCCGGGCCGCTCGCGGCGCTCGACGGTGTCGACGTGGTGCTGGCGGGGCATGCGCACCGGCGCTTTCCCGACCCCGACTGGCCGCCGGCCCCGGCGGCGATCGACGCCAGGCGCGGGCGGCTCCACGGAACGCCGGCGGTGATGCCGGGCTGCCGGGGCGAGGCGCTCGGCGTTGTCGACCTGCTGCTCGAGGTCGAGGACGGGTCCGGCGGCTGGCGCGTGGCGGCGAGCGAGACGGCGGTGTGCCCTGTCGAGACAGACCGGCCGGACGCGGCTGTGGCGGCGGCCGCGCGCGCCTGCCACGAGCGTGCCCTCGCCGCGATTCGCCGGCCGGTCGCCCGCACCGCACGGCCGCTGCACACCTATTTCGCCTTGCTGGCCGACAGCCCGGCGGTGCGGCTGGTCAACGAGGCACAGCGCGCGGCGGTCCGCGCCACCCTGCCCGGCATCGCGGCGCAGGAGGGCGAGATCCCGCTGCTGTCGGCCGCCGCGCCGCACAAGACAGGTGGGCTGCACGGCCCTGACAATTACACCGACGTGCCGGCCGGAGAGATGCTGTGCCGCCACCTGATCGACCTGCAGGTCTACCCCAACCGCCTGACGGTGATCGAAGTGACGGGCGCCGAGCTTCGCCTCTGGCTGGAGCGCGCGGCGAGCGTCTTCGCCACGGTGGAGCAGGGCGCGTCGGGCGCGCCCCTTCTCGACGCTGCGGTGGCGGGCTACGGGTTCGACACCATCGCCGGGCTGACCTATCGGATCGACCCCTCGGCGCCGCCTCTCGTCGCGGCGTGGACAGGCCGGGGCGTGCCCGGTGCCGCCGACGGCCGCGTGCGCGACCTCTCCTGCGACGGCAGGCCGGTGCGGGCCGGCGACCGGTTCCGCCTCGCGACCAACAGCTACCGCCTCGGCAGCCACGAGGTTTACAAGGGGCTGCGCGCGCGTGCCGAACCGGTGGGAGAGCTGACGGTGCGCGAGGCGCTCGAGGCCTTCGTGGCCCGCGGGGGCGCGGAGCAGCGGCTGCCCGCGGCGGGCTGGGCGCTCTGCCCGATAGCCGCGGCCCGGGCGATCTATCCGACCGGACCGGGCGCACGCTTCTACCCGCTGCCCGAGCCGGCAGGGGCGGGTATCCTGCACGCGGCGGGGCGCGATGCCCGCGGCTTCGTTCTCTACGAGGTCGACATGTCGCGCGCCGACCTGCTCGACGGCGACGCTGCCGCGCCAGCGCCGCGGTCTCCCGCATCTCCGCCCGCCACGGGCGCCCCCCCGCGGCGGCAGGACGCGGACCGCACGGCACGGCGCGCTGCGCAGCCCGACAGGCAAGCCGGGCCACCGGCCGCGGGCCGGAACGGCACACGGCGCGGCGGGGCGGGCGACGCAGGGTAGGGGAGTCGCGGGTCGCGGCCCGCGACGCCGTCCGGCCGGAAGCGCGGCCACACGCGGCAGAGACGGATGGGTCGCCCCGCCGCGCGCGACATGACGGAGACACGCGATCCGGGGATTGCCTGTAAAACGGGCATCCCGCATTGTCCGTGCATCGCCATCGCGCGGCGGCGGAAGGCTGGCGGTCGGCAGGGGGCGCGACGCTTCCCTCCGCCGGCTCGCCCCGCAATGTGCGGCGGCAGTCAGGCTGACGCCCGCCCGGCCCGAAGCCGACATGGACCCGACAAGGAGGTGCACCCGGTGTTCAATCGATCCCTCGCCGCCCTCGCCGCCGCCGCGACGCTCGTCGCCGGTGCGGTCTCGGCGCAGACCCAGATCCCCTTCGCGCTCGACTGGAAGTTCGAGGGCCCCTCGGCCGCCTACTTCGCCGCCATCGACAACGGCCACTTCGCCGAGGCCGGCCTCGAGGTCGAGGTGACGGCGGGCCAGGGCTCGCTCGACGCGATCCCCAAGGTGGCGACCGGCGCCTTCCCCCTCGGCTTTGCCGACATCAACTCGCTCGTCAAGTTTCTCGACCAGAACCCCGGCGCGCCCGTGATCGCGGTGATGATGGTCTACGACAAGCCGCCCTTCGCCGTGGTGGGGCGCAAGTCGCTCGGCATCGAGACGCCCGCCGACCTCGAGGGCAAGGTGCTGGGCGCGCCGCCCCCCGACGGCGCCTGGGCGCAGTTCCCGGCCTTCGCCACCGCCGCCGGCATCGACATGGACGCGATCACGGTCGAGCCCGTGGGCTTCCCCACGCGCGAGCCGATGCTGGCCGAGGGCGAGGTCGACGCCGTGACCGGCTTCTCGTTCTCGTCGTTTCTCAATCTCGTGCGCCTCGGCGTGCCCGAGGACGACATCTCGACCATCCTGATGGCAGATCACGGCCTGCAGCTCTACGGCAACGCGATCATCGTCAACACGGAGTTCGCGGCCGAGAATCCCGACGTGGTGCGCGGCTTCCTCGCCGCCGTGGCCGCGGGCTGGCAGGACGCGATCGCCGATCCCGAGGCGGCGGTGCAGATGATCGCCAGCCGCAACCCCGCGCTCGACGTCGAGCTCGAGACGCGGCGCCTTCAGCTCGCGATCGACGCCAACGTGCTGACCGATCACGTCCAGGCCCACGGCATGGGCGGGATCGACGAGGCGCGAATGGCGGAAGCCATCGAGCAGATCGGGCAGACCTACGAGTTCGAGAACGCGCCGACGCCCGAGCTCTACTTCGACGGGTCGTTCCTGCCCGAGGGGCTGTTCCCGCTCGACGCGGCGATGTGACCCGACTGCGCGCCGTCTCGCGGCGGCGCGCGCGCGGCCCCGGTGGGGCCCAGTATTTCATGCCTCCGGCGGGGATACCTGGAGCAAGAAGAAGCCGGGCGCGCGCCGTTCCTTCTTCTTGCTCCAGGTATCCTCGCCGAAGGCACATCCCCGGGAGGGAAGAATGAGCGACGCCCTCATCGAGATCCGCGACGTCAGCCACACCTTCCAGACGAAGGGCGGCCCGCTGAAGGTGCTCGATCGCCTCGACATCACCGTCTCCGAGGGCGGCTTCTGCGCCGTCGTCGGCCCGTCCGGCTGCGGGAAATCGACGCTGACGCGGCTGATCGCCGGGCTGATGATCCCCGACGCGGGCGAGGTGTGGCTGCATGGCGAGCGCGTGCGGGGGCCGCGCTCGACCGTGGGCATGGCGTTCCAGAACCCGGTGCTGCTCGAGTGGCGCACGATCCTCAAGAACGTTCTGCTGCCGCTCGAGATCGTGCCCTCGAAGCTGTCGCGGAAGGAGGCCGAGGACCGCGCGCGTTTCCTCCTGTCGCTCGTCGGGCTGGAGGGCTTCGAGGACAAGAAGCCCTCGGAGCTCTCGGGCGGCATGCGCCAGCGCGCCTCGCTCTGCCGGGCGCTGATCCACCAGCCCGAGGTGCTGATTCTCGACGAACCCTTCGGCGCGCTCGACGCCTTCACCCGCGAGGACCTGTGGCAGACAATGCACCAGGTGAAGGAGCGCGAGCCCTTCACCGGCGTGCTGATCACCCATGACCTGCGCGAGTCGATCTTTCTTGCCGACCAGGTGGTGGTGATGTCGGGTCGGCCCGCGCATGCGCAGTTCACGCTGGAGGTGGGCGAGACGGGGCCGCGCGACCTCGACCACCTCTACACCGCCGAGGCGGCCGAGATGCTCAACGTGCTGCGCCACCAGATCGAGATCGCGCAGGGCCGCGCGCCCGCCGAGGCCACCGGCCCGGACGGCGGCGAGAGGGGCGAAGACGTGCCCGCGCCGCCCCCCGGCTCGGCTGCGCAGGGCGTCGCCTGAGGAGAGAGACACGATGGCTTATGTTCCCGCCCCGATCACCCGCCCCGGGGACGCCGCGAGCGGCGCCGGGCGCCGTGTCCTCGACCGGCTCACCAGCCGTGCGGTCGTCGCGCCCATCGCGGCGGTGATCGTCTTCTGCCTCGTCTGGGAGGCGCTCGTCTGGGCCAACGGCTGGCCCGACTATGTCATGGCGTCGCCGTCCGACCTGCCACCCGCCTTCGCCCAGTACTGGGAGCTGTTCCTCGTCATGGGCTGGCAGACGCTGTGGCGCACCGTCGTCGGCCTGATCGTGGCGGTGATCGTGGGCGTGGCCCTCGGCATGATGATGGGCTTTTCCCGCACCATGCGCGATGCGCTCTACCCGCTGCTCGTGGGCTTCAACGCCATTCCCAAGGCGACGGTGGTGCCGATCGTCGCGCTGCTCTTCGTCGGCGCGCACGATTTCAACACGATCCTGATCGCCTTCATGATCTCGTTCTTCCCGATCGCCGTCTCGGTCTCGATCGGCCTGTCGACGCTGGAGCCCGAATACCGCGACATCCTGCGCTCGCTGGGCGCGAGCCAGACGACCATCTTCTGGAAGATCGCGCTGCCCAAGACGCTCCCGGAGTTCTTCGGGGCGCTGAAGGTGGCCGTGACGCTGGCCTTCATCGGCACCAACCTGATGGAAATCGTCAGCCCCCACGGCCGCGGACTCGGCGCGCTGTTCGATTCGGGAAAGACCAACAGCGACTACCCGCTGATGTTCGCCGTCCTGATCGCGCTCGCGGTGCTGGGGATCCTGCTCTACTACATCGTCGTCGCGCTGGAGAAGGTCTTCGCCGGCTGGGCCGAGCGGACGCCGCATTGAGGCGCTCCCGAGCGCCCCTGCCCGCCCGGGCATGGCGAAACGGCGACGCACGCCGCGGCC
Source organism: Rhodovulum sp. 12E13 (assembly GCF_003340565.1). Taxonomy (GTDB): domain Bacteria; phylum Pseudomonadota; class Alphaproteobacteria; order Rhodobacterales; family Rhodobacteraceae; genus HLUCCA09. The sequence goes on along the minus strand of NZ_QPLK01000016.1, from coordinate 30,056 downwards.
CCCTTGAAGGCCGGGCCGCCGACCCGTAAATTAGTGGAGAGAGGTTGGCGCGGGCGAGCGCCTCGCCAACCCGGTCAGGCCCGGAAGGGAGCAGCCGTAACGAGCCCCGCTCGGGTCGCTGTCCAGCCTCTCACCCGACACCGCCCGTCCCTGCCAGGGGGCGGGCGGTTTCGATTCGGTCGGCGGGCGGCCCGCGGCCGCCCGGGCGTTGCCGCCGGCTCGCCGAGAGCCTAGGCTTCCGGGAGCATCGCCAGGGGGACGGGATGAGCGAAAGCGGCTACCAGGTTCTGGCGCGGAAATACCGCCCGCAGACCTTTGCCGACCTCGTCGGGCAGGACGCGATGGTGCGCACCCTGCGCAACGCCTTCGCCGCCGACAAGATCGCTCAGGCCTTTGTCCTCACCGGCATCCGCGGCACCGGCAAGACCACGACCGCCCGCATTGTCGCCAAGGGGATGAACTGCATCGGGCCCGACGGGCGGGGCGGCCCGACGACCGACCCGTGCGGGATGTGCGAGCATTGCGTGGCCATCGCCGAGGGCGCGCACATGGACGTGCTCGAGATGGACGCGGCCTCGAACACCGGGATCGACGACATCCGGGCGCAGGTGATCGACTCGGTCGCCTACGCGCCCGCCTCGGCGCGCTACAAGGTCTACATCGTGGACGAGGTCCACATGCTGTCGCGCTCTGCGTTCAACGCGCTCCTCAAGACGCTGGAAGAGCCGCCGCGGCACGTGAAGTTCATCTTCGCCACCACCGAGATCCGCAAGGTGCCTGTGACGGTGCTCTCGCGCTGCCAGCGGTTCGACCTGCGGCGGATCGAGCCGGAAGACATGATCGCCCTTCTGCGCCGGATCGCCGAGGCCGAGGGCGGCGCCATCGAGGACGGGGCGCTGGCGCTGATCACGCGCGCCTCGGAAGGGTCTGCGCGCGACGCGACATCGCTGCTCGACCAGGCGCTGGCGCAGGGGCCCGCGGGCGGCGCGGCGGTGACGGCCGAGGACGTGCGCGCGATGCTGGGACTTGCAGACCGCGGCCGGGTGCTCGACCTGTTCGACCTGGTTCTGAGGGGCGATGCCGCGGGCGCGCTGGCCGAGCTCGCCGCGCAGTACGCCGACGGGGCCGACCCGCTGGTGGTGCTGCACGATCTGGCCGAGGTCTGCCACTGGGTGAGCGTGACCAAGATCACGCCCGAGGCGGCCGACGACCCTACCGTCTCGCCCGACGAGCGGCAGAGGGGGCGCGCGATGGCCGAGGCGCTACCGATGCGGGTGCTCAGCCGGATGTGGCAGATGCTGCTCAAGGCGCTCGACGAGGTGGCCCAGGCGCCGAACGCGATGATGGCCGCCGAGATGGCGCTCATCCGCCTCACCCACGTCGCCGACCTGCCCCCGCCGGAGGACCTGATCCGACAGCTGCAGGCGCAGGGCGCCGAGGGGGCCGGGCCAGCCGCCCCCGCCCCCGCGCCGGCGCGGGGAACTGCGCCGGTCGGGGCCGCGCCGCCGCCCTCGACGCCGCGCGGCACCGCACCGGGCGCCGCACCGGTCGGCAGCGCGCTCGCCGTCGCGCGCGCGGAGCCCGAGGTGGCACTGGCGCGCTACCCCAGCTTCGAGGCGGTGCAGGAGCTGATCCGCGCCAACCGCGACGTGGCCCTCTTGCTCGAGGTCGAGCAGGGCGTGCGCCTCGTCTCCTATCGCCCCGGCCGCATCGCCTTCGAGCCGGCGCCCGGGGCCGCGCCCGACCTCGCGCAGCGCCTCGGCGAGCGGCTGTCGCGGTGGACGGGGGCGCGCTGGGCCGTCACGCTGGTCTCGGAGGGAGGGGCGCCCACCATCGCCGAGGCGCGCGACGCCGAGAGGGCCGCGCTTGAAGAGCAGGCGCGTGCTCATCCGATGGTGCAGGCGGTGTTCGACGCCTTCCCCGAGGCGCGGATCGCCGCGATCCGCACGGCCGAGCAGATCGCTGCCGACGCCGGTGCCGAGGCGCTTCCCGAGGTCGACGAGGAATGGGACCCGTTCGAGTCGGAGTGACGCACGCCTCGGGGCGAGAGCGCGACGTCAGTCGGCCCGATCCTCGACCAGCGCGCCGGGGGTGAAAACGCGCTCGGCGAGGGCGCGCAGCGACTCGGTCTGCACCCCTTCCATCCCGGCGGCCATCGGCGCGGCGAGAGCGAGGCCGAGGGTCAGGCCGAGGAGGAGGCGGGCGTAGGGCGTTCGTGCGTCGGTGGGCATCGTGATCCTGTTCCTGCAATCCCGTCTGGATACGCCGGCGCGCGCCCGCCGGATCATATCTGGTCACGATCGTGTGCGTGCCAACGGAAGGCGCGGGGCCACATTGTCACGGCCGCGCTTGTTCGCGGGCCGCCCCGCGCCTACACCCTGAGGGACGCCAGCAAGGGAGCGGATGCGATGCTGAAGGGATTGGGCGGCCTCGGCGACATGGCCGGGATGATGAAGAAGGCGCAGGAGATGCAGACCCGCATGGCGGAGATGCAGGAAGAGCTCGAGCGCATCGAGGTCGTGGGCGAGAGCGGTGCGGGCCTCGTCAAGGCCACCTGCTCGGCCAGGGGCGAGCTGCGCGGCCTCGACATCGACCCGTCGATCTTCCAGCCCTCCGAGAAGGAGGTGGTCGAAGATCTGATCCTCGCCGCGATCAAGGAGGCGCAGCAGAAGGCGCAGCGCCGCTCGCAGGAAGAGATGGAGAAGATCTCCTCCGAGCTGGGCCTGCCCGCCGGTCTCAACCTGCCGGGGATGTGAGGCCCGGCCGGGTGCGACGGGGCATGCGGGTGGCGGGGCCGACATGAGCCAGATCCCGCCGCAGGTAGAGACGCTGATCGACCTGATGGCGCGGCTGCCCGGCCTCGGGCCGCGCTCGGCCCGGCGTGTCGTGCTGACGCTGATCCAGAAGCGCGGCAAGCTGATGGTGCCGCTGGCCGAGGCGATGGCCGCGGTGGCTCGCGAGGCGCGCGAGTGCGTGCAGTGCGGAAACATCGCCACCGCCACGCTGTGCCCGATCTGCCAGAGCGAGAAGCGCGCCACCGGTCAGCTCTGCGTGGTCGAGGACGTGGCCGACCTCTGGGCGATGGAGCGCGGCCGCGCCTTCTCGGGGCGCTACCACGTGCTGGGCGGCACCCTCTCGGCGCTCGACTCGATCGGCCCTGAAGAGCTGGGCATCCCCCGGCTGGCCGAGCGGGTGCGGGCCGAGGGGATCACCGAGGTGATCCTCGCGCTCGCCGCCACCGTCGACGGCCAGACCACCGCCCACTACATCGCCGACGCGCTCGAGGGGTCGGGCGCGTCGGTCACGTCGCTGGCGCAGGGGGTGCCGGTGGGGGGCGAGCTGGACTACCTCGACGACGGCACGATCACCGCTGCCCTGAAGGCGCGCAAGGCGCTCTAGGGGCCGGCCGCGACGACGAAGACGGTCCCCCGGTCGCCCGCGCAGGCCGGCGCGAGTGAGGCAAGGGCACTCGCTTTGGCAAGCGGCGACCGCGAAGACCGCCAGCAGCGCCGCTTCGACGGGGGAGAAGGCGGCGGGGGGCGCGAGGCGGGCCACCGCCGCCACCAGCGCCAAGACCACCGGCAGGCCGTCGACCGTGCCCGCCGTCCGGTCGCCGCCGAGGCGCTCGGGCCAGGCCTCGGCAAGACCCGGCAGGAGCCTGGTGTTCTTGTTGGAATGGTCGCGTGTCGGCGTGCGGGGCGAGGCAGGAAGCGGGGCGAGGCACGAAGAAGAAGGATGGCCACCGCCCCAATCACCGCGGTGGGGGCCCGCCCCCATCCACGCTACCGAGCGGCGAGCGGACGGCGCGGCCGGCCTCTGGGTCAGCCTGTGCGGGGCTCCGTTGGCCGCCCACGCTCGAGCCTCCGCGCGGGCGCGTCAGCGACGGTCGTCCTCATCGTCGTCCTCGTCGTCGTCGTTGCTGTCGGGCAGGTTGAACAAGCTGTCGGCATCGACCAGCTTGCCGTGCCGATCCTCTTCCTCGTCGTCGTCGGAACGCGAGGACGAGCCGCCGAGGGTGAAGGTCTCGAGCCCCGAGATGGCGGTGGGGATGCGCGGCTCGGGATCGGACGTGAGCGACGTTTCGGTCGACACCAGCTTGCGCCGCTCGTCGTCGGACATCGCGGTCCCCTCGGCGGCGCGGCGGGCGTTGGCCTTCTGCACCGCCTGGTCGAGTTCCGACTGCTTGCACAGGCCCAGCGCCACCGGGTCGATCGGCTGGATGTTCTGGATGTTCCAGTGCGTGCGTTCGCGGATCGTCTGGATCGTCGGCTTGGTCGTGCCCACGAGCTTGGAGATCTGGCTATCCGAAAGCTCGGGGTGGAACTTGACAAGCCAGAGGATCGCCGCCGGCCGGTCCTGCCGCTTCGACAGGGGCGTGTAGCGGGGGCCGCGGCGCTTTTCCTCGCCCGTGGCGGCGGGGTTGTGCTTGAGCTTGAGGCGATGTTTGGGGTCTTTCTCGGCCTTGTCGATCTCGGACTGGTCGAGCTGGTTGTTGGCGATCGGGTCGAATCCCTTGACGCCCGCGGCCACGTCGCCGTCGGCGATGCCCTGCACCTCGAGCTCGTGCAGCCCGCAGAACTCGGCGATCTGGCTGAAGGTCAGGGTGGTGTTGTCCACGAGCCAGACGGCGGTCGCCTTGGCCATCAGCGGCTTGTTCATGGGTCGTCTCCTTCGCGTCTCGCGGCAAGAATCACCCGGCGGCCGGGGCGGGCCTGCGGCGGGCGCCGCACATCCTCGTTTTCGGGGATCGCGCTGGATATAAAGGCGCAAGGGACGAAAGGGAAGGGCGAATGATCAGGTTGGCTGTGCTCGCGTGGCTCTGCGCGGCTTGTGCCCTGCGGGCCGAGGGCGACCGCGCGGGCGACTTCGACTACTACGTGATGGCGCTGTCGTGGTCGCCCACATGGTGCGACCTCGAGGGGCGGGCCGAGGGCGCCGACCAGTGCGACGCGGGCCGCGATCTCGGCTGGGTGCTGCACGGGCTCTGGCCGCAATACGAGCGCGGCTGGCCGTCGGACTGCCCGACGATCGAGCCCGACCCCTCGCGGCGCATGACGGCGGCCATGGCCGACGTGATGGGCTCGGGGGGGCTCGCCTGGTACCAGTGGCAGAAGCACGGCCGCTGCGCCGGCCTGCACCCGCGCGACTACTTCGGCCTGTCGCGCGAGGCATACGGCTCGGTCACGCGGCCGGAGGTGTTCCGCCGGCTCGGCCGCGACGTCCGGCTGCCCGCCCGCGTGGTCGAGGAGGCATGGCTCGAGGCGAACCCCGCGCTCCGCCCCGACATGCTGACGGTCACCTGCCGCGACGGGCACGTGCAGGAGGTGCGCATCTGTCTGACGAAGGGCCTCGTGCCGCGCTATTGCGGGGCCGACGTGGTGCGCGACTGCGCGCTCGACGACGCCCTTCTGCCCGCGATCGAGTGACGGCTCACTCTGCCGGCGTCGCTCCGCCCGGAGCGGGTGCGGCGGCGGGCTTCATCAGGCCCCAGACCACGGCGCCGAGGACGCCGCCGGCGAGCGGCGCCACCCAGAAAAGCCATAGTTGCGACAGGGCGGTGGGCCCTGCGAACAGCGCGACGCCGGTCGAGCGGGCCGGGTTGACCGAGGTGTTCGTCACCGGGATCGAGACGAGGTGGATCAGCGTCAGCCCCAGCCCGATGGCGATGGGGGCGAAGCCGGCCGGCACGCCCGGCGCCGTGGCGCCGAGGATGATGACGAGGAAGACGGCCGTCAGCACCACCTCGGTCACCAGGCCCGACATCATCGAATAGCCGCCCGGCGAGGCCGCGCCGTAGCCGTTCGAGGCGAAGCTGCCCACCCCGTCGAAGCCCGCCTGCCCCGAGACGATCACGAACAGCACCGCGCCAGCGGCGACGGCGCCCGCGACCTGAGCCCCCCAGTAGAGCGGCAGCGAGCCGTCGAAGCGCCCCGCGATCCTGAGGCCCAGCGTCACGGCGGGGTTGAAGTGACCGCCCGAGATGCCGCCCACGGCATAGGCCATGCACATGACCGTCAGGCCGAAGGCGAGGCTGACCCCCAGCCAGCCGATACCCACGTCGGGCACGCCCGCGGCCAGGACGGCGCTGCCGCAGCCACCCAGCACGAGCACGAAAGTGCCGAGAAACTCGGCCAGAAGGGGCCTGTGCATTGTCCGATCCTCCCTCGCCGGCACCTCGACCGGCACCAGACGTCTAGTGACGTTGCGTAAGAAAGGAGTGCTCAAACGCGACGCACGGCGTCGCAAACGGGCGCGGTTTGGCGCGATCAGCCGACCGACAGCACGATCTTGCCGATATGAGCCGAGCTCTCCATTCGGGCATGGGCCTCGGCGGCCTCGTCGAGCGGAAACGCGCTGTCCATTACCGGGGCGACGCGGCCCGCCGCCAGCAGCGGCCAGACCTCTGCCCGCAGCGCCGCGGCGATGCGCGCCTTGGAGAGGTCGGATTGCGGGCGCAGCGTGGAGCCGGTGATGGTCAGTCGCCGCACCATGACCTGTGCGAAGTCGAGCTCCACCTTCGGCCCCTGCAGGAAGGCGATCTGCACCAGCCGCCCCTCGTCGGCCAGCGCTCGGACGTTGCGCGGGATGTAGTCTGCGCCCACCATGTCGAGGATCACGTTCGCGCCGCCTTCGGCGCGCACCACGTCGACGAAATCCGCCTCGCGGTAGTTGATCGCGCGCTCGGCGCCCAGCCGCTCGCACACGGCGCATTTCTCGGCCGAGCCCGCGGTGGCGAAGACGCGCGCCCCCCGCGCCGCGGCGAGCTGGATCGCCGTGGTCCCGATGCCCGACGAGCCGCCATGCACCAGGAACCGCTCTCCCGCCTGCAGCCCCGCGCGCTCGAACACGTTCGACCAGACCGTGAAGAAGGTTTCGGGCAGGCACGCCGCCTCGCGCAGCCCCAACCCTTCGGGAACCGGCAGGGCGTGGGCGGCAGGCGTCACGGCGTATTCGGCATAGCCGCCGCCGGGCAGCAGCGCGCAGACCGCATCGCCCACCTGCCAGTCGTGCACCTCGGGCCCTACGGCCGCGACATGGCCCGACGCCTCGAGCCCCGGCAGGTCGGAGGCGCCCGGCGGCGGCGCGTAGGAGCCGGCCCGCTGCAGGGCGTCGGGCCGGTTCACCCCGGCCCAGGCCACGTGGATCAGGATCTCGCCGGCGGCCGGCCGGGGCAGGGCGCGCTCCGCCGGCCGCAGCACCCGGGGCCCGCCGGGCTCGGCGATCTCGACGCAGCGCATGCGGTCGGGCAGGGCGGGCGAACGGGCGGTGTCTGTCATCGGGGCGGCCTCCTTGTCAGGCCAGTTCTCGCCCGCGCGCCCTCCGAGCGCAATCAGGCGCCGGTCGAGCCCGGCCCGGCCGAGAGGCGGCCCGGCAGGTCGATCTCGTGGCCCCGCGCCGGCGCGCGCACCCGCCCGGCGAGCCAGATCGGCCCGGCGAAGACGCGGCGCAGCACCGGGTTGCCCTCGATCCGGCCTTTCACCTTCTCGACCTGCATCACGTCCTCGATGCGGCGGTCGAGGAACTCCCACGTCGCGGTGCTGTCCTCGCTCTCGTCGCCCAGCCAGTAGAGCACGGTCGAGGCGTAGACCCCCGAGAGCGTGGTGCGCTTGGTGTACCAGTTGATGTCGTCGGAGCTGTCGCCGAGCGCCGTCCAGATCCGGTCGGCCGTCGTCCAGAGCGCGCGGGCGCCGTCGGCGGTGTATTGCGGCAGCGCGAAGAGCGAGGAGGCGCGGCGCACCACCTCGCGATCCTCGGCCGCCTCGATGCGGAAGCGGACGGCGGCGGCGATCTTGTCGCGGAAGCGCAGGCTCGCGAGGTTCTCGGTGCGCAGGCGGCGCAGCATCTCGCGGTCGCCCTGCTCGTGGAAGGCGAGCGCGAGGTCGACCGGCCCGCGCGGGCAGGCGGCCTCGGCCAGCGCACGGGGAATGCCGGCATCGCGGCGGGCGGCGCGCAGCGTGGCGTCCGACCAGCCGTCGAAGGGCACGTGCATCATCGCGGCGTCCACGAGGCGGCGCCGCGCCTCGTCGATCGACAGGGTGGCGCCCGGGTCGTCGGCGGGCATGCCGGCGGAAATGTCGGTCATCTTTGGTCCCTCTCGCTGTCGTGTGGGCGTATCGCCGCGTCGAGGCGCGGGCACCCCGCCGCCGCTGGACAAGCTAGGATGCCGTTGATATAGGGCCACCTCCTGCAGATTGATGCAACTCGAACACGAAAGGTGGTGACCTCCACATGCAGGTTTCGGTCCGCGACAACAACGTCGATCAGGCGCTTCGCGCGCTCAAGAAGAAGCTGCAGCGCGAAGGTGTGTTTCGCGAGATGAAGCTGCGCCAGCACTTCGAAAAGCCCTCGGAGAAGCGTGCCCGCGAGAAGGCCGAGGCGATTCGCCGGGCCCGCAAGCTCGCGCGGAAGAAGGCGCAGCGCGAAGGCCTCCTCTGAGGCGCCACGCCCGCGGCCCCCGCCCCGAGTGAACGGGGGGCGGCGATGCGACATGGCAATGCGAATCGACACCCCGAGCCACGCGCTGGCCGGGGTGTCTTTCGTCAGGCGCTCCGCCACTGGCGCAGGGCGCCCGCTAGTTTGGCCGCCGCACGTGTCGTCGCTCCGGGTGTCGGGCGTGCTCGTCACGCCTCACATTGCCCACGATCCGGGCCGAGCGCGGTTTCTCCGGCCCGATCCGCCGCATGGCGCTTGCTGGACCCTGCGGCAGCGTGTTAACGACGACCTGTTAGCAAGGGTGATCTCATTATGACGCGTTCTCTTTTCATGTCCGCTCTCGTGGCCGCATGTCTCGCCGCGCCGGCCGCTTTCGCCGGCACCGTGGGCAAGACCTTGGCCTACGACTTCACCGCGCCGGCCGGAAGCGGGTGCCGCGCCGCGGGCTCGAAAGACACGACGCCGAGACTCTGCGATGACGAAGAGGTATACCCGAGCCCGGCGGGAGTCGCGCCCGCCCTTCGCGTGTCTGCGTATTCGTACACCTACAACGAGTTTAATATGGGGTTGAGGCCGTCGCTGAACATCGACGCCAACGGTATCGGGGTCGGGCCGGATATGCCTTCGGCCTCGCAATTCAACACGCCGGGGGATTCTCGGGTCGCCGAAAGTGAGCCCCCGATGCCTATGATGCTCCCTGTCTGGGAGGCCATCAGCCTCGAGTGGGACATGCCGGTGTCGCTCACGCAACTCACGATACGCTCGTCGCCCGGCTCGACCGCGATGCAGTCGATCCAGATCCTAGGCGCCAACCGGCGCCCGATCACTCTGGACCCGATCACTCTGGAACGGTCGTTCAAGAACGACGGCACCGGCAATGGCAAGCCGAACTTCCACACGATCACCTTCGACACGCCGCTGTACGGAAGCACCTTCTACCTCCGTCCGTCGGTAAGCGGGTCTGACCTATTCGCCGGCTACTGGCTGACCGGGGCCGAGGCGACCGTCGTCCCGGTGCCGCCGGCCCTGCCGCTGCTGGGGGGCGCCATCGCCCTGCTCGTGTGGCGCGCCCGAGGGGCGCGAAAGGCGCCGCCGTCCGCCTGATCCGGCGCGGCGCCAATCTGATGGCTGGGGGGGGCGATGTCCGCCCCTTTTTTCGTGTCCGAGGGATAGCGGGTGTGCGTGGCTCCGCATTTCTTGTGCAGTGCAGCCGCATGGACGTCGTGCGCGCCGTCTCCCATGTCGAGGGAAAAGGAGACCGCCCATGCCCGCCTCGCCTCTCGCCGACTTTCCCGTCGCCCACCGCTGGCCGGCGACCGACCCCAGCGTGATCCAGCTCTATTCCTTTCCCACGCCCAACGGCGTGAAGGTGTCGATCGCGCTCGAAGAACTCGGCCTGCCCTACGAGGCGCACCGTGTGACGCTGGACGACGCCGACGTGAAAAGCGACGCGTTCGTCTCGCTCAACCCCAATGGCAAGATCCCCGCCATCGTCGACCCCGACGGGCCCGGTGGGCAGCCGCTCGGCCTCGCCGAGTCGGGCGCGATCCTGCTCTATCTTGCCGAGAAGACGGGGCGGCTGATCGGCGAGGGTGCCGCCGACCGCCACCGCATCACGCAGTGGGTGATGTTCCAGATGGGCCATGTCGGCCCGATGTTCGGCCAGCTCGGCTTTTTCGTGAAGTTCAAGGGCGCCGAGGTGCAGGATCCGATCCCGCGAGAGCGTTACATCGGCGAGGCGAAGCGCATCCTCGGCATCCTCGAGGCCGAGCTCGAGGGCCGGGAATGGATCGTGGGCGACTACTCGATCGCCGACATCGCCATCGCGCCCTGGTTGCGCGGACTCGACTTCTACGGCGCGCGCGAGTTGGTGTGCTGGGCCGATCACCCCAACGTCGTCGCCTATCTCGACCGCTTCCTCGCCCGGCCCGCCGTGCAGGCCGGGCTGGCCGTTCCGCCGCGCGAGGCGCCCGATGCGTGACGCAGCCGCGGAGCTCGCCCTCGACAGGCGCGACGGCCTGCCCGACGCGCTGCGCGTGCTCTTGGCCGAGTTCCCTCGCGAGCGATGGGAGGATGCGGGCCTGTCTCCGCTGATCCGCTTCTGGCTCGATCGGCACATGATGTTCCGCAAGCTGACCGAGCGGCTGGCGGCCGACGCCCGCGCCGCGATCGACGGCCGGGCCGACCCCAAGGCCCATGCCGCGGCGCTGTCGCGCTTCGGCGGCATGTTCGTGGGCGAATTGCACGGCCATCACCACGTCGAGGACGCGCACTACTTCCCCGTTCTCTCGCGGCACGACGCACGGCTGGAGACGGGGTTCGGCCTGCTCGACGCCGATCACCATGCCCTCGAAGGTCATCTGCACGCCTTCGTGGAGCGCGCCAATGCCGTGCTTCAGGCCGACGCGGTGGCGCGGCACGACGCGACGGGGCGGTTCCTCGAGGGGCTCGAGGGCTTCGCGCCGCTGCTCGAACGGCACCTGACCGACGAGGAGGATCTCGTCGTGCCGGTCCTGCTCAAGTATGGCGAGCGGGGCATGGCCTAGACACCCGCCCCGACGTGACGCGACCGGGCGCGCCCGACACGGGAAGGCACCCGGTGCGGCGCGCCGGCCGAGCGCCGCAAGGGGCCGCCGGCGCCATTGCGATCGGCTCGCGTCATGTCGCCCTGAACCCGACCTGTGAGAGGGGCGGGCTCGGCCGGTCGTGCCGGATCAAGCGGAGGAACGTCAGGCGCCCTTGCGCGACCCGGCCGGGCCGCGCCTACTCTGCCGCCTGCGCCGTGCGCTCGGGCAAGCTCCCCGTCAGCACGTAGCGCAGGATGTCGACCACCTGCTCGGGCTCTTCCGCAACGGCGAGCGCGGCGGCGTCGACCTCCTTGAGCGCGTGCTGGTGCTCTGGCGGGTGCAGCACGATCAGCGACTTGCCGAGCGCCGCGGCGTAGCCTGCGTCGAACGCCGCGTTCCATTGCTTGTACTTGTCGCCGAAGCGCACCACGACGACGTCGGCCTGCTCGATCCCGCGCCGGGTGCGGATGGCGTTGACCATGGCGCCCTTGTGGTCGTGCCAGTACTTGCTGTCTTCCGCGCCGAGGATGGCCACGCCGCAATCGTCGCTCGCCGCGTGGTCGGTCACCGGCGCGTCGAACGTCACGTCGAGGCCTCTGGCCCCTTCCGTGATGCGCTCGCGCCAGTCGGTGTGGATCTCGCCGGACAGGTAGACCTTGAGGGTCATCGCTCTCTCCCTTTCCTTGAGCTTGCGGTGGATCTAGCACGGGCGCGCCCCTGCGGCGAACCCTCAGCGCTGCCTGATACGTGCGAGCAGCCGCCCGAAGCCCCCCGGCACCAGCAGCGGCGACAGGGCGAGGCCGGTCAGAAAGCCCGCCACCTCGGCCACCCAGAAATTGCCCACCGTGAACAACAGGCCGAAGATCAGCTGGATCCCCATGAGGAAGCCGATCAGCGTGAAGGCGCGGAACTGGTTGGCGCCCACCGCGCCATAGCCCACCCACAGGATGAAGGTATAGCCGCCGATCAGACCGAACGCGCCGGGAAAGCCCCCCGCGAGCGGGCGCGGATCATTCAGCAGGATCGCGTAGACGAGCGCCCCCACGATGGATGCCGCGAAGAAGATCGCCGCGACGGCGGCATTGGAAATCACCTCGCCCACCATCTTGCCGAGCGCCAGCACGAAGACGACGACGAAGATCATCTGCGTGAAGCTGACATGCACGAACGGATAGGTGACGAAGCGCATCGCGTGTTCCGGCGGCCAGCGCCCTGTCTCGACCATCCAGCCGAACAGTTCGCCCGAGAAGGCGAAGCGCTGGAGGGCGAAGATGCGCCAGTCCTCCCCGCCGCGCGTGCCGCCGATCAGGCCCGACTTGGCGAGCATGAACAGCACCTCGACGCCGAAGATCGCCGCCGCCAGCGCCGTGACGACGGGCGGCAGGGCGTTGAAGGGCGAGGCGTGGGGCGCGTCGGACATGGGGCCTCCGGTTGACGGGCTGCGGGGGCGGGGATAAGCGAGCGCGGCCCCGATGGCCAGAACCGGAGGCCAGGATGCCCGACACCACATCGCTGCAGGACGACCCGATCCAGCCCGACCTCTCGCGCTTCACGCGGCGGGTGTTTTCCGGCATCCAGCCCACCGGGCACCTGCATCTCGGCAACTACCTCGGCGCGATGAAGCGCTTCGTCGACATGCAGAACGCGGGCGGGTTCGAGACCGTCTACTGCATGGTCGACCTGCACGCGATCACGGTCTGGCAGCAGCCCGAAGAGTTGCGCCGCGCCACGCGCGAGCTTGCGGCCGGCTTCATCGCCTCCGGCATCGACCCCGCCCGCTCGATCCTGTTCAACCAGAGCCAGGTGCCCGAGCACGCGCAGCTGGCGTGGATCTTCAACTGCGTCGCCCGCATGGGCTGGATGAAGCGGATGACGCAGTTCAAGGACAAGGCGGGCAAGCACGCCGAGCAGGCCTCGCTCGGCCTCTTCGCCTACCCGGCGCTGATGGCGGCCGACATCCTCGCCTACCATGCCACCCACGTGCCGGTGGGCGAGGACCAGAAGCAGCACCTGGAACTGACGCGCGACATCGCGGCGAAGTTCAACCACGATTACGGGGTCGACTTCTTCCCGCTCACCGAGCCGGTGATCGAGGGGGCCGCGACGCGGGTGATGAGCCTGCGCGACGGCGCGAAGAAGATGTCGAAGTCCGACCCGTCTGACATGACCCGCATCAACCTGACCGACGATGCTGACGCCATCGCCCAGAAGATCCGCAAGGCCCGGACCGACCCCGAGCCGCTGCCCGGGACGCCGGAAGGGCTGGAGGAGCGGGCCGAGGCGAGGAACCTCGTCAACATCTACGCGGCCCTGGCCGACGTGAGCGTCGCCGACGTGATTGCCGAGCACGGGGGAAAGCCGTTCTCCGAGTTCAAGCCCGCGCTGGCCGACCTCGCCGTGGCGCACCTCTCTCCCATCTCCGGCGAGATGTCGCGGCTGATGCAGGACCCCGCCGAGATCGACCGACTCCTCGCCGGCGGCGCCGCCCGCGCCCGCGAGCTCGCCGCCCCGATCCTGCGCCGGACCTACGAGATCGTTGGCATGGTGGGCGCCGACAGGATGGTGGGCGCGGACAAGCCCGAGTGGGTGTAGGCCGCCGGCGGTTTCAGGGTCCCGCCCGATATCTGCCGCGCGACAAGGGTGACTGGCCGCAGCGGGTCCGGCCCCGCCCCGCCCCCCGGCGGCCGATGCGGCCGGGGCGAGGAGAGGCCCGCCGCCTGCCATGCATGACGCGCCATGGTCAGGGCCGGGAACCGTGCGTGGGCGCGCAGGCGCCCCGCCATCGCGCCCAATCGCGTCGCGCCGGCAGTTTGGCCATGCTGCGGCCCGATTGCACCGGAGGCCCATCATGCCCCACGCCGCTCCGCCCGTCCTCGGCCACGTCCATCTGCGTGTCTCGGATCTCGAATGTTCCATCGCCTTCTATCGCGACGTGATCGGGCTGGAGGTGACGCAACTCTACGGCGCCGAGGCGGCGTTTCTGGCCTCGGGCGGCTACCACCACCATCTCGGCCTCAACACCTGGGCATCGCGCGGCGCCGCTCCCGGGCCGAAGGGGCACCCGGGGCTTTTCCACACCGCCTTTCTCTATCCCGACCGGCCGAGCCTCGGCGCAGCGACCCGACGGGTGCTCGATGCCGGCGTCGCTTTGACCGGCGCGGCCGATCACGGCGTGTCGGAGGCGGTGTATTTCGACGACCCGGACGGCAACGGCGTGGAGCTCTACCGCGACCGGGCGCCCGAGGACTGGCCGCGCGACGCGCAGGGCCGCCTCGCCATCAGCAACGAGCCTCTCGACGTCGCGGCGCTGCTGGCCGAGGCCGCCTGACGGGGCTGGACCCTTCCCGCGAGCGGGCCTAGGCTGGTGCCTCGCACCAGGGAGGCGCCTATGGCCGCGGGAACCGACATCCGAACCTATTTCGAGGGCCGCTGGCACGAGGGCGACGTGCCCGTCATGCGCGCGGGTGACCACGGCGCGTGGCTGGGCACCACCGTCTTCGACGGCGCCCGCTACGTCGACGGCATCGCCCCCGACCTCGACCTGCATTGCGCCCGCGTCAACCGCTCGGCCGAGGCGCTGATGATCGCGCCGAACGTGGGCACCGACGAGATGGTGAACATCGTCTGGGAGGGCCTGAACCTCTACCCGAAGGATGCCGCCATCTACATCCGCCCGATGTACTGGGCGCTCGATTCGGAGTATCTCGGCGTCCTGCCCAGGACTGGGCCGACCGGCTTTGCCATCTGCCTCGAGGCGGTGCCGATGCCCGCGCCCGACGCGGCCACCACGCTGACCACCACGCTGTTCCGCCGCCCCGTGCTGGCCGACAACGTGTGCAACGCCAAGGCCGGTTGCCTCTACCCCAACAACGCGCGCATGCTGGCCGAGGCGCGCGCCCGGGGCTACGGCAACGCGCTGGTGGCCGACGCGATGGGCAACGTGGCCGAGACCGCTACCGCCAACGTCTTCATGGCGCGCGACGGGGTGGTGTTCACCCCGATTCCCAACGGCACCTTCCTCGCAGGGATCACCCGCGCCCGCCACATCGCCAATTTGCGCGCCGACGGGGTGGAGGTGGTCGAGGGCGTGCTCGCCTTCGACGATTTCCGACGGGCCGACGAGGTGTTCCTCACAGGGAACCTCTCGAAGGTGACGCCGGTGACGGAGTTCGACGGCACGACCTACCCGCTCGGCCCCGTGGCGAAGCGTGCGCGCGACCTCTACTGGGACTGGGCGCACAGCACCGCCGCGGCGGCCTGAGCTGCGGCCTTCGGAGAGGATTGCCGCGCGCGCGCCTGGCAGGGCATACTCGCGCGTCAGGGAGGGTCGCCGATGCGCAAGTTTCTCGTCGTTCTTGACGACAGCCGCGAATGCCTCAACGCGATGCGCTTCGCGGCGATGCGGGCGTCGCGCACCGGCGGCGGGGTCGAGATCCTCGCCGTCATCCCGCCCGACGAGTTCCAGCACTGGATCGGGGTGGGCGACGTGATGCGCGCCGAGGCGCGCGAGCGGATCGAGGCGCATTTCGAGGTCTTCGCCAAGTGGATGCGCGACCGGCAGGGCGTCGACCCCAACCTCGTGATCCGCGAGGGAGAGCCGGTGCCCGAGATCCTCGACCTCATCCGCGAAGACCCCGAGATCGGCATTCTGGTGCTCGGTGCAGGCTCGGGCAAGAGCGGGCCGGGGCCCCTGGTGACCCAGCTCACCAAGGCGTCGGGCACGCTGCCGGTGCCCATCACCATCGTGCCGGGCGAGATGTCGAAGGAGCGGCTGGAAGCGATCACCTGACCGCGATCTGGATTTAGAACGATTCCAGAAAGCTTGACCCGGGCCGCCCGACCGGGCATATGACTGGAACACTCAGGAAAGGGATGCCCATGTTCATCCAGACCGAATCCACGCCCAACCCGGCGACGCTGAAGTTCCTGCCCGGCCAGACCGTGCTCGAGGCCGGCACCGCCGACTTTCCCACGCCCGACGCCGCCGGCAAGTCGCCGCTCGCGCAGCGCATCTTCGGCGTCGAGGGTGTGACGGGCGTCTTCTTCGGCACCGACTTCGTGACCGTGACCAAGGCCGAGGGGGTGGAGTGGGAGCACGTCAAGCCCGCCATCCTCGGTGCAATCATGGAGCACTACCAGTCGGGCGCTCCGGTGCTCGACGAAGGCGGCGCGCCCGCGGGCGATGGCCACGCCGTCCACGAGGGCGAGGACGGCGAGATCGTCGAGCAGATCAAGGTGCTGCTCGACAGCCGCGTGCGTCCGGCCGTCGCGCAGGACGGCGGTGACATCACGTTCCACGGCTTCGACCGCGGCGTCGTCTACCTGCACATGCAGGGGGCCTGCGCGGGCTGTCCCTCGTCGACGCTGACGCTGAAGATGGGCATCGAGAACCTGCTGCGGCATTACATTCCCGAGGTGACCGAGGTGCGGCCGGTTGGGCTCTGACGCGCTCTTCCTTGTCTTCGACACGTCGGCCGCGCACTGCGCGGCCGCTGTCGTTCGGGACGATGCGATCCTGGCCGAGGCGCTGGAGCCCATGGCGCGCGGCCAGGCCGAGGCGCTGGTGCCGCTGCTCCAGCGCCTGATGGCAGGGGCCGGGCACGACCTGTCGGAGCTGACCGCGCTCGGCGTCGGCATCGGGCCGGGCAATTTCACCGGAACGCGCATCGCGGTGGCCACGGCGCGGGGGCTCGCCCTCTCGCTCGGCCGCCCCGCCATCGGCATCTCCACCTTCGATCTCGTGCGCGACCCCGCCGGCCTCGGCGCCGAGCCGGCCGAGATCGTCAGCGTCCCCGCCCCGCGCGACATGGCCTATGTCTGCCACTATCGCTACGGCACCCCGCGTGCCGCGCCACGGCTGATCGACCCGGCCCATCCGCCGGACGATCTGCGCCTGCCCGCCAACATGCGCGTCACCGGCCACCGTGCCGCCGAGATTGCCCGCGCCTTCGAGGCAGGCCACCGCGAGGCCGCGCTGGACGATCTGCCGCGCCGCCTGGGCAAGGTGACGGAGTGGAAATGGCGCAACCGGATCGACACGGAGCGCCGCCCCGCGCCGCTCTATGTCCGCCCGCCCGACGCCGCGCCGCCGGCCGACCCGCCGCCCCTGCTGTTGCCGTGACCCCCGAGGCGCGCGCCGCCATCCATGCCGCCAGCTTCGAGCGGGAGCGGCCATGGTCGGCGCGCGAGTTCGCCGCGCTGCTGGACGACCCGCATGTGTTCGCCGTCGATGCACCCGAGGGGGGCGCCGGCTTCGCTCTCGGCCGGGCGGTGGCGGGCGAGGCCGAGCTGCTGACGCTCGCCGTCGCGCCCCCCGCGCGGCGCCAGGGCTGCGGGCGGGCGCTGCTCGCCGCGTTCGAGGAGGGCGCGCGCGAGCGCGGCGCGCGCGAGGCGTTCCTCGAGGTGGCCGCCGACAACGCGCCGGCCGTCGCGCTCTACGCGGGCGCGGGCTATGGCGAGCGCGGGCGGCGACCCGGCTACTATCCGCGGGCCGGCGGCGCGGTCGACGCTCTGCTGATGGGGCGGGCACTGGCGTGAGCCCGGGGGCGGGCGGTAGGCGGGCGTCGCCCCAGAAGCGGGCAGACGCCGCGGGGAGGGGCCGTGCGCGGTAAAAAGCGGTTGACCGGGTTGGGCCGGTGCGGCCTTATCCCCTCGCGATCCTTAAAGAGATCCTTACCTATTCCGGCAGGCGCCGAGCGCGGCGCCTCGCCACCAACGGGGAGACTGGAAATGACATTGATGCGGACCCTTCTCGGCGCCGCCGCGGCCACGGCCCTGAGCGCCGGTGCCGCGCTGGCCGATCCGGCCCTGATCTACGACCTCGGCGGCAAGTTCGACAAGTCGTTCAACGAGGCGGCCTACAACGGCGCGGTGCGCTGGGCCGAGGAGACGGGCGGCGAGTTCCGCGACATCGAGCTGCAGTCCGAGGCCCAGCGCGAGCAGGCGCTGCGCCGCTTCGCCGAGGCCGGCTTCAACCCGGTCGTGACCACCGGCTTCTCGATGGCCACGCCGATCGCCGAGGTCGCGCCCGACTATCCCGACACCAAGTTCGTCACCATCGACGGCTTCGTCGACCCCGAGGAGCACCCCAACGTGCTGTCGGTGCTGTTCTCCGAGCACGAGGGCAGCTACCTCGTGGGCATGCTCGCGGCGATGGCCACCGAGAGCGACACGGTCGGCTTCGTGGGTGGCATGGACATCCCGCTGATCCGCAAGTTCGCCTGCGGCTACGCGCAAGGGGTGAAGGCCGTGAACCCCGATGCCGAGATCATCGCCAACATGACCGGCACGACGCCGGCGGCCTGGAACGACCCCGTCAAGGGCTCGGAACTCGCCCAGGCGCAGATCAGCCAGGGCGCCGACGTGATCTTCGCCGCCGCGGGCGGCACCGGCCTCGGCGTGCTTCAGACGGCGGCGGACCAGGGCGTGTTCTCGATCGGCGTCGACAGCAACCAGAACTACCTTCACCCGGGTTCGGTGCTGACCTCGATGCTCAAGCGTGTCGATGTCGCCGTCTACAACGCGATGGAGGCGGGGGCCGACCTCGAGACCGGCGTGCAGGTGCTCGGCCTCGCAGAGGACGGCGTGGGCTATGCCGTGGACGAGCACAACGCGGAGCTGATCTCGGAGCAGATGACCGGCGCGGTCGAGGACGCGAAACAGGCGATCATCGACGGCGAGATCACGGTGCACGACTACTCGACGGATGACAGCTGCCCGGCGCTGACCTTCTGAGGCCGGCACGAGCGGAGAGGCCGGGGGGCTTTCCGCCCCCCGGACCCCCCGAGGATATTTCCAGCAAGAAGAAGGGGCGGGGTGCGGTTCCGGTCCTTCGGCCGGAAGGACGCGATGCCCGACCACGCCGCCACGACGCCACCCGCGATCGAGCTGAAGGGCATCTCTAAGGCCTTCGGCCCGGTGCAGGCCAACAAGGACATCTCGATCCGCGTGCAGCGCGGCACGATCCACGGGATCGTGGGCGAGAACGGCGCCGGCAAGTCGACGCTGATGTCGATCCTCTACGGGTTCTACAAGGCGGATGCGGGCGAGATCTTCATCGGCGGGAAACGGACCGAGATCCCCGACAGCCAGGCGGCGATCACGGCGGGAATCGGCATGGTCTTCCAGCATTTCAAGCTGGTCGAGACCTTTACCGTTCTGGAGAACGTGGTGCTGGGCGCCGAGGAAGGGGGGCTGCTCAGGCCCTCGCTCGCCAAGGCGCGGAAGATCCTGACCGAACTCGCGCGCGACTACGAGCTGCAGGTGGACCCCGACGCGCTGATCGGCGAGATCGGGGTGGGGATGCAGCAGCGCGTGGAGATCCTCAAGGCGCTCTACCGGCAGGCCGACATCCTGATCCTCGACGAACCCACCGGCGTGCTGACGCCGGCCGAGGCCGACCATCTGTTCCGCATCCTCAAGGGGCTGCGCGACGAGGGCAAGACGATCATCCTGATCACCCACAAGCTGCGCGAGATCATTGAGATCACCGACGAGGTGTCGGTGATGCGCCGCGGCGAGATGGTGGCGACCGTCCCGACCGCCGACACCGGCCCCGAGCAGCTGGCCGAACTGATGGTGGGGCGCAAGGTTCTGCTGCGCGTGAACAAGACGCCGGCACGGCCCGGGCGCACGGTGCTCGAGGTCGAGAACCTGCGGGTGGTCGACGAGCAGGGGGTGGAGCGGCTGCGCGGCGTGTCGTTCGAGGTGCGGGCGGGCGAGATCCTCGGCCTGGCGGGCGTGGCCGGGAACGGCCAGTCGGAACTGCTCGACGTGCTGGGGGGCATCCGCACGGCGACCGGCACGATCCGGCTGAACGGGCAGGAGATCGCCCTCGCGGGCAGGCAGTCCGACGGGCGGTCGCGGCGCGAGCGCGGCGTCGCCCACGTGCCGGAGGACCGGCAGCGCCTCGGCCTGATCATGGACTTCATGGCGTGGGAGAACATGGCCCTCGGCTACGAGCGGGGCGGCGCGGGGGGCGAGGGCCTCTTGATGGACAATGCGGGCCTGATCGCCGAGACGGCCGCCAGGATGGAGCGGTTCGACGTGCGCCCGCCCAACCCGCGGCTGACCGCCAAGAGCTTTTCCGGGGGCAATCAGCAGAAGATCGTGCTGGCCCGCGAGATCGAGCAGGACCCGGAGCTGCTGCTGGTGGGACAGCCGACGCGCGGGGTGGATATCGGCGCGATCGAGTTCATCCACCAGCGCATCATCGAGCTGCGGGACAGCGGCAAGGCGATCCTGCTCGTGTCGGTGGAGCTCGACGAGATCATGGGGCTCAGCGACCGGATCGCCGTGATGTTCGACGGCCGCATCATGGGCGAGCGCCTGCCGGCGGAGACGACGGAGGCGGAGCTGGGCCTGCTGATGGCGGGGCTCGAGAGCGCGCCCGACGATGGCAAGCCGCTGCACGAGGCGGTCGAGGAGCGGCTCGCCGCGCAGGCCGGGGAGGTGCGCTGAGATGGAGCGGATGCCGCGCTGGGCCGACGTCTTCCTCGTGCCGCTGATCAGCGTGATGATCGCATTCGCCATCTCGGCGGGCGTCATCTGGGCGATCGGGCAGGACCCGGTGGAGGCCGTGCGCCTCATGGTGTCGGGCGCGTTCGGCTCGACCTATGGCTGGGGCTACACGCTCTACTATGCCACCAACTTCATGTTCACCGGCCTCGCCTTCGCCGTGGCGTTCCACGCGCGGCTGTTCAACATCGGGGCCGAGGGGCAGGCGACGGTAGGGGGGCTGGGCGTGGCGCTGGTGTGCCTGTCGCTGCCCTGGCCGCACTGGACGCTGGCGCTGCCGGTGGCGATGCTGGGCGGCGCGCTCTTCGGGGCGCTCTGGGCGCTGATCCCGGCGTATCTGCAGGCGAAACGCGGCAGCCACATCGTGATCACCACGATCATGTTCAACTTCATCGCCGCGGCGCTGCTCAACTACATGCTCGTCAACGTGCTGAAGCCCGTGGGCGAGATGGAGCCGGCCTCGGCCTCCTTCCCCGAGGGCGCGCACCTGCCGACGCTGCACCAGATCCTGGCGCCGTTCGGCATCGAGTTTTCCAGCGCGGCGCCGGTGAACATCACCCTGTTCATCGCGCTTCTCGCCTGCGTCGCCGTCTGGGTGCTGATGTGGCGCACGCGGCTCGGATACGAGATCCGCGCGCTCGGGCATTCGGAATCGGCGGCCCTCTATGCCGGGATCTCGCCGGTGAAGATCGTCGTGGTGGCGATGCTCATCTCGGGTGGCCTGTCGGGCCTGATGGCGATCAACAACGTGATGGGCGAGGCCGAGCGGCTGGTGCTGAACTCGGTCGAGGGCGCGGGCTTCATCGGCATCGCGGTGGCGCTGATGGGGCGCAACCACCCGTTCGGCGTGGCGCTCGCGGCGATCCTGTTCGGCTTTCTCTACCAGGGAGGCGCCGAGATCGCGCTGTGGATGTCGATCCCGCGGGAACTGGTGGTGGTGATCCAGGCGCTGGTCATCCTGTTCACCGGGGCGCTCGACAACATGGTGCGGATGCCGATCGAGAGCGCCTTCATGGCCGCGCGGCGGCGGCGCAAGCGGCGCGAGGCCATGCAGGCCCGCCAGCCGAGCCCGGGGGAGTGAGATGGATTTCCTGACGCTCGTCCAGATCCTCGACTCGACGCTGCGCCTCGCCACGCCGCTTCTGCTCGCCTGCCTCGCCGGGCTGTTTTCCGAGCGGTCGGGGATCTTCGACATCGGGCTCGAGGGCAAGATGCTGATCGCGGCCTTCGCTTCGGCCGCCTTCGCCTTCGTCTCGGGCTCGGTCTGGGTGGGGCTGCTGGCGGGGATCGTCGCGTCGATGCTGCTGTCGGCGGTGCACGGCCTGGCCTCGATCACCTTCCGCGGCAACCAGCTGATCTCTGGGGTGGCAATCAACTTTCTCGCCGCGGGGCTGACGGTGGTGATCGCGCAGAGCTGGTTCGCGCAGGGCGGGCGCACGCCCTCGCTGGCCGGCGACGCGCGCTTTTCGGGGTGGGAGCTGCCCTTCGCCATCGGCCCGTCCGACGCGGCGGCGGCGGGGCGGCCGCTGTCGGAGCTGATCGCGCAGGCGGGGCCGGTGCAGCAGGTCTGGTCGGAACTGGTCTCGGGGCACTCGATCCTCGTCTACGTGGCGCTGCTCGCGGTGCCGGCGACGTGGTGGGTGCTCTACCGCACCCGCTTCGGCCTGCGCCTGCGGGCGGTGGGCGAGAACCCCGAGGCGGTCGACACCGCCGGCATCAGCGTGATCGGGCTGCGCTATGCGGCGGTGGTCATCTGCGGGGTGCTGTGCGGGCTCGCGGGCGCCTATCTCGCCACGGCGCTGCAGGCGGGCTTCGTCAAGGACATGACGGCGGGGCGCGGCTACATCGCGCTCGCCGCGCTGATCTTTTCCAAGTGGCGGCCGTGGTACGCGCTGGGGGCCTGCTTGCTCTTCGGCCTGCTGCAGGCGGTCGCCCTGCGCTACCAGGGCCTGCGCCTGGGCGAGGTCACGATCCCGGTGCAGGTGATGGATTCGCTGCCCTACGTGCTGACCGTCATCATCCTCGCAGGCTTCGTCGGGCGGGCGATCCCGCCCAAGGCCGGCGGCGCCCCCTACGTGAAGGAGCGCTGAAGGCCCTGCCAGCGACGAAGCGGCGCGCCTCCGGCGCATTCGTTTCGAGCCCTCCGGGCGGTGGGGGCTCTGCCCCCGGCCGCCCGGGGCGACCTGCCCCCGGGCTATTTCGGTCAAGGAGAAGCGGCGACGCGCGCAGCGGCGGGGCCACAGCCGCAGAGCGCCCGGCAGCGTGACAGATACCGCGTTGCCCGCGGGGCGGGTGCGCGATTATGTGGGGTATGCTCGTCTATCTTCCCATCGCCGAGGTCTCGGTCAACGCGTTCCTGCTGCTCGGACTCGGGGGGGCCGTGGGCGTGTTGTCGGGGATGTTCGGGGTGGGCGGCGGCTTCCTGATGACGCCGTTGCTGTTCTTCATCGGCATCCCGCCGGCCGTCGCCGTGGCGACCGAGGCGAACCAGATCGTGGCCTCGTCCTTTTCCGGCGTTCTCGCCCACCTGCGGCGCAAGACGGTCGACCTCAAGATGGGGACGGTGCTCCTGGTGGGGGGGCTGATCGGCGCGGGCCTCGGCATCCTGCTGTTCAACTTCCTCAAGGCGCAGGGCCAGGTCGATCTGCTGGTGCGGCTCTGCTACGTGGTCTTCCTGGGGGTCATCGGCTCGCTGATGTTCGTCGAATCGCTGGGCGCGATCCGGCGGGCGCGCGCCGCCACGGCGGGGGGCGCGCCGCCGCCGCCGCGCAGGCCGCGCCGCAGCCGGGGCTGGGTGGCGGCCTTGCCCTTCAAGATGCGGTTCCGCACCTCCGGCCTCTACATCTCGGTGATCCCGCCGCTGCTGGTGGGCGTCTCGGTCGGCGTGCTGGCGGCGATCATGGGGGTGGGCGGCGGTTTCATCATGGTGCCGGCGATGATCTACCTGCTGGGCATGCCGACCAAGGTCGTCGTGGGCACTTCGCTCTTCCAGATCATCTTCGTCACGGCGTTCACCACGCTCCTGCACGCCACGACGAACTACACCGTCGACATGATGCTGGCCGTGCTGTTGCTGATCGGGGGGGTGGTCGGCGCGCAGATCGGCACCCAGCTCGGCACGAAGCTGAAGGCCGAGCAGCTGCGCATCCTGCTCGCGCTCATCGTTCTGGCGGTCTGCGGCAAGCTCGCCTTCGACCTGCTGGTGGAGCCGGCCGAACTCTATTCCATCGCCGATCCGGGGGGTCATTGATGCGCGCGGTTCTCCTCGCGCTTTCACTCGCGCTCCTGCTGCCGGCGACGGACGCGGCCGCGCAGCGCATCGTCGCGGATCTCAGCCAGGAGCGGGTGGCGATCGACGCGCGTTTCGAGGGATCGGAGATCGTCGTCTTCGGCGCGATCAAGCCCGAGCCGGGGCGCACGCATGCGCCGGTCGAGGTGATCGTCACCGTCTCGGGCCCCCTGCGCCCGGTGACGGTGCGGCGCAAGTCACGTTTGGCGGGAATCTGGGTGAACACGGAAGGCGTGGCAATCGACGCGGCGCCCACGCTCTACAAGGTGGCCACGTCGGCACCGCTCTCGCAAGCGCTGACGGCGGTGGAGGATCTGCGTCGCTCCATCACGCCGGAGCGCAGGATCCGGGCGGTCGACGCGCGCGAGGCGGGCAGCGAGGCAACCGACGATTTCATCGACGGTCTGATCCGCATCCGCGAGGCGCAGGGCCTCTATGCCGTGCAGGAGGGGGCGGTGCGGCTGACCGATCAGGCGCTTTTCTCGGTCGATATCGCGCTGCCGGCAAACCTCGTGGAGGGACAGTACACTGCAAATGTCTACCTGACACGCGAAGGCGAAGTCGTGGCCGACTTCACCCGCACGATCGACGTGCGCAAGGTGGGGCTGGAGCGGTGGATCTACACGCTGGCCCACCAGCGCCCCCTGGTCTACGGGCTGGTTTCGCTCGCCATCGCCATCGCGGCCGGGTGGGGGGCCTCGGCCCTGTTCCGCTGGGTGCGCGGCTGAGGGATCAGCCGCCCGCGACGCAGCATCGCGGCAGCGAGCAGCGGCAGGGCAGCCCCGCCCCCTCGGCAGCATCCGGGCCGCACGTGGCCGTGCGCAGCCCCGTCGCGCGGCACCGGGTCATCGAACGGGCGCTCGGTCGTCTCGGCCATCGTCAGCCCCGAGGCCAGCCATCACGCGAGCAGGTGACCGAGCGATGCACGATGGTTCCGGCCCCCGGCGCGCGGGCACCTCTCGGAGCGGGTGCAGGTGCGCGCGGCGATCGTTTGGGCAGCTGGCCGGCCCCGGATCTTCGCACCGACATGCGCCCCCCCGAGTGGCGCAAGGTACGGGATGCACGCTCCCGCGGTCGGCACGGCCCTTCACCGTCGAGCGGCGCGGCACCGGGAGACCGCGACGGACGCGGCGAAGGAGGCGTGCGTGATTCGCACCGATGCGGGTCAGGCCGAGCGACTCAGCCGCTCTTCCAGCACCTCGAAGGGGACCGAGGGGTCGTCCTTCGCGCCGCGGATCACGAGCGATGTCTTGACGCTCGCCACATGCTCGGCCGCCGTCAACTGCTCGGTCAGGAAACTCTGGAAGGTCGACAGGTCTGGCGCCACGCACTTGAGGATGAAGTCGATCTCGCCATTCAGCATGTGGCATTCGCGCACGAGCGGCCACTCGCGGCAGCGCGCCTCGAAGCCCGACAGCGCCGCCTCGGACTGGTTGTCGAGCCCCACCATGGCGAAGACCTGCACCTCGAACCCCAGCGCGCGGGGGTCGATGTCGGCGTGGTAGCCGCGGATGAAGCCGGCCTCCTCTAGCGTGCGGACGCGCCGCAGGCAGGGCGGGGCCGAGATGCCGACGCGCCGGGCGAGTTCGACATTGGTCATCCGGCCGTCGGCCTGAAGCTCCGCCAGGATCTGGCGGTCGATCGCGTCGAGCCTCGATGCCGGCATGCGTCCCGTCTCCTTCGGAAAGGCCTCGTATTTGCGGTTATGTATGCCGTCGTGCGCGGGGGCGCAACTTTCTTTCGCGCGTGCGCAAGATTTGAAGGGCCTCGCTCAGTGCGCTTTGCCGCCTTTCGCGCCGTCTCTGCCGCGCCTATATGCGGGCGGTGCAGCACCGTCTACCGTCTGACCGGGAGGTTCCCATGAGCGAGACCCGCCACTCCAAGGTTCTGATCGTCGGCTCCGGGCCGGCGGGCTACACCGCCGCGGTCTACGCCGCCCGCGCGATGCTCGAGCCCGTTCTGGTGCAGGGCATCCAGCCCGGCGGCCAGCTCACGATCACCACCGAGGTCGAGAACTGGCCGGGCGACACGATGGTGCAGGGGCCCGACCTGATGGTGCGGATGGAGGCGCATGCCCGCGAGGTCGGCACCGAGATCGTGCAGGACCACATCCTGTCGATCGACCTGTCGCGGCGGCCGTTCACCGCGAAGGGCGACAGCGGCACGACCTACACCGCCGACGCGGTGATCCTCGCCACCGGCGCGCAGGCCAAGTGGCTGGGCCTCCCCTCGGAGGAGAAGTTCAAGGGCTTCGGCGTGTCGGCCTGCGCCACCTGCGACGGCTTCTTCTACCGCGGCAAGGAAGTGGTCGTCGTCGGCGGCGGGAACACTGCCGTGGAGGAGGCGCTGTTCCTCACCAACTTCGCCAGCAAGGTAACGCTGGTGCATCGCCGCGACAGCCTGCGCGCGGAAAAGATCCTGCAGCACCGGCTCTTCAGGAATCCCAAGGTCGAGGTGCTGTGGGATCACGAGATCGATGCGGTCGTCGGCACCGAGAGCCCGCTCGGCGTCGAGGGGGTGCGCGCGAAGCACGTGACCAGCGGCGAGATTACCGAGATACCCTGTGCCGGCTTCTTCGTGGCCATCGGTCATGCGCCCGCCTCGGAACTGGTGGCCGACCAGCTCGACACGCATCACGGCGGTTACGTCGTGACGAAGCCGGACTCGACGGCCACGTCCATCCCCGGCGTCTTTGCCGCCGGTGACCTGACCGACCACATCTACCGGCAGGCGGTGACGTCGGCCGGCATGGGCTGCATGGCGGCGCTCGAGGCCGAGAAGTTTCTCGCCGAGATGGAAGAAGTCGAGCCCCGCGACACCACACCGCCGCTCGGCCACGGCGCGGAAGCGCCGGCGGCGGAGTGAGGGCCGCGCACCGCTCTCTCTGCCGTCTGGGTGCGCCCGCCCTAACGGAGCATTCACCTTTCGCGTGCTAGGCGCGCCCCGGGTGTGGCAATGCCGCATCCGGGGCGGCAGATCGGGGTTCGCGCCTTGAAGCCGCCCGCATGTGAGGATTAGAGGCGCGCGTCAGCCCGTCGAGGGGAGGGGGCGGCAGATGTGACCGCACCGACGACGCAGAATGCCGTCAGCAGAAAGCCGAGACACGCCCATGTCGATTGCCAATCTCGCTCCGATCCCGGAGCTCTTCGTCTCGCCGGACAGCGCGCAGAAACTCCGCCTCGAGGCCGGTGACCTCGCGAGCTGGGATCTGACGCCGCGCCAGATCTGCGATCTCGAGCTGCTGATGAACGGTGGCTTCGCGCCGCTCAAGGGCTTTCTCGGTCGCGACGACTACGACAGCGTGGTCGAGCGGATGCGTCTGGCCGACGGCACGCTATGGCCCATGCCGATCACGCTGGACGTCTCGGAGAGGTTCGCCGCGCAGGTCGAACCGGGGCAGGACATCGCCCTGCGCGACGCCGAGGGGGTGATCCTCGCCATCCTCTCGGTCACCGACAAGTGGGCGCCCGACAAGAAGCGCGAGGCGCAGAAGGTATTCGGCGCCGACGACCAGGCGCATCCGGCGGTCAACTACCTGCACAACATCGCCGGGCCGGTTTATCTGGGCGGCGCGATCACGGGTCTCCAGCCGCCCGTGCATTACGATTTCCGCGCCCGCCGCGACACGCCGAACGAGTTGCGCGCGCTCTTCCGCAAGCTCGGCTGGCGACGGATCGTTGCGTTCCAGACGCGCAACCCCCTCCACCGCGCGCACCAGGAGCTGACGTTCCGCGCCGCGAAGGAGAGCCAGGCGAACCTGCTGATCCATCCCGTGGTCGGCATGACGAAGCCGGGCGATATCGACCATTTCACACGGGTGCGCTGCTACGAGGCGGTGCTCGACCAATACCCCTCGTCGACCACCACGATGAGCCTTCTGCACCTCGCCATGCGCATGGCGGGTCCGCGCGAGGCGGTCTGGCACGGCCTGATCCGCCGCAACCACGGGGTCACGCACTTCATCGTCGGGCGCGACCATGCCGGCCCGGGCAAGAACAGCGAGGGCGAGGATTTCTACGGGCCCTATGCCGCGCAGGAACTCTTCCGCGAGCACCAGGACGAGATCGGCGTCGAGATGGTGCCGTTCAAGCACATGGTCTACGTGCAGGAGCGCGCCGAGTATCAGCCGGCCGACGAGGTCGAAGAAGGCGCGACCGTTCTCAATATCTCGGGCACCGAACTGCGCCGCCGCCTGCAGGAGGGGCTCGAGATCCCCGACTGGTTCTCGTTTCCCGCGGTCGTGGCCGAGCTTCGTCGATCGAAGCCGCCGCGCGCCAGGCAGGGCTTTACCGTGTTCTTTACCGGGCTCTCGGGCTCGGGAAAGTCGACCATCGCCAACGCACTGCTGGTCAAGCTGATGGAGATGGGCGGCCGCCCGGTAACGCTGCTCGACGGCGACATCGTGCGAAAGAACCTGTCGTCGGAGCTGGGCTTCTCCAAGGAGCACCGCGACCTGAACATCCAGCGCATCGGCTTCGTCGCCTCCGAGATCACCAAGAACGGCGGCATCGCCATCTGCGCCCCGATCGCCCCCTACGCGGCGACCCGGCGGCAGGTGCGCGCGTTGATCGAGGAGCATGGCGCCTTCGTCGAGGTTCACCTCGCCACCAGCCTCGAAGAATGCGAGCGGCGCGACCGCAAGGGCCTCTACAAGCTGGCGCGCGAGGGCAAGATCAAGGAGTTCACCGGCATTTCAGACCCCTACGACGTGCCGGAGACACCCGAGTTGCGTCTCGATACCGAGACGGTCGATGTCGATCATTGTGCGCATCAGGTTCTGCTGAAGCTCGAACAGATGGGCCTCGTCGCCGCCGGCTGAGCGGGGTACGGGAAGGGCCTTCGAAGGCCCTTCGCCGCCGGCTGCGCCGGCCGCCGCGATCGTCCGCCGATCATGCGCACCACGATCGAACGCTCGGAGCGCAAGCGTGCAAGAGCCTTCGAAGGCTCTTGCACCCCGTGCGCGTCCTTCCAGCCGAGGTCGAGGGATTTTCCCCCCTGGGCGCGTCAGTGCACGTTGACGGGGGCCATGTCGTTCTGCCGGGCCAGCACGAAGGCCAGTTCGCGGTTCTTCACCAGCGCCAGCCGCTCGCCGGTCTCGGCATGCACGGCATAGAGGTTGTCGATGCCGCTCACCTGCGCGCGCACCTCCTCGGGCAGCTCCGCCACCGGCACGGGGCGGACATAGACGATGGCGCGCTCCTCGGGCGCCCGGGTCTCGGGGGTGTCGACTTTCGTTTCCATTTCATCGCCCTCCTTTCAGGCGCGATCGATCCTGATGGTTTGCACGATGCGGTCGGGCGTGGCCCGTTCAAGGTCGACATGGAGCAGCCCGTTCTCGAGCAGCGCCCCCGACACCTCGACCCCGTCGGCCAGCACGAAGCTGCGCTGAAACTGGCGCGCGGCGATGCCCCTGTGCAGAAACACCCGCTCGCCCCCGTCGTCGCGCTGCCGCCCGCGGATCACGAGCTGCCGCTCTTCCACGGTGATCGACAGGTCCGCCTCGGAAAAACCGGCGACGGCCAGCGTGATGCGATAGCGGTTCTCCGCGGCCTGCTCGATATTGTAGGGAGGATAGCCGTCGTTGCCGGACTTCGCCGTCCGCTCCACGAGGCGTTCGAGTTGGTCGAACCCGAGCAGGAAAGGGTGGGACCCGAGGGTCAGTTTCGTCATCGTCAGCACGTCCTCTGAGGCAAGCGACCATGCATCGTGCGGGCCCCGTTCGGCGACCCTTGATGGCGATATGGGGCGCGGTTCGCCTGTCCGCAAGATGTGCCTTTGCCGGCGGAGAGATGCGCCGCTATACGGGGAGCTGACGGCGGGCCCCGTCAGCCTGGGGACGCCCGCGAGGAGGTAGACAGGTGAACGCCCCCCACGAGATGGACCATGTCGAGGTGCTGCGCGTGCGGCTGCAGGTGCTCGAGCGCGAGCACCGCGACCTCGACGAGGCGATCCGCGCCCTCGAGGATCGGGGCACGGGCGACATCTTCACGATCCGCCGCCTGAAGAAGCAGAAGCTGGCGCTGAAGGACCGGATCCGCCAGATCGAGGACGAGCTGAACCCCGACATCATCGCCTGAGCCGCTAGGATGCGTACCCATAAAGGGGGTTCACGCGTTTCTTGCTTGCTGATTCACTGCCACCAGCGATGGAGGCAATGATGGCACGCTTTGATCTGACCGATTTCGAGTGGGGACTGATCCAGCCGCTTCTTCCGAACAAGCCTCGCGGTGTCGCGCGGGTGGATGACCGGC